>CP075368.1:2533388-3800083 GCA_019454185.1 Phycisphaeraceae bacterium
CGCCGGCGCTGGATGACCCTCACACTCTTTGTCGCCGCCCTGATCGCCTCGCTTGGCATGCTCGCGGGCGGCCGCCTCAAGTTCGTCTTCCTCGACTCCAGCGATGCCGAAACCGTGACCGCCGAACTCCGCATGCCCGTCGGCACCCCGCTCATCGAAACCGATCGCATCGCGCGCAAGATCGAGCGAGCCGCACTCGACCAGCCCGAGGTCGTCTCGGTCTACGCCCTCGTGGGATCCATCTCCTCGCTCTCCGGCGACGGCGGAGGATCGCAGCAGACCCACCTCGCGCAGCTCATCATGGAACTCGCCCCCGTCGAACAGCGCGAGCGCACCAGCGACGAGGTGATCGTCGCGATACGCAAGTCGCTCGGGCAGATCCCCGGCGTCAAGTCGCTGCGGATCCAGGGGATGGTTGGCGGCCCGGAGGGCACCGACATCACGCTCACGGCAACCGGAGCCGATCCCGCGCTGCTCGCGCCGGTCGCCGCCAGAATCGAGGACGCGCTCGCCGACTTCGATGGCGTCTACGACATCGCGAACGATGCCGATCGCGGGCAGCGAGAACTCCGCATCCGCCTGCGTCCCGGCGCCAGCGAGCTCGGATTCACCACCGAGAACGTCGCGAGGCAGATCCGCGCCTCGGTCTTCGGGCTTGAGGCACACACCTTCCCGGGACGCCTCGAAGATGTCGATGTTCGCGTCACCCTCCCCGAATCGGCGCGACGCAGCATCGCAACCATCGAGTCGCTGCGCCTGCTCTCCCCCGGCGGGCGCAGCGTGCCGCTTGCAGAGATCTGCACGCTCGACGAGACAGAGGGATACGCGACCGTCAGACGCCTGAACGGCAACCGAGCCATCACGGTCAGCGCGGACGTGGACAACGCCGTCGCGAACACCGAGCAGATCACCGCCGCCCTGCGCCCGCTGCTCCGCTCGCTCGAAGCAGAGTTTCCTGGCGTCCGGATCATGGAACGCGGACGCCAGAAGGACATGGCCGAGTCGTTCCAGCGTCTCCCGCTCGGCATGCTCACATCGCTGGGCCTGATCTACTTCGTCCTCGCGTGGCTCTTCGGCAATCACATCCAGCCGATCGTCGTCATGACCGCCATCCCCTTCAGTCTGATCGGCGTGATCTGGGGCCACCTCATCCTCGGCTTCAGCATGACGTTCCTGTCGCTCATCGGCTTCGTCGCGCTCTCCGGCGTTGTCGTCAACGACTCGCTGGTCTTCATCGAGTTCTTCAACCACGCCAGGCGCAACGGTGTCCCGACGATCGACGCCCTCGTCCACGCCGGGCGAAACCGCATCCGCGCCATCCTGCTGACGACCATCACAACCGTCGCCGGCCTCGCTCCCATCATGCTCGAACAGTCATTCCAGGCCAGGTTCCTCATCCCCATGGCCATCACCATCAGCTTCGGCCTCATGTCCGCCACCGCGATGATCCTCATCGCGCTGCCGTGCATCATCGGCGCGTGCGGCGATGTACGCACCCTCCTCGCAAAGCTCTGGGGCTCCAAACCGACCGACATCAACGCCGGATGATCACATAGCCGCGCCGGTTCCCGCGCTCGACGTCGATGCGAACGCCCTGCCTCCACGACGCGCTCTGCAACGCCTGACGCAGCTCCGCAACGTTGGCGATCATCCGCCCGTTGATCGCATAGATCAGATCGCCCGGCTCAAGCCCCTCGCGCCGCGCAAGCCCGCCCGGAGCCACAGACGCGATCTGCACGCCCCCCGCGTCCGCATCGCCGAATCCCGACGCGCCGAGCCGCACCGCGTTGATCACCGTGATGCCCAGCGACTCGATCGACTCCTCCCGACGAGCCGCCGCCAGCCACTCCTCGCGATCAGCGATCTGGGCCTCGATCACACGTCGATCCCCATCGCGAAGCACCTCGACAGAAATCGTCTGCCCCGGCGGCGTGAACGCGATGGCGTTGCGCAGCCGATTGAACGAGTCCACCGGCTTTCCATCGAACGCGACGACAACATCTCCCACGCGAAGCCCGGCGCGATCCGCGGGGCTCTCGGGCATCACGCCCTCGATGATCGCCCCGCTTGGTGCCGCAAGGCCCAGACGCGCCGCACGCGACACGTCGATATCGCCCCACACCGCGCCCAGAAACCCCCGCTGCGGACGCCCGCTCGCGATGATGTTCTCCATCACGCTCCGCGCCATCTTCGCGGGAATCGCGAACCCCAGCCCGATCGATCCACCCGACCGCGTGATGATCGCCGTGTTGATGCCCACCACCCGGCCGTCCAGATCGAGCAACGGCCCGCCCGAGTTCCCAGGGTTGATCGCGGCGTCCGTCTGTATGAACTCCTCGTACAACCCCTCGGCGGATCTGCGCCCGACGATCCCGCTCCGCCCCTTCGCGCTCACGATCCCCGCAGTCACGGAGGAATCGAACCCGAACGGAGATCCGATCGCGACGACCCACTCGCCGACCTCGAGCGCGTCAGAGTCACCGAACGCAAGTATCGGAAGCCCGGTCGCGTCAACCTTCAGCACCGCAAGATCCGTCGCCGGATCAGCCCCAACCAACTGGCACTCGAGCTCACGCCCGTCCGCAAGACGCACCCGCAACTGGTCCGCGCCCGCGACGACGTGGTTGTTCGTGAGGATGTATCCATCCTCGGTCACGATGACGCCCGAGCCCAGCCCGCCCGGCGCGAGTTCCGCCCGTGGCGCGTCAAAGAGCGACCGCCTCGTGTACACCTGCTGGAGCGACGTGATGTGTACCACCGACGGCTCTGCTCGCTTCGCCACATGCTGGAACGCCCGTGAGAGCGAACGTGCCGCCGCGATATCCGCCTTCTCATCCGGCGTCGCGCCCGGGGGCTGGAGTGTCATCGCCGATGCAGTGCTCGTGACAATCGCCGCGCCGAGAAGCACCGCGGCACCCGCAAGACGAAATCGACTGAGACCTGCCCGGATCATGCTGGTTGCTCCATTGCCGCGTGACTCGGGCAAACCGCGCAGAGCGAGCCCGACCTCACGATTCTGCATACTCCGCCCAGGTCGAACTCGTCTCTCCAACCCGAACACGCTCGAGTCTGAGTCCGACCGGGAACGCATAGGTGATACCGCTGCGGTCGGTAAAGGTCCGCCCTGAGCCGATCCTGTCCTTCACAAAGTCGAAGATGTGCTTCGCGAGCACTTCCGTCGTCGGATCCAGCCCCTCGAAGACCACCAAACGATCTCCTATCTCACGCATCGCCCGAAGCGCGGGATCCTCGCTGTTGATCGCCATCGCATGGTCGAACGAATCGATGAACTCCGCAATCGCAACCTTCAACGCCTTGAAGTCGCACACCATGTCGTTGCTGTCTAGCGCGTTCGCCGAGACCACAACCTCGATCCGCCTCGTGTGTCCGTGCGGGAAGCGGCACCGATCCGGGTGCTTCGACAGCATGTGACCAGACTCAACCTCGAAGATCTTGCAGACTCGGTAGACCATGCGCCACATGCTCCAGGGTGCTGAACGGGGATCGTAGGGTCCGACACCCCGCATACTCCCAACCGTCCCAAGCACCCGCCTCACCCGCCTCCCAGATCCACGCCCGCCCGCTCAGACAGGCACAAGCTACTCGCCCGACCCTCCCCCACCCTCGCCCTATGCTGGAGCATGGCCAAAAAGCCCGGCACAAAGTCCGACACCGGCTCCAAGGGTGGTGACCTCAGCACCTTTGATCCCTCGCGCAGGATCATCGTCCTGTATGGCGAGAACGACTTCCTCCGGCTTGAGTTCACGACCCATCTGCGCGAGTCGCTCGAACAGCACCACGGGGGCATCGATGTCTTCTCGTTCGACGGCCTCACCGCCTCACCCGCGGAAGTGCTCGACGAATGCCGCTCGTTCGGACTAATGTCTTCGCACAAAGTGGTCATTGTCGAGAACGCCGCCGATCTCGTCAAAGAAGACGCGAGGCCCCTCTTCGAGCGCTACGCCGAATCGCCGAACGATGGTACAACCCTCGTACTCCGCGGCACGATCTGGCGAGGCGGGAAACTGGACGAACTGATCATCCGACACGGCGTCGTCCATTACTGCGGCCCACTCGACTTCGCAAAGCTCGCCGCATGGACCGCCCGCCGCGCCGCGAAACGCCACAACGCCACCGTGCAGCCAGACGCCGCACGCATGCTCGTCTCACTCCTCGACGGACACATGACCCGCATCGACACGGAACTCGCCAAGCTCGCAGCGGCCGGTGCGGGCCCTGACGGCAAGGCAACCATCACGGCCGATCTGGTGGCGGCCCATGTCGGTGATGAGCGCGAAGCCGACCTCTGGCAGATCCAGTCGGAGTTCCTCAATCCGGACCCTCGGATCGGGCTCGAGAATCTCCGCACACTCCTCGAAACCTCACGGGAACCCGCTCTCAAGATCCAGTGGGCCCTGACAGACCTGGCGAGAAAGATCCACGCCGTGACCGCTGTCGCGCGCCAAGGGGGGAACGTCCGCGCAGCAGGCAGTGCCGCCAAGATCTACGGAGCAGGAGCCGAGCCGATCTACGACCTCTCGCGTCGGGCGTCGGCAGAGGCAGCCGCCGATCTCTTCCAGGCGTGCGTCCGTGCCGACGCGGCCTCGAAGCGAGGCAGCGATCCCATCCGGTCCTTGGAAGCACTGGCCATCAGATTCGCAAGGTTCGCGGCGCATCCGGCCGATCACTCCTGACAGGAACCCCAACCGTTCCGTGATCGCGTTCAGGATGGACGCGGCAGACTCCATGACCTCGCACCAGGCCGCAGGAGGCGAACCGTGCGACACCGATCCCATGTTTCCACTGTGCCCGCACTCCTCGCCCTCGCGATGCTGACATCGTGCGGGCAGAGCACCAGAACCACGCGCACACAGAACGATCGCGACCAGCCGGTCACCGTCGGCCTAGCTGCCCTCGAACGCGGTGAATCGCCGGCAATCCGAGGCACGACACCCGACCCCTACCAGCAGCCCGAACCGGGATCGGTCGAGGACCTGGCCGCGCGATCCGCCCTCGACCTCGAACGGGTCCTCGCAGACGCCGCGACACGCGACGCAGCACAAACGACCCCCACCGCAGCCGCACGCACATCGTCGCCCGCGGCCCAGCCCGAGCCGGTCATCCAATCGACCGACGGGCAAGGCGTCTCCGTCGGGCTGGTCTCCGTTGAGAGAAACCCGCAATCAGCCGGCGGCGGTCCGGGAGGCGCCGCCGCCGGTTCACAAGCCAGTACCGGGCTAGCTGCGATCGCCGGAGCAGAGACTTCGGAGCACTCCGTCGAAGGTGCCGCCGCCGAGTTCTCCGATCTGCTGATCGCGCGAGCGGCACAGAGCCCCGCCCCCATGGGTGATCTCGCGCTCGCCGCCGCAATCGCGGGAAGCCAGGGCCGCCCGACCCCGAATGTCGGCACCATTGCGCCCACAGAACGCGCAGTCCTCGATGCAATACGTTCGATCCACCAATCGATCGCCACATCCGACTCAGAGGGCTCTGCATCGATCGATCACGCCGACGCACTTCGAGCCGCGGCGGATCGCGCCTCAGAGGGCCTGCCGCTGCGCATCACAGAAGCTCGCCTCTGCACCCGCGTCAACGGGTTCGGCGACTACAACGAACTCAACGTGAACTCGTTCCTCGCCGGTCGCCCCGCCCGCGTGATCGTTTACACCGAGGTCGATCGCTTCGCGAGCAGGCCCGGCCCGGGCGTACGCCGCACGGTCGAACTCTCGCAGGAAATCGACGTCTACCACGACTCAGACGGCGCACACTGCTGGAAACGCCCGGCTCAGAGCATCTCCGAGTCTTCCCGCACCAAGCGTCGCGACTTCTTCATCACAAACGCGATCGAACTCCCCTCAACCCTCACGGTCGGAAAGTACCGCATGAAGATCACCATGCGCGACCTGACCAGCAACAGCGTCGCAGAGACAACCATCCCCTTCACGATCGTCGCGGACGCGAAACTCGCTCACACATCCGAATGATCGCGGCCCGGAATCGATCACCGCTCGTGAGAATGAAAGTCTTGTCCCGGCATCCGCACGCGCACGTTCCTGCGCCCGTCGAGCATGCCGTTCGGTCGCTTCGCCCGCGCCCACTTCACCCTGACCCACGCCACGCACCACACGATGCCGACCAGCACAACGCACGCGATCGCCAGGCCGATCGCCACCGGCAGCAGCAGAACAAACAGCGCGAACGAAACCATCAGCGCCAGCACGCCCCAGAGCGTGATCAGCGCATCGGGCGAGGTCGCACGTTGGCCCGCGTGAACCCGTCTCATGCATTATCGTAGTTCGGTTTCACTGCGATGCGCTTCCGCTCACAAGCCCAAAAAGCAGCCGGGCCCGTCGCGCGGGCCCGGCGAAACAACCGTCGCTCCTCCAGTCAGCGACGGAAGTGGACCTGAATGTCAAACGCCGACGCTCACTCGCGCCGGGCCTTTAGTAGAGCAATTCCTGACGCCGCAAGCAAGGCCATTGAGCCCGGAGAAAGCATCCAATCACTCGACGCGGGCGTGTGGGCTCGCATCTGATCCTCCACAACCTGCGGGGCAAGGGGATCCGCGGCACCGAGCGCGGTACCAAGCCCGACAACCGTCACGAGTACCGCGCTGCTGGCCGCCAGCGCGACAAAGGCCCTTCTGCGAGGCATCAGACGATCTCCCTTCATCGAGTCGTCCAGCGTGCGACGACCCCTGTGGGCGGCGTTCCCACGCCGACCCACTCTCTCCAACGAAGAACGTATCACCAATCCTCACTCTTTCAAGGCGCACAGGCAGAACTCATCGATTCTGCACGCCAGACACACCGATTCTGGCAACACCAATGACCCCTCAAGCCCGATACCGCTACACACACAAACCGTCCGATAACCGAATCCGTTCGCGTATACCGCTTTGCCATCCAGACACGCCCGATATCCGAATCTGGGGGTAGCATCCCGCATGCGCGACCTGCGATCAGCCCTTGCTGCCAACCCTCTCCCTGAACGAGCCCCGAGCACCGAGGGCTCGCTGCGGGTCCGCGTCCGATACTGCGAGTGCGACCCGATGGGCGTCGCCCATCACGGCTCCTACATCCCCTGGCTCGAGATGGCCCGCACCGAGTTACTGCGCTCCAGCGGCGTTTCATACGCCCAGCTCGAAGGAGCAGGCATCTTCCTCGTCGTCGCCAAACTCTCAGTCGCCTATCGCCGACCGATCCTGTACGACGACGTGATCGAGGTCCGTTGCCGCGTGTCGGGTGGAGGACGCGTCAAAATCGAGCACGCCTATGAGATCCACATCGTCGAGCGCAACAACACCGCGCTCTCCATCGATGCCGCGGGAGCGAACACAACGCTCGCGTGCGTCGATCGCGAGGGACGAATCGGCGCGCTGCCGGAATGGTTGATGCCCGTGTAGCCGGATCAGGATCGCCAGCCGCGCAGGATGCGCTCGACCTGCTCCATGTGCGAGGTCTCATCTGCGACCATGTCCTCGAGCTGCACCTGAAGCCCCTTCTGCCCCATCGCCTCGGCCTGGGCCGCTCGCTCGGTGTAGCGAGCCACCGCCGCCTTCTCAGCCGCGAGCACCGCTTCGAGCATCGCCTTGTTCTCCGACACCTCTGGAACCGGGGCAGCAACCGTCACCGGCACGCCACCCAGCGCGACGATCTTGTCGGCGAGAAACCTCGCGTGCTCGGTCTCGCCCGCGATCTCGTCGCGAAAGAACTCCGAGAGTTCCCCGCGATTCGGCCCCGTGACCTTCGCGGCATACGTCAGATACTGGATGACCGCCGAATACTCCGAGGCGAGGTCAGAGTTCAGCAGATCGATCATCTGCTCTCTGGTGAGAGGCATCAGACTTCCTTTCCCACCGACCTCCAGACAGCGTCGCTCACGTCGATAATGGCCTGGAACATCGAGGCCGCGCCCTCGACGATGCGATCCTGCTCGACGGCGGTGAACACCTGTGCGTTGAGCGAGGCCTTCCACGATGCCCACGCCTCACGCTGACGCGTGCCGTAGGGATCAAGAGACTTCGTTCCTTCCGCCCCGTCCAACGCGTACACCTTTCTGATGACGCGCGCAATGAACTGGTTACCGTTGTTCGCGCCCTCGAGCACATAGTGCATGCCGATCGATGCCACCGGATCCGCGGCCGTGCGCGAGCCGATCAGATCGATCACGGACCGGGTCTCCGCCAGAGGTGCCAACGAGGACGGATCAACGCCGTAGAACGCGAGATCCTCGCGAACGAGCGGCGCCTTCCTCTGCTCATCGTTCCAGATCGCCGCCACAGCCGGATGCGAACGCGCCGCCCCGGCGACCGCACGCTCCAGCGCCTCGTGAACCAGCAGCATCTGCCCGAGGAATCCGGCGTACGCCTCCCGCGACAGACGCCCCTGAACAAGCGCCGCCTGCAGAGGAGACTTCTCCGCCCGCGTGTGAAGATCCGCCGTCTCCACCTTCAAGCGGTCACCGATAGAAGTTGCCACAGAAGAAGCCGCGCCGGGCGTGAACGTTGTCATGGTCGCTCCGTAAGTCATTCCATCCACAGTTGAGACTCAGTCTCAGATCATAGCCCGCACGGCCTTTGACTCCAATAAAGAAGGGTCGCCACCCCGCGGCGGCGACCCCCATGTCCGACAAACCAAGCTCTCAACCGACCGCACGCCGGCGACGCACAGACAGCATCCCCCCGAGAGCCAGGAGCGCGAACGCTCCGGGCGCAGGCACGATGTAGAGGTCGCGCGGTGAGACAATCGGATCCGCCGTCAGAACCGTGTACCCCGTGCCGTCGAGGCGGATCTCGCTGATCAGACCGACGTCCGCCGGGACGTGCTGCTGCACCAGCACAAGCCGGTTCGTGTAGCGGTTGTACTCGATGCGGGTCGCGTAGTCGATCCCGCTGGCAATCTCCGTGATGCCGAAGCCGCCCGAGAGATCGATCTCGTACACCTTGCCGTTGTCCTTGCTGGTCATGAAGATCCGACCGGTGTTGGTCGTGGTCAGACCACGCGCATCGAAGATCCCCTCCGCCAGCCCGAGCGAGCCCGCATCGCCGAGGTCAGCAAGCAGGGACATCGTTCCATTGAGCGCGCCGTCGATCGACAGCCGCCACATCGTCGCCGAGTACAGGTTCCCGGGACCACCGAACGCACCGCCGTTCCCGGCGACCACGAGATAGTCATCCGTGCCGTCGGCGATCTTCGTCATCCACACGCCGTCGTAATAGAACGGACGCGAGGCGGGGTCGGGCTCGCTCCACACGGTCGTGGTCGTGCCGTTCAGATGGTACGCGAGCACACCGTCGAGCGCGGGATCGATCGGGTGACGCCCGGGGTTGTTGATCGACATCAGCACGCCGCGCGCCTTGTCCCAACGCAGATGGATCGGATTCTGCGAGGGATTGCCCGAAGCAAGCGCGGAGACGCTCGGTGATGCCGCGAAGATGTCGTCGATCTCGAAGATCGACGCGCTGGACTCCGTCGGCGGAATCGGACCGTTCGCGACGTACCACTTCCCGTTCCCCGCGCGGGTGATCCCCGCGAGCCGAGTCGTCGGATCCGCGAACGTGACAAGCGTCGTCAAGGATCCACCCGACAGCACCTTGATGCTGTCGTCCGACTGATTGGTGAAGACGATGTCGCCGTTCACGCCACCGGCAGAGGTCGCCAACCCCGCCGCAGCGACAACAGCGCCGGCACAGAACCACTTTCTCATGATGCACCTTGCCTCTTGCGCGCTCGGAACAGGTGGGGCGCGTCGTGAGCGCAGCGACAACGCCCGATTCCGGGCGTTCGGCTGGATGACCTCCGCGCCGAACGTCCGGCGGTTTCGTGGGTCAACGCTCCGTCTTTGTCATCACGCGCAAGGGTCCTCCCGGCGCGATCTCAGGCCACTCCACCACACAACATAGCCGAGAACCCCCAAAAAACGAGGAATAGTCCGAGAAAACATACTTCACACACCCACACATGCGAACATGACCCCACCGCTCGGCACCTGGTGGCCATCTGACATGCGACGATCCACGATCCGCTCACGGTTATTGGACTCACAACGCGCATTCTCCGCGCAACCTCGCCGGCACACCCGTGTCCTGCGCCCGCTCAACCGCTTAGCTCGATTTCCGTGGATCCACCCGGCACGCGACAGCATCCGAACGACACCAGGCGAACGATCTACACGTGCGCCCGCTCGGGCTTGCCTCCACCTCGCCGGCAACCCCGGCTTTGCGACTCCCCGCTCGCGCCTCTTTCATGACCACCACACCAGCACACGTCGTAATCCCTGCCGCACCAGCAACCACGCGGGTCTCACTGCGCCTCGGTGCCGTGATCGTCTGCCATGCCATCGTCGATCTCTTCTCCTTCCTCTTTGTCCCACTCATCACGGTTATCGAGGGACACTTGCGCATGACCCACGAGCAGGGCGCGATGGTCATCGCGCTCGGCTCGATTTGCTCGGGCTTGATCCAGCCGACAACCGCGTGGATCTGCGATCGATTCAACACACGCCTCCCCGGTGTGCTTGGGCTCCTCTGCGCAGGATTCGCCGCGCTCCTCGTCGGACACGTTCAGACCTTCGAGCAATTGCTCCTGCTGCAGGTGATCGCGGCCAGCGGCGTCGGCGCTTTCCACCCCGTTGCCGCCGCCGCAACCGGAAAGCTCGGCGGCTCGCGAAGATCACTCGCCCTCTCCGGCTTCTACATGGCCGGCATGCTGGGCGGCATGTCCGGAAACGTCATGTTCCCGGTCTGGGTGCAGAGCGTGGGCCAGGGCGATTCCGGCGTCGGACTCCGCTCGCTCGCGTGGGCCATGATCGCAGCGGTCGTCTTCACGGTCGTGCTCCAGATGGCGATCGGTCGCCTCGACCACCGCAACCAGCGAGCCCATGGCGAGATCCCGCACCCCAGAATCCCCCACCGCTGGCGATCCGTCTGGCTCCTCTACGCCGGCAACGCGATCCGATTCACCGTGAACGCCTCCATGATGCTGCTTGTCGCCCGCTGGACCGAGATGGAAGCCGTCACACGCGCGAATGCCATCGACCTGAGCGACGCGCTCCGCGGACAGGCCTCGATCCGCAACGGACCGCTGCAGGCATCCATGCAGCTCGGCGCCGGCGCAGCCGCCATGATCGCCGGCGCGTTCATCGCGCACCGACACGAACGCCTCTCACTCCTCATCTGCCCGGTGCTCGGAGCCGCTGCCATCGCGGCATTCCCCTTCACCCTCGGCCTGGGCTCTGACAATGCCGCGCTCATCGCGGCGGGAATCGTCTGCGTCGTCGTGGGTGTCGGCACCGGCGCGCTCGTTCCCATGACCATCGGCATCGCCCAGCGGCTGCTCACCGATCACACATCCCTCGCCAGCGGGCTCATGCTCGGAGGCGCATGGACTCTCGCCGCCGTCGGCCCGCCGCTCACACAGGTCGTAGTCACCCGGTTCGGATTCCTCGAGGCCTGCCTGATCGTCGCGGCACTCACCGCCGCCTCCAGCGGTCTAGCCCTCTGGCTGAGAGTCCCTGACGACGCACCCCCAGGTGCCGGCGCACAGCCCGCCGATCCAACGCCCGGCACGCCCCTGCTCTCGCCACGAGCCGAATAAAGATCGCATCTCCTCCCGCCAACGGTTACGGAACCGTGACGCCCCAAACGCCGACGGGTGAGTATCACCATGGTGTCAGGATCGCCCACTCAGGGCGAGCCGCACCCCGGGAGTCTCACCATGCCCACCCACACAGCACCGACCCGCACGCTCGCTCGACGCACCGGATCC
This sequence comes from Phycisphaeraceae bacterium, assembly GCA_019454185.1. NCBI lineage: Bacteria > Pseudomonadati > Planctomycetota > Phycisphaerae > Phycisphaerales > Phycisphaeraceae > Phycisphaeraceae bacterium. The sequence goes on from CP075368.1 coordinate 2,545,157, forward strand.
ATGCGAGCATGGGTCATCGTGTGCGCGGCCGCTCTCGGCACGTGCGCCACTCTCCCCGCCCTCGCCCAGGTCGCGCACGCCGCGCCCGACCACGTCAACATCGTCGTGCCCCAGTCGCGCGTGCTCGTCCGCCCCGGCCACACCCAGCCCGTCTCCATCCGCGAGGTCGGCGCGAACGTCTCCATCAGAGAGCAGGTCGCCTCCACCACGCTCACCATCATCCTCGCGAATGCTTCGGGCTCTCCCCAGGAAGCCCAGATCATCCTGCCCGTCCCCGACGGCTCAACCGTCCGCTCGTTCGAGATGGAGGGAATGCCCAACGAAGGGCAGGCCCAGATCCTCGCTCGCGACGAGGCCCGGCGCATATACGAAGACATCGTCCGCTCCATGCGCGACCCCGGCCTCGTCGAGTTCGCCGGGCTGAACCTCATCAAGACCAGCGTCTTCCCCATCGCAGCAGGCGGCACACAAAAAATCCGCCTCACCTACGAGCAGGTCCTCTCCGCCGACGGCAACCGCGTGGACTATGTCCTCCCTCGCACCGAGTCGCTCGAACGCAGCGGCATCTCATGGTCGATCAAGGTCGATGTCGCGTCGAAGTCGCCCATCGCCGCGTTCTATTCGCCGAGCCATGAACTCGTGGTGGAACGCAAGGCCCCGGGAGCCGCAACCATCGCCGTCACGACCGCCGCGGATCCCGGCAGTTTCCGGCTCTCCTACATCACCGAGAAATCACCCGGCAACGGCATCAGCGCATCGCTGATGGCATATCCGGATCCGAAGGTCGCCGAGCAGGGGGGCTACATGCTCCTCATCGCAGGCGTACCCGAACTCCCCGCCGACCGACCCACACTCAAGCGTGAAGTCACCGTCGTCATCGATCGCTCCGGTTCCATGCGGGGCGAGAAGATGGACCAGGCCAAGGCCGCCGCGCTGCAGGTCATCGAGGCGCTGGACGATGGCGAGGCCTTCAACATCATCGACTACTCCGACACCATCGCCTCCTTCTCCGCCACGCCGGTCGTCAAGAGCCCCGAGACCATCGCCAAGATCCGCGAGTACATCGGGAACATCCGCGCCATGGGCGGCACCAACATCCACGACGCGCTCGTCGAAGCCCTGCGCCAGCAGCCCGTCGGCGATGCAACAACAACGATCCCGCTCGTCCTCTTCCTCACCGACGGGCTCCCCACCGTCGGCGAACGCCGCGAGGTCGCAATCCGCGAGGCCGCCGTCAAGGCCAACGCGCACAAGCGCCGCATCTTCACCTTCGGCGTCGGCGTCGATGTCAACGCCCCGCTCCTCTCCGTTCTCGCTCAGAACTCCCGCGCCACCAGCACCTTCGTCCTCCCCAACGAGGACGTCGAAGTGAAGGTCGGCCAGGTCTTCAAGCGCCTCTCCGGCCCCGTGCTCGCAGAGCCGAAACTCATCGTCATGGGCGAGGACGGCACGAGCGCTCCGGCCGGCGCACTCCGCGACATCCTCCCCTCCGTGCTCCCCGATCTCTTCGAGGGCGACCAACTCGTTCTCCTCAGCCAGTACACCTCCACCAAGCCCCTGCGCCTCGCGATCGAGGGGAACTACCTCGGAAAGCCCCGCCGCTTCGAGTTCTCATTCACCTTCGACCACGCAACCACCGCCAACGGCTTCGTCCCCCGGCTCTGGGCCAGCCGCAAGATCGCCGTCCTCATCGACTCGATCCGCCAGGCCACCGCCGATTCGGGCCTCACCACAAGCAACAGCAGCGTCATCGCGAGCGATCCGAAGATGAAGGAACTCGTGGACGAGATCGTCCGTCTCTCCACCGAGTTCGGCATCCTCACCGAGTACACCGCCTTCCTCGCCGCAGAGAGCGGCGCAATGGCGGCGGGAAATGATACGAGCGGCTTCTACATGGCCGATGGCGATGGCTTTCGCCTGACACCAGGCGCTTCTATCCAGTACAGGTACAACCTTGAACTGCAGGCCGCCGAGTCTCTCGAGAAGCGCGCCGCGGGCGACCGCGCCGGCGCTGGCGGCGTCAACCAGTCCATCAACCTCGGCAGACAGGTGCAGCAGGCGCGGGTCAACGTCCGCAACGAATGGGTCGATGCCGACCTCAACGCCGTGCAGACCGCCTCCATCAAGCAGGTCGCCGACCAGACCCTCTACTGCAAGGACGGTGTCTGGATGGACGCTCGCATCTACAACATCGCCGAGACCAAGACCTCCCGCACCATCGAGTTCGCCAGTGACGAGTACTTCACACTGGTCTTGCGCCTCGCAAAGGAGGGCCGCCAGGGGATGCTCGCCGAACGCGCCGACTGCCTCCTCATGGTCGATGCCGAACTCCTCCTCGTCAAAGGCCCCGGCACATAACCCCCGCCGCTCACCCTCACTCATCACCAAGCCCCTCAGTCCTTGCACACCCCTCCCCTCACACACCAGTCTCCACTCACACAGGGAACACACCATGGCACCGCTGATGAATCGCACACCCTCATGGCTCGTCGCACTGCTCGCCGGCTCCACCCTCTCGATCGGAGCCGCCTCGGCACGCCACACCACTCCCACCACCCCGCCCGCAATCGGCGCGATCACCGCCGATCCCGCCGCGCCGCAGGATGTCGCCAAAGAATCCATCATCGACGTCGTCTTCGTGCTCGACACCACCGGCTCGATGTCCGGCCTCATCGAGGGCGCCAAGCAGAAGATCTGGTCGATCGCCAACACCATCGCAACCGCCCAGCCCCGCCCCGTCATCCGCATGGGACTCGTCGCCTACCGCGACCGGGGCGATGAGTACATCACCAAGCTCACGCCCCTCACCGAAGACCTCGACACCGTCTACGCCGATCTCATGAAGTTCGTCGCCGCAGGAGGGGGCGATGGCCCCGAGTCCGTCAACCAGGCGCTCCACGAGGGCGTGATGCTCCAACCCTGGTCCGACGATCACAACGCCCTCAAACTCATCTACCTCGTCGGCGACGCACCACCCCACATGGACTATGAGCAAGACACCAAGTACGCCGAATCCTGCTCCACCGCCGCAGCCAAGGGCATCATCATCAACACCATCCAGTGCGGCTCCTGGTCCGAGACCACCCCCTACTGGCAGGAGATCGCACGCCTCTCAGAGGGCGAGTACTTCGCCATCCAGCAGGATGGAGGCGTCACCGTCGTTGCCACACCCTTCGACGCCGAACTCGCAGCATTGGGCGCGAATCTCGCCGCCACCGCATGCGGCTGGGGAGACGAGGACGCCCAGATGCGCGCCGCAGAGAAGACGGAAGCCGGGCGCGACATCGCCGCCGTCGCGCCCGCAGCGGCCCAGGCCGCCCGCGCCGCGTACTTCGTCTCCGCCGCCGGAAAGACCTCCGCCCTCGGCGAGCAGGAACTCGTCGACGACGTGAGATCCGGACGAGTAAGACTCGACGAGATCCCGAGCGAACAACTCCCCGAAGCGTTCAAAGGACTGACGCTCGCCCAGCAACAAGAGAAGATCGACCGGATCGCCGCGGAGCGCGAGAAGCTCCAGCAGCGCATCACCGAACTCTCGCAGCAGCGTGATGAATACCTCAAGCAGGAGCTGGCCCGGCTCGGCGCAGAGTCGAAGGACAGTTTCGACGCCAAAGTGACCGACTGCCTCCGCGAGCAGGCACAGCGCAAGGGCATCACCTACGACAAGAAGTAACCCGCGACACCGACCGGGGACGCGCCCGCCCGCGGAAACGTCGGCGGTCGCTTTGGGTCCAACAATCAGCCAACACGCGCGGCTCCCAGCACAAGCCGCGCCACGAGGGGATACACATGGCACGCACGTCGCATCGGACTCGCACACGCCTCGCCCGCACGACGCCCCTTGCGCTCGTGCTGCTGTCAGGACTCGCTCCAGCCGCACACGCGCAGCAGGATGAAGCCCCGACAACCTCGCTCACGATCTACAGCACCGCGGTCCCGGGCGCGATCCCCGCCTCGATGTACCGCCCGGTGCCCGAATCACTCCAGTTCTTCTCAGGCAGCCCGAGCGGTCGCTACTACGGCCAGCAGGGCCTCCCCGGCTACGCCGTCGTGCGTCAGGATCGCACCATCAACCTCGCCGAAGGACGCTCCATCACCTCTTTCAACGACGTCGCGGCACTCCTGGATCCGACCACCGTCACCTTCACCTCCCTCACCCACCCTGCGGACACCAAGGTCGTCGAGCAGAACTACCAGTTCGACCTCGTCAGCACACAGAAAATGCTCGAACGCTTCACGGGCAAGCCCGTCGTCCTCGACGGCAAAGAGGTCACGCTTCTCTCCGCCAACACCGGAGGAGGCATCCTCGTCAAAGACGCCGACGGCTCCGTCCGCTGGCAGAACGGCTACGGCGCGATCTCGTTCCCCGGCGTGGCCGACGGCCTGATCACGCAGCCCACGCTGATCTGGGACATCTACACCACAAAGCCCGGCGACCATCGCACCCGCGTCTCCTACCAGACCGAGGGCATCACGTGGTGGGCCGATTACAACGTCGTCTACAGAGAAACCGGAGCGATGAACCAGGGCGAACTCGACATCAACGCCTGGGTCAGCATCCTCAACCAGTCCGGTGCCGACTACCAGAACGCCTCACTCAAGCTCGTCGCCGGCGATGTCCATCGCGCCCCGCAGGGGGGCGGCGTGCCCGTTCCGATGATGAGCCGACGCGAACTCGCCATGGCCGATGCCGCCCCCGCAGGTTTCGCCGAGAAATCCTTCTTCGAGTACCACCTCTACACGCTCGGCCGCCCCACCACGATCCCCCAGGCCTCCACCAAGCAGATCGAGCTCTTCGACGCGCCGCGGAACGTCCCGTGCGAGAAGGTCCTCGTCTACTACGGCGTCGATCAGTCGTGGCGGCCCTACTGGTCCGCCCCCGCGATCGACCGCGACCTCGGCATCCCCTCGAACACAAAGGTCGATGTCTACCTCACGTTCAAAAACACCAAAGACAACGGCATGGGAATGCCCCTGCCTTCCGGGCGCGTCCGCGTCTCCAAGACCGACCCCGACGACGGCTCGCTCGAGTTCATCGGCGAGGATGTCATCGACCACACCGCCAAGGACGAAACGATCCTGCTCAAGCTCGGCAACTCCTTCGACGTCGTCGGCGAACGCCGCAGCATGGATTTCCGCGTCGATCTCTCCCAGAAGTGGATGGACGAAACCATCGAGATCAAGCTCCGCAACCGCAAGCAAGAGCCCGTCAAGGTCATCATCAGAGAGTCCATGTACCGCTGGACACAGTGGGACATCACCGAATCATCCCTCCCGTTCGAGAAACAGGACTCCCGCACCATCCACATCCCCATCACGCTCAAGGCCGACCAGGAAGCCGTCGTCAGGTACAAGGTCCGCTACACGTGGTGACCCCGCACGACCGATGAACCAGTGCGCCGCAGGCGCAAGGAACACCCATGCCCCTCGCTTCGGTGCTCGTCGTTGAGGATGATCCCGCGATCCGCCGCGGACTGTGCGACGCGCTCCGCTTCGCCGGCTACGCAGCCGACGACGCCCCCGACGGTGAGGCCGGCCTCCGCGCCGCGACCTCACGCGACTACGACATCGTTCTGCTCGACATCCTCATGCCGAAGATGGACGGGCTGACGGTGCTCTCGCGGCTCCGCGAAGTGAAGCCCTCGATCCCCGTGATCTTTCTCACCGCGCGGGGCGAGGAGCAGGACCGCATCAAGGGCCTCCGCCTCGGCGCCGACGACTACGTCGTCAAGCCCTTCTCCGCCTCCGAACTCATCGCACGCGTCGAGGCCGTTCTCCGACGCTCCGCAGAACGCCCCAAATCCGTGTCAACGCTCACCATCGCCGGGCGAACCATCGACTTCCGCCGCCGAGAAGCCACCCTCACCGACGGCACCCGCGTCCTCCTCGCCCAGAAAGAAGCCGAGGTCCTCGAATACCTCGCACAGAATCCCGGCCGCGCCATCTCACGCGACGAACTCCTCCAGCGCGTCTGGAAACTCGACCCGCGCGGCATGCACACCCGCACCGTCGACATGGCCGTCGCCCGCCTCCGCGAACAACTCGGCGACGATCCCAACAACCCGCGCGTCATCGCCACCGTCCGCGCCAAGGGATACATGCTCGCGCTCGCCGAAGACCAGCCCGCAACGCCGACAAGCCCCGGAGCAACGGCGCAGTGAGCAACGCCTCACGCATCACCCTTCTCGTCTTTCTCGCGAGCGTCGCGGCTGTCCTCGCCCTGCTCGGATACGTCACCGCCCGCATGCTCGACCTTGAGCGACAGGAACTGCACGCCAAGTTCGATGCACGACGCCAGGAAGACCTCCGCCTCGCCCTCTGGCGCATGGACTCCGTGCTCTCCCCCATCATCGCCCAGGAAGCCGCACGCCCCTACTTCCACTATCTCTCCTACTACCCGGAACAGCGCGCCTTCACAAGAGTCTGGGAGCCCGTGCTCCCCGGCGAGGTCATCGTCCCCTCTCCGCTCGTCGAAGGCACACCCCCCTTCGTCCTTCTGCACTTCCAGCTCGGCCCGATGGGCGCGGTCTACTCGCCGCAGGTCCCGCAAGGCAACGATCGTGACCTCGCCGAGTCAGAGCCGGGCGGCCCGGAGCGGATCGAACGCTACGAGAAACTGCTCGCTCGCCTCGGGCGCTTCGCGTCCCTCGATCCTCCCGATCAACAAACCCCCATCGACGCGGACTCCGCAGAAACAGCCGCAACCGCAACCGAGGCAAACCAGCGCGCACTCCGCGACAATGCCTCCACACCCCAGGCAAGGCAGGAGCAGGCCTCATCCGAACTCGCCGAGCGCGAATACGCCTATCGAAAGGACGCCGCGGACATCGCGTCCTCAACCGCCGCCGTCACCCCTCAGATCGCCCGCGCCCCGCCCCGCAGCGAATCAAGAAACCCGCCCCCCGCCGACGACGATGATCTCTTTGCCGGGCTTGCCGAGCCCGATCTTGAGAACATCAAGCTCACCGCGCCCGCCTCGATCATCTCCCCACCGCGCACCAGCCGCGCCACGCCCGGCGTCCGAGCCGCTCTCACCCAGTCTCGCTTCGTCCCCCGCTGGCGAACCAACCCCGCGACCGGCGAGCCCGAATTGATCTTCTGGCGCACCGTCCGCGCCGATCACGCCTTCACCGTCCAGGGCTTCTGGATCGATTGGCCCGCGCTCCGCGATCACCTCCTCACACGGATCGAGGATGTGCTCCCCGGAGCCATGCTCGAACCAGTCACGGACACCCGCGCTTCAAGGGGCGAGATCTCCTCGAGACTCCTCGCCACGATCCCCGCCATGCTCGTCCCGCCTCCGACGCAGCCGCCCCCCATCCCCCTCATCACGCCCCCTCACGTCACGCTCGGGCTCGCCTGGCTCGCAACACTCGGCGCCATCGCAACCGTCGGGCTCTCGCTCCGTGCATCAATCTCGCTCGGCGAACGCCGCGGCAGATTCGTCTCCGCCGTCACCCACGAACTCCGCACACCCCTCACCACCTTCTGCCTCTACAGCCAGATGCTCGCCGACGGCATGGTCACCGATGACGCCTCTCGCGCCGAGTACCTCCAGACCCTCAAGCACGAATCCACCCGCCTCCAGCGCATCGTCGAGAACGTCCTCGACTTTGCTCGCCTCGGCCGCGCTCGCGCAAACGCCTCGACACATACACCCTCAACGACCCTGCAGCAGATCCTCGACCATGTCCTGCCGACACTCAGACAACGCGTCGAGCAGTCGGGCATGACCCTCGAACTGGAGATCAAGGACGAGGTCCTAAGCACAACCGCCGCGATCTCCAGCGACGCCGCCGCCCGTGTCCTCGTCAACCTCGTCGATAACGCCTGCAAATACGCCTCCGATGCCGACGACAAACGCATCACGCTCTCGGCCCAAAGGGCAGGCGCTCGACTCCTCCTCACTGTCGCTGATCGCGGCCCGGGTGTCCCCCCTGCCGAACGCCGACGGATCTTCAACGCCTTCGCTCGCGGGAAGCAACATGAAACCAGCGCGGCCCAGGGCCTCGGACTAGGGCTTTCCCTTGCTCGCACGATCGCCCGCCAGCACGGCGGAGAACTCGTCATCGAGAAAGCCACGCACCCAGGTGCCGCTTTCACACTCGATGTCCCAACTCTGGCCACCTGAGGCCTCGATTGGCGATCGGTGTACCTAACAGAATAATGAAATCAAAACCGCCCACTTTCGGGCAATATTTTTCTTGCGGCGGGCCTTGCGCCTGATATGCTTCACCTGTCGGGCGTGAGACACCCGACGCTCCGAGTCATAGAGAGAGTGACAGTCAGACAACCAGAGACATGAAGAGAGAGATGAAGGTTGGTCGCCGAAAGAGAGAGCGGCGTTCCAATCGAGCGGGTGGCGTAATCGCCCGCTTCGCTGATTGAGAGAGTTGTTCAGACGTAGGAGGTTTGTTCAATGCGTTCTATCTGTACAGGTGCAGTGCTTTCCGCTGCCGCAATGTTCGGCGGCACCGCCACCGCAGGAACCGTCGCCACCGTCATCATCGAGGGTCAGTCATACGAGATGGCATCCTTCATGGTCGATGGGCAGTTCCGTCTTGTTCCGGCCGTCTACACCTTCGGATCCACCACCGTCGAAGCGCTCGAGACCCCTCGTGACGTGTCGGCTTCGATGGCCTATGGCATCGCCGTGACCGACTTCGGCGCACCCTCCTCCTTCTCCTTCTCCTTCTCAATGCCGATCACGCTTGATCCCGGTGCAACATCGATCAGCTCCTCCATCGTTGGCGGCATGACCGACTTCACCGGCAACGGCGTCGGCGTCTTCACCACCGGCGGCAACGCCACCCTCCAGCGCTCCCACGTCAGCATGCCCGACTTCAACCTCGGCGTCGACGTCGGAGGCGATCAGTCCTACGGCCCCGGCCTCGCCGGCTCGAACTACACCTACGGCCCCGTCGCCACCGGCCCCGTCGTTGGCCCGGACCTCTCCGGCTACGGCACGCTGACCATGTACCTCGACTTCGCCGCCTCCGGCGATGGCGATGTGATCGTCCTCACGGGCTTCACCGAGATCATCGTCCCCGCGCCGGCCTCACTCGCGCTCCTCGGCGGTCTGGGCCTCATCGCCCGTCGTCGCCGCTGATCCAGCCGCGCAGTCAACAAAGGTCTACTCCAGGCCTCCGTCCCCTCCGGACGGAGGCCTTTCGTTTTGCGCACGACGGCACCCGGCTCAGAACTTCGATCGCTCTCGCACACGATTCAACCCGAAACTGGTTCAACGCGCAGCGAACGCCGCCGCCACGATCTGCTCCGCCGTCTGAAGCGTGGAATCACGCCCCGTCGCCCGGTCGACCATGCGCTCGGCATCCGCCCTGGATTCTCCCAGCGCAACCAGCGTCGCGATCGCCTCAGCAACAGGGCCAGATGCAGGAGCCGCCGCACGGGGCTTGATCTCAACCCCCTCGTAACTCACGAACCCATCCACCTTCCCCGACAGCTCCGCGATCACGGTCTCCGCCATGCGCTTCCCGATCTCAGGCAACGCCTGAAGCGCCTTGGCGTCCCGCTCCGCGATCGACCGCGCGAACGCACCCGGCTCGATAGCCAATGCCTTCAACGCCTTGCGATTCCCCATCCCCTTCACCGTCGTCAGAAGCTCATAGAACCGACGGTCGTGGATCGTGGCAAACCCCACAACCCGCGGCACAAACGACGCCCCCTGACCCTGGCCCTCCAGATACTCCAGCGTCACCAATTCGATCTCACGCCCGACCGACGCGCCGAGCCGTTCCGACAGAAACGCCGGCACCAGCACCTCGTAGGTCAACCCGATCCCGGGGAGCGCAACAAGTACGCTCAACCCTTCCACCGCCTCCAAGCGACCGCTGATCTTCCTGATCATGCTGCGAGCATAGCGTCCTCTCGCCGATCGCAGGGAATTGGGCTCTCGGCTCAGTCCCAGGCGGGCGTGTGCCGATAACTCCGGATGCGGCCCCACCCCCCGGCCGCCCTGCCGGAGGCCACGATGTCCACGCTCTCATCCCATCCCGAGCCCGCCAGACCCGCCTCACGCCTCCGCCTGACCCCCGCGGTCGCCGGCGAAGTCGCTCGTCCGCTCATCATCGGCACCGACCAAGCCGTCTCGGAACTCTGCGCCCAGATGATCGCCCTGAGCGACCTCCCCCAACCCACAGGGCTTGGTGAATCAGAGCTGCCGCGACTCGCCCAGACGCTCGCCGAGATGAAGCCCGATGGCGCGATCCTGACCTGCGAGCCGGACGAGACGCACAGATTCGCCGAAGCGGTCCGCCTCCTCGTGCAACACGCCGTCCCGGTCGCTACCACCGCGCCGCTACGGTCCCTGCTCCCATTCGCGCCCGCCCGCCACGGCACCGCCGACGGCTCGCGCGTCTACGTCGCCCCCGGCTCCGCGTGGTCCTCCGCCAGAATCGACCTCGCATCGCTCATCAACCGCGAGCCGCGCCCCATCGATCGCGCCGCCGTCTCTGGTCTCCTCAAGGGAAGACGCGTCCTGATCACGGGCGCAGGCGGCTCGATCGGCTCAGAACTCGCTCGCATCGCCGCGTCCTTCGAGCCCTCATGCATCGCCCTCATGGAGCGATCAGAAAACGCCCTCTTCGAGATCGATCGACAACTCGGCTCGTCCTTCCGCTCAGTCCCCCGCCGCGCCGTGCTCCACGATGTCGTCGATGCGGAACGAACACTCAAACTTGTCAGAGAACTCAGGCCCGATGTCGTCTTCCACGCCGCGGCACACAAGCACGTCCCGCTGATGGAAGACCACCCCGCACACGCCGTCACCAATAACTTCTTCGGCACCAAGTCCATCGCCGACGCCTCCCTCGCCGCCGGCGCGGAGCGCTTCGTCCTCATCTCCTCCGACAAGGCCGTGAACCCAACCTCGGTCATGGGCGCGACCAAGCGCCTCGCCGAGATCTACGTCCAGGCCCTCCACCGAGACTCGCGCGCAACACCGGCATCCACCCCTCGCACACGATTCTCCATGGTCCGGTTCGGAAACGTCCTCGGCTCTTCGTGCAGCGTGGTGCCGATCTGGTCCGCCCAGCTCGTGGATGGCGGGCCCCTCACCGTCACCGACACCCGCATGACACGCTACTTCATGACCATCCACGAAGCCGCTGGGCTCGTCATCCAGGCCGCGTCGATCGACGACCCCTCTCCCACCGCCCCCGTCTATGTCCTCGACATGGGCGATCCGATCCGTATCCTCGATCTGGCTCGGCGCTTCCTCGACGCACACGGCTACGCCGCCAGACTCGTCGATCGCGATGGAAACCTCGTCCTCGACCCCGACGCCCCCGACGAGACAGGGCGCATCGCCCAGCGCATCGATATCCTGATCAGCGGCATCCGCCCCGGCGAAAAGCTGCACGAGGAGCTCGCCTACGCCGCAGAGAACCTCAGACCAACCCCCTACGAGGGCATCGACGCCTGGGCCGGTACTCCCTGCACCAACTCCATCCCCTCGCTCGTCGCAGACCTCTCTCATGCCCGCCACGCCGAATCCCCTGATGCGGCGATCTCCACGATCAGGCGGCTCGTTCCGGAAATGAACCGAACATAAGGCCTCAGTTTATCGGGACAACATCCATTCTTGTGGATAACTTCACGCAGACCAATCGGGTAACTTGATTGCGTCTGTGCGGGCCGGACAATCACGTCTTGGAGTCGGCTTCCTCGTGGGAGTGCGGCACCCGGCGATCGAATTCCGAAGAATGGGGAGGTGAGACCCAACCCATGATCAGCACTGAACGCCAACGAATGCTCCTTGAGACCGTCACGGCCCGAGACGAGGCCCACCACTTTCTCCGCGCCCTCGAAGACGCCAAGGTGCGCTCCGAGAAGCACCTCGCGGAGATCGGCCAGCCGGACCACCTCAAAGCCGTCACCGGCAAGTCCGCGATGGACAACGCCATCGCCTCCACCCGGCGGCTCATCGAGACCTATGACCGTGTGCTCGGCGAACTGAAAGCCAACCTCTGCGATGAGGATCTCGCGCTCCTCGCTCCGCCAGCCGACCCGTCCATGCACGCCTCCGCGCGTGTCACTGTGACAACCGCCTGAGCGAGCGGCAAGCGCCCGAGCCCCGCCCGGAAGGTTCCCCACGCGCCAGCACTCCCCGGCAAACCGTTCGTGCCGCACCTACCTTCGTCGGCATGAACCAGCACGGCACGTCCCGACCGACCGACACAACCGACTCTCCAACCATGCGTGTCCGCAAGTTGTCGCACGAAGCGGTCCTGCCGCAGTACAAGTCCGAGGGTGCCGCCGGAATGGACCTCGCCGCGTGCCTCCCCGAAGGACCGCTCACCATCCCCGCCGGCTCCATCGCGCGCGTCCCGACCGGAATCGCCATCGCCATCGAGAGCGGCTACGAAGGTCAGGTGCGCCCCCGCTCGGGACTCGCTTCCAACCACGGCGTCACACTCCCCAACACCCCGGGAACGATCGATTCGGACTATCGGGGCGAGGTGCAGGTCCCGCTCATCAATCTCGGACGCGAGCCGTTCATCATCGAGCACGGCATGCGCATCGCGCAACTCGTCATCGCGCCGGTCGTCCGCGTGCGCATCACTGAGTCCGATGAGCTCGACCAGACCGAACGCGGCAGCGCGGGCTTCGGATCCACAGGCGTTCATTGAGCACGAATCCGCGACGAATTCACATCACACGCGTGCGCAAAAACCAGCCCCGCCTTGCGACGGGGCTGGCTGCTGAGGACGCATGGCCCACACGGGCCTCGCCAGGGGGCTGCTGATACCCATGGCGAAACTGCGTCCTGGGAGGATCTGGGTCGCGCTCGGAAGCAAAGCACTCCAATCGAGGCGGTTCATTATACAAGCGATCAACGGCAACTGCCAGCGCACGGATGCACACGCCACGCTGTTCGCCGGATCTGAGTGGACTTTCCAATGCCACACACCAGCATCGTCCTATATCTCGTGGCACGCACGGACAATCACTGGAAATGGGCGATGCGCCACACATCGATGCGAACAAAGGTTCGGTGATCTGAGCAGCTTCGCGTGACGTGAACCACCACGCGCTGCCACATTCAATCGGTACGCCCCCACGCATCCGCATCGACAACCGAACTCGAACTGCCGCTCCGATCATCACCAAGACTCTGCATCCGAAGCAGGTCCGCGTACCGCCCCCCGGAATCGGCGAGCGTCGCGTGCGTCCCGAGTTCCACGATTCTTCCCTTCTCCAGCACGGCGATCCGCGTGGCGTTTCTGATCGTCGAGAGTCGATGCGCGATCACGATCGTCGTTCGTCCCTTCAGCACCTCGCCGAGCGACCGCTGGATCGCGTGCTCGGATTCCGAATCGAGATTGCTCGTCGCCTCGTCGAGGATGAGGATCCGCGGGTCCGAGAGCACGGCTCGCGCCAACGCGATCCGCTGCTTCTGACCGCCCGAGAGGCGCACGCCCCGCTCTCCGATCAGCGTCTCGTATCCCTTCTCCAGCGCGACGATGAAGTCGTGCGCGTTCGCGATGCGGGCCGCACGAACGATCCGCTCCTGCGATGCCCCGCGCTCCGCGTAGGCGATGTTCTCGGCGATCGTGCCGTCGAACAGGAACACCTCCTGCTCGACGATGCCGAGCAGCCGACGATACGACGCGACATCGATCTCGCGAAGATCCACGCCGTCCAGCAGCACAGAGCCCTCCGACGGATCGAAGAATCGCGCGATCAGATTCGTCAGCGTCGTCTTGCCCGAGCCGCTCGCGCCGACCAGCGCGAGCGTCTCGCCCGGTGCGATCTCCATCGAAACCCGATCGATCACGCGCTGGCTCTGGCCCGGATACGCGAACGAGACATCGCACAGCGTGATCCCGCCCCGCGTCGATCCGCGCATCACCTGGATCAGCCCCGCCGCGTCGCCATCCTCGAACTCGCGCTTCTCCTCGAACAGATCCAGCGTCCGCTCAAGCCCGGCGAGCTGGCTCTGCACATTCGTCGCGCTCGACACGATCGCCTCGAGCGGCGAGAGCAGCATCAACAGATACGTCGAGAACATCATCAGGTCGCCGATCGTCAGCGTCTGGCCGATGACCCGCGAGCCCCCGTACATCAGCAGCCCCGCCGAGGCCCCGGGAATCAGGATCTGCCACGCCACGTCAACCGCCCGCGACCACCACCACGCCAGGATCTCCTGGCGCGCCATCAGGTGGTTGCCGCGCGCAAAGCGCGCCGCCTCTCCGTGCTGCCTCGCAAAGCCCCGCACGATGCGTATCCCGCCGAACGCCTCCGTCGCGTGCGCGTCGATCGCCGACCGACCCTTCCTGATGTCGAGATACACCGGACGGATCCGCGCGATCCACGTCTTGTGACTGATCCAGACCGTGGGGATAAGCAGCAGCGATCCCACCAGCAGCTTCCAATCAACCCACGCGAGAATGAGCAGCGTCCCGGTTAGTTGCACCACGGCACGCCACGGGTTGTAGATCAGACTGAAAAGCAGCTCCGCCGCGCCACCGGCATCCTCGCGGATGATGCTCGCAAGACCGCCGGACTTGATCTGCTGGATGCGATGAAGCGGCAGACGCACAGCGTGCTCGAACGCCCGACGCCGCAGCGACAATTGCAGGATCTTGGTCAGACGCGTCACCTGCCACCGGCCCACCATCCCGATCACGATCGAGACCGCCGTCACCCCGACCATCGCCATCGCGATCAGGAACAGCAGCGCTCCGCGATCACGAGGCAGCCACGACCAATCCGGCAGACCCGACGGCCCCGGATTGTCCGTCAGCACATAGTCGATCACCACCTTCGTCGACGACGGCACGGCCAGCGCGAGCACCGTCGAGATGCTCAGCGTCGCGAGCCCGAGCGCGAGGATGCGCCGCCGCCCACGCAGCAACGCCCAGAACGCCGCGAAGAGCGCAACGAAGCTCCGGGGCTTCTTCCGCTTCGGATTCACGCCCGCCGCCGAGGGATCACGCTTCGCCTCCACCTCGCGACGCCTCAGCCCGTCGCGATACGCCCTGTATCTCCGTCGGCTCGACCCCTTCGTCATCAGCCCCTCGCTCATCCACCCGCTAGGCATCACGCTCCATCACGCAGCGAACACCGATCGTAGACCTGACAGCACGCCGCGTTCGGACTTGTGCCGAGTTGTCACCTGGCGTAGGGTGTGTGCGAACCCCGCCACTCGCACGATGGGAGCACGATCATGGAGAAGCGTCGCCGCCTCGCGCTGCACTGGAAGATTGTGATCGGGCTCGTGCTCGGCGTCATCGTCGGCATCGCGATCGACCGGCTCTGGACAGGCCAGACGTGGGCCGCGATCGGCGTCAACGACCCGAGCGCCTTCATGGCCGGCCGCGGGAACGAGAACTTCGCCTCAGGAGTCGCATCCGAAGCCAACGCGTCAGCAGGGTTCGTCGCCGGCGCGGTCCGCTTTCTCGTCAACACCAACACGCTCATAGGCCAGCTCTTCTTCCGATCCCTCCGCTTCATCGCCGTCCCCATCGTCATCTGCTCGCTCACGATCGGCGTCGCGAGTCTCGGCGACCTCAAGCGGCTCGGTCGGATCGGAGGCAAGACCGTCGGCTTCTTCGTCTTCACAACCGCGATCTCGATCGCCGTCGGACTCACCATCGCGGACATCGCATCCCCCGGCGAACGCATCGATCCCGCCGCCCGCGCCGAGATGACCGCCAAGTACCAGTCCAACGTCGAGGCAAGCCGCGGGCGCACCAGCGAGGTCCCCAGCTTCTGGCAGCAGGGCCTCGACCTCGTCCCACCGAACCCGTTCCAGGCACTCGCCACGGCCCAGATGCTCCAGGTCATCGTCGCCGCCATGGCCCTCGGTGCGGCTCTCACCATGATCCCCTCCTCCAAGTCCGGGCCCGTCATCGCGATCTTCGACGCCCTGACCGACGCGATCGTCATGCTCGTCAACACGATCATGCGCCTGGCACCCATCGCGGTCTTCACGCTCGTCGCGCCGGCGATCGTCATCATGGGGCTCGACGTCCTGAAGGCCGTCGGCGTCTACTGCCTCGTCGTCATCGTCGGCCTCGCGACCATCATGCTCATCGTCTACCCGCTCGTGCTGCGCTTCGTCGCCGGCGTTGGCTTCGTCAGGTTCTTCCGCGCGCTCTCCCCCGCCATGCTCACCGCCTTCAGCTCCTCCTCCTCCAACGCAACGCTTCCCGTCACCATCTCCTGCGCCATCAATCGGCTGGGCGTCTCGGAGCGCATCGCCTCCTTCGCCTGCCCCCTCGGCGCAACCATCAACATGGCCGGCACCGCCATGTACCAGGGTGTCGCCACGGTCTTCATCGCCCAGATGTACGGCATGGACCTCACCGTCGGCCAGCTCGCCGTCATCGTCCTCACCGCAACCCTCGCCGGCATCGGCACACCCGGCATCCCCGGCGCGGGCGTCGTCATGCTTGTCATCGTCCTCGAGTCCGTCGGCGTCCCCCCGGACGGCATCGCCGTCATCCTCGGCGTCGATCGGCTCCTCGACATGTGCCGCACCGTCGTCAACGTCACCGGCGACGCCGCCGCCGCCGCCGTCGTCGCCAAGACCGAGGGCGAACTCCTCAGCGAGGCCGAAGTCGAGAAACGCCTCGCCGAGGGGCGGATCCCCGACTGAATCACCTCCCCCCGGATCGAATCATCTCCCGAAGCAACACCCAACCAATCCCGGGGTGCTCACGCCGCTACCCGATCCGGCCGATGTGAAGCCCCTCTAGGCAGCGCGAACCAGCCCCAACCCTCGCGAGTAAAGTCTCCCATGCGTTATGCGATGATCATGGCCGGTGGTGCGGGAACTCGCCTCTGGCCCATGAGCCGCGCCCACAACCCCAAGCAACTCCTCGAATTCATCGAGCGACCCGCCGAACCCGGCGTCCGTCGCTCCCTCCTCGAGCTCGCGGCAAGACGCCTCGAAGGTGTCGTCCCGCCCGAACGCCGCTACATCTGCACCGGAGAGCAATACCGAGACGCGATCCGTCGCACCCTCCCTGAGTTCTCCGACGACCGCATCCTCGGCGAGCCCATCGGCCGAGACACCGTCAACGCGGTCGGCTTCGCCGCCGCCGTCTTCGAGAAACTCGATCCCGACGCCATCTTCGCGGTATTGACCGCCGACCACCTCATCGAGCCGGACTCCACCTTCCAGAAGTGCGTCGATGTCGGGTTTCGCCTCGTCGAGCAGGATCCCAACCGCTTCGTCACCTTCGCGATCAAGCCCACCTATCCGGCCACGGGCTTCGGCTACGTCGAGTGCGGAGCCCCCATCAGCGATGGCGGCGCGCACCTCTCGCACATGGTCGAACGCTTCGTCGAGAAGCCCGACCTGCCGCGCGCCACCGCCTACGTCCAGAGCGGCCATTTCTACTGGAACGCCGGGATGTTCGTCTTCCGCGCCTCGACCTTCATGGACTGCTTGAAACGCTTCAAGCCCGAGAGCCACGAAGGCCTCGTCAAGATCCAGGAAGCATGGGGCACCCCGCGCCAACGCGACACGATCAACGAGATCTATCCCAACCTCCCGAAGATCAGCGTCGACTACGCCATCATGGAACCCGCAAGCCGCGACCCCTCGGTCTCCATCGCCCTCGTCAAGATGGATCTCGAATGGCTCGACGTCGGCTCCTGGCCCTCATACGCCGAAACCCTCACCCCCGACAAGTCGGGCAACAGGGTCTCAGGCCCCGCCGAAGCCATCATCCTCCACGGCAAAAACAACCTCGTCGTCTCCGATGGCCCCCCCTCCGGCAACCGCCACACGCTCGCCATCCTCGGGTGCGAGAACCTGATCGTCATCCACACGGAAGACGCCACCCTCATCATGCCCCGCGACAAGGCTCAGGAACTCAAAGACCTCCACGCCAAGGTCCGGCCGGAACTGCGATAGGCCCGCACCCCCGCCCCGATCCAGTGAAACTCCCGGTACACTCGCCCCCATGCGATATCTGTGTCTCGACATAGGCGAGAAGCGAACCGGACTGGCGATCGGAGACCCCATCACCGGGCTCGTCACACCGCTCGACGTCATCGAAGTCTCCACCCAGCACGAAGACGGACAGGTCTGGCTGCGAGAGATCACCCGACGAATCCACGACCACATCGGCGTCCGCGACGCCCTTGTCGTAGGGCTCCCCTTCAACATGGACGGCACCGAAGGCCCTCAGGCCAAACGCGTCCGCGAACTCGCCACCAAACTGGGCGGCCGCTCCGGACACCCGGTCCACTTCCAGGACGAACGGCTCACCAGCGCCGCCGCCGACTGGGAGATGGCCGGCTCAGGCATGACCAGAGGCGAGAAGAAGCAGCGTCGCGATGCGCTCGCCGCCGCCGCGATCCTCCGCGACTTTCTCTCCACGATCTCCCCCGCGAGTCCGAGCCCGCCCGACGAGAGCGACTGAGAGATCCAGCCCGACTCGCACCCAACTCACGCCTCTGTCGCGGGGCCGCCGATCTCCTTGTCGTCCACCCGCGTAATCTTCGCGCCCACGCCGCACAAGCGCTCCTCAAGCCGCTCGTACCCTCGGTCCAGGTGATAGACGCGATGCACAATCGTCGTCCCCTGCGCCGCCATCCCCGCCAGCACCAGCCCCGCAGAGGCACGCAGATCACTCGCCATGACCGGCGCGCCCACAAGCTGACGCACACCCTGCACCACAACCGTCGCGCCCTGACGCAGCAGCCGCGCACCCATCCGTGACAACTCCGCCACGTGCAGGAACCGCTCAGGGAACACACGCTCCGTCACGATGCTGTTCCCATCCGCAAGCGTCAGCAGCGTCATGAACTGGGCCTGAAGATCCGTCGGAAACCCAGGGTGCGGCTGCGTCGTGAACTCCGCCGGACGCAGCACACGCTCGCACGTCACGCGGCACACCGCACGCATCGGATCCGCCGAAGGCCCACCCGCCTCCGTCACATGCACACCCGCCGCGCTCAACACCTCGCGCGCCGCCATCAACGCATCCAGCGGACAGTTCTCGAGCACCAGATCCCCGTTCGTGATCGCCGCGGCACACATCAGCGTGCCCGCCTCGATCCTGTCCGGAATCACCGTGTGGTCCGCCCCCTTGAGCGCCTCCACACCCTGGATCGTCACCCTCGGCGACCCCGCACCCGTGATCCTCGCGCCCATCGAGTTCAGGAGATTCGCCAGATCCACGATCTCGGGCTCGCACGCCGCGGACTCGATCACCGTGGTGCCGACCGCCAGCGTCGCCGCGCTCATGACGTTCGCCGTGCCGAGCACCGTCGAGCCGAACTGCCCGCCGAGAAACAACTTCGCGCCCTGGAGCCGCCCGCGCGGCGCCCGCGCCACGATATCGCCGCCATTCAGCACGATCTCCGCGCCAAGAGCCCTCAGCCCCCTCAGGTGAAGGTCCACCGGGCGCTCACCGATCGCGCACCCCCCCGGCATCGAAACCCTCGCATACCCGCGCTTGGCAACCAGCGGACCGAGTGCCGAGATGCTCGCCCGCATCGTCCGCACGATGTCGTACCGCGCGTGACTCTGGCTGGCGTCGTGAACTTTCAGCGTCAGTGTCGTCGGCTGCGGACCCGCGATCCGCTCGCACCCCAGCTCCCCCAGAAGACGCACCATGTTCCGGATGTCCGCCAGATCGGGCACATCTCGGAGCGTCATCGCCTCGTCGGTGAGCAACGCCGCCGTCAACAAGGGCAGAGCCGCGTTCTTCGACCCATGCACCCGCAGCGTCCCGCTCAGACGCCTGCCGCCCTCAATCAGGAAGGTATCCATCCGTCCTCCGTGTGGTCCGAACGTGGCAAGGAAGCGGTCCCCGACCTCGTCGGCCCGCGTCCGATCATACATCGGCGAACGGTCCTTCCCGCGCTCGAAAGCGATCACCGAACTCTCTGCCCCTATCCACCCCTCGGATAACCCTCCCAGACGCGCCAGGCCGCCGCCCCTGCCCCCTTTCATGCCCGCATCGCATTGCCGCGCCGCGGAAGGAATTGCACATCTCTGGCAGGTGGCGAGACCCAAGCGGCACGCGAAGCCGCGACTCGCCAGGAACAAGCCGTCGGAGGGTCACATGAAAGCCGCACGAACCGCTCGCCCGAACTTCACCAGGACGCTCACCATCGCGTCACTCGCAGGCGTCGCCCTGGCGACCATCGCCTCGCCCGCCCTCGCCAACGACCCCTACTCACACCTCGCCGGCTCGATCGTCCTCACCGGCACGGTCCGAGACTTCAAGGAACGCACTGTCTCCGGTGGCCACCCCGACTTCGAGCGTAAGCCAACCGCCGGCTTCGGCCACTACATGAGAATGGTCGGCGATCAGCTCGACGCCGACGGCAAGCCCGTCTTCAGCTCCACCGGCTACAAGGTCTCCAGCGCGTTCAAGGATTCCGCAGGCCGCCACCGCATCAGCAACAAGGACTACATCGCCTCCAAGTCAGGCGATGTCAACGGATCGCTCTCCAGCACCCTGGGCGGCGCACTGACAGATCAGCAGAACTTCTCCCAGTGGTTCCGCGATGTCGAGGGCGTCAACGCCTCCAAGCCACTCCAGATCACCCTCAAGCGCCAGCCCAACTCCAACGTCTACACCTTCGACGACAAGTCCGATGCCACCTACGCAGGCATGGGCGGATTCTTCCCCATCAACGGCGAACTCTTCGGCAACTCCGCCGGCAACAACAAGAACTTCCACTTCACCTTCGAACTCGGCACCCAGTTCGTCTACCAGCAGGGCTCCGGACAGGTCTTCACCTTCACCGGCGACGACGACGTCTGGGTCTTCATCGACGGCAAGCTCGTCATCGACATCGGCGGCGTCCACTCCGCCATCAGCCAGACCATCGAACTCGACCGCCTCACATGGCTCGAGAACGGACGCGTCTACAAGCTCAACTTCTTCTTCGCCGAACGACACCGCACACAGTCCAACTTCCGCATCGACACCTCCATCGTCCTCAGGAACCTCGAGCAGCCCACCGTGACGGCTCTCTACGACTGAATCAGGCGTGTCGCGCGGCACCCGCCGCGCACGGGACGAACCACCGCACGTCCCGCAGACACCACGCGTGCCGGTCGCCAAGCGCGACGCCTCCACAAGGCGAGCCGGCACGCGAACGAACCACGGCTTGTGACATCGCCGGCGCCCGGGACCTCGAAAGGTCCCGGGCGTCGTTCTTTCCTCGACACCCGTCATCCGCCCGGGATCGATGCCCGAAAGTCCGCAAACAGCATCACCACCAGAATCGCGATCGCGCACACGATCAAGCCAATCGCCATAAGCAAACACCCCTTCCCTGTCTCGTATCTCGCACCCTCCGTAGTCCCGGGGGGACTCGCACCCTGAACACCCGCCTCGCCCGAACTCTGTGTATCCATGGATCTTGCACCCAACGCACGCCCGCTCACGAGCGCGCGGAAACCTGGCTTGTGCCGCTTCGCCGATGAAAGGCGCACGCGACAGAAACGCGCCCGAACGGACGCATCACGCAGCGTCCCGCAGGCGGACGCAACGCACACTCACTCGTTGCTCAGGAGATCACTCGACCTGCGCGCATGGCGGGCCACGCACCGTCGGCAGATCGATCACGCGGATCCGCACGAACCGCGAATCGCACAGCGCCACAATGCCGCCGAAGACGACTCCATCGCCATCGTCTTCTGAACGAGCGAACGGGCCGCTCGGTTTCGGGTCCGCATGGCTCGGCTGGCCATCCCCGCGACGCTCGCACAAACCGACAGGTCCGCGCATCGCCTCCGACCGAAGAACCGCAGAACGCCCACCCGGTACGCCGCAATCGATCAGCTCCGGGATCTCGGGCAAGCCCGCAGAGACCCATCTCCCCGCCGTGTCCGCCGCCGCTCGGGCCACACCACCCAGGATCGCGCAAAGGACCACCGCCCAGACCCACGACGCCCAGGCCGCATGCTGATAAAGAAAGCGAGAGTGGCGACCGCCCCTGCCACAAGCGAGCCCCAAACCACCAAGTTCCCCGCCGGTCTCGCTCACGCCGAATCCTATGTGCCCGGTCTGCCCCGCGGCGTTCCCAACCTACACTCCTCTCCCCATACACACCCCTTTCAGCCAACGACGCTGGAGCAATCGAGAATGGAAGCAGGCATCGTCGGGCTGCCGAACGTCGGCAAGTCCACACTCTTCAACGCACTCACCGCCGCGGGCGCTCTCGCGGCGAACTACCCCTTCGCCACCATCGAGCCGAATGTGGGGGTTGTACCCATCCCCGATCCGCGCCTGGACATCATCCGATCCCACATCGAAAGCCAGAAAGTCGTCCCCGCCATGCTCCGCCTGGTGGACATCGCCGGCATCGTCCGCGGCGCAAGCAAGGGCGAGGGACTCGGCAATAAGTTCCTCAGCCACATCCGCGAGGTCGACGCCATCGTTCAGGTCGTCCGCTGCTTCGAGAAGGCGCCCGGCGGCGAAGAGATCACCCACGTCGAAGGCACCGTCGATCCCATCCGCGACATCGAGACCATCGAGACCGAACTCATCCTCGCCGACCTCGAAACCGTCGCCGGCGCCCTCCCCAAGGCCGAGCGTGCCGCAAAGAGCAAGGACCCCGAAGCGATCGCACGCGTCGAAGTGCTCACGGCGCTCCAGCCCGTCCTCAACCAGGGAAAGCCCGCTCGGACCGTCGAGTTCAATAAACCCGAGCTCCAGAAGGCCGTCAAGACCCTCGGCCTCATCTCCGCCAAACGCATCCTCTACATCGCAAACGTCGACGAGAACGATCTCCACGGCACAGGCCCGCTCGCCCAGAAGGTCCGGGAGCACGCGAAGAACGTCGGCGCCGAGGTCGTCCCGGTCTGCGCCAAAATCGAATCGGAACTGTCCGAGCTCTCGCCCGAAGACAAACTGGAGATGCTCCAGTCGCTCGGGCTCGAAGAGCCCGCCCTCAACGCCGTCGCCCGCGCCGCCTACACCCTCCTCCACCTCCAGTCCTACTACACCGCCGGACCGAAAGAGATCCGCGCCTGGACCGTCCCCGTCGGGTGCAAGGCCCCGCAGGCCGCGGGCGTCATCCACTCCGACTTCGAACGCGGCTTCATCCGCGTCGAGGTCTACTCCGTCGATGACCTCGTGAAGCACAAGAACGAGAAAGCCATCAAGGACGCCGGCAAACTCCGCATCGAGGGCAAGGAATACGTGATGCAGGACGGGGATGTCTGCCACTTCCTGTTCAACGTCTGACGCCCACACCAACACGCGCTCTCACGCACCAGGGACCTCACCCATGTCAGCCAACGTCGCCCTCATCCGCGGCATCTACGACGCCTTCTCACGCGGGGACATCGCCGATGTCCTCGGTCGCATGAGCCCCGACATCGTCTGGAACGAGGCCGAGAACTTCCCCTACGCGGACAGAAACCCGTACATCGGGCCACAGGCCGTCGCTTCGGGCGTCTTCGCCCGCTGCGGCAGCGAGTGGGACGGCTTCGCCGTCGTCGTCGAAGAAATCATCGATGCCGGCGACACGATCGTCGTCACCGGCCGCTACAAGGGCCGCTACAAGGCCACCGGCACCGAGCAGAACACGCAGATGGCCCACATCTGGCGCATCGCCGGAGGCAAGGCCGTTCGATTCCAGCAGCACGCCGACACGCTCCACGTCGCGAGGGTCACGGGCACTGTCTCCTGAAGTGAACAGCGGTCGAGCCCCTGTGGCAATGTCCGGAGCGTCGACAGGACGAGTGCGGCCTACGTCGCCTCAACACCCCTGCCCGAACGCATCAAAGAAGTCCAGGAAGTCAAGGATGTCGACGAACGTGTCGCCGTTGAAGTCGGCGTTGCCGATCTGGCCGCACGGCCCCGCCTGGTTCATGCACGCCGCGAAATCGTCGAAAAAGTCCAGGAAATCCAGGATGTCAACGAGACAGTCCCGGTTGTAGTTTGCACTGCACTCCGGATTGAACCCGCGCACCGCCAGGACACGATCTCCGCCGCCAAACGTTGAGAACAGGAAGTCACCCGTCACCGGGTCACGAGTCCCGCCCTCGGCCCCCGACAGCCCGCTCATGAAGACCCTCGCCGACGATGGGATCGGATCTCCGTTCCCGTCCGCCTCGTAAGCAACCACAACTCCCGCAGCCCAAAGACTCACGAGGATGCTATCTGCACCGAAGAGGGTCGCGTCCGCCTCGACGTAGACAATGCCCTCAGGCCCGCCGCTGAGTGAGATCGCGTTTGTTGGTGCGGAAATATCAAAGGTGCCCAGACCATCGGCAGCAATCGTTGCGTCGTGCCAGACGCTCGAATTGTATGGGAAGACCTTCAGCCGTCCCTCGCCGGCAAAGCCCGACGGCACCAATGTCGCCGCGCCCACGGAGGCCGTGAATCCCAGCGGCGACAACGACACATCCTTATCCGGGGAATTTGAGCCGGGCATGATCTGTCCGATGCTGTTCATGCTGTAGCGCGTGAAGAACAGCACGCCGTCCGGGCCGTAGAACAGACCCCCGTCGATGTTCGGGGCCGCCGCATGAACCGTCGAAGCAGCGCCGAACCCGGTGATCTTGCCGCTCCCATCGCGCAGCACCGGCACCGCATAGATCTGCGCGCCGGGTTGATTCGCTGATCCGCCGATCAACAACGTGTCCGGATCGCCCAGTTTGAACACCAGTCCTCCGAGCGGCGAAGGAACACCAGGCGGACTCCCCAGATCCGCGTAGCGATACGCGCACTCAAAGTCCGGGCCGAAGGTCTGCCCATGAGCACCGGCTGCGGTCGTAGCAACAACACCCGAAAGCAGCATCGCTCGGTATAACATCGCTCTCCCTATCTCCCCACGCAGACTCTTGGTGCCGAGTATACAACGTCGCATCTCAGATACAACGATTCTCTACGTCGCATGGCGCTGATATCTCACCATACTTGACGCTATCGGACCTACTCGAACCTTGCTCAAGAACACGTCGCATCTTGTCCGGGGCGACGCCGTTCGATTCCAGCAATACGCCGACACGCTCCACATCGCGAGGGTCACGGGCGCAAAGTCCTGACGAGATCGACACGAACGAACAAGGGGCGTGCCCGCACCGGACACGCCCCCGAATCAACAACGCAATCGTCGCTCACCTCACCGGCGATCACTCTCTGCTGGCAAACAGCTTGTAGAGCAGGATCACGATCTCGATGTAGAGCCAGATCACCGTCGCGATGATCGCGTGCCCCGCAACCCACTCGTAGTGCTTCGGCAGCTTGTTCTCAACGCCATCCAAGACGCTGCTGAACACCATCGCGACATTCAACGACGCGACCACCACCACGAAGATCGAGAACCCGATCCCGATCATCCCGTACCCGTGAATGAACGGGATGCCGATCCCGAAGATCCGCAGGATCCACCCGGCCAGATACACGAACATGATCCCGCCTGTGATGCCGGTGATCACCTTCGCCGCCGTGCCGCCGATCCGCAGAACTCCCGTGCCCGTCGCCAGCGCGATCGCGCCGACCACGCCGAACGTCAGCAGCATCGCCTGAAAGATCAGCCCCGAACCGAGCCGGATCGCCTCGGCCGTCGTCAACGTCCCGGTCGCGCCCAGAACCCCGGGGTTCTGCGCCAGCTTCGCGCCGACCGCAATCGCGATCGCGAACGAGATGAACGCCGCCCACGCCCCGCTCCCCATCGACAGAACCGGACCGATGAACCTCGCCACCTCCGGCTTCGAGTTGATGATCATCGAGCCGATCCACGACAGCGCGATCAATCCCAGCCCGATCGGGATGCTCAGCCCCTGGGGCAGGATCCCACGCGACATCAGCGACCACGCCACCAACGCGCCCGTACACGCGAACGCCAGGTTGATGAACGTCTTGCTCACCGTCCCCGCGACCGTCATATGGGCCGCGGCTTCCTGCTTCATCACACCCAACTGCTCCCACGTCATGGGCTGCTCGAAGGGCTTCATTGCCGGACTGCTCGATCTCAACATCGGAAGGCCTCCCTGAAAGAAGGCGGGCATCGCTCTGCCCGCACCACAGAGTTTATACCAAAACCCTACGAGTACGACGCACCTGTGTTCGCTCTTTATTCGGACATCTCGGTCCTGATCGCTCCGAGAACTCCCATCCCGAGAAAGAGTCGTCCAAACTCCTGACCCAACCCCAGATTCCGCTGGCAAACCCGAATCCCTGTGTCATCCTCTGATACGGTCCAGACCCACGGACAGGGTCGGAGACTCCCGCCACGGCTGGCCCCAAGACTTGACTGGTTCGCCACCGCGAGAGGGCCGGCATGCTCGTATCCACCCCAGAACGCCGCCTGCACGCGTGCGCACACCTTGCGCTGCTCGCGCTCCTCTCATCCCTCCTCGGATGCGGCACGTCCGTCCCCACGCGACGGGCCTCGCTCGCCCCATCCGGATCAGGCGACTCATGGCACGCCGTCCTCCCCAGCCCCGAGGCCTACCCCGAAGACGAGATCATCCCCGGCGATCCGCTCTACGCCCGACGCGATTCCGCGCTCGCCATCCGCTCGGAACCCGTCGCCGACGCCCTCAGAGACTCATGGCCCTCTTCGGAGCGTCCATCGCTCTCCAACACGCGCCGCATCCACGTCGGACGCCAGCCCGAGACCGTGGTCTACTTCCGGCGCGATGCGGACCGTCGCACATACAGGACCTACGCGCGATAACACCCCCACCCGCACGATACACACGCCCTCACGCCCTGCCCGTCGCGAAGATCGTGAATCGATGGCCCTCGGGACGCAGCCCGCGCTCGGCGCAGATCCGATCTCGAATCGCCGCAATCTCCGGGATCGAGATCGTCTCCACGCGGTTCGAGTCCACGCAGATGATCATCTCCGTCGGCTCGCGCCCGTACACCAACTGGTAATGCGCCTGGTCAGAATCGATCGGCACCCGCTGGATGATCCCCGCCTCGAGCATCAACTTGAGCGTCCGGTACACCGTCGCCTTCGAGACACGATGCCCGCCCGACCTCAGCCGCTCAATCAGCCGATCCGCCTCAAAGATCCCGTCGAACCCGATGATCGTGTCCAGCACACGCGCACGCTCCGGCGTGTACTTCAGCCCCTCACCCTTCAGCGTGCGCCGAAAGACAGCGCAGAGCGGCTCGATGATCTCAAGCCGAGGCGCACCGCTCGAGCCCGACTCGCCGGTTCCGACGGACTTTGGCATGGGTTTCAGAGGCATGCGCGGGAATGGTAGCGTGGGCATGCGTTCAATAGAGCCGACGAACCCCCCCCACACCCGACCCACCACGCCCTACCCCCCCACACCAGAACACCATAAGACGCTCAGCCGCATCAAACCGGCTTCAACATGGACCGGCCCACGACCGACACACCCCGACCACCCCGGCGCGCCCTGCCGCGCTGGGCTCTCGTCGCGCCCGCCCTCCTCCTCGGTGTCGCCCTCATCGCCGGCATCGGACCCGACCACGGACCATTCGTCGGAGCCGCGGCCGTCGCCCTCACGCTCATCGATGCCGGCCCGCTCGCCGCTGCATACACCCTCGCATCCGCGGGATGGGGCATGCTCCTCGCGCCGCTCCTGCTCGGCCGATACACCCCGGGCGAACCCGATCCCGAACGCCGATGGCTCACGCTCCTCCTCGGGCTCGGAACCATGCTCACCCTCAGCCACCTGCTCGGCTGGCTCGTGGGCTGGCGCGGAGCCGCAGGCAGAGCCGCAACGCTCGCGCCCATCGGCATCGGCATCCTCGCGTTCCTGCTTCTCACACTGCGCGAACTCCGCGACTCGATGACCCGCCAAGCCCCCGCACCCACCATCCCGCGCCTCCGCATCTCCACGCTCTGCTCGTGCGCCGGTATCGCGGTCCTCATCGTCGCCTCGTGCAGCACACCCGGCCTCCTCTGGGACAGCGAGTTCGGCGGCTTCGACGCCCTCTCCTACCACCTCCAACTCCCCCGCGAGTGGCTCGAACGAGGCAGACTCACCCCGCTCACTCACAACGTCTACTCATACCTCCCCTCCGCCATCGAGAGCGCATACACGCACCTCGGCGCACTCCGAAGGGGCATGCTCGCCGGCTCCGGCGCGCCCCTCATCGCCTCCCAACTCCTCCACGCCGCCATCACGGTGCTCGCCGCAGGCCTCATCGGTCGCTGCTGCGACGCCGCGGCACGCATGGCCGCTCTCGACGACCGCGCCCGCGCCGCCGCACGCATGACCGGCTGGGCCCTCACACTCGTCACCCCCTGGACCATCGTGGTCGGCTCCCTCGCGTACAACGAGATGGGCGTGCTGGCCTTCGGAGCCGGCGCAATCCTCATCTCCACACGCACCACCCTCTCGGTCCCCCGCCGCTCGGCGATCTGCGCCTTCTTCGTCGGCATGGCATGCTGCTGCAAGCCGACAGCGCTCTTCATGGTCGGCCCCGTGGCTGCGCTCATGCTCGCCGCTCTCACACCCGCGCGCTCATGGACACGCGCGATCCTCCCCGGGCTTCTCGTCGGCTCTCTCACGCTCGCCCCCTTCCTCGTCAGAAACTGGCTGCACGGCGGGAACCCCGTCTTCCCGCACATGCACGCGCTCTTCGGCAATGCCCACTGGAACACCGAGCAGTTCGCCCGCTACCTCGGCGCACACCACACCGATCTCCCGCTCGCCGATCGCCTCTCGCTCCTCGTCTGGCCCCAGACCGGCGACCCCGCCCGCCCCACAGCCCCCGTGCAGCGAGGTCTGCTCCACGAGCAGTTCTTCGCGTTTCTCCCGCTCGTACTGCTCGCCTGCGCCGGCATGATCCTCTCTCGATGGAGACGCCGCCTCCTCAAACCCCTCATCCTCTTCTCCATCGGCGCGATGCTGCAGCTCATCGCGTGGCTCAGCGTGACACACCTCCAGTCGCGCTTCCTCGTCCCCCTTCTCCTGACCGGCGTGCCGCTCGTCGGTCTTGCGATGGCCATGGCCGTCAGCGAGCACACCATCCTCTCCGCCGCACCCCCGACTGGCGAGGCCGCCACACGACGCCGATCGATCCGCATCCGCCGACGCGCCCTGATGGCCTCGATCAACGCGGGGCTCCTCATACAGGCGGCGTGGCTCCTCCTCCTCTTCGCCCAGCAGGGGCGAGGCAATCCCAACGCGCTCCTCCTGGTCACACCCGCCCATCTCACCGGCGAGGCCTTCCGACTCGAACGCGAGCGAGCCAAGGACACCCTGACGATCGACGACAACCTCTCACCCGCCGGCTTCATCAACCTCGCAATTCCCTCAGACGATCGCCTCGCGCCCCGCGTGCTCTACCTGCTCGGCGACTCCACACCCCTCTACTTCCCGACGCCCCTGCTCTACCACACGACATACGACGCCTCGCCGCTCGGCGAGTTGATGGCCATCTACCCGAACAATCCCGACGAGTGGGCGCGAACCCTCTGGGGCATGGGCATCCGATACGTCCTCCTCAACGTCGCCGAACTCGATCGCCTCCGCAATCGCTCCGGCTGGTACGATCCCCGCGTGACGCCCGAGGCCGCCAAGTCATTCCTCGACTCCCACGCCGATCTCCTCCGCGCGTGGCCCGCCTCCGGCCAGGGGCTCTACCTGCTCCGCCCCCCCGCGCCGCGCCCAGGAGCCGGCGCGTGAACGACACAAGCCCCGCGCCGGAACCGACAGCCACCGATCGTCGCATGTCGCCGCGCCGCGTCGTGATCCAGCTCGTCGGATACGCCGCGGGCATCGCCCTGCTTATCTGGTGCGTCTCCCGCGCTCTCTCACCTGAGAACCGCGAGCAACTCACACGCCTGGCCGACGCCAGCCCCCTCTCCATCGCCCTGCTCTGCGGGCTCTCGATCCTCTCGATCGTGCTCAACGGCCTCATCTTCTGGACCGCCGTCCGACCCGTGCAGCGCGTCCCCATCGGCAGCGTCCTCGCCACCAATGCCATCGCCACCGCGCTCAACTACGTCCCCTTCAAACTCAGCATGCTCTCGCGCATCCTCATCCACAATCGACGCGACGGCGTCCCGCTCCTCACCATCGGCGGCTGGCTCGGCACGGTTGTCATCATCCTCGCCGCAACACTCGGCCCCATGGTCGCCATCTCGCTCCATCGCCCCACCGTCGACGGGACATGGCTCGCACTCGTCTCGGGCTCGATGGTCCTCGCAGCGGGCGCCGTCATCCTCGGTGCGCGGCTCGGGCTCACCTCCCCCGTGCGGCGCATCTCGCGCTCGCTCACGATGCGTACCGCCCTCGGCAGACGCTTCCTCGCCTCCTCGATGGAGCCACACATCCTCGACGGCCTCCGCATGATGTCCAGCCCCATCGCCGTCGGCGCGGGCGTCGGGCTCCGCCTCGCGGATGTCGTCGCCCAGTCCGCCCGGTTCGTCGTCGCCGCGGGCATCCTCGGCATCACGCTCCAGTTCGACAAGGCCTTCCTGCTCGCCGCCACCTACTTCGGCATCGGCATCGTCAGCCCCTTCGGCATGCTCGGCACCCGCGAAGCCGGAGCCGCAGGGCTTGCCGACGCGCTCAGCATCCCGAACGCCGGCGCCATCGCCGCCGTCGTGCTCCTCGTCAGCGCGACCGAGGCGCTCGTCACGATCATCCTCGCCACCGCCGGCGCGATCTACCTCCGACCCATGCGCCTCATGGTGAAGGAAGTCGCTCGCATCGCCAGCGAAGAAGCCGTGCCGACACCCCCCTCCGCACCCGCTCCCGCCCCACTACCCTCTGCCGATGCGCCTGGCTCTGGCACAACTCAACCCGACCATCGGT
This sequence comes from Phycisphaeraceae bacterium, assembly GCA_019454185.1. NCBI lineage: Bacteria > Pseudomonadati > Planctomycetota > Phycisphaerae > Phycisphaerales > Phycisphaeraceae > Phycisphaeraceae bacterium. Next base: position 2,575,866 of record CP075368.1, read on the forward strand.
GACATCGCCGGCAACGCCGCACGCATCACCGACGCGATCGCACGCGCCCGCGCTGCAGACGCAGACCTCCTCGCCACACCCGAACTCGCCATCTCTGGCTACCCACCCAAAGACCTCCTCATGATGGAGGGCTTTGTCGCCTCATGCGAACGCGCCGCACGCTCCATCTGCACTGCCCACTCCCAGGGCCTCACGCTCATCATCGGCACGCCCCTCTGCCGCCCCGACGGCGCGATCGCAAACTCGCTCCTCGCGTTCCGCGACGGCGCGTGCATCGCCGAGTACGACAAACGCCTCCTCCCCACCTACGACGTCTTCGACGAAGACCGCTACTTCGAGCCCGGCACGCGCCCGATCGTGATCGACGTTCCAACCCGCGCAGGACCCACCCAGCGCGTCGGGCTCGCCATCTGCGAGGATCTCTGGAAAGGACAAGACGCCGGCTTCAGCAGCAGATACGCGAACGTCGCCGACCCCGTGGAAGATCTCGCCCGCGCCGGAGCACACATCCTCATCGTCCCCTCCGCCAGCCCCTTCGTCCTGGGCAAGGGCGAACGACATCGACAGATCCTCGCCCGACACGCCACCGCTCACGCCCTCTTCGTCGCCAGCATCAACCAGGTCGGAGGAAACGACGACCTCATCTTCGACGGACACTCCGCCCTCCTCTCCCCGCGGGGCGAACTCATCGCCGCCGCACCCGGTTTTCAGACAAACCTCCTCCTCTGCGATGTGCGCCCCGATGCACCCGCGCTCTCCGAGCCCGCCCGCCCACGCGAGTCCCTCCTCCTCGACGCACTCGTCCTCGGCATCCGCGATTACTGCTCAAAGACCGGCTTCAACGCCGCCATCCTCGGCGTCTCAGGAGGCATCGACTCCGCCCTCGTCGCAACCCTCGCCGTCCTTGCCCTCGGCCCGGAGAACGTCCGAGGCGTCGCCATGCCCGGCCCCTACTCATCGGACCACGCGCTCGCCGATGCCCGCGACCTCTGCGCCCGACTCGGCATCGAGATGCTCACCCTCCCCATCGGCCCCGCCTTCCACGCCTCCGCCGCAACCCTCAACGACACCTTCGATCAGATCAACGCACCCGAACTCGGTGCGACACTCCCGGATCTCACCGAAGAGAACCTCCAGTCCCGCCTCCGCGGCACCATGATCATGGCCCTCTCCAACCGCACCGGCGCGATCGTCCTCACCACCGGCAACAAGAGCGAGATGGCCGTCGGCTATTGCACGCTCTACGGCGACATGAACGGCGGACTCGCCGTCCTCTCCGACGTCACCAAGAAACTCGTCTACGCGCTGGCCCGTCACATCAACAACAACCACGCCTCGCTCGCCCCGTGGGGCCGCTTCGATCGCCCGCCCATCCCCGAGTCCAGCATCACCAAGCCCCCGAGCGCGGAACTCCGCCCCGACCAGACCGACCAAGACTCGCTCCCACCCTACGACGACCTCGACGCCATCATCGAGCGATACATCGAGCGCCACCAGACCCCCGACCGCATCACGACAGAGACCGGGCTCGACCCCGCCCTCGTCGCACGCATCGTGCGACTCATCGACCTCTCCGAGTACAAGCGCAAGCAGGCCGCCGTCGGGCTCAAGGTCACCAGTGTCGCGTTCGGTTCCGGCAGACGCTGGCCTATCGCCCAGCGTTGGCCCCGTGGCTGAACCCGGTCGGATCTCGCCCCGCCCCCTCCCCGCTATCGCCGCCCTCGGACGCAAGCCCGTACATCCGCTCCAACGCGTCGATCGCCTCGTCACCCAACTCACCGTTCAACGCCGCGAACTCCTGCGCATACCGCATGTCGCGGAAGTGGTACACCACATCGCTCTGCGTCGCGAACACGCGAAAGGGCGGCGGAAACGCCCTCGTGTCCAGGTACCCGTAGATCCCGTTGAACAACAGCGCCGCAAGAATCACGAGCCACAGAGGCGTGCGAACCCCCGACGCCACACTGAAAAACACGATCGCAAAGATCAACCCGAAGAAGCCGACCAGACGGCCCGCATGCCGGAAGAACGACATCGCTCGAAAGTCAAAGACCAGCCGCCGACGCACCGGAACCCGCACCAACTTCGACATCAGCGGCATCGAGAACGTGAACCCCCCGAACTTGCACATCCCGATCGCGCCGATCAACGCATCCCCATCCGCAAGACCGCCGGAGATCACGCACCGGGGCGGGAAGAGCGGCTTCTGCTTGCGTGGAAGTGAAACGGCGTACATCGGGACCAAGCGTAGGGGCTCACCACTCGCCGGCGTACACCGTGCTCATCCCCGGCGCGTCCCGTCCCGCCAACTGGTACAGCCGCCTGCTGATCTGCCGCAGATGCAACGCATCATGCGCCGCCCAACTGGCAAGCAACTCGCCCACCCGGATCGGGCCGACCTTCGGATGCACATACGCGATCGACCAATCGACACCCCGCAGCGACCGCAGCCACGCGACGGAATCTCCACGCTCCTGCTCGAACTCGTCGAGCGTGCGCCCCAGATCACCCGCGTTGTAGTTCCTCAGCGTCGCGACATCCTTCAGATCAAGCGGCGCCCACGCACGTGACGCATCCTCAAGCGTCGATCGCAGGCGCACCCGAAAGTCCTCACGCTCCTCATCCAGCATGTGGCAGCAGACCTCGAGAATCGACCAATGCTCCGGACCCGGCTTCCAGCGAGCTTCATCCGCCGAGACCGACAACGCCGACGCTCGCAGCACCGCCGGATACCGCGCTATCCGCTCGATCAACGCGCCCAGGTTCATCGCCGCCTCCACGCCTGATCCCCTTGCCTCCGTGCCTTCTTGACTTCGTGCCTCCGTGCCTTCGTGCCTTCCTAACTCCGTCACTTCCCTCAACTGCTCCCCTGCCTCATCCGATCCAGCCCCTCGGGAAACGGATAACTCGGGAAGACGCCGATCTGCCCGACGTTCCACATCGCGGGCGCAGGGTACACATCGCCCCGGAACCCCGCGTGGTACATCGTCTTCAGCACCGACTCGAAGGATGGCTCGCGCCCACCGGCATCGACCAGGCGATTCGCCCTCGCATTCAGGAACGACACCGCCGCGACAGGCAGCCGCTCGCGCCGCTCGTTCAGCATCTTGCCGACGGTCATGAAACCGCGCGAAAGATCGTCGATCGTGAAGTGATCCCTCCCCCGCGGCCGCAGCAACGCCAGAATCAGGATCGAATCCAGATCAAACTTCAGCACATACGGCTCGCGATCGTGCGCCGCATGCACACCCACCGAATCATGGAAGAGCTTCGCGTAACTCGTCACGCTCTTCGATGCCCACTGGCTGGTGGCCACAAGCTCACACAACTGCGCGATGATGCCGTGCGAGTTGTCCTCGTCGTTCACGCCGCACACGATCGTGCGGTACCGCCCGTCGAGAATATCGCGGAGCATGTCCTGCCCCCACATGATCCGAAGCCGCTGGCCAGGGCGGATCTTGCCCGATGCGCCGGGGAGAAGCGTGAGCCGATCGGGCGCGTTCTCCGACCGCATCAGATGGTCGGCATCGCCGTCGTAGAGGCGTGGGGAATCAGGCATGGGACCTCCTTCAACGCGGGAGCGCCTCACTCATGCGCACCATCAGAGTCTACGACCACTCAGGTTGTGGCGTTCGAGGGATGAGCCGGAACTCAGGATTTCCCCTTGGCGCGATCCCGTGATGCACCCTGTTCGGCGGATCCAGCAGGCACCTCCAGAGGCGGCTCCATCTCAAGAATCTTGAATATGGTCGCCCCCCGACCCCATTGGTCGTACCCGATGTATGTGATGAAGCCCTCCTCAATACCAATCGAGTAGTTGAAGGGAGAGTCCTCCTCACGCACCTCGCTCTTCAACGACCAGTGCTCGCTCGCTTTCGCGGCCGCCGACCTCAGAATCGGGCGCACCCCCTCAACCGTTGCATTCCTGTACGGATCACCGGAGTCGTAGTCCATCTCTGCCCACACATGGGGCTCCACCAGGCGATGGATGAGAGGATAACGCCGGTAGCGTTCACCCGGTGTCGTGGACACGATCGGGGTTGCGAGCCATGCGATCAGGAAGACCGTAGCGGCGAACGGGATGGAGGCAGTAAGTGCGCGCGCAGCGGTCGCTGTCGAGAGACGGAGGAGTGGCGTGAGCATGAGCACCGCCAGCGATCCCGCGATCACGATCGACGAGCCGAGAATCACGGCGCGGTTCAACGCCGCCGCGCGGCTGTAGACCGTGTCTCCCTTATAACGCGGCTTGACCCACTCAATCACCACGTCCCGACGCATCTGCTCGGGCGAAAGCGTCGCCGAGACCTTCGTCGCAACCCGTGAGCCGCGCGTCAGCGCCAGCAGCCCCTCATGCCCGACACGAATCGCGTCGTCGTGGCCGGGGCTGTAGTAATTCAGTTGCTCGTCCCACTCGCGGGGCGCCCCGCAGCGAATGACGCGGAAGTTCGGCGCGCTCGCCATGGCAGGACCAAAGACATAGAGATCAACAGCGAGTGACCTGCTCCCCGTCGAAGTCAGCCGCATCGGGTAGATCGGCTTCTCCGTTCGGAATCGGAGCCCGAGCGGAAACGGTGTCGATGCACTCAGATCCGCGCCTATCTCGCGACCCGTCGCAAGGCGTGCCGCACAGAACACCCAGCCCTCGGACGCGTATTCATCAATCACTGAGGCCGAATCGGATGCGACCGCAAACCCATGGTCGTTGAGCCACGAGACGAGCAACCCTCCGTCGGAGCCCGAGATCGTGACGACATCCAGGTGACCGATCAATCGGCGATCATGAACGCTCACCTCCGCCCCCTCACCGCTCCCCATGGATGACCGGGTGATGCCGAGACCCGGCAGCAGAATCAGCGTGACCAACAGAAGCACGAGCACCGTCGCCGCAAGCGCTCGGAAAAACCCACGTCCGCTGACCGCAGCAAACGCCGCGGCCAAGACCAGAAGCGCAGCAAACACAAACGGCCCCCCAGACGGAATGACCTTTACTGAGGGCTGGAAGATCGCCGCGACCGTCGGCATCAGACCCGGCGTCACCTCGATCAACTCCGGCACGGACGGCACGGGCACGACCCACGCGAAGTCCCCTCCGCCAGCGGGCACCTCGGCCGACTCACCGCTCGACTCCTGACCGCCGGCTGGCGAGCCGCTCGATTCAAAGCGGGTCTCAATGACAAGCGTCTGGACACCGTCTGCGAAGTGGATCAGGGCGCGCTGATCGGGAATCGTGGCGACGACGCCCTCGCGGGCGAAGACTTTGCCGTCGGCGTGGGCGGAGGAGCGGGGGATCGAGAGGAGGAGGGCGAGGAGTGCCACGATGAGGCGCCCGCCGAGGGGCCCGAAGAGAGGGGCGAGGAGGATGAACGGGTCTGCCTCGGGCCTTCCATGCTTGCCATGCTACCCGATACGGGCGGTGGTGATGCTCGGGTGAGGGCGACGAGGGAGGGGGGAGAGGGGGGAGAGGGGTGAAGAGAGCGAAGCCGCAGGAATGGAATGCGCGGGGCAAAAATGAAAGACCCCCTCCAGGTTTACCTGAAGGGGGTCAAGCGTCGGCGATGACCTACTTTCCCGCGATGCAGTATCATCGGCGGCAATGGCTTAACTGCTGTGTTCGGGATGGGAACAGGTGTTGCCCATTGCCTGTAGTCACCGACAAATCGACATGCCGACTCTCGTCGGCGTGCCGGTGGTTGTGCCGGATGGATGGGTGTCGCGCGGCTCGCCGAAGCGAGCCGCGATGTGCAATGTCAGTAGACCGAAGATCAATTGAACATCAAAGTTGAGGAGCACGGTTCCAACCAACGTGATTCGAGTGAACCACGGCGGCTGGTTGGTGCGACCCTTCGACCGTTCGTACCGCTCAGCTGAAGGCATCTCTGCCCTTACACCTGCGGCCGATCAACCTGGTGGTCTTCCAGGGGTCTTTCGCTTACGCAAGCAGGCCTTTTCTTGAGGGGGGCTTCACGCTTAGATGCTTTCAGCGTTTATCCCTGCCGAACGTAGCTACCCAGCGGTGCACTTAGCAGTGCAACTGGATCACCAGGGGTTCGTCCAACCCAGTCCTCTCGTACTAAGGTTGACTCCTCGCAAGCCTGCAACGCCCACAGCAGATAGGGACCGACCTGGCTCACGCCGGTCTGAACCCAGCTCGCGTACCACTTTAATCGGCGAACAGCCGAACCCTTGGGGCCGCCTTCAGTCCCAGGATGTGATGAGCCGACATCGAGGTGCCAAACCGCTCCGCCGCTATGGACGCTCGGGAGCGATCAGCCTGTTATCCCTAGGGTACCTTTTATCCGATGAGCTACGACCCTTCCACACGGGATCGTAGGATCACTAGAGCCCTCTTTCGAGACTGCTCGTCCCGTCGGACTCGCAGTAAAGCCGGCTTGTGCTCTTGCACTCGACACGCGGTTTCCATCCGCGCTGAGCCGACCTTTGCACTCCTCCGTTACCTTTTTGGAGGAGACCGCCCCAGTCAAACTGCCCGGCACGCACGGTCCCCCGCCCGGATGACGGGAATCGGGGTTAGGCCACAAACGTGAACAGGGTGGTATTTCACCATTGGCTCCATCCGGGCCGAAACCCAGACTTCAAAGCCTCCCACCTATCCTACGCAATTCATGCTCGTGACCAATACGAGCTTGCAGTAAAGGTCCATAGGGTCTTTCCGTCTTGCTGCGGGTAGGCGGCATCTTCACCGCCACTACTATTTCACCGAGTCGGTCGTGGAGACAGTGCTCCAGTGATTACGCTATTCATGCGCGTCGGAACTTACCCGACAAGGAACTTCGCTACCTTAGGACCGTCATAGTTACGGCCGCCATTGACCGGTGCTTGGGTCGGAAGCTTCGCTTGCGCTGACCTCCTTCCGTGACATTCCGGCATTGGGCAAGCGTCACTCTGTATACATCCACTTGCGTGTTTGCACAGAGCTGTGTTTTTGATAAACAGTTCCCAGAGCCTTTTCTCTGCGCCCTCCCTTGCGGGTAGGGCCCCCTTATCGCGAACTTACGGGGTTAAGTTGCCTAGTTCCTTCACGACCGTTCTCTCGAGCGCCTGAGGCTATTCGCCTCACCCACCTGTGTCAGTTTTGGTACGGGTCTCGCTTTGCCCCCATCGCTTTTCTAGAGACTCTCTCCGCTGGCATCGGCCACAAGGGCCTGGACGTCTGTCAGTCCCGCCAACCTCGAGAATCCGCACGATGGTTCGATCTCCGCGAGAGCTCAGGAATATTCACCTGATGTCCATCGACTACGCCTTTCGGCCTCGCCTTAGGTCCCGGCTCACCCTGGGCGGATTTCCCTTCCCCAGGAATCCTTGGGTTTACGGCGAGCAGGATTCTCACCTGCTTTATCGTTACTTAAGCCCGCATATTCACTTCCTGACGCTCCAGGCTCGCTTACGCTTACCCTTCAACGCCGACAGGAACGCTCTCCTACCGCACTTACGTGCCCGCAGCTTCGGCTCTCCGCTTATTCCCGATAATTATCGGCGCCAGATTCCTCGACCAGTGAGCTATTACGCACTCTTTAAATGATGGCTGCTTCTAAGCCAACATCCTGGTTGTCACTGCAATCTGACTTCCTTTCGAACTAAGCTGAGATCAGGGGCCTTAGCTGGCGATCAGGATTGTTCTCCTTTTGACCGAGGATATTGTCACTCCCGGTCTATCTCCCGGAACTTGGCTGCTGGTATTCGGAGTTTGATTGGCCGAGGTAGCCGGGTAGGCCCCTACAGCCATTCAGTCGCTCTACCCCCAGCAGTTGCATACCGAGGCTAACCCTAAAGTTATTTCGGAGAGAACGAGCTATCTCCCAGTTTGATTACACTTTGAGTCCTCCCGTCAGTTCATCGCAGACCTTTTCAACGGTCACGCGTTCGACCCTCCAGGCGGCTTTACCCGCCCTTCAGTCTGACCAACGGTAGATCACAAGGTTTCGCGTCTAGCCCGTACGACTTAGCGCCCTATTCAGACTCGCTTTCGCTCCGCCTCCGGCCCGTTGGGCCTTAGGCTCGCCGTACAGACTAACTCGCGGGCTCATTATGCAAAAAGCACGCCGTCACCCCGAAGGGCTCCGACCGCTTGTAAGCACACGGTTTCAGGTACTCTTTCACTCCGCTCATCGCGGATCTTTTCAACATTCAGTCGCCTTACTGATTCGCTATCGGTCGTCGAGGAGTACTTAGCCTTGGAGGGTGGACCCCCCATCTTCAACCCGGGTTCCACGAGACCGAGTTTACTCCATGGGCTGACCAGCTTCCGGTTACAGGACTTTCACCTTCTTCGGTCGGGCTTTCCAGCCCGTTCGCTCTTCCACTGGTTGATCCGCTTTCGCTCGCCGCTACTCACGGAGTCGCGTTTGCTTTCCTTTCCTCTGGATACTTAGATGTTTCAGTTCTCCAGGTTCGCTCTTCACCCCTATGCATTCAGAGTGAAGTACCCTTGCGGGTGGGTTGCCCCATTCGGAAATCCCAGGATCACAGTTCGGTTACCAACTCCCCTGGGCTTATCGCAGGTTCCAACGTCCTTCATCGCCTCTCGACGCCAAGTCATCCACCGTGTGCCCTTATGGGTCGCACCAACCTGACGCCGCGGCTACCCGCATAACGCCGGCTGGATCCGACCCCTCGCCTTCTTTGCTCAAGAGATCTTTCGGTGTCTACTTGCTTGCAATTCATCGTTCGACACGGTGCACACCCGCTTACGCGAATGCCGCCGCTCGAACGACGCGACACTTCATCCATATCCGGTTGTCACAGATCCCGAAAGTCCGTCTGCCTTGCGGCTTTCCGGCCCTTCTTTGCCACTCGGAAAAGTGGCGAGGGGACTCTAGGTGCAGTCCCCGCGATGTCAAGCCAACATGAAGCCATTCTTCAAGCAGTTTTTCCCACAACCAACCCCCATCAACCGCCGCCGCCCCCCCCACCACCAGTCGGTTCACGAACCGTACCCGGACGCTCACGCTGCTGCTGCACCGGTTTCGGTTGCTCCGGCTTCGGAACAGGCATCCCCTGACGCTCTCCCAGCTTCGCAGATCGCTCCAGACGCCTGAACACTTCAGATCCACGTTCGGTATCAGGAAGGCGTGCAATCACCTGTCCCTGTCCCTCACGCAAGTACACCAAGTGCCGCGCACCCGCCGCAACGCCCAAGGGCGTCGCATCGGCCGTCACAGGCATCGTCGCCGTAGACAGGTACACAGAGTCGATCGAAACCGACCGCTCCCGAGGCCCGGGCTTGCTGTTCAGCGGCAGCTGGGGTTGCGCCGCCTGCGAGGCCTCCGAAGCAGGACCACCACCAATCGGCCCGCCCTTGCCCCCACCCGGAGCAACGAACTCAGTCTCCCGGAAGCCCGGCCGCTGAGCAGGAGCCGCAGCCAGCGCTGACTCTTCAAAGATCGGCATCAGGTCCGGCGAAGGAAGCCGCAGACGCGCCTCGATCGGATCGCCCGGCGTCAGACTCGCGTTCCCAACCCGCCAGAACCCGTAATAGAACTCATACACCGACGCCGTCGCCCGCATCCCGCCCACAGCGTCCGAGACGCTGGCGTTCGTCACGAAATACGTACGGGCAGGGTCAACCCCGACCGGCGCAGTCCACTCGGTCCACGCGCTCGTCAGCGTCGGCGATTCCGCAAGAGCACGCTGATCCTCGGAAAGCGACAACGCATTCCCGAACGCCGGGTTGTTCAGCACCACACGCAGGCGATACCGGTACGACTCACCCCGCGCCACCGTGATGTCATGCCCCCAGACCTTCAACGAGGGCGTCTCGAACAGCGTCGGCAACAACCCGCTCCGCTGCGCACCACCCGAAGCAAGCCCGCTCATGTCCGCCGGCTCACCGCCCAGCGCCACAAGCTCCGCCTGCTTTGCGTCACGATCACGCTTCACAAGATCGATCTGACGCTGGACCTGCGCCTTCGTCATCCGCCGCGGCTCCGGCTGGCTCGTCGTCCTCCCCGGATCGCGCCCGCCCCCGCCGCCCCCAGTCCCCTTGCCGCCCGCGCCGCCGCCGCCGCCACCACCCGGATCGGTCTGGGGCTGCGTCTGGGTCAGCGACGTCGGGGCCGATGCAAGCTCCGATTCCAGCGTCGCAAGTCTCGCCTCGAGCTCCTCGATCTGCTGCGTCACGCGCTCGACCTTCGCACGACGCTCATCCAGCGCCTGACGCCGAACCGCATCGCTCGGAGGGATCCACTCCTCGCCCGCGATATACGCAAAGTACTCCGGACGCTGCACCGATTCCGGCGCGATCCGCGCCTGCTCGATCACACTCCGCACCAGCGACACCGTCACGCGGCTCGCCCCGGCCAGTTCCGAGACAAGATCGACACGACCCGGCAGCGAACCCACCAGCACCGGCTCGCCCCACGTCCCATCAGGACGCAACTGCGCACGCTCGAGCTGCACACCCAGGATCTCAACACCATCGCGCCACCACTGGATCGGAATCGGGCGCAGCTCCCCCGCCTCACCGTCAGGATCCGCCTCCAGAGCCGCACGCAACGCCGTCCCGCTGAACGTCGCCTCGACGCTCACCGACGCCTTGTCGTACGGCTGCTCCATCGGAACCAGTTCACGCGATTTCAACTCCGGATACTGCACAACCGTCGATGGATCGATCGCACCCTCGAAGACCGCCGCGATCGGCGACACGGGCGCGGGCACGACCACCGCCGCGTACCGGCCGTCCGACGCTGGCGCGATCACGCCGCCCCCGATCTTCGCCGGCACACCCAGCGCGACCCTCGCATCCGTCTGGATCAGCGGACGCTCAGACGCCGCCTTGAAATCGCTGAGCAGCGTGAGCGCGGGCGGCTCGGGCAGCGTCGGCTTCGTGCGAAGCTGCGCAGTGAGCTGGGTCGCCGCGGCCTCCGCCGGCTCAAACGCCTTCGCCGGAGGCAGCTTCCGCCCCTTGGAATCGGGCTGCACCATGTTCGGCTGGGTCGTGAACTGCATCGCGATCACGAGCAGGGCCACCGCGGACGCGCCCGCGATAACCACCTTCTCAACGTGCTGCTCGATCGGATTGATGCCTTTGAGTTTCATCGCATGCTCCTGGCCTGCACGGCAACGGGTCTCACGACGCGCCGCCGACCGTCAGAATCCTCACACACCGGCAGAGAACGACTCAGTCGTTCTCGTTGAATGCCTCTACACCGAGGTTGTTCGAGATCGTCGGCGTCATCAGCGGACCCAGCCAACTCCGCAGCCACACCGACTCAATCCCGATCGTCGCCTTCACCACATGATCCGATCCGTAGTAATACCCGTCCTTCAGCTCGGCCCACGGATCAACATCCGCAAGATCAAGGTCGATCACCGTCATGAAGTTCGTCTGAGAGAACGCCGACAGCACATCCTGCAGGCGATCGCTCGCCACGATCACCGTCACCTCGGCGAATCGAACGTCATACACCTTGTTCCGCTCCGCGTCGGTCTTCCGGCCGCTGATCGAGACCGAAAGATCCAGCGGCACGCCGCCCGCAAACGCGAACGTCGGCTCCGGCTCGTTCCTGCCGAACGAGTCACGCGAGGAACTGTCCGTCGAACCCATCGTGTAGATCGGCGGATCCTTGATCAGCACCGAGACCAGACGCTTCACCGGCGCACGCTCGACCATCATCTGATCGCCCGTCGCGTCCGTGTTCGCCTTCGCGAGCGCCGCCATCACGTCCTCGATCACCCAATAGTCCCACTGGTACACGAAGCACTCATCCAGCGTCGGCACGCCGCCCGGCTTCGTCACCGGAACGTTCGACCATCCCGCCTTCTGCTGGTTCGTGTCCACGCTGAACGAGCCCGGCGTCGCGTAGAAACTGATCTCCTGCGCACGCCGACGCAACTCCCCGATCCGACGATCCGTCAACTGCTTCGTCAACGCCGTGGTCTCGTCAACCGTCAGCGCGCGATTCCCGTTCGCGGCACGCAACCGATCGTTCAGATCCTTCAACGCAGCCGCGACCTTCGACGCCTCCGCGCGATCCCCCGCCCCGAACCGCGTGATCAGACGCTGATACGCCGACGGCTGGTTCCGCTCCGGATCCCCGCACAACGCCGCGATGAACGCGAAAATCCGCTGCTCCTCATCGCGACGATTCGAAGCACGCGGGAAGATCCCCTCCACCAGCGGCTTCCGCCCCTTGCGATTGAACTCCGTCGCCTCGGAGACCACGCCGCTGACCTCCGCCTCGACACGGGCACGCTGCTCCTTGAACCACTCGGTCAACTCCGCCGTCGGAACCGCCCTCATGTCCAGCGGACGATCCCCGGGCATCGCCGCAGGCAACGCGTACGTCACCGTCGTCGAACTCACGTCCGCGAGCGCCTTCTTCGCTTCCGCCTCACGCGCCGTGCGGATCTTCTTGTTCCACCCGTTCGCGAACACATACCCCGTCGGCAGCGACACGAGGATCACAACCAGAGAGATCACGACAACGAGATTCGACTTGACCCAGCCGAGGATGTTCTTCACAGCCCGTCCTCCGATTCCGCCGCCTGCGTCGGCTTCACCACAACCCGATACTTCACCGTGATCCGTGCCTCATCCGGATACCCGGGAGGCGAATCCGGCACGATCGGCGCCAACACCTCCACCGCCTCGTTCGCCGCCCTGAACGCCGTCTCCTCCACCATCGACGCCGCAGGACCGCCCTCGCCCACAATCTGCACCACCGGACGCGCAGGCGTCTGCGGACCAGAGATAAACCGACGCCCCTCGCCCTCAGAAGCCGTCTCGCGCCCACCCTCGTTGAACGTCAGCGTCTCCGCCGGACGCGTCGGCGTGCTCGGCTTCGCCTCCGCGAACACAACCTCTCGAATCTCGGGGGGCACGATCACATAAGGCACGCCCGCCCTCGCACGGTTCCGGTCCAGCCAGTCACCGATCGTCGCGCGGTAGAACTGCTGCACCTGCGGCTCAGGCGTCGCGAACACGATCTCAACCTCGATCGTCGGGCCCGCCGGAGCGTCGCCATCACGGAGTTCCTCCTCGCGCCCCCGTCCACGCCCGCCCCCGCGATCTTCGTAAGGGTCAGAGCCCGATTCGCCCCGAGGCGTCACCACCCCGAGATAGTTCGTCTTGTAAGAGACCATCCGAAGCGCAGGACGCGACCCGGTCGTCGCCCGCGCATCCGCGCTCCGCACCATCAACGCAAGATCGTTCGCCAGGTGCGGATACACCTCCCGATCCTTCATCAGCGTGATGATGTTCGCCGCCGTCAGGTTCGTTCCCGCCGCACCGACAACACCCGCCGCAGTCGCCTCCGACTGCGCACGCTTGAACGCGCTCACCGCATCATCAATCGCGCGGGGCCTCGGCGCACCCGCCACCGCGCTCGAATCCAGCATCGGACGGATGAACATCGCGCCCGTCGCCGCCACCGCAAGACCCGCCGCCGTCGCGAACCACTTCTGCTTGTTCTTCCACATCGTCGTACGAAGGATCGCCGTCGGCATCAGGTTCGCATTGATCGCGTTCATCCCGAGGCCCTGGATCGCGCACCCATACGCCGTCGCCAGCGTCAGCACGTTGTCATTGAACCCCGACGCCCGATCCCCCTCCGCCTTCAGCCGCTTGAACTCCTCCATGCGGTACACGTCGAGCTGCAACTGCTGCTTCAAAAACTTCCGAAGCCCCGGAAGATTGAACGTCGAGCCAAGACCGATCAGCCGCGTCAGCTTCGCCTCGCGATGCAGCGACTGGTAATACCCCACCGAACGCTGCACATCCTGCACAAGATCCTGGAACACCGGACGCATCGCCTGCATGATCTGACGCGCCGCCTTGCTCGTGTCCGCCTCTCGCTTCACCTTCTCCGCCTTCGGATACGTCAGCTTGAACGCCTCAACCAACGCATTCGTGAACTGGTGACCGCCGATCGGAAACGTCCTGATCCACACACGCCCAGACTCCGCGATCACCAGATCCGTCGACGTCGTGCCGATATCTAGCAGAATCGTCCCCGCCGTCTGCTCCGTGAACGACAGATCGAACGCCAACGCGTTGTACGCCGCCACAGGCCCGAGCGTCACGATCTGCGGCACAATCCCAACGTCCGCCAGCATGTCCAGACGCTCGCGGATCCGATCCTTCGTGATCGCAAAGATCCCCACCTCCACATCCGGCGAGTCCGGGCTCACAAACGTCTGATAGTCCCACTCAACCTCCTCAAGAGGGAACGGGATCTGCTGCACCGCCTCGAACTTCACGATGTCCGGAACCTTCTTCGGCTCCACCGGAGGAAGCTTCGCAAACCGCGCAAACCCCGCATGCCCCGGCACGCTCACCGCGATCGTCGCCCCCGACAGGTCATACTGGCTCGCCAACGCGCCGAGCGCCACACGCAACGCGTCGTTCTGGTCCAGGTCAGGCGTCGAGAGCACCTTCGCGTGTGGAACGATCGCAAAGTCCACGACACGCACGCCCTCGCCATCGCTCTCAAGCTTGATCGCCTTGATAGCGCCCGCCCCGACCTCGATTCCCCAGCACACATTCGACGATGGCATGTCCGAACCTCCGATCCGCACCGACAGCGGCACGAATCATCCGACCTTCCTTTGACCACGTCCCGTCGCCGTCACCGTCCCGGCCGAATACGGGGTGGCGATGGTACACCACACGCCCATTATCCACAAAGCACCCAACCTGCTCACAACCATCACGCCGACTGAATCGCGAACGCGATCGATGAACCTTCCATACGAACCCATACGCCCCAAGGATGCCCGGCGATCACCCCATCCTGCCCGCCGTGACACACCAGTGACCCCCGGCACCCCACCACCACACCCATCACGCACCCTGCGACAACACACGATCCTTCCGGTCCATCCCCCAACTCCCGAGGACCACCACCGCGCACCCCGCAACCACCACCCACCACATCTCCGCCGGTGCCTTCAGCGGCACCCACGATGCAGGAGAACCCCAACCAAACATGTGATACCCCAGCACAAACGCCCCCAGCCCACACCCAAGCCGCGTCCACGCGCCCGGCTTCGCACCCTCGCTCCGCGTGATCCCGGATCGACCCCGAGCGATCAGCACCGCCCCAAACGACGCCATCACCCCCCCGCACACCATCAACACCACGCCCATGGATCACGCCATCGACATCGAGACGGAAGAAACCATCCCGACGCCCTGAGGATCCATCGCCGCGGCATAATGCAGAATCTCAACTGTCTGCGGCGCAACGATTTGCAGCGTAGCCACCAGGTTCCCCGTCGAGCACCACCTCGTCGGGTTCTGCTGCCAGGCCATCGCCGCCACCAGATCCTCCGGCTTGTTCTGACGAACCAGTTCCAGCATCTCCCGGTCGTGCTGGAAAATCCGGTTCCTGAACGCGACCGCCTCTGACTCATCCCCGCCCAGTTTCTGCTGGTCCCCAAACGCCGGACCGACATGGCTCAGATCAGCCGAACTCACCACCAGGGTCTTCCCCGGGATCTCGGCCAGGATCTCACGCATCGCCTCCACAAACGGAGCCAGCGCAACACCCTTCCCATCGTACGATTCACCGTTGTTCACACTCGGGTCGTGCACCAGCACCCCGACCACCTTGCAGAACCGCCCGCTCTCATCCGGCCCCAGGCAGTGCTGAATCCACGGGATCTGCAACTCGATCGAGTGCTCGCGCTCGTGGTCGAAACGATTCTCGAAGACCTTGTCACCAAGACGCTTACGCAGCCCCGCGACGATCTGCTCATCGACCTCGCACGTCCCCAGCGGGCTCTGGAACCCCTTGTCACACGCCGTGATACCAGTCCCCAGCCCGAAGTGGTTCGTCCCCAGGATCACCACCCGGTCCGGACGATCAACCACCCGCATCCGCCCCCACACGCTCGCGTAGTTCACCCACCCCCGCGCGTAATCCACGTGCGGGGCAACGATCGCCGCCGGCAACGCATCAAACGAAGGATTCGCCGCGCTCTCCAACGCCTTCGCGATCCACTGGTCCATGATCGCCCGCAACTTGGCAGGCCCCAGTTCCGCTCGCTGCTCCTCCGTCGCCTCCTCACCCAGCTCCTGATTCACCAACGCATCCGCAAACGCCGCCGTCGAGGCCGGAGGCAGCGTCGGCGAGGAATCGAACTCCTCGCGCATCTTCTCCATCATCCCCTCGAACGTCGGACCAAACAAAAGACCAGCATCATCCAACTGCGCCACCAACTGCTCCAGGATCGGACGGGTCAAACCCTTCCCCACCTGCGTCACAATCTCGTCGACCGAACGATTCCCGTCCATCAACGGCAGAATCAACTGTGCCGCTGGCATCGTGAACACCACCTTCTGCGAGATCTGGCGTGCATCCGCAAGACCAAGCACCTGCTGCTCACCCATCTGGGCCGGAAAGCCCCGGACAGGACGCAACTTCGGTTTCAGATGGTGCTCAAACGACGCATTGAAAGGGGCAACTTGGTTCGGCTGTGGCTCGGGAGTGCTCATTCGATCCAATGGTAGGATGCGCGCACGCCACTTCCGAGCAGACCACCATGTATCAAGCAACCACCCGTAGACCCCGTGCGGCTGCGCGCTAGACTCTTGGCCCTGCTCGGGGTGTCGCGCCCCGAGGCATCGCACGATCGTGAGGTCCCCTATGACGACGTTCAAGCCCGGTCAGCAGGTCAAGTGCACCGTGACCGCCCTCCCAGCCACCGACGACCAGACCTCCACCATCGAGCGCCTCATGCGCCGAGATGCCGGCGCAAAGCGCGCACTCAAGAAGGGACACCGCCGACGCCAGCAGGAAATGGTCGTCTATAACCGCGGCAACCGCGACTGGTACAAGCGCGAGAAGTGCGGCAAGGTCGTCCGCGTCACCCAAGGCGCAACCTGGTCCATGCCCTACACCCTCGACATGGCCCACGACATCGCCGCCGTCTCCGCGTTCATCAAGATCGAAGCCGCCTGAGTCTCCGCAACTCACGCCGGTGCTCGCATCTCCCGCTTTCAACTGAGCAGGAGCCCATCGATGAAGACCGCTCTCAAAGCCGTTGCACTCGCAACGGCTTCTTTCTTGCTCTGCTCCGCCTGCGACCGCGCCGCAGACGTCAAGCCCGGCGCCGCCAACGGCGCACAGGATCCCGCGCCCATCACTCACACCTACCAGACCCGCGGCATCATCGAATCCCTCCCCGATCGCAGCAAGCCCACCGCAGAACTCCAGATCCGCCACGAAGCAATCAACGACTTCGTCGATGGCGCAGGCAAACTCATCGGCATGAACGCCATGATCATGCCCTTCCCAGATCTCGCTCAAGGCGTCACACTCGAAGGCCTCGCCGTCGGCGACAAGATCGAGTTCTCATTCACCAACACCTGGTCAGGCGCCGAGACATCGCGCAGGCCGAGATGGGTCATCGACTCCATCTCCAAACTCCCCCCCGAAACCGAACTCACCTTCGGCAAGAAGTCCACGCCACGCGAATCCGAAGCCGAACCGGCAGACGCGCCCACAACCGAGTCCCCCTGAAACGGGACCTCATAGCCGCCGCCCGCACATCCGATCCCATTCAACATGACCAGGATCGCAGACCGCTCTCACGCGCCCGCTCCGCGCCACACCCCCGCCGACATCCGGTGAAAAAGAAAAACCCGGCACTCAGCCAGAGGCCAAGCGCCGGGTCTCGTGGGGGTCTGGAGAAAGAGGACAATCGCCTCGCGTCGGGAACGTCAACCGCACCCGACAAAGGTCTCTTCGATCGGTTCCGGGCCGAGGTTCCGCCCATCTCTGAGGAAATCGCCCCTCAGATCGTTTTACGGATTTTCCCTTAATCGACTCGCTCGTCAGCTCACTGCCCCTCGCCACGCCGAGGCGTAAGCCCAAGCCGCTCCACGACCTTCAACAAATCGGACCACACCTTCGCGCGGTTCTCGGTCGTGTACGCACGCAGCAGATACGCGGGGTGATACGTCGGCATCACCGGCACCTCAAGCCCCGATGGTCTCCGGAACACCGACCACAACCCTCGCAAGCGCCCCATCGACTCCTCAGTCTCCAGGATCGTGCGCGTCGCAGGAAGCCCCAGCGTCACGATCACCTCCGGCGCAACGATCTCGATCTGCTCGAACAGATACGGTGCGCTCGCACGCGTCTCCTCCAGCGTCGGGGTCGCGTTGTTCGGAGGCCTCACCTTCAGCACGTTCGCGATGTAGACGCGCTCCCGCTCCAGTCCCATCGCCACGATCATCCGTTGCAACAAGTCACCGGCCCGCCCCACAAACGGACGCCCCGTCAGATCCTCCTGCTCACCCGGCGCCTCGCCGATGAACATCAGCCGCGCACACGGATCACCCTCGCCGAACACGATGTTCGTATAACTCGAAATGAACGGCGCATGCGGTGCATCCCGCTCGTACCGCGCCCTCAGATCATCGAGCCGACGCTGCCGCTCCGCACCCGACCCACCCGACACACCCACCGGCGTGGGCTTCGGCTCGATCATCGCCCCACCACCCTGCGATGCAGGAACAGGCGACCGATACGCCGGCACAAAGTCCACACCAAGCAAGGATGACGTCCGCGCGTGCTGCGCGACAACCCGGGCCAGCGCAGGATCCGCATCGCTCCGTGGGGCTCGTCCGCTCATGCTCGGACTGTACGGCAAGCAGCACCCGCCCAGCGACTTGAGCGATTCCGGAGGCCAGACATTCACCCCGAATGCCGATGAGAACAGATCACACGACCCAGGCACCAGGTCGCCCTATGCTCCCGCGCCCGGCCAAGTCCCGCACGGACCGCCACTTCACGATCGGAGACCCCGTCCCATGATCGAGACCTCATCGCTCAACCGCTCCTGGCTGATCCGCATGGGGATCATCATCATCGTCTTCCTCGGCTTCGGTGTCTGGGGTTGGTACGACGCAACCATCGCCTATCCAGAACGAGGGATCAAGGCCGCCGAGTTCATGGAAAAAGAATACCTCGCCAAGGCCGACGACCAGGGCCGCCTCATGAACGCGAGCGTCCCTGAGCCCGTCCGCACCCACGCCGTCCTCCGCACCGGAGCAACCAACGAACTCGACGCGATCCTCTTCCGCTGGCTCGACGCCCTCAGCATCGTCGGACGCCTCTCCGAAGAGCACACCACCTTCGCCGATCCCGCCAAGCGGCTCTCGGAACTCCAGACCTCATGGGGCTCCAAGAAAAGCCCCAAGCCCCTCTCCGCGCTCGACATCCCTACGCAGTACCTCATCATGGTCACCTGCACCGTCATCGGGCTCCTCGTCCTCGTGATGGTCATCAAGGTCTCGCGCCTCAAGTACACCTTCGACCCCGCAACCAACACGCTCACCCTCCCCGGCGGACACACCCTCACACCCGACGACCTCGCCGAGATCGACAAGCGCAAGTGGCACAAGTTCATCGTCTTCCTCAACTTCAAACCCCAGCACGCCACGCTCGGAGGAAAGTCCATCAAGGTCGATCTCCTCCGCCACGCCAAGGTCGAACAGTGGATCCTCGCCATGGAAGCCATCGCCTTCCCCGAATCCGCCAAGCCCGCGCCCACCACCGACGCCCCACTCTCCGCTGCAGCGGAAGCAGATCCAACAACCAAGCCGGACAACGAGCAGTCGCAGACCGCCTGAAGCCCTCCCCCGGCGACAGTCCGCGACCCCCGATCCCAACAATGGCTCGATCGCACTCCGGAGTCCGCCCGTGTGGATGACGATCGCCGCAGCTTCCACCTTCGCGCTGGTCGCCCTGCTCGGCGTCGCACTCACCGCCATCACCCTCCCCGGGCTCTGGCTCCCCATCGTCGGCGCAATCCTCTGGGAGATCTCCTTCCCGGATACCTTCTCATGGTGGACCATCGGCGCGTGCGCTCTCCTCTGCCTCGCAGGCGAAGCCGTTGAGTTCTTCGGAGCCGCGCACGGTGCCG
The DNA here is from genome assembly GCA_019454185.1 of Phycisphaeraceae bacterium. Lineage (NCBI taxonomy): Bacteria > Pseudomonadati > Planctomycetota > Phycisphaerae > Phycisphaerales > Phycisphaeraceae > Phycisphaeraceae bacterium. The sequence goes on from CP075368.1 coordinate 2,595,759, forward strand.
CAAAGTCAGGTGGAGGCAGACCCGCCGCATGGGGCGCCACCATCGGCAGCATCATCGGCGCCATCCTCGGAAGCATCGTCCTCCCCATCATCGGCACCATCATCGGGGCCGTCGGCGGCGCGGCCATCGGCGCGCTCTCCGCCGAACGCGGCATCGCCGAAAAAAATTGGCGACAGTCCCTCGCCAGCGCATCCGGTGCCGCCAAGGGCAGAGCCCTCGCGCTCATCGTCAAGACGGCCATCGCCGGAGCCGTCGGCATCGCGATCCTCATCGACGCCGTGATCTGAGCAATTCCTTGACCCGACACCCCGCCCCACAGGCAACCCGGATCGCCGCGATCCGATATGCTCTCCCAACGCCGGGGCGGAGCCGCCGGCCGGACCGACCGAAGGAAGGGAGTACCGCTGGATGCCAAAGGCACCGGTGAGCCAGACCAAGCAAGGCAAGAACGTCAAGGACGCCTCCGACACCGTCAACGGTGTCAAGAACTTCGTCCTCGACACGAACATCCTGCTCCACAACCCGAACGCCCTGTTCGTGTTCAAGGAGCATAACGTCATCATCCCCTTCACCGTCATCGAGGAACTCGACAAGCTCAAACGCAAAGAAGACGACCTCGGACGCAACGCCCGCGAGACCATCCGCCACCTCGACCGGCTCCGCACACAGGGACGCCTCACCGACGGCGTCCGATGGGGCGAGCACAGCCCGCGCGTCGGCGCTGCCGCCTCCGTCAGCCCGGACGGACTCAACGGCACCATCCGCATCGACGTCGGCGACCACGAGCGACCCGATGCCATCCGCGAAGAGATGCCCGACAACCGCATCATCGCGGTTGCCTACTCCCTTCAGAAGAGCGGCGTCCGCACCGTCTTCGTCTCCAAAGACCTCTCCGCGCGCATCAAGTCCGACGCACTCGGCATCACCACCGAAGACTTCGAGAACCAGAAGATCGACCTCGACCGCCTCTACACCGGCTTCATCACCATCGAGGTCGAGGACGAGCTCATCGACTCCCTCTACAAAGACCGCCTCCTCGCCGTCGATCGCCTCGCGCACGCGCTCACCTTCTCCGATCCCGAGCGGGGCTCCTACACACGCGAGATCACCGCCAACCAGTTCGCAGTCCTCAAAAGCAAAGACGACCCCGACCACACCGGCCTCTGCCGACGCCTCGCCGACACAGACCACGTCATCCCCGTCACAGGTCCCCGCAAGCCCGTCTACGGCCTCATGGCCCGCAACGTGCAGCAGACCATGGCCTTCGACCTCCTGATGGACGACGAGATCCGCCTCGTCACGCTTCTCGGCGGCGCGGGCACCGGCAAGACCCTCCTCGCGATCGCCGCAGGCATGGCCAAGGTCTTCGCCGAGGAACGCTACGACAAGCTCCTCGTCGCCCGCCCCATCATGCCCATGGGACGCGACATCGGCTATCTCCCCGGCGACAAAGACGAGAAACTCACCGCCTGGATGCAGCCGATCTTCGACAACCTCGAATACCTCCTCTCCACGCGCGGGGCCCAGCTCCAGACCCCCGACTCACACTCCAGCGAGCAACGCATCGAGAAACTCATCGCCGATGGACGCCTCGTCCTCGAACCCCTCACCTACATCCGCGGCCGCTCGATCCCGCACCAGTTCATGATCGTCGACGAGGCCCAGAACCTCACGCCCCACGAGGTCAAGACCATCGTCAGCCGCGTCGGCGAAGGCACCAAGCTCGTCCTCACCGGCGACATCGGTCAGATCGACAACCCCTACCTCGACTCCTCATCCAACGGCCTCTCGTACACCGTCGAGAAAATGAAGGGGCTCGGCCTCGTCGGGCACGTCATGCTCGCCAAGAGCGAACGCTCCGAACTGGCCAGTCTCGCCGCGTCACGCCTCTGAGTCTCGCTCAGTCCGGCGGCTGGTACTCTCGGACCCTGCTCCCCTCGACGATCCAGAGCTTCCCGCTCGGGCTCGCACGCTCCAGATGGGCAACCAGCGTGCGCCCCGCGACCGATGTTCTCGTCAAGTTTGAACATCACGCCGGCTTTCGTGTCGGGAGTTCCACATACCGCTCGCGGCTCATCTCAGCCCCATACGCGATGCACGCAAGGATGTCATCCTCGACCAGTCCAGGGTACTCGCGAAGCAGATCCTCATGCGTCGAGCCGCTCGCCAACAGATCGAGCACCAGCGAAACCCAGATCCGATGCCCGCGGACGCACGGCTTCCCGAAGCAGATGTTCGGATCGATCGATATGCGTGAGAGCAGTTCCTCGCGGTTCATACCGTGATTCTAACGGCTCATCGCCCGATCTTCACGGACAATTCCGCGGAGACAGAAGAGCTCCCGGCCATGCCGCGACCTCCCCTTACGGCAACCCGCTCGCGATCGCCGCGCTCACAAGCTGCTGCTGACGCTCGAAATACTCGCGATACCGCTCATCGGTCTCGACCAGCAACGCCCGCCGGATCCGCTCCAGCGTCGCCTCATCACGCACCCGCACCATCTCCGCCGCACGCACCGCCCCCCGCAGCGACTCAAGCCGGTTCGGGTCACGCTCCAGCGACATCCCGTAGTAACGCAGCGCGTCGCTCGCCCAGCCGCTCCTCACATAACAGACCGCGATGTTCTCCAGCGGCCTCGGATCGGTCGGCGACAGATCCGCCGCGACCTTGAACGCGCTCACCGCGTCCGCGTAGTTCTGCTCCTGCATCAGCAGCACGCCGAGGTTGTTCCACGCCGCGGGCATCTCGCGCCACGAGGCGACCGCCTGCTTGTAGGTCTCGATCGCGCGCTCGGTCTCGCCCCGATCCGCCTGTCGCTGCGCATCACGCGCCAGTTGCAGGCCCCTCGACTGGTTCTGCGCCACCGCATCAGCCATCGCACCAGGGTCCTGCTTCTGAGTGGAAGCGCACCCCGGCAACCCGGCCCACGCACCCGCAGCCCCCGCCACGAAAACGCCCGCCCGAACCGCCTTGTTCAGCTTGCCTCTCACTGGCTCCGCTCCCACCTTGAAAGGGTCACACTCACATACCACGACTGCGGCTCAGGCCTGATCCGAAGCGACTGCACCTCGAGCCCCGGAATCCCGTCCACGCTCCGCTGAAGCCACAGCATCACGTTCTCAAGATTCGGATCTCGGATCTCATACGGATACCGGTACATCGTCGCGCCTCCCTTCACCTCGCCCGGACCGCGCCGGTGGCTCAGCCCCTGCGCCAGACCCGACTCGCTCGCAAATCGCTCCAGACGCACCAGAACATCCGGCATCGGCGCGCCGAACCCGCTCGTCGGGTCCGCTGCGGCACGCTCATCCAGCACCGCCAGCTCGTTCGCCGTCGCGATCACCTTCTCCGCATCGCGCTGCTGACGCTTCAACCCGCGCACCGCCGCAGCACGATCGCTGATCCCGGAGCCCAGGTAGAAGAACGCGACCACCAGCACAAGCAGCGAGAAAAGCACCAGATGGCGAGGACGATTCAGACGCTCCGTCGCCGAAGCGGAAGACGCGATGGCGAACCGGTCATCGAGCGACACACGCGCCGTCGGATCGATCCGCGAAGGGCCTGGCGAACTCATGAGCCACCCCCGGCCGATGACGCACGCGCAGGCCACACCCCTGTCAGCGTGCAACGCACACGACGCTCGGACGGACCCTCGGTAATCGTCCGGATCTCCGCCTTCCACGAGATCGAAAGCCCGTCGATCTCGCGGCACGCCGCCTCGATCTCCTGCGCCATCGCCGTGTCCGGCACGAAGAACGTCACCCGCCCATTCGCAGGAGACAACTCGATGTCATCCAGCGTCAGCGTCGGAAGCGACAGCAGGAACGACAGACCATCCAGCTCGCTCAGGATCGGACGCGCCGGCTGGAACGCATCCGGAGGCATGCTCCGCCGACGCGCCCCGACGAGCTCCGTCTCCAACTCCGCCGCCATGAACGGACTCCCGGAGATCGCCGGCCTCACCCGCGCCACCGCCTCGCTCGCCGACGCCCGAACCCGACGCGTCGCGTCGCGAAGATCCGCCGCGCCCTCACGCACCCGCCAGCCCGCCGCGCCCACGCACGCAGCCAGAAGGAAGACCGCGCCCGCCGCCCATCGATACATCGAGCGGTGAGACCGCGACGGCCTCGCCCCGAGCGAAACCAACGCGCTCCGCGGGTCCATCGCGTCCGGCTCACGACCGTCCACACGCTCCGCAACCCGACGCATCGTCGCGCCGATCGGATCGGCATCGACAGCAACATCCACCGTCGTTCCCGGCATCGCGCGCGTCAGCGCGTGACCGAACGCCGAAACCGTCTCCGACTCGGGCGTCACAACGATCGTCCGCGCGGGCGATGCGCCCGTCTGCACGCCCCATGAGAGAAACTCTGTCGCCAGACGCGACGCATGCTCAGGAACCAGAATCGGAACAGCTCGATCGCCGTCGCTCACCGTCGGCACGAGCATCGAGCCCGCCGCAACCAGCAGCCCGCCCCGCGACCAGACCCAAAGCAAACGGCCCGAATCCCCGTCGACAAGGATCGTCGCCTGCGTCGCGACACTCTCCGAAACGACGCGATCTTCCGACGCACCCTCACGCTCGACCCGACTCCAACCCGCGTCCCAGGCCAGCGCAGCCGCGTGCCAGATCGACATCGCCGTCTCAACCGTCACACCCAGGCGATCCAACTCGTCCGTCAGAAGGCGAACAGACGCATCCGGCACCGCCATCACCGGCACGCGAACGCTCGCGGGCGATCCGTTCGGCACGCCCCCGCCCTTGATGCCCGCGAACGTGGAGCGACGACGGACCCGCGCTGCCTCGGCGATCGGCTGCACCGAGACCTCGGCCCGATCACCCAGCACAGAGGCAAGCGTCGAGATCGCGCTCGGCTGCGATCCGTCCAACTCGCCGCCCGAAGCAACACGCTGGCGGAGCACGGCCTCGACCACCGGCGTCTCGTAAGAGGGCGCGGCGATCCACGTGCACGCCGATGCGTCCGCGTCGATGCACAGCACGTCCAGCGAGGACGACTTCGATCCGGCCAGGCGATCCCTGATCCATGATGCCAACTGCGTCGCCCTGCCCGCCGCCTCGGCCACGGTGTCCGCCCCGGGCACGCCCGGCGCGGGTGTCCACTCGTCATCCGCGCGGAAGCCGACAAGCCGGGCCCTTCTGACCCGGACTCCCCGATCCATCCGCTCGACATAGCACACACGCGGGCTGCTCATCAATCCTCTCGCCACTGACGGCCGGGGTCATTCATGCGAAAGCCCTGTTGCCCGGGCGCCACGTTGATGGGTCGGGCCCGGTCTCGCCCCTGCATCCGGTTCTGACGCAGCGCGTTGATCGCGGCCTCACGCGACTGATGATCGCTTACGCTCATGTCCGACACCGGCGTCGGCGGAAGCAGCGGCACATCAATGCGGCTCACCGTCGACTGCTTGCGCTGCGAGCGATCAACGCGCCACCGCGTGCCGCCCCGCTCAACCTGCACATGGTCATCGCCGATCTCCGCGATGCTCACCCCATCGACTTCGCGCCCCGGCCACATGATGGCCTGACGCCCACCGATCCGCATCAACGCGAGCACTCGCCCCGGCTCGCGGATCAGCCCGAGGAACCCGACCTCGTCGTTCACCGTCACCGTTTCATGCTCATACGCCAGCTCACCAAAGTCCTCTGGTTCGACCTCGCGCGCAGTGACGACCGGCTTCGGCGCGTTCGAGACGCTCGCGAGCCGCGTCGCGATGCCGCCGGCATCCACGCGTGCAGCAGCCCGCGCTATGGGCTGTGGATCCGCGGGAACCGCGTCCGGCGTCGGCGTCGCCGACGGCTCTGAGAGACGCGTCCCCGCACCGGGCACGCCGAAGACCACGACCGCACCGCAGCAGAGTGCCATTGCAATGGCAGCAAACCTTGCGCCATGTGCAAGGGCCTGCGCTCGTTCTCGATTGATCGCCGTCTGTCCCATGTCGTTCCGCCGTCCGTGTGAAGTCTGACACCAGTGTCGGTCCGATCCCTACTGGATCGGCAGTTTCTGCCATGTGAGGAACGCGCTGCTCTTCTCCCAGATGCCGCTCGTCGCCCCACGACCGGCACGACGCGGCGCTACAACGATATGGCCTCCCTCTCGCGCAACCACCGTTCCCGCGCTTCCCCGGCGTAACTCCACCGTCACAAACCAGAGCGACGGCTCCGCAACAAGAACCTCGTTCAGGCGGGCACGGATCTCCGGGGTGACACCGAGGGCGATGGCGGTCTTCGCGACATCCGATTGCTGGATCGGCTGCTCGGCACGGATCGCAAGCAGCCGCTGCGCGAACTCAACGCCGCCGCTCTGATCCGCGACCGACGCAAACGCCGCCTGGATCACCTCGGCAGGCGCGGATCTCATGCTCACCGCAACCGGCCCGACATCGCGCGTCAGCGCAGGCGCGTTCCGATCTCGTGACCCCTGAGGCAGCGAGGCACGCATCAGACGCACCCGCTCGAAGTCACGCCCCGTCAGCCCCGCCGGTGAGGAAAGCACCGACCCCTGGGCGTCGGCGAACGTCACCTCAGCACGCAATCCATCGCCGAGGTCGAGCGTGAGCACACGCTCACCATCAGCGATCAACGGCGCAAGCGAACGACCCGCGAGAGACCTGATCCAGGAGTCCACGATCTCCTGATACCCCTTCGCGGCGTGGTGACGCTGGTACGCCTCAACCTGTCGCGCGACCGACAAGCGCTGGGTCAACTGACGCTCAAGCATCAGGCCGAGCATGCTGGTGATCCCCGCCGCCGCGAGCACCGCGAGCATCAGCGCGTACGCGCGCCTGGAAGAAGTGAACCGATACAGCACACGCCTCATGATGGCCCCCCTCCGCCGTCGCGGATGGTCTGGGCCGGCCCACGCTCCATTCTCGGGCCGCCCCCGCCCGGCCCCACCGGCCCCCCACCCGGCCCCCCACCAGGACCACGCTCCCCACGAGGGCGCGCCGGCCGTGCGAGCCCGCCGCCACCCTGGCCGCCCGGCCCTCCTCGCCCTTCACCTGCCCCGCCCCCACCCGGGCCCTGTGCTTCGCGAAGTCGTGCAGCTTCTCTGGCCGCCGCGACCTGGCTCGGCTCCTGCACCGTCGCCCATCCCAACTCAAACATCCAGTTGGCATACACACCCGCAACGGTTCGGATCTCAAGCTGCATATACGCCGGCAGTTCAGACGAGTACGTCGCGGCGTGCGCCGGCAGCAACTCTCGCCCCTTGTACACAGACCACTTGCAAGAAGCGATCCCGCGAACCAGCGCCACCGCCGCAGGATCCATCCGCGGATCCGCGATCCGTGGGGGCTGGGCCGCGAACGTCTCAAGCCCCGCAGTCGGATTCGGGGGCTGGGCAATCTGCCTCCACCACAGCGTCCACCCTTCCTGGTCCGGACGCTCAGAAAGAAGATCCGGGGGCGTCAATTCCAGCGCACCCCAGAAGATCGGGACCATCTCCGAACTCTCGGTCGATTCGCTCGCCCCGGACTCGTCCTCAAGCGCCGGCTCTTCCTCTCGCTCCGAAGCGGAGCTCGACGACGGCTCCGTGCGGACCCCCGCGCTCACGCCCTGTCCTCTTGACATCAGACCCGCCGGCGCGACAAACGCCCGCTCCGGAAGCGGCAGCGTCGTCAGCGCAAACTGCACCCGCTGAGGACCGGCCCGAAGCCCGCTGATCTCCTCCCCCATCGCCGCCGCCGCGATCGGGTCGATATCCATCGGCGCCAGCACAAGCCGCGGCGTGGGCGTGTAGGTGGGTGCCGCGGCTGCCGGCGCGGTCGAGTTCTGCGAGCCCTGACGACCCTGCTGCTGCATCGGCGCGCTCCCGCCCGCCATCGCCAGAGAACCCAGAGCCCGTCGGATCACCGTCTGGGCCTGTTCGAGCTCACTGGTGCGCGCCAGACGCGTCGATGATCCCGTCTCGGATCGATCAACAAGGGCCGCGATACCCAGAATCCCCACCAGCACGAGCGCACCCAGCGATGCCGCGAGCATCGTCTCGATCAGCGTGAAGGATCGCCGGAGGGGAGCGGTCATCGTCCACCCCCTCGACCCGTCGGCTGGCCCGTCGGTTGACCACTTGGCTGTCCAGTCGGTTGGGTCGATCCACGCCCACCCTGCTGGCTCGGCTGCATCGGTCCCGCGCCGATCGCCTCAAGCAGTTGCTGCATGCCTCCCGGCTGCTTCAACAGGTTCTCGGCCGAGTCGGGGTTTCGGAACGCGAGCAGATCGATCAGCCGCCCGATCTGGGCCTGCACCACACCCTCTGTCGCCTGCATCGAACCGCCCGACTCTTCGCTGAGCCAGACGCGGACGGTGACCAGCTTGTAGCGACGCTCGGGCGGAATGGCGTTGCGGGGCGTGCGCCCGCCCTGCGCGGGCGAGTTGTCCTGCACCTCGATCGCCTCGAACCCGACCGGAGACTCCGAGAGCGACCAGCGGTATCGATGGGGTCCGTACTCAAGGGGGGTGATAGGGCTCGGCATCGCCGACTTGTCGTCGAGATACTGGAGCATCATGCGGTTCGCCAGCTCGGCCGTCGCCAACTGGTGGGTCTGACGGATCTCCACCTGGTGCATATACGTGACCGCGCCGAGCACCGTGCTCGCCAGCAGCGCCACCGTCGCGATCGCCAGCACGACCTCAAGCAGGGTCATGCCCCGGCGCCCGGATGGGCCTGCCGCCCGAGGTCGCCGGTTGGTCTGGTCGCTTGTCACGGGCACGCTCCGCTCAACGCCTCACCCAGCCGGAGATTGCGGCAACAACCTCGCCGCTCCCGCTGGGGTTATTGCTGGTCGATCAGCCAGACGTCGATGTCGTCCTCGCTGGAGAACTCCCCGTCCGGGCCGGAGGACATCAGGTCATACGGACGCCCGTTCTTCCCGGGCACCTTGAAGTAAAAATCATTCCCCCACCCGTCAACAGGAAGCTTCTCAAGATACGCGGGCTTGGCCGTCACGAGCAGCGCGAGCGACTCGGGGTACTTGCTGTTGTCGAGGTGATAGGTCTTCAACTGGCCGACGACCGTCTGCATGCTCGCCTTGGTGGCACGGATCTTGGCACGCTCCGCGCCGCCGATCACGTTCACCGCCGCGACGGCCATGAGCACGCCGATGATCGCGAGCACGAGGGTGATCTCGAGCAGCGAGAAGGCCCTTCGGGCACGGGCCACGCCGATCCGTCGCCCGCCGCACGCCCTGGTTGTCGATCGAGTCTGCATCTGTCGCCTCCTGGCACGATCGGGCTCTCTGCCCGTGTATCAACGTACTGCCCCGAGACACGCCCGGGTGCGGGATTCTAAGGCCCGGTGACGCGCCGGTTACGCCCGGCGGCACACGGCCGAACACGCCCCCACCTTATCGGCTCACAGGTTCGCGCTGGTCGCGTTCATCAGCGGGATCATGATCGCCAGCAGCAGCGAGCCGATCAGCGCGAACATCAGCACGATCAGCAGTGGCTCCAGCATCGCAAGCGTTCGCGAAGACTGCTTATCCACCTCGTCCGCAAGGTCCGCCGCAAGACCATCAAACGCCTGTTCAAGGTCACCAGACCGCTCCGCCGCGATCAACAGCCGGCGCGTCGCAAGCGGCAGCGACTCCACCCGCTCAATCAGCACCCGCAGCAGCCCGCCCTCGATCAGCTTCGTCCGCAGCGTCGCCAGTTCGCTCTTCAGTCGGGGGTGCCCGATCGCGTTCACACCCACGCCCAGCGAATCAGCAAGCGGAATACCCGCCCGGGTCATCGCCGCCATCACGCTGAAGAAACGCGCAGACTCCTGCGTCAGCACCACACCCTTCACCAGCGGCGTGCGACGCATGGCCCGCATCAGCACCGCGCCGAGCTGCTTTCTCAGGAAGACCATACCCGCGACCACCCCGAGCAGCACAAGCAGGATCATCAGCCACTGCTCTCTCAGGAACGTGCCCAGAGCCATCAGCATCTTCGTGAACCACGGAAGCTCGATCCCGCCGCTCACCAGGGCGTTCCCCACCTTCGGCACGATCACCGTCAGCATCATCACCGTCACGCCGATGCTGATCGTCATCACGATCGCCGGATAGATCAGCAACGTCGCCGCCTTCCCCGACACCGCCAACTGACGCTTCGCCGAGATCGCCAACTGCTTGCACGCGCCCGCAAGGTCCCCCGTGCGCTCCGCGGCCCTGTACACCGCGATCGACACCGTGTCGAACACACCGACCTGCGCACACGCATCCCCGTAACTCGTACCCGCCGCGACCAGCTCCTTCATCCGCACCACAATCGGGCGGCACGAAGGATGAACCACCGTCGCCGTCACCTCCAACGCCTCGACCAGCGGCACACCCCTCGACAGCAACTGCGCCAGTTGCCCGTTCAACGCCTCAAAGTCCTTCAGTCTCAGCTTCAGGTCGGGTGCCGCCCACGCCGGCAAGACCCACGTCCGCATCAGCACCAGCCGCTCGCGCCGCAGAGACTCCGCCAGGGCACGCTCGCCCTGTGCCTGCCTTAGGCCGAAGCGCCGCCCGCCGTGGCTGGTCGCCGCAAGAAACAGGAAGGCGTTCGGTTTGGCTTGTGCCCGGCTCACGGTGTGATCCTACATACAGAAGCGGCAACCGGGAGCAAGCCCGGGCAACATTCGCAGGTCAAGACGCGGTTCTCCCTCTAGATACCGGCCCGAGCATTGATCGGCTCTCTCCGTACGCGGACAATATCGGCCCGGCACGGCGCCTGTTGCGCCCCCGTGACACCCCCTGCTCCCCACACCTCAGGGAGCACCCGTCCCAGGAGCCAACCCGCACCATGCGCGCACTCTTCAAGCACCACGCCGGAAGCGCACTCAAGTTCGACCCCGAACGCCAGAAGCCCGCCTGCGGCCCGCGCGATGTCCTCATCCGCGTCTCAAAGGTCGGGATCTGCGGCACCGACCGCCACATCTGGGAGTGGGACCAGTGGGCCGCCGGGCGCATCCCCGTCGGCATCGTCACCGGCCATGAGTTCGTGGGCGTCATCGAAGAGGTCGGCTCGGCCGTTACCAAGTACAAGCCGGGCCTGCGCGTCTCTGCCGAGGGCCACATCACCCAGTGGATGGACTTCAACAGCCGCACCGGCAACGCCCACATCGCCTCCGACACCCGCATCATCGGCATCGACCGCGACGGATGCTTCGCCGACTACGTCGTCGTCCCCGAAGAGAACGTCTGGCCCGTGCACGCCAAGATCCCCGACAAAGTCGCGGCGGTGCTCGACCCGCTCGGCAACGCCGTCCACACCGTCATGGCCGCGAACGTGTCGGCCAAGAGCGTCCTCATCTCCGGCGTCGGCATCATCGGGCTGATGGCCGTCACCGTCGCCAAAGCCGCGGGCGCAGGACGGATCTTCGCGACCGATGTCAACCCCGAACGCCTGAAACTCGCGAAGAAGCTCGGCGCGGTCGAGGCGTTCGATGTCCGCCAGGGGACGGGGTACGTCGATGAGATCCGCAAGGCATGCCGCGGCGAGGGCGTCGATGTGCTGCTCGAGATGTCGGGCGCGCCCTCGGCGTTCGACGAGGGCTTCCGCTCGATGCGGAACGGGGGAACAGCAGCGATCCTCGGGATCCCCTCCAAGCCGATCACGTGGAACATCACCGAGCACGTCGTCTTCAAGGGCGCGACCGTCCTGGGCATCAACGGACGAAAGATGTTCGAGACCTGGTACCAGATGGAAGAACTGCTCCTCTCGGGCAAGTTGGAACTCGATGAGATCATCACCCACGAGTTCCCGATCGAGAAGTTCGAGCAGGCGTTCGAGACCATGATGAGCGGCGAAGGAATCAAGGTCGTGATGAACGTGAATGGGTGAGAAGAAGTGACAGAGTGACGTAGTGACGAAGTCATCAGGTCACGAAGTCATCAAGTCACGAAGTCACGAAGTCACGAAGTCATGAAGTCATGAAGTCATGAAGTCATGAAGTCGCGAGGTCGCGAAGAGGCGAAGAGGCGAAGAGAACGCAGAGTGGAAGGTCGGGTGGCATGCCTGCTCGCCTCCATGCCTCCGCGCCTTCTTGCCTTCGTGCCTTCATGCCTCCGTGCCTCCGTGCCTCCGTGCCTTCGTGCCTCCATGCCTTCACGCTGCGGAGCAGCGAGCGGCGGTTGCCAGGGTGCGCAGCGCAGCCGCGCAATGTGGGGGGGGCGGCAAGCCAGCCCCTGGAATGAGCCCCCCGCCCGAAGGGCGCATCCTTGGTGGAGCGGGCCGGACGGCCCCGACTCACTTCTTCTCCACCCTCTGCCCCTCTGCCCCTTTTCCTCAAATTCCCTATCCCCCTCTCCTCCAATGACTTACAATATCTGTTCCAACAGACACTGACAGACGTATGTCAGTGACAGACCCACCCCGCGCTTGCATCGCAGAATCCCTGTCGTACATTCCGGGCATGATCGCCTCTCCCACCGACACCGACCCGGCCCGCACCACACTCGCCGACAACGCCCTGCCAATCCCCGCGCACTTCCCCCACGACTGGCCCCACCACCTCGTCGTGGACATGCTCAAGCCCGGCCTCGATTTCCGCGCCCTCGCGGCACACATCGGCGTCTCCTTCACCGCCCTCGCCGAACTGATCAACTCACCACAGGTCCAGGCCGAAACCAACGCCCTCAACGACCTCACCCAGACCCGCGCCCGCCTCCTCGCCCTCTCCGCCGGCCCCCGCTCCATCAGCAAACTCATCACCATCGTCGATGCCCCACTCCCCCACAACACCGGCATGACACCCGAAGCCGAATCCCGCGCCTGGTGCCGACACGCCGACCTCGCCATCCGCGCCATCAACGCCCTCACACGCCACACACGCCCATCACCTCCCCCCAACAACTCCGGCCCCAAGCACACCAGCCCCGACAACACCAAACCCGACAACACCCCAAAGAACCAGCCACCCGCGCCATCAAACCCCGCCCCTTCTCCCACCGCCCCTTCCCCCTCCGCCCCCGACTCACCCACTCCCACATCCGACCCTGCGGATCAGCGTGCGGCCGTTGCCAAGGTGCCCAGCGCAGCCGCGCAATGTGGGGGGGGCGGCAAGCCAGCACCTGGAATGAGCCCCCCCGCCGCGGCTTCCCCACGCCCGAATCGCGCATCCGTGGTGGAGCAGGCCGGACGACCCCGACTCTCCTCTTCCTTCCCCGACGACCCCTCCGCGTTCAACGCCACCACTGGTGCCAGCGACACCGAATCCTCAGAACCGACCGAATCCTCTTCATCCCCATTGCCGATTGCACATTCCCCATTGCCCTCTTCTCAGCATTCCTCCGCGGCTCCTCGCCCTGGCGAGTCTTCGATCCGCGTTGAGCCCTCTTCAGAATCCCACTACACCCGCCACGCCCGCGACCGACCCGCCGCGTGACCCCACCCATCAACAGGCACATGACGCCAGACCCCTGACGCCAGACCCCTGACGCCAGACCCCTGACGTCATGCACACGACTCAGACACACAACACAGAGCCGGGGGCATCCGCCCCGCTCCACCACAGAAGCGCCCTTCGGGCGCCGAGTTCCCGCTGCGCGGGGGGAGAGCCGCATGCAAGAAGACTTGAAAGTGACCAAGCGAAGAGAGAGCCGGGTCTCCGTTGGGGACCCTCCACGAAGGATGCGTCCTTTGGACGAGGGAATGCCGCGGATGGCGGGGTGGCTTTCAGGGGCTGGGGCTGGAGTGGGGGTGGGGGCGAGGGCGAGTGTGGGGATGGCGTCGCGGCGCGGAGGGAGGGCGGCTTGGGCTGTCTTTGGGCCCTCCCGACAAGCCGCGGGGCGAAGCGGGGAAGGATGCGGCGCGGGGGTGGTTGCCGTTTGTCGTTCCGGACTCGAAGCTGGCGACACATCGCTTTGTTCGCTAAAGTAGCCAAAACCCTAACAACTGGCTTGCCGGTACTGGGACAAACTGCTATCGTGCTATCAACTTGACCCAGAGGAACCGCACATGACCGGATCGATGCTCATCAGAGACGTGCCACCGGACATTCGTGGCTGGATCGACACGGAGCGGGAAGCCCGGATGATGAGCCAGCGGGAGTTCGTCATTTCGGTTCTCGCCAAGGTCTATCGGAACGGATCCGGGCCATCATTGTTTGACGACACTCCCAAAGCACCACCGCCGCCAGTGCCGGAGGGTTTGCCATTCACCTTCATCGACCTGTTTGCCGGAATCGGCGGACTTCGGATCGGACTGGAGAAGAACGGAGGCCGGTGCATCTACTCGTGTGAGTGGGACAAGAATGCCCAGAAGACCTACAAGGCATGGCATGGTGAAGTCCCGGACGGGGACATTCGTGAAGTGAGGCCGAGAGACATTCCCGACCACGACATCCTTGCTGCGGGGTTCCCGTGCCAACCGTTTTCAATTGCGGGCGTGTCGAAAAAGAACAGTCTTGGGCGTCCGCACGGCTTCAAGGATGCGACACAAGGTACGTTGTTCTTTCACCTCGCCACGATCATCGAAGCGAAGCGCCCGCCCGTATTGATCCTGGAGAACGTAAAGAACCTTAAGTCGCATGACAAGGGCCGGACGTGGCAGGTCATCCGTTCCACCCTTGAGGACATGAAATACGTCATCTTCACGAAGGTCATCGACGCGGCGGCATGGGTGCCCCAGCATCGGGAGCGGGTGTTCATCGTCGGCTTTGATCGTCGTGTCTTCGGGGATTCAGTTCCATTCGAGTTCGCCGAGCCGCCTTCCGGCAAGGAGCCCAAGCTTCGGGACATTCTGGAGCCGAACCCGCCAGCAAAATACACGCTCACCGATCACCTCTGGAAGTACCTTCAGGACTACGCCGCCAAACACAAGGCGGCGGGCAACGGTTTCGGCTTCGGGATGGCCAAGCTCGACGGGGTGACCCGGACATTGAGCGCACGATACTACAAGGATGGATCGGAGATTCTGATTCCCCAGCCGGGAAAGAACCCCCGCCGCCTCACCCCTCGGGAGTGCGCCCGGCTCATGGGTTTTGAGGATCACCGGCCCATCGTGGTTTCGGATATGCAGGCGTACAAACAGTTCGGCAACGCCGTGTGCCCCCCGGTCGCAGAAGCAGTGAGCAAGCAGGTCGTGAAGACTCTATCGTGGCAGCTTGCAAAGCATCATACGAACGGCTGTTTGTTCAAGGGGAAGACCGCGAAGGCATAAACAAGGAAGCATTGCATGGCATCCCCGGTTGCTGAAAGAGCCATTGCCGACGCCACAGCCGTTGGACGTGCGCTGCTGAAGTTCATTTCGCCCAATGACGTTGGCATCACGGGAAGTCATCAGTGCGGCTTCTACCTGCCCAAAGACGTGTGGCAGCTATTCACACCGCATCCGCCGGAGACTGGCGAGAACCAGAAGTCATGGCCCAAGGTGCTGTGGCAGGATGGTCGTGTCACCGAATCGTGCGTGACGTGGTACGGCTCTGGCACGCGCAGCGAATATCGCCTAACACGATTCGGCAAAGAGTTCCCGTTTCTTTCGGACGACACCGTTGGAAACCTACTGGTCCTGATCCCGAAGTCTCACGATGAGTTCATCGCATACGTTCTCGACACCGACGACGACATAGCGGATGTTCAATCAGCATTGGGCGTGGAGATTGAGTTCGGATCACGCCGGACGTGGGGCATCTTCGACAGTGCCGCTGCTGCTCCGCCTGAGACGCCCGAATCCTGCATCGAACGTCACTTTCGAGAGTTTCAGACCAACCTCGAAGCGTTCCCGCCCACCATCCAGTTCTCCAACGCGGCGCGCCAAGCCCTTCTGGATTGCGTGAAAGAGTTTGCCAAGCACTCTCCCGATGATCGGCTCATGGCATGCATGGACGTGGAGTACCGGCTATTTCAGCACGTCGAACGCCAACTCTGCCAAAACGACATTCAACGGCTGTTCAAGTCGGTGGACGACTTTCTCTCCACCGCATCCAGCATTCTGAACCGCAGGAAGTCGCGTGCAGGGAAGTCTCTTGAACATCATGTCGAACATCTGCTGCGGGAAGAAGGCATCCCGTTCGCATCAAAGCCATCCGTAGTGGAAGGCGAGCCGGACATTCTGATCCCGAGCGTTGAAGCATACCTCAATCCGAAGTATCCGCTGGATCGTCTCTGCATGATTGGCGTGAAGACGACGTGCAAAGATCGGTGGCGACAGGTGCTGAATGAAGCCCAGCGGATGACGCGAAGGCACATTCTGACCATCCAGCCGGGAATCTCATCGAACCAGATGGAAGAAATGCGGAAGGCTGGCGTGTCCTTGATCGTTCCGAAGCGGCTCCACAAGGACTATCCGCCTGATCGGAAACTTCAGATTTACGACGTGGCTGATTTCCTGAAGTACGCGAAGACGATTGTGACGTGACCCGTGCCCGACGTGCTGAGCCCCGAGCAGCGTTCCCGCAACATGCGGGCGATCAAGGCGAGCAACACTGCGCCGGAGTTGACTGTGCGGCGCGTACTCCACGCTCTTGGCTACCGCTTCAGACTTCATCGTCGTGACCTACCCGGGTGCCCTGATATCGTGCTACCCCGGAGACGGGTGGCTGTATTTGTTCACGGGTGCTTCTGGCATCGTCATCAATGTCGATACGGACGCGTCGAACCAACAACCCGGCCCGAGTTCTGGCGTGCGAAGTTCGCGACCAATGTTCAACGCGACAAGCGATCAATTCGTGCTCTGCGCCGGATGGGTTGGCGAGTGCTCGTAGTGTGGGAATGTCAGACGGGAGATATCGATCGGCTCGAAAAGCGGCTACAAAAGTTCCTCAACACAATGGGCGCATCAAATTGACGCCAGAAATGAATCGCAGCTCGCGCGGCTTCGCCGACGATCTCGATCTGGCGCTCGACCGCGGAACGCAGGAGGTCGTCGGTGCGGAAATCGGCTTGTGAGCGGCCGCTGATGAAGCGTGCGATGCGGTCGCAGGCGTCGAGCATGTCCCACAACTTTGCAGGGTCTGCGCCCTCAGGCCGCATACAGCACCCTGCGGTCGGCCATGATCGACGCGCGGCGGTATGGGTTGCGGAGGACCGCATCGGTCAGCAGATCCACGCGCCGCCCGAAGATTGCTTCGAGTTCATCCACCATGCCCGGCCAGTCCCATGTGGATGTCGCGGAGTTCGGCGCGAAACGAACGAGAATGTCCGCATCGCTGTCGGGTCGCGCATCGCCGCGTGCCACCGAACCGAAGAGCGACAGCTCTTCGATGCCCCACTTGGAGCAAAAGGCGACGAGAGCCGCGTGCTGTGCAGGTCCGAGTGTCACGGCTTCAGATTGTACACGTACACGCCCGGAACAGGGAGTCGATCCGCGTTCGTCTTACCCCTTCGCCCCTGCCCCCACTGTGACCCTGACGGGCACGAAGGTCGGGCGGACGCGGGCCTCGAACTCGGGGCGGAACTTGTTCATGATGGTGCGGACGGCCCAGTTGTTGCCGTCGGCCAGGCCGCAGATCGTGGTGCCGGGCATGGAGCCCATGCTGGTCGCGATCTCCAGCGCGAGGTCCAGGTCCTTGGTCTTGGCGTTGCCCTCTTCGATGCGGCCGAGGAGCTGGTAGAGCCAGCCCGAGCCCTCGCGGCAGGGCGTGCACTGGCCGCAGGACTCGTGCTTGAAGAAGCGGGCGATGTTGCGGGCGACGGCGACCATGTCGGTGTCTTCATCGAAGACGGTGGGGCAGGCGGTGCCGAGGCCGAGGACGTTGTGCTTGCGGCCGATGTCGAAGTCGAGTTCGGCGTCGTACTGGTCGGTGCCGAGGATGCCCATGGAGACGCCGCCGGGGATGGCGGCCTTGAACTTCTTGCCGTTGCGCATGCCGCCGCAGTATTGCTCGACGAAGGTGCGGAGGGGGATGCCGAGGTCGAACTCGTAGCAGCCGGGCTGGTTGACGTGCCCGGACATGCCCATGAGCTTGGTGCCCCATGAGGGGGGGCCGCCGATGGTGGAGTTGCACCCCTGCTTGCTGAACCACTCCCAGCCGTTTTCGATGATGCTGGGGAGGTGGGCGAGGGTCTCGACGTTGTTGATGATGGTGGGCTTGCCGAAGAGGCCCTTCAGGGCGGGGAATGGGGGCTTGATGCGGGGCCAGCCGCGCTTGCCTTCGAGGCCTTCGAGGAGGGCGGTTTCCTCGCCGCAGATGTAGGCGCCGGCGCCGCGGTGGACGTAGCAGTCGACCGACCAGTTGGAGGCACCGTTCAGGAGGCCTTTATTGCCGAAGATGCCGTGCTCGTAGGCCTCTTTGAGGGCGTTCTCGAGGACCTTGGCCTGGTGGTGGTACTCGCCTCGGATGAAGATGTAGGCCTTTTTGAGGCGGCAGGCGTAGCAGGCGATGGCGATCCCCTCGAGCATGAGGTGGGGATCGAAGTCCATGAGGAGGCGGTCTTTGAAGGTGCCTGGCTCGGACTCGTCGGCGTTGATCGCGAGGTAGCGCATGCCGGGGTCTTTGCCCTCTTCGACCTTGGGGAGGAAGGTCCACTTGAGGCCGGTGGGGAAGCCCGCGCCGCCGCGGCCGCGGAGCTGGGACTTTTTCACCTCTTCGGTGACGTCGTCGGGCTTCATGGAGAGTGCTTTGCGGAGTCCGACGTAGCCGCCGGTCTTGATGTATTCGTCGTAGGAGACGACGTGGCGGTCGCGCATGTTGCCGTAGGGGGGCGTGGGGATGCGTTTGGTGAGGATGGGTGCGGTGATCTTGGGCTGCCACATGGTGAAGGGGGCTCCGCTGGTAGAAGCGGATGGTAGGGAGGGAGGGCGGCAGGGTCAGGGATCGGGGCGGCGTGTGTCAGTGCTTGAGCTGGCGGGCGGGGGTGGTCTTGTGGATGTAGACGAGGGCGTCGAAGGCCGGCGTGGCGGACTCGGGCCAGAACTGGCGGTCTTGTTCGAGTGCGCCGATGGAGCGCATGGCGACGATGCCGTCGGTGCCGGTGAGCCAGGCGGAGCCCGGGTTGTCGGGGGAGGCGTCGCGGACGTCGAGGACGAAGTTGGGGATGGCGGGTTTGCAGTCGGCGCCGGTGGCGAGGGCGGCGAGGTGCCATTCGAGGGAGCCGGCGGGGGGTTTGGCGAGAGCGTGGTCGCGGAGCCAGCCGCCGTCGGGGAAGCGGTTGCGGGTCTTCTCGCTGGCGACGGCGGAGTAGCGGCCCTCGGAGGTGGTGAAGGAGATGACGCGGTAGTCGTCGCCGTAGGAGGTGTGGAGGTGCAGGCCTTGTGCGCCCATGCGCCGGTGGATGTGTCCGTTGTGGGCCCAGAGGACGATCTTGGTTCCTTCGGGGGCGTGGTCGAGGATCCACTTGGTGTTCAGGGCCATGCACTCGTCGCGGGAGATCTGGCCCGCGGACATGCGGTAGAACTGCGAGACGATGTCGGCGTTGTGCAAGGCCCAGTCGGCGGCGGCGGGATCGACACCGGGGAGGGCCTTCAAGTCGGCGAGCTTGGCGGCGAAGGCGTCTTTGATCTCTGTGGTGCGGGTGGCGGCCTCGATGAAAGCGGGGCCGCCGATGGCGGGTGCGGTGATGGGCTTGCCCTTCATGGTGAGCGAGCCGGTGCCTTGCTTGACGGTGGTGCGATCGAGAGAGACTTCGTAGCCGTAGCCGCCGAGGTAGAAGCCGTCGATGGTGTCGGGGTCGTCGGGATTGTGTGGGTTTCCTTCGAAGGAGAGGTCGAGGCCTTGGAACTCGGTTAGTTTGCCGTCGATCTCGATGGTGAGGCCGTCGAACCATGCCTGCCCCTCGCCGGACATGGTGGCACCGAAGATGGCGGCTTCGGTCTCGGGCGGGCAGTCCATGGTGATCTCGACGGGTGTCCAGTCGGCGGTGCCGGTGCGTGCGGCTTCGGAGGTGTTGTCGAAGGCGAGTTGGCCTTGCTTGCTGTCGCAGCGGAACCAGAGGTTGGCTTGGCCTCCTTTGAGGCGTTCGGTCTTGATGAAGCCGGTGTAGCGGATCTTTCTGCCGGCGACGACGTGGCCGGGGAGTGATGCGGTGGCGGCGGCGAAGGAGGGCTGGCCGGTAGAGCCGCGGGTGGCGGTGAGTGATTCGGTGTAGACAACGCGGGCGCGTGCGGCGAGTTCGGGATCGTGGGCGTCGAGGAAGGCGGCGGCGATCTCCTGGGCGACGTCGGGGGTCTGCATGTCGAAGCCGGTGAAGGCGATGTGTTTCGTCTTGGTCTCGTTGCCGGGGCCGCCGGAGTTGAATGCTCGCATCCAGCGTGTCATGTCGGCGACCTCGTCGGTGGACCAGGTCCAGAAGTACATGCCTCGGATGAGGTCGTTGGGGGAGTCGCCCATGTTGCGGAGGGTGTATTCACTGACCTTTGCGGCTTCGGGTGTGCTGGCCTCGATGGCGAAGATGGTGAAGCCCATTTCTTCGGCGAGGTACTGGGTGATGCGGTGCTTCATCTGGAAGAACTCGCGCGTGCCGTGGGTGGCTTCGCCGAGCGCGACGATGCGGGCATCGCCGACGATGTCCTTCAGGAAGGCGAGGTCGGCGACCGAGTCGGAGGGTTCGGGCGTTGCGAAGGGATGGGCGTTGGCGCGGAGCCATGCGAGCCGCGCGGGGTCGGGGGTAGTGGCCGCGGCGGCGGGGTTTGCCGGTTGCGCGAGGGCGGGGAGCGGGACGGTGAGGAGGAGGCATGATGCGAGCAGTCGTGCGGTTGAGGACCTACGCATAATGTCCCTTTCTCACGAGCATTGGGGGATGGGGCGCGAGTCTATCAGATGGTTACCTTGTCGATGATGCCATGGATGCGTGGGCCGCGGGAGGGATGGGCACCGACCTTCGACGTGGCGTCAAAGGTCGGCTGAGCGGCGCGGGGTGGTGCGGAACGAGCGTCTCAAGGCGACGGCGATTCCGGGGGCGGCGGGAGGGGCCAAGTGACGCAGGCGGCTTCGAGGGCGGCGATCAGCACGGGCAGATCGTCGGTCGCGGTTCTCCAGAGTCGATCAAGATCGATGCCCCAGTAGACATGAACGAGGACGTGGCGCATGGCGACGATCTGTCCCCACGGGATGCCTGGCACGCGGTCACGTCCTGCATCGGAGACGTGAGCAGCGGCCTCGCCGATCTGCTGAACGGCGTGCCAGACGGCGCGGAGGAGCATGGCATCTGAGTTCAGGTCGGCGCGGGCACGGCCACGGACGAACGTCGCGGCGTCGCGTGCGGCGTGGAGCATGTGCTCGATACGCACGCGATCATCAAATGGCCCTCGATTGCGTTCACGCGGCATGGAGGGGGCGTGCCTCGCTCAGGACCGTGGGTCGGAAGTATGGCGAGAGGTCGTTCGGGGTGCGCAGATCGACCTTTCGCCCGACGAGCTGTTCGAGCTCCAGGATCATGGCCCCGAATCCGATCATGCCCGGGGTCTTGCCGGGCTCGAACTCGACGAGCATGTCCACATCGCTCTCGGGGGCGAAGTCTGGACGGAGAATGCTGCCGAAG
The DNA here is from genome assembly GCA_019454185.1 of Phycisphaeraceae bacterium. NCBI lineage: Bacteria > Pseudomonadati > Planctomycetota > Phycisphaerae > Phycisphaerales > Phycisphaeraceae > Phycisphaeraceae bacterium. Next base: position 2,617,164 of record CP075368.1, read on the forward strand.
AGGGAGAGGCGGCGGACGCCGTGGCGGGCGCAGAACGCTTCGATCGCTGGCTCCGGGAAGTTGACGCCGTGCAACTGCATGTGAGAGATTGTATCGAGATCGCTTGTCACGAGGAAGTGCGGGTTGCCACGCGGATACCGTTCGGCATGGGCAATGAGCGGCCGCTTGTGGTGATTACCGAGGATCTGGACCCTGCGCCGGAGGCGTGGCTGGCCGAGCGGTGCGAGGTGGTGCGGTGTGGCGTGGATGAGCAGGGGTTCGGGGTGTTGCTGGCGCGGGCCGATGCGCTGGTGGTGCGAACGTACACGATCGTGAATGAGGCGTTGTTGGCGCGGGCGCCGCGGCTGAGGGTTGTGGGTCGGGCGGGGGTGGGGCTGGACAACTTTGATCTGCCGGCGTGCGCAGCGCGGGGCGTGAAGGTCGTGAGCACGCCGGATGCGAACACGCGGGCGGTGGTTGAGTATGTGTTCGCGCTGCTGGCGGATGCGACGCGGCCTCGGGTGTTTCTGGATCGCGCGATGGATGCGAAGTCTTGGAACGCGATGCGGCGCGAGCTGGTGGGCGAGCGCGAACTGAACGAGATGGTGATGGGGATCTATGGGTTCGGCAGGATCGGTTCGGGAGTGGCGCGGGTCGCGGCGGCGATGGAGATGGAGACGATCTATCACGACATCCGCGAGATACCGGAACATGAGCGGCATGGGGCGAGACCGGTCTCGCGCGAGGAGTTGCTGCTTAGGGCGGATGTGCTGACGGTGCACGTGGATGGGAGGCCGGAGAACCGGGGGCTGGTGGATGCAGAGGCGTTCTCCGCGATGCGGGAGACGGTGATCTTCATCAACACGTCGCGGGGGTTCATCGTGGATGCGGGCGCGCTGGCGGCATTCATGCGCGGGCACGAGCGGGCGATGGCGCTGATCGATGTGCATGAGCCGGAGCCGTTCGGCGCGGCGTATCCGCTGCTGGGGCTGAAGAACGTGCATCTTTCGGCGCACCTGGCGAGCGGGACGCGGCGCGCGAAGGAGAACATGAGCTGGGTGGTGCGAGATGTGTGGGGGGAGTTGGGCAAAGTGACAAAGTGACAAAGTGACGGAGTGACGGAGTAGAGCACGAAGGCACGAAGGCACGAAGGCACGAAGGCACGAAGGCACGAAGGCACGAAGGCACGAAGGCACGAAGGCACGAAGGCACGAAGGCACGAAGGCACGAAGGCACGACGAGATTGTGGCGCGGGTTGGGGGCGAGGGCACGACATGCAGCAGAAGTTCAATCCGAAGAACAAGGACATTCTGGTCAACATCAACGGCTCGCTGATTCATCGCGATCAGGCGGGGATCTCGCCGTTTGATTCGGCGGTGCAGGGCGGTGATGCCGTGTGGGAGGGGCTGCGCGTCTATGGCGGGCGTGTCTTCAAATTGACCGAGCACCTGGATCGCCTGCGGCACTCTGCGCTCGCGCTGGCGTTTGCCGAGATCCCCTCACACGAGCGGATCACCGAGGAGATCAGGAAGACGCTGCGGGCCAACCACATGACCGATGCGGTTCACATCCGCTTGACGCTGACGCGGGGCGTGAAGGTCACGAGCGGGATGGACCCGCGTCTGAATCAATCCGGCCCGACGCTGATCATCCTCGCGGAGCACAAGGCACCGGTGTATGACAAGGGTGGGTTGACGCTGGCGACGGCGTCGATCAGGCGGTTTGCCCCGGACATGATGGACCCGAAGATCCACCACTGCAATCTGATCCAGTCGATCTTGGCGAAGATCGAGGCAACCGCGGCGGGTGCGGACGATGCGATCATGCTCGACCCGCGCGGGTTCATCGCGGAGACGAACGCGACGCACCTGTTCATCGTGACGAACACGAAGCGGGGCCCGCTGGTGGAGACGCCTCGGTGCGTGGCGTGCCCGGAGGGGATCACGCGGGCGACGGTGCTGGAGTTGTGCGAGACGAACGGGATCATGCACGCCGAGCGGGACATCTCGCTGGCGGAGTTGTACCGAGCTGATGAGGCGTTCTGCACGGGGACGATGGGTGAGCTTGCGCCGGTGACGAGGGCCGACGGGCGCACGATCGGCGATGGGAAGCCGGGAGCGATGACGGCGCGGCTGAGCGGGCTGTTCGGCGAGCTCACGGCGCGCGAGGGGACGCCGGTCGCGTGAGCGGGCGGGCCTGATGGTGCGAAACGGATGATTCTGAGAATTCGTTCTGCCCGATGACGGGTCGGGCTTTAGCGCGCATCCCGATTGGTGGGATGGTGTGGCCGCGTCGGCACTGGAGGTCTCAGATGCAGCGCTTCGACTTGGGCGATGTGGGGACGGAGTCACGATCGGGGGGTCGGGGTGGGTCGATAGGAGCGCGGGCGCGGATGGGGAGCGTGAGCCCGAAGGTGTTGATCGGGGGCGTGGTGGCGTTGATCGGTGTGGGCGCCTTGGCGTGGTCGATCAAGTCTTTGCAGCGTCCGGATCGGAGGCCTCGGATCGTGATGGAGAGGTCGGCGGATGCGGCCGGGGGTGGGACATCGACGGGTATGCCGAGCGGGGTGGGCGCGGAGGGGAATCGCGTGACCATCGGCGGGCCGCGGGGAGCGGGTGGTGAGGGAGGCGCGCCGGCGGGGCTTCGGTTCGGGGGAATGCCCTCGCACATGCAGCCGCTGCCGGCGGCGGAGCGGTACACATTCGAGCGGATCCGTGATGCGTCGCAGGCGCGGGCGCACGCGGAGGCGTTGGGGGATGGGGTCTCGTCGGCGGTTGCGAACGATGAGGGATTCGCGTGGATGGCGCTGACGCAGCGTGAGCGTCTGGTTGAGGCGGTGCGGCTTGCGGTGACGCCGCTGCTGGCGGGGAGCGCGGCGGAGATGGCGGCTTCGGTGGCGGCTCTCCGGGGGAGGGACGAGGGTGATCCATCGGAGTCGGCGCGGCTTCACGAGCGGCTGAGCCCGACGCTGTCTGAGAGTTCGATGGATCTGGGGGCGCTGCGTGTGATGGAGATTGAGACGAGCGGGACGAGCCCGATTCCGAGGCGGGGCGGGATCTCGATGATGTCGATCAGGACGGCGGGCGACGGCGAGGAGAATCGGTTGAGCATCGTGTCGTACGGAACGGACGCGATGTTCCCGGATGCGTCGGAGTTCATGGGGAGCAAGAAGCGCGCGGTGGAGGTTCGGGTGCCTTTGCGCACGAAGGGATCTTCGGAGAAGCAGGGTGACATGGATCTCTCGCTTGTGATGGTGTGGCACGCGCGGGATCAGGTGTGGCAGCCGGCGGACTACCGGATGTTCGTGCGGAACGGGGATGTTGGGAGAGGGTTTCTGCCGCGGAATGTCGGGGGCGAGGGGAAGTGAGCGGATGGGCAATGGAACATGTGAGGGACTGAGTCATGGAAAGCAATCGGAGCATCGTCGGCGATTCCAGAGTGAGCGGGCGGCGTGGGTTCTCGCTGGTGGAGTTGCTGGTGTCGATCGGGGTGATCGGGATCTTGCTGGCGTTGGCGTTGCCGTCTTTGGCGAATGCGAGAGCCGCGGCGCGTGAGACGGTCGCGCTCGCGAACGCGCGGACGCTGGGGATGTCGTTCCAGGCGTATTGCGATCGGTTCGGGGCGTATCCGTTTCGTTCACCGGGGACGCCGGTGGATGATTCGGGAGAGGGGCCGCCGCTGCCGGGGGATCTGGTCGCGGTGAGGTGGTGGCCTCGGGGGACGATCATCGCGACGAGTTCGGTGTGGGCGTTTGCGCACTTGTGGCCGGGGCTGCTGTCGGAGGTTGCGCCGTGGCCGGAGTATTTCGCGACGTGGGTCTCTCCGGGTCGGGACAAGTCGTTGCCGGTTGCGCCGGATCCGTTCTCGGATGATGAGCCGGATCGCGAGCCGTTCGGCACGGTGTCGTGGAGGTACTCGAACTCGTTCATTGGTGCGCCGCAGTTGTGGCGGGAGGGATCTGTGGCGGAGGGGCGGATGCTGCGGGCGATCCAGCCCCACGAGGTGCTCTTTCCTTCGTCGAAGGTGGTGGCGTGGGACGCGGACATCACGTATGTGCCGAAGGAGCCGCGGATCGTGGATGATCACTACGACTGGGCGACGCCGATGCTGTTTGCGGACGGGCACGGGGCGGCGAAGAAGCCGACGGAGGCGAAGGAGACGGCGCCGAACCCGATGAACTTCGGGTCTCGGATCAAGCTGCACAACACGGTGAATGGCGTGCGGGGTGTCGATTACTGAAGAAGAAGAAGAAGAAGAAGAAGAAGACTCACCACAGAGGCACAGAGAACACAGAGAAGAACAGAGACGGGACTGAAGCAAGCGGCATAGGCAACGCGGAATGCCGCAGAGATCGCGGAGAGAAAGAAGTTGAACTCGCTGAGGCGAGGGTAGAGCAAGCGTTTCACGACGCGGCGACGAAGCGGATGAAGTCGGCGATTGCGCGGGTTGCGCGTTCGCGGGCGTCGGCTTGTTTGGGATCGGTCCAGAGGTCGAAGTGGTTTGCGCCAGACAGTGTGATGAGGGTGGCGTTGGGCGCGGCGCGGGCGATGTCGCGGGCGTCTTCGGGTGGGCTGATCTCGTCCATGTCGCCGTGGATGACAAGGAGGGGGCAGGTGATATCGCGTGCGAGTGCGGCACGGTCGAAGCCGGTCCAGCGCGGGCCGCGGCTGCGTGAGAGGCCGAGGAGGAACATCGCCGGGGCGAGGTTGATGCGCCAGGGGAGGCGTTTCAAGGCGAGCATGTTGCGTGCGGGGGTGTGGGGGAGGCGGTATGGGGATTCGGCGATGATCGCGCTGACGCGGCGCGTGCGATTGGCGGCCAGATCGATGGCGATGCCGGCGCCGAGTGAGTAGCCCCAGAGGACAACCTTGGGCGCGCCGGGCTTCGGGGGCGTGTCGAAGTGGGTGTCCCAGTCGGCGTCGTCTTCGAGTGTCGCTTCGAGTTCTTCGGTCTGGCGAGTGCGTGCTTCGAGATCTTCGCCTTGAGCGAGGTGGATGAGGTCTTCGAGGATCATCCATTCGCTGGCGCCGAGGGGGGTGGAGCCCCTGGGTGCTTCGCCGTGGCCGGGCATGTCCCACGAGATCATCTTTGAGCAGAGTGGCGCGACTGCGTCGAGACGCTGGAGGATGTCCATCTTCGACTCGCCCCAGCCGTGGCAGAAGATGAGGACGGGCCCGGCGGGGTTGTCGCCGGCGATGATCCATGCGGGGGCGGACTCGGGGGCGTTGTGGGCGATGCGGATGGATTCGAACGAGCGCGGGTGCGCGAGTTCCGAGGGATCGCTCGGGCGCGAGCGGGCGATGGCCCATGCCTCGGTGCGCCGAGGCGGGCGGGCGAGCGAGCGCATGGTGAAGGCGATCAACCAGAGGATCGAGAGGGCGAGTCCGAGGACGAGGAGGGGGAGGAGGTCGGGCATGGGGGGCAGGAAGGCACGGGGGGCAGAAAGGCACGAAGGCACGAAGGCACAAAGGCACAAAGGCACAAAGGCACAAAGTCACGTAGGCAGGAAGGCAGGAAGGCAGGAAGGCAGGAAGGCAGGCGCGGGATTCAATGAAGAGGCAACATATGAATATCGTGACTTTATGACTTCGTGACTCCGTGACTTCTTCAGAAGAGTCCTCTGATGTCGTTGAAGGTGACGATCAGGAACATGCAGCCGATGAGGACGAGTCCCGCGAGGGTGGCGAAGCCCTGGATCGCTTCGGGAACGGGCTTTCCCTTGATCTGTTCGTAGACGAGGAAGAGGAACTGGCCGCCGTCGACGATGGGGAGTGGGAGGAAGTTCACGACGGCGAGGTTGACGCTGACGAGCGCGAGGAAGAAGAGCAGTTTGAGTGTTCCCTGGCTGGCGACGATGGTGCCGATGTGCGCGATGCCGACGGGTCCTTTGAGGTGCTCGACCTTGACCGTGCCCTGGAAGAGGCGGACGAAGGTGGCGTAGGTCATCATCATCCAGCGGTGGGTTTCGGCGATGCCCATGCGGACGGCGTGGAGCGGGTTGTCGGCCTTGAGCGTGGTCTGTTCGAGTTCGAAGAACGCGCCGAGCGTGAAGGGGACTTCCCACGGGAGCGCGGCGATGCGCTGCGCATCGTCCGGGCCGAGGAGGAGCGTGACGGTCTCGGTCGGTGCGGGCGTGCCTGGCTCGACGGGAAGGGGCGGGGCGATTGTCAGTGTGATCGAGACGGGGCGCGGCTGGGGCTCGGTTGCGCCTGCGAGCGAGTCCCGGCAGGCGCGGACGATGGCGTTGCGCACGTCGTCGAAGTCGGCGACGGGTGTGCCCTCGACGGTGAGGATGCGCGTGCCCGGGCGCGTGATCGCGGAGCGGGCGGGGGGTGTGGCGAGGGCATCGCCCGAGGCGTCGAGGGGGCGTATGCGCTCGGGGGGGCGGGCGACGAGCGTGGAGTCGTTGCGCGTGTCGTCGACGCCGAAGCCGATGCGGCCGTTCTTGTCGACGCTCGGCGTGAGCGAGACGCGGGTGGTGTTGCCCTGGGCGTCGGTTCTCTCGACGACAACGGGGATGGTGCGCTTACGGTGGGCCTGGATCTCCATGATGCCCTCGGCGATCGAGGGGTATTCAGCGGCTCCGAGGCGGACGAAGACATCGCCCGGGAGCAGGCCGTGGCGGGCGCCGCTCGGAACCGAGGCGACGCGCATGACCGGAGCGAGCCCTGCGATGTGGTCGAGGATCGTCAGTGTCTTCGGATCGGGGTTGAGATCGGCACGCTCGAGGCCGGGGCGGGGCGCGAGCTCGACGTGGTGGATGTGCCTGAAGCCGGTGTCGGAGAAGGCGAGCGCGATCGGCGCGCCGTCGGCAGCGCGGAGTGCGTCGGCGATGGACTGGGCCGATTCGACGGGGTGGAGTTCGTCGCGGGACGGGCCGAGCGAGGCGAGGCGCATGCCGGGTGTGACGCCGGTGAGTCCGGCGCGGGTGGTTGCGGCGGCCCATTCGGGTTGCGCGCTGTCGGGGATGGATTGGAGGCGGGTCGAGACGGCGGGGCCGATGCCGAGTTCGAGCATGCCGCTGATCGGGCTGGTTTCGGGGGTGATGGAGAACGTGAGGTTCGCGGGGAGCCCGGGGCGTTCGACGACGAGTTCGATGGGCTTGCCGGGGCGTGCCATGGCGGAGGCGAGGACGAGATCCTGGAAGGAGGCGGCGCGTCCACCGTTGATGGAGACGACGCGGTCTCCCGGGAGGAGCCCGCGCTCGGTGACGCCGAGGAGGGAGGCGTTTGAGGCGATGGCCTTGCCGGCGGCGGAGCCGGGCGCGATCGAACCGACACGGGCGGGCTCGGTGGGGAGGCCGACCTTGAAGACGATCATGAAGAGGATGGCGGCGATGATGAGGTTGGCGACGACGCCCGCGCTGATGACGATCATGCGCTTCCAGGGCTTGCAGGACTGGTAGGAGTCGCGTGCGGTGGAGGTGCGTGTGGGGTCCATGTCGTCCTGGCCGAGCATCTTCACGTAGCCGCCGAAGGGGAGGTAGTTGAGCCGGTACTCGGTGGGGCTGAGCCCGTGGGCGTCTACGCGTGCGGCGCGTTGGTCGTACTCGGACTGTGAGGAGCCCCTGCGGAGCCCGAGTCCCTTGCGCCAGGAGACAGCGGCGGGTCCGAAGCCGAGTGCGAAGGCGAGGACGCGGATGCCGGCCCAGCGTGCGGCGAGGAAGTGGCCGAGTTCGTGGAAGAAGATGATGAGCCCGAAGGCGATGATGACGAGCGTGAGATCGAGGATCGTGGTGAGCACGTGGGTTTCCGCGTGGTGGGTGTTGCGGGCTTCGGGCGGTGTGATTGATCGTAGAGTCGGCGATCGGAAGGGTGGGGCTTGCGTCGAGGCGGGAGGTGGGTGCGGGAGGTGGGTGAAAGGAAGCGGCCCGGCAGGAGGGCCGGGCCGCGTGGATCGCGTGGGATGATGGAGACGTCGGACGCTCAGTCGGCGTACTTGACGGAGCAGCCCTGGGGCTTCTTGTTGGTGACCTTGAGGGTCTCACCGGCGGCGACGGCGGTGATGGCGTCGGCGACGTAGTTGGGCGTGCCGATCTCGTCCTTCTTGGAGTCGTCGAACGCGCCCTCGTAGGCGAGTGTGCCGTCGGCGGCGATCACGAACATGTGGGGCGTGACCTTGGCGCCGAAGGACTTGCCGACCTTGCCGGACTCATCGAGGAGGATCGGGTAGTTGATGTTCCACTTCTTCTTGAACTCGGCGTTGAGTTCCTTGCCGTGGCCCTGCTTGCCGGCTGCGCCGGAGTTGACGGCGAGCCAGACGACCTTGTCCTTGTGGGACTCGGCGGTCTTGGCGAGGGCGTCGGACTTCTCATGCACGCGGACGACCCAGGGGCATCCGGGGTTGAACCACTCGAGGACGACGATCTTGCCCTGCTTGGTGTAGTCGCTGAGGTTGTGGGTCTTGCCGTCGGTGTCGGTGAGCGTGAAGTCGGGGGCCTTGTCGCCGACCTTGATGCCGTCCTGGGCGGTCTCGACGACGGCGGATCCGGTCTCGGCAGCGTGGGCGACGGCGACAGCTCCGACGGCGAGGAGGCCGGCTGCGAGTGCGGAGAGAAGGGCAGATGCTTTGCGAGTCTTCATGCGTGAATCTCCTTGTTGCGAGTGATCGACGTGTCTCTGCGGGATTGTAATCCCGGGTTTGGGTCGGGGATGGTTCAGTTGCGGGCCCTGGGGATATCCACGATCCAGAGCGCGACGGTCTTGCCCGTGTCGTCCCAGCACTCGAGGATGCCCTTGAGATGGGGCTTGTCGGCATCGGGTTCGGCGAGGGGGAGTATGAGGGATGCGGCCCGGGCTTCGGCGTGCTTGAGGGGATTGATGATCTCGATGCCGGATTCGTGCGGGTAGAAGGCGATGCGTGCGATGGATGGGTGTCCGGGAGGCGTCGGCGTGAGGGCGACCTCGGTGCTCGAGGTCCATTGGACGCGGAGCGCATCGCCTGGGTCCGTGGGGAGGGCGGCGCGTGCGGCGGCGATGCTCGGCGCGTCGGCCGAGGGGGTGGGTGAATCGGGGACGACGGGGAGCCGGAGTGAGAGTTCGCCATCGCGGGGGACGCAGCCGTCCTCGCACTCGAGCCACTCGAGGCGGGCGTGGAGCGTGATGTCGGTTCCGGGCTTCAGATCCGGGGAGGCGGTGAGTTGGGTGAGAAGGAGGACGCGGCCCTCGTAGGTGTGGTCGAGGATGGGGCCGGGCATGACGTAGCGACGCGGACCGGGCCAGTTGATGGGGCCGATGGTGATCTCTTCGGGGTGCGTCCAGTCGACGCTCGGTGCGTAACCGGAGTCGTTCTGGCCGGGCCAGTAGATGTGCCACTTGGGCGCGATGTCGAACTCGATGGCGAGCCACGCGCTCTGTCCGGGGGCGAGGGTCGCGGTGTCGGAGAGGAGGCGGATCTTGGCGGCGGGGGAGTTCGGATCGCCGGGGATGAGCTGGGCATGGGCCGATTGGAGCGCGGCGGCAGCGGCGAGAAGGGGGGCACAGCGAGCGAGGATTGAGCGTTTGGCGTCGGTCATGCTGGGTGTGACTCTTTGGCCAGTGCCCCGGGTTTCTACAGCCGCCGGGGTGTCGAGTGGCGAGATCGCTTCCCTGAGTACGAGGTGGAGGGTGCCATGTTCACCCGAGCAGATGTCGAACCTTGGTTTGATGCTTGCGAGAATCACGAACCCTAGAGGGCTCGAATCGGTATGGGAATCGTTCAGTCTGAGCCGATATCTTTCCGTATGGCCGCGGGTGTGCGGCGGGAGCGGGAGATGCAGAGGGTTTGACGCATGACCATCAGATCTGTTACAGCGTGTGCGGGGATTTGTGTGCTTGGGGCGGCGTTGAGCGGCTGCACCACCAAGGTGGATGAGAGCGACATCCGGTTCATCAGTTCGGGGGAGCTGCGGCAGATGATCCAGACGCGGGACGGCGGGCGCGCGGACCATCTATTGCTGATCGATCCGAGGTCGGCGAGGGAGTATGCCGAAGGGCACATCGTCGGTGCTGAGCACATCACGATCGACCGTGTGGTGGGTGAGAAGTCGCCGAGGAACCCGCCGTTCGATCGGTACTCACATGTCGTGGTGTACGGGAATGACCCCGCGTCTGCGCCGGCACGGGGCATGGCGAAGCGGATCATGTCGCTGGGTCACAAAAAGACGACGCGGATGTATGCGGGGGGTATGAAGGAGTGGTCGCAGACGTATCCGAGCATGGTTGTGAAGGGTGAGGAGCCGGCGAAGTGATCACGTGGTGGTGATCAGATCGGATCCGGCAGGGTCTCGATGACGTTGCCGTCGGCATCGATCGAGACGCGCGGGATGCGGCGAGTGGGCATGGCGATGTGGTAGCGCGTGCTCTTGCGTTCTCCGGTTCGTGAGAGGATGCCGAGATCAACCAGATCACCGAGATCGCGTGTCGCTGTCGGGGCGGACGTCTTGGCGATGGCCATGTAATTGCTTGCGCTCAGGCCGCCTTTGAATCCGTCTGGTCCCTCGCGGAGAACGCGGAGCATCACGGCGGTCTGGCGGGAATTGAGCCGCTCACGGTGGCTCTCGAACAGCCGCGATTTCTCGATGGTGAACTCGACGTTCGCGAGCGTGCGGTGCTGTGCCTCGATCGCGATCGCGGCGAACCACGCCAGCCAGTTCGTGATCTCATTTGAAGTGTTGGCGCGTTCGAGTTCGCGGTAGTAGGCGGCGCGGTGTGTGAGGATGGTGGATGCGAGGGCGATCAGGGAGGGGCGTCCGAGCCCCTGCGCGAGGGCCTTCTCGGAGATCGCTCTGCCGATGCGGCCGTTGCCGTCTTCGTACGGATGGATGGATTCGAAGGCCAGGTGTGCCGCGCCGGAGCGAGCGAGCGGCGCGAGAGGCGAATCCGCACCGGGCGCGGCGCTGTTGAACCAGTTGATGAATCGTGCCATCTCCGCTGGCACGCGATCTGAGGGCGGGGCGACGAAGTGGACGCGCGGGGCGTAGATCGCGCCGGAGACGATCTGCATCGGCTCTTCGTGCGTGCGGTAGCGGCCGAGGTCGCGGAGGTCGAGTCGGCCCTTGCAGACCATGGCGTGCCAGGCGTGGAGTGACTCGTCGGTGAGGGGTGCTGCCCAGTTCTTGTAGAGGTCCACGACGAGCTCACCGATGCCGGCCTCGGCGGGGCGCGTGGGCACGCGCTCTGCTTCGAGACCCAGGTTGCGCCGGATGGAGGACTGGACGCTCCGTCGTTCGAGGATCTCGCCCTCGATCTCCGAGGTCGTCATGGCCTCGTCGCTCATGGTCGCGATGGTGAGGGCCTGGCGATCGGATTCGGGGACGTGGCGGACAACCCCGAGCAGTTCACCCGCGCCAAGCATGAACCTGGCCTCGGCTTGATGGAGGCGAGCGGCATCCCAGCGGAGATCTGGCCAGTCTGGTTTTTCCCAGTTCCAGCGCATGATGGATAAGATCGGGGTTTATCGATCAGAAAGCAATGATTATTGATCGATAAAGCTCAGATTTATCCATCAATCCGAACGTTTTACTTACAATTCCGGGGCGAAGCCGCGGCGCATGGTGTTTTCGCAGCAGGCGCGTGGCTCGACGAACTGGTAGAGGTAGTCCTTGCCGCCGGCTTTGGAGCCGACGCCGGACATGCCGAAGCCGCCGAAGGGCTGGCGGCCGACGAGGGCTCCGGTGTTTCCTCGGTTGATGTAGAGGTTGCCGACGCGGAACTCGCGCTTGGCTTGTTCGAGATGCTCGGGCTTGCGGCTGAAGACGCCGCCGGTGAGCTTGTACGGCGAGTTGTTCGCGATGGCGAGGGCTTCGTTGAAGTCCTTCGCGTGCATGACGGCGACGACGGGGCCGAAGATCTCTTCCTGGGCGATGGTGTGCTGGGGCTTCACGCGGGAGAAGATGGTGGGGCCGACGTAGTGGCGGGCGGTCTTCTGTTCGAGCCCGGCGGGGACTTCGAGCGTGAGTTCGTGGCGCGACTGCTGCTTGCCGACGGCGATGTAGTGCTCGATCTTCTGCTTGGCTTCGGCGTCGATGACGGGGCCGATGTCGGTGCCTCCATCGGCGGGATCACCAACGACGAGGGCGCGGGACGCTTCGACGAAGCGGCGGAGGAAGGTCTGCATGTGCGGGCCGTCCTCGCCTTCGGGATCGACGACGATGATGCGGGAGCAGGCGGAGCACTTCTGTCCCTGGAAGCCGAAGGCGGAGTGGCGGATGCCGATGACGGCCTCGTCGAGATCGGCGGAGGTGTCGACGATGACGGCGTTTTTGCCGCCCATCTCGCAGACGACCTTCTTGACGTGCGACGGGGCGACGAAGGACCCGCGTGGCGCGTCGAAGGGTGAGCCGGGTGCGGCGGCGGTGAGGATGTCGAGCCCGACATCGCGCGAGCCGGTGAAGGCGATGAGGGCGACGCGGGGGTCGCGGACGAGCGAAGCGCCGGTGGTCTCGCCGGGGGCGGGGCAGAAGTGGAGGACATCGGAGGGTGCGCCGGCTTCGCGGAGGGCATCCTGGATGATGTCGAACATGATCTTGGCGATGCCGGGTGTCTGCTCGGCGGGCTTGACGATGGTGGGGTTTCCGGTGACGAGTGCGGCGACGGTCATGCCGGTGCAGATGGCGAGGGGGAAGTTCCAGGGGCTGATGACGACGGTGACGCCTCGGGGCTGGTACCACTGCTCGTCGAGCTCGCCGATGAACTTTCCGAGGCGTTCGCGTTCGAACATGGGGACTGCGAGGCGTGCGTAGTACTCGCAGAAGTCGATGGCTTCGCAGACGTCGGCGTCTGCCTCGCGCCAGGTCTTTCCTGATTCCTTGACCATGACGCCGGCGAGGCCGTCGCGTTGCTGGCGCATGCGCCGGGCGACGCTGACGAGGACGGCGGCGCGGGCGCGGGGATCGGTGTCGCGCCACTGGGCGAAGGCGGCGTGGGCCTTGTCGACCATGCGCTTCGCGTCGTCGGGTGTCTTGTCGTTGGCGATCTTCGGGACGGTGGCGCCGGAGACGGCGCGGGCGAAGGCCTCGCGCTGGGCGCGCTTGGAGAAGTCGCGCATCGGCTCGGTGTAGAAGGGGCGCTCGTCGGAGACGCCCTTGACGGCGGGCGTGAGGAGGTGGCGTTCGGGAGCGACGGAGGCGAGGTCGGGCTTGGGCGTGTGGTTGGCCGGGTCGGCGGGGGCGGGCTTGCGCAGGAGGACGTGGGAGTCGGCGTTGTCGAGGAAGCCGGCCTTGAGCCAGGACTCGTTGGAGGTGTTCTCGAGCAGGCGGCGGACGAGGTAGGCCATGCCTGGAATCATCTCGCCGACGGGGACGTACTCGCGGATGCGGAGGCCCATGTCCGCGCCGGCGTGCTTGAGCTGATCGGCCATGCCGTGGAGCATCTGGAGCTCGATGGCGTTTCGGGGGAGGCCGCGTTTCTCGAGTGCGGTGAGTGTGGCTGCGATGGAGCGGACGTTGTGTGAGCCGAGGGCGAGTTTGACGCCGCCTTCGCTGGTTGTGCGCGGGCATGCGTCGAGGAAGACCTCGGCCATGCGTTCGAAGCAGGCGTCGGTCTGCCATTTTTCGGCCCAGACGGGGCAGGGCCAGCCGTGCTGTTCGGCGAGGATGGTTTCGGCGTCCCAGTACGCGCCCTTGACGAGGCGGACGGAGACGATGCGTCCGGTGCGTCTGGCCCAGTCGCTGATGAGTCGCGCATCCTCGACGCCGGACTTGAGGTAGGCCTGCATGGCGAGCCCGGCCTGGAAGGGGACTTTCTCGCAGCAGCGCATGAAGAGTTCGAGGGTCATGTCCTTGAACTTCTCCTGCTCCATGTCGAAGTTGACGAAGACGCCCCGGGAGTGGGCGGCTTCGAGGAGCGGGATGAGACGCTTCATAAGACCGTTGATGGAGCCCTCGGTGTCGATGGGATCGACGCGCGAGGAGAGGGAGGAGACCTTGATGGAGACGTTGACGCGCGGGATGGCGCCGAGGTGGTCTTTTTCGAGTCGTTCCTGGGGCTTCCAGTTTGCGACGGTGCCGGGGAGGGAGGTGATGAGGTCGAGGTACTTTTTGGCGTACTCGTCGGCTTCCTGCTCGGAGACGCACGCCTCGCCGAGGAGATCGACGCTGAAGGCGATGCCGTCGTCCCAGAGGGATCGAAGGCCGGGGAGCGCGCTGGCGGCATCGGTGCCGGCGATGAACTTGGAGGCCATGCCCTTGATCTGCGAGGAGATGGTTGAGGACATGAGCCCTTTGGCGAGGCCGCCGGCCTTGAGGCCGAGATCGAATCCTGGCGGGAGTTTGACGCCGGGCTGCGTGAGGTAGTCGGTGAGATGGTCGTGGATCATCTCGGGGGTTGTGAGGGCTGGGTAGCAGTCGACGAAGCGGAACATCTGGACTTTGAAGTTGGGGTCGCTCATGGACCAGTTCATGAGCTTGTCGCTGTAGAACTTGGCTGAGAGGATGCCGGACTTGTGGTCGCGGGCCTTGGTGAGCATCTCTTCGCCGAGGGCGAGGATGCGGGCCTCGTCGGCGTCGCTGTTGGTCGAGACGGGAGGGTGTGCCGGGCGTGTGGGCGCGGGGGCCTGGGTGGTGTGCTGGGGCTTGGCTTTGCGGGAGAAAAGACCCATGGGTCAGTTCCTTGGAATGGCGATGTCGGGGTGGCGAAGTCGATCGGCACAGGGCTCTGCACAGGGCGCGGAACATGGAGTGTAGAGTGGGTGAGGCCCTCTCAGATCCGAGGGTCTGCGCCTAGCGTTCGTCGGGAGTTGGTGTGTGGCCCGGGACCCTGGGCAGTCAAGGAGCGTGCGTGGCGGCCCGGAGCGTGCTGACGATCGGAACCTTCGACGGCGTTCATATGGGGCATCGCGCCCTGATTGAACGGGCCGGGGAGATCGCGAGGGGTGCCGGGGCTCGGGTGGTTGCGCTCGCGTTCGATCCGCACCCGATGACGCGGCTGCGTCCGGCATCGGCCCCTGCACGCCTCACCACGTTCGGGTGGCGGGAGGCGCTGCTGCGGGAGGCGGGTGCTGATGAGGTTGTGCGACTGAATCCGTTCGACGGGCTGCTGGAACTGACGCCGGAGGCGTTTGTGTCGCAGATTGTGTCGCGTTACGCGCCGATCGCGATCGTTGAGGGAGATGACTTTCGGTTCGGGAAGGGTCGAACGGGTGATGTCGATGTGCTGCGCCGGCTGGGGGAGCAATCGGGGTTTGAGACGGTGGTTGTGGCACCTGTTGAGGTTGCGCTTGGCGATGCGTCGATCGCTCGCGCTTCGAGCACCGGGGTGAGGCGTCTGCTTCTGTCGGGGAGGGCGAGTGACGCGGCCCGGGTGCTCGGGCGCCCGTATCGGCTGATGGGGAAGGTTGTGCGTGGGGATCGGCGCGGGCGGACGATCGGGTATCCGACGGCGAACCTCGACAGCGAGTTGATGCTGCCTGCGGACGGCGTGTACGCGGCGCGTGCGCAGCTCGCGGATGGGCGGGTGTTCGGGGCCGCGCTTTCGGTGGGAACCAAGCCGACGTTCACGGATGCGCCTTCGCGGGCGTGCGAGGCGTTCTTTCTGGATGCGCCTCGGGCAACGCAGGGTGATCCGCGGATCGAGGGGCTTGATGAGTACGGGTGGGCCTTGTCGCTGGATATTGTCGGCTGGGTTCGCGAGCAGGTGCGATTCCACGGGCTGGAGCCGCTGCTCGGCCAGATGGCTCGTGATTGCGATCGGATCCGCGAGATGCTGCGTGGCGCGGAGCGGGTTGCGGAGGAGGTGGCATGAGTTCGAGCCGGGTTGAGCAGTACAGCACGACGTCGTCTCTGGAAGAGATCGGCGCGTTTCTTCGGGGCGTTGATGCGGGGGGGACGATCGGCATCGGTACGCACATGAAGCCGGACGGGGACGCGATCGGTTCGACGCTCGCCGTCACGCGGGCTCTGCGGGCGGTCGGGAAGCGTGTGACGCTGCTCTACATGGGCGGCCCGCCTCGCTGGATCGAGACGCTCGCGACACGGGCGGAGCGCAGCACGTTCGAGGAGGACGGGCTGCCCGACCCGGAACCGTCGGTCTGGTTGATTCTGGACACGGGGTCGTGGTCGCAGTTGGAGCAGTTGACGCCCGCGCTGACGGGGCGGGGCTCGAGCGTTGTGATCATCGATCACCACCTGCAGGGCGACGCGGTGATCGCGGATCGGAGGTTCATCGACAAGAACGCGGCGGCGGCAGCGCAGCCGGCGGCGGAGCTGTGCCGCATTCTGCTGGGGCTGCGTTCGTGCGCGGAGCTGCCTGTTGAGATTGCCGAGCCGCTGTTTCTCGGGCTGGCGACGGACACGGGTTGGTTCCGCCATTCGAACACGAAGCCGGAGACGCTTCGGCTGGCGGCGGATCTGATCGGCGCTGGGGCGAACCACTCGCGTTTGTACGCGATGGTGGAGCAGTCGGACACGGTCGGGCGGCTGCGTCTGGTCGCGCGGGCTCTCGGGTCTCTCGAACTGTTCGACAACGATCGCATCGCGATCATGCGGCTCTCGCTCTCGGACTTTGAGCAGGCGGGGGCATCGCACGGCGACACCGGGGGCCTGGCGGACATGGCGCTCGTGATCCAGAGCGTGCGCGTCAGCGCGGTGATTACCGAGCAGTCGGTGAAGGCGGGCTCTCCCCCACTGACGAAGATCTCGATGCGGAGCAAGGAAGGCCCGAACGCGGTGGATGTGAACGAGGTGTGCGGGAAGCTGGGCGGGGGCGGGCACGCGCGGGCATCGGGGGCGCGGATGACGTTGACGCTTGAGCAGACGCGCAGCCGCGTGCTGGAGGCGTTGCTCACATGAAGGGATCCGGCGGAATGGGCGGTGGTGGCGGGAGCGGCCGGGGCGCGGGTGGGCGCGGATCCGGGGCGAGACCGGTGCGTCCCGGGAAGCGTCCGCCGCTGCGGATCATGACGAGCACGCTGTGGGAGTATCCGAGCCAGCACTATGACGGGGCATCGGGCTCGTTGATGCAGGGGGACAAGGACTATGTGGGGGCGACGCCTTCTTGGGTGATCTGGCAGTTGCTGAGCCGCTACACGCGTGAGGGGGACGTGGTTGTGGACCCGATGTGCGGGAGCGGGACGACGATCGACGTGTGCGCTGATCTCGGGCGTGCGTGGCGCGGGTTTGATCTTGCGCCGTCGCGACCGGACATTGTGCGTGCGGATGCGCGGCAGATTCCGCTGGCGGATGCGTCGGCGGACTTTGTGTTCGTCGATCCTCCGTACTCGACGCACGTTGACTATTCGGACGATCCGGCGTGCATCGGGAAGCTGGACGCTTCGGGCGAGGATGGGGGGAGGGCGTACTACAGCGCGATGCGTCAGGTGATCGGGGAGATCCATCGGGTGCTGAAGGACCGGCGCTACATGGGGCTGTATGTCTCTGATTCGTTCCGCAAGAAGAAGGGGAAGCCGGGGGGCGTGTTCATGCCGATCGGGTTTGAGTTGTTCTCGATCATGCGCGAGCGTTTCAAGCCGGTGGACATCATCTGCGTGACGCGACAGAACGTGAAGCTGGGGCGGGGGAACTGGCACAAAGCCGCGGAAGAGGGGAATTTCTTTCTGCGGGGATTCAACTACCTGTTCATCATGAAGAAGGAAGCGTGAGGGGCGTGCGGGGGCCGGGTTATGGCTGGGCGTAGTGGTCTTCGAGGACGCGTCGCCAGTCTTCGATCCCCTTGACGGCGATGAAGCGGAGGCGGACCTGTTCGCTGTCGGGGTGGTGCTCGGCGAAGCGGATGCCGAACTTGCGCATGTTCTTTGAGGTGTAGTCGTCGGGGTGTCGCATGCGCCGGTTGGCGGCGAGGGCGAGCCGGTAGTGCTGCTCGAGGACCTCTCGCTGCTCGGGGATTGTGGGTCGTGTGGGCTCGGTGCCGGCGAGCATCATGCGGGCCTGCCTGAAGATCCAGGGGTTGCCGATGCACCCACGCGCGACGGCGACTGCGCTGACGCCGGTGTAGGCGAGCATGCGGAAGATGTCGTGGACGTTCCAGATGTCGCCGGAACCGAAGACGACGCGATCGGGCGTTCGGTTGACGATCTCTCTGAGGAGATCCCAGCGCGAGGGTCCGACGTATTTCTGCTCGACCGTGCGGGCGTGGACGGTGGCCCAGGCGTATCCCATGTCGTAGGAGGCGTCGTAGATGCGGTAGAAGGCCTCGACCATTTCGGGAGTGTCGTCGAATGAGCGGCGGAGTTTGACGGTGCAGGGAATGTGGGCGGGCACGGCTTCGCGGACCGCTTCGAGGATCTTGATCGCGCCCTCGGGCTCGGCGAGCCAGTGCCCGCCTCGGGCTTTGGATTTGATCTTTTTGACAGGGCAAGCCAGATTCACGTCGACCGTGGAGAATGTGAGTGGGGACAAAGGGGCAGAGGGGCAGAGGGGCGAAGGGGTGTGAGAGACAGACTTCGTGACTTCGTGACTTTGTGACTGCGTGGCTTCTTCCTCGTCTTCGCCGCAGGTGATCTCTTCGTACTCGGGCTCGTGGTCGAGGTCGTCGGGCTTGAACTTGACGAGTGCGCCGCTGGGGTCGTGGGTGAGGTGGCTGTAGGCGAGGGCGCGGTAGGCCTTGTCGGTCCTTTTGCCTTGCTCGATGGCCTTGATGGCGGCGGCGGCCATCTCGTTTGGGTCAGAGCCCATGATCTGGACGGCGAGGGGGTGGTCTTCTGCGCCTCCGGGGACGTTGTCGTGGAGCTCGCCGAGATCGGCCTTGACGAATCCTCGCCCGCCGGCGAGGAGGGTGCGATCGAGGAGGGCCTCTGTGACGCAGTAGGGGCAGCCGTGGCGGCGGGCGACGATGCGCATGGCGGCATCGGAGTATCCCGCGAGGCCCGCCTGGAAAAATGGGGCGTCGAAGCCGGGGACGGCCTGTGTGACTCTCGGGTTTGCCGCCCCGGACCAGTCCCGGTGGCGTCCGGAGCCGATGCTCTCGGCGATGTGCATCGCGTCGAGGGATTCGGCTCCGGGTGCGATTGCGGGTCCGGGGGGCGTGGCGTTGTTGCTCTGGCACCCCATCGGAGGGACTATACGGAGCATGAGACACACTCGGACCATTGTGGCGGCTCGATCGATCTGCCTGTTCGCGCTTCTTGCGGTCGTCTGTTCAGGGATGATCGGCTGCTCCGGCAGGAGTTCACGGGTTGGCGCGGCTCGTGCGTACCCGCAGACGGCTGTGCAGGGTGAGTCCCTCGACATCCAGGTGGTGCGGGGAGAGACGACGCTGACACTGACGAACACAACGTCGCGCGTCTTCGGGCCGTGCACGCTGTGGGTGAACGCGTATTTCTCGCGACCGCTGGAGGGGCTGGCTGTCGGGCAGTCGCTCACGCTGCCGCTCAAGGACTTCAGGAATGAGCACGGTGAGTCGTTCCGCGGGGGCGGTTTCTTCGCGACGAAGAAGCCGGAGCGCATGGTTCTGGCTCAGATCGAGCACGACGGAACGATGTACCCGCTGGTGGTGACGCGGGGCGAGCCGGTCATCAAGTGATTCTGGTCCTGAGGCGCTGGCGCGAGGAGTGAGCGATGGCGAATGTGCTGGTGGTCGGCCCACACCCTGATGACCAGGAGATCGGCATGGGCGGGACGATCGCGCTGCTCGCTTCGCAGGGGCACGACGTCCTGCTTCTGGACATGACCGATGGGGAACCGACGCCCCACGGCGATCGTGAGACGCGCGCGAAAGAGGCGGCGCGCGCGGCGGAGATCCTGAGCGAGGGGGGAGCGCCCGTGCGGAGGCGGTTGCTCGGGCTTCGGAATCGGTTCGTGGAGCACACGATCGAGGCGCGGCATCTCGTAGCGGGCGCGATCCGGGCACACCAGGCGGAGATCGTCTTCTGCCCGCACCCGGAGGATGCGCACCCCGACCATGTGGCGGTGACGCGGATCGTTGAGGACGCGAGGTTCGACGCGAAGCTGACAAAGCTCGAGATGCCGGGCGATGAGGGGCGTCCCCCGATCTATCCCCCGTGGCTGTTCTATTACTACGCGTCGCATCTGCGGCGCGTGGCGGACCCCTCGTTCATCATGGACATCTCGCCGTTCGCGGAGCGGAAGATCGAGTCGATCACGGCGTATCGCTCGCAGTTTGTCGTGCCCGAGAAGAATCGGCGGGTGGTCGAGTGGGTGCGTGCGGCGGGCGTGTACTTCGGCTCGCGGATCGGTGTCGGGGTGGGCGAGCCGTTCTTTACGAGGGAGCCGATCGGGCTTGGCTCGCTGGCGGGCGTTGTGAACGTGACGGGGAGTTGATCTTCTCGGGATGGGCCGGGAGCGTGAGCGAGGTAGGATCTTGGCGTGAAGAGTCTGGCGGCACTGATCCAGCCCGAGATCGAGGAGATGATCCGCGCGGGTCAGTTTGGTGAGCTGCGCGAGACGCTGCACCAGTTGCCGCCCGCGGACGTGGCGGAGGTGTTCAGCGAGTTGGACGGCGCGGACGCGGCGGTGGCGTTCCGGTTTCTGTATCGGGACGATGCGGGCGAGGTGTTCTCGTATCTGGAGCCGGAGGATCAGGAGCGGCTGATATCGAAGCTCGGCGACGAGGGTTCTCGGCGCGTGATCGAGGCGATGAGCACGGACGATCGCGTGCGTCTGCTCGATGAGCTTCCGTACACGGTGGCGCAGCGGATTATCCAGTCGCTCGACCCGGCGGAGCGTCAGGCGACGCTGGCGATCCTGGGGTATCCGCAGGAGTCGGTCGGGCGTCTGATGACGACGGATTATGTTGCGGTGCGCGCGGATTGGACGGTTGAGCAGGCGCTCGCGCACCTCCGGAAGCACGGGAGAGACGCCGAGACGATCAATGTCGTCTACATCACGGATGACGGGGGGCGGCTGGTTGACGACATCCGCATCCGGCAGTTGATTCTTGCGGATCCGCAGGCGACGCTCGGTTCGATCGGCGACAGCAACTTCGTTGCGCTCACGGCGGATCAGGATCAAGAAGAGGCGGTGCGACTGATGTCGCGGTATGACAGGATCGCGCTCCCGGTGCTGGATTCTCGCGGGAAGCTGCTGGGGATCGTGACGCACGACGACGTGGCCGACGTGGCGCAGGCCGAGGCGACGGAAGATATGCAGATGATGGGCGCGGTTGCCGCGCTCGAAGACGCGTACATCGATACCGGTCATTTCGAGATGTACCGCAAGCGTGCGATCTGGCTGGCGGTGCTGTTTGTGGGGCAGACGGTCACCATCGTGGTGCTGGGCTCGTTCCAGGATCAGCTGGATAAGGCGACGGTGCTGGTGTTCTTTCTGCCGCTGGTGATCTCGTGCGGGGGGAACTCGGGCTCGCAGGCGGCGACGCTGCTGACGCGCGCGCTCTCGCTGGGGGAGGTGGCTCCGTCGGACTGGCTGGCGATCGTGAAGAAGGAGCTTGCGACGGGGCTGATGCTGAGCGGTTCGCTCGGGCTACTGGGGACGCTGGTTGTGTTCGGCTTCACGGCGGCGGGGCACCCGCACACGGCGTTTCGTCTGCCTCTGGCGATCACTGTTGCGGTCGCGATCATGGCGGTGGTGGCGTGGGGGACGACGCTGGGGTCGCTGCTGCCGCTCGCGCTGAAGCGATTCGGGGTTGATCCCGCGATCGCTTCTACGCCGCTGGTGGCGACGCTGATGGACGCATCGGGGACGCTTATCTATCTGCTCGTGGCGGTGTTGATCCTGACGGGGCAACTGCTTTGAGCGGTGACTGATCTGCGGACACTATCTGGGGCAGCCGTCGTGGGGCGTGCGGCCCTGCATGGCATCGTCGCCGAAGAGTTTGTTGGCGGGCTTGATGGCGCGGGCTCCGCTGCACGAGGGATCGACGTGGTAGATCTTTGAGTTCTTCGAGGCGACGACGGAGGGTGTCGGCGCGGGTGCTTGATCGTCGGTGACACGCGGGTCCATCCAGACGGGGGCGGTCCAGACGCTGTCGCCCCGTGCGTCTTCGCCGTCGCTCTCGGTGATGCGCTGGTAGATGCGGAAGAAGACGTATTGATCCGGACCCGTCGCGGCGATGCCTTCGACGGTGTGTGTGCCGTTGCCGACACCGAGATCCATGAACTCGATGCTCGACGCGAGCGGGCCTCCGGGCGCATCGTCGCTGAAGACCTCGATGCGGTACTCGGCGTCGGGCTCGTCGTCGTCGTGGATCTCGATGGTGATGGCGAGTTCGCTGCCGGTCGGGGGGACGGGGATGGCGGAGCCGCACAGACGCCCGTTGACGCGGGCGATGACGCGGAGGTTGTGGTCGGTGGTTGCGTAGACGTGGCGTGCGCGGATGGCTTCGATGATTGCGTTGCGTGAGAGTTCGTGAGCGATGACGCCTGTGCGTGCGGTGGTGAGGTCGCCCCAGTTGAAGTAGTGGTTGTCCTGGTTGGCGGTGGGCGCGACGCGGAAGCCGAGGTTGAGGTAGTGGACGTAGTCGAACTCTTTGTCGCGCGGCACCGAGAGCCGGGAGCCGGTTGAGAGGGCGGGTCCGCTGATGATCTCGATGAGCGCGGCGTGGCGGCCCATCTCTCGGATCCAGTTGTCGTCGCCCCCGAAGTCGTCGCGTCCGTACTCGGTGGTGCGGCGGTATTCCGAGCTCGGGTGGTTGAGCTGGATGAAGGCGGGCTTGCCGGTCGAGTCGGGGTTGGATGCGAGCCAGTGGACGAGCTGGTCGTATCGGCCGCTTGTGCTGGGGATGACGTCCTGGACCTCGTAGACGTTGGCGTGGTTGCCGCTGGAGATCGTGCTGAACTCCTGGCCGTAGAGGGCGACGAAGAGACCGGAGGCGGATGCTTCGAGTGCGGCATCGACGAGGGAGCGTTCGCCGTTGGCGGGCGTGCCTCGGTAGAGGGAGTGGTCGGTGGCGATGAGGATGCCGTCGCGTCGATCGCCCGCGTTGCGTTCGGCCTGGGCGTGGTTGTGCTCGGTGATGGCCATGAAGTCGAGGCCGTTGAGCCGCGCGTGATCGAAGGCCATCGCGGGCGTGCCGGAGCCGTCGCTGTAACTGGTGTGGGCATGGAGATTGCCGAAGTAGACCTTGAGGGGCTGTGCGAGCGTGGGGAGCGCGAACGCGCCGGCGAGGAGCAGGCCGAGCAGGGCGTGTGTTGTCGAACTGCCACGCGCTTCTCGCGCGTTCGACACGCATCGCATCTTCAGACTCATGTTGGACCTCCCGAACGAGCAGAGCATTCCGGTCGCACGGAGCAAGACACATCCTGCTTCGAGCGGTGCGCAGTATCGCAGAATGTCTGGACGTTGCGGGGCGTATCCACCGGTTGTCCACCGGGAGACGATCGTTGGGACGGGTCGTCGATGCGGGTTTACATTCCCGGCAGGTGCTTCTCGACCCAGTCGTCCTGGCGGAGCACGCCGGCGCGCATGATGCGTGCGCGGCGTTCGGCCCGGGCCTGGGAGAGTCGGACGAGGCGTTGCGCGACGGGGTTGGATCCGATCTCTTCGCTCGCGCCCGAGACGCGGAGTCCGCGCGAGAGGTTGGGCGCGTGCTGCACGATGAGTTCGTCTTCGAGCGAGCAGAAGATCTGTGCGGAGCCGGGGTCGCCCTGTCGGCCGGATCGTCCGATGAACTGGAGATCGACGCGGCGGGCTCCGTGGACCTCGGTGAGGATGACGTGGAGGCCGCCGGCTTGTCGGGCTCGATCGTCGAGGAGGATGTCGGTGCCGCGGCCGGCCATGTTGGTTGCGACGGTGATCGCGCCCGCGCGTCCTGCCTGCGCGATGAGTGTTGCTTCTTCTTTGTCGAAGTTTGCGTTGAGGACGCGGTGTTCGAGGGCGCGGGCTTCGAGGCGCTTCGAGATGTGCTCGGATGCGGCGATGGATCTGGTGCCGACGAGGACGGGGCGTCCCTCGGCGTGGACCTGCTCGATCGATCGTGCGATCTCGGACCACTTGGCTTCGGAGGTTCTGAAGATGCGCATGGGCCACTCGTGCCGGATCACGGGTCGGTTGGTGGGCACGATGGTGACCGGACGGGCGTAGACCTGTTCGATCTCGGCGGTGGCGTCGGCGGCGGTGCCGGTCATGCCTGCGAGGAAGGGGTAGCTCCTGAAGAATCGCTGGAAGGACATGCGGGCGAGCGTCTCGCGATCGGCGGTGATCTCGAGCCCTTCTTTGGCCTCGACGGCCTGGTGCAGCCCGTGTTCCCAGGAGCGATCGGCGAGGAATCGTCCGGTGAATTCGTCGACGATGACGACGCGTCCGTCGACGATCTGGTACTGCTGGCCGGAGATGTAGCAGTGGCGGGCGACGAGGGCGGTGCGCACGAGTTCCTTGGCGCGGCGCGTGGCCCGCCAGATGGGATCGTCGATCTGCTTGAACATCTCTTCGAGGCGGTGCTCTCCTCGGCGGCGGAGTTCGGCCTTGCGCCGGAGGTGGTCGATCTTGTAGTCCGGTCCTTCGTCGAGTTTCGAGGCGAGGGCGTCGGCCTGTTTGTAGATCGGGGACATCTCGTCTTCGTGGCGTGAGCGCGCGATGATCAGGGGCACCACGCCCTCGTCGATCAGGACGGCGTCGGCCTCGTCCACCAGCGCGGCGCGGAGCCCCGGGATCAGGAGCCCGCCCGCTGAGCCGGCCTCGGCCAGCCCGGTGATTGTGCGTCCTTCCCATGCGGAGGTGACGGGCCCCATGCGGATCTGATCGCGTAACCAGTCTGCGGTGATCTGCTTGGGGGTGCCGTAGACGATGCTGCGCGCGTAGACCTCTGCGCGTTCGGATGGGTTCATCTCCTGGACGATGGCGCCGACGCTGACGCCACAGCGGCGGTAGATGCCTTCACGCGAGTGTGCGTCGCGTTTGGCGAGGTAGTCGTTGACGGTGAAGACGTGGAGGCGTCTGCGCTGCCAGGCGATGATGGGGGCTGCGACGGAGCCGGTGAGGGTCTTTCCCTCGCCGGTTTTCATCTCGACGATGCGTCCGTGGATGAGTCCGAGCGCGCCGGCGACCTGCACGACGTATGCCTCTTCGCCTGTCTGTCTGCGGGCGACCTCTCGGAGGAGTGCGACGGCGCGTCGGAGGGTTGCGTCGTCGCTTGTGCCGCGGACGACGGCTTCGCGGATCTCACGGACGGACTCGTCGAGTGCGGCTTCGGAGTGGTTGCGGAGTTCGGGCGCGAGCCGGTCGATGCGCTCGGCCTCGGCGAGGAGGAACCGGAGCGCGGTGCGGCGGTTGCGCAGGCGGGCCGAGAGGCGTGTCGAGATCTTGTCGAGCCCCTTGGCGACAAGCGGCTTGGTGCGGCGGCTGCGCACGCTCTCCCAGAGCGCCTGGTAGCGCGTGACCGCGTTGGTCGTTCCCGGCGGGGCGGTGCCGCTCACACGTCCACCCTTCCCTGAACGAGTTTCTGCAAACGATCGACCCACTGGGCCATGAGCGGCCTCCAGGGGAGGTGGAATCGGAGGGCGACGCGTTCGCCGGGCGCGCCGATCGCGGGTGCGCTCCCTGCCGGTGGCTCGACGTAGAGGACGAACTGGGGCTTCTTGGCCATTCTTCCCTGTTTGTCGGATTGCTGCGTCTCGACGACGCCACCTCCGGCGAAGCCGAGTGCGGCGTGCGGCAGTCGGACCTGTCCGGCGTCGATGACGCGGACGTTGGCGCCCTCGATCTCGTGCCCGGGTCGTGAGAACGACCTCATACGGACGGCGTATCCCTCTGTGCCGAGTTCGAAGTGCCACGCGGCTTCTTTCTGGGGGAGCAGAGCGGCGACGCGGACGCGGGACTCATCGACGATCTCGCAGATGCCGTCTCCTTCTCGCGCGAACGCGCCGACGAGCTGGGCCGGGTCGCTGCCGACGACGGTGCCGTCGTGCGGGGCACGGACGATGAGGCGCGAGAGGCGATCTTCGATGAAGGCGATCTGTGCGTTGATGGCGGCGACGCGTTCGCGAGCGACGAGCGCGAGGGCGGGATCCTGGACGGTTGCCTCGCGCTCCTGGCTGAGCGCGCCTTCGAGCATTGCTCGGGCGGCTTCGAGGGCCCGTTCGAGCTCGGGGCTGTTGCACGTCACGATCGGATCGCCTGCGCGGACGCGGTCACCGGCGCGGACGTGGGCGACTCGCACGAAGCCGTTTGCGCCGGCGAAGATGCCGGTGCGTGCCTCGCTTTCGACCACGCCGGTTGCGCGCCGGCGATCGGGGGCTGGGATGGCGCCGACGGCGAGCATGGCGGCGAGGAAGAGCCCGAGCGTGGTGGCGACGGCGCGGAAACGATGCTCGGCGAGGGGCGGATGAGCGGCGAGCCAGTGCGAGAGTTTGCCGAGGGGGAGGACGAACCACATGACGCCGGTCCAGATCGCCAGCACGAGCCCGATGGCGAAGAGCTTGCCCATGACGTAGAGCGTGATCGAGATGAAGAGGAAGATGCGATAGGCGAGGGCGAGCACGCCGTAGGTGAGGAGGATGCGTCGCTCGCCGGGGAGTGTGGTCGGGGGTGTGGCGTCCTTAAGCCGGTAGATGTGCTTCTGGCAGAGGTGGGTGAGCATGGAGGTCGAGCGTTGCATGAGGTTCGGCACCTCGAGCAGGTCGCTCAGGATGTAGTAGCCGTCGAAGCGCATGAGGGGGTTGGCGTTGAAGAGGACGGTCGAGATGCCGGCGGTGAGCATCGCGTTGTAGGCGATCTGATGGAGCAGTTCGCCCTGCGGGGTGGCGAGCCAGACGTGGGCGGCGATGGCGGCGATGAAGAGCTCGAAGATCATGCCGCCTGCGCCGACGGCGATGCGCTTCCACTTGCTGGCGAATGCCCAGCATGCGGAGGCGTCGACGTATGGTGCGGGAACGAGGACGAGGAGCATCGCGCCGAACTCGGGGACCTGTCCGCCGAAGCGTTTGCAGATGACGCCGTGGCCGATCTCGTGGATCGCCTTGGTGACGACGAAGACGAGGGCCATCCACCCCCAGTTTGCGGGCGCGACGGCTGATTCGACGCCGCTGCGGAGCTGGGCCCACTCCGGCGCGAGGCGGAATGCGGCGAAGATGACGAAGGCGAGCCAGAAGAGGAAGCCCCATTTGTTGAGGAGCGGCCTGAGCACCGGCTCGATCCTGGTGAGGAGCGGGTCGGGATTGAAGAGGCGCATCTTGAAGTACATGAGGCCGATGGCCTGGGACATGGCCTTTTTCTTGAAGCGTTCGCGGCCGCGTCGGAGGAGCTGATCGGTCTCGGGCGTTGTCTCGACGGCGAGGAGGTTGGCGTTGTAGAGCTGTGAGATGAGTGTGATGACCTCGTTCTGCGTGGGGGCGGCATCGCCGTGCTCACCGAGGGAGAGTTTCCATGCGTCTTCGATGGTGCGTGCGCCGTCGAGGAGGGAGACGAACTGGTAGGCGATGGGGTTGAGCCGGTAGTACTGGTTTGTGGCGGGGTCCTGCACGACGTGCCAGCGTCGGCCTCGGTAGTGCTGGCGGGTGATCTGTGTGTGGGGCCTGAGGCGCGGGCGCATGGCGCGGACGCGGTGCCAGAAGGGGCTGAAGGTGGGGCGGTCGTTCATGTCTTCACCACCACAACCAGAGTCGGAGTGTGTCTCGGATGCGTCGTGTGCCGATCCAGATGAGGGAGTGCTCGCCAGCGTCGAACTTTGCGAACCCTTCCATGCCGGGCCTCATCCACCCGGCGGGGG
Organism: Phycisphaeraceae bacterium; assembly: GCA_019454185.1. Taxonomy (NCBI): domain Bacteria; kingdom Pseudomonadati; phylum Planctomycetota; class Phycisphaerae; order Phycisphaerales; family Phycisphaeraceae; species Phycisphaeraceae bacterium. Next base: position 2,644,694 of record CP075368.1, read on the forward strand.
ATTCGAGCCGTGCGCGGACCTCGAAGGCGTTTTTGCCCTCTTCTGCCTGCGAGAGTGGGACGACACGTTCGACGGCGAATGCGTGGCGTTGGGCGGGGTATGCCTTGGTCGCGACGCTGCCGGTGGCGCCGACCTCGACGAGCGAGATGTCGCGATCCCCGACCTTCGCGACGACGAGCATGTCTTCGAGGGGCGCGATCTGGAAGAGGGCGTCGCCGAGCTTGACGGATGAGCCGACGCGCTCGCGGAGGTCGCCGGCGATGATGGTTCCTGCGATCGGAGCCGTGAGGGTCGCCTGCGAGATGCGGGTGTTGAGCAGGTCGAGTTCGGCCTGGGCCTGCTGGGCCTTGGCGCGGGATTGCTGCGCCTCGGAGAGTTTGCCCGAGGCGAGCTCGCTGTCGGCCTGCTTGGAGGCGCGGAGAATCTCACCCTGGGCGTTGATCGCCTGGAGGCGGAGTTCGCTGGTGTCCATGAGCGCGAGGGTCTGGCCGGGTTCGACGCGGGATCCGGGCTCGATGCCGGGCGCGAGCGAGGCGATCAGGCCGTCGAAGGGTGCGCTGACGACGCGCTGCTCGCGGGGGCGCAGCTCCGCCGGGGCTTCGACGCGATACGGCACATCCACCAGCGTCAGGACGAGCATGAGCGCGATCAGTGCTGCGCCCGCGATTTTCCAGACGGTGTGCGTGGTGCCGACGAGCCATGCGCCGGCCTTGAGCGCGTCGTCCCACGCGCGGAGGGGCAGGACCCTGTCGTCGCTGCGCCGGATGCGGAGCACGGGCGAGAGCAGGTCGAGCACGGCCTGGAGCAGTTCGATCGTCTGCACATCGATCGAGCCGCCTTCGGGGCCTCCGGCTGTTTCGACGGTCACGACGCCGATCAGACGCTCTTCGACGCGGAGCGGGAGCGAGATGACGCGGGCCGCGGCGTTCCCGGCGGCGAGTTCGCGGTGTGCGTGCGTGATCGCTGTGGCGAGGACGATGTCTGCACCCGGACCCTTTTCGGGCGCGGGGGGGAACATGACGGGCTGCTCCTGGTCGAAGCACTCGTTCATGGCGCCTTCGAGTTTCTGGACCATGGCCATGCGCCGGTCGAGGTGCTCGGTGTCGCTGATGGCGACGGCGTGAACCGACTCGCCCTCGCCCTTTCGGCCGACACCCTTGGCCCAGCCGATCGAGACACGCTCGGCGTGGAGCTGGCGGACCAGGTCGTTTGCGAGTTGCAGGACCGCGCCCTTGAAGCTTGGCGCGGCGTTGACTGCGGCGATGAGTCGGGCCGCGAGGTCGAGGGCCGCGCTCGAGACCCGGAGGCGTTTGAGCGCTTGTCCGGTGCGGTGTGCGTGCGCGTATCCGGCGACGAGTTCGACGAGTGCGATCGTGGTCTGGAGGGCGGGACGTGAGCGCCCCTCGACGAGCATCGAGACGGCGTAGGCAACGGGTGCGGGTGAGTCGGGCGAGCCGACCGCCAGGGGCACGGAGATGACGTGCCCGCCGGCTCCGCCGTCGTAGAACATCTCGTCTTTCTCGAACCCGAAGACCTGTGCCTGTCCTCCATCGATGGCGAGGCGGGCGGCGGAGGCCATGTCGGCGGGGTTGGTGACCTGGGAAGCGGGGTCGTCGGCGAATGGATCCTGCCTTTGTGTGCCCGAGGCGGCGGATGTCTGCGGGGGCCAGACGAGGATGGGCCTTGGCGGGGCAGCACCCGCGTCCTCTCCTTCGATCGCGCCTTCTGCGGCGCGCGGCATCGTGTAGAGAACTGCCTGTCTCGCACCGGCGACGTGGCCGAGCACGCCGACGACGCGGAGGAGGAATGTGCGGTCGTCGGCGGCGGGCGCTGTGAGTTCAGCGACGACCCGTTGCCATGCCGGAGACTTGAGGTTCGAGAGGTCGATCACCGCCGGCCCCCTTGTGACGCGACCTCGTGGCTCGCGGGTTCTGCGGGATCTACGTCGAGTGAGTTTGTGATCTGTCTGCCGACGATGCGTTCTTTCCAGATACCCTGCGGCTCTGTGAAGCGGACCCAAGCGGTGAGTCCGGCGACGATCCCTTCGGGATTGGCGACTTCGACGCGGACGCGGCGAGTGCCGCTGCGTGGATCGGCGACGGGGCTGACTTCCGTGACTTTGCCGACGTGGACTCGGGGTTCGCCCGGGAGTTCCATGAGCACCCAGGCCTGTTGTCCGACGCGGACGGCTTCTCTGCCGGTGGAGGGGTCGGCGAGGGTGACGGCGATGGGCGGGGCGACGTCGATCTCGAGGGGATCGATCTCAACGACGCGGAGGACTTTGTCGTTGTCGGTGACGCTCTGGCCGGCGTCCATGAAGACGGTGTCCACCTCGCCGTCGAAGGGTGCGAGGATTCTGTAGCGATCGACGCGCGCGATCACGCGATCGACCTGGATCTGCTCTTGCTCCTGGTTGAACTTGGCGGTCTCGTAGTCGATTTTCGCGGCTTCGAGCGAGAGTCGGGCGCGTTCGAGTTCCTGCGGAGAGCCCCCTCCTTCACGCTGGAGGTTGAGCAACTGGTCGTACTCGAACCGCTGGAGTTCGACGGCCTTCTCAGCGCGATCGACGGGCAAGGAGGATCCGGCCCGCAGTTGCTGCGCCTTGAGGAGGGCGAGTTCTTCGGCGTCGTCGCCCCGCACCAGCACCTGCCCCTTCTTGACCCGATCCCCACCCTTGACGAGGACCTCTCGGATGGTCGTCGGGAGACTCAGCCCCATGACGGCGTCCTGCTTGGGTCGGGTGAATGCCTTCTCGCCTCCGAACCCGGCGACGGAGTCGTCGGTCGCGGGCTGTGTGTGGGTGGTGTGCGCCGACGCGCCCGCGCCATCCGGCGAGGCGAGTAGGAGGGCAAGTCCTGCGCACGCTGCACAAGCGATGAGTCGCCTCACGAGCAAGCTCCTTGTCCACGTGCCGCGGGTCTGGCCCGTGGCGTCAGAACGATCGCGATTCATGCTTCATCTCACGTCAGTGTCCGTCGGTCGCCGGGGTGCCGGCGTCCGCTGCGGACTCGCAGCGGGCGGCTCCCGAGAGCCCTCGCCCGTGCGTGTGTGTTTCCGGCTGAACGCGGCAAGGGCCGAGTTCCGAACGCATCCCGATCGGGCATACGCCTGACCGATTGCGTCGCCGTCCGATGGGGCTACGCAGTCCTATCGTACCGGTTCCGGGACGCGCCGGAAAGGAGTCCGACTTGAGCACGACAACCGCCTCGCCAGTCTCATCCGCCGTCGGCAGCACCTCGGATCTTGCCCTTTTGGGCGGTGCCCCAGTCTCAAAGACCCCGATCCCCTTCATGTCGACCGGGTTGAGCCCGGCCGACGTGGACGCTGCGACGGCGGTGTTGAAGTCCGGCATGTTGCGTGCGGCGAAGAAGTGTGAGGAGCTCGAGACGCGGTTCGCGCAGATCTCGGGCGCGAAACACATGATGACCTGTGCGAACGGGACTTGCGCGCTGCAACTGGCGTATGAGCCCCTCTTCCAGCCGGGTGATGAGGTTCTGGTCCCGGCGTGGTCGTACATCGCGACCGTATCGATGATCGTGGCGCGGGGCTGCACCCCGGTGTTCGTTGATGCGATCCCCGAGACCTTTCAGATTGATATGAACGATGCGGCGAAGAAGGTGACCGCGAAGACCAGGGGCATCGCGGCGACCCACCTGTATGGCTGCCCGGTGGATATCGACGCGGTGCAGGCGCTGGCGCAGAAGCACGGCCTGAAGGTTGTGTACGACGCGGCCCAGTCGCACCTTGCGACGTACAAGGGGAAGGGGATCGGCGCGTTCGGGGACGCGGTGACGTACTCGTTCTACGCGACGAAGAACCTGGGCACGGGGGAGGGCGGAAGCATCTCGTGCAACGACGATGGGCTGGCGAAGAGCATCAAGCTGCTGCGCTCGCACGGTGAGACGGACAAGTACCTGCACGAGCACATCGGGTACAACTACCGGATGAACGACATCACGGGCGCGATCGGCTGCTCGCGGCTTGATCGCCTGCCGGACCAGACCAAGACCCGCCAGAAGAACGCGGCGAAGTTCGACGCGATCCTGTCGGAGATCGACGGGCTGATCCCCCCCACTACCACGCCCGGCGCGGAGGCCGTGTACCACTTGTATGTCGTGAAGATGGATCTCTCGAAGTTCCGCTGTACGCGAGACGAGTTCTGCAAGGCGCTGATGGCCGAGGGTGTGCCGACGGCTGTCCACTATCCGCGGTCGCTGCCCAAGCAGCCCGCGCTGGCCAAGTGGAACAAGAACGACTGCCCCGTCGCGGATTCGCTGTCGTCGCGGGTCTTCGCGCTGCCGATGCACCACGATCTGACTGAGGAGCACTTCCGGGTGGTTCGTGAGGCGTTGAACAAGGTCGCTTCGGCGTATCGGGCGTGATGGCAACCGGCGTTTGAGATCCTCAAGCAAGCAACGTTCCCACGCGCGGGCGGCTGCGGATACGGCTGCAATCGTCCCCCGTATGTGGTACATTCTGGTGAGACACCCCGCGGGGCGTGATGCTCCGGGGGTGTTCGCCGGGACGCGTTGTGATGACGGAGTCGGGTGACATCGGGGCCTCGAAACGGGCGATGCGTGCCGCGATGCGGGCACGGATCGCCTCGCTCGTTCCCGAGGTCTCGCGGATCTGGTCGGGGACGACCGCTTCTTTGTTGTACCCGCGTCTTTCCGGGAATCGGCGTGTGATGCTCTATTGGCCCCTGGGGATCGCTGTGCGGGGCGCGCCGGTTGCGGAAGTCGATCTTCGGGCGTTGATCTCTTCGTTGATCGGCATGGGAGCCGAGGTGACGCTGCCTCGGACGGACTGGGATCGAGGGATTGTCGAGCCACGGATCGTGCGCCAGCCGCCTGTTGACCTGGTTGTGGGGCGATTCGGGGTCTCAGAGCCGGCGGCGACGTGCGCCAAGCCGACGAAGCCGCCTGAGGTCGTGATTGCGCCGGGATTGGCCTTTGATCGCGAGGGTGGTCGGCTTGGGCGGGGTGCGGGGTTCTATGACCGTTTCGTCGCGTCGCTCAGGCGCGAGCATCCGGGCCAGTCGCGGATCATCGGGGTGTGCTTTGGGATCCAGGTTGTGGATCGGGTGCCCAGAGAAGCGACCGACGAGCCGATGGACGAGATCTGGACCGAAGGGGGACGGATCTGGGAACGAGCCGCAAAGTAGGCCTCCGGCAGGGGTTCTGGTCGATAATCGTGGTTTGGTGCGTGGAATCCGGCTTCTATGATCCGGACGCATGGATGCATCGCTTTCTCCGTGCCGCGTCGGAGCGCGGTTGGGATCGATGCCGCTCATGGAAGGGACCTTGACGATGACCTTGCCCTCACAGACTGCGCGAGCCGGCGGCAGCGGCCGCGTGTATACCTCTCGGCGTCCGTTCAAGATCCGTCTGACGCCGCAGTTGATCGCGCTGGCTGTGGTCGGTGGCGTGGTTGTGGTCGCGCTTGCCTCTTGGGGGCTGGGCGGTCTTGGGAAGAAGAACGACGGGCCGAAGAACGAGCCGGTCGATACGAGCGTCCGGAGCGAGCCGGTGCCGGAGGATCGTGGGCTGCGGCTGCCGGGCCCGTCTGCGGCGAACGCGGGAACGCCGAAGGGCGGGAGCACGCTCGCTCGCCAACCGGCGACACAGACGCCGACGCAGACGCCGACACAGACGGAATCGTCCAAGCCCGCACCGCGCGAGAGCGGATCGATGGCGATGCTCCCGCCGCCCAAGGAGAAGGAGGCCGATCGGCCGCTGGTGATCGAGCAGGGATCGGGCGGCGCGCGTCCTGTTGAAACCGAGAGCGCGGGCCCGCTCGGGCGGGCACTCAGCGAGCGCGGCACCGGACCGACGCCGACTGATCCGAATGTCATCACGGCGCTGACACCACCCCCCTCTACCCCCCCCACTTCTACCACCACGCCCCCCCACGCAACCACCCCCACGACCAATCCCACTTCTGGCACGGGTCTGACCAATCCGCCTGGGGGGACGAATCCGGCGCAGAGCGAGACGAACCCGGCACCCGGTACGAGCGTGCCCGCCGCGGATCCGATCGCGACACCTGTGAGCGAGCTTGAGCGGAGCGTGCGGAGCGCGGAAGAGAAGATCAAGGCGGGTGATCTGGTTGCGGCGCGTCAGATTCTCTCGCGGGCTCTGGCGAGTGCGAAGACCGAGACGGAGCGTGCCCCGCTGCGTCAGCGGCTCGGGGCAGTGAACGACGATCTGGTGTTCTCCCCGAAGGTCTATCCCGGGGATACGTTTGTTGAGACGTACACCGTCCAGTCCGGCGATGCGCTCGCGAAGATCGCGAGCAAGCGCGACCTGGCGACGGATTGGCGTCTCATCCAGCGCGTCAACCGTCTTTCGAACCCGAACCGGATCAGCGTGGGCCAGAAGCTCAAGCTCGTGCGCGGGCCGTTCCATGCCGTCGTGACCAAGAGCGCGTACCGGCTCGATCTGTACATGGGCTCGCCGGATGAGCCGTCGTCGTGGGTCTTTGTTCGCTCTTACACGGTCGGGCTCGGCGAGGACAACGGCACCCCGACGGGGAACTTTGTCGTCAAGAAGAACAGCAAGCTGGTCAACCCGTACTGGGTGAACCCGCGCACGGGCGAGAAGTTCGCGGCGGATGACCCGAAGAACCCGATCGGCGAGCACTGGATCGGCATCGAGGGGGTCGGCGATTCGGCCCCGTATGTCGGGTACGGCCTGCACGGCACCATCGAGCCGGACAGCATCGGCAGGCAACGCTCGATGGGGTGTGTCCGCATGCACTCGGACGACATCGCGCAGATGTACGAGTTACTGGTCGAGGGCGTGAGCGTGGTCAGGATCGTGCCCTGAGCGAATGGAGGCGTCTGATGTGAGGCCCAGGTTGTTCCGGTCTGGGGGGTTTCTGCGCGCGGGTGCGGAGACCGTCGGGGATTTAGAGCAGTTTCAGTCCATTCGTAACGTCCGGAGCTGGCTGCGACTTTGCGTGGCTTTGTCGGCCTGTATCGGCGTATCACTGGGGATACGCCTGCTTCGGCCTCCGCGCCACGCTTGTCTCGCCGACGCTCCAGCCGCTACGCCTGAACTTCAACCGCTCTAGATCAGATGGTGGGTTTCGGGCTTTGGCGAGGGAGGATCATCGCAGGTGCGCGACCTGCTCGCGGAACGCGGCGGCGGGGAAGAGCCGCCCGGGGTCGCTGGTTCTGGCGACATCGGAGTGGAGGTAGATGCGATCGGCGGGGATCGCGAGTTCGGTGGCGAGGGCGTTGACCAGTTCGACCAGACGCTGGACCTGTGCCTGCGTGAAGGGTGAGCGGTCGCCGTTGCCGACGAGGCAGATGCCGATGGACTCGCGATTGAGCGTCTCGGCGTTGGGGCCACCGACGTGGGCACCGGGCAACTGGTCGAGCCAGCGGAAGCCGACGTGGATCTGGCCATCGGGCGCGCCGCGCCCGTTGCCGATGACGAAGTGGTGGCCGAGCCCCTTGAGGTTCATCGCGAGGTGCTGGGCCTCGATGGTCTGGGCGGAGCCGACGGTGGAGCCGCTGTGGTGGATGACGATGGAGGTCCAACGACCCCGTTCCATGGCGGCCCGTGTGGCGAAGACCGACTCGATCGACGAGGGAGCGGAGGCCTGTGCCAATGCGGGCATCGACCAGCCGTCGACGCGGGGGGCCTTGGCGCCGTCCATCACCCAGAGCAGACCGCTGACGACGGTCATGGAAGCGACGAGTGAGCCCCAGACAACCCGCGTCCGCGTTGAGAGAGCCGGAGCCGAACGGCCCTGACCCTTCCTGTTGCTGGTGCTCTTCCTGCGCGCCATGAACTTACCCCATCAGCCGGACGGCACGGACCTCTTGTCCGCTTCGTCCGATACGTTGCGTTCCGACTCTCAAGAGAGCGGCGAGCAAGCTCCGCTCGCGCCGCGCACAGAAGAATCGGACACGGACACCATCATTCTTTCCAATTCCCGTGAGTTTGCTCGCGCAATCCCGCAAAATCGTTGCAGATTCACCCGATCCCTCACACTTTCACGGGCTCGGGCTCAATCGCGGGGCATCAGACGTCCTGAAAGATTCGGGCGCCTGCGTCCGAACTCATCGAAGACGTACTGGGCGGCGTACTCGTCGCGCACGCGGTCGTATCGATCGAACTGCGAACGCTCGTAGTCAGGCGAGAGCAGGGGCTTGGTTCTGCACCCGTTCCCCACAGCCGCGAGCCCGGCGAGGATCGCCGCGCTGGTGCCGACCCACAAGCGGCGGGCGAGTCGGGATCGGGTCGGCACGAGATGTGGATGAAGTCTCATAACGAAGCGGTTGTCCTGGTGCGACAGCGAGTCCGAGTATAGAGACGCTTCCCGCATCTTGCCTCGATGGGCGGTACAGACCGGGTTGCGGCGAACGCATCCCTCACACGAGGCGCATCCACGAGAGGGCGATCCCCGCTGCCGTCGCGACGTTCAGCGAATCGGCACCGGGCGCCATCGGGATCCTGACGCGTAGCCCGGCCCGCGCGATGGTCTCTCGGCGCAGCCCCGGCCCCTCTGCTCCCAGGACCAGCGCGACCCGCTCCGGCCAGACCACCTCAGCAATCGGGACCGCGGCTTCACTCGTCTCCATCGCCACGATCGTGAAACCGGCTTGTTCGATGCGGTCGAGCGTGGCGCTCCATTCCTCGGCCTGTGCGAACGGCACGCGGAGCGCGTGCCCCATGGAGACGCGGAGGGACTTGCGATAAAGGGGATCGCAGCACCGGGGGGAGAGGAGTGCGGCGGTGCGTTCCACCGGGCAGAGACACCCGATGTTCCGGAAGATGCCGCCGACGTTGTCGTGATTCGAGAGGTCTTCGAGCAGGACGAGCGTCCGGGCGTTGGCGATGAGGTCCTCTTCTGACCATGCGGACGAGGCGGGACGTGCGTCGGCTGCTGCGGGTTGCGTTGTGGCTGCTTGGGAACCGGTCTTTCGGCAGCCGCACGCGAGCACGCCCCTATGGATGTGGAAGCCGACGATCTCGTCCATGACGTGCTGGGAGGCGACGAAGGCAGGGAGGGGCTTGCCGGTTCTTCTCTCGAGATCGTGAAGATCGCGTTCGAACTTGGCGAGGTGCCCCTCGCGGACGAGGAGGGAGCGGACCTCGTAGGCCGAGTGCAGGAGGGTCCGGACAACCAGTTCACCCTCGGCGACGAAGAGCCCTGAATCGCCGGCATCTGCCTCGACTTGAGCGGAATCCGGGGCGGACTTGTCGATATCGCGGAGGTGGGCGGCCCGGAGATACGCGTCCCGCTGGTTGGCGTAGGGGAGCAATCTCGGGTCGTCGGCGAGGGAAGTGATGGGAATGACCGTGGGCATCGTCGTATCTAGACGATAACACCCTTCGCGCTATTGTCCGCATGCCTGGCATTGTGTGACGGTGACTTTGTGACGTTCTCATGACTCCACTGCAAGCCATCATCCTCGGACTCGTCGAAGGAATCACCGAGTATCTCCCGGTGAGTTCCACGGGACACCTGATCCTCGCGGCGGCGTTCCTGAAGCTCGACGACCCATCCGTCAAGTCGTCTGTTGATGCGTTCAACATCGTGATCCAGGGAGGGGCGATCCTTGCCGTGCTCGGGCTCTACTTCCCGCGGGTTCTCTCGATGCTGCGGGGCCTGATCGGGAAGGACAGGGATGGCCTGCGGCTGGCGATCAATATCCTGATCGCGTTTCTGCCGGCCGCGGTGCTGGGTGTGCTGCTGGACAACTGGATCAGCTCCAAGCTCTTCTCTCCGGGGCCGGTGATCGCAGCTCTCATCGTTGGGGGCGTGTACATGATCGCTCTCGACATCTGGCGGAAGAAGAAGTACCCGGCAGTCGCTGCCGATGCACCGCAGCCGGGGCTCGACATCAATGACCTCACGCCAACGAAGGCGCTCATCATCGGTGTTGTGCAGTGCATCGCGATGTGGCCGGGGACGAGCCGCTCGATGATGACGATCACGGCGGGCGTGATGGCCGGGCTTCGGCCGGCGAAAGCGGCGGAGTTCAGTTTCTTGCTGGGGTTGCCGACGCTGGGCGGGGCGTGCTGCTACAAGCTGTTGAAAAACCTGAAGCACGCCTCCGAGACGGGTGAGGCGAACCTGTTCGAGCAGCTCGGGTACACGCCGGTGGTGCTGGGGATCGTGGTTGCCGCGGTTTCTGCGGCGTTCGCGGTGAAGTGGCTTGTGGGGTTTCTGAACAAGCACGGGCTGACGCCGTTCGGCGTCTATCGGATCATTCTGGGCGTGGTTCTCGGGGCCCTGGTGCTGGCGGATATCGTGAAGTTCTAGTCCGAGGCGGCACTGCTCTCCAGAGCGGTGTCCGATTCATGCGTCGCTCTCTTTACTCTCGATGGAACAAACACGCATGGTGCCATCACCCACAACTTCAAGCCCAAGTACCACCGCTCTGGAGAGCGGTGCCACCCAATCCACTCCGCTTCCGACCTCATTCCCGAAGGATCGGATCAAGATCCTGCTGCTGGAGGGTGTCCACCCGCGCGGGGCGGACATCCTGCGTGCCGAGGGGTTCCATGTTGAGTGTCACGCGAAGGCGCTGGAGGGGGATGCGCTGCTGAAGGCGGCGTCGGATGCGCACGTGATCGGGATTCGCTCCAAGACCACGATCACGCCGGAGGTTCTCGCGGCGGCTCCGCGTTTGCTGACGATCGGCTGCTTCTGCATCGGCACCAATCAGGTCGGCACGCGTGAGGCGTGCGACCGGGGGATTCCGGTCTTCAATAGCCCCTTCAGCAACACGCGTTCGGTCGCCGAGCTCACGATCGCGGAGGTCATCTCGCTCAATCGCTCGCTGGTGGATAAGTCCGTGGGTCTGCACAGGGGTGATTGGGACAAGTCCGCGACCGGGGCCCACGAGATCCGCGGGCGGACGCTGGGGATTGTCGGGTATGGGCACATCGGTTCGCAGGTTTCGGTGCTCGCCGAGGCGATGGGGATGCGTGTGCTGTTCTATGACATTGCGCCGAAGCTCGCGCTGGGCAACGCGAAGCAGGTTCGCACGCTGGGCGAGTTGCTTGCAGAGTCGGACACTGTCACGCTGCATGTACCCGCGACGTCGAGCACCGACAACCTGATCGGCCGAGGACAGATCGCGCAGATGCGATCGGGCGCGTTCCTGATCAACAACGCCCGGGGCACAGTCGTTGATCTCGACGCGCTCGCCGATGGGTTGCGATCGGGGCGCATCGCGGGAGCGGCGCTCGATGTCTTCCCGGTTGAGCCCGCGGGCAAGGGCGACGCGTTTGTGTCGCCGGTTCAGGGGCTGAAGAACGTCATCCTGACGCCCCACATCGGCGGCAGCACCGAGGAGGCGCAGGAGAGCATCGCCGTTGATGTCGTCGGCAAGCTCGCCCGCTTTGTGAACAACGGCTCGACGACCGGCGCGGTGAACGTCCCCGAGGTCGATCTGCCCGAGCAGGTGCGCACCGACGGACAGATCGAGCACCGGACCCACCGCATCCTGCACTTTCACAGGAATGTGCCGGGCGTTCTCGGGCACATCAACGCGATCACGGCGGAGCTGGGCGTCAATGTCAACGCCCAGTATCTCCGCACCAATGAGCAGATCGGCTATGTCGTGCTCGACGTGGACCCTTCCGATGCTCCATCGCTCGACGATCGTCTGCGGACCGTGCCGGACACGATCCGCGTGCGTGCGCTGTGGTGATGGCGCCAACGAGGGCGACGCTCGGGCTGGAAGCGAACACTGCCGGCCGATCTTCGTGGTCGGCCGACTCGGATCGAGTGAGATGTGAGAGCCCCAGCATGCTGGGGATTCTCTTGTGCAGGAAGTGGCCGATTGATGCGGCGATTTCATCACCGCTCTGGAGAGCGGTGCCACCAAAGGCATCCGTCAGACAGGGCCTAGTGCCCGCCGGACTTCTTCTTCTCGTCCTTCTTCGCGCCGTGGCTGTCCTTCGTGCCGCCCGCGTCCTTCTTTGCCGCGCCTGCGGGTGCGTGCTTCGAGACGGCGTAGCCGTTCACGACGCGTGTGGTCTGGGTTGGTGCCCCGTGGCTGTCGCCCTTCTTTGCGCCATGGCTGTCCTTGGCACCGTGCGCATCTTTCGCACCGTGGCCCGAATCCGCCTTCGGTGATCCGTGGCCATCGCTCTTGGTGCCGTGGTCCGATGCGCCGGACGACTTGGGCTTTCCGCCGTCCTTCTTGTCGTGATCGGAATCGTGATCGTCGGCGTGGGTGTCCTTCGCGTGCGCATCGTCTGCGTGTGCGCCGCCGTGGAGCGAAGAGGGCGCGCTCGTCGCCTGGGGGCCCTGGGGTGTGTGGAACGCGATCAGATAGACCCACAGCCCCGCGGCCACGAAGAGCGTGTACGCCGCAAGCCACCCGATCGATTGCTGCAACGAACGCTTCCCGGCGAGCGGAGCGGAGACAAGCCCGAGCGCGATCCGTGCTGGCTCGCTCGCGCCGATCGCGCCGCGCTTGAGCAGGGCGATCGCCCGTGACGACAGCGCGACGCCGGCCGATGTAACGGGCTGGTCGCTCACCGATGGCTGCGCGGGGGTTTGTGATGTCGGCTCACGGGCTGCGCCCGCGACTGCTGCGGTTGCCCCGACCACGGGCGCGGCGTGTGCGGCGGAATGCGGTGCCGCGGCCTCTTGGGCGTGGGGTGTCTCTGGTGCTTGCTCGGGCTCGGGAGGCGGAGGCGCCTCAAAGTCTCCAGCGAGAAGATCGTCGGTCAGTGCCGCGAGTTCGGCATCCAGTGACTGGATTGTGCCGGCATTCGAATCCGCCGGCTCAGCCGTGGCGAGGGCTTCGGGTGGTTCGGTGCCTGAGTCGGTTGGGGTGACAACGTCTTCCGCCTCTTCGATTGGCCCGGCCGGGGCAGGACCAACTTGTGGATTCTGGATGGAAGGTTCGGGGGGTGGTGCCGGGGGGGGTGCCGGGGGCGGCGCGAGGTCTGTCGGAAGTTCGGGGGCGACCTCGGAGACAGTCGCTTGCAGGGCTTCGGCTTCTTTCAGTAGCACATCGAGCGACTTGGCCAACGACTCGTTCAGCGGGTCCTGGATCTGTTCGGAATGGTGCGTCGCCGCGGCGAGATCGTGTGCGTGCGGGTCGGCCGCCCCATCCTCGGGTGCTGAGACGGCAGCGGGCTCAGCGGGTTCCTCGGTGGTTGCCGACTGATCCTGCGCGGCTGACTCCAGCAACTCGTCGATGACGGAGTCGAGCGAAATCGGCTCGCCCTGGCTGGGTGTGTCGCTCATGCAATCCGCCAAAGTCCAACTCGTATCATCGGGTGCGATCCGGAGAGACTCAAGGGGTCTCCACGATCGACCCACACCCCGACGCCGGAATACGCGATTCTCTCGGCTCCTGGTGGCATACGCCCGGTTCTCGGACGTCTCCGGTACCCGCCGCCCCCAACCTACCCCCCCCACTTTCCCCCCACTCACCCCCCACTTTCCGCCCATTCACCGCCCGGCATGTGGAGAGCGGTACAGTCCGGGCATGTCGGTCCACCGCATCTTCCTCCACGCTCAGACGCTCGAACCGGGTGTCATGATCAGCGTGTCCGGCGATGAGGCCCAGCACACGACGCGGGTCAAGCGTCTCAAGCAGGGCGATGCGATCGAGGTCCTGAACGGAACCGGCCAGATCGCTTCGGCGATCATTGAGCGCGTCGGTTCGCGAAAGAACTACCAACTCGACCTGCGCATCGAGGCCGTCGAGTCATACCCGCCCCCCTCGCCCCGTGTCGAAGTCTGGAGCGCGGCTCCGAAGGGGGCTCGCCTTGATGAGATGATCGAGGGACTGAGCCAGACCGGGTGTGTGCTCTGGCGTGCCCTGATCTGCGAGCGGACCATCGTCGAGCCCAGAGAAGGCAAGCTCGCGCGGCTTGAACGGATCGCGGTTGAGAGTGCGAAGCAGTGCGGCAGGGCGTGGACGATGCTGATCGGCGAGCCGATTGCGTTCCGAGATGCGCTCGCCGCGCCCGGTGCTGAGCGTGTGCTGATTGCGGACGCGACGGGGGTCAATGTTCGCGAGACGACTCGCAGCGCGTGCCGGAGCGTGCGCCTTCTGGTCGGCCCGGAGGGGGGGCTGAGCCCGGCGGAGATCACTTCGGCCAGGGCAGCGGGGATCGAGTTCGTGCGTCTTGGGCCTCACATCATGCGGATTGAGACCGCTGCGGTTGTGGGATGCGCGACGTTTCTGCAACTCGGGGGCAGCGACGGCGTTTAGAGTAAGAAGTCCGAAGACCAATCGGAGTTGGAGAAGATCATGCAACGCAGGACCGTTCGTATGTGCCGCACACCCGTCGCCCGCCTGCTCCTTTCGGTTGTGATCTGCGCTGTGCCGGTTGTGAGCGCGAGAGCGATCGACCCGGATCGACGCGAGAAGGCGGAGCGGATGGCGAGCCGCGCGATCGAGTGGCTCCGTGCTCAGCAGGACGATCGCACGGGGGGGTGGGCGCTTCCGCCTTCCGGCCCTGTGTACCCCGCGATCACCGGGCTGGTGGTGAACGGGATGCTGATGGAACCGGGGCAGGACGCGTCGGATCCGGATATCGATCGCGCTTTGCGGTTCATCCTTTCTTACGCGCAGGAAGACGGTGGCATCTACGACCAGATTCTCGCCAACTACAACACGTCGATCTGTCTTTCAGCGCTTGCAAGGGCACGCACGCCGGAGGCCCGGCGCGTGATCCCGGGTGCGCAGGCGTTCCTGCGCGGGTTGCAATACAGCGAGGCGGCGGACACCACCTCGCCCGCAGGTACGGAGACAAAGGTTGTCACAAGGGATCATCCGTTCTATGGGGGCGTCGGGTATGGCAACCATGGTCGTCCTGACAACAGCAATCTGAATCTCATGCTGCAGGCGCTGCACGATTCCGGCGTGCCCGGGGATGATCCGGCGTTCGAGCGGGCGCTCGTGTTTCTCGCACGCACGCAGATGCTGGACAGCGTGAACGACATGCCGTACGCCGATCACTCATCTCAGGGCGGGTTTATCTATGCCACGAGCCCGAACGCCGAGAGCGTTGATCGGCTTGTGGGGCAATCGCAGGCGGGGATGATCGATGAGACGCTCGAGAACGGGCAGCAGATCAGCCGCCTGCGTGCGTACGGCTCGATGACGTATGCGGGGTTCAAGAGTTACATCTATGCGGATCTGAAGCGGGACGATCCGCGCGTGGTGGCGGCGTATGAGTGGCTCCGGAGCAACTACACCCTTGAGGAGAACCCTGGGATCGGCACGGACGGGATGTATTACTACTACGTCACCTTTGCACGAGCTATGCATGCCTGGGGAGAAGAGACGATCGACATCGTGGTTCGCGGCTCCGGTGATGAACGGACCGAGACCCGCGATTGGGCCAATGACCTCATCGATCGACTGGCCACATTGCAGAATGAGGATGGGTCTTTCCGGAGTGTGGACGACCGGTGGATGGAGAACAACCCCGTGCTGATCACGGCGTATGGGCTGCTTGCGCTTCAGAACGCGCGGGGATTGAAGTAAGTCCTGCGGGGGCCGGGCGATTCCTCCATTTCTCCATCGGGCGCCCGTCGCTCCGGGGAAGTGGCTGCGACAAGGGATATTGCTTCTCGACAGATGCCCTTGCGTCGAGGGTTGCAGTTTGTATATGCTGCTCCCTATCGCCCGCTGAGGCGCTCTGGGAGGTATATATGAATCGTTTGTTGTGTATCGTGGCGATCGCGATGTCTGCGTTCGGAATGGGGTGTGCCGAGAGCGCGGAAGATCAGGTGCTCGCACAGTACAAGCGCGGGGAAGAGGCGATCGCAGCGCTGGATGGCGCGGGGTGGCGGGCGACGATGTCCACGCAGAGCGTCGGGTGGCTGCAGGAGGAGCTCCGGCTTGCGCTGGACGCATCGCTGGTCGAGACCCGGGCACTGGCACCGTCGAAGATGGAGATGGTGCTGGCTCTGCGGAACCGCCTCGATGCGCAGTCGCTCAGGTCGATGAGCGTTGACTCGCTGCTCGTATGGATGATCGAGCAGGACTTTGCCAGCGTTGATGCCGATTTCGGCGTCTACCCGTGCGGCGTGAAGTTCTCAGGGGAGACGGCCACGGTGCAGATGGGGATGGAGGTCGAGTCGTCGTCGCGCTCGCCACGGCTGCGGAGCGGTCGACGCGGGCGCGGGGTTGTCGGGGGGATCGTGTCGATCGCGGGGGCAGCGTCCAAGAAGAAGAACGTCGAGCCGATCGAGGGGTACACGCTGACGTATGTCAACATCGACGGCTTCTGGTACTCCGACAACTCCGAGAGCATGCGGGAGTATGACCAGATCATACGGGACGCGGCGAAGGAGGCGGGGCTGCCGGTTGATCGATACCTCTCGGAGCGCGAGAAAGAGGCGCACGGCTCGCTGAAGCCGACGATCTGGCTGCCGGTCGGGCGTTGAGCGGCTGTTGCTCGCTCAACGAGCGTCGGAGGCAGCACGGGCGGCCTTGATCGCGCTGTCGTAATCCGGCTCGCGGGACAGCTCGGGGACGATCTCCTGGTACCGCACGATCCCCGCGCCGTCGATCACCGTCACCGAGCGGGCGAGCAGCCCGTTCTCTTTGATTCGCAGGGCGTAGTTGTCGCCGACCTGTCGGAGGCGGCTGTCGGAGAGCGTCTCCACGCGATCGATCCCCGCTGCGGCGCACCACTTCTTCTGCGTGAACGGAAGATCCATCGACACCGTGACGACGGCGATCGACTCGCCGAGCGCGGAGGCACGCTCGTTGACGGCCCGTGTCTCGGCGTCGCAGACGGCGGTCTCGAGCGAGGGGATTGTCGCGAGGATCACGGTCTTGCCTCTGTAGTCTCGCAGGGACCGCTCGCTCATGTCGTTCGCGATCGCGACGAAGTCCGGTGCCGGCTTGCCGATCTGCGCCCCCGGACCGACACCCTGGAGCGTCAGCGGCGCGCCTCGCATCGTGACGAGCCCGGTCCGCTCGGTCGCTCTCTGGCTTGCTGCGCAACCGGCGATTGTCGCGAGGACTGCCGCCACACCACACACCATGACACGTTTCATGCCTGATCTCCGTGCGCGTTCGCGCTGCGTCGTGGTCACGCTGAGCATGGGTTCAGACGTCCCACGCGCAGAGTTCTTCAACGATCGTCTCCCTGCGCGAGAGTTCCCGCGCATCCGTCCCGACGAGTGTGACGTGCCCCAGCTTTCGGGCGCGTCGCGCGGGCTTTCCGTACAGATGCACCCGCGCATCTGGCACCGCGAGCAGCGAGCCGCGAGCGGGCACGCGGCCCACGATGTTGTACATCGATGCGATCGCTTCGGGCGTCGTCATCATGGTTGACCCGAGAGGCAGCCCGAGCACCGCGCGGACGTGGTTCTCGAACTGGCTGGTGCTGGCCCCTTCGATCGTCCAGTGCCCGGTGTTGTGCACACGCGGGGCCATCTCGTTCGCCAGCAGGCAGAGCGCGCCGTTCTCGCCTTCAACGAAGAACTCGATCGCCATCACGCCGACATAATCGATTGCGTGCAGGACGCGCAAGGCCGCGGCACGGGCGTTCTCGACGATCTCCGGCGCGTCCTCGCCGATCGGTGCCGGTGCCTGCGTGCGCCAGAGGATGCCGTGTCGGTGCTCGTTCTGGCAGAGCGGATACTTCGCGACCTGCCCGTCAGCGGAGCGTACCGCAACGACAGATACCTCGGCACGGAGCGTTGCCATGCGGTCGGCGATCAGCCCGCCGGGCGCGGAGGCGAGCAGTGCCGCGCCTTGCGTCCACGCCTCCTCCGGCGAACGCACGAGACACTGACCTTTGCCGTCGTACCCCATGCGCCGGGTCTTGAGGATCATGGGAAAGCCGACCGTCTCGATCGCGCGGTCGAGATCCTCCGGGCTTCCGACCGCGACCCATGTCGTCGTGGGAATGCCGAGCGAGGAGAAGAGTCCTCGCTCGAGTGCACGATCCTGCGCGATCGCGAACGCCGTCGGGTTCGGGCGGACGGGCGCGTGGCGTGATGCGGCTTCGAGGGTCGATGCGGGCACGTTCTCGAACTCGCACGTGACCGCGTCGCACCCATCGGCGAACCGCGCGATGGCCTCGTCATCGTCGAAGCGTCCGACGCGATGATCGGTGATCCGCGCTGCGGGGGCGTCGGAGGATTCGTCGAAAGTCCTGACGGAGACGCCGAGACTCGACGCCGCCTGCGCGAGCATCAACGCCAGTTGACCGCCCCCCAGAACTCCGAGCCGAAGTTCGGACACCGATCAACTCCTGCGCGATTTGGTGCGCGTCGTCGTCTTGATCTCTCTGGCTTGCAGCACCTCGCTGGTGCGTGCGTCGCGTTGGGCGCGTAGCGTGCTCTGGAGCCGGGCATCCTGCAATCCGAGGATGGAAGCAGCGAGCAAGGCGGCGTTGGCGGCCCCGGCCTCGCCGATCGCGAGCGTGCCGACGGGAACGCCCTTCGGCATCTGGACGATCGAGAGGAGCGAGTCCATGCCCGCGAGCGAGGACGAGCGGACGGGAACGCCTAGCACCGGCAGGACGGTCTTGGCCGCGATCATCCCGGGCAGATGGGCCGCGCCGCCCGCGCCGGCGATGATGACGCGGATGCCGCGCTCGGGCGCGGTTTCGGCGTACTCGAAGAGCCAGTCGGGCGTTCGATGGGCCGAGACGACCATGCACTCGTGGGGGACGCCCAGTTCGTCGAGTATCTCGGATGCGTGGCGCATCGTCTCCCAGTCGGAGCGTGATCCCATGACCACGCCGACAATGGGGGCCTGCCCGCGAGGGGTCTTGCCTGAGCCCTTGCGTTCGCCGGTTCGCTTGCTCGCGTTGCGTTTAGCCATTGCCTGCTGGGATCGCCTCTTCCCGTGTGATCTTGACGGTCTTCTGGATCATGACGGGCTCGATGGGCACATCGCTCATGCCGCCGCTGCGCATCCCGGTGCGGACGCCCTTGATCTTGTTGACGACGTCCATGCCGGAGACGACCTTGCCGAAGACGGCGTAGGCAGCGCCGTCGCGTGGCGTGTCGAGGAAGTCGTTGTCATTGACGTTGATGAAGAACTGGCTGGTGGCGGAGTCGGCGACGTTGGTGCGTGCCATCGCGATGGTGCCGGCCTTGTTCTTGAGGCCGTTCTTCCACTCGTTCTTGATGGGATTGTCAACGGGCTTCTGCTTGAGATCGGGCGTGAAGCCGCCCCCCTGGATCATGAAGCCGTCGATCACGCGATGGAAGATGGTGCCGTCGTAGTGGCCCTTGTTGACGTAGTTCATGAAGTTCTCGACCGAGATAGGCGCCTTCTCGCCGTCGAGTTCGAGCACGATGTCACCCATCGATGTGGTCATCTTCACGTACACGATCTTCTCCTTGGCCTCGGTCGGTGCCGGGGCCGGCTGGGTTTGGGGGGATGTTGCGGGTGGGGTTGTCCCATCCTGTGCCGACGCGGACGCCACGCAGACCGTCGCACACGCAAGCACGGCCGAAAGAATGACACGCGTTCTCATTCGACACCCTCGTTCCGCCCCTTCGTTTTCGTGCGGCTGGACACCCGTCCGACCGGCGCACGAACTGGGGTCATGATTCTATGCGGTTTGGTCCTGGCGCGGTTTCCTTGGCGCAGCCGGGTAGTGGGTCAGTCTGAATCTTTGGCCTTCTTCTTGTACGGGCCACGCTTGTTGGAATCGGTGCCGACGGGGGCCAGTTCCTTGGCGTCCAGCAGGCCGACCAGTTCCTCCAGTTCCCAGACGTGATCGGCAATGCCAATCTCCATCGCGGGCGTGACGCGCAGAGTCTTGTGAACGCGGCAGAAGTTGTAGTGCATGAAGTGAATGGCGACCGACGCGCGAAGGTTGGCGAACTTCTTGCTGAACCCGTTGGTCAGGCGGGTAAACCGACGCATCCCCATCCGCATGGTCAGGTTGCTGCGCTCAACGTGACTCGTGCTGATATAGCCATTGATAGGGCGACCACTGATCGGGATCTTGTGCGTGCCGATGCACTCGGCGGGGCTGTAGCGGGCCTGACCGTCGCGGGGCTCGCCGTACTGCTTGACGAGCATGGCGTAGTCCACCTGCCAGCCAAAGGCGTCCTGAACGGCGCGCTCATAGACCTTGTACCCGTCGGTGGTCAGTTGAACGCGGTTGCCCAGCCGACCCGCCAAGTCCTGCATGAACGCGGCGGCACACTCCGCGTCACGGTTCCCGACGAACCACCCGCACATGAACTTGCTGGTGCTGTCGAGCGCGGTCCAAGTCCAAACGTCACCGACGCCCGGAGTGCCGCGCATCCGATCGGGGACGTTCTTCTCCTTGCTGTAGCAGAATGACCAAATCTCATCGCACTGGACGCGCGTCGCCTGAAGGTCGCGGGCATTGCGATCGTGGTATTCCTCGCACACCTCGCCCATATCCGCCACGAACTTCAGGACCGTTCCCTTGGCGAAGCCGGTCATGCGGCAGGTGGCGCGAACGCTGTTGCCTTCCACAAGGCAGGCGAGGATGCGGACGCGATCGGAAGTGGCGAGGCGATTCATACTGACCATTATACTTGAGCGCACA
This sequence comes from Phycisphaeraceae bacterium, assembly GCA_019454185.1. Classification (NCBI taxonomy): domain Bacteria; kingdom Pseudomonadati; phylum Planctomycetota; class Phycisphaerae; order Phycisphaerales; family Phycisphaeraceae; species Phycisphaeraceae bacterium. The sequence goes on from CP075368.1 coordinate 2,665,198, forward strand.
TGCATAAGCAACGGTTTCAATGTGGGTTTGTTGGCTATTCTCCGTAAGTTGGCGCGGCTCAATGACTTACCGCGCAACTGCCGAAATAACATGGATTTGCGCTGGTTTTGGTCGATAGACATGGATAGTCTGTTAGGGAACGCCGTGGAACTAGATACTCGACGAAAACCCGAGCCGGCCTTTGTGATTCGGCTTGTCGGACCAGACATGAGGCCGTGGGCGGTGCCTACGCGCAAGTTGTCCAGAGTGCTTGACGCTGTTCAACGCCTCCTAGACCAAAGCGAGTACGTCGAGGTTCTCTCCGGCGAACCGCGAACGCAAGACGACAACGAAGCACCAGGAGATGGGAAGACGATCCGCCTTCTGGATGTGAAGAAGGGTTCTGCGGCTTACCCGATTGCCATCGGTAACGTCAAACCCGCGTTGAAGTTGATTCGGGACACCGGCAATGGGATAGAGAACCCCGCCGAATCGGATTGGACCTCGCCGACGCTGTCTGCTTTGGAAGAGTTGAGTGGTGTCGCGAAGTCTCTCGGATGCCAAATAGAGTTTGTGCTGCCCGGAGACAAGAGTAGGCGTCACGGCGACGTGCTTGCGACAATTACGCCTTCCACCTACCACAACGTTCAGCAATCGGCCTTTGTCGAAGGTGACACGAAAATCTACGCGACGGTTGAGCGTGTCGGCGGCGCAACCACAATGCACTGTGGTGTTCGACTCATCAATCAGCCGAGCAAGATGGTGATTTGCCAAGTTCGACAAGAATCTCTGATTCGTGATCTTGGCCAGTGGATCTATCAAGAAGTCTCGCTGATTGGCAGGGCGACATGGCTTCGGCGTGGCTATGAAGTCGTTGGATTCGTGATTGAGTCGGTTGAGCCACCCAAAACGGGATCAATCATGGACGCCCTGCGCAGAATACATGCGGCGGGAGGAAGCGGTTGGGATGACGTGGCCGATCCTGATGCCGAGATCGCGGAGTTGCGTGGATAGTGGCAGGCCGTAAACCAGCACCATTAGTCGCCATCGACACCATGATCCTCGTGTGGGGAATCAGGCAGGAGGGCACTGCTGACCAGCGAAAGAGGGTGGGGTGGCTGTTTCGAAAGTTGGACGACGAGCACGCGCAGATTGTGGTTTCTTCGGTCTCGGTTTCCGAATATCTGATTCGGGTTGATCCGGCCAAACACGCCGAAGCGGTAGCCGAGATCTCATCTAGGTTCATAATCCATCCATTTGACGCGCGATGCGTATCGCTGGCGGCGCGCCTGTTTGTGGATGGCAAGAGCCAGCGCGAAATGGGCAAGGATGATGCACGCAAGTGCTTGCGGGCGGACACGATGATCGTGGCGTGCGCTAAAGCCGCCGGTGTTCTGTCCTTGTATTCAAATGACAAGGGGTGTCGCAATCTCGCGAACGGAATCGGGCTAGACGCATACGACCTGCCCGGACAACCAGAGTATCTGTGCGATCTAAGCGATTCCGCGCCTAGTCAGCCCATCTTGCCCGCGCGGCTTTCCGGGCGATCTCTGAACGCTCCTTCTTCGAAAGGGAAGCGGCCCGCGCTTTCCCTCCCTTCTTCCCGCCAAGGCGGCCAAGTTCGACAGCGGCGGGATTCTTCGAAGAATCGGCCGAAGAAGTAATCTCGGTCTTGGGTTCCTCGCCTGTCGCTTCCCGTAGGATGCGGGCGGCAATCTGATTGGCGTCGGGACGCGCGGGCTTCTTGTTGCTTGACCGCTTTGGCATGCCCGAATCGTACCGCGCTTGTAGGGCGGCGCGCCGACGAAAGCGAAGTTAGCGGGATTCAGACTGACCCACTACCCGCAGCCGCTCACCCCTCCTCGGTCTCCTTCAGCCGCGCCAGCACGCTGTAATCCTCCAGCGTCGTGGTGTCCTGCGTGATTTTGGCATCCCCCGAGGCGATGGCGCGGAGGAGACGGCGCATGATCTTGCCGGAGCGGGTCTTGGGGAGCGCGGGGGTGAATCGGATCTGGTCGGGTTTGGCGATCGCGCCGATCTCCTTGGAGACGTGCTCGCGGAGGGCGTTCTTGAGCTTGTCGGCATCGGCAGGGGATGCGGGCTCGGAGCCGGGGGCGAGCGTCACGAAGGCCGCGATGCCCGTGCCCTTGATCTCGTGCGGCATGCCGACGACGGCGGCCTCGACGACGGCGTCGTGGCTGACGAGCGCGCTCTCGACCTCCATCGTTCCGAGCCGGTGCCCGGAGACGTTGATGACATCATCGACGCGCCCCATGATCCAGAAGTAGCCGTCGGCATCGCGGCGTGCGCCGTCGCCGGTGAAGTACATGCCGGGGACGCGGGTGAAGTAGGTCTGGATGAAGCGCTCGCGATCGCCGTAGACGCCACGGAGCATGCCGGGCCAGGGCTTTCGGACGACGAGGAGGCCGCCGGTGTTGTGGGGCTGTTCTTTGCCGCTCTCGTCCACGATCGCGGCGTCCACGCCGAAGAAGGGGAGGGTGCAGGAGCCGGGCTTGGTGGTGATGGCGCCGGGAAGGGGCGTGATCATGTGGCCGCCGGTTTCGGTCTGCCACCAGGTGTCAACGATGGGGCAGCGCGAGGAGCCGATGGTTTCGTGGTACCACATCCAGGCCTCGGGGTTGATGGGCTCGCCGACGGAGCCGAGGACGCGGAGGGAGGAGAGGTCGTGTTTTTTCGGGTGCTGATCGCCCCACTTCATGAAGGCGCGGATGGCGGTGGGCGCGGTGTAGAACTGGGTGACCTTGTGACGCTCGATGATGTCCCAGAAGCGGTCTTCTTTCGGGAAGTTCGGCGCGCCCTCATACATGAGCGTCGGGACGCGGTTCGGGAGGAGGCCGTAGAGGATGTAGGAGTGGCCGGTGACCCAGCCGACATCGGCCGTACACCAGTAGAGCTGGTTGTCGTCGGGGATGAGGTTGAAGGTGAGTTTGCTGGTGAGGTAGGTGTGGACCATGTAGCCGCCGGTGGTGTGGAGGATGCCCTTGGGCTTTCCAGTGGAGCCGGAGGTGTAGAGGAGGAAGAGCATGTCCTCCGAGTCCATGTGCTCGCAGGGGCACTGGTCGGAGGAGGCGAGGAGAAGGTCTTTGAAGGAGTGGTCGCGGCCGGAGTGCCACGCGGTCTGGTTGCCGACGCGGGTGTGAACGATGACGTTCTTCACCTCGTGGCCGGCCTGGACGAGCTGGGCGACCGCGGCATCGACGGACTCTTTGAGGGGGACGATGGAGCCACGCCGGTATGCGCCGTCGCAGGTGATGATGGTGCGCGACTTGGCGTCGAGGACGCGGTCGACGATGGCCTGGGTGGAGAAGCCGCCGAAGATGACGGAGTGTGCCGCGCCGATGCGGGCGCAGGCGAGCATGGCGACGGCGACCTCGGGGACCATGCCCATATAGATGGTGACGATGTCACCCTTCTTGACGCCGAGCGCCTTCAGGGCGTTGGCGAACTTCGAGACATCGCGCTTGAGGTCGTTGTAGGTGAGGCGCTGGACTTCCGGTCCCCCCCCACCCCCGCCACTGCCTCCTCCGACCGGCTCACCTTCCCAGACGATGGCGACCTTGTCGCCGTGGCCCTGTTCGACCTGGCGATCGATGCAGTTGTAGCAGACGTTGGTGGTGGCGCCGACGAACCACTTCGCGTCGGGGACCTTCCAGTCGAGGACCTTCGACCACGGCTTGAACCAGTGGAGTTCACGGGCGACCTCGCCCCAGAACCCCTCGGGATCCGTGATGGAGCGGGTGTGCTCGCGCTTGTACTCATCCAGAGAGGGGACGAGCCAGCGGGGCATCCGTGCGGCGGGGGCTGCCGGAGCGGGGAAGCGGCGGTTTTCCTGGAGGACGGACTCGATGGAGTCGGACATGGGCGGGCTCCGGGGAGGGCGGGCGGATGCGTGGAGAAGGAGAGGGGAGGCGGGAGGGGTTTGGGTGTGAGTGTGTTTGGGGAATAGGTCGGAGGGGGGTAGGGCGGAGGGGGGTAGGGGCGGGGGGTGGTGTGCGAGCGTAATGCCGCGGGGGGGAGTGGGCAAGGGATGGGAGCGAGGAGGGGACGGGGCTGAAAGAGGACGGATTCTTGTGTGGTCACTCGGTTTTTGTTGGCATTCTCGTGGTCGTGCGGCATATTTCACTCAGGGGATGCCGTTGGAGCAGGCCGGTGGGTCGTGCGCGCGTCTTCACCAGACGACCACGACCTGCTGTGACCTCCCACGACCTCCCGCCGCTGGCGTGCGGCTTCCCACGCCGACGCTGAGGAGGGCTGTGCCGATGCCGAGCGGAATGATGGATGATCTGTGTGGTCTGGCATGTGCGGCGGCTGTGGCGTCCGCGTTGCTGCTCGCAGGAGAGGCCGCAGCCAGCCCGATCGTCGTGCTGAATGATGGTGAGCATCGCGACACGATCGTGTCACGGGGCGGCTACGACATCCATTTGTTCGCGAACGAGGTCAGGCTCGATCCATTTGATGGAGCGCGGTATCCCGAACCAAATACCTTGGTAATCCGCTTCGGATACTCCTTTGGACAGGTGTCCGGAGGCATTATCGGGAACCCTCTTCCCGACTGGCCGCCGTTGCCGGTACAGACGCCATCGCTGCTCGCGCAAGGCGGGATGAAGATCGAGGGGCAGTTCGTTGATACTTCTTGGTCTTTCGCTGAGCCGCAGTACGACCCGACATCAGGCGGGACAAACAGCGCCGCGTTGTCGCACGGGTTCGGATCAGATTTCAACCTCAACGACTTCACGCAGCCCGGCGACATGGCCTACATCGGCTACGCCACATCCGACCTCTCCATCTTCGGCTATATGCAAATCGAGCGCGTGACCGAGGTGGACTGGAAGCTCATCGGCTACGCCTACGACCCCAGCGGCGGGGGCATCCTGGTTCAGAACCTCGTCCCCGCGCCGGGTGGCGTGGCGGTTCTCGCGCTTGCCGCGGCTCCCCTCCTGACCCGCTCGCGCCGCCGCAGGGAGAACGCCCAATGATCCCGACCCGACCGACACTGGCGTTCGCCCTTCTCGCGGCGTGTGCTCCCGCGATCGCCGCCGCAAGCCCGATCGTCGTGCTGAATGATGGACCCGACAGGGACACCATCATCTCGCGCAATGGCTACTACATCCATCTGTTCGCAGACGAAGTGACGCTTGATCCATATGATCCATTACAGTATCCTCAACCAAACACTATCACCATCGATTTTGGGTACAGTCTTCAGTTGTATGGAGCCATATCTGGCAATCCTCTTCCCGATTGGCCGCCATTGCCTGTTCCAACGCCGGCGCTGCTCGCAGAGGGGGGTCTGAAGATCAAGGATCAGTTTATTGACGCATCATCGGCGTTCAATGAGCCACAGTACGACCCAACGACTGGGGGCACAAATATTGCGCAGATATCACACGGCGCGGGATCAAACTTTAATCTCACAGAATTCACTGTTCCCGGCCAGATGGCATACGTCGGATATGCATCATCTGATTTCTCGATTATTGGCTATTTGCAGATTGAGCGCGTGACCGAAGTCGACTGGAAGCTTGTCGGCTACGCCTTTGATACCAGTGGCGAGGGCATCCTCGTCCAGAACCTCGTACCCGCGCCGGGGGTGATGGGTGTTGCCGGCATCATGATGGTCGTCGGAGCGCGGCGGCGGCGGTGAGGGCGTGCCGCGGGGGCGGGAGCAAGAGCACGGGAGTGCCGAGTGGCCCATGCGGCGATCAGTGTGATGCCTCTGTCGCGCTCAGGACTTCCTCGACGGTGGTGAGGCCGCGGGCGACCTTTCGGAAGCCGTCGTCGCGGAGGGCGACCATGCCTCGTTCGATGCAGAGGCGCCGGAACTCGGAGACGTTGGGGTTTCTGGCGATGACATCGCGGAGCTGGTCGTCGACGGCGAGGAGCTCATAGATGCCGACGCGTCCGGAGTAGCCGATGTTGCGGCACTTGTCGCAGCCCTTGGCGGCCCAGATGGTGTCGGACTCCATGCCCTGCATGGTGAGGAACTCGGCCATTTCTTCGGTGGGGGCTTCCTGGGCCTTGCAGTTGGTGCAGAGGCGACGGAGGAGTCGCTGGGCGAGGACGCCGTTGGTGGCAGCGCCGACGAGGAAGGGCTCGACGCCGATGTTGACGAGGCGGGTGATGGAGGAGGGGGCGTCGTTGGTGTGGAGGGTTGAAAGGACGAGGTGGCCGGTGAGGGAGGCCTGGATGGCGGTGCTGGCGGTCTCGAGGTCTCGGATTTCGCCGACCATGATGACATCGGGGTCCTGACGCAGGAGGGCCTTGAGCGCCTTGGCGAAGCTCATGCCGATCTTCTCGTGCGTCTGGGTCTGGGTGATGCCGTCGAGGTGGTACTCGACGGGGTCCTCGACGGTGGAGATGTTCATCTTGTTCTTGTCGAGCTGGCGGAGGGAGGAGTAGAGGGTGGTGGTCTTACCCGAGCCGGTGGGGCCGGTGACGAGGATGATGCCGTGGGGGGCGTCGATGAGCTTGCGCCAGATTTCGAGCGTTGCAGACTCGAAGCCGAGATCCTCGAGCTGCACGTTGATGGAGCGGGTGTCGAGGATACGCATGACGGTTTTCTCGCCATACGTGTTGGGGAGCGTTGACATACGCAGGTCGAGCTTGCGTCCGGAGACGGTGCAGCGGATGCGCCCGTCCTGCGGCACGCGGCGCTCGGCGATGTCGAGCCCGGCCATGATCTTGAGGCGGCTGGTGATGGCGGGGCCCATGGCCGCGGGAGGGTTCATCATCTCGAAGAGGACACCGTCGATGCGGAAGCGGACCTTGACCTTTTTCTCAGAGGGCTCGATGTGGATGTCGGACGCGCCCTCCTTGAGGGCGGTCTGGATGATGTAGTTGACGTAGCGGATGACGGGGCCTTCGCCGGCCTGCTGCTCGAGATCGACCTCGGAGGTCGCGGCTTTCTCGATGGCGACATCCGACTCGGCGACGTCGGTCATGATCTGGTCGAGATCGACCTGCTCTTCGGCTGCGGCTCCGGCTCCGATGATCTCCATCGCGCCGCGGATGTCGTAGGCGGTGATGACGACCATCTTGACGCCTGGGACGCCGAGGCGTGCCTTGATGTCGTCGATCAGGAAGACATCGTCGGCGTTGACCGCGCCGACCACGGCCCGCGCCCCTTCCATCCTGAGCGGGAGCACCATGTGCTGCTTGCAGAACTCCGGGGTCAGCCGCTGGAGGAGTTTGCCGTCGAACCCGCCGTCGAGCCCCTTCTCGACATCGACGCGCTCGAAGGGGAGACCCTTCATCTCCGCGACGGCCTGTTGGATGGGGGCCTCCATCACGCCCTGTTCGAGGAGGACCTCGATGAGCGAGCGGCCCGGAGACTGGCGGATGACGTTCTGCGCGGTCATCAACTGCTCGGGCGTGATGACACCCTTGGCGGCGAGCAACTGGCCGAGGTCGGATGTGCCGGTCGGCACGATCGCGCCGGGCGAGGGCGTGTAGACCTCTGAGAGCGCGGGGCCGACGGTTGGCTTCGGGGCCAGTTCGGGGCGTGAGCGCACCGCCGGGTCGATCGACATCGTCTCGTCGGCTTCGTCGGCGGTCTGGAAGACCTTCTGGTTGGCGGGCATCGCGGGCAGGGGGCTGAACGCCGCCTCTTCGCGGTCGATGCGGTGCTGCTTGCGGGGATCGCGCGGGAGCGCGCGGCGTCCCTCTTCCCCCTTCTGGACGCCGAGCTCGCTCAGGATGTCGTCGATGTTGTACTTGGCCATCGCTCGCCCGTCTCCGAATGTCGGACCCCGTCGCGCCGATCACCGACGGCGCGACGCTGCTGTGGACTTCGCTCTTGCGCGGGCGGACTGCTCGCGCTGGTCTTCAAGACTGAGCGTGAACTGCTTGCCCTCGGCTTCCAGCGTCACGGATCGACCCTCGATCGAGACCACCGTGAAGCGATTGGCGACCACGTCGCCGACCGTGACGGTCTCGTCGTTCAGGCGCGCCAGGGGGACGCGTCCGCCCATGATGCTGTAGAGCCGCAGCTTGGCGAACTCCCCCGAGAGGGCGTTGTTGGCGGCTTCCATCGCCTTGCGGGCGGCCTCTGCCTCGCGAGCCAGCGCGTCGGCCTCGGCACGCTCGCGCCAGCCCTCATCGCTGAGGTTCTCCGTGGGAGCGATGGAGCGGGAGAGGCGGAAGGGGTTGCGGCCGAGTTCCTCGCCCTTGATCTGGACGGGCTTCGCGGCGGACTCGAGTTCCTTGAGCACGCGGGCGGTGCGGGCCGCGCCGTCGGCGCCCTCTTCGACGCGCTCGTACTCGATCTTCAGGTTGGCCAATGAGAGCTGCGGCCCCATGCCCATGTGGCGCATGCCGAAGAGGAATGCCGCGGCTCCTGCGAGCACGACGCCGAGGACAACGGCCTGGCTCGACACGCGCTTTGCGGGTGGTGCGCCCGGTGCCTGCTGGTCTGCGGCCTGTGCGCCGGTTGCCAGCGAGAGGAGGCCGCCGCCCGATTCGCCCGTTCCTTTGCTGCTCATCAGTTGGCCCTCGCGTCGGTGAAGTAGATGCTGAGCGTGAACTGCGCCTTGATGTTGCCGTCGGGGTCCTGCACGCGTTCGAGGTTCATGTCGGGGAGGCGGGTGATGCGGGGGAGGCGTTCGAGACTGAGGAGGAACTCGTAGAACCCGCGGAAGTCGCCGGCGGTGGTGACCTTGATGGGCTGCTCCATGTACATGGCGGCGGCGACGGGCTTGCCGCTCTCCATCGAGGGGGCGGTGAGCCCCGACTGGACGGCGAGCTCTGAGATGTGTCGCACGATGGAATCGACCTCTTTGCCGTCCGGGAGTCTGGCCTCGGTCTGCTTGATGAGCTCGCCGATCTCTTCGTTGGCGCGGATGAGGTCGGCGTTGCGTGCGGTCTCGGAGCGGAGCTTGTCGAGGATCTCCTGCTTGTGGCGGATCTCGGAGCGCGTCTTGGCGATGCGCTTGTTCTGAGGCCCGAAGACCAGGAAGTACGATGCAAGCGGGACCGCCACCAGCACCAATGCCATCATCATGTCACGAACTCGCATCGGTCACTCCTCCTTCCCGGCCTGCGCGACGGCGGCGTCGGCCGGATTGGTCACTGGTGTCATGGTGCTCTGGTCGGCGTTCTGGGGCTGAGCCGTGGCGGGCGCGCCGGGCGTCGGCGTAGGCTGCGGGGCGGACGCGATGCGGGCCCCCGAGCGGATCTTGGCGTCGATCTGGAACTTTCTGAGCGTGAGGTCGCTCATCACGGATTCCTTGATGTACGCCAGTTCGACGGATTCGAGGATGTCGCACTGCTTGAGGGCCTGCAGGTAGTCCGCGATCTCCTGGTTTGCGCCGGCGACACCGGTGAGGATCAGTGTCGATTCGAGGCGCGGCGCCTGGGGCCTCGGTGCCGGGGGCGGCGTGTTCTTGGCGGTCTTGGACTTGCTGGATGTCTTCGCCGGGGCCTTCGAGCCCGCCTTGGAGGAGCCGCTGACCGAGCGAACCTCGGCGGCCTTCGACTCGAGCGCGGGGGCCTGGACGATCCGCTTGCTGCGAAGATCGGCGGTGAGCAGCGTGATGCCCTCGGGCATGCGCTGGACGACCTCTGCTGCGAGGAGCGATCGGGGCGTCTTCTCGATGAGCGCGGTGGTGATCTCGGCGCGCTCGATCATGGATTCTCTCTGGGTCTCAAGGGCCTTGAGCTGCTCGATCTTCTTTGTCTCCTGCTCGTAGGCGGTGTTGATGGCTTTGTGCTCGGCCTTCACCGATTCCCACTGGCGATTGGTGACGAGGAACGCCGAGACGACGCCCGCCATCACAACGGCGAAGAGGAAGAGGCAGAGGATGTTGGCTCTGCCGTCGGCCTTCCGGCTGATGTAGTCCTCGGGGAGGAAGCTCCCACCCGCGACCGGTTGCTTTGCTTGTGCGAACGGATTGATCATCGCTTCCTCCGCCGGGTGCGTCCCGGCCCGTGGGATCCATGTCGTTCGATCAGAGGTCGGTGGGGCTCAGGCAGAGGCCAAGTGGGACGGTCCATCCGGGCTGGGCCTCGCGCAGGTTGACGCCGGTGGCGGGTTCCTTGCCGGTCTGGGCGACCCTTGCGAGCGGGTCTGCGATCTGAGCGGGGAGTCGGAGCGCCCTGGCCAGGTGCTGGCAGAGCCCGGCGTGACGCGCCTCGCCCCCGACGAAGACGATGCCGCTGACGCGCCGGCTCGGGAAGAGTGACTCGTGGTATCGGAGGCACATGGTGACCTCATCTGTGAGGATCTCGATGGCCTCGTTGAGCGCGGGGTCGTCCGGGCCGCAGGGCGCGAGTGTGGCGCACGCGACTTCGTTTGTGAGCCCGACGGGTTCGTCCGCGCTGCGATCCGCGACGGAGGCGCTCGCCCGTGCGCGAGCCCCGACGCCTGCCTCGGCGATCGTGCCGCGATCGGGCATGGCGCCGGCGCAGGCGTAGCGCGCCTTGTGGGCCTCTGGGAGCGTCAGGTTGCGTGAGGAGACGATCGCTTCGTCGAGCGCGATCCCGCCCATGTTGATGACGCGGGCGAAGACCATCTTGTCGTCGTGGGCGATCATGACGCGTGTCGAGCCCGCGCCGATGTCGAGGTAGAGGGTGGTGCGCTCGACCCCGCCGACGGGCGCACGGGCCAGATCGCCGAACGCGAGGATGGTTGCGGCGAACTCGCTGTGCATGCCCACGGGTTCGAGCCGCGCACTCTTGATCGCGTCCATGAGGCGGGAGAGCCCGTCGCGAGCGGCGGCGATGCAGATGATTTCCGCCTGCTTGCCGCCGGTTGCCCCGACGCGTTCAACCTCGCCGACATCGACGGTGCGGAGCACGAGCGAAGCGGGGTGCATGTTGACCTGCTGGGCGAGCGTGGATGACACTTGGAGATTGACGGAGACCGGATCGCTCTTGGCGACACGGACGTGCTTGCAGACGGCCATGCCGGAGGGGATGGCGCAGACGGCTCGCTTGCCCCGGAAGCCGCCGGAGCGGACGAGGCGTCCGAGGGCGTCGGCCTGGAAGCTCAGACGAGCACCGGTGTCGGTGAGGAGTTCCTCGGGCGTCTCGACACTGGCAGCGGCGACGAGCGTGGGCGGATCGCCCTTGGCGATCTGGAGCACCTTGAGGGCTCCTACCCCGAAGTCCACGGCGATGGGGAGACCGCTTTGCTTGACGGCTCCCAATGATCCAAGTCGTTTTATGGACCCAAACGGCATCCGCATCTCTCCACTGCGCACTCCGGCGCACGCCGCGCAGAACAAGACCATGCACGACGATGTGGGATCGGCCCTCGAGGCCGCAACGTTGAGCCGGTCAACCCGGCTTCACACGTGATGGGACGTTGAGCGCGGCGCATCCGTTCCACGCCTCCCACCTCACGGCGGGGCCGGGGCAGTGTGCTGTCTCGGTTATCAGGAGGATCGGAGCGCGTTCGAGACGGCGTCGATGGCCGGCCCGATCATCGCGCTGAGTCGATCGAGCGCGGCCTTCAGATCCCATGTCTGTTGCTGGCGGTTGCCTGTGGTGTTGCTGATGATCCTGAGTCCGCTCCACGGAAGACCGAGGCGGGTGCAGACGAGGGCGATCGCGGCGGTTTCCATGTCCTCAGCCCGGGGTGAGCCCGCGATCTGCGCACGGACCCGCGCGGCCCGTGCGTCTGTGCCGGAACAGGTCGAGACTGTTGCGAGGTGGGCGGTTCGGTTGGTGATGCGTGAGAGTGCGCTGAAGAATCGGGGGTCGGCGGGGAGGGCGTCGGACACTCCGGGGAGGGGAGGGAAGCCCATCTCCCTCAGGGTGAGGAAACCGCTCTCGGTTTCGATTCCCTCATCGGCGAGTGTTGCGCTCTCAACGGCGATGGATGTGCAGAGCGGGAGCGTCTCTGGTTCCAGAGTGCCGGCGATACCGATAGAGAGGAGTGCGGCGTAGCGAGAGCGATCGATGGCGCGGGCGACGGCCCCTGCGGCGTTGGACTTTCCGACGCCGGTCAGTAGCAGATCCGCGAGGTTTGTGATCGGGTGGGCGTGCCAGGGTTCACCCCAGTTTTCGGTCCCTAGCCCCCGTGCCGCGGCCTTGGCCTCGATCTCGGAAGCGACGACCACCAGAATCCGGCTCTTGGGAGGATGATCGACCACAATCTGGCTCCGTGGGGCCGAAAGAGATCGCGACCCCGCCATAATCAAAGGACTCGTGCGTTCATCCTCTTGTATGGACAGCGGGTTACGTTCTCGCGAACCGGCACGCCTCAGGCCGGTATATGTCAGGACGCGAACAGCCATCCCCGAGGTCAGCCCCCGAGAAGGGGTGATCGTAGAGCACCGTCTCGGCACGAATCTTCTGCCGCCGAGCGTTCGAAGGATCTGCACGATGAAGAGTACGACACAACAGACGAGATCCGTGCGGCGGCTGGTTGTTGCCGGGTTGTGCGGCGCAGCGGTTCTGGGCTCGGGCCTGATCATGGCGGGCGCGAACTCTCCGAGCCGCACGAGCGCGAAGGGTTCGAAGGACGAGGGGTTGACGGCCGACCTTGCGATCGCGCGGGTTCAGTCGTTCGACATCACGACAACGGCCTCCGGGGAGTTGCAGGCGAAGAACCAGATCGAGATCCGCAGCCAGCTCGAGAGCCAATCGACGATCACGGAGGTGGTGAACGAGGGCTCGCTGGTCAAGAAGGGCGATCTGTTGATCCGGCTCAAGAGCGACAATATCCAGACGCAGATCGATGAGGAGATGCTGCGTGTGGAGTCCGCTCGGGCGGAACTGGTGGCGGCGGAGAACAGCTACGAGATCCAGTTGAGCGAGAACGAGTCCAAGACGAGCGCGGCGCAGCTGAAGCTCGATCTTGCCAGACTGACGCTTGAGCAGTGGACGAAGGGCGACGTGGAGAAGCAGCGCCAGCAGCTGGACCTTGCGATCGAGAAGGGGGAGCGTGACCTTGCGCGCTTGCGTGAGAAGTTCGAGCGGAGCGAGGAGCTTTTCCAGCAGGGCTTTCTCTCGAAAAACGAGCGTGACATCGATGAGATCGCGCAGATCGAGGCAGAGGCGAACCTAAAGAAGACGATGCTGGAGCGCGAGATCTACTGGAGTTACACGCACCCGAAGGACCAGCGTTCGCGCCAATCGGATGTTGACCAGGCGGAGGCCGAGCTCGATCGCGTGAAGCGCCAGAACGAGATCCAGTTGACCAGCAGAGACGCGGATCGCCTGAACAAACGACGCCAGAAGACGGTGCGCGAGCAGCGTCTGGCGAAGCTCGAACAGCAGTTCGCTGCGTGCGAGATCGTGGCACCGTCGGACGGACTGGTGGTGTTCGCGACGAGCATCGAGCGCAACCGGTGGGGCGGCGGGGGTGAGGGTCCGCTGCAGATCGGGCGCGAGGTCTTTCCCAACATGCTGCTGATCGTGCTTCCCGACACGTCTTCCATGGTGGCGTCGGTGCGTGTGCATGAGTCTCTTGCGGGTCGTATCCGCCCCGGGCAGCGCGCGAACGTGACAATCGACGCGCTCGGCGGGCGGGCGCTCCCGGCGACGGTTGAGTCGATCGGCGTGATGGCAGAGACCGGCGGGTTCCGTGACCCCAACCTGCGAGAGTACACGGTGCGTGCGTTGCTCGATCCAAGCGACATGATCGGCGAACTCAAGCCGGCGATGCGCTGCGACGCGACGATCACGATGGGGCGTGTCGAGAACGCCCTGACCATCCCCCTGCAGGCGATCTTCACGGACGGCGCGGTGCGGATGGTCTATGTCCCGAGAGGCAACAAGTATGTGAAGGTGCCTATCGCGGTGGGGCGTCGATCGGACATATTCGCCGAGATCACCGGGGGTATCACCGAGGGCACGCGCGTGCTGCTTCGCGAGCCCGCGCCCGGCGAGGTACTCAACATTCCGTGGGACGATGCTCAGCTCACCGCTGCGGGATACAAGCGCGAAGAGAACGGGGAGATCGTGCCGATCGCTCCGGCGTTCCCCGCTGGGATCGCGATGAACGGGATGATGCCCGAGGGCGCGACCATGATGGGCGCGGGAGGCGGGGCGCGTACAGGCGGAGCCGGGGGCATGCCCGCGGTGCGCCGCGAAACGCCGGCGAGCGGCGGGGCACGCCCGCGCACGCAGAACGCTTCGGATGATTCCAGCTCGTCGGACTCGGACTCGGCATCCAGCGAGTCATCGACTTCGACACCTCGTACCGGTACACCGGGCAGGAGCCCTGGTGGTACTGGTGGTGGCGGAGGCGGTGGTGGGCGTGGCGGAGGCGGCCGGGGCGGTTGATGCCCGCACATATGCTCACGGTCGGAGTGTTCTTGCCGTAACGATTGTCGCCGGATCAGGGTTGCAGGCGCGTGGCCGACCACGGCCCTGTGTTCACCTTGCCGTTCTGGGTTGAGAGCGTTCGTGTCCATGCGGCGCGGTCGTGGACGCGACCGGGGCCGGCGACCCACAATTCGACGCGATCCGCCCAGAGCCGATAGCCGCCCCAGTGGGGCGGGCGCGGGATCTCTCCGAGGTTCTGCTCGATCATCTGGGGTGTGATGCCGAATCGTGCAGCGGTCTTGCGGACCCTGTCGAGCATCTCGGCACGAGAGGCGACGGGTCTGCTCTGATCGCTTGCCCACGCTCCGAGCCGGCTTTCGATGGGTCGAGAGGCGTAGTAGGCATCGCTCTCGGCCTCGCCGGCACGCTCGACGATGCCCTCGATGCGGATCTGGCGGTCGAGCGTGTCCCAGTGCATGGCGATTGCGGCTCGCGGATGAGCGCTCAGCGCCTCGCCCTTGCGGCTCTGGTAGTTGGTGAAGAACAGAAGCCATCCCTGCTCGAGGTTCATGCCCTTGCAGAGCACGATGCGGCACTGGGCGCGGCCCTCGGCGTCGATCGTCGCGAGCGACATGGCGTTGGGGTTCGGCTGCACTCGGCGTGCGTGGGCGTCTTCGTACCACGCGCCGACGATCGGCATGGGATCTGCCGGGAGCGTCTCCGGGAGGAGTTCGGTTGGTGCGAAGTGCTCGACGAGATCACGCTGGTCGAAGTTGCCCATGGCCAACGGTACCCATGAAAGCGGGGTGCGGGGGGGTGGTGCATCGGCGTGGGGGCGAACGCACGCCGCACGGGGGCGCGGCTTGTTCATTTCGGGTCTTGGCAACCTGTCGATTCATCGACTCTCCCCCGGAGTGCGGCTACGTTCCGCGTGGATGGAGGGAGCCATGGCCGAGCAGACCGATCGGAACAACCAGGGGCGGGATGGACGGGACGGGCGGCGGTATCGCCCCGCGCCGATCGAGGTTCAGAAGCTGTTCGATCGTCTGCCCCCCCACTCGCCCGAGGCGGAGATGGCTCTCCTGGGTTCGATGATCCTCGAACCGAAGGTGATCGGCGAGGTGTTGCTGCAGGTGAGTTCGCACGATGATTTTTACACGGAAGCGCACGGGGCGATCTTTCGTGTGATCGTTGATGTGTACGACCGCCACCAGTCGGGCGATCTGGTTCAGATCGTTGAGACGCTGCGCGGTGCGAACGCTCTGGATTCCGTGGGGGGCCCCGAGTATCTGTTGCGTCTTGCCGAGACCGTTCCTTCGGCGGTGAACGCGACGCATTATGCGAGGATCGTGTCGGATCGCGCCCGGCTGCGGAAGCTGATCGGCGCGGCGGGCCAGATCATCTACGACGCCTACCACGCGGGGGACATGGGGCCGGACGGCACGCGCGAGGTGCTGGACAAGGCTGAGATGGCGATCTTCAACATCGCGGAGAAGTCCGAGACGAGCGATCCGCAGAAGCTGGCGGACATTCTCGAGCAGGAGCTGCATCGGCTCGAACTGCTGGATGGCAAGGGGATCTCCGGTCTCGCCACCGGGTACCACGATCTGGATGCGATGCTCTCCGGGTTGCAGCCGGGAGAGATGGTGATCGTGGCGGCTCGCCCCTCGATGGGCAAGACCGCGCTCGCGTTGAACCTGGCGGAGCAGATCGCGCTGGGCGGCGCGTCCGGCGCGGAGTCTCGGGGGACGTCGAAGGTGCCTGTGGCGTTCTTCTCGCTGGAGATGTCGCGTGCGGCGATCGCGCAGCGACTTCTCTCTGCGAGATCGGGCGTTGATTCGCACAAGATGCGCAGAGGGCAGTTCTCGGAGAACGACTTCAAGCGTCTCTTTCACGCGGCGGGCGAGCTGGGCGATGCGCCGATCTACATCGATGACACGCCGAACCTCACGGTGCTGGCGATGCGGGCGCGGGCGCGCCGCATGGCGGCGATGCACGGGATCAGGTGCATCATGATCGACTACCTGCAGCTGATGACCGCGCCGGGCGCGGCGCGCGAGAGTCGGCAGGTCGAGGTCTCGACGATCTCGCGGGGGATCAAGGCGCTGGCGCGCGAGCTGAGCGTGCCGGTGATCTGTCTGGCGCAGTTGAACCGAGGCACGGAGCTTCGGGACGGCAATCGCCCGCGGATGAGCGATCTTCGCGAATCGGGCTCGATCGAGCAGGATGCCGACGTGGTCGCGCTCCTGCACCGCGAGGAGTATTACCACACGCAGGACGCGGACTGGGCGGACGCGAACCGCGACAAGGTCGGGCTGGCCGAGCTGATCATCGCGAAGCAGCGCAACGGACCGACCGGAATCGTCAAGCTCGCGTGGGATCCATCCACCACGCGCTTCAAGAACTACGCCGGGGGCTTCGAGGACAGATACAACCCGCACGAGCGCGAGGTCGTGGTCAGGGCGACCTCTCCGGCACAGCGCCCTGCGCGAACCGAGCCACAGCCGCCACACGATGGAGCTGGTGGAGATGGGGCTGCTTCGCCTCAGCGTTCGGGCTTCGCCCCGGGGAAGAAGCAGGGCCCGCTCGCGGCGAACGACCCGCGCTGGCGCGATGGTGGCGGGCCGGATGATGAGGCCCCCTTCGATGATGTGGACACCTCGGACATCCCGATCTGAGGACCCGCGGCTGTAGTGGGGCTTGGCGGACATGCCAATGCGCGGGATTGGCGTGAGAATGCCCGATCAAAGACCTGATTTTCATCGCCGCGCTTGACCGGGCGTGCAATTCCTGCGATACCTGTGTGTTCATCCGGTGTTCCGGCTGGTTGCTCGCTCGTGGGCGGGCTTGAGCTTCGGCCGGTTCGCCGCACATCCATTCGCGCCAATGGCGCATAGCGGAGGCCGCGTGATGCAGGTCCATCGTTCTTCGTTGTCGCTGATTCTCGCCCTTGTGACTCTTGCCGGCGCACCCGCGGCGTTGGCGCAGCAGGATGTGTTCACGCAGCCGGCTCCCTTGTCGAGCCGCATGGTTGCGTTCGAGGAGATCGATTCGGGTCATGTCGCGCATCCGGGGACGGAGCCGGGCGCGGCGGTGGTCTTCTCGACGGTTGTGGCTGCGGACGATTCGACGTGGATCCGGCTTGAGTTCGACGAGGTGCGGCTCTCGGGCTCTCGCGAGGGTGGCAACGCCTCTTTCTTCCGCATCACGTCTCTGACGGATGGGCACGCACAGATCCTGGACCATGTCAGCATCGTGCAGTGGAAGCTCACGAGCGCGTACTTCAACGGCGATGCCGTGCTGGTTGAGCTTGTGGCGTATCCAGGCACCGGGAGCAATCGCGTGCGGATGTCGCGGGCGGTTGCGAGCGAGCCGGAGGCACTGCCTCGTTCGATCTGCGGCACGACCGACGACCGGGTGCTGTCGTATGACAATCGGTCGGCGCGGGTTCTTCCTGTCGGGTGCACGGGCTGGACGATCAGCGACTGCAACACATGCATGCTGACGGCGGGCCACTGCCAGGGCGGGTTGTCGGTGATCCAGTTCAATGTGCCGCTCTCGTCGTCGAGCGGCTCGATCCGGAATCCGCCTCCGGAGGATCAGTACGCGGTGGATTCTTCGAGCGTTCAGGGGAACGGCGGGGCTGGGGTGGGGAATGACTGGGCGTACTACGGCGTGTTTCCGAACTCGAACACGGGTCTGACGCCGTACCAGGCGTACGGCGTGGCGCACAACCTTGTGCTGCCGCCTCCGGCATCGGGGAACGCACGTGTGACGGGGTATGGAACGACATCGTCGCCGGTTTCGCCCACGTGGAACCAAGTGCAGAAGACGCACGCGGGCGCGTATACGACGTTCAGCGGCACCTCGATCGGGTATCGCATGGACACGACGGGCGGCAACTCCGGCTCGCCGGTGATCCATGAGACGACGGGGAACGCGATCGGCATCCACACGCACGGCGGGTGTACCTCGACGGGCGGGAACAACTGGGGAACGGGCGCGAACCACGTGGCGTTGCAGGCCGCCCTCGCATCGCCTAAGGGCGTGTGCGAGTGCCCGGGCCCTGACTATGTCTTCCAGGGAGAGTTTCCGGCCTATGTCTCGCCCTCGGGCGGGACGGCGATCGAGATGCAGATCACGACAGTGAACGGGATCGGCCCGGTCTCCGGCTCGGGCAAGCTGCACATCGACATCGGGTCCGGGTTCTTTGACGTTCCGATGACGGATGACGGTGCGGGGGCGTTTGTCGCGACATTCCCGCCCATCCCCTGCACCATGCCGGTGGCGTACACGTTCTCCGTGATCGGGACGGACGGGAAAACGTACTCGAACCCGCGCGAGGGGATGTCGGGCACGCCCTACGCGGCGATCTCGGCGTACGGGATCGCATCGGTTGTTGAGCTCGACTTCGAGACCGACGACGGGTGGACGGTGGAGAACATCGCGGTGATCCGCGGGGCGTGGGAGCGCGGCGTGCCGGCGGGTGGCGGGCTCAACCGCGATCCTGCGGCGGACTTTGACGGCTCCGGCCAGTGCTGGGTGACGGGCAATGCCGCGGGGGATGCGGATGTGGACGGCGGTCCGACGCGGCTGATCTCGCCGGCCTACGACCTTTCGGGGCTTGATGATCCGAAGGTGACGTTCGCGCGGTGGCACTCAACGAACAACCTCCCGAACGATCAGTTTGTGACGGAGATCTCGAACGACAACGGCGCGACGTGGGTGCTGGTTTCCTCGGTCGGGAACAACGGCAACTCATGGAAGGTCGTCTCCTTCGACGTGACCGACTATGTCGCGCTGACGAGCACCGTGCGCGTTCGGTTCTCCGTTGCCGACAACCCGGACAACTCGACCACGGAGTCGGCCGTCGACGCGTTCTCGATCTCGGATCTGGCGTGCTCGACGTGCGATGCGGACGCGAACGGGGATGGAGAGGTCGATGTGCTCGACTTCCTCGACTTCCTCGACGCGTTCGGGGCGTGCGACGGGCTGCCCGCTCCGTGTGCCGGGTCGAGCGGCGTTGATGCGGACTTCAACGCGGACACCATTGTGGATGTGCTCGACCTTCTCGACTTCCTGGATGCGTTCGGCAGGGGGTGCTGAACGAGTGACCGGATGGTGGCCTGAACAGGGTGGCGGTGCTGCTTGAGGGCTCGCACTCTCGATTGTCGCCGGTGTTGCATGTGACAAAGGAGCGTACTGTACCTTTCATACGCCGTACATGGGTGACGGCTCTTGACCTGTCGCCCTGTTCATGCGATATGTGTGTTTCTGCCGACCGGCAAAGAGTCGGCACATCGCTCGTGTGGTTTGCATCGAAGGGTTATCCGCCCGGTTTGTTCACGCTCGTTTCCATCTCCCTGTGATCCGCATACCCGCCGATTCCGTTTCCCGACTGCGGTCCTTCTATGAGGGACGGGCGGTGTGCGTGACGGGCGGGGCAGGGTTCATCGGCGGGCATCTGGTGGATGCGCTGCACTCGCTCGGGGCTTCGGTGTGTGTGATCGACGACCTGTCAAACTCGTCGCTGGAGCATCTGGACGAGTTGCTGGCAATGGAGCCGGAGCGTGTCTCGTTCGTGCGAGGATCGATCCTTGAAGATGCCGCGTTGCGCGATGCGTTGCGGGGCGCGTCGGTGGTGTTCCACCTTGCGGCGATCGGCTCGGTGCCTCGTTCGATCGAGGATCCGGAGCGGACGTGGCAGGTGAACGCGACGGGAACGATGCGCGTCTTGCAGGCGGCGAAGGCGGCGGGGCTGGAGCGGGTGGTGTATGCGGCATCGTCGTCGGCGTATGGCGACTCGCCGACGCTCCCGAAGGTGGAATCTCAGGTTCCTGCGCCGCGCTCGCCGTATGCGGCGTCGAAGCTGGCAGGGGAGCATCTTGTGAGCGCGTGGTCTCACGCGTACGGGCTGAGCGGCGTTTCGCTGCGGTATTTCAATGTCTTCGGGCCTCGCCAGCCGGCGGACTCGGCGTATGCCGCGGTGATCCCGAGCTTTGCGCGTCGCTTGATCGCGGGTGAGCCGCCGACGATGTTCGGCGACGGATCGGCCTCGCGTGACTTCACGTATGTGGCGAACGCGGTGCTGGCGACGCTGCTTGCCGGCTCTGCGCGTCTGCGGACGAGCGGCGAGGTGGTGAATGTGGGCACGGGGCGGCGCGTCACGATCCGCGAGGTCGCGCAGATGATCGCGGAGCGGTGCAACAAGCCGGGGCTCTCGCCCGCGGAGTTGCCGGCGAGGCCGGGGGATGTGCAGCACTCTCTGGCGTCGCTCGAGCGGGCGAAGGAACTGATCGGGTATGCCCCGGCGATCTCGCTCGAAGAGGGCCTGACAGAGACCGTCGCGTGGTACATGCGCGTGCTGGCCAAGGCCTGATCGTTCGGGCCGACTACGCTATCGCCGATGTCGATGCTGAGAGATATTGTCACGCTCCCCGGGTCGCTGTACGAGCTTGCGCGGCTGGGTGTGCTCACTCGCTTCCGGTTCAAGGGGGCGTACTGGCAATGGCGTCTGCACACCGCTTACGGGCGCGGGTACCCGCAGCGGCGGGCACTGGTTCGAGCAACGATCGAGTATGGCCGCTGGGTGCGGCGGATGCGGTGTCACTGAGTTCTGGATACGTTCCTCCCCCACTGCCTCCCCGCAGCCACCCACAGCCCTCTTTTGCCCGCTGTTCTCTTCTTCGGTCAGCGGTTCCGGCCCAGCGACCAGTGCCGGGGGTTCGGATGTACCGTTCGTGAAGTTTGGAGTCCGTCACCCGCTTGGCCGATGAATCGGAGGGTTGATGCGGCTATCGTCCCGTCCCTCGGGGTTGCTGCTGACCCGCTCTCTGCGTCATGAGGAGCCGACACGCATGTCTCACCCCACGAACGAGTCAGGCAACACGGCACAAGCCACATCATCGAGCGGGTTCAAGTACTTTGTACCTGGGCTGATCGTGGGCTTTATTGTCGGTGGCGTCGTCGGCGTGCTGCTCCCGGAGTTTGCCGATCGGGGCGGCCCGCGTCTTGAGGCGCCGCGTGGAACCGGACAGCCGCGTATACACGACGAAGAATCGAAGATGCGCGAGTCTGAGGTGCCGCAGGCACCTTCGGGCTCGGACGAGCAGACGAGCGAGACACCGGTCGGAAGCTGACCCGGCGAGTCGTGGCTTGATCGAAGCAAAGAGCGGAAAATGAAAGACCCCGGGCTTGCACCCGGGGCCTTCGATACATCGTGGTGTCGCTCACGAGGAGCGGCATTTGGTCAAGAGCACTCGCCATGGCGAGTGGCAGCCGACAGTCTTACCGTGCGCCGACCTTCTTGCCCTTCATAGCCTTGTTCGTGCCGGCCTTTGCGGGTGCGGGCTTCGTCTTGAAGGTCGGGATCGTGAGGTTCTTGCCGTAGAGGTCAGCGAACTTAAAGCCCTTGCGACCCTTGTAGGCGCCGCGGTGGTAGGCGTCGGAGGCGAGGATGGGGAAGAGCGCGGAGAGTTCGCCGAAGACCATCTGCTCATGGACGACATCGACCTTGCCCCACGAGCACGCCTCGCGGAGTGTGGAGCCGGAGAGCGCGCCATCGCGGCTGTCGGCGACGGTCATCTGGATGGCGTACTTGTGCATGCCGATGTCGCCGCGGGCCTTGCCGCCCTTGCGCTCGTTGAGCAGTTCGGCCGCGACGACGATGTCCTGTGCGAAGTTCTTGGGGACGCCGCCGCCGAGCATGAGGAGGCCGGTGTCCTTGCACGCGAGCTTGATGTCGGTCAGTTCGCGGAAGTCCTTGCCGGAGTCGAAGGCGACCTGGCCGCGGCCTTCTTCGATGGCTTCGGTCTGCTGGAGGACGATGCCGAAGCCGGCGGAGCAGTCGCTGAAGGCGGGGACGAAGATGGGGACGCGCTTCAGGTAGCAGGTCTTGACGATCGACTCGTTCTTCGCGAGCTTGGGGTTGTTGGCGAGGTACGCGCCCATGGCCTCGATGAACTCGCGGCTGGAGTACGCGCCGGGCTCGAAGCAGTCGAAGATCTTCTTGGTGGTGTCGTCGCAGGCGCGGAGGTCGTCCTCGTTGATGTAGGTGTCGTAGATGCGGTCGATCATGAGGTTGCGGAGGGTCATGTCGTCGACGGGCGGCGCCTCGGGGGAGCCGGGGGCGATGTAGTGCTTGAAGCCCAGGCCCTCGAAGAAGTCCTGATCGACGATGTTCGCGCCGGTGGAGACGATGGCGTCGATCATGTTGTTCTCGATCAGCGTGATGATGGCCTTCTTGAGGCCCGCACTGATGAGGGAGCCGGCGAGCGTCAGGATGACGGCGCACTCCTTGTCCTTGAGCATCATCGAGTAGATGTCCGCCGCGTTGGCGAGCGTGCGGCTGGAGTAGGCCATCTTGCGGTAGCCGTTGATGACGGGGCGGGCGTCGAAGCCGGTGATGTCGATGTGCTGGATGGGCTTGGAGAGAAGGTCTTTCTTGGTCCAGGTCATGGGATGCTCCAGAGGGCGGGCCAAACGATCGCGCGCTTCACGCCCGTTGAAAGGTGCGCGGGCGACACGGGTTGGTCCGACCTGTTCATCCGGCGGGCCCCCCTGCCGGTTCTTGCGATGTGGTGGGACGCCCGGGGGTGGCGGACGGCGATGCGTGATTATTGCACGCCCGGAGCGGATCGGATGCGTGCGGCCCGGAGATTCTCGCGAGGACTCGGGAGAAACCCGCAGGGGAAGTCGCCCTTGTGCCCGCCGGGGAATGTCGGGAGACTGAGAGCATGGCGAAGAAGAAAACAAAGACGAAGAGAGCCGTAAGCAAGAAATCGACAAAGAAGTCGACAAAGAAGGCCGCGAAGAAGGTGCGAGGCAAGACGACCGCCGCAAAGACGACCGCGATGAAATGGTCCCTCTCGAAACCGTCTCCGACCAAGACGCCCGTGGTAAGGACGAAACAGACCGTGAAATCAGGCGGCGTCTCGGATGAAGCGGTTCTCAGGAAGACGGGACACGGGTGGGAGCACTGGATGGCGGTGTTGGATGCGTTCGACGTGAAGAGGCACGGGCACAAGGCCGCGGCGGAGCACTTGCACGCGGAGCATGGTGTGGATGAGTGGTGGTCGCAAATGGTGACGGTGGGCTACGAGCAGAAGCGCGGGCTGCGGCAACTGAGGCAGAAAGCAGATGGTTTTTCGGCGAGCGCATCGCGGACGATCGGAGCGGGGATCTCGCGGGTGCTGGATGCGTTCGAGGACAAGGCCCAAGCGGCGCGGTGGCTGCCCGAGGGCGTGGTGGTGCACAAGGTGACGCGCCCGCCGATGAAGGATGGGCGACCGACGAAGCCAGGAAGTGCCCGGATGACGTGGTCGGATCGGACCAAGACGCTGTCGGCGTGGATCTCAGAGAAGAGCGCGAAGGATGGCGCGGTCAAGACGGTGGTGCAGGTGCAGCACGATAAGCTGCCGGATGCCCAGACGTGCGACCAGATGCGCGCGATGTGGTCGGAGCGGATGGATGTACTGCGCGGGACGCTGGAAAGGGGCGATAGAGATTGGGCTACTGGAAACGGCCGATCGCGGGACTCATGACTCCGCGATGATGCGTCTTCGAGCATGGCCTTTGGCTTTGAAGTCTTCTGCCGATGTGGCCCGTAGGGCCGAGAGAATCCAGCCCAGGGCGTCAGCCCTGGGTGGTCTTCACTCGCGTGCGATCTGAAGTCGAACTCCTCGCGATGGATGCACGAGCAAGGAAACGCTGCGTTCGCATGGCAGAACGGCTACGCGGCGTTCTCGGTCAGCGAGTCCATGGCGCCGCGCGTCGTCGCGTACATTCAAGCCCAACGTGAACACCACCGGATCGTCGGGTTCATTGATGAGCTGCGTGAGATATGCAGGCGCCACGGGGTCGAGATCGACGATGCGCACGCATGGGACTGAGACTCTCTCCCATGGCGTCGTGCCGCCCTTGCGGGGCTCGAACAGAACACGAAGTGAAGAGACGCCCCTCGTGACCCGGGGCTCACGCCCCGGGCTGGATTTTGTCGCGGCTCTGCCGCTCCTGAAAGCACCGTCGGAGATGGTTTCCGGCTCCTGACAACTACGAGCCGCGCACCGATCCACGCCGCTTCTGGCACACGAGAAAGAAAGACAGACCAGCGCGTCCCGCGTCTCTTCTTCCCAACTTCCCCTCCACTCGCCTCTCTCCCTTTCCGATAACCCCCTCGTGCGCGCTCTTCGCTCCACACGGGGCCAGGTCCATCTCGACCCTCGAACGCCCGAACCGGAGCCCGCTTCCGGCGAGGCCGTCGTGCGCGTGCTGCGCGCCGCGATATCGCCGCTGGATCTCGCGACGGCCCGCGGCCACGTCCCCCACGACGGCACGCTCGGCCACGAGTGTGTCGGCATCGTCGAGCGGCTCGGGCCGGACGCGCCGAGTGACGCCGGCTCGCTCGTCGGGGCTCGCGTCGTCATCCAGCCCGAGATCGTCTGCGCCGCGTGCGACCTGTGCCGCGCGGGGCTCAGCCGCCACTGTCGCGCGCGCCAGATGCTCGGCATCGGCGGGCGTGCGGGGTGCATCGCCGAGCGTGTCGCGGCCCCGATCCGCAACCTCACGCGGATCCCCGATTCGATCGATCCCGACATCGCGTCGCTGGCCGAGCCGCTGGCGTGCGCGATGCACGCCTCGCAGATCGTCCGCATCGTCGGCAAGACGTACATCACGGTCCTCGGCGATGAGCCCCACGCGCTGCTCGTCGCGCAGGTGATGGCCCGCGAGAACGCGTCGGTTCGCGTGCTCGGGGAGCGTCCGGAGCGATTCGGCATCGCGGAGAAGTGGGGCGTGAAGCACCGCCACGTCTCGGAGGTCGGCCGACGCGCCGATCAGGATGTGGTGGTCTGCGCTGCGCCGAGCCCCGCGATGCTCGACATGGCCGCCGCGCTGGTGCGACCCAGGGGAAAGGTCGTGCTGCTCGGGGGTGTGGCGGGAGTGGGAGCTGCGCGTGGCGGAGGTGGCAACGCCGAGCCGCAGACGGGCGTCGATCTCGCGCCGGTTGTGGAGAACGAACTGGAGATCATCGGAGCCCGCGGCGGGCGACTGGCCGACGCGGTCGCCGCGCTCGAACAGCGCCGCTACGACCTCGGATCGCTGATCTCAAGACGCTTCAGACTCGACGAGGCCGTCGGCGCGCTGCGGGCCGCGTCAGAGCCGGATGCGCTGAAGGTCGTGGTTGAGTGCTGAAGTCCATGCACGCACTACCAATCGAAAACGGGGGCGACCGAAGTCGCCCCCGACCAAGATCGCATATCGGATCTCAGCAACCAACGGCATACGCATCCAAGAAATCAAGCATGTCGACAATATCGATCTCGTTATCACCGTTCATGTCCGCGATCGGATCCTCGTTACCGTAATAGTCGAAGTAGTCCAGATAATCGGTGATATCGACTATACCGTCGCAGTTCAGATCGGCGTTGCATGGCAATGCATTGAATGCGTAGTAATCATCGACATCAATGTCACCGTCAAGATCAATGTCACCTCGGGCGCGGTAGCCGAACTGCCCGATGGCGACCTGCGGGAGGGACAGTAGGGCGACACGGTCGGCCCAGCAGATCGTGGAGTCAGGATCCTGATCAACATTTCCGATCACGCTGAAGATCTCTTGGTAGGAGTTGTGACGCACCCTAGTCGCATTCTGAGAATCAGATTCAACGATTGTGAACTCTTCGTCCTCGATCTCGATCACAATTGGATCGTCGCCGACAGGATCGAAGGCCGGATCCTCTACATCACCGTATCGGTCAACAGTCCCGTCGGACCAAAAGACCATCATGTCATGAGAAGCGACGAACGGAAACTCGTCGTCGTTCGTGTCTATCTCATACAGTTCATCGGCCCCGAACCATACTCCGGTGATTGTCGGCGTTGTAAGCAGAAGGCATGCTTCTGGATATCCGTTGTACCAGAAGATCCCGATAGAAGCGGGTCCAATGTGCTTGATAAGCGCCCAGTCAGGTCCAGAGAACTCACGTATCGAATAGGAGTTTGAATAGCCAGCCGCGCCCCGGATTCCGGATCCGCCGGGTTCGCAGATCACGTGAGCAGGTGGCCAATGATGAACAGCTGTACTGGAATCAAAAGAACCTTTCGTGCGTGTCACATGCGTCGTTTGCGTGATTGATACACTCGCATTGGGCACAGACGCATATACGCTTCCAAGCGAGCCCGAATCGGAGTCGCTGTTGAACGTTACCGAGGGCTCGTCGTAGCAAAAACCTGTACCAAACTCATATTCGAGATTGGCAGCAAACGCATTGCCAGACGCGGAGACGACAGTCGTGCCATTATATAGATGCCATATGAGTGAACGAGTTACATCAAGATTTCCTCCAACTCCTTTGTAAAAACAAACAGTAACTCTGTCGCTATTATCTTGCGAGTGTGCGGGGAAACCGGCCAATGCGGACAGAATACCCAGAAAACATGCCTTAGTTCGCATATATCCTCCAATAACAACCTTGTGTAGCAGTCGACAGCATTGTCGGCCTGTACAAGTCGGCAGGCGTGCCGCGCATTATACAAAAGCCGCCTGCAGAGTCAAATGCACAGCACCCGTTGCGGCAGGAGCTGCTGTACGGTGCTTGCAAGTCACGCGCATTCGCGGGGTAAATGGGCGGTATTACCCCCCAGCTGGGCGCTTTCCGCCTCCCGGTTCGCCGGTCTCTTCATTCTCTGGATTGGGAGGCGGCACCTTGATCGTGCCATCGTTGACCGCGCTCTGGATGCCCTGCGCATTCGCTGGATCGACCGGCTCGGCGGCACCACCTCCGAAGAGGCCCCGGGCGATCAGGACGATCGCGATGAGGAGGAGAACACCACCACCGATCGACAAGATCCGCTGCTTCTGATCCATGTCGCTCCAACGCGGAATATCCATGGCCGTGCTCCATCTGCGCGGCTCGTTGGTGCGAAGCACGCGCGATTGCTCAGAGGAAAGAAACATCCCCCGGTTGCCCGAGGGACGAGTGATCATACGCGGGTTACGAACGCCGCCACGGGTGGATCAGCGAGCCAGATCCCGACCCTGCACGCCCTTCTTGGTCGCCCAGAAGTACGCCGGGTAGACAGAGGGCACCTTTGTTCCGCCGTTCTCAAGCCCATCATTGCCCATCGAATAGTAGGTGAGAATTGAATCCGTTGGATTCCACAGGTCTGTTGGGGTGTAGGTGTTCCTCCGGCTGATCTCGGTGTCCGTCAGGTACGGATACAGCTGGGTTCCCATCTGAACTCGCGTGACGCTTCCATCCACAGTGGCTACATTGGTGTTTGCGCCGGGATTGTTCCAAGTGGGAGGGAGTTTCGCCCCGGAGCCGATGCCAGTGCCCGTTCCCGCCAACGCGTAGACCTGCTGCGTGCGCTTCTTCTGGGTGAAATCGAAGCGTTCCCAGAGGATCACCTTCGAACTCGGGTAGAGTACATCCGCAGTCCGGTTGCGCTTCACCCTCGCGGCGACGGGATCGTCATTGTTCGCCGGGAGGCGAGGGCTTGCGGCATATCGCTGCGGGCTGAACCAGAAGGTCGGCGAGTAGACGTAGGAGGTGTCCCAAATGACGTAATCGAAGGGCGTACCTTTGTCGATAATCTCCTCTACGAACCGCTGGTACGGTCCCTGATCGGCGGGAGAGAACTGCACCTTGGATGCGTAATCGCCTTGGGCGAGCCAGTTTCCGATACGGGAGTACCAGTGGAAGGCGTACATCTCGCTGCGCCAGACCGTGCCCTGCTGGAACCGCCATCGCAGTGAATAATCGTCATTGAAGACATCGTACCACTTCGTGTCGCTGGTGATTGCAGGGGGCTCGGTCTCAAAGAAAGGATTGATGAAGCTGCCAGCGTGCTCGCTCTGATAGGCAGATTGGATCTGAGCCAGCGACTTCAGATTGGCGATGCTGACCGTGTTCTGGGCCGCACGCCGCGCCTCGCCCAGCGACGGGAGCAGGATGCCGACCAAGAGCGCGATGATCGCGATGACGACCAGCAGCTCGATCAGCGTGAACGCACGATGCAGACGGTTCATGATGACTCCCTCGGTGAAATCGGGCCGTCGGTCGGCACCATCGGCCAAGTTCCTTGAAGCACAACGCTCATGCACGCTTCGAGGATTCAATACGCAGCATTCCGCGCCCTTCAGCCGGCATCTCCGCAATGCCGACGCGAACGCGAGCCGCCCACCGGCGGCTTGCTTCACATTCGCATCCTACCACGGACGGATGCAAAGGCAAACAGACTTCGTAGGGAAATGACCCCACAAGTCTCTCGAATACCATACAAAAACCTTTTTTATCGTCGATACAAAGTCTGTCCGTGCGAGATTCAGCCCGGGTCTGTGGATCGCATCGGAGCCCGTGTCGGGGGGCCGGGATCTTCTTCGATCACGGGTTCGGGCTGTTCCGGCTGGTTCAAGGCACCGCGCTCGATCGCCTGCTGGATTTCGCGGTCGCGCTGAGCCGCGGCAGAATCCAGCGGCTCCGCCCCCGACCCCATCCACCGCCAGGCGACCAACGCCCCGCCGATGACGACGACCGCGCCGAACGCGATGAGTGGCTTCACGTTGCGCTCGCCGCCCGAACTCTTGATCAACGGATGCTCCTTGTTGGAGTGACGGAGTGACGGAGTGACGAAGTGACGAAGAAAATCCCCTCTGCCCCTCTGCCCCTCTGCTCACCCTTACATCACATCTCGCCCGCGGATTCCCTTCCGGGTCGCCCAGAAGTACGCCGGGCGCGTGTAGTCCCAGATGAACCCTTCTTCGCGGCCATAGAGCATGCGGTTGTGCATCTCGCTCTCGCCGGGATCCCACAGCCCAGAGGGGAACGGGAGCTTGCCGGGTGCGGTCTCATCGGGGAGAGCCGTGTCGGCCACGACGTTCGACATGTTGACCACGACCCCGGAGGCGTCGGCCATCGCGACGGCGACCCTCGCGCGAGGGTTGTTCCACTGGGGTTGATCCTTCGATGCGTAGTCCTTGTTCTCGAAGATCATCACCTTCTTCGATGGGTAGTAGACATCGGTCGTCTTGTTCCGACGCATCAGGAACCTGTTGGCCGCGGTGCCCCGGATGCGGGCGTTGGGCTCGAATCGAGCCGACTGCTGCCAGAAGACCGGCGGATACCAGTAGGAAGAGGGGAAGATCCAGCTCGAGTCCGTCGCGGCGTTGCTGTCGTTGTTCTCTTTGAGCCAGCGGCGGAGCGCCATGTCGCCGGGGGCGTAGATGTTCGCACCGCGCGATGTGGTGTGGTCATCGCCGTAGAGCGTGTGCGCGATCCAGTGATAGCCGTACGACTCACCACCCGAAGCGATGTAGACCCACGCCCACCCGCAATCATCCGGCACAAGCACGACCGGCGGCTGCCTCCAGTGGGGCTCTATATGGGAGCATGCCGCAGCGGGGTGGAACGGATTGACGAAGTCGTCGCGGTTGTTGCCCGCGTAGTGGGTCATGATCGCGACGTTGGTCTTGAGATTTGCGAGGGAGACGGTTCGCTGTGCCGCACGACGGGCTTCGCCGAGCGAGGGAAGCAGGATGCCGATCAGTGTCGCGATGATCGCGATGACGACCAGGAGTTCGATGAGCGTGAAGCCACGACGCCCCCCCCCAACACCCCAGCCCTTCACACATGAACAATGGACAACCGAGTTGCGTGCGCGATCTTGACGAGTGATCATGGCTGGCTCTCCGGTGCTGGGTCTTTCGACCTGAATCGGCAGTCTACAGGAATTCACCCCAGCGGGGAACCGGACTTCTCCACGTTGCTTCCACCTCGCCACTGAACCCGGCCCGGTGGGAGAGTCGATAACACGGTTGGAGTTCGGTTCGGCCAGCGATCCTGCGCCGAAGTCACAGCGTTGCCGCGGAGAGAGAGATGCCCAGAACCATCCCAGTCGGCAATGGCGAACTGCTGATTACGTTCGATCACGCGTATCGTGTTCGGGATATGTACTATCCCAACGTCGGGCGGTACAACCACACGGAGGGGACGATCCAACGGTTCGGCGTCTGGGCGGATGGCCGGTTCGCGTGGATCGAGGACCAGGGGTGGGATCGGGAACTTCGCTACAAGCCGGACACGATGGTGACGGAGGTCCGCCTCATCCACAAGGAGATGGGGCTGGAGATCGTCTGCAACGACGCCGTGGACTTCAACGAGCCGATCTGGTTCCGGGCCTTCAACGTCCACGACCTGACGGGTCGGACGCGCGAGGTGCGGATCTTCATGCACGTGGATCCGTCGCTGCGGGGCTCGCCCGTCGGCAACACCGCCAACTTCGACCCCGGGACGCGCAGCGTCGTCCTCTATAAGGAAGACTCGTACTTCCTCTTCAACGCCTGGGACGGGCATCGGGCCGGCATCGAGCACTGGGCCATCGGCTCCAAGCGCATCGGCGGCGCGGAGGGGACGTGGCGCGATGCGGAGGACGGCGTCCTCGGGCGCAACGCCATCTCGCAGGGCTCGGTCGATCTGACGATCGCGGCACACATCCAGGTCCCGGCCGGGGGTATCGGGCGAGCGATCGTGTGGATGGCCGCGGGAACCACGTACAACGAGGTCAAGCGACGCAACACCATGGCGCTCGAGACCGGGCCTGATCGGATGATCACGCGGACCGAGGCGTACTGGAAGCTGTGGGCCAGGAAAGAGCCCTTCGATCTCTCACCCCTGCCCGAGCCGATCCGCGATTTCTTCTATCGCTCGCAACTGATTCTGAGGACGCAGATCGACAACGGCGGGGCGATCCTCGCGGCCAACGACTCGGACATCACGCAGTTCGGTGGCGATCATTATTCGTACTGCTGGCCTCGTGATGGTGCGCTCGTCGCGTATGCGCTGACGCTCGCAGGTCAGTCGGAGCTCTCGCGCGCGTTCTTCAGGTTCTGCGCCAGGATCATCGAAGCCGACGGTTACTTCCTGCACAAGTACACGCCGAGCGGCGAGTTTGCCAGCTCGTGGCACCCGTGGATGCTCGACGACCAGCGCGTGCTGCCGATTCAGCAGGACGAGACCGCGCTGGTGCTCTGGGCGCTGCGCCGCCACTTCGAGCAGTTCCGCGATGTTGAGTTCATCAAGCCGCTCTACCAGCGCCTGGTGACAGGACCGGCCGAGTGGATGCTGTCGTACACCGACCACCACGGGCTTCCCCGCCCGTCGTGGGATCTGTGGGAAGAGCGGCGCGGCATCCACACGTTCACCGTCGCGAGCGTGATCGCCGCGCTCGAAGCGGCCAGCGCGTTCGCGACCGACTTCGGCGAGCCCGATCGGGCGGTGGCGTACCACGAGGGTGCCCAGCGACTGCGCGGCGCGCTCAAGCGTCACCTCTGGCACCCCGAGCACCGGCGCTTTGCGCGCATGGCGATCCCGCTCCCCGACGGCACGTATCGGCTTGATATGACGCCGGACTCGGCGAACTACGCCGTGTTCGCGCTGGGCGCGCTCGCGCCCGATGATCCCAAGGTCGAGGCCGACATGACGGCGACGCGCCAGATGCTCTGGGTCAAGACCGGCATCGGCGGGATCGCACGCTACCAGCGTGATTACTTCCACCAGGTCGAGCGCGAACGCATCAGCGAGGTGCCCGGGAACCCGTGGGTCATCTGCACCCTCTGGCATGCCCAGTGGCTCATCGCCAAGGCGCGCACGCTCGATGAACTCCGCAACGCGCTGCCTTACATGGACTGGGCGATCGAACGCGCAGACCTGTGCGGCGTGATGGCCGAGCAGTACCACCCGTACACCGGCGAGCCGCTCGGCGTCTCGCCACTCACGTGGAGCCACGCGACGTTCGTCATCGTCGTGATGGAGTACATGCGTCGCCACCGGGCGATCGTCGCGGCCCGGCGCGAGGGCATCTCCGATGGTGCGCTCGGCGGAGCGATCTAGCCCCGTCGCGGGCTTGATGCCGCCCTTCGCCCGGAAGGCCGACAGGTGACCGAAGTCCCCGGGTTCTAGAGAACGCCCCCGGCTCCGCTTCCGGAACCGGGGGCACGAGGATATCGCGGGCACGGCCAGGGGTTGGTGCGTCGTCCCGCGGGGACAAGGGATCAGGAGCACTGACCGAAGATGTCGAAGAAGCCGAGGAAGTCCTGGATGTCGACGAAGTTGTCCGGGTTGTAGCGGTCAACGTCGTAGAGCGCGTCGGGGCAGGGCGTGGTCTGGAACTCGCAGGGGCCGTAGTCGCCGAAGAAGTCCAGGAAGTCCTGGATGTCAACGAGCGTGTCACCGTTGTAGTCCGCATCGGAGCAAGAGCACGCGCTGGCGATCGCAAGGTCGTTGGCGTCAACGATCCCGTCGCCGTTGAGGTCGCCATCGGCCCAGCCGCCGGCGTTGCCGAGGTTGGAGACGATGATCGCGGCATCCGTTGCGTCGCAGAAGCCGTCGAGGTTCACATCGCCCAGAGAGGTGCCGAGGATCACCGTGACGAGTTCGATGATGTCGTTCTGATCCACGACGCGATCGCCGTTGATGTCGGCGGAGAAGTCCATGAACGCCGCGTCGTTCAGGTTCGTCCAGTTGCCGAAGTTGGCGTAGACATAATCGATGTCGAAGGCATCAACCACTCCGTCGTGGCCGATAGGATCGAAGTTGGGGGTCTGGAGACCGGAGGGACCGGCGATGTCGCCGCGGCTTGCGCCCGCGGTGTACGACACGCCCGTTGCCAGCGTGGTTCCGAAGAAGTTGTTGGAGCCGGTGAGCGCGAGCCACTCGGTATCGACGCGAGTGAAGCCCGCCTTGCGGCTGACCAGGCCGGTCACGGCGTCCTTGGCGAGCCCGTCCGCGAAGTAGCGAACATCTTGGGCCGTGAAGGAGCCGTCGCCGTTGTAGTCGCCGAGAACCTCGATGATCGCGTCGGTGCCCGGCGCGCCTGCGATGGCGCCCGTGCCGTTCGGCGCAACCCAGGCGGGCCCGCCGTTGCGGTCGCGCCACGCCTTGAGCATCTCGGCCGTGTCGTTGATGTTGCGGAGGCCGTTGCCGTCGAAGTCGCCTGAGATCTTGTTGCGGGTGGTCAGGTTGGAGCCGTAGGTCGGGAATGCGCCGCCCTGGGCGCGATAGGTCGAGCCGCCCGCAACGCCGTCTGAGTATGTGAAGCCGGTGGTGCGGGTGGGGACACGCCCGTTGTTCGCCGTGTTGAACGCGTTGAAGGCCGTGTTCGCGAGGCGGTTGTTGGAGATCGTGAAGGTCTGGAGCGAGGCATTGAACGCGGGATTCGGAGCGAGCGAGATCGCGTCGAGCAGACCGGGCACGTTGTTCAATGCGCCGGTGAGGAGGAACTGCGTGGCAGCGAGTTCACCGGGCGTGAACGTGGTGGGGTCGCCACCGGGGACAGAGACGAACGCCTCAATCGATCGTGTGGCGTTGTTGATGTAGGCCGCGGCCTGGGGGTTACGCATGCGAGCGTTGGTATTGCTGGCGTCTCCGCCGAACTCGTTCTGGTTGCGGGGATCGCCGAGGGTCGCGAGGACGGCGGGGCCGCCGATGATGTAGCCGTTGGCGTCGTTGTTGACGACCTCAACGATGGTGGGTCGGCTGTACTCGGTGCCGCCGATCAGATCGTTCTGAACGGCGAGGAGGTCCGCGCGATTGGTGATGAGCCATGAGCCCGAGCCGGAGCCGGTGACGCCGCGCTCTGCGCCGGCATAGCCGACGCCGAGGCGGTGGTTCTGGACGGTGGCCTCAACGCCGGAGTTGCCGCCCTTGTTGGTGGGGCTGAATGCGGCGCCGAGGTTGTTGTTGATCGAGAGGGTCGAGATCCAACCGATGTTCTCGCCGTTGCCCCATGAGGGATCAAGGCCGACGCAGTTCTGGAAGGCGTTGCGCGTGCCGGAACCGACGTCGCGGGTGACGACCATCAGATTCTCGCCGGTGATCGCGCGGCCGGTGACGAAGAGGTGCTGGAGCTCGGTCTGCTTGATCTGCTGCAGGCCCGCGCCGTAGTTCACAGTGACTGCGATGGGAGCGTAGAGCAACTGCGTGTCGAAGACGGAGAAGTTGCTGTTCGGATCCGAGCCAGCCGCGGCGAGGCCGTAGCCCGGAGGCAGCTGCGCGAGGAACGAGGAGTAGCCACCTGACGAGGAGGCGTCGGTGAAGGCGGAGGGGTTGAAGTCGCTGGACCCGCTCTTGGAGCGAGACACGATCGGGTTGAGCCCGTAACCGAGGTCGGCGGGCTTACGTCCGAAGAAGGGGGCGCCGCCGGGGTAGGTGATGGCCCACGTGGTGGGAACGTCGAGCGGGGAGATATCGATGCGGATGCCGCCCACGGCCGGCGTGTTGAAGGGTGCCCAGGTGCCCAAGAGTGTGGTGGTGTCGGAGCGGTTCGGAGCGCCGCCGGGGTTCGCGGGGTTGTAGTCGCCGACGCCCGCGCCGTTCTGGATGTACAGCGTTCCGTTGCTGTACCCCAGTGTCGCCTCAACGATCGAGAGTTCGCTCGTCGGGTCGCCGTTGCTCGTCACGAAGTTCGCGCCGTAGTCGAGCAGTTCCTGGAAGCCGTTGACCGAGCCGACGACGCGGTAATGGACGATCCAGTGCTGAGAGGAGAGGAAGGGCGGGGTGGTGTCATACGGGGCCAGCTGATCGGGTCCGTTCAGGAAGATGCCCGCGATGCCGTCTCCGTCCACGTCGAGATAATCGTTTGTGGAAGCTGGGGCTCTCACGAAGTTCTCGAGCAGCGTCGCGCCCGAGATGTTGATCACGGTGCCCTGCGCGCTCGCCATCGACGCCGCGGCTCCCGCGAGCCCGAGCGCCACAAACATCTTCAATCTGCTGTCTCCGATCTTCATCGTTGGTGCCTCCAAGTCACTGTGGGGCGGTGCCCCGATCTCTCGCCGACGAGACGTGCGCGCACACACAGCGCGAACGGCATCGCCGGCCTCTCTCGACCACGGCGCCGGAAACGACCGACGCCCATTCGCTCTCTTCACTGACGCGCCCGCTCAGGCACGTCGCTTGAGTTGCCCATCCCTGAACGGTGGAGCGCGCACCATGCACGCCCTGCGAGCACTCACCTCACTCGGACAATCCGCCGTGTCGGACTCTCGTCCAGCCGGCGAACGTTCATCTCATCGCGGGATCAATCGAGGAATCGCTTCAGATCGACCCTGTTATTGCCGGTGATGCTGAAGAACCGCTCTCCCCAGCGACGCTCTTCGATCGTCTTGGCGATGTTGGAACGCTCGACGTGGCCGTCTACGAAGACGAAGTTGGCGGTTCCGCCGAACTTCTCGCTCTTGGCACCCGGGTGGTGACGCCCGACAGCATTGAGCGTCGTGCCGGCATCCTCGATCATGCCGGGTCCGAGCGCTGCCATCGTCTTCAGGCGGGTTTCGACACTCGGGTAGAAGAAGCGTGGCGTTGAGCCATAGGGCGGCTCGCTGTAGACATCCACGCCGCCGCCGCCGCCGATGAATGGCGTCACTGGGCGATGGCTCTTCGAGAGATTCGGGTTTCCCGCAGAGAAGACGCTCCGCCAGTCCCTGCGCTCGAGGAACTCTGTGGCGAGGATCGTGTTCGCCCCGCCTCGCCCGGTTGCCTCGATCCATACCGGACGCACCAGCTGGTTCTTCCTCTCCAGCGGCCCGGAGCTCTTGAACTTGTTCCTCGGGAAGATCGCGTCATTGCCGGTGAAGGCCATGCGACGTGCCTGGCGATCCTCGGGCGTCGCGGCCCCGACCGGGTTGCCAAGGTCGTTCTCCTGCCCCGGCTCCCAATCGTCCGCGTTCGCTCCGGGGTTCGATCGTGGTGCGCCACCGTTGAGCACCGCGGGACACGTGAAGGCCTCGTCCTGCACGCCGCCGGCGGAGAACAGCGCGTTCGACCAGTGGATGTACCCCGACCTCGATCCCGAGCCGAACTGATCCTCAAGCCGCCACTCATCCGGCTCGCCGTCGGCGGAGTAGACATACGAGGGTGGGAAGTAGTCCTCATTGATCGTGTACTGCGTGACCGCGATCGCGACCGAGCGCAACTGCGCGGCACACTTGATCGCACGCCCCTCGGCTCGTGCCGCACCAAGCGAAGGAAGCAGGATCCCGATCAGCAGCGCGATCACGGCGATCACCACCAGCACCTCGATCAGCGTGAAACCGCGAATCCCCCGGCCCCGACACAAGCGAGCATCCATGTCACTGGCTCCGATGCTCCGCGCCGAGCGACGCGGATGATGACTGAGACTCCGCCACGTTGAGCGGGAGAGACTAGATCTCGCCTCCATGTGCTGTGTCAGGATCCGGCAAAGGAGACGTGACGACTCTG
The DNA here is from genome assembly GCA_019454185.1 of Phycisphaeraceae bacterium. Lineage (NCBI taxonomy): Bacteria > Pseudomonadati > Planctomycetota > Phycisphaerae > Phycisphaerales > Phycisphaeraceae > Phycisphaeraceae bacterium. The sequence continues at coordinate 2,701,662 of CP075368.1, forward strand.
TTCCGATCGCGCAAAGACGTGTCGCCGCTCGCGCTCAGGACGCGCTAACCGAGAGGGCTGTCGCGTCTGTGCGGCCTGTGCCGCGCTGTTCGCATGCCATTCGCCACCACTTCCGTATGAGTGAGATCCCCCGTCTTCACCAATCCGGACGGACTCACCCCACCCGTTCCACTCCCGCGTCTCTCGATCCAGTTCGTGCTCGATCCCGCCGATCCAGCGCTCTCGCCGTGCTCCGCATCTCCATCCCCAACCTCGTCCCGGGAATGACGATCGCCGCGCCGATTCCGCACCCCGTGCAGCCGGGCTCCACGCTCCTGAAAGCGGGCGTTGCGCTCGACGAGGCGATCCTCGCCAAACTCCGGCAGACAGGCGTGCGCGAGGTCTGGATCCGCTACCCCGGGCTCGCGGATGTCGCCGGCGCGGCCAGCCCCTTCGTCGCAGGCGCGAGCGCAGAAATGGCCCGACTGGTCGATGCCACCTTTGCCGCCTCCGCGCACAGCGCGTCGGTCCGCCTGGATTACAACGCTTATCGCAGCGCGGTGTGCGGCTTGCTCGAACGCCTCTCGCTCCACCCACGCACCACCGTCTACCTCGATCAGATGGTCGGGCAGGGGTGCGCCTCCGTCAGGCACGCCTCGGCCGTCTGCTTCATCTCCATGCTCGTCGGGCTGAGACTCGAGCCATGGCTTATCCGGAATCGCTCCAAGATCGGAGCCGCGAAGGCGCGTGAGATCGCCAATCTCGGTGTCGGTGCGCTGCTCCACGATGTCGGCATGCTGATGCTTGATCAGGAGACACGCGACCGCTGGAGCGACGCCGGCGACGAATCAGATTCTGAGTTCCGACGCCACGTCCAACTCGGATTCGACATGGTGAAGGACGAGATCGAGCCGACCGCCTCGGGCATCGTCCTCAACCATCACCAGCGATACGACGGCTCCGGCTTCCCTGCCGTTCCCTGCTTCGGTGCCGAGCCCCGGCCCTTGGCCGCGGCACGCATCCACGCCTTCGCGCGGATCGTCGGTCTCGTCGACGTCTTTGATCGGCTGCGCTTCGGCATCGACGACCGCCACCTCGCCGAGGGCGGACCGGTTCCCACGGTCCGCGCACTCGCGGCTTTGCAGCGCGAGCCGTGGAGATCGCGATTCGATCCCGTCGCGCTCATGGGGTTGATGTCCGTTGTCCCTCCGTTCGCGCCGGGCACGCTCGTGACCATGAGCGACGGGCGAGTCGTTGCCGTGGTCGATTGGTCCCCGCTCGATCCCTGTCGCCCCGTGGTGCAGGACCTCGAGCTGCGCCCGAAGCGCGTCCGTGGCTGGCTTGTTCACGAGCCGGGCGAGCGCATCGATCTCCGCATCAGGCGCGATCTGAGCATCATCCGTGCCGAGGATGCCGATGTCTCGCTCGATGTCTACGAACCCCCGTCGCCCCGCGCATTCGACCTCGACGCACTGATGCGCACATGGGTCGATCGGGCTGGCGATCTCGAGACCAATCCGAAGGACGCCGCGGACCACCGGCCCGGAGCATCCGACGCCGCGTGATCGCGCGACGAACATGTACTAATCCGCGATCGAACTGCCCGTTCGCTCTCTGAAGTGGGAGCGGGCGAACGCGATCGCCTCGCTCGCTGTCAGCGGGCGCACGCCCGAGCGCCGCCGCTCCTCGCCGATCCTATAGAGCTCTCGCCATTGCCCGAAGAGCACGCCATACGCCCACAGCGGTCCGCGCGAGGGGTCGTAGAGGTTTGTCGCCTCGCTGGTGATGCCGTTCAGCTCAACGATCCCGAACTCCTCGGCGCGCCGCAAGGCATCGTCGGATGTGTAGCGGATATCGAATCGCCCGAAGTCGAAGCCATGTCCGTTCTGTCCCACGAACGACGCAGCGATGCGATCGATCCGGCGCTCGAACTCCGGCGTGATGAGGTCCGCCCCATCGCGGAAGAGCGTTCCCTGGCAGTGGTTCCCCGCTTCGCCGAGTTTCACGATCTGTCCGAGATCGGGGATCCACGATCTTGCATCAGCGAATCTCGCGAGGAAGACGCCCGACTGACACCGATACCGCGGATGGTCCAGGATCAGGCGCTCGAGCGTCCGTCGCCCATCCCCCTCGATCATCGCAAAGTCCTTGCGCGTGACGGCGTAGATGCCGCCGACGAGCGAAGGGTCCGAACGGCCGGTGAGGCCACGCACCCACAACACGCCGCATTCGTGAGGCCCGGCGTGGTATCGCTGCACAATCACGGGTCCGCGCACGAGGTCGAAGTACCGCTCGACATCCGCTGCAGAGCGAGCCAGACGCACTGAGAATCCGCGCTGCCCGCTGTCGGGCTTCAGGATCACCGGCCACCCGCCGAGCGTTGCATCGCCCTCGATGCACTCGATCGCGCGCCGCGCTCGCTCTCGCGCCGGGAAACCATCGGGTATCAAGACATGCTCGAGCGCGGCATCGTCGCTCATCGAAGACAAGATCTCGCTCTTGCTCTCACCGATCAGCCCGCCTCCCTTGCCGATGCCCGGGTTCACGCACGTTGCCGAGAGCAGCCCGCCACGCCGCGCGCCGAGCCACATCAGGTACGGCATCAGCGGCATATAGAACGCCCACGCCGGCCAGAACTCGTGGTGGCGCGCCCGTCCGATCGACGCGAGCAGTTCCCCCCGCCCGCGCCACGTCCACACCATCGGGAACGCCCACACCGCGCCCGCCACCAGCGCGACACCAAGAGCCATCCCCGGCCACCCCGCGATGTTCCCGAGCGGCTCGACGACATACGGAGAGACAAGCCGCGCCGCCAGCAGCGCGCCCGCCGATGTTCCAAGCACTCGCCCCCATCCCTTCGCCGACGCGCCCGGCCTCTGGCGGGCCGCACGCCCGATCAGAAGCCCGACCAGCGCAACCCCGAAGTCAAGGTGCATCGTCGCGACCAGCACCGCCGTGCAGGCAATCACGAGCGGCCAACTCGCAAGCGACAACGCGGTGATGAGCGCAACCTCGGTCCACCACGGCGCGCGTCGCAGCGCGCCCGCCGGCTTCTCAAGCAACCCATCCACCCGCGTCGGCCCCTCCGAAAGATCAACGATCTCCGATGCTGGCGTCACACCCGGGCGGTTGTGCCTCCCCATGAACTCGACCAGATGCTCCGTCGTCTCCTCCGTCTGGAGGAACGGCAGGAAGTGATTGGCATCCAGAACCACCAGGCGGCTCGTCTTGATCAACTGATGGTGCTCAACCGCACCCGCCAGCGGCACGAGCACATCGTCCCGCCCGTGCAGGACCATCGTCGGAACACGCAGCCGCTCCATGATGCCGCGAACCGGACGCTGGTCCGTGTCGAGGAAGCTCCTCACGAACGCGTGCCGCACTTTCCGCTCGCCGATAAGGCCGAAGTGGGGGATGAACTCCGGCACGACAACCAGCGCGCCATACCCCACGGCATACTTGGCGTGCTCGAAGAAGAAACTCCCAGAGCCCTCGGTCTCCTGTATCCCGGTCGCGGCCATCAATGTCAGCGAAGCGAGCCGGTCCGGCGCGATGTCGGCCATGTTCAGGCCCGTGCCGCCGCCGTAAGACCAGCCGACCACGTGTACACGCCGGATCTTCAGCGCATCCAGCATCGCGACCATCGCGTATGCCTGCGCCCGGTTCGAGTAACTCTCAACCAGCCCCTTGGAGTTCCCGAACCCCGGCAGATCCACCGCGATCGTTCGATACCCGGCAGCCGCCAGCTCCGGTCCCAGTCGCTCAAAGTCGAAGCTCTGCCCGGGAGATCCGTGCAGCAGCAGCACGGGGGCGCGGCTCGCAACTGCCTCGTCGGGCTCCGGCGTCCATTCCAGGTACGCCAGGTGCACCAACGCCCCATCCACCGGCCCGAGCGCGGTCGTCTCCGGAACATCCACGAACTTCTGTCCGCGCTCCTCCGCGATCGGGATCCACACGTTCGGCGATGCGATCTGCACCACGTGCGAAGCCAGCAGCAGCGCGAGATACCCCGCCAGCCACCAGCGTCGGCGCCTCCACCACCCTCGACCTGTGGCGTTCTGTTCGTTCATACCACGCGTCGCTCTCCCCGCGCTGCGCCCTCTTGCCTTTCCTTACGCCTTCACATTCAACTCTACCACCCGTCGCCCGCGGATCGCCTCGCTCCCGAGCTGTCCGCACGCGCCCATCATCTTCCTTCCCTTCGTCCGCCGGCGTTTCGCGTACACGCCCTCGGCCGTCAGCCACCCCAGGAACGCCTCGACCGCCTCTTCTTCGGGAGCGGGCCACGGCGAATTCCGCCTCGGGTTATACGGAATCAGGTTCAGCAGCACACGGGGCGAGTTCGCCTCTCGCTCCGCCTTGTAAGCCCCATCGATCGGGCGGCAGAACGCCGCGATCTCCGCCGCGTGCTCGCGCCTGTCGTTCACCCCGGGAATAAGCACATACTCCACGCAGAGCTTCCCCGCGCCGTGGGCCGGATACTCGATCAACGCCCGCTGCAGGTCGGCCATCTCCCACTTGCGATTGATCGGCATGATCTCCGATCGGATCTCGTCGTTCGGCGCGTTCAAAGAGAGCGCAAGCCCCAGGCGCCTCCATCCCCGCTCCCGCACACGCTCCGAGAGCAGGCGTATCCCATCCACCCGCCCGACGGTTGAGATCGTCACCTTGCTCATCGGCAGCGAGCCGCCCTTGTGGTCGGTGATGCAGGTGATCGCCCCCAGCACGTTCTCAAGGTTGTCCATCGGCTCGCCCATGCCCATGAACACCATGTTCGAGACCGACTGACCAAGCACGTGCGTCGCGGTCCACCACTGCGCCACGATCTCCGAAGCATCCAGCGACCGCACCAGACCCATCTGGGCCGTCTCACAGAAGACGCACCCCATCGCACACCCCACCTGGCTCGAAACGCACAGCGTGTACGTCCGGTTCCCCTTGCGCCCGATCATCGGGATCAGCACACTCTCCGTCTCCACCTCCGAGGCCCGCGGGTCCGTGCCGAGCACCCCCGACCTCGGGCCGGGCACGCGAAGCGTGAACTTCCGAACCACACCCTCGGGGCTCTCATCCTCCACCACGCGCCCCAAAGCCGGCGGCGTGAACACCCACGCGCCACCCCCGCGCAGCGCGATCTCCCTCCGCCCGCTCCGGTAGCACTCCTTATAGAAGGTCTCCGCGCCGAGCGACCGCCCCACCACGCGATCCGCCGCCTCACGCACGAACGCATCGCAACCCATCGAAAGCGGGCTCGGCAGTTGCTGGCTCAGTGGCGATTCACTCACCCCAGACTCTACGCCACCCCCCACACCAACCCCCCACACCAACCCCCCACACCAACCCCCCACACCACCCCCCACATGAGCCACCCACACTTCCCGACACACCAAACACGCGGCATTGGCCCCTCCACCGTGCGGCAGAGCCCTATCACAGCCCGAATCGGATCGATTCTTGCCCTCTTCCGGCCCGACTCTGCTTGTGACAACAACCAATCTCGATTATCGTGGTGGGGTTTCCACCCCGGTCAGGCCAGCACGGAGGTACTCGATGCCCCATCACACCCACCAGCACCGCCCGCTCCATCGAGCGTTCACGCTGATCGAGTTGCTGGTGGTCATCGCCATCATCGCCATCCTCATCGGTATCCTTCTCCCCTCGCTCGGCAAGGCACGCGGCGTCGGTCAGCAGACCGTCTGCCTCGCGAACAACCGACAGATCATCACCGCCGCCATCGCTTACGCGCAGAATCACAAAGAACAGATCTGGACCAGCGCGAACTGGGCCAGAGAGACCCTCCCCGGCGGCCTCTACGGACCCGGCCTCCTCTACGACTTCATCAACATCGCCGATGAAGTCACCGAGTGCCCGACCAACAAACGCCGCGGCAAGAACAACGACGATTCCGCTGGCAGCATCTACGGCTCAACCCATCTCGACTTCGATTACTGCATGGCCCCTTTCACTGAGGGCGCACGCCTCTCGATCGACATCAGCGTCGCGTACATGACACCCGACGGCCCCGCAGGGCTTCGCAAGCTCAACGCGGCATACGAGCACCTCCTTACACGCTTCCGCTCGCTCCCGATCTTCTACGAAGAATCTACCTACTGGTACAACGACGACATCCCCGACGGGCTCTGGGGAAACTGGGACCAGATCACCACGCGCCACCAACGGGCCGGGCACATCGCCTACATCGACGGTTCATGCGAACTCTTCAAAGCGCCCCAAGGCGTCAAAGAAGAATGGCAGGAACGCGACAAAGACTTCGAGGCAAACGACATTTTCGTCTCTCCACGCGGCCTTCCGACCTCGTGGAGACGCCTCTACTGGGCAACCCCGTATAAGTACGGCTGGGTCAACAACCCAACCTGATTCTGCCGTGTCGGTGGCGGCGCTCTCTGAGGGGTGTATTGGATAGATCGGCTCTCGGAGCCGAGTCTGGCCGGGGTGTCGCCACATTCCAAAGCGGTCTCGCCTGCGTTTCATGGTGAGAGGCCAGCCAGTCCCTCGTGGTTCTTTGCCTTCATGACTTCATGCCTTCGCGCCTTCGTGCCTTCGTGCCTTCATGTCTTTAGTGCCTTCGTGCCTTGATCTCAATGTCCACACTTCTTTCCAAGTTCACTGGCACGTCCGCAAGTCCGTGGCATACTCCTCTTGGCGATGTTCGGGGGGGGGGTAGGGTCTCTGTCGGTCGTCTGCTGTGGACGCCCCCCGACCCCGGCCCGCACCAACGCCGTCGCCGCGCGCTCCTGCCATCTCTTCGAGTGGCGGGTTGCCGGCGCGAGGAGGATGTGCGATGCGAACCGATCATTCGCGCGTCGAAACTCAGACAAGTAGATCAACCCCATCTGATTCAAAGGCAATGCTGCCGGGGATTCGCGTCGTTGGTCTCGATCAGAGGGGGCTCGTGCCCTCTCGTCGTCGTTGACCTGTCGGGCATCGAATCCCGCCCGGCGTCATGCCGGTCGAGGTTCGCTGCCTGACTTACACGATCGTGGTGGAAGGAGAAAGCCGATGCGAAACGCCATCAAGAGAATACTTGCCCTCGTCGCCCTCATGCTGACCGGAGGAACCGCCATGTCCGATGTCCACACCGTCCTCGATCCCGAGCAGCGGATCATCACCAACAACGACCTCGTCTTTGACCTCTTCAACCCAACCGAGTTGGTCGTGACGCCGTTTACGCCTCCCGGGGGAATCGGCCAGGAGCGAGAGAACACGATGCGGCTGGGTTTCAGGGAACTCGGTGGCGCTCCGAGTGGGCTCATTACTGGAAATCAACTGCCGTTCTTTCCACCTACACCCTTCGCCACACCATCGTTCCTTGGTGTCGGCAATCCTCTCCTTCAAGAAGGAACCTGGCTCGACGAGACTCGGCAATGGCTCGACCCCGTGTACGAGATCGACTCGGGTATCGTGGAGCCCGCGTCTTATGGACAGTCCGGAAGTCAGGGTGACTTCGACCTTCTGACTTTCGAGGACGGTGATGTCGTGCTCATCGGTTACGCGAAGTCAGACAAGAGCATGTTTGGGTACGTGCAGATTGAACGGGTATCGACGTATCAATGGAAACTGAACGGCTACCGGTTCGACGATTCCGGTGCTCCGCTCTTCATGGAGCGATTCGCTGTGCCCGGCTCTGGGTCGCTGCTTGCGCTCGGTGCGGCGGGGCTGATCCGGCCCAAGCGGGGGCGATGACTGTGGAGTAGAGGCAATGCGTTCCATGCGGGAGGATTTCGATGTCTGTGATCTGGACGCTTGAAGATGCGACGTGGTGCAATCGGCAGGGGAACCGGATCGGGCTTCGCTTCACCGTCTCAGGTCTAGCGTTTACGCCCACGCTGAGGCGATCCAAGGCGGTCGCTTCCAAGGTTGGCGCGATTGTCGGTTGGCGCACGGATCAGGTGACGCCAAGCCTCTTTCTTCGGTTCGAGTATCAGCTAGAGAACCGAGTCCAATCGGCCGCGCTCGTCACGCTCCAGCAGCCGGGCGCGAACTGGCTTGTCGAAGTCGTGATTGCGCTCCGCTCGTCCGGGCTAATTGCCTTGAACTCGAATCAAGGGCCTGGGATCGGATCATTCCCTCCCTGCTACATCAAAGAACTGCTTGCCGGCTTGATCATCCTCTCCGATGGCACGACGGAGGAGTCATCCCCAGCCATCGCGTACGACCCATTGGTTCCGGCAACCGAGCCGCTGAACCTCACCGGAGCCGTCGAGAACGTCGGGCGGCTCCCCGGCTTCGATGACTCCGGCTCGGACCTTCAACTGCACCTCGACGCACAGGGACTGCGCGTGGAGATCTCATCGGCCGAGGGATCGCTCAACTTGCCCATCGACGAATGGGGCGATCTCTCCTCCCTCTCGTCTCCTCATGATGTCGAGGCGTCCTCGGGCGCGGAACCGAACATTGTCGTCCCATCCTTGCGAGGTATCCCCCGCGTCGAGTTCAACGGATCGACCGACTTCATGTTCCGCTCACCAGTCGATTTCGATGCCGACGCGACCGCCGCGTTCGGCGCGGTCTTCAAGACCAGCGCGACCGCTCCCGCCCACATCATCGGGAGATGGAACGACAGCGCCGCCGCCGATCACCAGTGGCGGCTCTTCTATGACGGCTCGGCGATGTCGAGCAACGTCGAGGCGGCGGCGGTGCAGAAGGATGGTTCGACTCACGCCGGCTTCTCGCTCGTCGGCACGTCCCCCGCGGCGACAACCCCGTTGATGCTGATCTACCGCTTCATCGGCGGCAGCGGAGCGCAGATCTGGGCCAACGGGAAACTGATCTCTTCCGACATGGCGATCCCCATCGGCAGCGACAACACAGACGCGACCGACACGCTGACGCTCGGGGCACGCGACGCCTTTGTCACTGCGTCACTGCGTCACTCAGTCACTCAGTCACTGCTCTTCACGCCGCCTCAGACGGCGGGTGCATCTCTTCCGTGCCCGCGACGCCGTCGCGTGTCACGACGAAGAAGCTCGACGTGATCGGGTACGGCAGCCGCCGGTAATCCTGTTCCACGCGGCTCTTCAGGCGATCGAGGAAGGGTTTGGGCTCGGCGGTCATGGCCACGAACATGTCGCGGCTGGGTGTTGCGACGAGGAAGTCGCGTCCGAGTTGCGGCGCGAGTTTGCGATAGATGGAGCTCATGAGCAGGCGTGCCGCGTCGTAGCCGTCCTGGTTGGAGAGGATCGCGGCCCTTCCGCCGTCCTTGGACTGGATGAGCTGGACGTGCAGGTCGGGTGCGTAGGCGTCGAGGTTCTCGCGTGAGATCTCTTCGAGTTCCTCTGGGGTGAGCCCCCACTGGACCATCTGTTCGGTGGTGATGCTGACGGTCATGTTGGGGAGATCGGTCACGAAGACGATCACCGTGTTGTTGACGAACGGCACATGGGCGACGAGTTCGCGGTTCAGGTGCTGGAAGATCGAGTCCGGCTGGATGCGGGGCATGATCCTCTCGCGGGCGAGCTCGAAGGGCAGATCGACCGCCTGGAGCGCATCCCCCTCGAACAACTGCTCGAGGTAGTGCTCGACGATCTCCACGCCCCGCTCGGGCTCGCGCTGGACCATCCGGTACAGGTTCTCAAGATCCAGACGCCGACCGTTCACGATCAGTTCTGTCGGGCTTGTCAGCAGCACCGTGTACTCCGGCTGCTTGCCACGCAGAATCGTGACCACCTGCTCGGCGAACGCATTGGGCTCAAGCGGCATCCCGGCCATGGCGTCGTGTCCCTCTCGGGAACCCGGCCCGACCGAATCGATGCTGCGCTCCCCTCGCGCCTCGACCCGGCCGTCCTGGGCCCGGGTCCTTCCTTCGTCTCCGATACGGCCCCCGGCCCACCCATGTTCTTCATCCCGCCGAGTTTCCCGCTCGGCCAATCCCCACGGACCCGCCAGCCCCACCAAACCACACGCAACGCGCACGATCTGCGCGAGTCCGACGCGCGTAAATCACTGTTGATACATGGGTTGTGGCGGCTTTCTGGGGTGCCCTATCCGGGTGGAAGGCCCTGTCGCCTGCGGGCGGGTGGGGCGCGGTGCGGAGTTGGCTGGTACGGGTGGATCGGGTATGATCCATGCTTTCGTGGGCCCGACAGTCAAACCGAATTGTCCACGATCCGAGCACTTGGGAGACCAACGCCGTGACAGAGCAGGAAATCGAATCGAAGGTGATCGAGATCGTGGCGGAGCAGTTGGGCGCTGATAAGGCAAAGATCAGCCGCGACACCCGCTTTGTTGACGACCTGAACGCCGACTCGCTGGACACGGTCGAGCTCGTGATGGAGTTCGAGGACGAGTTCGAGACCTCCATTCCTGACGAGCAGGCGGAGAAGATCAAGACCGTCGGCCAGGCCATCGAGTTCATCAAGCAGGCGCACGGGATCGCCTGATCCCGGGCGTCGCGGGCGTGGTCCGAGACTCGGTCCCCGGCCCCGCCCCTCACCCGGTCAACATCATGCAGAACGCCAGCTGCCGCATCGTCATCACAGGCATCGGCGCCATCACCAACCTCGGCGCGGACTCCCGCTCGACGTGGGACGCCATGCGCAACGGTCGGTCGGGTATCACCCGCCTCGGTGGGCCTGATTTCGATCAATACGCCGGGAAGTGGTCGGTCTCCGCCGCCGGACAGGTCGCCCTCGGTGATACCACCGCGATTGTCGATCCGCGTGAGGCCAAGCGACTCGATCGCTTCACGCTCCTTGCGATGGTCGCGGCACACGAAGCCGTCGCCAATTCCGGAGTCGATTTCGGCTCGGAAGATCCCGAGCGATGCGGCGTGATCGTCGGTTCCGGCATCGGCGGGATCAAGACCATCGAAGACGGCGTGGTCACCATGGTCCAGCGCGGACCGGACCGGCTCTCGCCCTTCACCGTGCCGCGCCTCATGGTCAATGCCGCGACCGGCAACATCTCTATCCGCTACGGGCTGCAGGGCCCTGCGGGCGCGCACGCCACGGCCTGCGCCTCTTCCGGTCATGCCTTCGGCGATGCCATGGCGTGGCTGAGGCGGGGTCGGGCCGACGTCATCGTGTGTGGCGGCACCGAAGCCGCCGTCACGCCCTTGTGCGTCGGCGCGTTCCAGTCGCTCAAGGCCCTCTCCGGTCGTTCCGACGATCCAACCAAAGCGAGCCGCCCCTTCGATCGCGAACGCGACGGCTTCGTCCTTGCCGAGGGCGCGGCCATGTTCGTGATCGAGACCGAGGCGCACGCGCGGAAGCGCGGCGCGACGATCCTCGCCGAACTCGTCGGATACGGCAACAGCTCCGACGCGAGCCACATTACAGCTCCCGACGCCGAGGGACGCGGCGCGGGCCGCTCCATGCGCTGGGCTCTGGAAGACGCTTCACTCGCCACCGACGCGATCGACTATGTCAACGCCCACGGCACCTCGACACCCCTGGGCGACAAGGCCGAGGTCGCGGCCGTGCTGGATGTCTTCGGCAGCCACGCCCGGCGCTCTTCCGGCGGGAAGTTGATGATGTCCTCGACCAAGTCCATGCACGGCCACGCGCTCGGCGCATCCGGCGCGGTCGAGATGATCGCGTGCATCCACGCCGTCAAAGAGGGCGTGATCGCACCGACCATCAACCTCGAGAGCCCCGACGATGGTTTCGACATCGATCTCGTGCCCCACGAGGCCCGCGAGCGCCGGGTCCGCTACGCGATGAACAACACCTTCGGCTTCGGCGGGCACAACACCACGCTCATCGTCGGACGCTACGACGGGTAAAGTCGTTCTTAACGAACGATCTCTGAACGACGATTGGAAAGACGTTCCCTGCTCAGATAGCCGGGGGTTCTTCGCCGCTCTCAGCAGCCATCGCGGCCAGACGCTCAGCGATGTCGCCGATGAACGTGACGCGCAGCCCGAAGTTCTCGCCGACCTTGACGGCCGTGCCGCTCCCGATCTGCTTGTTGTTGATCATGAGGTCCAGCTCGTCCTCGGAGCGTTTATTCAGCTCGATGATCGAGCCGGGCGAGAGCACCAGCACTTCCGCCATGCGCATTTGACGCTCCCCGACGCGGACAACGACGGGAACCTCAATCCGCAGAATCTGGTGCTCGAGCAATGCCGGCATCCTCCAGTTATCGGCTCCCTCGATCACCTCCGTTGAGGACAACCGCCGGATCCTCGCGCGTCCTGCCACTCTTGCCGCCCGAGCTTTCCCGCCAGTTTCGGTGGCGGGTGCTCGCTTTGGCCTCTGTTGGGCTTGCGTGGGAGAGGGCGATACGTCATGCTGGGCCGGTCCTCGGACGATAACGCCGAGGCGGGGTCGGCACGCGTCGATCAATCCTGGAAGCGGCCGCGCCATTCCGGTGCGCCGTAGAACGAGAAGTAGAGAGGGATCTCCATGCAGCAGCGTCTCCACCGCGCCGTCTCGGCCGCATCGCTCATCCTCATCGTCGCCGGCACTTCCGCAGTTCTCCCCGCGAACGCCTCCGACATCACCTCCGCGCGCCCCGCAGCAGGAGCTGCCGCGCGTCCGGCGTTCGCCGAAGTACCCGGCAAGATGGAGTTCTCCGGTCAGCTCACCGTTCGCCCGAGGCAGGATCTCAACGCAGAGCGCAGCCAGGGCGCCCGCGCACGCCTGGATGGCATGATCCTCAAGCACTACCCCGAAGTTGATGAGTACATCGTTCGCGTGCCCGAAATGAACGGACCACGTGGCGTGGCCGAGAACCAGATCATCGCCGATCTGATGTCCACCGGCGACTACCAGTACGTCGAGCCGAACTGGATCTGCTATCCCGCATCGACACCCGCCGATCCGCTCTTCACGTCCCAGTGGCACCATCACATGATGGAGTCGCAGGCCGCGTGGAATCTGCTGATCGGCTCGCCCTCTGTCGTTGTTGCGGTGACCGACACCGGCATCCTCACCACGCACGCCGACCTGACGAACCGCGTACCGGGGTTCAACGCGGTGGACGATCTCGCGGAGGTTGACGGCGGGTTGATGGACGATGTCAACGGCCACGGCACACACGTCGCCGGCTGTGCCGCGCCCGCCAACGACAACGGCATCGGCGTCGCGGGCCCTGGCTGGGGACTCGGCGTGATGATGATCCGTGTCAGCAACGCAGCGGGCGGCGGTGCGTTCCTCGACGACATCACGCAGGGCGCACGCTGGGCGATAGATAACGGCGCGGTCTCCGCCAGCAGCAGCTACACCGGCGTTCAGTCGTCCACCGTCGAGACCAGCGGCGCATACATCCGCTCCCGAGGCGGGCTCTACCTCTACGCCGCTGACAACTCCAACACCAACCACTCCTCATGGGATCATCCGAACGTCCTCGTCGTGGGCGCGAGCAACCAGTCGGATGGCAAGGCGGACTTCTCTTCGTATGGCCTTGGCGTTGATCTCTTCGCGCCCGGCGTCAGCATCCTCAGCACAACGCGCGACGGCAACTACGGCTTCGCGAGCGGCACCAGCATGGCAACGCCCGTCGCGAACGGCGTGGTCGGCATGATGTTTGCCGCCAACCCCTCGCTCTCTCCCGATCATCTCGAGTACCTGCTCTCTCGCACCTGCCAGGATTGGGGTCCGGCCGGAGAGGACGAGCTCAACGGCTGGGGACGGATCAACATGCGTCGGGCTGTCGAAGCCGCGCTCGCGAGCGCGTCGCAGTCGCCGCCCATCGTCATTGATGAGGTCGCGACGCTCTCGGTCATGGGCTCGACCACGATCGATGTGCTTGCCAACGACCTCGATCCCAACATGGAGTCGATCACGATCGGCTTGTTCCAGTCCACCACATCGCTCGGCGCGACCGTGACCCGCTCGGTCGGCACAGGCCCGGGCGGACGCGACCAACTCACCTACACCGCATCCGCAGTGGCCGGACACGATTCGTTCGAGTACACCGTGGTCGATCCGCACGGAAATGTCTCGATCGGCAAGGTCTCGGTCGATGTCCGCGATGCCTCCGGCATGCGCGTCCCCGAGAACCCCGAGACGACCATCCCCGGTGTGCGCACCCGCTACTACGTGACCAACGACGTCTCGATCCTGCCGCCGTTTGACTGGATCCCGTCGTACACGCAGGACACGCTCGCGAACATCAACATCCCCTCGACCGGCGGCAACTTCAGCACCAGCGGCAGGGCAGACAACGTCGGCGCGGTCTACAACGCCTACATCACCGTGCCCACCACAGGCACCTACACCCTGAGCACCAACTCCGATGACGGCTCGAAACTCTGGATCGGGCACAATCTTGTCGTCAACAACGACGGGCTCCACGGCATGGTGACAGTCTCAGGGAACATCGGGCTCCAGGCCGGCACGCACAAGATCCGCGCAGAGTTCTTCGAGCGGGGCGGTGGCGCGGGCATGATCGTCCTGATCTCCGGCCCCGGCATCTCCAACCAACCGATCCCGCCCTCGATGTGGACGCGCCTCTGCCCCTCCGACGCCAACCAGGACGGCACGGTCGACATCATGGACTTCCTCGCGTTCATGGACGCCTTCGGCGATTGCGACGGGCTCGAAAGCCCCTGCCGCAAGTTCGGCGTCGATGCGGATATCAACGCCGACGGCGAGATCGACATCCTCGACTTCCTCGATTTCTTCTCTTGGTTCGGCACCGGATGCTGAACCGGAATGAAACCCCGGCGCGCCCAGGCCGTATCGATGCCCATGCCCCCCTCGGGCACTCGCACAGCTGTATCTCTGCCCAGATTCAACGCCCAGCGGAGTAAACCATGACCCTGCCCGCCCGATCCGCCTCGATGCTCGCCGCCGCACTTCTCGCGGGAGCAGCCATGGCTTCCACTGGCCCGAACGGGCAGATTGGTCTCATCGATGCGGTCATCGAGTTCTCGGACCTCCGAGGTGTCGCGCTCGACGACCTCCCCCTCGGGGCCCAGGTGCGGATCACCGGTGTCCCGCTCGCGCCGTTCGCCGAGGGACGCATGGTCGCGCAGAGAGAGGCCACGCTGGCTCTCGAACGTTTCACGGTGCTTCGCCCCGGCGCGATGGTCTTTGTCGAGGGGCCGGAGGGGCGCACCCCTGTGGACACATCCTCACTAATGCTGCTCGGTGGCGAGATCGAGGGTGAGCCGGGCTCGGTCGCGTATGTCGGGCTGAGCGATGCCGGCGTCTACGGCTTCCTTCACACCGCAGAAGGCACGTACTCCATCTCGACCGGTCCTGCCGTCGGCGCGATCGACTCGCTCCCCGCCGATGCTCCCGTCATGGTCACGCACGCAGGCGCGTTCCCAGAGGCCGACAACGCCGGGCCGTTCTGCGGCTATCACCCCTCCATCGCGAAACTCAATCCTCGTCCGCAGGCGCTCGACGCCGTCGAGGAGCCGCGCTTCGGAAGCCGCTCTGTTCCCTGCCGCGTCGTTGAGATCGCGATCGACACCGACTGGGAGTACACCCAGCGGTTCTTCGGAGGGAATCCCAACAACTCAGCCCTTTACGCCGTATCGCTTCTCGGCGGCGTCAGCCAGATCTTCAAGAGCGAGCTGAATGTCCGTCTCGCTACCAACTTCGTCCGCACCTGGTCGTCCAACAGCGATCCCTATCACATGGGTGGCAATCTCCTCGACGAGTTCACGGCACACTGGGGCGCAAACATGGGCTCCGTGCCGCGGGATCTGGCCCACATCTTCTCCGGCAACTACGGCGGCGGCGTCGCCTACCTGAACGCCATCTGCGAGGGCTGGGGCTACGGACTCTCAGGGCTCAACGGCTCGTTCCCCTCGCCCATCGTCAACCGACACAGCGGCAACTGGGACCTCTTCGTCACCGCGCACGAACTCGGACACAACTTCGGTACCGGACACACCCACGACTCATACACACCCGTGATCGACGGCTGCGGGAACGGCGATTGCTCGCAGGCCCTCGGCGGCACCATCATGTCGTACTGCCACGGATGCCCGGGCGGGATGAACAACATCGACCTCCTCTTCGGACCGCGCGTCCAAGAGCGCATCTGGCAGTATCTCGACACACGCTCGTGCCTCGTGCCGACGCTCGGCGATCGCGTCGCCGTCAACGACACCGCCACCGTGATCCAGGGCGGCACCGTCGACATCCACGTCCTCGACAACGACTCGGACGCCAGCTGCCAGACCTTCCAACTCGTCTCGTATAGTCTCACAAGCACCGCGGGTGGCACGATCACGCTCATCTCACCCACGCCCGGGCCGACGCAGCACCTCACACGCCGCTATCTCCGCTACACCGCGCCCGCGGACTTCTCAGGAACCGACACGTTCTCATACTCCATCACCGGCGGCTCCACCGCACAGGTCTCCGTCACGGTTGTCGCGACTCGTCCCGGCGAGAATCCCGCGACGACCACTCCCGGCGTCGATGTGCGTTATTTCGTCATCCCGACTCTCTCCGTCCTTCCCAACTTTGCTCTCGTCCCCTCGTACATTCGCGACAACGTCTCCGCGATCAACTTCAGCTCGACGACCGGCCCCTTCGCCACAAGCGGGCGCACCGACAACGTCGGCGCAGTCTTCAACGGCCTCGTCAACATCCCTTCCAACGGCCTCTACACGCTCTCGCTCACTTCCGATGACGGCTCGAAGCTTTTCCTCGGCAACACTCTGCTCATCGATAACGACGGCCTCCACGGCATGACGACAAAGACCGCCTCGGTCGGCCTCGCCGCCGGAGCCCATGCCATCCGCATCGAGTACTTCGAGCGGACCGGCGGCGCGGGCCTCATCCTCGCGATCAACGGCTCGGGGCTTCCCCTCCAGCCCGTCCCGCAGAACATGTGGACGTCGTACTGCCCGTCCGATGTCAACGCCAGCGGCGACATCGATGTCATGGACTTCCTCGACTACATCGACGCCTTCGGCACCTGCTCCGGCTCGCCGAACGGCGCGTGCGCCGTCAACGGCATCCGTGGCGATTTCAACGGCGACGGCATCACCGACATCCTCGATATCCTCGACTTCCTCGACGCCTTCGGCAGCGGATGCTGATACCCGAACCCCTCACGCTTTCACCATCAGTGTCTCGTTGACAGACTCGGACCGCTCGATCCTCTCCGCGACACAATCCGGCAGCATCATCGACAGCGAGGCAGGGTTCTTCAGCTCGATCTCACCCGAGAGCTCGTGCTTGCTCTGCCGGTACGCCAGTGCCCAGTCCACCTGGAACGTACCGACAGGGAGCCCGCGCTTCGAACGCAGCTGATCGCCACGGTGGCGCACCCAACGGACCATCGACGCGATCTCCACGCGCACTGGCGTGCCCTGCGCCTCGTGCGTCACGGCGACAGGCTGGTGGATCACGCCGAACGCGCCCGGCTGGCACCGGAACGCAAAGTGAACATCTCGCGCGCCCTTGTGACTGAAAAAGACCCCCGCGGGCGGCCGGATGTGGATCACCGCCTCGCACTCTCCCTCGTACCGATTCTGGTAGTAGAGCGACAGCTCCGCCTGCTGGCCCGTGTCAACGCACCCGCCCACGCGGCTCCCGCCCGAGAGCGAACTCGACGATGACATCGGGCGTGTGCTCGTCACGCGGAAGACCGGCATGAAGCACAGCCCGTCCTGCTCGTAGTACCGACCGCTCCCGATATGCGCCAGGCGATCGGGCATCTTGTCCTCAAGCAGATGCACATACGCCAGACTCGCCGCAAGGAGAAAGACCGCCGACAGCGACGCGTAGCGATGGAAGTCCGTCGAGGGCGGCAGATGCTCCAGCGACGCGAACGCCGCCACACACACCCATGAGAACACCCCCCACACGAGCGCAAAGGCGAACAGAACAGTCAGGATCGTGTTGCGACGCTCGTGCATGACGGCCTCCGGGCTCTGGCCCCGGCGACGCTCCACGCTCACGCGGCCGACACACACTCACGCGCAACACACGACAACACACAGCCGCGCCAGCGCCGAGACGCTCGCTCGGAGCGTTCGGGCACAGTCCACGTGCGTCCCGAGATGTCACTTCTGGGAGAGCGGCAGCACGCAACCCCCGGAAACCGACACGTCGGGGCTTCGAATCCGGTCACTGGGTCGCGGTGGCCCGCGCCGCCGCAACCCAAACCACCTGCAGCGGCAGCATACCAGATCAGGCCCCACGATGGAATGGCCGCCATCTCGGTGGCATTCCCCACAAACGAGAAACTCCCCGGCGAGGTGCCAGGGCATTGTAGAACATCATCTTGCCGAGGGACCTCGCGGGAAATATGCAACTCTGCCGGTTTTCACGCACTAAACGAGACCATCTCCCACCCTCGGCTCCTCAAAACCGGAGACCACTTGTCGAAGTACGCGGCCCACCTTCCATCGTCTTTCGGGAAGCCCAGCGTGGCATGGCCATCCCCGCTCACTCGACCGAAACGGGAGATGCTCAGACTCAGATCGTAGACCGTTGCACCAACATCCCGACATGCTTGATTGAGAAACGCACGGATCGCGTCGAAGTTCGCGACCATGCCCTCAATGTAGTAGAAGCCAACGAGCCGGATGTTCGGCGCATGCTTGATAAGCACCTTTGTTCCCGGACAGCTCGACAAGCCGGACCCCTGCACAACCTCCATCCCGGCCTGTCGGAGCGCGCCGATCAAGTGGTTCGACGCGCCCGCGGGCACGAATCCGCGGCATTCCAAGGCCAGACTCGAAGAATCGTCCGAGAGCTTTGCGTAACTCTGGATACTTCCATCACCGCGGATGATCGGGGTCACCGAAAGCATGGTTGTATCCACGACAGGGTGCTCCAACTCGATCCCTGACAGAGGAGCCGACGCGGCGATCTGGAGCGCCTCAGCCTTCTCGTGCGTCTCCTTGATGCTGGGCAGCAACTCTAGTTGCAACTCGCCTTCCTCGATTTGAGGATTGGGAACAGCCACAATCGGACTCACGGAGCGCGGCTTGTTTCGAAGATACTGAATCGCGAGCGTTGACCACACGCCGCAGGACAGCGCGGCGGCCCCGATGGTGTATGGATTCGTTTCGACAGCAGCGAGAGCCAGTGCGGCACCTGTCGCAACCGCTGCTCCCGCGCCCCAGATCTCAGTGCCATTCGGTTGCATGCGTGTATCCTCGATTCTTTCGTGCAAAGATGTCTGTTCGTCGCACGAGATAAAGCAAAAGCAACACCACCAACCACGTCATGACGACGCAATACCCCCAATAGTGTGCATCGTCAACTCTCGGATGGCGTGAAAATGGCACCGCAAGCATATAAATCGTCGGAATCGTAGCCAGACAAAGAGCGATCTGCGTCCAGATGGCACCAAGAACGCAGCCCATTATACAAACAAATGACGTACATGCGGACTCTATCGGACTTAGTATACCCACGGGTCGAATCCACCACTGAAGCATCGGGAGGATCTCACACCACCCAGCAGAATTCGCTCTGTACTCGTACGCAAGCATCCGCAAAGCACCCGCGCTTGCGAAGCCCGCCGAGCAGCATCGCTGCATCTCGTGCTCGAGTTCGTGTCGAAGCACAAACAACTTGCGGATGCGCGATCGATCGTTCCACACATCATCGCGGCACCCGATGAAGTCAAAGAAGCCCGCTCCAGAGATCTCAACAGGGTCGTTCGGCGCATGTGACCACCCCACCGGACCCTTTGCATATGTCATGAAAATGCGCCCCTTTGGCAGGGCGGCGCAGTGCGTGGGGGCCTTGCAACTCCGAGGGCGCTTCCTCGCTCGCGTCAGGAGGGTCTCAAGCTCCCACTCCAGAACCAACGACCGGTTCTTCGGGTCTTGTGGGGCCGATGCAGCGGCCAACCGCAGCTTCCTCTTGCGCATGAGAGAGAAAGTAAACGCTGGATCCGAGAACGTCAAATCTTGCGATCTGCCTCAGGCGTCCAATGCCCTCAGCGACATGCCGTGCTCGGCCAGACGCTCCTTCACCTCGACGAGCGATGTTGCGCCGAAGTTCTTGACGCCCATCAGTTCCGCTTCGGTGTGGCTGGCGAGGTCGCCGAGCGTCTGGATGTTCAGCAGCTGCAATGCCTTACGGGCACGGACCGAGAGCTGGAGATCGGAGACCGACTTGGCCATGACCGCCTCGCGCCCGGAGCCCTTGAGCTGCTCCATGATCTGGCGGCGTGCCGCACGGTGGGCATCCTCAAGCCCCTGGCCGAGCCGCAGCCCCTTGGCCTGGAGCATCTTGCGGATCTCAACGAGCGAAGACTCGCCGAAGTTCTTGTACGCCAGCAACTCCGCCTCGGTGATCCGGAGCAGATCGCCGAGCGTGCGGATGTTCATCTTCTTGAGGCAGGTTCGCGCCCTGACCGAGAGCTCGAAGTCCGTCACGGGTGTGTCGTAGAGTGCGCGACGCTTCATCACGTCGCGGGTGTCCTCTTCCTCGATCACCATCTCACGAGCCGCCTGGACATCCTTCATGTAGAGCCGCGCCCGGGGGTGGTTCGGGTTCGTCTCGAGCACCTGACGCAGGCACCGCTCGGCCCGCACGTAGTCGCCCATATCCTCGTACATCACGGCGAGATTGATGAGCGCGTTGATCGCGGCCGGCGGCCTGTCGCACACCGTCTCGTACAGAGACATCGCCTCGTCTTCCTCGCCCATCTGATCGAGCAGATACGCGAGCTGGAACATCGCATCCACGTTCGTCGCGTCCGAAGCAAGGGCCCGGCGATACTCCGCCACCGCACCGACCTTGTCGCCCGCAAGCGCGAGCTGCTCCGCAGCTCTGATGTGCTTGACCGCCTGCTCGGCGTTCTTCGCACTGCCCGCACCGATGACCATGTCCATCGCGCTGTTGCTCATATCGACACTGGCTCCAAACCGCAACCCGACTCGGTCGTCGCCGATCCGCCAGCATTGGCAAGATGACCCGACCCCACGGGCGCGAACAGGACTATAGGTGCCGCCTCGACCCGCACGCCACACCAAACAACAGACATATCCAAACAAAGACCGTTATTGGTCGACCGGGACCGACGCCTTCTCAGTTTTTGCCGGATCAACCGGGGTCTCCGGGCCGTTCGCACGGCGGAGGAGATCGATCCGCTTCCACTTTCCCTGCACGAATCTGAAGCAGACCGCCACGCCCAGCAGGATGATGTACGACGAAGCTCCGATCCAGGGTCCGAGCGAGCCGAGAGACGGGAAAGCTTCGATTGCCAGATGCCCGCCCCCGACGATGCACACCCAGGCGAGGATGATGGTCGCCACCCCGGGCCAGATGGTGTCTCCGGCTCCACGCAGCGCGCCGATCATCGTGATGCCGAGCGCATCGAACAACTGGAAGATTGCCGCCGCGATCATCACGCGTGAGCCGATGGCAATGAGTTCCTCGCGTTGTGAGGCGTCCATGGTCGGCTCGACAAAGAGCTCGATCGCCTGATACCGGAACAACACGAACCCCAGCGCGCACACCCCCATGTAACCCAGCGTCATCCCGAGCCCGAGCATCGTCCGTTTCACGGCAAGGTCCGGGCGCTTCATCCCCATGCACTTCCCGACCTGGGCGGTCACGGCGATCGAGATCCCGATCGCCGGCATGAACGCCAGGTGCATGTACCGCAGCGCGATCCACCCCGCGGTGTTGTGCACCTCTCCGAAGTGGCCGATCAGCACCGCCATCAGGTACGACCAGCAGATCATCTCATTCCCGAACATCAGCGCGCCGGGCCAGCCGATGCGAGCGATGTCGCGCACGTGGGCGATCGAGAGACGGCACGCCCGCCTCGTGCCGTATAGCGCGTTCATCCGTCTCCCGAGGAAGATCGCCATCGGGATCGCCAGTTCAACGATCGTGCCCAGCACCGTCGAGATCGCCGCGCCGTTCACGCCCAGCCGCGGGATTCCCATCGCGTCGGCGAAATCGGCCGTCATGCCGAACCACGCGCCCAGCACGCCCCCGGTGATCGACTGCTCGGGTCCGAAGATCAGCACGCTGTTCGCAACCAGATTGACCGCGTTCCCCGCCAGCACCGCCACAAGCACGATCATCGGCTTGTGCATTCCATAGAAGTATTGCGCCACGCACCGCGCGCTGATCGTGAAGATCGCGCCGGTAAGCAGGATCCGTGCGTACGCCGACTCCATTCGCAGCAACTCATCGGAGTGGTTCGACAGCCGCTCGAGCGCGAACGGGATCACCGCCGCGAACGGCAGCATCAGCGCGACCCAAGCCAGCAGGCACATCCAGAGCCCCGCCCACGCGTACGCCGCGCCGCGCTCGGGTCGCCCCGCCCCGAGGTTCTGCGACACGTATGTGTTCACGACCGTGATCAGGCCCATGACGAGCGAGATCGGAACGAACGCCGCGACGCCCCCGTTCCCCTGGGCCGCCACGTAGATCGGGTCCGGCCCGATCCGCGAGACCATTAGCCCATCCACAAACTGCATCAGCGTGTACGAGGTCATCGTCGCCACCACGGGCGCGGCGATCGCCAGCATCTCCATCAAGGGCGAACGCTCACGCCCGCCGCCCAGACTCGTCGGCACACCTTCCATCACGACCTCTTGATCCGCGTTCCCCACCCTCGCCCCGGTGCCTCTTCCCGCTCACTCTGAGCCCGACATCCGACCAGCCATCCGAACCGCCTGATCGATCGCCGCGCCCATGCTCCCGGGATCCGCGAGATTCCGCCCCGCAATATCGAACGCCGTCCCATGATCCGGACTGGTTCGGACCGTAGGCAGCCCCAGCGTCACGTTCACCGCGCGATCAAACGCGAGCAACTTCACCGGAATCAACCCCTGGTCGTGGTACATCGCCACCACCATGTCGTACCGCGGGGGCCTCTTGACCGCCGCGTTGAAGACCGTGTCCCCCGGAAACGGCCCAAGAACATCAATCCCCTTCGCCCGCGCTCGCTCCATCGCCGGCACGATCACCCGTTGCTCATCATCCCCGAGCAGCCCGTGCTCTCCCGCGTGTGGGTTCAACCCGCACACGGCCAGCCGGGGCTTCGCGATCCCGAGCCGCACGCACGCCTCGTGCCCCATCTCGATCACATCCAGAACCCGCTCTGCCGTCACCGCCCGCGCCACCTCCGACAGCGGAATGTGCGTCGTCACCAGCACCACCCGCAGCGGCTCCGCCTCGAACATCATCGCCGCACGCTCCGCCCCAAGCCGCGCCGCCAAGAGCTCTGTGTGCCCCGGGAACTCACCATGTCCCGCCAAGGCCCACGCCTCCTTGCTGATCGGCGTGGTCACGATGGCGTCTGCCCGCAACGGATCGCCCGGCACCCGCTTCGCATCCGCGATCGCATCCTCCACATACTGGAACGACAGCGCACCGCCCGCCGCCGTCGACCGCCGCTCATGCACGGTGAGGGGGGGCGGCTTGGCCTCCAGACCCGCATCATCCAACCCATCCGAATCCACAAGCACCACGTCCGGCCCGCCGGTTCCCAACACATGCGGCAAAGCGTGAGCCCTCGCACGCGGCACACGCACCCAGTACGGCTCGATCCCCGCGCCCCGCGCCGCCTCCAGCATCGCGGCCGACGACCCATACACCCGATGCCGCGCTCTCCCGCGCCGCGTCGGATCCGCCAGCGCCTTCACCACCACCTCCGCGCCGATGCCGCCCGGATCTCCCATGGAGATCGCAAGAACAGGCCGCTGAGTTTGGGCGGATGGAGAGGGCATGTTCGATGGTATGGAGTACGCCTCCCGTTCTGGTAGACTCACAACGCAGATCGGCAACACAATGTCTTCACGATCGCTGCTGTGAGATCAGGATGTCACCACGCCATATGAACACGTTGCGATCGATTGTGGCGTGGGTTCCGATCGCCGCAGGTCTCGGTGTCCTGCTCGCATCCGCAGCGTGCGCAATCGCGCTTCAGAACCGAGGCCATGCCAACGAACTATGGTGGTACTCCTACGACCCCGCCCGGCATGCAGGACCCGGCCCGACTGTCGCCCGGATCGGACTTGTGGTCCGAAACGACGACACTGATCGGAGGTCCCTCATCTGCGGCTTTCCGCTCCTGTGGCTTGAGATCCGAGACACGCACGGATTTGACCAGCTTGTACATCACGCACCCACCCGGCACACCCTCGAAGCCGCAGAGAGAGACGCGCGAGTTCGGGTGCATTGGGGCGCACTTGGCGTGAACGCTTTGCTGCTGGGCGCCCCAGCCGCGGCGGTACTCGCTGCTCTCAGGCGCAGACGAAAGCCCTTTGTGTGCCTGCTAGTGCTCTGCGCTTCGGGCTGGATCACGTACTGCCTCGCGCTGGTGGCGTGGATGGTCCCCGCCCCCGGGATCGGCGCTCGTTCGCAGGTTCACGGCTCAGCGGAGTCGCTGGAACGCGCGACGGGAGTGGAACTCAATCCCCAACCCTCAGGCACGGCATTTGACGGATTTCACCGGAGATCTCTCTGGCTCGACAAATCCTGGTACTCCTACACCCCCTACGAAGAGGTTGGTGGTTCGTTCGCCCCAAACGGCAGGGCGTACTCGTGGTCAAGAACGGGGCTTCCGTTCCGATGTCTGGCCAACGGTGACAAACCCGACATCTGGTGGCAGGTGTCGCCGGACATGGCGTCGATGTACGCGCGGCGGTACCTCCTGACGTGTCGAGCCATGCCGATTCCCTTCGTTGCCAACACGCTACTCATCGCGCTCGTCCTCGGTGGCACGGTTCCGGCGTGGCGGGCGGTTCGCAGACGCAGACGCACGCGTCGCGGGCTGTGTACTCAGTGCGCGTATCCGCTCGCCACGTTGCCCGACCCGATCTGCCCCGAGTGCGGCAGTCCCGTGTCTCGCATCACGGAGGCGCCTCCATGATCCGCCGCGTATTCAGAACATGCTGCTGGATCGTGCTCGTGCTCAGCGCGGGACTTTGGATGACGAGCGAGTTCGGAAGAACCCACGTCCTTTGCGACAACGGCCCCACAAGGATCTACGTCTTCCTGAGTCGCGGCAGTCTCGATGTCGGCTGCTGGTCGGCCGACAGGGTCACGACGATTCGCCCGCTCGGCGCACTGCCGTCCCTCGCTTCGCCGGAGTTGTATTGGGTCTCACACGGCAGTAAAGAGCGAGCGTGGCTACCGAACATCGACTTCTGGTCTCGGGTCGAAGTTAACTTCTCGATTCCTCTATGGATCCCCATGATTGGTTCTCTCTCGGGTGCCTTCGCCACTCGGCGACGCCGGCGCCTTGGTTGTTCCGCCTGTGGCTACGACACCTCGCGCTCCACACTCCCCCTCTGCCCCGAATGCGGAGGATCGGTCCCCCGCACCACGGACGAACACCCATGATCCGTCGTGTATTCAGAACATGCTGCTGGATCGTGCTCGTGCTCAGCGCGGGGCTTTGGGTGGCATCGGAACGGTGGGCGCTTCACGGATACGTACAAGACGTGCTCACGCAAGGCGACGACTTCTACCTCGGCCTTCAACGCGGCGCTATACGCATTCAGTATGAGCAGACCCCCATGGGATTCGATCTGAGCAGAATCCTCGGCCCACCGCGCAATGAATGGTCCATTCGCGGGATAAGTAAGTTCCCTGACAGAACGTGGCTTCCGCACTGCTATATCCAGGTCAATCCCGACTGGAGCCCTTGCGTCATGAGGTTGGTCGTGCCCGCATGGCCCTGTCTCTTGGTCGCCGCAGGCGGCCTGATGCTCACGCGCCGCCGCCGCATTCGCACAGGCCACTGCGCCTCATGCGGCTACGACACCTCACGCTCCACACTTCCCCTCTGCCCCGAATGCGGCACGCGGCCCCCCGACTCCTCCGATCCCGACCCCGCCTCCCCCAACTCTTCCCCTTCCTCCTCTGCCCCTTTGCCCCTCAGTCCCTCTGCCCGTTCTCCATCTTCTCCGCGTTCCTCCGCGTCCTCCGCGTTCAACTCTTCTGCTGATTCCGACTCCTCTTCGCGATCTTCGCGACCTTCGCGTTCCAACTCCTCTCCCCCACTCCTCTCCCGCCCTCCGCATTGAATCTCCTTCACCTTCCCCACCCCCCGCGATTCTCCGTAAAGATCGCGCAAGGGCTTGTCGCGACTCGCAATCCGAGTATGCTTTCTGCTTGGTGGCCGATCCTGGTGGCACTGCTCTCCAGAGCAGTGAGCAGACCCAGGGAACGCCGCTCTCCAGAGCGGTGATCCAGTGCCACATCGCACCACGTCCTCCGCTCTGGAGAGCGGAGCCACCTGGAAAGCACTCGATGTCCAGCGTCTCCGCGCCCCGCAACACATTCCTCCACGGCAAGTGGACCGTCGACGACTCCGCCGCTCTCTACGGCATCCCCGACTGGGGCAAGGGCTATGTCCGCACCACGCCCATCGGCACCCTCGCCGTCACCCCGGACAAAGACCCCGCTCGCCAGATCGACCTCCACGAACTCGTGCAGGGGCTCCGCGAGCGCGAGATCCACACCCCCGTGGTCATCCGCTTCACCGATATGGTCCGCCACCGGCTGACCGAGATGCGCACCGCCTTCGACGCCGCCATCAAGGAGCACGAGTACCAAGGGACGTACTCGTGCGTCTACCCGATCAAGGTCAACCAGCAGCGCCAGGTCTGTGAAGAGATCCGCGACATCGGCGTGACGCTCAACTTCGGCCTCGAGGCCGGCTCCAAGCCCGAACTCTGGGCCGTGCTCGGCATGACCACCAAGCCCGAGCACCAGGCCATGCCCATCATCTGCAACGGCTTCAAGGACAACGAGTTCATCGAGACCGTCATCCTCGCCACCAAGCTCGGCCGGCACATCATCCCCGTCGTCGAACGCTTCAGCGATCTTGAACTGATCGTCAAGCACGCCAAGCGCTACGGCGTCCGCCCGCGCATCGGCGTCCGCATCAAGCCCAGCAGCCCCGGCAAGGGCAAGTGGGAAGACTCCTCCGGCATCCGCTCGAAGTTCGGCCTCTTCATCTCCGAGCTCCTCCAGGCGCTCGAGTACCTCAAGCAGAACGACATGGCCGACTGCCTGCGCATGATCCACTTCCATATCGGATCACAGGTCTGCGACATCCGGCAGCTCAAGAACGCCGTCAACGAGCTCGCCCACATCTACACCGAACTCAAGAAGCTCGGCGCGGGTCTCGACACCATCGACATCGGCGGCGGGCTCGGCGTCGATTACGACGGCTCCCAGTCCGCCTGGGCCAGCAGCATCAACTACACCATCAACGAGTACGCCTCCGACGTCGTCTACCGCATCCGCCAGGCCTGCGACGATGCCGGCGTCCCCCATCCCCGCATCATCTCCGAATCCGGGCGCGCCATGGTCGCCTATTCCAGCGTGCTGGTCTTCGACGTCGTCGGCAAGAGCCGCTTCGCCTCCGACCCCAAGCTCGAAGAGATCAAGCAGATGCTCGCGAAGGAGGAGGAGCCGCCCCAGCCCGTGACCGATCTCGTGGACGCCTTCGAGCGTCTCTCAGATCGCAACATGGTCGAGGTCTATCACGACGCCGTGCAATCGCGCGACGAGGCCCTCTCCCTCTTCAATCTCGGCTACATGTCACTGACGATGCGCGCCTCAGCAGAGCGCCTCTTCTGGGCCATCGGGCGCCAGGTTCTCAGCCGCAGCCATCGCCTCGGCGAGCTCTCCGAAGACCTCCAGAACCTCCCCGAACTCCTCTCCGACATCTACTACTGCAACTTCTCGCTCTTCCAGTCCATGCCCGACTCCTGGGCCATCGACCAGTTGTTCCCCGTCTGCCCGATCCATCGCCTGCAGGAAGAGCCGACCCGCCGCGCCGTCCTCGCCGACATCACCTGCGACTCCGATGGGAAAATCGACCACTTCGTCGACAAGCGCGACGTCAAGAAGATCCTCGAGCTCCACGAGATCAAGGACGACGAGCCCTACTACCTCGCCGTCTTCCTCGTGGGCGCGTACCAGGAAGTCCTCGGCGACCTCCACAACCTCTTCGGCGACACCCACGTCGTCCATGTCTCTTTCGACGACACCCCCGGCGCAGACAACTGGGACATCGACGAGGTGATCGAGGGCGACACCGTCAAAGAAGTCCTCGGCTACGTTCAGTTCGACCATGAGGACCTCGTCCGCGACATGCGCAAGGACGTCGAACGCGCCGTCAAAGGCGGCACCATGTCCGTCGCCGAATCGCAGAACCTCCTGAAGTTCTACGACCAGGGGATGGAGGGGTACACGTACCTAGAGGGGTGATTACGTCAGTGGGTGTCCGATATAGGGAGGATGTCACTGATGGTGTCGGATGAGACACACGATGTCGAGACCATTCATTGCTCCTCATGGGATGATTTTCATCGACGCGCCCGATACTCAACGCAGTCGTACGAGCGACTATTCCGCGGACAGCGCGACACTACCTGGACCCTCACTGCTGCGATTCATCGCCATTTGAATATGCGAGACAAAGATGATCGCAAGCATATGGCAATATACGAGTGTGATAAACTAGAGAAATTTAAGGTTCTGGCATCAGGACTTCGTAACTTTCGACAAACTGCCAGATGGGACGAGAACACTTGGTGGGCGCGAGCACAACACTTCGGACTTGCGACACCCTTACTCGACTGGACAGAGAGCCCGTTTGTTGCGGCCTTCTTTGCCTATGCAGACGCGGTTAATCACTCGAATCCGACTATCCGCAACGGCAGGTTGCCAGATCTTTTTGAACAAGTGAGCCCAGTCGCTGTCTGGGAGTACTCCGTTCCTGATCGAGAACCTGTTGAAGAACTCGAAGTAATCAGCGTTGACATGGCGTCTGGAGAAAGACAGCGTTCTCAAGGCGGTCGATTTACACGAATACGGACGCTGGCTCATACCGACATGATCGCGCTACTTCGAGATCGCAACCGAATGTCTCTGCTGCGACGTTTTATTCTTCCGGGTGAGCAGGCTGGTGACGCTCTCCACAGCCTTGACCAAATGAACATACGCTACACGTCGCTGTTCCCAGATATTGAGGGTGTGGTACGCCATGTAAACTTTGAGCATTACTTGTGGGCGCAGTCCTTTGTTGGAGCGGCGATAGAATCCATGCGAAACGACATTACGACTGGATTGTCGTTGGTGGATCCAAAGGATCGCAAATCGTCGACTAAACTACCATAGTGTAGCTGCTGTGGGCTGCTGGACGATGGCTCGCCTCACGGCAACGAATAAAACCCGCCGCCCATGTCCTTCAGTTGCTTCGTCCGGGCAAGTTCGGCCCACACCGCGCGTGGGAAGTCGTTGGGCGGGATGATCCCCATCACGTCCGACTTCTTCCCGCTCGTCATCGGCCGTCTCGCGCCGAGCTTCGACTCCTGATCCAGCTTCGTCAGCTTGATCCGCTTCTTGAACGCATGCATCGCGCGCTTGAGCGTCTCTTCAGGGATCGCCCCACCATCTGCGCCACCGGCCGCACCAGCCCCTGCCGCACCTGCATTCCCGGGCTCTGTCATCGCA
The DNA here is from genome assembly GCA_019454185.1 of Phycisphaeraceae bacterium. Taxonomy (NCBI): domain Bacteria; kingdom Pseudomonadati; phylum Planctomycetota; class Phycisphaerae; order Phycisphaerales; family Phycisphaeraceae; species Phycisphaeraceae bacterium. Next base: position 2,730,977 of record CP075368.1, read on the forward strand.
CGATCTCCTTCGCGACGGTCGCGACGTTCTCACCCACATCCAAGTGATGCTACCACAGCGTCGGCCCGTACCTTGCCTGCATGCCGCACGGAACTCCTGGTGATCGGCGCTAGCCCCCTCGATTCTCGTTCATCATGTTAAGGACTCGGCTGAGTGGCCCACTGCGCGGCACTCAGAATCAGACCTCGCTAGATATTGCACGCCGTGCATGCTCGTGACCGAGGCGTCCTGGTCGTCGGTGCTCGTGCCGTCAGGGCGCAGGCACCCCCGTGGTGCCCCGATTGTTGTCACCTCGCGCGTCAGCAGCTCTTGGCTCTTGATGTGCCGCACCATCGTCTCAGAGATCGCCTCGTGCAGGCCCGCGTCACACAGTCGCGGACGAATCCACACGAACCTGGTCTCCGCGTCCGGCGTCTTGTCGGCGAACGACAGCCCCACAAACTGATAAGGTCCATGAGCGCCTCCTCCAGCCCAGGGTCCAAGAAGTTGAACCGCCTTCTGGAGCATCAGACACTTGAGCATCAGCCGCTGCCGGGCGGGGGCATGCCGACGGGGACCGAGGGCGCCTGTCGGGGCGGCTGCGGCACGAAGGGGAGGTACTCGATGGTCTTGCGGTCTCGCTCGTACCCGGGGAACCTGTAGACGCTGCGTGCCGCGAAGGTGTCTTGGGTCCCCTCGTTCCACGCGGACCACGCCTTGCGATCGACGCCGAAGTCCTGCCCGGTCAGCGTTCGCAGCGAGCGCCGGGCGGTGCTCGTGACGAGGAAGCTCTCATCGGCGAGCGCGGCGATCAGGGCGCGGACGACGCGGTTCTCTGCGTACTGGCCGAGCGCGTCGGCGGCCTCGGCGCGGACCTGCGCATCCGGCTCGGCCTTGGCGACGAGTTCGCCCTGGCGGATCGCCTGCATGAGCGGATCGATCGCAACCGGGTTGTGGATGCGCTGAAGGGCGCGGGCCGCTTCGAGACGGACGATGCGATCCGTGTCGGTCAGGCGTTCGACGAGGAGAGGGACGTGAACGGGGTTGCCGTGGTTGGCGAGCCCGCGGACCGCTGCGGAGCGGACGGCGGGATCCTCATCGGAGGCGTTGTTGATGAAGAGATCGAGGTAGACCGGCTCGCTCGCGAAGGGCGCGTTGGCGAGGAGGTTGGTGCCTCGGTAGCGACGATCGGCGTCGTACTGATCGACCGACATCTCGACTGCGTCGGCGGGTGTCGGTCCGGTGAAGAGGTCTTGCAGGATCCCCTCGGAGCCGGGTTTGATCCCTGAGAAGAGGGAATCGGCCGTCTCGCACCCGCCGAGCGCGAGGAGCCCGCCGAGCTCGAGGAGCAGGAGCGGAGCGAGCGTGGTGGTGTGGGGTCGTCGGGGCATGCGCGAACCAGTATAGAGCGGGACGAGTGGCCTTACAGATCGCCACGGAGCGAGCGTGGGGGGCCGAGGACCTCATTCATGACGATCGCGCGGCGGAGTTCGGCCGAAGAGATGCGGGCGGCGTTGGCAATCACCGATGACGCGCCCGAGCCCCCGACGCGCGGACCGGCGGGAACGGGCGACGCAGCGCGGGCCGCTTCGGCAACCGCCGCGGCCTCAAGCTCCGCACGGGCACGTTGTTGGCGTTGCTGGCGCTCTGCGGCATCCTGCTTCGAGCGGGCGATCGCACCCTTACGCTCCTCCTCCGCACGGGAGCGTGCGATCTGCTCGCGGCGTTGACGCTCGTCGATGTAGCCGGTGTCGCGTGCATCGACGGGGCGACCCTGGGCCGTGCGGGCGGGTTGCCCCCGTGACTGCCCCGCTCTGGCTTGCTGCTCGGCGCGGGCCTTCGCAGCGCGGGCCTGGGCCTCGCGCTGGGCCTGGATCTGCATCTGGGCCCGGGCACGCGCGTCTACGGGAACGCGAGCGGGGGAACCGGACTGAGCGGAGCCGGCCTGGGCCTGAGCGGCGGCACGGCGGCGCAACTCTTCCAGGCGGCGCTGACGCTCGAGCATGATCTCCTGGAGACGCTGCTCAGGGGTAAGAGGACGCTGGGGAGCCGGACGAGAGGCGGCCTGCTCTTGGACACCGAGGGGGGAGGTGGCGCCGGGGGCTCCCTGGATGCTCTCGAGATTGCGCCCCGTTCGCAGCGCGTCAAGCCGCTGGCGTTCGAGGGCTTGCTGAGACTGGCGGATCTGCGCCTGTTCCTTCAACTTACGGACGATCCACCCGATGGCGGAGGAGCCGATGATCAACAGGAACAGAATCAGTTCGATCTTGTTCACGGGTCAAGTCTATCGGGTCTGCGGGGCGGAGGGAGCGAGCCGACTTGGAGTCTCTCTTACTTCGAGGATGCCGGTGGGGATGAGGGCGGGAGGACCATCGTCCACCCGGACCGATTCGAAGTGGACGCCGTAGGCGGGGCCGAGGACCTCGGGAGTCAGAACGGTGGGGGCGTCGCCGGAGCATGAGAGGGTGCCGCCGCAGTCGAGGAGGATCGCGTGGTCCGCGACTCGCCGGGCGATGGTGAGATCGTGGAGGACCAGCACGATGCCGATGCCCTGTGAGGCGAGTTGGCGGAAGAGTTGGAGCGCGAGGACGACATGTCGCGGGTCGAGAGCGGCCAGGGGCTCGTCGGCGAGCAGGAACCTGGGGCTCCGGGGGGCTCTGCCCGCACGCCCGAGCAGTTGCGCAACCGCGCGGGCGATGGAGACCCGCTGCTGCTGGCCGGCGGAGAGCGTGTTGAAGGGACGTGCGGCGACGGACGCAAGATCCAGCGCGTCGATCGCCTGGGTGACCGCGTGATCATCAGGGCCGATGGTGTGAAGGCCCATCGCGACGACATCGCGGGCCGGGAAGGCAAAGGCGACAGAGGAACGCTGGGCGACGTAGGCGATGTGGCGGGCGCGATCCGCAGGGGCGATCTGGGCGACATCCACGGCGAAGTCAGGGGATGCTCCGCTGGCTCGCTTGAGCGTGACGAGGCCGGAGGTCGGAGCCACGAGACCCGCCATGAGTCGGAGCAACGTGGACTTGCCCGCACCGTTGGGACCGACGAGGGCGGTCACCGAACCGGACGCGACCGAGCCCGAAAGGTCAGAAAGAACCAGACGGGATCGGGTGTAGCCGAAGCAGAGGTCTGTGAACGCGATTGACACGCACGATGGTACGGAGAGGGTCGGGATGCAGAGACCAGAGCGGGGGGTGCGTTTGGAGATCCCAGTCGGCGGCCATAAACTCGGTGCCTGTCCGGGCGTTTCCCGGGCGGATTGCACGCACGGAGCGCCGGGCCCGCTATGCCGCGGGAGGGCGTCCACGGTCGGAAGGACGGTTGCCCGATGTCTCAGATGGTTGTCGCCGTTGCGGGTTCGACGGGCTTTGTCGGACGGCATGTGGTTGCGGAGCTGCTCTCGCGAGGGCATCGCGTCCGCGCGCTGGCCCGCGACCTCAAGAAGGCCGGCAAGGTGCTGGCGTCGCACCCGGAACTCACGATCGTCGAGGGTCAGGCGCACACGTCCGCAGGCGCGGCGGCGCTCATCAAGGGAGCCGATGCGATCGTGAACTGTGTCGGGATCATCCGAGAGACACGGGGTGGGCAGCCCTTCGAGCAGGCGCACGTGGACGTTCCGAAGAAGCTCGTCGATGCCCTCCGAGAAGAGTGCCGCACGCGGGGCATGCCTGTTGATGCGGCTCGCTTTGTGCAGATCTCCGCGCTCGGCGTCACGGATGAGGACACTCGTCCCGGCGGCGCGACGCGGTATCAGCGCTCGAAGTTTGACGGAGAGATGATCGTCCGACGGAGCGGCTTTGCGTGGACCGTGCTGCGTCCCGGGATGATCCATGGCGCGGACGGCGAGTTTATGAGCATGGCGCGGGGGTGGGCGACCGGGCGTGCCGCGCCGTACCTGTTTATGCCGTACTTTGCGAGGCGAACGGACGGCACGATGTCGATGGTGCCGGGGAAGACGGAGCCGGCGAAGCTCGCGCCCATCTTTGTCGGCGATGTGGCGTGGGTCGTCGGCGAGTCGCTCGCACGCGAGCAGGCGATCGGCGAGGTGTACAACCTTGTCGGGCCGGAGGTGCTCGGCTGGGACGAGTTGCTCACGCACATCCGCGACAACGTGCCGCTCGGCAAGAAGGAACTGCCCATCGTCGGCATCCCCGGACCGCTCGCGATTGCCAAGGCGCGGGCAATGAAGGCCATCGGCCTCGATGGGCTGCTGCCCTTCGATGACGGCATGGCGATCATGGGGATGCGCGACTCGGTCGCGGAGAGTTCCAAGGCGCGTCAGCACCTGGGATTCGAGGGGCGTGCATTCCGTGAGACGATGGCGGGATACGCCGCAAAGATGGTGTGAGGGGCAGGGAAAGAGTCACGAAGTCACGACGATTGGAGTCTGAGATCAAGCACGAAGCACGGAGCGGGAAGGGGCACGGATGACGCTGCGATACGAGGGACGTCTGAAGCAGCACCTGTCCCACGAGACATACACGCCGCAGACCATCGCGGAGCTCGCGGCGGACCTTCGGGTCGAAGACCCGGCCGACTTTGAGCAGGCGATCAAGCAGCTCTCGCGGGACGGCGTGGTCGTCGTGAGCGCGACGGGGCGCGTGTCGCTGCCGTCGCTCTCATCCTCAGGCGGCGAGATCACGGGGATCTTCAAGGGCAACCCGAAGGGATTCGGGTTTGTAAGGCCCGAGGACTCTTACAAAGAGGGGGATGTCTTCATCCCGCCGGATGCGACCGGGGGCGCGCTCTCGGGCGATCGCGTTCGCGTGCTGGTCGCTCGCGAGCGTCGACGCGGGGATGAGCAAGGGTTCGTCGGCGAGGTTGTCGAGATCCTCAAGCGAAAGCGCGCCGCGTTCACCGGCAACATCTTCAAGCAGGGCCAGCAGTGGCTCGTGCAGCCGGACGGGCGCGAGATGAACAAGCCGATCGTCGTGCGCGACGCGGCGAGCAAGAACGTGAAGCCCGGCGACAAGGTCGTCGTGGAGATCGTCGAGTATCCCGAGGGGGACGCGCTGGCCGAGGGCGTCATCTCGCGCGTGCTCGGCGAGGCCGGACGCCCCGACGTCGAGACGCAGGCCGTGATCGCGGCGTTTGCGCTCCCCGATCTGGAGTTCCCGGAGGCGTGCATGCAGCAGGCACGCGACGCCGCGGCGAGGTTCGACGAGGAGATCGCCGACTACGTGAAGCACGGGGAGAAGGCCCTGAAGGGGCGCCGGGATCTGACGGGCGAGTACATCATCACGATCGACCCTCCGGACGCGAAGGACTACGACGACGCGATCTCGATCAAGCGGACGGCCGAGGGGTGGGAGCTTGGCGTCCACATCGCCGATGTGGCGCACTTCATCGAGCCGGGGAGCCCGCTGGATGTTGAGGCGGCAGACCGCGGCAACTCTGTGTACCTGCCGCGCCTGGTGATCCCGATGCTGCCGGAGATCCTCTCCAACGGCATCTGCTCGCTGCAGGAGGGCGTGCACCGCTACTGCAAATCGGCATTCATGGTGTACGACAAGCACGGGAACGTGAAGCGTGAGGGCGCGGGAAGCGTCTTGATCAAGAGCGCGAAGCGCCTGACGTACCTCGAAGCCCAGGCGCTGATCGACGGCGACGAGGTCGAAGCGAAGAAGCATGCCAAGACAGAGCCGATCTACACCGAGCAACTGATCTCGACCCTGAAGGAGATGGACGCGCTGGCCCGCGCGATCCAGGGAAAGCGCCACCGCAACGGGATGATCTCGCTCGAACTCCCCGATGTCGTCCTCATCTACGACGAGAACGGACGGGTGATCGATGCCGAGCGCGAGGACAGCGCGTACACGCACACGCTGATCGAGATGTTCATGGTCGAGGCCAACGAGGTGCTCGCGCGCCTGTTCGAGGGGTTGCAGGTGCCGCTGCTCCGGCGCGTGCACCCCGAACCGACGCCGGGCAACACCGAGGACCTTCGGAAGACGGCGACGGTCGCGGGGTTCAAGATCCCCAAGAACCCGACGCGGAAGGAACTCCAGGGGCTGCTCGACGCGACACGCGGAACCTCCGCGGCCCGGGCCGTCCACATGGCCGTGCTGCGCACGCTAACCAAGGCGGAGTACTCGCCCGCACTTATCGGGCACTTCGCGCTCGCGTCGAGCGCGTACGCCCACTTCACGAGCCCGATCCGCCGGTATCCGGACCTGACGGTGCATCGAGCTCTGGCGGAGTATCTGCGTCTGACCGACAACGCAAGGAACAAGCCGCAGAGCGACAACGAGAAGATCGAACTCGGCAAGCGGATGATGTCGAGCCCGATGTGCCCGCACGTGCAGGACCTGATGGAGGTCGGACGGCACTGCACGCAGAAAGAAGTGAACGCGGAGGACGCGGAGAAACAGCTGCGCGGCTTCCTCGTGATGCAGCTGCTGGCCGATCACGTCGGCGAGAGTTACGCGGGCGTGGTGACGGGCGTCTCCCCCCGGGGTGTCTTCGTGCAGCTGGACAAGTACCTCGCCGACGGCATGGTCAAGACGAGCGACCTGCCCGGCGACGTCACGCGTTCCAACGCACAGCCGAACTGGCGCATCGACTCACGCACGGGCGCGCTCGTCGACATCAACTCCGGGCGGTCCTTCAACATGGGGGACACGGTGCATGTCACAATCGCGGCGGTCGACCTGGCGCAGCGTCGGATGGATCTGCTGATCACCGATGGCGCAAGCCGAGCCGCCGGCAAGGCAAAGGTGCCGACGCTCAAGCTCGGGCAGACCGGTGGCGGCATCGGCAAGGCGGCGGGTGCTGGCTTCGACAAGTTCGGCGGCAAAACGGGCTCTCAGCGACGCAGCCAGAAGAGCAAGCAGCGCGACAAGGGAAAGAACCACAGAAGAGACAAGTAGTGGAGAAGGGGCAGAGGGGCAGAGTGAAAGATGATGCCTGCTTGGTGTCTGGTTATCAACCGGGAGCGGCCATGAGCAGCGAGAACACGTCGTACACACAGTTGCGGACGCTCATGCGCGAGGCGGGAACGCTGGGATCCGTCAACGCGCTCCTGGCGTGGGATCAGGAGACGTTCATGCCCTCGGGCGGCGCGGACGCGCGGGCCGAGCAGCGCTCCATGATCGCGACGATGGTCCATGAGCGAAGGACATCGGCGAGGGTCGGCGAACTGATCGTTGCCTGCGAGCATGACGCATCGCTCCCGGAGACCGAGCGAGCAAATGTCCGCGAGATGCGCCGCGACTACGACCTGCTCACCAAACTGCCGGCATCGCTGGTCGGTGAGATCGCCAGCACCGCGACCAAGGCCCAGGAGGCATGGAAGGATGCGCGACAGAATTCGGACTTCGCGACGTTCCGCCCGTGGCTCGAGAAGATGATGGAGCTGGCCCGGCAGAAGGCGGCCTGCTACGGCACTCCCGCAGGTGGCGAGCCGTACGACGCGCTGCTGGAGGAGTATGAGCCGGGCGCCCGTGCGGCCGAGCTCGAGAAGGTCTTCACGCCGTTGGCGAGCGAGCTCTCCGCTCTCATCGCGAAGATCGGCGCATCGGGCAAGACGGAACGACTCGCGATCAAGCCCCCATCCATCGACGCCTCGAAGCAGCACGCCTTCGGCCAGTTTCTCCTGACGTCCATGGGCTTTGACATGAACTCAGGACGCCTGGACACCACCGCTCACCCCTTCTGCGAAGGGCTCGGGCCGGGGGACACTCGACTCACCACGCGGTACCGCGAGGATGAGTTCGGCGGCGCGATGTACGGCACGTTGCACGAGATGGGGCACGGGCTGTACGAGCAGGGGCTGCCGAAGATGGAGCGGTACGGCGAGCCGCTGGGCGAGGCGATCTCGCTCGGAATCCACGAGTCGCAATCACGGATGTGGGAGAACCTCGTCGGTCGTTCTCGCGCGTTCTGGATGTGGGCGCAGCCCAACGCCTCGAAGATGATGTCCGCGTGGTTCGGCACGCAGTCGGTCGATGCGCTCTACTCCATGTCGAACGTCGTCAAGCCGTCGTACATCCGCGTGGAGGCGGACGAGGCGACGTACAACCTGCACATCCTGCTGCGATTCACGCTTGAACGCGCCCTGCTCAAGGGCGATCTGTCGGTCGCGGAGCTCCCGGGCGCGTGGAACTCGATGTTCGAGACACTCTTCGGGCTGCGCGTGCCGGACGATCGGCGCGGCTGCCTGCAGGATGTCCACTGGTCCTGCGCACTCATCGGGTACTTCCCGACGTACTCGCTCGGCAACCTGTACGCGGCCCAGTTCTTCGAGACGGCACGCGCCGCGATGCCGGATCTTGATGAACGCTTCGCGAGGGGCGACTTCGCGCCTCTGCTCGGCTGGCTCCGCACCAACATCCACCAGCACGGTCGCCGCTATCGCGCGGGCGAACTGTGCGAACGCGTCACGGGCAAGAAGCTCGATTCGGGCGCACTGCTCCGCTACCTCAAGGGGAAGGCGGCAGAGGTGTACGGGGTCTGAGAAGTTTCGCCCGCGATGCCCGTCCCCACCCGCGCGCACAAGCCCCGGCATTCGTGCGAACGCCGGGGTTGCGGGATGTCTGTGAGAGAGATTCGGAGGAGAGATATGCCGACCGATCAGCGCCGGCGGCGGGCAGCGACCACGCCGCTGATGCCAAGGAGCGAGAGAGCCCCGGGCGCGGGGACGCTGTCCGTCAGCACGCGAACCTGGACGACGTGGTTGCTCGGGGCGAGCGAGAAGAAGTTGAAGTGAAGTGTGTTGCCGGCGACGAAGATGGTCGAGGGCGGGAATCCGCCGAGGCCGCGGAAGGGGTAAGAGGTCGGGTAGACGACGTTGGAGTGACCGAGAGGGGCATCGGTGTTGTCGAGATTCAGAGGCGTGAAGATGACGCCGAGGATCGCGGTGGAGAAGGTGACGCTGCCGCTCGCGTTGATGACGCCTGGAATGGCCTCGAAGTGGATGAAGCTGCTATCGAAGGTGCCGCTGAGAACGCCGGGGATCGCGCCCGAGTCCGGCCCGTTGTTGGTCTGATCGACGGCCACCGTCATGGAGACGCCCTGCTGCTCGTCCCACGCAAAGGCGTTGAACCCCTGCATGGCCCCGATCGTGGCAGAGCCGGAGGGCGACGTGTTCCAGGTGGTCTGCCCCGCGACGCCGGTGATCCCTGCGTGTGCGGCGGTGGTCGTGAGTGCGGAGAGCGTGAGCGCGACGAGAGCGATGCGAGCATTCATGGGTGAACTCCTGTGGTTGCTGGTTCAGGTTTGGTTGCGGGATCCGGCTGGCGGGCCTTGATTCGGGTCCGTCAGGCCGGGCGTCGTTCGCTCGGCATCAGAGTTGCCGCAACGACAGCGAACCTTGCAGGAAAGGCAAAGAAAAATCGTTCTACGCGGAGGAAGGCGAAGGAACTGGAGCTCAGAACCGAAGAATGCCGGCCTGCTTCAACGCGCAGTAACGCTCTTGGCATCCTTCGCGTCGAACTGTTTCTCCGCGAAGCTCCGCACTCGCTGCGTTCTCTGCGGTTCCACAGATCGCGCGTTCAGTTCGCACTCTCGCTCGCACCATGCGTAGAGGCCTCCGACGCGTTCTTCACGTAGCGATCGAGCCACTCGATGCTCTCGGCAAGCACGTGCATGACGCTTTCGCGTGCCATGTAGCCGTGGGACTCATAGGGAAGCATGACGAGGCGGGCCGTGCCGCCTGTGCCCTTGATCGCCTGAAAGAGTCGCTCGGACTGGATGGGGAAGGTGCCGGAGTTGTTGTCGATCTGGCCGTGGATCATGAGGATGGGGGTCTTGATCTTGTCGGCATGGGTGAACGGGGACATGTTCATGTACACGTCCTGCGCTTCCCAGAACGAACGACGCTCGGACTGGAAGCCGAAGGGTGTGAGCGTCCGGTTGTACGCGCCGCTGCGTGCGATGCCGGCCTTGAACATGCCTGGCGGACAGTGCGCAAGCAGGTTCGCCGTCATGAACGCGCCGTAGGAGTGCCCCCCCACCGCCACGCGCGTCGGATCACCGACGCCCATCGATACCGCCTTGTCGATGGCGGCCTGCGCGTTGGCCACAATCTGCTTCACGAAGGTGTCGTTGACGGTTTCAGGGTCGCCGATCACGGGCATCGAGGCGTTGTCCATCACTGCGTAGCCCGCGAGGAGCAGGAAGAGGTGGCTGCTGCCGCCGATCTGCGTGAAACGGTGCTGCGAGCCCGACACCTGGCCTGCGGTCGATGTGTCGGAAACCTCGTTCGGATACGCCCAGATGAAGAGAGGGAGCTTTGTCCCCTCGACGTAATCGGGCGGCAGGTACATCGTCGCCGACAGCGGCGCGCCATCGTCACGCGCGTACGTGATGATCTCGCGCTTGATCTTGCGGAGCTCGGGAAGGGGGTCGGTAAACGTCGTCAGCGCAGTCCTCGAACCATTCGACAGATCCATCACGAACGTGTTGGGTGGCGTGGTCTGCGTCTCGTGCGTCGTGATGACACGGATCCCGCCCGTCGGCCCCTTCTTGGCCATCACATCGATCGCGCCCTCGTAGCACTCCCCCTCGTTCCGCCACAGCCGCTCCTTGCTGAAATCGGCCAGCGACATGCGATCAAGGAAGGGGCGGTTCCCCTCCGGCGTCGCGCCGTCGCCGTCGAGGTAGACGTATCCGTCATCGACGCGGACAACCGAGACGCCATTGGACAGCCGCTTCGACAGCGGCGAACCCGGATCGTTGTAGCGATCGTTGATGGAGCGATCGAACACCAGGCGCGGCTCGCCCACGACCTTTCCACCATCAACATCCAGCGAAACCAGCCAGGTGCGCATCCAGCGGCGCTCGCGCTCGAACTCGCCGACCATCGCGTGGGCGACAGCCGGTCCATCCTGCATCGCGCCCGGCTCAAGCCAGGACATGCCGCTCGCCCGGTGCTGGAGTTTGAGCCACTCGGAGGGCTCGCCCTTGAATGGAGCGGCCAGGAGCATGCAGCGATCGCGATGATCGACCTTCGCCCGCGGGTCGCCGCCGTCGAGGGCCTCGGTCCAGAGGAGCGTGGCGGGCTGGGTGTCGAGCCAGTTGACGCCGCGTGGTCCGGTCTGCACGCCCTGGGTCGGGATGTTCTCTCGCAGGGGCATCTCGACCACGGTGCGCACGGATCTCTCACTCGCCAGATCCAGGACTTCCCAGGTCATCGGGAAGAGCGACCACGGGACCGCGTACGAGTACGGACGCTTGACGGTGCCGACGAGCAGATACTCGCCCGATGGCGAGGATGAGACGCCAGCGTGGATCGCGGGCGCGCCGATCTTGCGGATAGAGCCGGTCTCGATGCTCACCACCGCCAGTTGCCCGGTCATGATCCAGTCAAAGAGGGCCTCATCGTGGGTGTCGTTGAGCAGGTCCTGGTAGGTCCGCACGGGCGCAACGGTCCCGTCGGCGTCCTGCATCACCGGACCGCTCGGCACCGCGGGCCTCTGCGGCATCGAGCCGCGCCCTTCAGGGATCAGTGAAACCAGCACGCTCCGCTGGTCCGGCATCCATCGAACGCCGACGCCCGCGGCTGTATTCAGCGTCGGGCCGACGAGTCGTTTCACGGCGCGTGTCTCGGTATCGCAGACCCAGAGTTCAGTGCCGCTCGGCAAGGGCCTCCCGCCGGCATCGGTTTCACCCGCCGGGTTGATCGTGTTCGTAAACGTGAAGTACCTTCCATCGACGGACCATGAAGGCCCTGAGAGCGCGGCATCGGCGGGCGTCTCGATGCGCATGTCCTTCAACCCGACCGGCTCGCCCTCGCCGGGCATCGGACGCAGGACGAAGCCCGTGTACGGACGGGGGCCGTGCGGCCCGTTGGTGTTGGGGTTCAGCCGAGAGCCGCCCAGACGCAGCATGGGTGCGGCAAGGTCGGCGATCGCAGGGAGATTGCGACGCTCGAGCAGAAGGATCCAGCGATCGTCGGGGCTGATCGAGACCGCAGGCGTGGGCGGGGTATCGAGCACGCGCCGGATCGCTTCCGGGGGCGTCTTATAGCCGGAAATCGACTCGCCGGGCTGTGCGTGCGAGGTGAGAGACGCGACGGCAGCGATGGTCATGGCCAGTGTCCGGTGGGCGAGCGTGCGGTACATGGGGGTCTCCAGTCGATCCGGTCTAGAACCGTACTTCTGTTCATGCAGTGTACCGACTCGCGATGGGCCTGACCCGTCGTCGTGCGCGAGCGAGGGCTGCCCCTATCATCCCCACCCATGCGGATTCCCGGGACGCTCTGGCGGCACATGGCGATCGAGGTCGGGCGGGTGGTGCTCATCACCGCCGCCGTTCTCCTGTGCGTGGTGTCGTTCTCGGCGGTCGTCAAGTTTCTGGCCGAGGGAAAGCTGAGCCCGCTCGACGCGCTGCGTTTCATGGGCGTGATAGCGGTGCCGATGCTGCACTACACCCTGCCGTTCGCTTCCGGGTTCGGCGCGACACTGGCGTACCACAGGATGGTCAGCGACGGGGAGATCCTGGCGGCCCACGCCGGAGGCATCGGCCACCGAGCGGTGCTGATGCCGGCGTTGCTCGCCGCGATCGGGCTCGGGGGGGGGCTCGCCTACCTGAATCAGCAGGTCATCCCCAAGATGCTCGAGTCCTCGCATCGGATGATCACACAGGACATCGCCAAGATCCTCTCGGCATCGATCGAGTCGAGCCAATCGGTGAACTTCGACAACTTTCTGCTGCACGCGGGGAGCGTGAAGCGATTCGGCGCGGACACGTCCAGCGGCGCGACCGAGCGCATGATGCTGACGGATGTGGTCGCGGTGGAGTTCGACCGCAAGGGCGTGATCCGATCCGAGGCGACCGCGCGCCGGGCCTGGCTCTGGGTCTTCCCTCCCGGCGGGCCTGATCCGATGCCGGGCGTCTCTCCCGGTGTTGGGTACGTGAGGATGCGACTGGAAGAGGGGGTCGGGTTCTCCGGCGGGCAGCTGGTCCGATTCACCGAGCTCTCCCCCGATCCCTGGCTGCTCCCAGATTCGTTCCGCACGGACCCGAAGTTCTTCACCAACTCGGAGATGGACACGCTCCGCGAACGCCCCGAACTCATGCACGGCGTCGAGCAGCGGCGATCCCGCCTGGCGCAACGACTCGCTGAACGCCAGACGATGGGAGAGATCAAGGCCTCGCTGCTCAACACCCAGCGCGTGCGCCTCATCGATAGCGCGGGTCAGACGCTGATCCTCCGCGCTTCCGACATCCGCCTGACTCCCGAGCGACGGTGGGCCGTGCTGCCGACCACCCCGGGACGCCCCATCGAGGTCGATCGCTTCATGCCGGACGGAAGTCTGGCCCGCTACGGCGCTCGCTCGGCGGAGATCGTGACGCAGACCATCGATATGGAGGGAATGTCGGAACTCACGGCCCGACTCGTGCTGTCAGAGGTCACGACCATCAGCGGCACAGCCACGGGCAGCAGCGTCGGAGGGAGTGTCGGCGGGGATCGCGCCCAGCTCTCTCTCGGGCCTCTCTATTCCTCGTCGCGCCCCCTCGACGATCTGATCGGACGTTCGTGCGCCGAACTGCTCGAAGCTTCACGGGCGTACACGAACCGCGAACGGCCGGATCTTTTCATCGATGAAGCCGCCTCGGACCTTGCCAAGAGCATCGCGAAACTCGAACGCGAGATCCTGAGCAAGGTGCACGAGCGCTGGGCGATGTCCGCCGCATGCCTCGTCATGACGCTTGCGGGCGCGGCAACCGCGATGCGGCTCGGAAACGCGCTGCCCCTGGCCGTGTACCTCTGGTCGTTCATCCCCGCGCTGGCCGCTGTCATCACCATCACCAGCGGGCAGCAACTGACGCACGACCTCGGCGCGCCCGGCCTCTTCGTGCTCTGGGGAGGCGTGGGATTGCTGGTTGTGTACACCCTCGTCTCCTATTTCCACGTGGCGCGACATTGATGAACGACCATCCGGTGAACGCCTCGCACGCTGCACGGCCGGACCGATCTCCGTGGCCGGTCGTCCTGGCGATCGCCGCGGCACTTCTGCTCGTGCGGCTTGGCTACCTCGCGTGGCTCTGCCCGTACACGCTCGCGGAGGATGAGGCGCATTACTGGGACTGGTCGCGCTCGCTCGACTGGTCGTACTACAGCAAGGGGCCGGGGGTCGCCTGGCTGATCGCAGCGATGACCTCGATCTTCGGCGTATTCGAGCTGGGCATCAGAGCGGGCGCGGCTCTCATGGGCTCGATCGCGACCATCGGCGTCGCCGGGCTGGCCCACGCGACCTACGCGGATCGGCGGACCACCATCGCGACCGCCGCACTCTTCAACCTCATCCCTTTCTACCAGGTCTCGGCGTTGCTCATGACGATCGACATGCCATATGTCGCGTGCTGGGCTGTCGGATCGTGGGCGGCGATGCTCGCACTGCACAAGGGGGGCCGCTGGGCGTGGATCGCGCTCGGCGCGTCCATCGCCGTTGGATTTCTCTTCAAGTACACCATGGCGATGATCGTGCCCGGCATTCTCGGGGCGATGATCGCCGGGCATCTGGCGAGCAAACGCAGCGGCAGACCCGTGCTGCGGATGGATCCGCGCTTCGGACGCTGGGCCGCGTTCTGTGTGCTGGCCGCGCTCACCGGGCTCGCCCCCGTCTTGATCTGGAACGCCGAACGCGACTGGCCCACCGTGCGCCACCTGCTCGGGCACCTGGGCGTGAAGGGCGGCGATGTGCCGACACCGCGCGACCCGTGGACGCCGAAGTGGTTCTTCGAGTTCGTGGCCGTGCAGATCGGCCTGATCGGTCCCGCGCTCGCGCTCATGTACCGGGCGATCGCTCGGGGTGAGACAGGACGCGAGGATTCGCCCGCCGAAGCCGCGATACGCGCCCGGGCTCGCACGCTGGCGTGGATGGGGCTCCCTCTCATCGGGTTCTATCTGGTGGTCTCGCTCATCAACGATGCCGAGGGCAACTGGGCGATCGCTGGGTATGTCACGCTCGTGCCGCTCGCGGCACGCCTCGGCACCGGTCGCAAACGCGCCGGCAAACGGGCGGGCAGGAGATACCCCGCGTGGCTGGCCTGCTGGGTTGTCGGTGTCGTTGTCGCGATCTGCTTCGCGCGCCTGGACATCCTTGCGAAGGTGCCGCTGATCGGGCGGGCTGTGCCGCTCGGAAGACTCATGCAGTCGGACCTGCGAGCGCACGATGTCGATCGGTACGCGAGCATGCTCGCAGAGGAGACCGGGCTCGAGCCCTTCGTGATCGCGAGCCATTACGGGCGAGCGAGCCAGTTGGCGTTCTATATGAAGGATCGGCCTCGGGTGTACTGCGCCGGCCCGCACGTGGGCGGGCGCAAAACACAGTTCGACATGTGGGCATCGACCGATCTCTCGCAACGCTCCGTGAATCTGCAGCTGAGCGGGAGACCGGCGGTGCTCGTCGGCTCGTTGCAGCACCAGTGGGAGCGGGCGTTCGAGCACATCGAGCCCATCGGGGCCCTCAACGGGGAGACGAAGCCGGATCGCGTATCGTTCCTCGGCTATGCGTACCGAGGATTCACTGGCCCCCGACAGGACAAGTAGGCGCAGCGGCGACGAGGGACTGCACGCGTGAAGACAGGTGTCGGACCATTCAGGAGTTGGATCGCCCGGCGCATGCGCCCCCGCGTCGGCTTCGCGTCGCGCGCCGAACTGGAGCTCCGCTTCGTGCGATTCGAGCGCGCCGCGATCTGGCTGCTCGTCGGGTTCCTCGTGGTCTCGCTCCTCGACGGTGCGGCGTGGCGCTGGCTCCGATTCGGCGAAGAGCGCTGGCTCGAATCTCGCGACTGGTACCAGATGCTGCGCCAACTCGGATACCTGCCCGTCTGGATCTTCGTCGGCGTCGCGTATGGGCTGTCGGACCTCTACGCGCGAAGACGCGGCGAGCCCGATCGCGGACCGCGATCCGTCATGATCATCCTCGCGCCCGTGCTCGCCGGGCTCATCGCGGAGATGCTCAAGCGGACCATCGGCAGGGAGCGCCCGCCCGAGCGGGCGATCATCACCGCCGAGAACCCGCTGCCCGATCAGCCGTCGCTCCAGTATGTCTACAAGCCCTTCCTCAGCGGCTGGACCGACGACACGAACATGGGCATCCCGTCGAGCCATGCCGCCGTCGCGTTCGGTGCGCTCGTGCTGCTCGGCTTCATGCACCGGGGGGCGAGGCCGGTCTTCTGGCTGCTGGCGATCGGGTGCGCGGCATCGCGCGTCATCGCGGGCGCTCACTGGCTGAGCGATGTCTACGCGGGAGCGGTGATCGGAGCCCTCTGCGCGACGCTCGTGTGGTCGCGGATGGGGTGTGGCTGGTCTCGTGACGCACGCGACATCTGGCGATCGCGGGGGAGGCGTCTCGGATGAGCATCCTCGACCGCTCGATCGCCAGGCACTTTGTCGCGAACGTCGTCATGCTGACGATCATTCTGTGCTGCTTCGTCGTGACGATCGACGTCTCGGTGAACGCGGACCGGTATATCCGCAACGCCGCGAAACTCGCGACCGAGAACGGGCAGCCCCCCTCCTCGCTCCGCACAGGGCTCGTCACGGTCTTCCTCGTCGCGGACCTCTGGTGGCCCCGGCTCATCCAGCTCGTCACCTATCTGCTCGGCCTCGTGATGGCGGGCGCGATGGGGTTCACATGCTCGCAGATGGTCAGGCACCGCGAGATGGTGGCCATCCTCGCGTCCGGACAGCCCCTCTCAAGGATCGCAAGGCCGATCCTTCTCTCTGCGTGCGTGCTCTGCGGAGGACAGCTCGCTGTGCAGGAGACCGTCCTCCCGCGGATCGCGCCACTGCTCACCAGAGACACGGGCGAGGCGGGCGGTCGGAAGATCTCAACGACCAGCGTGCCGCTCATGGCCGACGGGCAGAGCAACGTCATCATGGCCTCGTCCTTCGATGCCGACGCGGAGGGCGGCGCGGGAGCCATGACAAGTCTGATCGTCTGGCTTGTCGGTGAGAGCGGCATCAAAGACCGACGCATCACCGCGGACAGGGCCGTCTGGCAGGCCGATGTCGGAGCGTGGCGCCTGGAGAATGGCGTCGTCGAGAACCGCGCCGTTGAAGAGGGATCTCGCCTCTCGCGCATCGATCGCTTCGAGACCGATCTCACGCCGACCGCCATCACCGTCCGGCGATACAGCGGCTACAGCCAGTGCCTCTCCTGGAGCCAACTCGTCGAACTCGAGGCCGCAACACGCGACTCGCGAGGCGCCGACGCACGGAGGCAACTCGCGCGGCTCGAACGCCTCCGATGGGGACGCCTCGCCACCATCGCGACAACGCTCCTGGCCCTCTCCATCACCATGCCCTTTTTCATCACCCGTGAGCCGCGGAACATGGTCCTCCAATCCCTCAAGTGTGCCCCCGTCGCGATCATTTCGCTCATGGGCGGCGCACTCGGATCCGCGGCGGCGATTCCCGGGGTGCCTGCGGCAGTCAGCGTTTTCGTCCCGGCCATGATCCTCACTCCGATAGCGATCGCCACCCTAACAAGCATCAAGACCTGAGGTAGATTCCTGCCATTTTCAGCGTCATTCTGTGGTGCGGGTTTGGAATCGGAACACAGGCGAGCGTCATCTGTAAGAAGAGGTAGAATGTTTTCAAGCGCGCCCAAGCAGGAGCGATGGAGTTTCTCGCCGGCGCCAGGAGCAGCACAATGAGATCGCGGAAGCTGAACGTCACGATTGCGGCCTTGATCGGAGCCACGCTCTTCACGGCCGCGCCGGCGGCGACCGGGGCATCGACAACCTTCCAGCCGGAGGCGAAGGCCACCGAGAAGAAAGTACTCAAGGCCGGTGACCGAGCGCCGGAGTTCAAGGTCGAGAAGTTCATCAAGGGCGACGCGATCACCGGGTTCGAGAAGGGACACGTCTACGTCGTCGAGTTCTGGGCGACGTGGTGCGGCCCCTGCATCAAGGCCTTCCCGCACCTGACGGAACTTCAGAAGCAGTACGCGGGCGATGTCACGATCATCGGCACGAACATCTGGGAGACCAACAAGTACGACGACAGCACGCTCGCGAAGGTAGAGAAGTTCGTGGCCCAGAAAGACGACGTGATGGGCTACACCGTGGCCTACGACGGACCGTCGCGCCACATGGACGAGAAGTGGATGCGAGCCGCCGGACGCAACGGCATCCCCTCCGCGTTCGTGGTCGGCAAGCAGGGCGTGGTCGAGTGGATGGGCCACCCGATGTGGCTCGACGTCGTGCTCGCGGAGGTCGTCGCAGACAAGTGGGACGCAGCGACCGGCCAGAGCAAGCTCGAAGCGATCGAAGGAAAGCTCGGCGAGGCGTTCCGGCTCTCACGCAGCGATCCCGCCGGAGCCCTTGCCAAGTTCGAAGAGATCGAGCGTGAGTATCCCTCCGTCGGGCATATGTTCGAGGACACAAAGGCCGCATGGATGATGGCCGCAGGCGACACCAAGGGCGCTTCTGCCATCTTCGCGAAGAACGTCGACAAGATGATCGCGAGCGGCGATTCCGAGGGTCTCAACGCGATCGCCTGGGGCATGGTCGATCCCGATTCCCCCGCAAAGAACCCCGATCTTGATCTCGCCCTGAAAGCCGCCGAAGCCGCGGACCGCCTGAGCGAGCACAAGAACCCGGCCATCATCGACACGCTCGCCCGCGTCCACTTTGTCAAGGGAGACGTCACGAAGGCGATCGAGCTGCAGACGAAGGCCGTTGGGCTCGCGAGCGGCGAGATGAAGGCCGATCTCGAGAAGGTCCTTGCCGAGTACAAGAGCAAGAAGTGAGCCGCCCGCACGAGAACTGAGTCTCTTCCAGAGCCCCGGGCATTCCCGGGGCTCTGTTGTTTCTGCCCCGATAGAACGCTTGAATACGCATCCAGAGACGGAACATCCGATGCAGCAGTACCACATGTGGTTCAATCTTGTCGAGTCCCACCGCGACATGGAGTTCGCTGGCCATGTCCGCGCGTATCTGGATCACCTGAAGGGGAAGGGGCTCATCGACGACTGGTCGCTGTCGCGCCGCAAGTTCGGGTTCGCACCACCCGAGCTCGGCGAGTGGCACGTTGTCGTCCGCACGAGAGACATGTCGCAGCTCGACGGCGCGTTCGGCCTCGTCGCGACCAGATCTGGCGAGATCGAGACGCTGCATCGGCCGGTCTACTCAATGGTCAAAGACTTCAAGAGCGCGCTCTACCGCGACTTTCCCGATCCCGAGCGTGCTCGCTGACCCGGACCGGCCTCTTCGACGGGCGGCACGCGCCGCGGGGCTTTCTCCACCCCTTCGAGTGCCGCCAGCCAAGCGCGACGAGACGCGACATCCGCCCTGCCGCACACGGTCATCAGCGAGGCGTACGGATCGAGCGAGGCGTGGGCCTCGTCCCACGCGGCGATCTGGCTCTCAAGACGATCGAGCGCCTCAGAAGCCGCCTTGACCCATCGCGCACGCTGGCTCGGCGTCAGTGCCCCGAGAAATCGAACCCGCGAGCGAAGAGGATCGTGTGAGACCGTGATCGCCTCGGCCCGAATGGGCGGCCCGATCCACGCCCGAAGCGCGCGGAGTCCCGACGGCGTGATGGAGTACACGCGACGCGCCCGAAGGCCCTTCGACGATGCCTTCGACGAGAGCAGACGCTGCCGCTCCAGTCGCTGCACAAGCGGGTATATCGAGCCCGCGCTCGCCGACCATTGCGTCGATGGCGACCTCATCATGTGGCAACGCACGTCGTACGGGCTGCACGGGCCGAGCTGCCAGATCAGACCGAGCACAAAGCTCTCAAGTTCGCTGCGTGGGGCTCTCGCCATGTGGACGGAGCGTACCCGCTTCTGCCAGCCCCTGCGCGCTGATCGATTCGGCGTACATTCGGACCCGCAATGTGGCGAGCGATGGCGAACCGTTCGCTCGCTCGCGCTGATACCATCCGTCTATGAACAACCCTTCTCTCACCAGAATCGTCGCCGCAACGCTCGCGCTCGCGGGCTCGATCACCCTCCCCATGTCGGCTCTTGCACAGGGCGCAGGCACCACAAAGGCCGCACAGCCGATCACAGATCGGGCGACGGGCGGCTGGTCCGTCCTCTTCGACGGCTCTTCCACAGAGCACTGGCGCAGCTACCGGAAAGACTCCTTCCCCGCAAAGGGCTGGATCATCGAGGATGGCATGCTGAAGGTCACCGCAGGCGGGGGCGGCGGCGACATCATCACGAAAGACCAGTACGGCGATTTCGATCTTGAGCTCGAGTTCAAGGTTGCGCCGGGCGCCAACAGTGGCATCATGTATCGCGTCACCGAGGCCTTCGACTGGCCCTGGATGACCGGCCCCGAGTACCAGATCCTCGACGATGCCAAGCACAACGACGGCAAGAACACCATGACCTCCGTCGGCGCGGTGTACGCCCTGTACGCCGCGAAGGACGACAAGAAGGTCAACCCCCCCGGCGAATGGAACACGGCCCGGATCCGTCTGGAAGCCGGTAAGTTGACCCACATGCTCAATGGCGAGGTCATCGTCGAGTGTCGCATCGACAACAACGAGTGGAAGCAGAAGATCGCCGCCAGCAAGTTCAACAGCATGCCGGGGTTCGGCATCCAGCCCCGAGGCCACATCTCGCTGCAGGACCACGGCGACGACGTCTGGTTCCGCAACATCCGCATCCGCTCGCTTGACGCCACGCCTCGGGCGCAGGGACTCTCACCCGCCGGACGAGGGGAGATGCTCTTCAACGGCAAGGATCTCACCGGCTGGAGCGTCTTCTCATCAACCGATCCCGGCGCATCGCCCGTCTGGTCGGTGAAAGACGGCGTGCTCGTCTGCTCCGGGAATCCCGCGGGGTACATCAAGACGGTCGAGAGCTACGAGGACTTTGTCCTCACACTCGAGTGGCGGTGGAACCCCGAGACCAAAGCCGCCGGGAACAGCGGCGTGCTCCTGCGCGTCAATGGCGAGGACAAGGTCTGGCCCCGCAGCGTCGAGGCACAGCTCCACAGCGGCAACGCCGGCGATTTCTGGAACATCGGCGAGATGGCGATGACCGTCGATCCCGCCCGCGCCAACGGACGGAACACCAGGAAAATGGCCGCGGCTGAGAAGCCCATCGGCGAGTGGAACCGCTATGTCATCTCGTGCATCGGCGACACAATCACGCTCAAGATCAACGGCCAACTCGTGAACGAGGCGACGGGCGTCGAACGCATCGCCGGGCCGATCGCGCTGCAGTCCGAGGGGACAGAGATCCACTTCCGCAACATCGCCGTGGTGCCGGTGCAGGCGAAGGAATAAGACGGGCTTCGCTCCATAGCACACGGAGCATCAGCAACCCGACGCGAACTCATTCAGGAAGTCGAGGAAGTCGAGCACATCGACGACGGTGTCGCCGTTGAAATCGGCGTTGCCCCACGACCCGCACGGCCCCCACTGCCCGACGCATGTGCCGAAGTCGTCGAGGAAATCCAGAAAGTCCATGACATCGGCGGTCGTATCGCCGTTGTAATC
This sequence comes from Phycisphaeraceae bacterium, assembly GCA_019454185.1. Classification (NCBI taxonomy): domain Bacteria; kingdom Pseudomonadati; phylum Planctomycetota; class Phycisphaerae; order Phycisphaerales; family Phycisphaeraceae; species Phycisphaeraceae bacterium. The sequence continues at coordinate 2,752,371 of CP075368.1, forward strand.
AGCGGGACACGGCGCCTGCGTGAAACCCCGGATCTCCCAGATGCTTGTCCGATCGGCAATGTAGAGACTGACGCCGCCGCTCGAGTCGGAGGACGGCCCGAAGGTGAGATCGCCCTCGTATGTGCTGATAAACCCGGTGCAGAAGGTCGTTGACGTGCCGAACTTCACGCTCACTCGCCTGATCCAGTTGGACTCTCGGATATAGACGGCATCGCCCCAGGGGTCCACGTCAAAGTTGACGATGCCGCCGGCGAGCTGGCCCGGCCCCACGAGCTGTGTGTACGAGTCCGTGAAGATATCGACATATCCCAGGGCTCGATCTGCCATCGTCGAGCCGTTGGTCGAGATGAAGCATCGCGCATTGACCTCATCGACCTCGAGCGAGGAAGGCCGGGCCGGAACTGTCGCGAACGCGGGGAGACTCGGGGAGTTCCCCGGGAGATTGAAGACCGTAAGGCGATCAAGAGAACCGGTGTGCCCGGATGAGACAATGAACTCGCCGTAGTACGGCGCGATGCCACAACCCCAGTATGGACTCGCCGCGCCGGGAACCGACGCAACCTCCGTAGGGAAGAGATTGATCGCGGTCGCGTCGTAGCTCCACAGTCGATTCGTAGCCAGATACACACGTCCGTCGATGAACTCCATGTCGGTCGATGGACTTGGCCCGGAGTCCGGAGGCGAACCGGTCGCCCCGAAGGAACGAAGCAGCTTGATCGCGCCGCCCACATCGACGCGATACAGCCGGTTGTTGTTGGAGTCGTCATAGAAGATCGCGCCGGTGCCCGGATCCATACAGATCGCGCTCGCGTTACCCGGTAAGCCCGACGCCCGCTGATGCACGGTGTAGCCCGGGGGAATCACCGTCGGGGCCGCCGCGACCTCGCCTGACGCCAGAGCCGTCGCAACGAGGACACAACCCGATAAACCAAGACTGCTCGATGCCCTGGAATCACGTTCGGTCAGCCGCATGGGATATCTCCTGAGGAACCCGTCACGGCGTGCGGCCCGAACAGACGAGCAAGTCGCGCCGCGTGACACCTCGGATTGCCACGAGAACCCCATACCTTGCAGGAGCAAGGACAACTTTTTGAATTGCACCCCCAATGGACCTCGAAGGTCCGAGAATCAGACTGTCGGGGTATGCGCTCTGTTCGCCACCCGTATCTCTGGCGCTGGCGCCGGCTCCGGCACGGGCTGTGTCCGCGGGGTGATGCCCTGCGTCGCAAGGTGCGTGTGCCAGGCCCGGGTGTGTACTTCCCAGAAATCGTCGAATGAATTCGCGAGGGAGTACCGCTGCACGGAAGCGTGTGCCGCGTGGGACATCCGCGTGCGGCGTTCATCGTCGGCGAGCAGGCCGACGATGCGCTCGACCCAATCGTTGGGGCGATCGACACTGAGCACGTGGCCGCTCACGCCCTCGACCACGACCTCCTTCGGGCCGCCCTGATCGGTGACAAAGACCGGAAGCCCCGATCCCTGCGACTCGAGCACGACCTGCCCGAGCGTGTCGGTCACGGAGGGGAAGACGAACATGTCGCTGGAGGCATAGATCGTCGAGAGTTCCTCGCCGCGCCTGAAGCCCAGGAACTTCACGGGCAGACCCTTGAGTTCCTGCTGCATCCGTTCGCGGTACGGACCATCGCCGACGATGATCAGCTCGGCGTTGATCCCCTGCTCGCGATTGCGTTGGCAGACCTGCTTCCAGATCTGCGTCATGAAGGGCATGTTCTTCTCGACGCTCACGCGCCCGACGAAGAGAACCTTGAGCGAGTCGGCATCGCATCCCAGCCGCTGCCAGATCGAACGGTCCTTGAACCGGACGTGGAACTGATCGGTCTCGAAGCCGGGCATGAGGGGCATGACCTTCGCACGATCCATCCCGAGCTTCACGAGCGATTCCACGTAGTCCTGCGAGCGCGTGAAGATCGCCCAGAACGGCTTATAGAACGCCCGCATGTACTTCTCGCACGCCTTGGTGAAGACGTGGTCATCGAACAAGCGATCGACATAGGCCGGGAAGTCGGTGTGATAGACACCGAGCACGGGGATGCGCAGCATCTTCGCGGCAATATAGCCGACCATACCGACCGGGCCGGGCGTCGAGATGTGGAGCACATCGGGCTGATGGCGGTCCAGATGACGCAGCATCCGCGTGATCGGCGGCAGGCAGATCTCGAGCTTGTCGTACTTGGGCATCTTGAACGCGACAGCCGGCTCGAAGTTGTAGACGTTCGGGTAGTCCGGGCACGTGAACCGTGTCGACGTGATCACCTGCAGGTCACGCCCCACGTTGTTCGCCTGGAGGGCGACGTTCTCGATGAAGCGGCAGACACCGTTGACATCGCCGAGCGTGTCCGTGAACAGACTGACGCGCATAGGACGCTCCAGGGGGCTCGCGCCGGAGCCCGGGGGGGCAATCTCGTGTGCGAAACGCTCGACGAAGTTCCGCTCCTTGTTCTGGTGGAAGAGCGAGTAGATGTAGGGCGCCTGGGCCGCCTGAAGAATGCCGTAAGAAAGCAGATGGTCTGCCAGCGCGTTGCGGTCTCGCTTCTTCACCGATCGGACCACCGACGACGAGAGCGCGTGCGAGACGGACGCGCTGAGCGTGTCCATGAACTCGGCCATGCGATCGTGGTCGCCGAGGGCCGCGCCCTCTCGCCACGCCTCGGGCCTGAGTTTCGCGCGAATCTCCGGGAACTGCTCGAGCGCGGGGCCGATGCTCTCACGCAGCGCGTTCACGATGGGCAGCGTCTTCTTCTTCCGCTTGAACAACTTCCGCTTCAGCACGTGCAGTGCGACGCGCGGCTTGCTCGGCGCCTCCGCCTCAATCCCCGCAAACCGCAGCAGCTTCGAAGCCAGAAGCCGGCCCGTCGGCGACGGCAGATCGTGCAGGTTCTTCGCGTAGTAGTTGGCTCCGACCGTCGTGAACTGATGCGCCAAAAGCGACGAGTGCCCCGCGATCCCACCCACCTCCGACTGGCCCGCCATCACACGCCGAAAGAACTCGGCTGGATCACGGATCGGCGCATTGTCCTCCGATCGAACCTCGGTCCACGAACGCCCGATGTTCAACAACCCGTGATCGTCGGAACCCGCAGTGCGCCCCTTCAGCCACGGACGAGACCACAGCGACTCCATCCCATGTCGCTGCTCGATCTCCTGCATCAGCGCAGGTGTCAGCGTCCGCAGGAACAACTCGATCGGGTCACGCAGCGTCGCCGAGTGCGCACCATTCAGCGTCTCGAAGGAGCGGAAAAGCAGCGACGCCCGCTCGACGTGCCATCGGCTGAGCCGCCCGTTCTGAACGTACAGCGGGTGCGCCAGCGAGTGGGCGATATTGTGTTCGCGAAGGAATCGAGAAAACGCGTACACGTCTTCCCGAAGCCCGTGCCCGTGCAACTGCTCGTTGATCTCGGGCGTGAGCCCCCACATCAGCACGTGCAGCTTGCAGCGATCCTCCGGGAAGTAGACCGTGAACTCCTGGCCGATGATGAAGTCCTGAAAGCCCCGCTCGTGCAGCTCCAGCGCGCCCTTGATCGTGTCGTGGTCCGTGATCGTCACAAGGTCCATCCCCCGGACCTTGGCCATGTCGTAGATCCGCTCCGGCTCGGAGTAGCACTCAGGGCAGTTGATGAGCCCCAGAGCCGCAAGTGCCGGACCGTCAGACGCGCGGGAATGCACGTGCGTGTCAATACGCACGACCCCGGCCCCCGTGCCCTGGCTCACTGGAGATTCACACGGCTCCGCCGGAAATCTGCCGCCAAACTCTGACACCATGCTGGCCCCTCTTTCCCAAGGGCTCGAACCGCCGAACCTTCCCCAGGTTCGGATGCCCGGGCACGTGCGTCTACTCCGACGACCCTGGGAATATCGATCGATGGTAGGAAGGGGCTGGAGATTCCACAGCCGTGACAGGGCGTTCGGGTGCGGGATTCGTGCAACCCTGACGAAATACTGGGTTTCCGCGAACAGTTCTGCACGCGGCGCTCGGGTGGCGACAGGTGTCGGAGCGTGGAAACCCGCTCAGTCACCGTGGCGTGTGGCGCAGCACTTTGACGCCATAGAACAGGGCGGCGATGAGGCAGAGAGCTGGAAAGACCGTGGCGATCGAACGTCCGCCGCGCGTCTTGAAAACACCCTCGGGGAACACCTCTTGGTCGATGAGCAGCGTGTACGGCAGAGCCAGAGCACCAGTCCCAAAAAGGATCAACAGCAGCCGCAGGCATCTCTTTCTTTCCTCGGAGCCACCCTCTTCGAGATACGCCTTGGAGAGGCCCTCAACATGAGCGAACAGGCCCATGCTCACAACGAAATAGCTGAACATGATGCCCCAGTGAACCCAGGGCGGCACGGTTCCGATCAGCTGCCGACATGCTTCGAACAGTGCGTCCACTGGAAGCTCCTCATCGTGAGCGTTGCCGATCAGTCGACAAGTGGGTTGATGGTGGCCAGCCCATCGAACCCGCCAACCGGAAGGGCTCTTGCAATGCTGCGGTTCGCTGCTCGCTCGATGTCGATTCGAGACGCTCGACGGTCACTCGTACGCGTTGATGCTCCGCAAGATCCAGCCGCTCCTCGGGCCTCAACACCCCACCCTCGTAAATAGCACGCACGATCTGGACCATCGGAGCCTCCTCATTGCCCTGCTCAAGATCATTCTACCAGATCTGCCCGCTCACTTATCATCCTTCTTCCGACCCCCGAGCAGCCCGTCCAGCGCCTTCCCCGCCTCGCCGCCGAGTTTGTCGCCGATCTGCCCCCCGACTTTGTCCTTCACATCTTCGAGCGCCTTGTCAACGACCTTCCCCGCCTCGCCCTTCACACGATTGGCCAGCTCCCCCGCGCCCGCCTGCAACAGCGACTGCGCCAGCACATCGCCATCGATCGCGATCCGCGGATTGTCGAACTCGCCCTTCAGCCCGATCGGCAGCGTGAACTGCGAAACCTTCGCCTGTCCAGCCCCCGCAATCGAGAGCGTCGTGTCGCGCAGCGTCACGCTCAGAGGCACATCGATGTTGCCCAGATCGGTCAGGTTCGCATTGATCGCAACATCCATCGTGCCGCCCGAGATCGGCGGCTGCCCCCCGATCGCGATCAACTGGCTCCCGATCAGATCCGCGCTCATCCCCTTGACCGCGAGGTTCACCGTCGTCTGCCCCGCGCCCGATGCGCTCGCCGCGCCGGCAGAGACATCCGCGTTCAGCGTGCCTCCCGAAGACGTCACCACCACCCGTGGCGCGCCCTGCACCAGCCACGGCTGTGTGGAGAGGTTCTCGCCGCGAATGTCGAGCGTCTGCCCCGCCAGCACCCCCCCACCAGCCCCACCACCGGCCCCACCTCCGGCCGCCTCAACCCGGACCCCCTTCGCCTCGAGTTCGCGCACGAGGAACGTCGGTGCGCCCTCGACGAGATGCGATGCGACGACGCGTGTGTATCCCTGCTCCTTGACCAAGCGGCGCAATCGCTCTTCAAGCGTCTCCGTCTTCTCTCCCGGTGCTCCCGAGCCGTCACGCTCCGGCCTGCGCTTGTTGATCTCTTCCAGCCAACGCCGCGCCTGGGCCAGCTTCTCCTTCCATTCCTTGGCCTGCTTGATGTAATCATCCAGCGACTTCTCACCCGGCTGCGTCTCGGGCTTGTCTTTCGAAGGGGGCCGGAAGACCACGCCAGGCACCTTCCGCGTCGCGCCCTGCATCGCATCGACAGCGACGATCTTGTCCATGCTGATCCGCTTGCGGAGCAGATCCTTGCCGGATACATCCCCCGACAGCGTCGCGGCCCGGAACAGATCCTTGCTCGGCTCGCTCGCGTCGCACACAGCAAGCCCCGTCAGCGTGATCTTCCCCGACTTTGCGTCGATATCGACGCTCGCGAGATCCACGGTCGCGCCGTTCGCCCGCTCCAGCCCCGCCCGCATGAACGAGGTCACGATCGGGCCTGAGAGATACTTGTACCCGATGAACCCGAGCGCAACAACCAGAGCCGCGAGAACGACCCCGCTCACCCTGATCGGCAGCCCGATCCTCTTCTTCAGCATGTCCGAGTAAGAGCCCTTGCCCTTGCCGCCGAAGAAGATCCACATGATGAACTTGTTGATGGGCTTGGTCGTGAACGCCTTGAACGCGTCCGAGCTCACCTCGTAGGTCGCAATGACCTTTCGGAACTTCTTCACGATGCCGGAAACGAACAGACCGAGCACGAGCCCGACTGCGAAGCCGAGCGCGATGCCGCCCGTCGTGGTGTAATACTCGAGCCCCAGCAGCGCAGAACCCGGCGCGTTGATCGCCGTGCGAAAGAACCCGCTTGTCGGGCCATCGAGCAGGACGCGCCCGACCTGGAACGTTACGGGCATGATCGCGAGCGAGAGCAGCTTCGCACCGCCCGCGACCATCGCCGCGAGCGCAAGGTTCGCGTTGATGATCACCAGCAGCAGCAGGAGCGAGACCAGCGTTCCCGCACCTGCGTTCAGCGATGGCACAAAGCCGATCATCGCGCCCAGCACACACGCCATCAGAATCTGGAAGGGAGTGGCCTTGCCACGCAGTACTTTGGCGACTGTCCGCACCATGCTTCCATCCTCCTGAACCGCGCCGCAGGCAGATCCCCTGCCGCACGCGTGTCCGTGAAAGTCTTGGGTATCCGACCGATCGCGTGCCGCGACCTTCCGGCCCGCTCAGATGATATGAAGAACACGCCGCCGAAAGCGCGGCCGATTCACGATCACACGATCTCATATCGAGCGTCGCACGCACGCTCGAACGCCGTCCCGAGACCGGCGACCCGCAACACGCCGTCTTCGCTCACGGCGACTTCGCACCGGCCCATTCAGGAACGATCGACAGATCCTCCCCGAGCAGCGGCCCCGCGACCGTCGTAGCGACCACGATCACCAGCACGATGCCGACAACATCGAGCAGGAAGCCCGCTTTGACCATGTCCCTCACGCCGACGTGCCCGGACGCAAAGACCACGGTGTTCGGCGGCGTTGCAACGGGAAGCATCAGCCCGCACGACGAGGCGAGCACCGCCGGGAGCAGCAGCACATAGGGATGCACGCCGAGCCCGACAGCCGCGGCACCCAGCACGGGCATCAACGCCGTGGCAACGGCGGTGTTGCTCGCCAGTTCCGACAACCCGACGACCGCAACAACGAGGATCGCAACGAGCACCACCGGATGCAGCCCGCCCATACCCGTGAACAACTCCCCGATCCACCCGTCGAGATTCGTCGCGGTCATCGCGCTCCCGAGCGAGAGCCCGCCTCCGAACAGCAGCAACACCCCCCAGGGCAGCTTCGACGCCGTCGCCCAGTCCATCACCATGCCGCCGGACGCGCCGGGCGGCTGTCCCGCAGGCCCGACCCTGCCGCGCGGCACGAAGAACAGCACCAGCGCCGCGCACATCGCAATCACGCCGTCACCCAGAAAGCTCAGCGCGTGGATGTCATCAAGCCGCGAGCGGAAAACCCAGAGCATCACCGCAGTGAGAAACACACCGAGCACGATCCACTCCGAGCGCACGGGCCTTCCCAGCTCTCGAAGCTCGTTCAGGATCAACTCGCGCCCCCCCGGGATCTCCTTCATGCGCACCGGAAACGCGATGTAGACGAGCACGGCCCACGCGATGGGCAGGTACACCGCCACCATCGGCACACCCACGCGCATCCAGCGCATGAAGTCGATCTCTTGTCCGTACGCCTGCTTGATGTAGCCCGCAAAGACGAGATTCGGCGGCGTTCCGATCAGCGTGCCGATCCCGCCGATCGACGCGCCGAAAGCGATCGCGAGCATCAGGCAGACCGCGAAGTTCCGGGCCTGTCGCGCGTTCTCCTCGCCGCCGCCCCGCGCATGGCTCTTGACCAGATCGACCACGGATGCCCCGATGGGAAGCATCATCACCGCCGTTGCCGTGTTGGAGACCCACATGCTCATCAGCGCCGTCGCGAGCATGAAACCCGCGATCAGCCGCTTGGGACGGGTGCCGACGAGCGCGATCGTGATCAGCGCGATCCTCACATGCAGACCGCAGCGTTGCATCGCGAGCCCGAGCACCAGCCCGCCCGCAAAGAGGAAGATGATCTCGTTCGCGTAGGGAGCACACGCCGTCCTCGCGTCCACAACCCCGAAGAGCGGGAACAACGCCGCCGGGATCAGCGACGTCACCGGCAGCGCGACCGCCTCGGTCATCCACCAGATCGCCATGAGCACGCCGATCGCAGCCGCCGCACGCGGGGGGTGGCCGAGCGAATCGGGCATGGCGGCGTAGACGATCGCGCCGAGGATCGGCCCGAGTATCAGGCCGGCCCGCTGCAGCATCGGATGCGACTCACCCGATCCGCCGTCGGTCGTGCGGTGCGATGCCTCTGGCTCTGGCCCACGTCCTTCGCTCATGCCGCCATTCTACCAGTTCGCTCCGAGGGGCCACAGAAGCACAAACGCGAACGCGGCCCGTGGTGTGGCCGCGTCCGCTTCGTCATGCGTCAGGATGTGCCGATGGCCTCCGAGGACCGGCTCACTCGGCGTCGGGATTGATGTTCGCGGATCGTGTGCTCGGGATGAGCGAACCGGTGTCGAGCTTCGCAAGCAACCCGGGAGTCGTTGTCAGACCCGAGCCCATCGATAACTGCCCAGTTGGAAGCCGGTAGAGATCCATGCTGAGCACGGGCGCAGCGCGCTCGCCCGGCCGGTGGCTCGTGATCTCGATCTGCAGGTGCCCCTCGCTGACGATCGTCATCGTCTGGCGCAGCACCCGGTGGTCCGTCGCCGTGAGCGAATCGAAGACCAGGTCCGCCGAACTTTCACCGGTGATACACGCCTCATCGAACGCGATCGCACCGTCGCACAGCGTGTCGTACCACGCGCACGTCGTCGATCCGTCGATGGTCCTGGTCAGGCGAGCGATCCCCTCGAACGGCGCGGCGAACGCGAGGCCCTGGAAGCCCATCAGCACCTCGCCGGTCCCTTCATCCTGCGTCGCGCTCAGCCCGACGAGCGAGACGGATGTGCCCCGCTCCGATGTCACACACACCTCGCCCTCCCACTCGCCTGCGAGTGTGCCGAGCGAGCAGACTTGCTTCGTGGCAAGTTCCTGCTTCGGAACGCCCGGCGGCACCGCGATCGGCGGAGGCACACCGGCCCCGAGAGAGAGCATCATGGCTGCCGTCATGGACGCGATCATCATCGGAGAGTCCTTTCGTCGGAACATTCGTGCGAGCGCGCCGCCAACGACGCGTCACCGAGCGCATCGGCCGACGAAGGATCGATGCCTGAGGAACGCCTCAGAATCTCGCGATGCTCCGAGTGAAGACGCAGAAGATGCGCATTCCTCACGTTCTCGGACCTGACTCCGACGAAGGGGGATCCGCGTACCCGCGCCGAGCCAGGATCGGTGCAAACGCGGCATCGAACTGCGCATCCAGCCCGGGATCGATGTGCGCAAGACTCTGTCCCGTGCGCCCGCTGTTGATGAATCGCTTGCCGGCGGATCGTGCCGCTTCGGACCCCGGGAACAGACTCGGCGCACCCTTGGACTTCTCCTCATCCTCGACCTCACGAAGCCGCTCCAGCGTGCAGTCGGCGACCGTCGCGACCAGGCGATCCTCGTCGATCGTCTCTCCGAGAAACGCCAGAATGGCTCGCATCTCGCCCGGCGTGTCGGCCTTCAGCCGCTCGTAGGTGGTCCAGTGACGGGCGATCCCCCGCAGCGCGGGATTGTCGAGCCACGATTCGATGTGTGATTCCCACGTGCCGAACCCCATCTGCCTCCAGACAGGGTCGCCCTTGAGCGCGATGAACGCGTTCGCGTACTTCATCGCAGGCACGCTGTTGCCCGTCAGGGAGTGATAGTTCAGGCCGGAAAGAAGCACGTCCTTCGGATGGCGGCGGATGTGGATCACGGCCTTCGCCCTGTCGGAGAGCGGATGCCCGTGCGCGTACGCGAAGTGGGTCTTGACGAGCGTGCGTCCCGGGCGCGACCGATCGAGCCGACCGCGCCCGTGCAGACCGGGAATCACCTCATTGATCCGTGCCGTCGATTCGATGGGTCCGTGAAGATACCGGTACAAGAGGAACCGCAGCCACGTGTTCCCCGACCTCGGATACGACGCGAGCCAGACCACTTCCTGCATGCCGCTGGGCCTCCGGATTCGGTCATGCTACGCGCCGTCATGCCCGGACGAAACAGCGCGACGGACCCGCCTCGTGCGGGTCCGTCGCATCATGGCCGCTGGACTGGAATCAAGGCACCGCCCGCCCCTCGCAGGAACGGACCGGAATCCGGTGAGCAATCGGCCTCACTTCTTCCGCTTGTACACGATCTCCATCATCTTGTACTCAACCCCGTCGGGTCCAGGGCCGTACATCTCCCACTTGTAGTTGTCGTTGTCGATGACGGTGGTGTCCATCTTCATGGTCGTCTTCTCGCCCGTCATGAAGTCCACGAAGGTCGAGACAAGCTTGAACACCTTGCCGTCGTCCGAGCAGGTGCCCGTCATCCACATGGTCATGCTGCCCATGTTGTCCATCCAGGCACCCTCATACTCCTTGGTCGTGTTGTTGTACCCCATAGTCCCCATGCCGCGGAAGGGCGTGCCCATCATCTCGCCCTTGTGGTGCGAGATGAGGAAGAGCCCGTCGAACTCCATGCGGGCCGTGGTGCGGACCGGAGACTCCTCGGGAGGCATGCCTGGCACCATCCACATGCGGCTCACGCCCTCCCACTCCCCAGCCATCACTTCCATGTGCTTGTGGTGCGGACCAGGCGTCTTCGCAGCGGACCACAAGGCCATCATCTCCGCCTCTTCGGCGGACATCTCGGGCGGCTCACCACCCTTCGCCTTCTCCATCGCCGCCTGCGCTGACTTCTCGGCGTCCTGGGCCACCTTCTTCGCCTGTGACGCGGCTTCGTTGGCCTTGACCTTGGCGTCCTTTGCCGGGTCCACGTTCTGAGCGAGTGCGACTGACGAACCCGCGCCGATCAGCGTGAGCGCGACCGAGACACGACAAAGCTGCTTGAGATCCATGAGACTTCCCTTTCGATGCTGGTTGAGAACTCGAATCCGCAATGTCTGGCAAGGTGCCGCTCAGCGATGAGCAACACCGGATGATCCTCTCACGTTCTTCGCGTGTACTCGATGATGCCGCTCCGAAACTCGGGCTGCCCGCGAGGCGCTCTGAACATCTCGTACGTGTGTCGATCGGCGGAATGGATGGTGGTGACGTGGCGGGTCGCCGCTTCGACGCCCATCGGATCGAACGCGCTGCCGGACATCTCGATCCGCCGCGCGTCCGCTCCCGTCCTGCCCCTGTGCACCATCATCTGCGTGCACATCGAGTCCATCCAGTTCGACACATACTCCCCCGCGATGGTGTCGAACCCCATCACGCCCGTGCCCTCATAGGGCATGCCCATGAATTCACACCTGTAGCGCATGCTCAGCCAGCGACCACCGAGGATCCCCTCGTTCACGCACTCGCCATCGCTGGAGATCGGCGGCTCATTCGGACCCATCCAGAATGTCGCCCGCGCATCCCACACGCCCGCGAGTTCGAGCAAACGTGCGTGATGCTCGTTTGGCGCGCCGCTGCGCATCCACGCCTCTTGCATCTGTTCGTCCATGCGTTCACTCATCCGCTCTGATGTGCTGGTGTGCGGCCTCGCTCGCGATGTCCGTGCAAAGACCGAACTTAGCATACACGATGCACGCTCTCATGGCAAGGGTAATGGACAGATTCGTTCGGTCTTTAGAAGGATTCAAAGAGATCGCGCAAGCTGAGCCATCGCAGGCATGTACGCAGACTTACCGCCCGGAAGTCTCCTGCGGAACCGGAACGCGCTCCACAATTTCAAGGCCGAACGCCTGCAACTGCGGGTAGTCAGTCTGGCTGTTGGTGATCAGCCGCAGCTTGGTCAGCCCAAGATCTCGGAGGATCTGTGATCCAACACCGTACTCGAGCATCGCCGGATTGATGCTCGTGCGCGGCCGATCCGCCTCATCGAAATTGAACGGACGCGTCAGCCGCTGCGAGAGAGCATCACCGACGCCGGACGGGCGGAGATACACGATCACGCCCCGCCCTTCCCTTTGGATCATGCGCATCGACGCTCGCAGCGTGGCGCCGGTCGAGACGCCCCCCGTCGATCCCGAATCCAGATCATCGAAAATATCGCCCAAGAGGTCGCGCCTGTGAACACGCACAAGCGTCGGCTCGGGAGATAGCACATGCACGCCCTGCGAGTCGAGAGCGCCCACATCCCCGACGGTCAGCGCCAGATGGGGCAACTGATCGACGGGCGACCGGAACGCCAGCAGATTGAACTCACCCTCCGGAGTCCGGATCTTCTGGCCACCACGCGGCTCCATCCGCTCCACCAGCGGAGATGCGCTCAGACGGTGCTCGATGATCTGCGCGACAGAGCACATCCGGATGCCGTGCTTGCGGCTGAGTTCGACCAGATCGGGCAGACGCGCCATCTCCCCGTCGTCCCGCATCACCTCGATGATGCACGCCGCGGGATAGAGCCCGGCCAGACGGCAGAGATCCAGCGAGCCCTCGGTCTGGCCGACGCGAACGAGCACGCCACCGTCGCGCGAGCGGAGCGGATTGATGTGCCCCGGTCTCACAAAGTCCGTCGGCGTCGACGCGGGGTCGATGGCGCGCAGGATGGTCGTCGCTCGCTCACGCGCTGAAACGCCGGTCGTGATCCCATGCTTCGGCGCGGCATCGATCGAGACCGTGAACGCCGTGCCGCGAAAGGTCGTGTTCACCGCGGACTGAGGGTGGAGTTCCAGCCGGTCGCAGTCCTGCTCGGTCATCGACAGGCACAAGTAACCCCGCGCGACCGAGAGCATGAAGGTGATCGCCTCGGGCGTCACGAACTGCGCCGCCAGAACCAGATCCCCCTCATTCTCGCGGTGCTCATCATCCGTCAGAATGACCATCCGTCCCGCACGCAGATCGGCCAGCGCCTCGGGAATCGTCACGAACGGGCTCTGGCAGTCGGGCGCGGTTGGCTGGGCGAAATCGTGCATGGTGGCCTGTCTGAACAACCCGATGGGCGTGCCTGACCCCGAACGAATCGGAGATTTATGCGGCTTTTGCGGGCCAACGGGTGGCACCCCGCCGGTTCGTGCTGCATGGTAGTTCGCCGAGTCCCGCAGAGAACGAGGGGCTCTCACACGTCCGAGAACGCTCCGAGACTCGCCAGAGGGCCCAGGACGACCGGAGCTTGAACGACCGGAGATTTTCGATGCCGAACACCTGTACCCGCCTGATGGCCGGCGCACTCGCAACTGCGAGCATCATGGCGATGCACGCAACGACCGCCAGTGCCCACCCGCACGGCTACCTCATCTCACTCGGACACTCGCACGGGGGCGGCCATCACGAGAACATGCTCCAGATCAACTTCGACTGGATGATGGCCCACACCATGCACATGCCGATGTTCGGGCTCCCGGGCCTCTCCGAGGACATGCTCTCCTTCGAAGAGATCATCGCAGACCCCAACGACCCCCACTACCACGACGGCATCATCCCCATCGCCGAGGGAACAAAGATCCAGGCCGTCTTCACCCGCTTCGACGCGGGCGTCTCCGTCTACGACCCGTTCGATCTCTCGCTGCAACTGAACACGCCCGGCGTTACCTTCCTCATCGGAACGGGCGGCTCAGACTTCAACCGCACGATCATCTGGAACCTCGACCCCTCGGCCCCCGGCTTCAATGCCGCAGCCGGCGTCTGGACCGCCGACTTCTACATCCGCGATACCTCGGGTCTCCATGACGACAGCCAGGTCTACACCATGTCGCTGAAGATGGTCCCCACACCGGGCGCACTCTCGCTCCTGGCAAGTGCGGGGCTTCTGGCACGCCGGCGCCGGTCATCCTGATAGCTCGCGGGGCGGAACTACCATCCGCCATGACCCGCTACGAACAGTTCCAGCAGTATCGCACGCGCATGAACGCACGCATCACCGGGGATGAGGCCGCCCGAGGCCTCACCCCCGGCGGCACGCCGCGCGTCGGCGCCACACTCGTCACCAAGCGTTTCTTCTCCCTCGACCACCAGACCTATCAGGACGGCGCGCTCCCGCTCAAGACCAAGGAACTGCTGGGGCTGGTCGCCTCGATGGTCCTTCGCTGCGACGACTGCATCGCCTACCACATCGACCAGTGCGTCAAGATCGGCGTCACCGATGAGGAGATCTGGGAGTCGTTCGATGTCGCCCTCATCGTGGGTGGCTCGATCGTCATCCCCCACCTCCGACGGGGCGTGGAGTTCCTCGACGAAGCGCGTGCGGCCAAACCCACCTGAACTCCGACTCATCCCCATCGCCCATTGCCTCCTTGCCTCAGTGCCTTCGTGCCTTCTTCTCATCCCACTACACTCTCCCCGATGGCAGGTCGCGCCCCCACATCCGAGCACGCCCGCAGAGCCGCGACGCAGATCGTGCTCGCCCTGCGTGACCACGGGCACGTCGCGACATTCGCGGGCGGGTGCGTGCGCGATGAGCTCCTCGGCCTTGCCCCGAGCGACTACGACATCGCGACCGATGCCACCCCCGACCGGGTGCGCCGCATCTTCCCTCACAGCGACCTTGTGGGAGCATGCTTCGGCGTTGTGCTCGTGAAACTACGCATCGAGGGCGACCCCGTCGTCGTCGAGGTCGCGACCTTCCGCGCGGATGGCCCCTATTCGGACAGTCGCCGCCCGGACGCCGTCACGTTCAGCACCCAGATCGAAGACGCCAAACGGCGCGACTTCACGGTTAACGCCCTCTACCTCGATCCCGACGGCTCGACATCAACGATCGCCGGACGCGAGATCCGGGGGCGCGTGATCGACATGGTGGGCGGCATCCCCGACATCGAATCCCGCACGCTCCGCGCCGTCGGCGATGCGGACACACGCCTCGCGGAGGACCACCTCCGCGCTCTTCGCGCCGTCCGCCTCGCCGCCAAACTCGGCTTCACGATCGAACCGGCAACCGCCGAGGCGATCCGACGCAACGCCTCTCACCTGCGGGGCGTCTCCCGGGAACGGATCGGCGATGAGATCCGCCGCATGCTCGCACACCCGACACGAAGCCGCGCAGCGGTGTTCCTGAGGGATCTCGGGCTCGAACGCCCCGTGCTCGATGCCGCAGTCACCGGCGCAACCGGGCTCACGCCGGATCGCTACGGCCCGGGGCTGGTCCTGTCACGCTTGGAGCCCCATGCCCCGCCCATGCTCGCACTCGGCGCGTGGGCGATCGATCTCGGCATCCCGCTGTTGCAAGCCCCGGTGGATGCCTTTATCAGAGGGTGCCGCACCGCGCTCTGCCTCAGCAACGAAGAACGCCAGGATCTGCACAGTGCGCTCCACGGGTTGAGGCAACTCAGCGACCCGGCGTTCTGGACCGGGCTCACCATCGCGCGTCGGAAGCGTTTCGCAGCCGGACCACAGTTCCCCGGGGGCATGACGCTGCTCCGAGCGATCGATGCCCCTCGCGCATCCTCCATCGCATCCGATGTCGACGCGCTCGCCCTGACATTCGGCGGGCTCGCCCCGAACCCCCTCGTCACCGGCGACGACCTTGTCGAAGCGGGCTGGTCACCCGGACCGGCGTTCAAACGCGTCCTCGATGCGGTGTACGATGCCCAACTTGAGGGTGTGATCGTCTCGCAGGCCCAAGGCATGGAACTTGCCCGGGGTCTGGGTGTCTATAAGTGATGGCAGGACGCGCGTCGCGTCTTCATTCGTAATTTGTTCGTGCAGATGCCCGCTTGCCTGTACAGTCCCCGCCTCCGGCCGGGCCTTGAGAGAAGGAACCAGATCGATGCGCAAGAACCCGGACACACGCAATCGTCGCGCCTGGATGGGCCACCTCGCAGCAGGGCTCATCGGCATCGGAACCGCCGTGTCGCCCATGACCGCGCTCGCCCAGTCCAAAGCCCCCGAGCGAGTCGCCGCGACCGATCAGGTCATCTTCAACTCCGGAAGAATCGTTGAAGGGAAGATCCTCAGCGAGACCGACTCGAAACTCAAGATGCTCGTCGTGATCGGCGGCATGTCCGTCGAGACCGAGTACGACAAGTCGGAGATCCTCTCGATCAAGCGTGACGCCATCACGCCCGAGAGCGTCGATGCCGCGCCCGCGTCTACACAGACTCGCCCCGCCGCCCGCTCCTCCTCACCGGTCAACCCGGTCGCAGACGGCACCAAGGTCTACACCATCCATCTCAAGGGCTGGTTCGGCGAAGACATCTCGCAGACACCCCTGCGCGAAGCCGTGCGCGACGCTCGCCAGAATCAGGCCGATTACCTGATCGTCATCATGGAGAACGATTGGGACATGAAGCGGTTCGGCAACCTCGGCGAGATCCCCAACGAGGTCGGATTCTTCGATCAGTTCCGGCGCGCCGAGGACATGGACCCGATCTTCACCGTCGAAATCCCCCGCGAGTGGGAGAAGCAGCCCAAGGTCGTCTTCTGGGTCAAGCGCGCCATGGGCGGCGCGGCGTTCCTTCCCCTCGTATGCAAGGACATCTACTTCTCCAGCGACGCCAAACTCGGAGGCATCGGCGGACTGGAGAAGTCCTTCGGCTCCACCGGCGACGAGGTCGTCCGCGAGAAACAGTTCTCGCTCCGCATCGGACGCGCCGAGGGCATGGCCATCACCGGCGGCTACGACCCCCGACTCATCAGGGCCCTCGCCCGCACCGAGTATGTCCTCTCCGTCGGCTTTGAGGGTGGCCGGCCCGTCTACCACGAGGGCATGCCCCGCGCCGACAGAGGCGAGATCCTCCTCACCGACGACGGCGAGGGAGAGAACGAGGACAACATCCAGCAACTCGCCAGAGGTGAGGGCAACGACAACCTGACGCTCAAGGCCGATATCGCCTACAAGATCGGCGTCTCCAAGGGCACCGTCGACTCGCTCGAAGACCTCATGCGCGAACTCGGCATCGCCCGCACATACACCGTTATCCCGGGCAAGAGCGACCAGATCTTCAAGAACTGGAGCGAGGGACTGCAACGCGCCTCACGCGACAGCCGCAGAATCTGGGAGGACTTCCAGCGTATCCAGGTGGGCGGCTCTTACGAAGAGCGCAAGCGCGCCCGGGGCCAGCAGATCCGCCTCCTCGACGATCTCGAGAAGGTCCTCCGACGCTACGAGGAAGCCCTGAACCCGGGCCAGCTCGGCCTGCCCGGCATCGGAGACATCGGCATCCTCCGCGAGCGGATCAAGCTCGAACAGCTCCGCGACCGCAAGTGATCGACCACATCCGCCGCACGAGACAGCACACCACGTGAGCAACACCACCATGCACCACACCATGAGCAGATTCGCAACGCTCTTTCTTCTCGCCATCGTCGCGATCGCAACCCTCTTTACGAACGTCGCCTCCGCCATCGACAAGGTCCA
This sequence comes from Phycisphaeraceae bacterium, assembly GCA_019454185.1. NCBI lineage: Bacteria > Pseudomonadati > Planctomycetota > Phycisphaerae > Phycisphaerales > Phycisphaeraceae > Phycisphaeraceae bacterium. The sequence continues at coordinate 2,769,780 of CP075368.1, forward strand.
CCTCAAGAACGGAACCGTCGTCGAGGGCACCGTCGAGCAGGAGATCGACGGCAACGTCTGGATTCTCGTGAAGATCGGCGGCGTCGAGCAGCGCCAGTTCCTCCGCGCCGCCGAGGTCGATCGCGTCGAACGCGACGCCGGAACCCCGGTGGCCCGACCCACGACCTCCACGCCCTCTCAGACACAGCCACGAATCTCCACGACCGATCGCTCCAAACGGGCCGCGATCATCACGCTCGGCGAGGGCGGCGATAAGAACATGGTCGGCGTCTACATGACCGCCGACATCCTCAAGCGACTCATCCCCGTGCTCGAGGAAGAGAACATCGGCATCGTCGTCTTCCATGTGAACTCAGGCGGCGGGCTCCTTCTCGAGATCCAGCGCCTCTCCGACATCATCCACAACGAGTACAAGCCGCGCTTCCGCGTCGCCGCATGGATCGAATCCGCCATCTCCGCCGCCGCCATGACAGCGCACTGCATCGAGGACATCTACTTCATGCCCCAGGGCAACTACGGCGCGTGCACGGGCTGGTTCGGCGCACTGCAGGCCGTCAAGGATCGCGAGCTCGAAGAGGTCCTCTACATGATGGAGAAGATCTCCGCCCGGGGCGGCTACGACCCCCAGATCATGCGCTCCATGCAGATCATGGAGCCCCTCACATGCTCCATCGACTCGAACGGCGACGTGAAGTGGTACAACTCGCTCGACGGCGATCACGTCGTCAACCCCGAGAACCGCATCCTCACGTTCAACGCCGTCGATGCCGAGCGATTCAAGTTCAGCAAGGGAACCGCCGCGAACGTCGATGAACTCGCCCGCGCCATGGGCCTCACCGAGGTCGAATGGGTCGGCACGCCCCGCACCGGATACCTCTGGCCGATCTCGAAGGCCGAGGACATCAACATGAAGTACCGCTCGCAGGTCTACACCGACGAGACCGCGCTGCGCCAGTACATGGACACCTACAACAACGCCGTGAACGCCGCACGCTCCGACCAGGACCGCACCCGGCGCGGCGCGATGGTCGGACGAGCCCGCGACGCCCTTCGTCGGATGGTCCGCGTCGTCAAGAACAACCCCAACACCGCGCTCCTCACCTTCAACGCGCTCGACGAGAAGGAGTTCCAGCGCTGGGTGGACGACCAGGAGCAGATGCTCCGCGATCTCATGCGTTGATCGACTCCTCACTTGCACTCAGAGAGGGCGGGACGCACACGCGCTCCGCCCTCTTTCATTCTGCACCGCGCTCAGGACATGAAGCCGCGTCCCCGATCGTGTACCATCACGCCCGATCACGGAACCAGTCGCACGGAGGCAACCGACGAGATGCAGACACACGCAGCCACCGATTTCGTACCCATGTCACTGAACGGCGCGGACCTCTCGCAGGTCGTGCCCCTCATCGAAGATCTCCTCAATCGACCCATCGACTCCGAAGAGGCGTTCGATCGCTGGCTGCTCGACCGCTCCGAACTCGATGCGGCCCTCAGCGAGGCCGCCGCCAATCTCTACATCTCCATGACCTGCGACACCGCCGACACAGCCAAGGCCGAGGCGTACACCCGCTACATCGAGACCGTGCCCCCCGCGATCAAGCCCCTCGCCTTCCGCCTCGATCAGCGTCACGTCGATCTCGTCGGGCGCTTCCCGCGCACCGATCCGGCCCGCGCCTCCCGCTACGCGTTGCTCGATCGTGACACCCGCGCCGAGGTCGAGATCTTCCGCGAAGCCAACGTGCCGATCCAGACCGAACTCGAGAAGCTCGCGCAGCAGTACCAGACCACCATCGGCGCCATGACAGTCGTCTTCGACGGGCAGGAGCGAACCCTGCCCCAGATGGGCGTCTACCAGGAATCGACGGATCGCTCCGTGCGCGAGAGCGCGTGGCGAGCCGTCGCCGCGCGGCGACTGACCGATGCGGACACCATCGATTCGATCTTCGACCGGCAGGTTGCGCTGCGGCACCAGATGGCCCGCAACGCCGGCTGCGCATCGTTCACCGAATACGCCTTCAAGGCGATGCGCCGATTCGATTACACGCCCGACCACTGCCTCGATTTCCACGCCGCGTGCGAAGAAGTCGTCGTGCCGCTCGTCGACGAACTCGACGAGCAGCGTGCCTCCCTGCTCGGCCTCCCCTCGCTCCGGCCGTGGGATCTGGCCGTCGATCCCAGAGGCCGCCAGCCGCTCCGCCCCTTCAACGGTGGCCGCGAACTCGTCGCCAAGTCCGTCGCGTGCTTCCGCGCCCTCGACCCACGCCTTGCCGACATGCTCTCGTCGCTCGGCGACGGATCCGAAGCCCGCGGCTCCGAGGGCGGCGACAACTTCGATCTCGACAGCCGCAAGGGCAAGGCCCCCGGCGGATACCAGTACAACCGCGACCGCTCCCGCATCCCCTTCATCTTCATGAACGCCGCCGGCCTTCAGCGAGACGCCGAGACGATGCTCCACGAAGCGGGGCACGCCTTCCATTCGCTCCTCTCGCGCGACGAGCCCCTGATGCGCTACCGCGAAGCGCCGATCGAGTTCGCCGAAGTGGCGAGCATGTCGATGGAACTGCTCACGCAGCCCCACTGGGACGCGTTCTACACCGACGATGAGAGCCGCGCAAGAGCCGTCCGCCAGCATCTCCAGGGCGTGATCTCGATCCTCCCGTGGATCGCGACCGTCGACGCGTTCCAGCACTGGGTCTACGCAAACCCCGGACACTCTCATGACGATCGACGCGAGGCGTGGCTCTCGCTCGACGATCGATTCGGCCGCAACATCTCGTGGGAGGGGCTCGATGAGACCCGCGCGACCGTCTGGCACAGACAGCCCCACCCCTTCAGCAGTCCGTTCTACTACATCGAGTACGGCATCGCCCAGCTCGGCGCGCTGCAACTCTGGCTCCACTCCATCGAGAAGGGACCACGCGCCGCCGTCGATGCGTACATCCGCGCCATGTCGCTGGGCGGCTCACGCCCGCTGCCCGACCTCTTCGCCGCCGCAGGACTCACCTTCGACTTCAGCCCCAAGACCGTCAGCCGCCTCGTCGAACGCCTCGCGCGAGAACTCGAAAAACTCCCCGCCTGATCCCTCCAACAAACCCCGCATCCAAACCCCGCGACATCAGAACCAGCCCAGGTGTCGCCCCAGCATATACACGCCCATCACAACGCCCAATCGCGGCACACCCGTCGCCACCACCATCACCACCGCGTCGAACAAGTCGAGCACCAGCTCCTCCATCACCATCGCCACCGCGATGAAACACCACACCGCCATCGAGACCATGCCGAAGAGCACAAACCCCGAGGCGTGCCCCGCGGCATCCGCCAGCGCATAAATCCCCGCGAGCCGCGCCGTCGCGAGCACCACCCGCTCATCTACCCCCGTCGCGAACACGCTGGTGACAAAGTACGCCACCCCCAGCACGGGAATCGCCAGCGCGAACAGCACGACATACGCCACCCCCGACGTGAACCCGTTGGTCTGCCACTCGATCAGGAACGTGATCGGAACACCGATCGCCATGTACACAAGCGGGCGGACATAGGGCTCGAAGCCGAGCCCGCTCCCCTTGTGCGCCTCGCGCTCTCGCCTCAGCCGGCGCGTGTTCGCCGTGCCGCACTCCGGGCAGACAACGCTCGGCGCACCGGTCATGTCGTACCGACACTTGATGCAGTGCTTCGGCTTGCTCTCATGCAGCCCCGTGCCGACGAATCGCTGCGTCTCCGTGTTAAGCCCGCAGACCAGACAGATCACGGCGTGCTTCGACATGATCCTGCCGCACGATGGGCAGCTTCGAGGTCGCTTGCCGCGTCGGCCCGGAACATCCGCGGTACTGCTCGAAGCGCTCTGGCCGCCATCCTTCCACTCATCCGCAAGCGGAACCGGCCCGTGTTCCCGAGCCGCCGGAACGTGCCGCTTGGCCTCATCCGGATCGATGCCGAGCAGATCGGCGGGCTCGTCAAGTGAACACCGCGTCCCGGCCCGGCGCGACGCCTCCACACACGCGTCGCACCGCGGGTCGCCGCCGCTCTCACCGACACGCCCAGCAGCCACAACCGCGCCGCAGCGGCAACGGATCCGCGGATCTTGAGCATCATCGGACATGCACGCCTCCGGGCCTGCTCCATGAATGGGAAGCCGCCGATGCACCTCAGTGTACCACACGCCCCGCTCGCTCCCGCACAGCCCCTGCATACGCTCCGACATGCCACTAGCGTCGAACCAAGCGCCCGCACGCGAAGCCGCCGCCGGCCTCGCATACGACCTGCTCGCGCTCGACCTCGACGGCACGCTGCTCGCTCCCGACGGAACGATCTCCGCTCGCAACAAGCGGGCCATCGAACGCGCCCGCGAGGCGGGCTTGCGTGTGACCATCTGCACCGGGCGCGGCTTCGTCGAGTGCGAACGCTTCCTGCGTGAGATCGGCCAGCTCGATCCCGTGATCGTCGCGGGGGGCTCCATCCTCTCATGCCCGCAGACACGCCGCACCATCCACCGCTTCGCCATAGACCAGAACGTCGTCGCACGCGCCGTAGACCGATTGCTCGGCCACGGACACGCCGTCCTCGTGCTCAAAGACCCGATCGAAGCCGGGTACGACTACCTCGTCGTGCGAGGCCACCAGAACCACCCGATCGACCCCGTCACCGACTGGTGGTTCCGCGAGATGAACGTCAAGGCACGCTTCGCGGCCTCCCTCACCGACGACGAACACCCCGAGCACACCGTCCGCTTCGGCATCTGCGGGCTCGACTCCACGCTCGATCCGATCACCGCCGACCTCGTCGGACACCTCGGCGACGACATCCACCTCCACAACTTCCCCGCTGTTGTCGCCCCCGAGCACACACGCCTCACCGGCGAGGGACGGCGCTACCACATCCTCGAAGTCTTCAGCAAGCACGCCAACAAATGGACCTCGCTCTCGTGGCTGGCGTCGATGCACGGCGTCGCCACCAGCAGAGTCGTCGCCATCGGCGATGAGGTCAACGACGAGGCGATGATCACCGGCGCCGGGCTTGGAATCGCCATGGGAAACGCCGTGCCGCGCGTCAAGGCCGCCGCGAAGCGCCACACCCTGCGCCACGACGAGGACGGCGTCGCCCACGCGATCGAGCGCGTCCTGGGCGGGGAGTGGTAAACAGCAGTGACACAGTGACACGAGAATACAATCTCAACCCGTCTCTCCGTCGCTCCCCATGCAGTCACTCACCGAGATCCGCCATCTCCTCGACTCCCGCGGCCTGGCCCCCAAGAAGTCCCTCGGCCAGAACTTCCTCATCGATCACAACCTCATCAGAAAGCTGGTCGATGCCAGCGGCGTCGGCCCCGGCTCGCTCGTCCTCGAGATCGGGCCGGGCACCGGCACCCTCACCGAAGAGCTCCTCACGCGCGGATGCACCCTCATCGCCTGCGAACTCGACACCGGGCTCGCATCCCTCAACCGCGACCGCCTGGGCTCGAACCCGGACTACGCCCCACGCTTCACGCTCATCGAAGGGGACTGCCTCGAAAGCAAGCGAGAACTCTCCAAGCCGGTTCGTGAGGCCCTCGCCGGACGCCCCTTCACCCTCGTCGCGAATCTCCCCTACGGCGCAGCCACACCCCTCATGCTCACCCTCCTCGTCCACCACCCCGAGTGCGCAGGACTCTTCGTCACCATCCAACGCGAGGTCGCCGATCGCCTCCTCGCGACTCCCGGGTCGAAGGAATACGGACAGATCAGCATCGTCGCACAAGCCGCGGCACTCGTTCGCAACATCGCCACACTCCCCCGCGAGTGCTTCTGGCCTCGCCCGGATGTCACGAGCGCGATGGTCTCACTGACCCGCCTGCCCGCCCCGCTGACGAGCGATCTCCCCGGGCTGAGCGTGTTCACCCAGCGGATCTTCTCACAGCGACGCAAGCAGCTCGGAGCCATCCTCGGCAGGGAAATCCCCTGGCCCGAGGGGATCGGCCCGACGCTGCGTGCCGAGCAACTCACTGTGGCACAGGCCATTGCGCTCTTCCAGGCCGCTTCTGGCCAGCAAGCCGCACACGCGAGCCCTCGGCGCGGTATGTTGAATGACACGACCGTGCCAGGTGTTCCGCACGTGACGGAGTAGGGCGTGCCCGCCGATCATCACCCGCAGCACACGAGCGATCAGCACACGCTGGGAGAATCCCTCGCCCCCGCGCTCGTCGAGGCGTGCCGCGGCAAGCTCGGACCCATCGAGTGGTTCCGTTCCGTCTGGCAACGAGGGGGCGCCGCCACCGGCTTCGCGACGTGGAGCGACCCTGCCTTCGGGCCTGAACCCCGCGATGCCATGGTCAAGATCCCCGTCGGGCCGGCCGAGCACGGCTGGACAGTCCTCCTCGGGGGCGTCGAAACCGAGCGGTTCGACGACAACGACACCTGCCGACTCCCCACGCCCCGCGTCCTCGCGTGCGGCGAGTCCATCGCGGGCTACGACCTGGCCTGGCTCGTGATCGAGCGCCTCCCCGGCAAGCCCCTCAACACCCGCCCGGATAGCGACGCCTTCGAACGCCTGCTCCACGCCGCGGCAAGATTCCAACGCGACGCCACGAATGCGCGGCCCATCGGCCCCACACCCCCGCCCCCGGATTGGGCAACCCACATCGCAAAGGCACGGGAGCACCTGCGTGACGGCGTCATCACCGAATCACAAAAATGGAACGAGGCCCTGAAGCGAGTCCAGAAACTCCTCCCTCGCCTGCTGGAGAGGTGGAACGCCCGCCCCATCAACGCCTGGTGCCACGGCGACCTGCACCTGGGCAACGCCATGCTCAGGCCCGCGCCCACCCCGGACCAGCCCCCCACATGCGTCCTCATCGACCTCGCACTCGTCCACCCCGGACACTGGGTTGAAGACGCGCTCTACCTCGAGAGACAGTTCTGGGGCCACGAACAGGCCCTCTGCGGCATCAAACCCGTCGCCACGCTCGCCCGCGCCAGACGAGAACTCGGCATCGACAACGGCGAAGACCACGCCACCATCGCCAACATCCGACGCGTGCTCGCGGCGGCATGCGTCCCCCTGCTCCTCGACCGCGAGGGGAACGCCCGCTATGTCCACGGTGCGCTTGAGGTGCTCGACCGCGTCCTCCCGCAACTCGCCCGCTGCTGAGCCGTATCCCCACAAACAAAGCGCGTTCGATTTGTGGTCGGTGCCCACTTGCTCCGACCGAATCCACTGCGAGAATAGGTAGTTCCGTCCCACCCGGGTTCGGGCATGAAGCGAGGTGAACGTTGGAAGCATTTGAACGTCTGAAGAAGCTGATCATCGAGGCCGAGGACGACATCGCCAAGGCCGAAGGCGGCAACAAGGCGGCCGGCACCCGCGCCCGCCAGACGATGCAGCAAATCAAGGAAGCCGCTCAGGATGTCCGCCAGAAGATCCTGGAGATCCGTGATGCGGGATCAGGGTCCTGAGGCACCCCCGGTGGACTCCTCACCGGGCACCGCCGACGTGTCGAGCAAACTCCTCTTCGATCTCTCAGGGATCGACCTGAACGCCTGCGCGCTCGACCGCACAGGCCTCGGCCGATACCTCCCGCACAGGGGCATCATGATGCTCCTGGATGCGCTCGTCTGGGTCAGCGACGACAAGAAGCGCTGCATCGGCGTCAAGCACGTCCGCGACGACGAGTTCTGGGTTCCCGGCCACTTCCCCGAGAAGGCCATGTTCCCCGGCGTGCTCATGGTCGAGACCGCGGCCCAACTGGCCTGCTACGCCTACAACGTGCGCCGACCGACCCCCGTCCTCTCGGCCTTCATGCGCATCGACGATTGCGTCTTCCGCAGCTCGGTCTCGCCCGGCGACACGCTGCACATCCTCTGCCGCGACGTGAAGTGGAGCATGCGCCGCTTCATCAGCGACGTGCAGGGCATCGTCGGAGATCGAATCGCCTTCGAGGCGAAACTCTCCGGGCTCTCGCTCGGCGATGCGAAACTCGTCGACACGCCCTGACAATCGCGAACCCATGCCGCCGAATGCCGATACACCCATCGAATGACCCAAGACACGACCGAGCCGATCGCGCCCTACCCGCTCGTCTTTGAGCCGATCTTCAAGGAGAAGGTCTGGGGCGGCCGTCGGCTCGAAGGGCTCGGCAAAAACATCCCGCCCGACACGCTCACCGGCGAGAGCTGGGAACTGGCCGACCTCGGAGCCACCTCGGCTTCAGGAGGCGGGGGCGGAGCCGCCCGATCCGTCATCATCAACGGCCCCCTCGCCGGCAAGACCATCTCGCACGCCTGCGCCGCGTGGGAGGATGCCCTCTTCGGCGCGTGCAAGCCCGCCCCGCACAACGCCTTCCCCTTGCTCGTCAAATACCTCGACGCGCGTGAGCACCTCTCCGTCCAGGTCCATCCGAGCCCCGCCTACTGCCGCACCCACCCCGAGGCACACCTCAAGACCGAGTGCTGGTACGTCCTCGACGCCGAGCCGGGCAGCGTGATCTTCAAGGGCGTGCGCCAGGGCGTCACCCCCGCCCAGTTCCGCGAGGCCCTCTCGCAAGGCGAGGGCGAGAGCGTCGTCTCGCTCCTCGAAAGCGTCCCGGCGATCCCCGGCGAGTGCCACAACCTCCCGAGCGGCACCGTCCACGCGCTCGGCGCGGGTGTCCTCGTCGCCGAGGTCCAGACCCCCAGCGACACCACCTTCCGCGTCTACGACTGGGCCAAGGAATACGGCCGCAAGGGGCGCGAGCTCCACGTGGACGCATCACTCGCCTGCATCCAGTTCGAGCCGGCCCGAGATGCGACCCGCATCGCCGAGGGAGATCGCATCGCCCGCCACGTCGCCACCGGATACTTCGATATCGACGAGGTGCGCATCGCACCCGGCACACCCTTCGACCTGGCCATCAAGGACGCACAACCGCGCCCGCAGGTCCTCATGCTCCTCAACGGCCGCGGCTCGATCCGCTCCCGCGAAGGACGCTTCCACGGTGTCCCCCTCGCGCACGGACAGACAGCCCTTATCCCCGCATCGATCGCACAAGACGCCCTGCTCGTCGCCGAGAGAGATTCAACAGCCCTCCGCACCGACGTGCGCGGCGTGTGACCTCGGCGTGCCGCTCCGACAGAAGCACGCACCGAACATCCGCGAGCACGCAACTGCCGACAACCGCCGCTTACAAAATCTTCAGCGACGTCCGCTTCTCAAGCTCAGCCACAGGCCGCGCGATCAGGTCGTAGCCATCCGCGGCGACGATTGCGCAGCGGACCAGTTCGCCGGGGCTCAGGCGCTCGCGCGACTGGACGTAAGTGATGGCGTCAATCTGCGGGGCCTGGAAATACGTGCGCCCCTGATACAGCCGCCCGCCGGCACCGACGCCGCTGGTCTTGATCCCCGCGCTCTGCGTCGCACCATCAATCAGCACATCCACGCGCCGGCCGGTCTGGCCCGGGCGCGACTCATCGAACTCACCCGCGATCGCCGAGGCCTTCGCAAACGCAACCTCCTGCTGCGCCGCCATCACCTCGCCCTTGCGGCGCGTCTTCGTCGCGGCATCGACGGCGAGCTTCGGATCCTCATCCATCGTCCCGGCAGGAGTGCCCGGCTCGCGCGAGTACTCAAAGACGCCGACAGCATCGAACCTCATGTCGCGGACGAATGCCAACAACTCCTCGTGGTCGCGCTCCGTCTCGCCCGGGAAGCCGCTGATGAATGTCGTCCGGATCGCCATGCCCGGGATCCGCTCGCGCAGCTTATGGATGAGTTCGCGCTGGTGCGCCGCGCTCACGTTGCGGCGCATGCTGGTGAGCATGTTGTCGCTCGCGTGCTGCAGAGGCATGTCGATGTACGGCAGCATCCGCCCCTTTGCGACCAACTCCGCGATCGCCTCGATGATCGGATCGCTGAAGTTCGAGGGATACGCGTACATCAGCCGGATCCACGCGTTGGGCGAGCCGTTCTTCACCGGCCCGAGCGTCTCCTCGGCGACGTCATCGATCACCCGCAGAAGCGCCGCCAGCCCACCCCCGACAGGAGTCCCCTCGATCGTGATCTCCGCATCCAACCCCAGCCCGATGTCGTCGCCGTAGCTCGTCGTGTCCTGTCCGATCAGGTTCAACTCGAACGCGCCGTCGTTCAGCAGTTCCGCGGTCTCCGCCGCGATGCGATCGATCGGCTTGGAGCGCATCTTGCCCCGGATCGACGGGATCGTGCAGAACGCGCACGCCTGGTTGCACCCCTCGCTGATGCGGAGATACGCGTAGTGCCGGGGCGTAAGGCGAAGTCGCGTCGCATCATCCTCAAAGTACCCGACACCCGTCCCGTCCTTGCCGTTGACCGTCAGTCCCGCGGTCTTCATGCCCCGTTCGCGAGCCGCGACGAGGGCGTTGCCGGAGATCCAGTACGCCGGTCCGTCGCTCGACTCTTTCAAGCCCTTGCGCTCTGGCGCCTTGCCACGAACGGCCTCGACGATCTTGTCGCGATCGAAGACGCCGATCATCGCGTCGATTCCCGGCTCCCACTCCAGCATCTTCGCGCGGTGCCGCTGCACCAGACACCCGGCGACGACGACCCGCTTCACACGCCCCTCCTGCTTGGCCTTCACGGCATCGCGGATGACAGTGAGCGATTCCTCTTTGCTCGCCTCCAGGAACCCGCACGTGTTCACCACGATGGCATCCGCATCCGGAAGCGTGCTCGCGCCGCCATATGACGCGCACCCCTCGGCCCGCGTGCCGGTCGGCGCGGCATCAAGATCTCCATGCTCGTTATCGTGAGGGTGCGAGTGCTGGTCTTCGTGGATGGTCCCGCCCTCGGTGTGGGCCGAGTCGTCCCACCGTTCCGCCTGTCCGCCCGTCGCGACCGGGATGATCCCATCCAGAGCGAGCAGGCCGAGCATCTTCTCCGAATCGACGAGATTCTTCGGACACCCGAGCGACACAAACCCGACGGTGACCACCTCAGAAGCGGGCGCCTTCGGCGCGCCGGCCTTCACGCTCTTCTTGGGCTTGTTCTTCTCCGACAGCTTGATCACGCCCTTGCCGGGCTTGAGATCACGCGCCGCGGCGCGGTCCTCCGGCTTTGTACCAAGACCCCTGATCGTCCGGATCCTGCCCCCGGGCTTGCCCTTCGATACATCCTCTCGGCGCTCGCGATCCTTCGACGCCGGCCCGCGATGAGGACCGCTCTTGCCCGACCGACCGCGCGACGCCGATGGACCACTCTTGCGGCTTCCCTGCTTCGCGCCCGGCGACATCTTTCGTGACCGCTTTGCCATGTGCATGACTTTAGGTTCGATCTCCCCGTGAGCCGCACGAGGGCTTATTCAGGCCTCAGCCGCCCCTCGGGCGTCACGCGGCACTCACCCCGTGCCCGCAACTGCCTGATCCCCTCATACACCACGGCACACACCGCCGTCGCCAGGTTCAGCGAACGCTCCGCCTCAACCAGCGGGAGCGAGACCACGCGTTCCGGGTATGCCTCCAGCAGCTCGCGAGGCAGCCCGCTCGTCTCACGCCCGAACACCAGGTGGTCGCCCCGACGCAACTCAACATCAAACACCGATCGTGCGGCTTTCGTCGACAGAAAGAACGTCCGCCCCGGATCCATCGACCGCTCGTAACTCGCCCACTCCGCGTGCTCGACCCAGTCCAGCCGAGGCCAATAGTCCAGCCCCGCTCGCCGACACGCCTTCTCCGTCAACTCAAACCCGAGCGGCCTCACCAGATGCAACCTGCACCCGGTCGCCACGCACGTCCGCCCGATGTTCCCCGTGTTGTTCGGGATCTCCGGCTCTCGCAGCACCACGTGAAAGTGCGGCGCTGTCAGGAGAGGTTGAGCCGGCGGAGCGACAAACGCCCCGGCGCTCTGCGCCGAGGCGTCTTCTCGGTTCAATCCTGAGCCCGGCTTACTTGCCACGCGCCTTCAGCCACGCCTGCTCGGCGGCCCGACGCGCCTTCACGCCGGGATCGTTCTCGATCACCGCATCGACAGCCGCCTTGAAAGAGGGGCTCTTCGAGTCGCCGTACCACCGGACCATCCCGTCCGACGAAGCCACCACGGCGTACGTCGGAGACTGGGTCGCCGTGAACCGACCCGACACGCTGGACATCACCGCGCCCGTCGGGTCGAACATGACCGGATGCGCAAGGCGACTGGAATCCGCGAACTCCTTCGTCCGCTTCCCGAGCAGCTCCAACTCCAACGCACGCTTCGTCTCGTCAGAGAATGAACTGGAACCGCCCGACAACGTCTCACGCGGCACAACAATCCCCGCGACCGCGATGTCACGCCCGCGCTCGCGCTGCAAAAGATCCATCTCCTTCACCATGCGCGAGGTCGAAGGAACATCCGGATTCCAGAAATACGCCACCACCGCGCGACCCTTCGTCGCGGGCGGCTTGGGCGGATACCAACCGTAACTCGGCAGCACGAAGAACCCCGGCTGCTCCTGACGCCCGGAGTCCGTCGGCAGCTTCGGCCACCGTGCGTTGACGTACGCCTCGGGCGACGGATCAGGGAATGGAAGCTCCGGAATGTTGACCAGATCCGCCTGCTGGTTGATCGCCGCCGTCCGGTTCGCGCGGATCCGCTCCTCCTCCGCCTTCTCCGCAAGCGTCTGATTGATCTTCCCCGCCTGCTCCATCGTCTCCTTCGCGACGATCTTCGCGGCTTGCTCCAGCGAAGATGAATCAACGTCCGCAAACCGCAGCTGTCCCGCCCGATCGATCACATAGATATCCGGATCCTGATCGACGCTGAGCCCCGCACGCATCTTGTTGCCGGTGTCGTGGGCGATACGGAACGTGATCCCCCTGGACTTTGCCACGCCCTCCGCCTCGTCCCACTCCTCGTCGTCGTGCAGACCCACCACGATCAGCCCATCCGAGGCGTACTGATCCGCCACGCGCTGGGCCGCCGTCAGGGCCCGCAGCGAGGCGTCGTACCAGTTCGACCACGTCACGATGATGACGGGCTTGCCGCTCGTGTCCGCGCTTGTCAGGGGTGCGCCGTTGGCCCACGCACCAACACCGCCCCAGAGGTCGGCCGGGAAGGGCTTGAGTTCCATGGCGTCAAGAGACGCACGCCGCGCTCCCGCCCCTTCACGGACGATGCCCTCGGAGGGCTGGGCCGTCGCCGCAACAGGAACGACCGAGGTCGCAACAGCAAGAACCAGAACGGGTGTGATGGAACGGATCATGCGAGAGGATACTCCGGAAAGCACGCCGGCGCGGGTTCTTGAACCCGACACGGGCAGGTAAAGGTGATACACGCACGATCGGAGCCGGTTCCCGCCGGTAGGAGGGTGTTCAGGCGTCTCAAACTCCCCACACTCATGGCACTCTCCATTCACGGGCCGCACGCGCGTGATGCTCCAACAGCCGACGCACGCCATCCTCAGCCCGAAGATTCCTGAAAGACCGCGACACACGAAACAACCGTCTATCGTTGTCCCTGCGCCGGAGCACCCCAAGCGGGGCCTCGTGACGCACAACAAGATCCAGGCAATCTGCGGCTCAGCGCCGCCCACAATCGCGGAGCATCGATGGCGCAGCGTGGGAATCCCAAAGTTCGGTTTCTGCTCACACTCCTGATCGTTCTGGTCGTGGGCGGCGTCTCGTGGGCGTTCTTTCTCTCCTCCTCGAACAAGCCCACGCCGTCTCCCACAACGCCGCAACAGCCCGAGCCGCGTGCCGCCGCGCCCGCCGAACGCCCCGCGCCGACACCAGAGCCGAGCCAGAGCCCCGCGCCGGAACAAGTGGTCGCCGCCCCCGCGCCGGATGCCCCACCCTCCGGACGCCCCGCCGCACTCGAAGGACTCCGCGCCCGAAACACAGGTGCGATGGAACCGCAGACGCTCGGCCTCCTCGACGCCCAGGCCCCGATCCGCCAGGCCCTCACGATCGATCCCCTCGGGGTTGGCGTCGGCTCCCTCAAACTCGGACGCTACTTCACGACCATCAAGAACGAAGCGAACGTCGAGGTCCAGCGCACCCATCGCGAGGGTGCCTACGCGCTCACACCCTTCTCCGCGCTCGGCGTTCAGGTCGAGGGCGTGATCGTCAACCTCCTCAGCGCGTCGGTCTGGAGCCCTGTCCCCGGTGCGCCGAGCGGCACATTCGAGGCGATCGTCGAGAACGCCTCCGGCGAGGCCGTCCTCCGCATCGTCCGCTCATTCCGACTCACCTCCGACTCCTACGAGATCGAACTCGCCCAGACAGTCGAGAACCTCACCGATCGCGAGCTCAACATCCGCTGGTTCCAGTACGGCCCCGTCGATCTGGAGAACGACAGCGCGGGCGGCTCCACAAAGGTCTCAAAGGCCCGCGACATGCGCCGCCTGCGCTTCGGATACCTCCTCAAGGCCCAGTCCGACCCGTCGCAGCGCATCGTCTTCGCCAACGCCTTCCTCTGGTTCCGCCCCAAGGTCCTCGGAAAGGCCGACAAGGCCACCGGGCTCTTCCCCGATGTCGCCACCGTCTGGCCGAACCCCGTCTCCCTCGACGCCGAGTTCACCCTCGCCTGGGCGGGCATGTCGAACCGCTACTTCAGCGTCGTCACGCACGGCCTCGTCGGCGATGCCCCGAACCCCGCCTCATTCTCATGGGTCGATCGCATCGATCGCGTCGTCCTGCACCGATACATCGAAGAGAAGGGCCAACCCGTCTACGCCCCTGTCATCGGCGTCAAACTCGACAGCAAGCCCGTCGCCGTCGCGCCCGGTTCGACCGCCGACTTCAGCATGGGCATCTACGCCGGACCCATGGAAAAGGACGCCATCACCGCAGATCCCCGCGCCGCCGCCGCCGGAGTCCAGGAGATCGTCGTCTACAACGCCGGCGGCCCGTGCGCCTTCTGCACATTCCCCGTGCTGACCGACGCACTGGTCTGGCTGCTCGAGATCGTCCACCGCGCCACCGCCGACTGGGCGGTCGCCATCATCATCCTCGTCATCATCGTCCGCACCGTGCTCCACCCCGTGAACCGCTGGTCACAGGTGCGCATGCAACGCTTCGCCAAGCAGATGCAGGACATCGCCCCCAAGCAGAAGAAGCTCCAGGAGCGATACGCCAACGACAAGCAGAAACTCCAGCAGGAGACCGGCAAGCTCTGGCGCGAAGAGGGGATCAACCCCGCCGGCATGCTCGGCTGCCTCCCCATGCTCATGCAGACCCCGATCTGGATCGCACTCTACGCAACGCTCTACTACGCCTTCGAACTCCGCCAGCAACCCGCCTTCTACGGCATCTTCCAGTCGCTCACCGGCGGCGGCTGGGCTTTCATGGCCGACCTCGCCGAGCCCGACCACGCGATCTGGTTCGCCGGCAAGGGCATCCACATCTGGTTCCTCTCCGACTTCATGGGACCGATCACCGGCCTGAATGTCCTCCCGCTCGCCTGGGGAGCCGTCTTCTGGGTCCACCAGAAGTACCTCACCCCGCCCACCACCGGCACCATGACCCCCGAGCAGGAACAGCAGCAGAAGATCATCAAGGTCATGTCCGTCGTCATGCTCCCCGTCTTCATGTACAACGCCCCGTCGGGCCTTCTCGTCTACTTCCTGACCAACTCCGTCCTCGCCATCGTCGAGAACCACTGGATCCGCGAGCACGTCAAGAAGCACGACCTGCTCAACCCCGAGAAGTACCGCAAGCAGAAGAAGGGGCCCGGCTTCATGCAACGCCTCCAGATGCTCGCCGAGCAGAAGCAGGCCCAGCAACAGTCCAAGGGCGCAAAGGGCTCGCAGGGATTCAACCCCGGCGCACGTGGCCCGCAGCGTCCGCCCAGGCGCTGAGCAGCACGCGGAGAACGCCGAATGATCCTCGGCGACACCATCATCGCGCTCGCTTCCGCACCGGGACGCTCTCCCCTCGCGCTCATCCGCCTCAGCGGGCCGGCAACCCGCCGGATCGCGAGCGAGCGTCTGGGCATCGATCACTTCCAACAAGAGGGAGCCGCCGCACGCCACGCCACGCTCTCGCTCTGGAACCTCGAAGCCCCCTTTGCACGCAACCCGATCCCGTTGCGTCTCCCGGTGCGCGTCATCCACGCCCCCGCCCCGCGCACCTACACCGGTGAAGACACGCTCGAGATCCTCCTCCCCGGCAACCCCGCCCTCGTCGATCGCGTCCTGACAAGTCTCATCACACGCGCAGACACGCTCCCGCCCGATGCCGTCGTCCGCCACGCCGAGCCCGGCGAGTTCTCCGCCCGGGCGTTCCTCAACGGCAAGATGACGATCGAAGCCGCCGAGGGTGTCAACGCCTCCATCGCCGCATCGAGCGAGGCCGAGCTCGAATGCTCCGCCCGCGCCCTGCGTGCCGAAGATGCCCCGCGCTGGAGATCATGGGCGAACGAGACAGCCACGCTGCTCGCCCTGGTCGAAGCGGGCATCGACTTCACCGATCAGGAGGATGTCGTCGCCATCTCGACCCCGGACCTGCGCGATCGCGCCGCGCAACTCGCGCGCGAGATCGAAGAGAACACCGGCGGCCGTCGCTCCCTCGCCGCCGCACGCCACATCCCACTCGTCGTCCTCACCGGCAGGCCCAACGCCGGCAAGAGCACACTGATGAACGCACTGCTCGGGCGAAAGCGCTCCGTCGTCTCCGAGCACGCGGGCACGACTCGCGACATCCTCATCGAACGCGCCGATCTCTCATCTCTCGCTCCCGGCTCTCCCGAGATCGAACTCGCCGACACAGCCGGACTCGACACCCACGACCCCGACATCGCAGACCCCATCGCCGCCGACATGCAGCGCCGCGCCCGCGAAACGATCGCCGCCGCCGATGTCGTCCTCTGGTGCGATCCCGATGGTGCGTTCGATGTTGCGCCCGGCCTATCCCCCGAAACCAGCTCGCCCCTGCTTCGCGTCCGCACAAAGGCCGACAGACCCTCGCCCCGTGCCGATGCCACCGGCCACAGCATCATCCACGTCTGCGCCCTCGATGGATGGAACCTCGCCGAACTCGCCCGAGTCATCTCAGAGACCATCGCCACCTCCGCGCGCGCATCCTCCGCAGGCGGCACACGCATCCTGCTCGCACGCCACGCCCTCGCCCTCGCAGAAGCACACCACCGCCTCGAATCCGTGATCGCAATGACCTCCGCCCGCGACGACGCGGCCATCGCCACACAGCTCCGCCTCGCACTCGACGCCCTCGGATCCATCACCGGACGCCTCAGCCCCGATGATGTCCTCGGTCTCATCTTCTCACGCTTCTGCGTCGGGAAGTGACCCACCGACAGGTCCCAAAACGACCCGACGGCCCTCGGAAGGGCCGTCTCGGGTCGCTGGAGGAGAGAGAGATGCTGCACCGAATCGGAATCCCGCGTTCAGTTGCGTTGAACCTGGCTTCCTTTCCGGTCGTTCCGTATGCCACTCTTCCATACGCCTCGGATACAACAAGAGTTCTTCAAGAAACCTCAATCTGCCCAAGATGTCCGGGAGGTGTTCACCCCAATCAGTGCTCGCAGAGCATGAATTGTCAGTGACTTGCGCTTGTGAACGGAGCATGTTTGGGTATGTGCCATCATTCTGCCCTGTTCGACTTTGTATCCTTGGCTCGACTTGTAGAATGGTGAGCACACACGTTCGCGAAGGAGGGATGAGGATGCCCGATCAGATCGAGTCAACACCCGCATCCGACACGGCTCCGCAGGGACAGGCCGCGGTCCAGGACCGCCCGGAGACCGCACCCCCGCGCCTGGATCACCTCCCGCCCTATCGCGTGCTGCTCCATAACGACGACGTCAACACCGTTGAGGACGTTGTGTTCTCGGTCACCGAGATCGCACGCCTCACCGTCCAGCAGGCCGTCCAGGTCACCATGACCGCCCATAAACGCGGCATCGCCCTCGTCTGCGTGACCCATAAAGAACGCGCCGAACTGCTCGAAGAGCAGTTCCGCTCGCGCCGACTCAAGGTCACCATCGAGCCCGCCCCCGCCTGACCCTTCTCACCCCGATCCGCTCGCCCCCTTGCAATACGCCCCGCCGATTGTCAAGCGGATTCTCACGCGCCGTCTCGATGAGCACCGGCACAGAGCGTCCGCCGCGTGCGATGCACGCGACCGACCGAGATCGGCCAGCCGTCGCTCGCCCACCGCCGAACCCTCAATCACGCATCAAGCAACCAAGCACCGACACGCCGAGGCCGATGGCTTCTCTCGCCTCGCGGGTCCCACACCCCGCGATCGCGACACGGAGGCCTCACCATGGCGATGCGTCTCGGGGACTTGCTCGTGCGTCAGGGCGTGCTGACCGAATCACAACGCGATGAGATCCTGAACTTCCAGGCCACGCACAAACGCCCCTTCGGCGAACTCGCCGAAACGCTCTTCGGCGTGCCCCCGGAAGCCGTTGAACAGGCCTGGGCCATGCAGTACGCGATGCTCGCAGAATCCGTCGATCCACGCGGCACACAGGTCGAGAGCAACTCGCTTGATCTCATCTCGCGCAGGCAGGCGTGGCAGTTCAAGGTCCTCCCCCTCGGCATCAACCGGGGCGAGGTCCGCATCTGCACCACACAAGAACACCTCGCACGCGCCCTGAGGTTCGTGGGCTGGCGCGTCACTGCACCGTGCCACTTCGTCCTCGCGCAGGCAGATCACCTCGGCGAGGCCCTCATGCGCCACTACCCGATCACCGGATTCACGGCCGAACTCGTCCACGCCAGAGGACTCGCCGGCCCGCGCCAGTAACGCCTCACCCCGGCACACACGCTCACCAAAGGTCGTCGCGCTCGTACCCCGTCTTCACAAGCACGTCGGCGAACTTCTCCTTGAACGCCCGCTCGACCCGCGGCGTGAAGTGGTTCCGCCAGTCGCCGCGCACGCCCTTGCGGTGGTGCGCGCTCACGTCCTCCTCGCCGCGCTGCCTCCCCGACACCGACTGAAAGCTCCTGTCGCTCACGATCTGCTTCAATCGCTCGGTCTCGACCTCGATCCCGCAGCACCGCAGCAGACGATCGAACTGACCCATCTCGTCCTCGAGCAACTCCTCGTACCGAACCATCAGATCGCACGCGCCCAGCCAAGAGAGCTGGATCGACGAGTGCCCCTGCAACCCCGCAAACTCCCTGTCGCCCGCGATCAGGTACAGCAGCCCATCCTCCATCGACTTCGCCCGCAGCTCCTCGCGGATCTGCGCGATCCGCGTCCCCGGAATGTCCTGGTGCGAGACCTTCATGCTGTAATACCACGACACCAGCGCATCGCGCAGATCCCGGATCACAACCACACGAACCTGAGGCGCCGACCTCGACGCCTCGCACGTCTCGAAGACCTGACGCTTCATGTAGACCGGCGAATAGATCGCGCCCTGCTGCAACGGACGCTCCAGCACGTGCGCGTTCTTCGGCAACGTCTCCACCAGACGCCCCGGGCACGCGTCCTCGAACACGCTCCGGACCCACTGCGAGCCCGCCTTCCAGTGCGTGAAGTGGAACACCGTTGGAAACACCTTCTGACCCATGTCGCTCCTCGATACCGGTTCACTCACATGATCGCGAGCCGATACTAGAACGCCCATCGCCCCAACGCGCGGCACCTCACGCGGGCACGCCCGCTCAACGCGCCTCCCCGACGAGAAACTCGCCCGGACGAAGCTCGACCACGATCTCGCCCCCTTCACGCCCCCCCTCACGCACCACCTCGCGCGACCAGTGCGCCTCACGACCCGCGAACGGATCGCGCAGCCGCAGCGTTCTCGCCCGCGCTCCAGGTCCCATCTCCTCGGGACGCGTCGCGCGATCAGCGGACCCGCTCGGCGCGACAACCTCAACACGCGTCGTACTCCCCCCGTTCCGCCTCGCCGAGACAATCCACCCTCCCTCGGCCCTCAGCCCATCGAACGACACATCCCCCCACGTCTCACTCACCGCAGGGAAGATCCTGACGATCTCCGAGCCGGGCACACCCACCACGCCGTGCGACTGCAGCAGCATCTGGTGGATCGCCTCCATCGCGAGGAAGTTCCCCTCCAGTGTGAACGGCCGATACGTGAAATTCGACAGCCCGCTCTTCGTCTGATCGCCGTTCAGGTGAAACCCGTTGGGACCCGTGAACGCCAGGTACTTCGTCAGATAGTCCAGCGCCTCCTCGGCGCGCCCCGCTCGCGCGAACATGCACGCCGCCCACGAGAACGAGTACCCCGTCCACCAGTCCGTCCCCATCGCCTTCAACTGATCGAGCGTGGCATTGATCGCCGCGCGATCGGCATCGCTCCCCTCGATCGAAAGTGTCCCGAGCGGGTGGATCGCCATCGCGTGGCTGAAGTGCCGATGGCTCTGCGAGTACGTCTCTCGCGCATCGAACATCAATCCCGTCTTCTCATCGATGTGCAGGGGCTCCATCGCCCCGAGCGCATCACCCCACTTCGCCGCCACCTCCGCCTCACCCGCAACCTCCGCCATCTCCTTCAGGGCCGCAAAGAGCCAGCGCATCAGCGAAAGGTCGTAGTTCGAGTTCGGGACGAGCCACGCCTGGTACGAGTTGTCGTGGATCTCCGGGCTGCTCGAAAGAGGCAGCTTCAGGTGCCCGTGTACGTCCTTCGACATCAACCCGAGAAGCCCGTTCCCGATCGCCGCACAGAATGGGTACGCCAGATTCAACATCCGCGTCTCGTCTCCCGAGTACTTCCAGTCCAAGTAGAACGACTGCGCGATCCACGCCGAGTGCGTCGGGCTGAGCGAGTGCTGCCCCCACCCGCCCATCGGCTGCCCCTTGATCGTCATCACACCCGGAATCAGCGCCGGCTCGTGGCGCACATCGGCATACCGATCGTCCCGCGACGGCAGGGCGTAGAACGACCGCGCGAAACTCTGATACTCAGGAAGCAACTCGATATTGAAGTTGATCCAGCTCCATCCTTGATAGATCAGCCCCGCGGCGTGGTACGCCAGGTACGTCATCTGCGTGTTCAGGTCATTGTGGTAATCCCCCTTCCACGGAGGCAACCCGCCCTCATCCGCCGTCCACACGCCCTGCAGCGGCATCGGCGGCTGGTCTCCGAGAGATCCGGCGATGTACAAGTGCGTGCAGAGGTCGTAGTGCAACTGAAGGCGTGCGTCCGGGATCGCGACCCGCGGCTTCGGGAACTTGCGCGTGCGGTGAAGAGCCAGCATCGCCCTCATGTTCGGCTGTGACAGCTGTGATTGAGTGACCTCCGACGATCCTGCGAAGTGGCCGTTCATCACGCTGTCGTGGGCGGCGACGCCAATCGCGAGCGGATAATCCACATCCGATGGCTTGGAGTTCAGACCCACCAGCAAGGGCGTTACGAACACGGTGTATTGGAGCGCTCCAAGCGTCGATTGAGTGAACCATCGACGAAACTCTTGTGACTCATGCACCGCATCGGGATACCCGAGCAACTTCGTGCCCTCGGGGCTTCGGAGCGCGTACGTTGACCCGGCTGGCAGCGTGTTGACTAACAGGCAAGACCCGACCCGTGCGGGCAGGATGTCCAGAGTTGTTTCCGAATGGTCGCGAGAGTCGATCATGCGAACCGTCGCGACCCCGTCGTCAAGCGTCAGCCAGAAGCCACCGATGCTCACACCTTCCGGCAGCGTGATCTCCACCCGCCCCGCCGGCAGCTTCGTCGGATAGGGGATCGTGTCATACGGCACATCGAACAGCTCCTGGTGCCGCGTGTGGTTCTTCGCCTCCTTCAGCGCGATCATGTTCGCGTATGTCCACTCCGGCGACGCGAACACCTCCGGCAATCTCGTGTCCCACAGGTCCGCGCGATCCAGCGAGATGCGGATCGTCCGCCCCTCGCCCCACACCAGCGCGCCGACCAGCCCGTTCCCGATCGGCAGCCCCTCGTCCCAGCGCGTGATGGCGCCGTCGATGCGCAGGACCGACCCGCCCGTCTCGGGCGTCACACCAGCCTGCTCTCTCTGCTGAGCCGCGCCGACCACCGAAACCAACGCACACACGACCGACGCGCACGCCACCGGGACGAAGTGTTGTCTCATCCCACCAGCGTACCGCGCTCAGCACCCGCTGCCGAACGCGTCGATGAAATCCAGAAAGTCCACAATGTCAACGATCGTGTCCCCGTTCAGATCGGGCTCGCCGAACGAGCCGCACGGCGACGGCTGTCCGTTGCACGCCCCGAAGTCGTCCATGAAATCGAGGAAATCGAGAATATCGACCTCTCCATTCCCGTCATAGTCCGAGGCGCACACCACACCCTCAATCAGACGCAGCGCGATCGGCGATCCGGGCGCCGTGAACGTGCCGGATGCGCCGCGTGAGATCGACGGAAGCCCCGAGAACCCGAGATTGATCGCCCCCCAGTACACGCTCGGCTCGTTCGCAACCACGCGCACCCAGTACCGCCCCTGCTCCAGATTCGCTCGCAGCGGCGCACCGACCCAGTTCTCCAGGTTCGTGTTGAAGAGGAAGTTCATGCCATCCACTTGCCCCATCACAATCGACTCATCCGCACGCGTCCCCGTTCCGTTGTCAGGGTGGATCAGGACTCGCGCCCCAAACCCGCTCCCGTTCACAGACGTAAAGCCATCCATCTCGATCCGCCCGATCCTCCACCCTCCCGGCGGCACATCAAACGGCTGGAACACCTCCCACGCGCTCCCCGGCACACCGAGCGATCTCCCCGTCGAACTCGCCGCGTTCGACCCCTGATCCAGCAGCACCACCCGCGCCGCGCACGGATCGACCGCCTGACACGCATCCGGCACACCGTTGTTGTCGCAATCCGGCTCACCGTTCGCGATGTCGATGTCGTCCGCGATCCCGTTCCCGTTGCAGTCGCTCAACGCCTGCACCGGCGCGCCCGTGCTGAGCGCAAGCCCCGAGGGCGAGCGGTCGTCGACCGACGAGAAGATCACCGACCTGTTCGACCCGTCAAGATCCGAGCGGAAGACAACGTCCGCCAGATCGTCCGCGTAATACAGCGAGTTGTTCGGCGCATCGACAAGCAGCACGATGAACCCGCTCGACTGCCCGAACGTCGGCGACGCATCATCAATGATCGTGAAGCCCGACCCGTCAAGATCGATCCGCGCCAGGAAGTCGCTGTTGGTGTTCGAGTCCAGCCAATACAGGTGACGATTGGCGACGTCCAGCCCGATCGACCGCACCGTGCTCCCGCCCGTGAAGAGCGACTTGAAGTTCCCGCCGTTCAGATCCATCCGCAGGATCTCGCCGTAGTACCCGACATACACGTGCCCGTTGGTCGCATCCACAAACGGATCCCCCGCCGGATACCCCGGCTGGTTCCCCGTGAAGATCGTCACCATCCCGCTCCCATCCGCATTCACGCGCCGGACGGTCTGGTCCGTCGCGAAATAGATCCGGCCCGTCGCATCGCGCGAGATTGTCCGCGCGAACCCCGGCACCCCAACCACCGTCGAAAGCCCCGTGCCGTTCACGTTCGCACCCACGATCTTGCTCGACCCCGCCGAGTCCATCCACAGCAACCGCCCCGTCCCCACGTCGTAGTCCAGCCCGATCGGCAGCCAGAACGAAGCCGGAATCGAGAACAGCGTCCGCGCGTTCGTCCCATCCGTCCCGACCGCGCTCATCTGCGCGTCGTTGAACTTGTACTCGCTGATGAACAGGTCAGTCTGGCCGGACGCCGGAACCGCCACGCACGCGGCCATCGCCGCAAACACCATCGCACGCTTCATCGCTCTCTCCGCGCCCCTCCGGGCGTCACTCGCTCACGGACACGCCGCACCGAGCCCTCCCCGCCACACACCACCCCATCCACGTCCTGAACATAGCACACGTTCCATCAAACCGGAAGATCAATCGCACCACCATCCACCCGGGTAACAGTCACGAAACCGTGTGTTAGCGATTCCTAACAACACTCCAGTGAAGCGGTATCATGATCTGAGCGAGCCCTGCGCCCCACCCCGTTCTCTGCCACCGGAGCAACCCATGAACGCCATCGCCGTGCGTCCCGAGACTCTCGCCCGACGCCCCATCGCCCTCCCCATCCTCCGATGGGCCGCACGCCTCGCCTCACTCGCCAGCATCGGAACACTCGCCCTCTTCATCCTCGGCGAGCTCGGAAACCCAAAGCCCCTGGAATGGGCCGCGCTCGCCCTCTTCCCCTTCGGCGTGATGGGCGGCATGCTCTTCGCCTGGCACCGATCGCTGTCCGGCGGCCTCTTCGCACTCGCCGCGCTCGGCGCGTTCTACGCCCTCGCACTCATCACGCGAGGCAACATCCCCGGCGGTCCGTGGTTCCTGATCTTCACGTCCCCCGCAATCCTCTTCGTCATCGTCGGCGCGCTCGAGCATCGGGCAAGACCCGTCTCGCACCGCCACTCAACGTCGGAGTGAACCGCTCAAAGCCCGCAGCAGACCGCGCCCGACTCTGATGCGCTCTTACCTGTCGTCGCTCGCACGCGCGTGAGGACTCTCGGGCAGGGGCTCATCGGTCTGCACGATCTCGACCCGCTGATTCGCCCTGTCCTTCTCTCGATCAAAGGTCTTCGGCACGACGCGGTCCGTCTCGCCCAGCGACGAGACGCGGATGTTGTCCCACGAAACGCCGTTCTCAACCAGCACCTGCGCCACCGCGTACGCCCGGTCGAACGCCAGCTGCCGCGCCGCACGCGTGTTCCTCATCGCCTCGAAGGGCGAGACATGCCCGCGCACATCAACGATCCAGCGATGGTCACGCAGGCCAACCGCCGCAGATGCGATCACCTCCCTCGCATCGACCGAGATCGTCGCCGAGCCGTCATCAAAGGGGACCCGCGCCGTCACGCGGTTGTAATCCGTCGGCCGGATCGCCTGGAGATTCGGGTGGTCTCCATGCGGACCCGGCTGATTCGTCGAGCCCTCGAACCTGTCTCGGATCCGCTTCCGCAGCCACGCCTCGCTCGGATCGCTCCCGAACGGATCGATCTTGTTGTTGAACCCCTCCCGCACGCTGATCACAAAGTCCGCGTGCCGCGCCTGCATCATCTCCTCGTGATTGTCCTTCTCGCTCGGTTCGCCCCCCTGCACCGCTGTCGCCTTCGGACCCATGTTCATCGCCAGCAGAATCACGAAGAAACCCATGATCAGCATGACCATGTCCGCGAACGAGATCAGCCACTCCGGCGCACCCTCGTGCCCCTCTTCGTGGCCGCCCCCGCCCGGACCATGGCCGTGCCCGCCCCCGCCGTGCGAGCCACCCCCGTGGGAGCCCCCGCCCTCGTGCCCGTGCTTGTCTTTCTCATGGTCGGACATCGTGCGATCCCGTCTCCCGGCGCGTCATCACGCCGCGATGTTCAGCTTGCTCCGTGCTGCCGCTGGGATGAACGCCAGCACCTTCGACTGCGTCACGCGCGGATTGTCCCCCGCCTGGATCGACAGGATCGATTGCAGCATCATCTCGCGATTGAGGATCTCCTCGCTCGAACGCAGCGACAGCTTGTCCCCCATCGGCCCCGCCACCGCGTTCGCAAGGATCGTCCCGTACATCGTCGCAACGACGGCCACCGCCAGCATGTAACCAAGCTGCCCGATGTCCGCGCTCGCAAGGCCGCCGAACATGCCGACCTGACCGATCAGCGTCGCCACAAGCCCGTATCCCGGCGCGTACAGCTTGATCAGATCAAAGAACTTCTTGCCCGCCTTGTGGCGATCCTGCATTGCCACAATCTCCATCCGCAGCAGCTGCTCGATATTGCCCGGGTCCACCCCGTCGATCGCCATCTTCAGCCCCTGCGCCATGAAGGGGTCCTTCACGTTCGCCATCTCGGACTCGAGCGCGAGAATCCCATCCCGACGCGCACGCTCCGAAAGACGAGAGATCAGCATCACAAGCTCCGACATCGGCATCGACTTGTGAAACAAAAACCGCTTCACATACCCGGGGATCTGCTTGATCCGGTCCATCGGCAAAGCCATAAAGATGACCGAGATCGTCCCCCCGAAGACCATGATCAGGCCCTTCTCGGAGTAGAACATCCCCCAGTTGCCGTGCGAGGCCATGTAGCCCACCAGCCCACAGCAGAGCACGCCCAGAATACTGCCGATGACGCTGGACTTATCCATGGACCTGCCACCCGATCTGACGCTCTGCGTCCGTGCGGCGTCGGGGCTACCCGCCTCCGACCACTCAACTCGTGTTCTCGGATCGGCACACCCAACCCACCCGTCAAGCCCGAACACCCCCGCACGACTCCCAAAGGTGGGACTGGGAGGAGACCCGTCCGAGAACTCGGCCCACACTCCCCCTCCTCCAGCCGCGCAACACACAACAACGCACCCCAAAAACGAACCCCGCCGGGGACAAACCCGGCGGGCGTTCTTGGGAAGAAGAACCGAGGACTGTGTGGCGGGCTTCCGCTCGCCGTGGCTTGCTCGAGTGGCGACTCTCTCTCCGAACCTCTCGCTCCGGCACCTCTCTCGCTGAAACGCCGGGATCTCTCCTGCCCCTCGCGGGGCTCCTCATCGCGGCTGGTCTCTCAGGTCAGCACACGCCCGGGTGATCGCTCACATGCTCCAACGCTCCGTACCTTGCTCTCCGGCTCGCCGGCCGTCGGTTTCTATCCCTCTCTCAATCCATGACGTTGATCCGGAACGCGGCACACACTTCCAAGGCCGCTCCGGAGGACACACGCCGCTTACAAACCGCTCTCGACGTCGTCGAGCATCGCCTCGATCGCAACATCAAGCTTCTCGTCCGTCTCATACGTTCCCGCCTCGATCTGCGCACGAACCTGATCCACCAGGTCCTGCCGGATCTCCGGCAGCCCACGAAGACGCGCAAGAAGACGCGACGCCTCCGAGAGTTCCAACTGGTCCTCGCCGCGCTGCACGGGCGCAGCCGCAGGACGCTCCGGGGCTATCTCACGCGGCTCGGCCCTTCCGACCGAGCCGACGCCAGAAGACCCACTCACTGATGAGATGTTCATCATGTCCATACACTCCATGGCCAACTCGGGGTGAACCCGAACGACCAAACGACTCGTACCGCCACCACGCGGCACGCCCCACATGCCCCGGCTTGACGCTCGCCGAGACATGCTTTCCCTACACCCAAGAGATCGACGCCCCGGCAACAAACCCTTGAGATTCTGGCGGCTTATGCTCAAGTCGCCTAACCCGATGAAAGAACGAGGTTTGCAAGTGATAACTCACCGACGGACCACCGATGTTTTTCTCACTCGGGACACACACATTTCCTCTCGCGCAATCGCTGCCGAAAGCCGCACACCCCTCCAGGTTGGTAGGTTCATGGTCGGCGTCGTGTTATGTATGTGTATGGCTTTGCAGGTCTTGGCTCAACCCGAACCCAGGGAACGCGGCAAGCGCAACGCCCCGACCCAGGAGAAGGCCCCAGCCAATCCTGCGCCCAAGCAGGCCCCCAAGCCCGGCTCGCTCGCCGAAGAAGGACGCTCGCTCTTTCCTGAAGCCGCAAAGACCACCCGAACCGGCAGCGGCGATTCATACTGGCGCATCGTCATCGTCTCCGTCAGCGGACCCGAAGCGAAGCAGACCGCCGAGATGGCCCTCTGGAAAGTCCAGAACGTCGGCATGCTCCCCGATGCCTATCTCATGCAGATCGAGGAGAACGCCTGGCGTGTCTGCTACGGCCGCTACGCCGGAGCCACCGACGCACTGGCTCAAGCCGACCTCCGACGAATCCGCGCCATGAAAGTCGGAGCCGAAACCCCCTACCAGAACGCCACGCTCGCGCCCCCGGACAACGACGAACTCCCCATCACCTCACCCTTCGATCTTCGCTCCGTCCGCCAGTCCCTCCCCGAAGACCAGGCCCGGTACACCCTCGCCATCGCCTTCTACACAAGGGCCGATCTCGGCACACCCAGCAAAGAAGAACTCGCAGAGTGCCGCAAGCTCGCCGAAGAAGCCGCCGCCAAGCTCCGGCGCGACGGCGATCAGGCCTTCTTCTACCACGGTCCCAACGGCTCGCAGGTCACCATCGGCATCTTCGGCCCGAACGACCACGACCCCGTCAAGATGCCCGGCCTCGAGAGCCCCGCGCTCAAAGCCGCACGCGCCAAGCACCCGCACTACCTGCTCAACGGCATGGGCCAGCGACGCACCGTCAACACCACGAGCGGCAAACAGAAGATCATGATCCCAAGCGCGCTCGTCGAGATCCCCAGATAACTTCCACGCGCCGACCTCTCTCACATCCCAACCTCATCCACCGGAGACCCGGCACATGGACGTCCGCATCATCAGCATCGGTGCGCTCAGCGCTCACCCGCTCTGGAACGAGCGCGAGCCCGTCCGCACCGGGCACGCCACCACAACACTCATCCGCACCCAGGGGCACACCATCCTCGTCGATCCCGGCCTCCCCGAGCAGGCCCTCATCGCGCGCCTGCGCGAGCGCTCGGGGCTCAAGCCCTCCGACATCACCCACGTCTTCCTCACCTCGTTCCACCCCGAGTGCCGCCGCGCACTCCCAGCATTCACCAGCGCCAAGTGGTGGATAGGTGAGATCGAGCGCGAGACCGTCGGCGTCCCCCTCGCCAAGGCCCTCGCCGAGATGCACGGACGTGAAGACCCCGAACGCATCGAAGACCTCCGCCTCGAAGTCGCGATGCTCCGACGCTGCGAGGTCGCGCCCGACCGGCTCGCGCCCGGTGTCGATCTCTACCCCATGCCCGGCGTCTCCCCAGGACTCTGCGGGCTCCTCCTCTCCTCCGCCAGCACAACCACCATCCTCTGCGGCGATTCCATCCCCACCATCGAGCACCTCGAGCAGGGCAAGATCCTCCCCTGGGCAGAGAACATCGATCAGGCCGGCGAGACCTTCCGCGAAGCCGTCGAGACCGCCGACACCCTCATCCTCGGACGCGACAACATCGTCACAAATCCGACCAAGCGCCCTTTCTGAAATCGCATCTATCTCTTCGCCCCGACCTCAACCGACTCCACACCCCCATCCGAGACCCGCTCCCACTCGATCAGAGCCCACGAGCCCCCGAATCGCTCCAGCAGCGATCGAACCCGCTCACCCTCGCCCCGCTCCAGCCACTCCGGGCCGACAATCGCAAGCGCCGTACCGAGCGCATCGGCCCACTCCCCCCTCTCGCTCACAACCGTCACGCCTCGTCGATAACCGAACCGCTGGTCCTCAACACTCACACCCTCGGCCCTCCGTGACAGCCGCCCATCGATGATGTGCGCGTACCGCACGCCCCCGATCTCGAAGAACTGCACCGAATCCCCGGAAGTCGACACCGCCGCGTCACGCAGCACCAGCGAACGCGCCGCGCGCCCCTCAATCCCCGTCTCGACATCGATCCGCCACCCCGCCGCCGGTCGACCCTCCGCATCCAGCGGCGCATCACCGACCACAACATCGCCCGCGAGCGCAACCAAACACCTCGGGAACCCGCTCTTCTTCAAGTGCTCCACCGCGCGCTGCGCTGCGAACCCCTTGCCGATCCCCCCGAAATCCAATCCCATCCCATCCGCCCTCATCCTCACCCGCCGCGCCCCCGCGAGCGATCCGCGATCGAGCTCGACGCGCGCAAACCCCACCCTGCCCCACGCCTCACGCACCCGCTCCACACTCGGCGCATCGCCCGTTCTTCTCGCCTCACGCCACAGCCGCACAACCGGCCCGATCGTCACGTCGAACGCCCCATCGGTCGCGTGCGACACCTCCTCAGACACGCTCAGCACATCGAACAGTTCATCACTCACCGACGACATCACCCCCGCGCCCGCGCGCGCAAGAACCGATGCCTCCGAATCGGGTCGATAATCGCTCATCGCCTGTTCAAGGGCCGCGATGCGATCAAACGCCGACGCCGCGCCACGCCGCGCCGACGCCGCATCCACCGCGTACAGCACGATCCGCGACTGGACCCCCATCTGCACCCTCATAAACTCGTGTCGCTCAAGCCGCTCCTCACGCACGGCCCCCACATCGCGCCCCCGCGCGCCACCACACCCCAGCCCCAGCCCCATCGCAACGCCCAACAACACGCCCAACAACACGCCCAGCCGGCGAGGGAACCAAAGCCCCAGGAGCCGCGTCGAACTCACAGGACCAGACACCATGGACACCACCAGACGCTCTCAGACCTCTCGAACATCCGCACGCCTGCTCTCGCTCCTCGGGCTCGCGCTTCCACTCTCACTCGCCCAGCATACTCACGCCTCCCAGCCCGCGCCCGCCGCGCCCGCCTCGACCAAACTCGCCCCCATCGAGCAAGAGATCCCAGGCGCCGCGCTCAGCATCACACTCATCCCCATCCCCGGCGATGAAACCAAAGGCATCAAGCCCTTCTACATCAGCGCCACCGAACTCACCTGGCCCGCGTTCGATCCCTTCGTCTACCGACTCGACGAACCCAACGACACCAGCGGCTCCGACGCCACCACACGCCCGAGCAAGCCATACCTCCCACCCGACCGCGGCTTCGGCCACGACGGATACGCCGCCATCAGCATGTCGTTCCACAGCGCACAGATGTACTGCAAGTGGCTCAGCGCAAAGTCGGGAAAGACCTATCGCCTGCCGACGGAGGCGGAGTGGGAGCTCGCGTGCGGCTCAGAGCCCGCATCCGCAACACTGACAGAAGCGGCGTGGTTCGCCGACAACGCCGACGGCAAGCCCCACCCCGTCGCGAGCAAGGCAGCCAATGCGTTCGGGCTTCATGACATGCTCGGCAACGTCCAGGAATGGTGCTTGGGCGCCGACGGCAAGCCCGTGACCAAGGGCGGCAGCTACCGCGACCCCGCCGAACTGCTCACCCCAACCCACCGCGCCCCCCAGACATCCGCCTGGAACTCCAGCGACCCGCAGATCCCCAAGAGCAAGTGGTGGCTCTCCGACGGCCCCTTCGTCGGCTTCCGAATCGTCCGCGAAGCAGACTGACGCCGACCCGCACCGATTCTGCACCGGATCCGCTCGCACGCCCGATCCTCACACGGGCTCGGACGTAGTCTCATCCATGAAGATCACCGCGATCATCTCAGGGCTCAAGCTCGCAGCGTTTGGCGGCGTCTGCGCCGTCGCCGCGCTGCTCGGCTACCGCTACGTCCGCGCCGATGTCGCCTCCCGAATCTACGAGCGCCGGCTCGAAGAACTCGCCCTCGACTACCAGCAACTCGTCGATGTCTACAACGAGGCCGTCCGCCGCAGCGCGGTCACCGAACTCATCGTCAAGGACAACACACTCTCCGTCCGCGTCCGCACCGTCGAAGGACAGACCCGCCTCATCCCGACCTCCTACGACCCACGGGGAGAGATCTACGTCGACTTCGTCGTCATCGACGGACGCCTCTGGATCCGACGCATCTTCGACGCCAAGACCGCCCCCGGCGAAGGGCTCGTCATCGATCCCGCCATCGCCTCCATCGCGTGGAACGCCGACGGCTCGCTCAAGTCCGGCGACGAGGGCGCACGCGCCTCCGTCGGCAAGGCCGTCTACAGAGCGCTCTCCGAGGGGACCTGGGTCGTCTCCGTCTCCGGCGATGGCTCCCTCGGCCTCTCTCGCCTCGACCCCGGCAGCGAACCCCGCCTCGTCGCAAGGCCGCAGATCAAAAACTACGAGCAACTCCGCGCCGAAGCCACCGAACGCGCCTCACGCCTCTCCGCCACCGACGTCTGGCGCGAGTTCACACGCGCAGACTGATTCCACAACCCCACAACATGAAACAACGCGCGCGCCAGCGAAGGCACACGCGTCGTCTCTCATTTCAATCCGAAGAAACACCCGTCACACGCGGCTCCGCCAACGCGAACGCCGCCATACCAAATCCGAGACCCAATCCAAGACCAAGACAATGCACGACAAACCCGCTTCAGGCAACCCCAATCCTCGCGCCGATCCACATTTCCCGACACGCTCCCCTCGTCTCCCATACGAGTACCTATTGTCATCCAAACACGCTTCTCCACAGTCGCGCGTCAAACACGCCGACCCCGTCCATTCCATATACCGCGCGTGACCAGCCCACGCCGCCGTCCGATGATTGCTCCCCGTCCGCTCCCTACTCCCGGAGATCCCGACCCATGTCCGACACCCCCTCCACATCCCCAGTGAAGTCCATGGACGCCATCATGGCCCTCTGCAAGCGCAGGGGATTCATCTACCAGGCCTCCGAGATCTACGGCGGCATCAACGGCTTCTGGGATTACGGCCCCCTCGGCGCCCAGATGAAGAAGAACCTCCGAGACGCCTGGTGGCAGGACATGATCATGCGCCCCTGCTGGGGCAAGGACGGCCCCAACGGCAAACCCGTCCGCTGCGTCCCCGTCGAGACACGCATCATCCAGCACCCCAAGGTCTGGGAAGCCAGCGGCCACGTCGGCGGCTTCAACGACCCGATGGTGGATGACAAAGAGACGAAGCAGAGATTCCGGGCGGATCATCTGCAGGGAGTGTTCCGTGACGGGAGATTTGGACCTGAATCTGAGCCGAAGAAACTCGCGGCACAACTCATGCGGCAGTACGACGGGGCATCAACAGTCTTTCCGCCGTACAAGACGATTATTGCGAACAGCGCTGATGAGGCCCTCCAGTCGATCTTGACGGATCGAAAGACACAGAAATCCCTTGGACTCAACGTGCTGGATGGCAAGATGGGGTCCTTCAACACAGCGCTCTTGATTGTTCAAGAGGGTGATATGGTGTTGACCGTCGGTGTCCGTGCTGTATCCATGAACGAGTTGACGTTTCAGAACGAAGAAATTCCATCGCCATACAGCCAGAAAAAGGGCTCGTTGACCAAGCCGCGTCAGTTCAACCTGATGTTCTTCACCTACACCGGTGCTACTGCGACCGAAGACGATAAGGTCTACCTCCGTCCCGAGACCGCGCAGGGCGTCTTTGTGCAGTTCAAGAACGTGGTGGACACCACGCGCGTCAAGATCCCCTTCGGCATCGGCAACACGGGAACGTCGTTTCGCAACGAGATCACGCCCCGCAACTTCACCTTCCGCTCCCGCGAGTTCGAGCAGGCCGAGCTCGAGTTCTTCTGCCACCCCGACGAGTCCGTCGCCTGGTACAAGTTCTGGCGCGACTTCCGCATGCAGTGGTGGCAGTCCATCGGCCTCACCAGCGAGAACCTCATCCTCCGCGAGCACGAAAAAGACGAGCTCTCGCACTACTCCAGCGGCACATCCGACGTCGAGTACCGCTTCCCCTTCACCGCACCCGGCTACGGCGAGCTCGAAGGCATCGCGCACCGCGGCTGCTACGACCTCACCCAGCACCAGCAGCACTCCGGCGTCAAGATGGAGTACAACGACACCGAACGCGGCGAGGTGCTGCCCAATGGCGGGCGGCGCGGCGAGCGCTACATCCCCCACTGCATCGAGCCCGCCGCCGGACTCGACCGGGGCGTCCTCGCCCTCATCTGCGAGGCGTACACCCGCGACGAGAGCCGCCCAAGCCCGGAGTTCATGAAGTTCCACCCCCGCATCGCCCCCATCAAGGCCGCCATCTTCCCCCTCGTCGCCAAGGACGGCATGCCCGAAGTCGCGGAGAAGCTGCAGACCGATCTCAACGCCCGCTTCTGGAAGCTCGGCGGCATCGAGTTGGACGAGAAACAGTCCATCGGCAAGCGCTACGCCCGCATGGACGAAGCCGGCTGCCCGTACTGCTTCACGATCGATGGCGACACCATGAAAGACCAGACCGTCACCTGCCGCGACAGAGACACCGGCGCGCAGACACGCATCTCGATCGACAAAGTCGGCGACTTCCTCGCGGAGAAGCTCGGCGTCTGAGTGCCGCATGGACGCACGCACCAAAGCAGCCGGCTTCACGCAGGCAAGACGCTGTCTCGCCCGCCTGCTCGCTCTCGGGCTGATCGGCTACGGAGTGTGGTGCACCATGCTCTTCTCGATGCAGGATCGAATGCTCTTCCCGCGCGAGTTCGCCGAGGCCACCGGTGCGCCCACCAACGCAGAGCGTCTGGCCATCACGATCGAGAGTAGCCCGGGCCGCGGCGGCGAGGTCGAGGCGTTCCTCAGTCTGCCGCAGGGCGAGGGCCCGTTCCCGCTCGTAGTCGCCTTTCACGGCAACGCCGAGTGCGTCGATGGTCTCGATTGGTATCGCGAGCGATACACCGGACGCGCCTGGGCGGTCCTGACGCCGGAATACCGCGGCTATGGCCGAAGCAGCGGCAAGCCCTCACAGAAAGCAATCGTCGCCGACGCCGTGCAGTTCATCGACCTTCTTCTCAATCGCCCGGAGATCGATGCCTCGCGCATCGTCTATCACGGGCGGTCGCTCGGTGGAGCCGTCGCGGCACAGGTCGCGCGGGAGAGGCCGCCCCGCGCGATGATCCTCGAATCAACGTTCACCAGCATCGCGTCCATGGCCGCGGGCTACGGCGTACCCCCTTTCCTCGTGAAGAACCCCTTCCGCACCGATCGCGTGCTGCGTGAGTACACGGGCCCCGTGCTGCTCCTCCACGGCATCGACGACACAATCATTCCGATTGAACACTCGCGCCGTCTCGCGAAGCGTGCGCCGCAAAGAGGCGCGAACGCAACACACGCCCCCGCGACCCGCACGCTCATCGAAATGCCCGGCGGCCACAACGACTTCCCAGTGGATGAGGCCGCGTACTGGAAGGCGATCGACGGGTTCCTGGATTCGATGAAGTAACCCCCCGCACACACCAGTTCATCCGGAGGCCCAACGGGCCGACCCAGCCGGAGCCCCGGGCAAGCGAGGCCGCGCAGCGACGAGCGTCGCCCCGGCTCTCTCTTCGCCCCGTCTCGCCCATGCCAACGACTGCCTCGGGGGATCAGCCAGTGCTCTATCTCGTTCGTGTTCTCCGACCTTGACGCCCTGCGCCTCGATTCTCACCCCCCCACCCCACTGATGAACAGCGGCTCGATCCCCACCACACGCCACACACCATCATCCTCCAGCCGCCAGTCGATCTTCCACCACGAGAAACTCATCCCCCCCGCCTCCACACGCACCTGCACCTGCGTCCGCCCCACATTCGGCCCGTCGCGTGTCGCCTGAACCTTCAACACCGCCCACTTCTCCACGCCGTACCGCCGTCCCACCACATCCTCCACACCCGCGATGATCTGCTCGCGGCCCACCGACTCCATCCCCGCCACGCTCCTGAACTTCCCCGTGACCAGCCGCGCATCCGGCGCAAGCAGCTCCCGCAGCGCCCCCGCATCAACCTCCACCGCCGCACGCACAAGCTCCCGCGTCCCCGAGCTCATCCGCTCCCGAGGCGTCGTCACAATGACGCTCACCACGAACACACCCGCCGCCAGCGCCAGCCCCACCCCCGCCCCCACAAACGCCGCCCCCCCGCGCGATCGCAGCACAAAGAACGCCGCCAGCGAGAGCACCACCAGCGCAAAGACCACCGCCAGCGGCGACTCAAAAAGCGCAACCTCAAGCGCGGGCGCATCGGGCAACGGCGCAACCCGCCCCCCGATCGAAGCCGGCAACCCCGTCGCCACCATCGCCGCGTGCGCTGCCGCTATCACATGATCCATCACACACGCTCCTCGCCCCGCACACCCACCCTTCGATGCCCGACACCACCCGGTTCGACACCCGATCTTTGCAGCCCCCGCCCCCGCCCGGCCGATCTGAACCGGCTCAGACCTATCGAAACCCGCACGAACGCGCCCACGCGAACGGCATGCACGCTCGGGCACTCAGGATGGAAGAGGCGAGATGAACACCGCGCACCGCGCTCACACACCAACCGCATCCAGAGACGCCGCAGCGCGTCCCTCCGCCGAGACCCTCGAACGCAACCTCCGCGCGATCGCGATCGCCTCACCGAAGGTCGCCGA
This sequence comes from Phycisphaeraceae bacterium, assembly GCA_019454185.1. Lineage (NCBI taxonomy): Bacteria > Pseudomonadati > Planctomycetota > Phycisphaerae > Phycisphaerales > Phycisphaeraceae > Phycisphaeraceae bacterium. The sequence continues at coordinate 2,805,501 of CP075368.1, forward strand.
TCGCGTCCGCCAGACCCCCGCGCGCCAGGACATCGACTTCACCCTCGCACCCGACGGCGCACTCACCGCATCACTCCCCGGTCCGCGCGGCCCACGCTCCCTCGCCAGCCCGCGCCGCCCCCTCGAAGAAGCCCGGCACATCGCCGAATCGATCGATGTCGCATCAACGCCCGGCGTCGTCGCCCTCGGATTCGGCCTCGGCCACCACGTCGAGCGCGTCGCCCGCGGAATCGCCCGCTCCGGCGTGCTCCTCTGCTTCGAGCCCGATGTGCCCCTCCTCCGCGCCGTGCTCGAACGCATCGACCACAGCGAGTGGATCCGCGCCTGCAACGTCGGCTTCCTCACCGACCACGGCGACTCGGCCTCCATCAGCGAGGCCGTCAAAGGAAGCGAGGGCGTCTTCGTACTCGGCACCGCCCTGCTCGAGCACCCCGCCTCCCGCGCCCGCTGCTCGGGCGCGCTCGACGCCTTCTCCACCCTCTTCACCAGCGTCATGCGCGCAGCCCGCACAACCGTCCTCACCACCCTCGTCCAGTCCGAGGCGACGCTCCGAAACCTCCTCATGAACACCGACTGGTACGTCTCCACCCCCGGAATCGCCGATCTCGCCGGCATCGCCCGTGGACGCGCCGCCGTCGTCGTCTCCGCCGGCCCCTCCCTCGAACGAAACATCGACCTCCTCGCACGCCCCGGCGTCCGCGACCGCGTCGTCATCATCGCCGTGCAGACCGTCCTCAAACAGCTCCTCGCCCGAGGCATCCGCCCCCACTTCGTCACCGCCCTCGACCACCACGAGATCAGCCGCCGCTTCTACGAGGGCCTCACCGCCGAACAGGTCGCTGGCGTCACACTCGTCGTCGAGCCCCGCGCCAACCCCGCCATCCTCGAGTCCTTCCCCGGCGCGATCCGCTGCTGCGAGGACGAATGGCTCGAAGAGATCGTCGGAGGCATCGCCGACAAAAAGGGCAAACTCCCCGCCGGCGCTACCGTCGCACACCTCGCCTACTCGCTCGCTCGCCACCTCGGCTGCGATCCCGTCATCATGGTCGGGCAAGACCTCGGCTTCACCGACGGCCAGTACTACGCCGCAGGCGCCGCCATCCACTCCACCTGGGGACCCGAGCTCAATCCCTTCCGCACGCTCGAGATGTTCGAGTGGGAACGCATCGCCAGATCCCGACGACTCCTCCGGCGACTCGAAGACACACACGGACGCCCCATCTACACCGACGAGCAGATGGCGGCATATCTCGTGCAGTTCGAGCAGATGTTCGGTGCCGACGCCGAACAAGGCCTGCGCACCATCGACGCCACCGAAGGAGGCGTCGCCAAACGCAACACCACCGCGATCACCCTCGCCGACGCGCTCGACAGACACGCCCCCCCCACCCCCCCACCCACCTCTCCACTCACCCCCCCACTCACCCCCCCGCTCGATCTCTCCACGCCCACCTCCGGGCGCCACTCGCCCGCCGCGCGCGATCGCATCGCCGAGGCCCGAGCCCGCTTCCGTGTCGCGCGCCAGGAGGTCTCACAGGTCGCCCGCCTCTCCGCCGACGCGCTCGACCTTCTCAAGCGCATGCAGCGCGCCTACCCCGACGAGCGCAAGGTCAACGATCTCATCCGACGCATCGAACCCATCACCGCCAAGGTCAACGCCCAACCCATCGGCTTCACGATCGTCCAGCACGTCAACCAGGTCGGCGCGCTCAACCGCTTCAAGGCCGATCGCGCCATCGCCCTCGACACCACGCTCTCCCCCATCGAACGCCAGAAACGCCAGATCGAGCGCGACATCGACAACGTCTCACGCATACGAGAGTCCGCCTCAACCGCGCTGCGCCTCCTCGACCACGCCCTCGAAGCACTCTCGGGCGCCCGCAAACTCACACGCGATGTCGCACCCGAAGATCCTTCGCTCACTCTCGATGCCGCCGCCGTCCGCCGCCGCACCCACCGCGTCGTCGCACTCCTCCCCGTCGATCCCGACCGCGGCTCGCTCGGCATCGCAAGACGCCTCGCCGATCCCGTCGCCGGCCGCATGAACGCCCTGCAACTCACCCTCGCACGCCTCGCCTCGACGGCCCACATCCGCGATGCCGTCCTCCTCACGCCCGAGCCCGATCGCGTCCGCGAACTCCTCGGCGATGAGAACGCCCTCCGACCCCTCCGCATCCGCATCGAGCACATCGACCGCCAGCACCTCGACGCCAGACGCGACGCCGTCGCACAAGCCCGCCTCTTCGCCCCCTCCAGTTGGCGCGGCTCCATCGCCGGGCTCACCATCTACGACGAACTCCTCCTCGCAAAGCCCATGGCCCGTGCGGCACAAGACGCCGACGCCGCACTCCTCCTCGGCCCCGATTGGTGCGCAGTCGATCCCGCGCTCTGCGATGCGATCGTCGAACGCCACGCCGAACACCCCTCCGGCACACGCGTCACATTCACACAGGCCGCCCCCGGGCTCGCCCCCTGCCTCATCGCCCGCTCCATGCTCGACGAGTTCGCCGTCTCGCAGGACTCCGCGCAATGGCTCGCAACCATCGGCGCCTCCCTCGGCTACATCCCGATCGGTCCGCAATCCGATCCCATCGCCAAGATCTGCTGCGTCCCAGTCGATCCCGGCTACCGGGACCTCAACGGCCGCGCCATCATGGACCTTCCCGGCAGCCGCGCCGCCCTCGCCCCGGTCCTCGCCTCCTACGCCGACAACGCACGCCACGCCCCGACCTCCGAGATCGTCCATGCACTCGCCGATCGCCTCACCGCCTCACCCGCCGCGCCCCAGCACCTCACGCTCGAACTCTGCACCGGACGCATGACCTCCGGCATCCGCGGGCTCTGGACACGAGGGCGCGAAGACGTCGCCGAACGCCCGCCCATCGAACCCGAACGCGCCGCCGAGATCATCGAGTCCGCCCTCCGCGCCAATCCCGCGATCGCCATCTCACTCGCAGGAATCGGCGATCCGCTCCGCCACCACGCCTGGCGAGAGATCATCCGCGCCGCCCGCACCGCCGGATGCCGCGCCCTGCACGTCAGGACCGATCTCCTCTGCTCCACCGAAGAAGCCCACGACCTCGTCGATTCCGGCGCGGGCGTGATCAGCGTCGACCTCATGGCCGCCACGCGCCAGACCTATCGCACCATCATGGGCGTCGATCAGTACGAGCGTGCCGAGTCCAACCTCACCTCGCTCATCGAGTCCGTCCGAGCGCTCCCCGCCCCCGGCGCGCTCCCCCCGTGCTGGATCGTCCCGCGCATCACCCGCTGCGACGAGTCCCTCGCCGAGATCGAGCCCTTCTACGACCGCTGGCTCACCGTCGCGGGCGCGTGCGTCATCGATCCGCTCCCAAGAGCCGTCGCGGGCTCGCGCATCGCACCGCTCCCGCTCCCCATCCATGTCCAGCGACGCTTCGCACGCAAGCACATGACGATCCTCTCCGACGGGCGCGTCCCCTTCGACGGACACGAGCACGGCGCACGCCACGTCGTCGGCATCGTCCAGACCAAGCGCGCCGCCGACACCCTCGGGCTCACCTGCGCCCCGCTCACCGATCTCTTCCGCTCGCTCTGGCGTCTGCGCCAGGAACACCTCCCCGCCGACGCGCCATCCACGCGAACCCTCCTCGCCGCATGAGCAACGCCCCCGACCCATCCGCACCGGCTCGCACAGGGGCCGCCGCCATCATCCTCGGGCGCGCCGGCAGCAAGGGTGTGCCCGGCAAAAACCTCGCCCCCGTCGCCGGCAAGCCCTGCGCCCAGTGGACCATCGAGCACGCCCTTCGCTCTCGCTCAGTCTCCACCGTCGCCCTCTCCTCCGACAGCCCCGAGCTCCTCGACCTCGCCGGCGCCCTCGGCGCGACCCCCATCCCGCGCCCCGCCGAACTCGCAACCGACCACGCCACCATCGACGCCGCCGCACGCCACGCCGCCGAGCACCTCCTCCGCACCAACACCATCACGCCCTCCACACCCCTCGTCATCCTCTACGCCAACGTCCCCGTCCGGCCGGGCGACCTCACCGACCGCGCCCTCACTCGCCTCCTCTCCACGCGCTGCGACTCCGTCCAGTCCTACGCCCCCGTCGGCAAGCACCACCCCTGGTGGACCGCACGCATCGACGAAACCTCAGGCACCCTCCGCCCCTGGGAAGGCGACACCCTCAACCACAACGTCTTCCGAAGACAAGACCTCCCACCCGCCTACATCCCCGATGGAGGCGTCATCGCCCTCACCCTCCGCGCCCTCATGCTCGCCATCCCCGACGTCCCGCCCGGCCCCCACGCCTTCTTCGGCGCCGACCGACGCGCCATCACCAACCCCGAGGGCGCGGTCATCGACATCGACTCACCCACCGACCTCCTCGTCGCCGACGCCCTCCTCCGATCAACCTGAGCCAGCTCACAACAGCGCCAAGCTGCAAAGCGGAGCCACCCTGTCTCCCGCCGCGCCCTCGGGCAGACGAATCGCACCACAGCCCAGCAATGTGCGCTCCCTCCCGCTGGGGCCCTACATTGTCTCTATGGCCCACCCCATCACGCCCCCAAACCCCACCTACACGCGCAATGACCCCGAGTGCCGCGTCTATGTCGGCGACTCGCGCACGCTCCTCCGCTCCATCCCTGAGTGCATCTCAGGCAAGGTCGATCTCGTCTTCGCCGACCCGCCCTTCAACTGGAGCCGCGACTACGACCGCGAGAAAACCGGCAAAACTTGGGACGACCGCTCCATGTCCGACAAGGAATACCTCGACTTCACCTACGCCTGGCTCGACGGCTGCATCGACGCCCTCCGCCCCGGCGGCAGCATGTGGGTCAACATCCCCGACGACTGGGCCGCCGAGATCGTCGTACACCTCAAATCCCGCCGCCTCTCCATGGTCAACTGGTGCATCTGGCACTACCGCTTCGGCCAGAACACCACCGGCCGCTTCATCAACTCAAAGGTCCACGCCCTCTACTTCACCAAAGCCGGTATCAACACCTGGAACCCCGACGAGATCCTCGAACTCTCCGACCGCGCCGCCATCTACGGCGATGCACGCACCATGAACAAGAAAGACGGACTCGCCCCCGGCATGCGCGTCCCCATGGATGTCTGGTACGGCCAGTATTGGGGACGCATCCAGGGCAACAACAAAGAACGACGCCCCAACCACGACAACCAACTCCCCGAGGTCTACCTCGAACGCGTCATCCGCAGCACCTCAAACCCCGGCGACCTCGTCCTCGATCCCTTCCTCGGATCCGGAACCACCGGCGTCGTCGCCCACGCCCTCGGAAGACGCTTCATCGGCTTCGAATACTCACCCGCAAACGCAAAGAGCGCGTTCACACGCATCGGCGAGGGCATGGTCCGCACCGGCGGCGTCCGCGGCATGAGCACCGCCATCTTCCCCAAACGACGCCCCGCGCCCACTCCCACAACCTGACACACCCCCCACACCCACACCACACCCACAGACCGCCAGCTCAACGACGCCTGTTCGTCATGTCCACGCGCTCGAACGCGCGCACGGTGCCCTCAAGCAACCGCTTGTCCGCCGCGTCCGCAACGCCGTCGTTGTTGATGTCCGTCGGCGACTGCTCCCACGCCCACAGATCCTCGGCATCAACCACCCCGTCCCCGTTGATATCCTCCGTCGAACGCACGATCCGCGCCAGCGGATCCCCGATCACGATCTGCGCCCACGACAAAAACGGAATCGACGTGTGCGCCGCCTCGGCCCACGTCAGGTTCCCGAGAATGAAATTCCGAACCACGAAGATCGTGTCCGGCACCGTGTACGCAAACGGCTCGTACACGTTCCCCAGCCCGAACGTCCCGCCCGCCGCGATGAAGTCCGCGATCTGCTCCTGATTGAACGACGTCGTCAACCCGCCGAACGCACGCGCATTGAACGACTCCATGGTGTTCATGATCGCGCCCGGCGAATAGTGGAACGACTCGGCATAACTCGACGACGCCAGCGGATTCGCACCATTCCCACCCGGCTTCGTCCCGTGATGGTTCGCCCCGTAATGCGCCAGCAGCAGCACCGGCTCCGTCACCACGATCCCCTGACCGCCGTAAGAGATCCGCGGGCCCACCATGAAGTTCGCCGCGTCCGCGAGCGCGTCGTAACGCACGTTCGCAGGCAGAATCCGACCATCCGCCAGCAGCGTGTCGCGGCACAACTCGTAGTCATCCCCCGCGTTCACCTCCGGGATCCCGTGCATGTTGTCGAACTCGCTGCTCGGAGGGGGCGTCGGCGTCTGCACACCGTCGCTGTTCGACTCATCAAGCACCACAACAACCGAACGCATGTCCACAACAATGTGCCGCGAACGATCGATCAACGCACGCACGTCATCCACCGTGTTCCCATCCAGGCGGCACACAAGATAGATGTCCCCCGGCGACAGCCGCCCCGCAGGATCCGCCGTCGTCGTCCACCAGAACCGGCCCGGCACATACGCACCGACAAACGCCTTCGGGCTCGTGATGTGCGTCGTCGGCCACGCCGAGATCGGCTCAGACCGCCCCCAGTACGGATTCACAATCATCCCGTCCGCAAACGAATCCGCCGCGCCGCCCATCTCTCCAGCCGTCAGATCCTGCCACAGCAACGCCAACTCCGCCTCCATCGAGGCGTTCGTCGCGTCGCGATTCATGTGCTCGTTGTCCGTCTGCGTCGGGCTGTCGCCGCTGTTGGCGTTGTCCGTGTCTCGCACCCGATGGGGCAAGCCCTTCGTCGTCACGATGCAGCGAATCTCGTGCGTCAGCCCCGAGGCCTCCAGATGATTCCGAAGGGGCGTGCGAATCCTCGTGATGAAGTTCGGATACGTCGTCGTCCCCGGAGCCGTCACCGCCGCGCCACCGGTCGCAAGATCGAACACGTGCACGCCCGGACGCGAACCCGCCACGCCACCCACACCACCCGCCACCTTCGCCGATCCCGCGTAATGCTCCGCCACAAGCAGACTGTCCGGAAGCCGCGAGTCATACACCACCAGCACCTGCCCCTCCACCAACTGGGGCTGCGCCTCCGCACTCCTCGCGACAATCCCACCGACAACAGACACCCCCACGATCAAACCGATCGCCCGCACAACACCCCCCACCAATCCTGTACGCTCATCTGACCGCATCATCTCTCTCCTCGGCCGCGCAAACGCCGGAAGCGCAACCCTCTCGAAGCTTGCCCTACGACTCGTTTCGGCACTCCGAGCCCGTCGGTTGTGCCCGGATTTCCCCGCATCGCCCCTCTCACGTAATCTACGTCTCACACGCCCCGCCCGGATCACAAATGTCCGAAAACCACCCCCAAGATCTGGTTCATGTTCGTATGAACACCTCAGAAAGCACCCCCTCACCGACCAACCCAGTCCTCTCGCTCGACCCGAGCGACGCGGTCCTGCTGCGCATCAAGGCCGTCCCCGGCGCCAAGCGCGACGCCATCGCAGGCCCGCTCGGAGACCGGCTCAAAGTCCGCGTCGCACAGGCCGCCGAAGACGGGCGCGCCAACCGCGCCATCTGCGCCCTCATCGCCCGCACCCTCAACGCCAGAGAATCACAGGTCACGCTCCACTCCGGAGCACGCTCACCGGAAAAAGTCCTGCGCATCGAGGGCGTTTCACCCGCAACGATCCGGCAAGCGCTCGGCATCGCATGAAGGAGCCCGGCATGAAGCACACACAAAGGCCCGACGCGCGCAGCCGAGGCCAAACGCCCGACCGCTTCAAGGACACACGCGCCGCGCACGAAGACGAAACCGCCGAGGACTACGTCGAAGCCATCGCCGATATCCTGCGCTCACGAGGCGAAGCCCGCGTCAGCGACCTCTCGCGCATGATGGGCGTCAGCCATGTCACCGTCTCCCGCATCGTCACCAGACTCGTCAAAAAAGGCCTCGTCCAGACCGCCCCATACAAGCCCATCACCCTCACGCCCCAAGGCCTCCTCCTCGCCGAACGCGCCCGCACCCGCCACGACGCCGTGCTCGCCTTCCTCATCGCGATCGGTGTCCCCCGCTCCCAGGCCGAGGTCGATGCCGAGGGAATCGAGCACCACGTCAGCGATGCCACCATCAAGGCCATGACACGCCTGACTCGCACACTCGCCGATAACCCGCACCCCCGCCCCCCCCGCACCCCTCGCCCGGCGCAGGTCCGCAAGCCCCGCCCCTGATCGCATCATGTACGTGCCCCCAACCCGCACAACCAGAGCATCCTGCTCGGTGTGAAGCGCAAACCTCGCCCCACCCGCGACGCGAGTGGCAAACACCACCCTTTGATCGCATCTCTCCCCGTGCGTCGGTTGCATCGGGGGCGTCACCCGCATCAGCCGCCGCAGCCGGGAGAGCCCACGTATGGAATTCGATCTTCTCGCATCCGACTCGCACCGAGGCCCGCTCATCGAGGTGCAGTCGGTCTTCCCCATCGCGGTCGTCGGCGTCCTCTGCCCCGCCGTCCGCGAACGACAAGCCGTCCTCCTCTCCGATGAACTCAGCGATGCCGCACGACGCGCCGGCTGGCTCCTCGCCGTCTCCTTCGAACGCGTCGAGCACCTCTCCTCCGCATGCCTCAACATGCTCGTCGATCTCCACACACGCTGCCGACACAACGCCGGATCACTCGTCGTCTTCGGCCTCCCCGACGAGGTCAAACGCATCATGAAACTCACCCGTCTTGACGCCTGCATACCCGTCGCCGCCGACGCAGGACACGCCGCCAGCATCCTCATGGGCGACTCGCTCCGATCACGCGCCGCCTGAATCCGCCCCATCCCGCGCACGCCCAGCACCGCCTCCACAACGCGCAGTTTCAGCGCATCCAAACCCCGAAAGGAGACCCACCCATCTAATCTCTCACCGACGCTCACGCGCCCCGAGCCGAGTTCCGATAGCCATGTTCGCCACCGCACACGTCGCGCACGCACCCCGCGCTCGCGACCCGGAGCCGGACATGCCAACACCGCGTCCCTCATCCAGCACCAAGCCCCACGCCGCCAACCGCGACGATGCACACCCCGTCTGCATCGTCGCCTTCAACGGGTGCGGCCTCCCCCGCCTCCGAGCACTCGTCGATTCCATCCACCTCTCCATCACCACACCCACCCCGCAATCACCGCGCTGGCTCGAAGGGCTCTCCCCCGAACGCGGCATGAGCACGCCCGCCGAAGTCGCCGCCTCCCTCGTCCACCATCGCGTCGCCCTCCTCGCCGCCGATCCCAGCGACGCCATCACCACAAACTACCGCCGCCTCCGCATCGAACGCCGCTCCACGGGCTGCTCCCTCGACGACCTCCTCTGCGCCAGGCCCCCCGGCGCAGGCCCACTCACGCCCGAGTGCCGCCTCGGGCTCCGCGCCTGCATCGACTTCATGTCCGCGATCCTCCGCGCCCAGGAGTCCTACGCCGACTTCCTCCTCATCCACGCCTCCGAGATCAATGTCGATCCCTGGGCCGTCGCCGAGCGCGTCGCCCGCTTCGCCGGACTCGATCCCACACCCGAAGACCTCGCCAGAGCCGGCACCCGCGCCGGCCCGTTGGGCAGAGCCGCCGACACCGCGCCCGCGCACACCACCGTTCTCCCACTCGAACTCTCCCAAGGGCAACGCATCTTCGCATCCGGCGTCATCGCCGAACACCTCCACCCCGCGCTCGGCGTCTATAAATCAAACAGCAAGCGCGCCGCACGAAAAGCCGCCTGATCCCCGACCATCCGTACAATCGCCCGCTCACCACAAGCAGGCAAACAGACGCCGCGCACCAAACACGCGCCGGCGCCAAACGGATGTGACATGGCCAAGCGAGAGTCCTTCAACACCGATTTCAAACGCTTCTTCTTCAGAGGGCTCGGCATCCTCCTGCCCTCCATCGTCACGCTCTGGCTCCTCTGGCAGGCCTTCAGCTTCCTCCTCAAAACCGTCGCAAGCCCCATCAACCGAGGCGTCCAGTGGGTCTACGTCGAAGTCGCCCCCGTCATCGCCGGCCCCGACGCGCTCCCCGAATACGTCCGAGGGAAGCCCGCCACCGACACCGAGAAAGCCATCCCGGACCGCGGCTGGTTCGTCAAAGGAAACAAAAAGCAATCACTCGAACACTTCCGCGCACGCTGGAACGAAAACCCCTGGCTCGGCGGCATCGGCCTCTTCGTCGCCATGGGGCTCGTCTACCTCGCCGGCGTCCTCCTCGGAGGTTTCTTCGGACGACAGGTCTACACAAGAATCGAAGCCCTCATCGCCCGAATCCCCGGCTTCAAACAGGTCTACCCGCACGTCAAACAAGTCGTCGATCTCATCATCGGCGACAAGGCCATGGCCTTCAACCGCGTCGTCCTCGTCGAGTGGCCAAGACGCGAGGCATGGACCATGGGCTTCGTCACAGGCAACTCCATCCAGGCCGCTCGCGAGGCCGGTGGCGGCGCCATGGTCTCCGTCTTCGTCCCCACGACCCCGACGCCCTTCACCGGCTTCGTCGTCAACGTCCGCGCCGAAGAAGTCAAAGACCTCCCCCTCTCCATCGACGAAGCACTCCGCTTCATCATCACCGCCGGCGTCCTCACCCCCGAAGGACAGAACAAGCCCCTCTCCGCGCTCGACCGAACCCACCCCGCCTCCCAGACGCCCCAAACTCCCTCCCCTTCGCAGCCCTGACGGGCACCGATCAATGACTCCCGCGCACCTGACCCGGCCGCGTGCGTTGCTTATCATCGCGTGAAGACGATTCTTCCTCTCCGGGATTCGCCCGGGACGGATGTTGAACAGCAAGGAGCGTCCATGCGCATCGAGGTCATCGGGCGGGGTCTGGATATCACCGACGCGATCCGCACCTACGCGGAATCAAAGGTCGAGCACATCGGAAAGTTCTTCGACGGCGTCTCCTCAACGATCGTCACCATCACCAAGGCCGACCACCACCACAAGGGCGAGTACGACGCCGAGATCGTCTCAAAGGTCCCCAAACACGACCCCTTCGTCTGCCACGCGAAGCACGAAGACGTCTACGCCGCCATCGACCAGGTGGCGCAGAAGGCCGCGCGTCAGGTCACCGAGTACAAGAACCGGCTGCGCGAAGGCAACCGCTGAACCCGTGCCGCACCGGCCAGGAGCGACGAAGGCATGAAGCTCAATGACATCATCGTCCGTGACGCGGTGATCGCAAACCTCAACTCCGTTGAACGCGACGACGTAATCGGAGAGATGGTCGACGCCATCATCGCCGCCAACGTCGCCAAGCCCGCCATGCGCGACGAACTCGTCCGCGCCATCCTCGAACGCGAGAAAAAGGGCTCCACCGGCTTCGGAAAGGGCGTCGCCGTTCCGCACGTCAAGCACAAAGCCATCTCCAAGATGTGCGCCACCATCGGACTCTCCGCCAGAGGCGTCGATTTCAACGCACTCGACAGACAGCCCGTCTACTCCGTCTTCCTCCTCCTCTCACCCGAGGACAGACCCGAAGAGCACCTCCTCGCCATGGAAGTCATCTTCAAGAACCTCTCCCAGGAACGCTTCCGAAGATTCCTCCGACAGGCCTCCACCGTCCCCGAAGTCCTCACCCTCATCGACGAGGCCGACGCACAGGGCTTCCCCGGCTGATCCCTCCCAACACCACGCCCCAACACCACGCCCCCCACTCCGGAGCCCACACGCCGTGTCCGAACGACGGACCATCGCGGTGACCATCGTCAATCGGCTCGGGCTCCACGCCCGGCCCGCCATGGCATTCGTTGACCTCGCCTCGACCTTCAAGTCGGCCATCACCGTCAGACGAGAAGACACAGAAGTCGATGGCAAGTCCATCATGCAGATGATGATGCTCGCCGCCACGCAGGGCACAACCCTCGATATCACCGCCGAAGGCGACGACGCCGACAAAGCCCTCGACGCCCTCAACGAACTCGTCGCCCGCGGATTCGACGAGGAATAACCCCTCGCCCCGCATCCGCCCTCATGCCGATCATCTCCATCATGAACCCAACACTCGCCATCCGCACGCTCTCGCGCACACTCCCCCACGCCCTCCTCATCGCCCTCCTCGCAGCCCCCCCCCTCACCGGATGCGCCACCTCCACATCTTCACAACCCGAGCCCGACCCCGTCAGGCCCGCAGACGCCCAGCAGCCCGCGGCATTCCCCGCCACCCGATACTCCGGCTTCCTCGGCGACTACGCACGCCTCCGTCAGAGCCCAAGACACCAGGGAACGCTCTACGAGCAATCCGCTCGCCTCGCCTCATACAACACCTTCATCGTCGAACCCATCACCTTCCTCCCCCAACGCACCGTCCGCGGCACACGCATCACCGACGCCGAATCCGCTGAACTCGCCGCCGCACTCCACGAAGAGACCATCTCCGCGCTCTCCCTCCTCTACCCCATCGCCACAGAGCCCGGCCCCAACGTCGCCGTCATCCGCGCCGCCATCACCGCCCTCGCTGGCGCACGCGTCGATCCCGCAACCGGACAGACCCAGATCGGCGGCGCATCCGTCGAGGTCGAGATCCTCGACTCCACAACACGCGAGCGCCTCGCCGCCGCCATCGAGTCCGATGTCGTCCGCGATGCAACCCAGCCCATCGAAGAAGATCCCTTCTCCGACGCCCGCCTCGTCTTCCGACACTGGGCCGCACGCCTCAACCTCTGGCTCCGCGATGCCGACCAACTCGCGACCCGCCCCTGATCGCGACCCCCCTGATCCCGCGCCCGCGATTCCCAGCCCGCGCAGAGTGCTGTCACGATCGTGTCACGATTCCGAGGGGCACAGCGGATCGTCTGCAACGTCACGGTTTCTCTGCCCACATACATTGTGTCGGCCGACCGCAGCACACGATCCGGGAGCAACCCATGGCACGCCGCACAAGACTCTTGACAAACTCAATGCTCGCCCTGCTCAGCGCGGCCTGCCTCTCTCTCCCCGCGCTCGCGCAGGAGACACCCGAATCCCCCGTCCCCACACAAACCGCCCCCGCCATCCCCGACCACGACTGGAAGGCCGGACAACCGATCCTCACCGCCGACGATCTCCTCGTCGCCCTCGAAACCGCCGACCTCGAGATCAAGACCTTCAAGGCAGGCATCCGCTACACCCGCATCTTCGCGCTCGCCGGCGATGAGCAGATCCGCGATGGCACCCTCTACTACGAGACCATCGACCGGGGCGACGCCAAGACCCCCGCGTCGCGCCGCTTCGCCGTCCAGTTCACCCAGCTCCGCGTCGGCAAGCGCGTCGAGAAAGAGCCCAAAGACTACATCTTCGACGGCGAGTGGCTCGTCGAGAAGCTCGAAAAGGACAAGCAGTTCATCAAACGCCAGGTCGTGCCCCCCGGCGAACGATTCGATCCACTCCGCATCGGCGAAGGACCCTTCCCGGTCCCCGTCGGCCAGCGAAGAGACGATGTCCTCAAGCGCTACCGCGTCACCATGCTCACACCCGACGAGGGCGTCGATGCCGACTCGCTCCGCTCCTTCATCAACGCCGGAGACGGCTCCTACCAACTCCTGCTCGTCCCCATCGCCGACCCCCAGGATGCCGACGAACTCTCCGAGATCCGCGTCTGGTACCGAAAGTCAGACCTCCTCCCGCGCATGGCCAAAACCATCAACCTCGTCGGAGATGAGTCCATCATCCAGATGCTCAACCCCGAGAAAAACCCCAAAGACCTCCCCTACCGCATCTTCGACACCGCAACCCCCGCACGCGGGTGGAACGTCCGCATCGAGCCCTACCGAGGCCGCATCGATCCCCCGTAATCAACCTCCACGCGGCCTCTCGACGCGCTGCCCACGGTTCGCGACTTTCTCGCCAACCGTACACTCATCCTGCGGGTACACGGAACACACCAATCCACCCGGAGGACATCGTGCAGCCCACCCGAACGAGACGCCGTCGATCCGCTCCCCACGCTCGCCCCGCGGCTCACACCCTCCTCGCCGCCCTCCTCACGCTCTCCCCCCTCATCCCCTCCCCCGTCTCCCACGCCCAGGTCGTCCAAGACCGAAAGCCCGCGCCCATCGAAGTCCCCGAACTCGCCCCATCCATCACGCGCCTCCTCGAGCAGTCCTACCTCACGCCCGAGCAGGCCCGCGACCTCCGCCTCCACCACGGCATCTGGCGCGACGAAGACCTCGCCTCTCCCGCCCTCCGCGCCCGCGCCGCGCTCACCACCGCCCGCTTCTGGGACGACTCCCTCCGCTCCCCCGACGCCGATCCGCTCGACCGCGCCGAAGCCCTCATCGAACTCGGCGATCCCGCCGGCGCGCTCGCCCTCCTCGACGCCCCCCACACCCCCCACCCCTCACACTCCACACTCGCCCTCCGCGCCGCACGCCTCCGCGCCCACGCCCTCTTCGATCTCGGCAACGCCGACGATGCCTCCCGCTCGCTCGATCGCGTCGCCTCCCTCATGGCCGATCAGCAGATCACGCTCGCCGACGAGATGGCCGAGGGCGTCCGCGCTCTGCTCCTCCGCGCCCGCATGAAGGGCCCCTGGCGCGACGCCCAGCAGGACTACCGCACCATCACCACGCTCCTCGCCCGCGCCCGCGACGAGCTCGACCGCCTCGCCTGGTCCCCGCGCCTCGCAGAGGCCGAGCTCCTGAACACCAAGGACAACCGCAGAGAAGCCCGCCAGGCCGCCATCGAAACCCTCCGCCTCAACCCCTCGTGCGCCGCCGCGTGGCGCCTCCTCGGACACATGTCCGTCGATCAGTTCGACTTCCAGACCTCCGAGTCCATCGCCGCTCGCCTCGACGAACTCGCCGGCAAGATCGCATCCGAAGACAACGCACGCTCCCCCTGGGCCGCAGAGATCCGCGCCCGTGCCCAGCTCCGCCAACGCGACGCCGCAGGCGCCATCGAGATCCTCACGCCCGCCCTCGCCGCACACCCGACGATGCGCTCGCTCCTCGCACTCCGCGCCGCCGCCAGCGCCGCCTCATTCGACGCCCCGGACACCGACGCACGCCTCGCCTCTTTCGACGCCCTCTCCCGCGCCACACCCCTCTCCTCTCTCGCCCTCTACGAGGTCGGAAGAACCCTCAGCGACAACCGCCAGTACGAACTCAGCGACGCCTTCCTCCGACGCGCCGTCGAGCGCGAGCCCCACTGGGCAGAACCGCTCATCGAGCGAGGCCTCATGCTCGCCCAGGCAGGACGCGATGTCGAAGCCCTCGACACCCTCCGCGCCGCAAAGGCCCTCGACCCCTTCAACGTCGCCGTCGACAACTCCATCAAACTCCTCACCGAACTCCTCACCTACCAGCGCTTCGAGTCCGAGCACTTCATCGTCCGCTGCAAGCCCGGACGCGACACCATCCTCGCGCGAGAGATGCTCCCCGCCCTCGAAGCCATGCATGACCGCGTCTGCTCACCCGACAACGGCGGCATCGACTTCAAGCCCCCCGTCAGAACCACCATCGACCTCATGCCCAACCACGAGTGGTTCAGCGTCCGCATCACCGGCATGCCCGGGCTCCACACCATGGCCGCCGCCACCGGACCCATCATCGCCATGGAGTCCCCCTCCGACGGCCCCGGCCACCTCGTCGGCCCCTACGACTGGCTCCGCGTCGTCCGCCACGAATACACCCACACCGTCACCCTCGCCAGGACCAACAACCGCATCCCCCACTGGTTCACAGAGGCCGCCGCCGTCTACCTCGAAGACGCACCCCGCGACACCCGCACCGTCGCGCTCCTCGCAAACGCCTACGCCGCCGACCGACTCTTCGATCTCGACGCCATCAACATCGCCTTCGTCCGCCCCAGAAAGCCCACCGACCGCTCCCAGGCATACGCCCAGGGACACTGGATGTACCAGTACATCGTCGAACGCTTCGGAGACCGCGCCCCCCTCGATCTCATGGACCACTACGCCAAGGGCACGCCCGAAGAAGCCGCCTTCCGAACCGTCCTCGGCCTCTCACGCGCAGACTTCTTCACCGCGTTCAAGCAGTGGGCCGGCGACCAACTCATCGCCTGGGGCGCACGCCTCCCCCCCGGCACGCCCGACGCACAATCCCTCATCGAACAAGCCGCCTCGCCCGCACACTCACCTGCACAAGCCATCGAACGCGCGCTCGAAGCCCACCCCGACCACCCCGAACTCCTCGCCATCGCCGTCGAAGCCGCCCTCCGCGAACGCCGCGGCATCCCCGACCCCTCCATGACCGATCTCCTCGAACGCGCCGCCGCCGCTCGCCCCATGGACGACGCCCCCCACCGCGCCCTCGCACGCATCTACCTCACAACCGCAACAGCAAACAACCCCGCCGAAGACATCGAAGCCCGTGCCATCCCCCACCTCGAATGGCTCGACGCACGCGAAGTCCACTCACCCGCATACGCCGCCGAACTCGCACGCCTCTACGCCGAACGTGGCGACCACGCCCGCGCACACGACAAAGCCCTCCGCGTCGTCCGCATCGCACCCTTCGACGCCGATTCCCGCGAAACCGCCGCTCGCATCGCCATCGTCGCCAAAGACTACAACGCCGCACGCCACCAGCTCGAAGCACTCATCGCCATCGAGCCCGACCGCGAACTCCACAAGAAACGCCTCGCCGCGCTCGAAGCGCTCGCAGAGAACAACTGAACATAACCCCACGTCCCGAAGGGACGGCACTCACTCGCAACCGTCCAAGCCGGTCGTCAAAATCAAACTGCGCGCAGAATCCCCCCTGCCCCTCTTCACTTACTCCGCCACCAACCGGCCATCCTCGCACCATCCCGCAGTCTGGCCATTTGCCATTTGCTATGTGGCTCTTTCCCCCTCTGCTCACCCCGGCCCGCGCCCGCCCCCACCGCCGCCCGGACGCTGCCCGCCCGGTCCGCCTCCCTGGGCCCTCATCCGCGACATGAACTCCGAGCGCAGCCCGTTCATCTGCGCGTTCCCATCGTTCACCGCGCGCCCGATCCTCTCATTGATCCGGTTGACCATCTCCGCGCGCCGCTGCTGACGCTGCTCATCCGTCATCTGTCCCCCGCCTGGCCCGCCGCCCTGCCCGCTCCCCGGTGCCCACTCGCGACGCTGCCCATCACCCTCCGGCCGTCCCCCGCCGGGTCCGCCCGGCCCGCCCATGCCCCCCGGCCTCCACCCCGTACGCCAATCCTCCACCGGCTCGCCCCGCGCCACGCGCAGGATCATCTCGTCCATCTGCTCCTGGCGCATCTCAAACAGCACCTCGCGCGTCTTCTCATCCTCGAAGTACGTCCGCATCTCCTCGCGCGAAACATCCTTGAACAGTTCCGCCGCGACCACCGCGTACTGCCGCTTGCGATCCTCATCCAGCCGCGCATACCGCTCGGAACCCATCACCGCGATCGCCTCCTCGCGCGTCGTCGGCAGCGACACGGGGCGATGCCCCCACGCGTACACACCACCCGCCGACACCGCCAGCACGCCCAGCACGACGCACACACCGCCGACGATCTTCTTCTTCCGAGGAGACCAGTCCGCATCGATCGCCTTCCGCGCCGGCGTCACCGCTTCATCAAGATTGATCCGCTGTGGCATGCTCATGCTCCCTACAAAGATCCGATCTCACGATCCGTAACGCCCGACATGGCCATCGACAAACAGCACGTTCCGCTTGTCGTGGAAGAAGTTCACCGGCAGACGCGCACCCGTCGTCGTCTCGAACGTCCCGCCGTCAAAGTCATACGCCACCGGCGTCGTCGACGGACCCTGCTTCAGAAACTCGTAGTAGAACGTGTTCTCATACCTGTTCCCGCCCAGCGCGACCACATACGTGTACGACATCCCGCTGATCCGTTCCCGCGTGTCACCCTCAGAGACCCAGAACGTCCCCTCGTTCGGCGTCCACGGCTGCTCCCACACAACCTTGTCACCAGGACACCGATACGCAAGGTCCTCAACCTCCAGAAACTCCGACATCGCCACATTGAAAGGCGGCTTCTCAAGATCCATCGAGATCCACGGGGGCGGCATGTACCGCGCCACCGGAAACACCTCGCGATACCGATCCTTGTACATCTCAACCGATTGCCCGATGCTCCGCAGGTTCGCCCCGCAACGCACCTTCCGCGCCGCATCACGCGCCCGAGGCAACGCCGGCAACATGAACCCCAGCAGAATCGAAATAATGAAAATCACCACCAGCAGCTCGATCAGCGAAAACCCCCCACGCACCCCCCCACGCGCCCGCCCACGCGCCCCCCCACGCGCCCCCCCACCCATCACCCGGCGCACTCCCCATCCCTCACGCCCACCCAACACGGCCCCATCAGTTGACATAATGCCTCCTGCCTGCCACCCGGCACCGCAACATCCGAGCACACGCCGCATGAACGTGCAACGCTCCACTTGATCGGCTATTGCCGCACCTACAGATTCACCCGGCACCAGAGTCCGCGCCGAGATACGCCCCGATCTCCGTCGCCCACCCCGCCTCGCGCATCGCCGCAACCACCACGGAATCCGAGAGATACGTGCGAATCGCCTCCTCAGGCGCCGCCCGCTTCTGGCTGCTCACGGGCCTCTGGGTATCCGCCCCCGAATCCCTCTGGATGCTCATCGCGTGATAGTTCGAAGCCGCGTACGCCGCCGCCCCCTCCAACTCCCCTGCCTCGATCTCCCACCCCCACGCCCGGTACATCCCCTCGAAAAAGCCCCGAGGGTCTCTCCGGATGTCGTCATACACCAGACCCCGCCCCGCACCCCGCGCCTCCAGCCACCGCCCGCAGAACTGCCGCAACTGAGGCAGGTCCCAGTTCTCCGTGATGCACGTCCCCGTACCCCCGCTCGAACCCACTGGCAGCATCCCCCGCAGAATGATGCTGCTCAACCGATCAATCGGGTTCCTCAGCACGAACACGTGCGGATGATCCGGCCACACCCTCCTCACCTCACCCGGCGCAGGATGATCGTGAGGCATCTTCACCACAATCCTCCGCCCGCCCGGGGGCACACGCTCCAGCAACCCCTCGCGCCCAGGCGCACACACCGGCAGACCCGCCTCCCCCCGCGCCAGCTTCTCGAACACCACACCCGCCGCGCGAGCAATCTCCGGTGTAATCACACCCGCACTCGTCCGGAACAACTCCGTCACCACTCCCTGCTCCGGCGGAAACCTGTAGTACGGACCCGTCCGCACCCACGGACCGAAGATCTCATCCGCAACCACGCCCCCGAACGGCGAAGCCGCGGCATACGCCGCGATCGACGACCCCGAACGGATCATCGAAAAGAGCCAGGCGATGGATGGGGCGTCGGGCATGGGACTCAAAGCGTCGAGAACACAGAGGGAAGGAAAGGAGGGAAGGCCGGATGACGAGCGTAGAGGGGGTGGGAGAAGAGGGGCCAGAGGGCAGGAGAAGCAGGGGTCCGAAGAAACGCGATTGCAGCGACAAGAGCTCGCACTTGGCTTTCCTTCATGCCTGATCTGCGAGCAGGCATGCCACCCGTTCACTTCCCTTCGTGATTCATCCCCTTCGCGACCTTCGCGTTCACGCTCTTCTTCCCGTCTTCCTCTGCGTCACTCTGATACCTCTGTGACCTCCGCGTTCTCTTCTCCTCAGAACTGCGACGCAGTAAACGTCTTACCCGTCGTCTCCCGTTCCCACGTCCACGACGGGCCGCGCTTCTGCTCGTAGAACTCCCACAGTTCAAACCAGTACGAGCGGAACTTGTGCGGGCCGAAGGGCGCGAAGTGGGCGTCGATCATCTTCATGATCGCCTTGTCCGTGCCCTCCATGCCGAGGATGGTCTTGCCGTGCCGGACGCTCTCGGTATCGAGGGGCAAGAGGTGATACCGCCCCAGCAACTGCATGATGTTCGCCGCGGCGTAGGGGCCGATCCCCGGCAGATCGATCAGAAACTTCCGCAGGTCCTCGTCGCTGGTTGCCGGATCCTCGCACCAGTGCGGGTCGATCGCGCCCGAGGCGAACATCTCTGAGAGTTCGATGATGCGTCTGTCGCGATATCCGACGCGGCAGCGGGCGCGGAGCGTGCTTGCGCGGGCGCGGGCGAGTTTGCGGGCCGATGGGAAGCCGCCGCCCTCGCCGACGACGGCGCACAGGCGCTCGTTCATAACCACGGTGCTCGGCCACTGCACGTTGCAACTGGTGACGGTCTTGATGACATCCTCGAAGAGCGTGGGGGAGCGGAAGAGGCGGCCGCGACCAAGGGACTTGAAGCGCGGATCCACCTTGTGATACGCGCGGATGGTCGCGTCGTCATCGTCAAGGCGGAGCATGCGCGCGATAAGCCCAGATGCCTCTGTGATCTCGCGCTTGGCGAGGCGGCGATCGGAGGTGCAGGCGAGGTCGGCGCCCCGTGTGAAGTGGGAGGCCTTGCTGATCCGCGCGGGGATGGGCTTGCCGTCCTGCCGCGGCTGGGCGATCACGATCCGCGCCGGCCCACCCTCCAGATCGAGGATGCGCGTCAGCGTCTCGGTCCGCGGATCCCAATGGTTCGGGCTCAGCAGGAAGTACCCGTACGAGCACGCGTCACGCGTGAGCGAGTAGTCGGGCGGCACGGGAATGGTGAAGTGCGTCGGCATTCAAAGGACTCAACGCGGAGGGCCGCAGAGGGCCGCGGAGAGGACAAGACATTCACCACGGAGAACACGGAAGGCCACGGAGAGTTGAAAAGAGTCGCCCAGACGTACAGGGCTATGAGAAAGGAGAGGGGCTTAGCGTACGCCAAGGGTGACCAAGGCGCTGTGCGCGAGTTCTCGAACACGTGCCCAAGTCGGAGAAGACTCGATCGCTTCTTCCGTCCAGAGTTCGGCGTGATTCTGACCGGAGAAGGAATCAAAGTGCTCATCCAGCCGAGAAAGCGCGTTCAGTTGTCGTTCCATGAGGAACCCATGCAGGAACCCCCCAACTCGAAACCACTGCAGGGATTCGCTGAATCCGATCGCAATCTCGTCAGCAAGAGAGATGAAGTCTTCGGGATGAATCGTCTTCTGCACACTCAGCGTTGCCGTGGCGGTCTGCACATTCGCGATAAGCATCTTCAGATTTCGCGCGAGATCCGCTCGCGGGCCCTCGGGGAGCTCTGTCGGCGCATTCGGGAACACAACGTCTGACTGCCTCGATTCGTCGACGACAACGTACAAGAACGCGGCGAGGTCGCTCTTGGGATCACCCAGTTCTAGGTTGGCAGCAAATCTTTGGGGCAGCGTGCCAGTCGGCACGTGCCTGATGGAACGAAGGTGCGGCAAGATCTCGTTGGCCCACTCATGCGCGAGCGACGCGAGTCGGCTTTGTGCACTTGATGCGCACACGGATGGTCACCCTCATCTCCGCGGCCCTCTGCGGCCCTCCGCGTTGAGTGCCTTTCTCCTCACGCCGTCAGCTTGCGGCTCAACGGAAACAGATACGTCGCCAGGTTCACCGCCAGCCGATCCGCCGCACGCGCAAACATCTCGTAGTGCTTCTCCGCCTCCGCAAGCACCTGCTCCGCCGTCACGCCAGCACGCTCCTGGAACTTCCCATCCGCCGCGGCATACGCGCGGATCATCTCCATGTCCGCCTCAGGGTGATACTGGAACCCATACGTCCGAATCCCCGCGCGAAACACCTGGATCTTGCACTGCTTCGACCCGCCCAGCGCCTGCGCGCCCGTCGGGAGCTTCTTGATCTCAAACCCGTGCGTCGAGAACTGCGGACAATCCCACGGAATACCCGCCAGCATCGTCTCCGTCTGACCGACGGGATTCAGCGACACCAGCGGCATCCCCAACTCCGGCCTCTCCATAGGACCGACCTCGCCGCCAAGAGCCGCCGCCACCATCTGCGCGCCGAGACAGATCCCGATCACCGGCAACTGCCGCGCGTGCGCCTGACGAAGCAACTCCATCTCGCCAGCCATCCACTCGTGGGGCTCCCCCACATTCTGCGGCCCCCCCAACGACACGATCCCGTGAACATTGTCAAGATCCGCCGGCAACCCCTTCACGCCATCAACATCAAGCCGACGAATGTCCAGCTTGAACCCGTGATCGCGAAGAGTCGCACCCAGGCGGCCGGGCCCGCCACGCTCACTGTGCTGAAACACGAGAATCGCCATAGGTCCCCATCATACGCTCAGAAAATTCCCCTCTGCCTTCTTCCTACACCATCATCACGATCGTCGCGTCGTGACCATCCAGATAATCCTGCCTGAACATCACACGCGGCGTGCGCTCCAACGCAAACGCCAGCATCACCCGCGTATCAAACCGCTTCGCCGGTCCCGTCGAGACACCCTCCCACGCCCGCCCGCACCGATCGCTCAAAAAGTTGAACGCTACCGCCGCGCCCGGGCGCCCAGCCCCCGGCGCGGGCGAGATCGCGCGCCACGCCCGATCCAGCACCTCCATCGCCATCGGCTGCTCGCACGTGTTCAACGACCCGCTGAACACAAACACCTCCCCGCCCCCGCCCACCGCGTGCGCTGCCGCGCCGTACGCACGGATATACCCCGGAAACGCGCCCTCGCCCGACGCAAAGTCGCCCAGCTCCACCCGCGCCCGCAGCAGGTTCTGGTTCGCGATGCGCGTCCTGCAATGCTCCACCATCACCGGCAACGCATCGATCCCCACATACGCCCGATACGCCACGTCCGCCGCGCACAGATACCCCAGCAGATCCGCCCGCCCGCACCCGCAGTCGATCACCACCCGCCCCGAAAGATCCAGCATCTCCGTCAGCACGCGAAACCGCGCCCGCTGAAACTCCTCGCTCCGCCACAGCAACGTCCCGAACGATGCGCCCCCGCGCGCCGCCGCCTCCTTGTACGGCTCCAGCCACGGAACCGTCAGATCCGGCGGAACCTCGCGCGATGGATCGGTGGGACGCTCGGACATGGCTCGCAACACCCCGCCCTCACGAAACGCTCGTCATCTCCACGAACTCATCGAACCGCCGATCGATCTCCTCCGGACGCAGCCGCGCCAGCCGATCCAGACTGAAACTCTCGATCGTGAAACTCGCCATCACCGTCCCGTGCGCCAACGCCCGACGCACCACGTCAAACGACGAGGGCACGTGCGAGATCCCCCGCGACGACGCCCGCGCGATATGCCCCATCATCCCGCCCGCGAAGGTGTCCCCCGCGCCCGTCGGGTCCACGACCTCCTCCGCCGGATACGCAGGCAACGCCGCGATCCCGTCGCGATGGATGAACAGGCAACCGTGCTCACCCTTCTTCACCACCACAAACTTCGGCCCGAGCTCCAGGATCTTCTTCGCCGCACGGATCGTGTTCTTCTTCCCCGCGAACAACTCCGCCTCGTCGTAGTTCAGCACCAGCCCGTCAACCCGGCGGATCAACTCCTCAAGATCCTTCCGCGCCGTATCGATCCACAGATCCATCGTGTCCGCCACCGCCATCACACGACGCGGAAACTGCTCCAGCATCTGCATCTGCACCGCGGGCGCCGTGTTCGCAAGAAACACGAACGCAGAGTCCTTGAACTCCTGAGGCACGCTCGGCGGCTCCTCCAGCAACACCCCGAGCTCCGTGAACAACGTCTCGCGATGATCCATGTTCTCCGCGTACTTCCCCCCCCAACGGAACGTCTGCGACCCGCGCCGAACCTCAAGACCACCCGTGTCGATCCCCTTAAAAAGCCCCAGCGTCCGCATGTGCTCGGGCGGCAGATCATCCCCCACAACCGCGACCATCCGCACAGTCTGATAGAACGATGCCGCCGCCGCGAAATACGCCGCCGATCCGCCCAGCACCCCCTCCCTCGCCTCCCCGCCAGGTGTGTGGATCGTGTCGATGCCGATGGTGCCGGTGACAATCAATGACATAGTCCCGGAGGATAGCAGCACACCACTCCCCACGAGCCATCTAAGCCGCCGCCCCGAGAACGCCAAGCGACGACCGACACCCAAAAGGGAGCCCCGGGCGCGAGAGCATTTTGCGCCATGTGTTCCAAGGGTTTCCATTGTGGAGACTTGCGCGATCTGATGGCTCATGCCATGCTCGGTCCCACTGGTGGAGCTGCCAGACAGGAGACCGAGCATGGACAACGCGAGTTGGAGGGTGTTGGCGGCGAGCGTGCGGAAGCTGGATCGGAGCCCGCGTGGCGGTCGCTTCACCTTCACCGATGCGGACATCGTGCTGACCTTTCTCTGGGCCGTCTTGCACCGACGACCCACCTCCTGGGCGTGCCGACGCGATGCATGGCCGTTGTGGCGGCGTGGTCGATTGCCCTCGCCAAGCAGGATGAGCCGGCGGCTGAGAACCACCAGCGTCCAGGCGTTACTTGCCGCGGCGGAGGCGGAGAATCTGGTCTCTGCATCGGGAGCGTTGGTGCTGGCTCTTGACGGCAAGGCCCTGCGCGTCGCCTCGCACTCCGGAGACCGGACCGCGACCTTCGGCGCATGGGGACTGCGCGGCTACAAGCTCCATGCGATCTGCGATCTCGCGGGCTCGATCGTCTCCTGGCGTCTCACGCCCATGCACTGCCATGAAGCAGTGATGGCCAAGCGGATGATGCGAGACATGGAGTTGAACGGGTATGTGCTGGCCGACTCGAACTACGACAGCGTGAAGCTCTATGAACTCTGCGCGTGCAAGGGCGGACAACTGGTGGTTCCGCGGAAGGACTGCCGCGTGGGTCGCGGCGTGCGGCGGTCCGGAACGCATCCGGACCGCCGTCGAGCCATCGACATGCTGGAGCAGAGCATGACGGGCTTCGGCAGGGGCCTGCTGTCACTCCGGCGCGTGATCGAGCGTGTGTTTGCACGCCTGGAAATGACCCACCATGTGGGGCTTATCCCGCCGCACGTGCGCGGCATCGAGCGGGTCCGTCGATGGATCCAAGCCATCATCATCCTTGATCGACACACACAGGCAATGAAGCGATGACGCAAAAAGCTCGCAAGCCCGGGGTGTTGCGCCTCCGCATCGCGACATCCTCGGAGAGAGCGGGGCGTGTCTTCGTGTTCACATGTGCCCTCATGCCTTCCATCCTTCGCCCGCAGGGCGCACGACCGTTGCCGGTCGCGCAGCGAGGTCGCCCTGCGACGACCGACACCCAAAAGGGAGCCCCGGGCGGCCCGGAGGGCCGCGGGTGTGTAGCCGCAGGTGAAGGTCGCGCTTCGCGACCGGAACCCGTGGAAAGCAACACCCAAGCCAACCCGCCCCGGAGGGGCGGAGGACGATACACGCGATCCCCGTACAACCGCACCTTCACCGCGACTTCACGCATCTCAATCACATTCGATCAATCGCTCTTCCGCGCGAAGTGCCGCTGACCACCGACACCCAAAAGGGAGCACCGGGCGCGAGCCCGGGGTGCTACGCCTCCGCACCGCCGCGACTTCACGCATCTCACTCACATTCGCTCACTCGCTGAACCACTTATCCGCGCGAAGTGCCGCCGACCACCGACACCCTCACCTCCGACGCTGCGGAGCAGCGAGCGATGGTTGCCAGCGGTCGCCGCAGGGTCTGGTACAAACCCCCGCGCAGCGCATCCTTATGAACGCCTCTGAGTCGCGCACGAGCCAGCAGGGCGAGGAGCGACTGAAACTTCTTCCTCTTCCGCTCCCCGTGGGTTGCAGGGGGCGCCGCCCACCATTCCCACTCTCAGCGTAACCCATCGCGCCCGATATCATCCAACAACCATCGAAGGAGATCCCCTCATGCAGACAGTCACCACCAAAGACGGCGTCCAGATCTCCTTCAAAGACTGGGGTCCAAAGGCGGCACAACCTCTCGTCTTCCATCACGGTTGGCCCCTCACCGCCGACGACTGGGACGCCCAACTCCTCTACTTCCTCCACAAGGGCTACCGAGTCATCGCCCACGACCGGCGCGGCCACGGCCGCTCCACACAGGTCGCCGACGGACACGACATGGACCACTACGCCGCCGACACCGCCGCACTCGTCGAACACCTCGACCTCCGAAACGCCGTCCACATCGGCCATTCAACCGGAGGAGGCCAAGCCACTCGATACGTCGCCAGACACGGCAACGGCCGCGTCGCCAAACTCGTCCTCATCGGTGCCGTTCCACCGATCATGGTCAGAACCGCCGCGTACCCGGGCGGACTCCCCATCGAAGTCTTCGATGGACTCCGCAGACAACTCGCCGCCAACCGCTCACAGTTCTTCCGGGACATCGCCAGCGGCCCCTTCTACGGCTTCAACCGCCCGGGCGCGACGCCCTCAGAAGCCATCATCCAGAACTGGTGGCGACAGGGCATGATGGGCTCCGCCGCGGCACACTACGACGGCATCAAGGCATTCTCAGAAACCGACTTCACCGACGATCTCACATCCATCAACGTGCCGACCCTCGTCATGCACGGCGACGATGACCAGATCGTCCCCATCGACAACTCCGCACGCCTCGCCGCCAAACTCCTGAAACGATCAACCCTCAAGGTCTACCCCGGCCTCCCGCACGGCATGGCCACAACCCACGCCGACATCACGAACGCTGATCTCCTCGCATTCATCACCGAGTAGCGCCCCGCCCCATCACCAATCGCAACACTCCCCACGTGCCATCGAAGTCGCCGCCCGTCGCGACTCGATGCTGACTCGCGCCATCACCGACCGCATTCCACCACCTGCCCTCAATGCTGACGCTGCGGAGCAGCGAGCGACGGTTGCCAGACCCAAGGCGCACGCCGAAGGCGTCGCCGCAGGGTCTGGTACAAGTCCCCCGCGCAGCGCATCCTTTGAACGCCTTCGAGTCGCCGAAGGCGACGCTCCCAAAGGGAGCCCCGGGCGCGAGAGCATTTTGCGCCATGTGTTCCAAGTGTTTCCATTGTGGAGACTTGCGCGATCTGATGGCTCATGCCATGCTCGGTCCCACTGGTGGAGCTGCCAGACAGGAGACCGAGCATGGACAACGCGAGTTGGAGGGTGTTGGCGGCGAGCGTGCGGAAGCTGGATCGGAGCCCGCGTGGCGGTCGCTTCACCTTCACCGATGCGGACATCGTGCTGACCTTTCTCTGGGCCGTCTTGCACCGACGACCCACCTCCTGGGCGTGCCGACGCGATGCATGGCCGTTGTGGCGGCGTGGTCGATTGCCCTCGCCAAGCAGGATGAGCCGGCGGCTGAGAACCACCAGCGTCCAGGCGTTACTTGCCGCGGCGGAGGCGGAGAATCTGGTCTCTGCATCGGGAGCGTTGGTGCTGGCTCTTGACGGCAAGGCCCTGCGCGTCGCCTCGCACTCCGGAGACCGGACCGCGACCTTCGGCGCATGGGGACTGCGCGGCTACAAGCTCCATGCGATCTGCGATCTCGCGGGCTCGATCGTCTCCTGGCGTCTCACGCCCATGCACTGCCATGAAGCAGTGATGGCCAAGCGGATGATGCGAGACATGGAGTTGAACGGGTATGTGCTGGCCGACTCGAACTACGACAGCGTGAAGCTCTATGAACTCTGCGCGTGCAAGGGCGGACAACTGGTGGTTCCGCGGAAGGACTGCCGCGTGGGTCGCGGCGTGCGGCGGTCCGGAACGCATCCGGACCGCCGTCGAGCCATCGACATGCTGGAGCAGAGCATGACGGGCTTCGGCAGGGGCCTGCTGTCACTCCGGCGCGTGATCGAGCGTGTGTTTGCACGCCTGGAAATGACCCACCATGTGGGGCTTATCCCGCCGCACGTGCGCGGCATCGAGCGGGTCCGTCGATGGATCCAAGCCATCATCATCCTTGATCGACACACACAGGCAATGAAGCGATGACGCAAAAAGCTCTCGCGCTCGGGGGCCGGGCGGGCAACGGTGGAGTGGGCGTGAAGTCCGAAGCCGCGTTCCGGCGGCCCAGAGGTGAAACATGAGCAAGCCGACCAGCACCGAGATCGTGTTCATCGTCGAGGACGACCCGGAGGGCGGCTTCGTCGCCTCCGCGCTCGGACACTCGGTCGTAACGCAGGCAGCGACGCTCGATGCCCTGAAGCAGGCGCTACGCGACGCAGTCGCCTGCCACTTTGACGATGCGGAGCGTCCGAAGATGATCCGGCTCCACTATGTGCGTGACGAGGTGATCGCGGCATGAAGCTGCCGCGTGACCTCTCCGGCAACGATCCAGACGACAGTGGCTGAGAGGGACATCGCCTCAGCATACCAGCACTTCTGTCACGGTCCGCCAGCCGGACGCACGATGTGGAATGGTGAAGTGGTCTCGACGGTGCTCATCGGCATCGTGAATGAGCCATGCCAGTACGTGTCGCGTTCATAGTCGCAGATCGCGACTCGTGGGTCTCCGGTCAGTCGAACGTCCCACTGGTCGCTCGACAGCGTGTCGCGCGTGGGAGGCAGCACCAACCAATGAAGACGGGCGATGCTGGGCGATTTCCACATGCTGTTGGAGTATGGGAGCAGGTATGCGCCAGTGGCTACGACCAGGCCGTTCCGTAGCACCTCGACGCGAAAGCCGACGGCGCACGCCTGCGCGCTCGCGGCCCGGCCGCCGATCTGACGGAAGTGCAGTCCAACGCCGCCACCAGAATCGAACGAAAGCGCGACGGACACAGTGGCCATAAGCCGCCGCCAGTCCTCCTGATTCGTCGAAGGGCGGATGATCGACTCAAGCGGGGTGTCGACGACCCTCGCGATCACGATCCTGTCTCGCCAAACGACGCCGTCCTTGACGGCCCGCTTGATATGCTGTCCGCCTCGCTTCTTTGTGACCTTCCGCTGGATCAGCAGTTCGACCTCGATGTTGACGCAATCGCCTTCCGCGTTTCCGAGATCGAGCCAACCAAGTGCGCCGCGCGTGCCAATTGATAAGCCGGGCGTCGGGCCAGCGTACGACCATTCTCGCGAGCCCACCTGTCGTGCGCGAACCCTGAAGGTCCGCGAGAGGACGCCAAGCCGGTCGGGCATCGTTGCAGATGCCCACGCGGCGACATCGCGCGGCCACACATCCCTCGTGTGAAGCATCTCCTCCGCGACATTGTCATCGAGGCGCTCGGTTGCGATACGCCATGCGACCATCGACATATCGCCCGAGTTCATTCGAGTAACGAGCTCAATCATGAAGCGCTCGCCAAGATTGGATGCGGGTGGCGGGGGTGGCGGGGGTGGCGGGGGCGGCGGGGCCGGGAACGTGAACATGGCCGGTGATCTTGTCTGAAACAAAGCTGCTTGCCACGTCACATCATCCATCGGCGCGAACGCCGCGAGAGCGATGGTCGGCACCGCCCCGATCCACCCTCGCGCCAGCACCCGATCACGCGCACTCCAGCCGTAGAGCGCAAACAGAATCGCCACCGCCGCGAATGTCGCCGTCCATGGCCGCCTCCTCGCCTTCCTCAGCCGCCTCTCCGTGCGGCTCACCTTGCCACACTCCGAACACGTCCACGGCGGCTCAGCCGCTGCTTCCACAGCCCCCTTCATGTCATACCAGCACTTCGGGCACCGCAGCCGCCCACGCGCCCGATCCCAGAACATCGCCCACAGAAACAGCACGCCCCCCATCACGCCGAGCGCAATCGCAACCGCATTCCAGATGAGAGCGGGGGAGAGAGCCACGGATGGAGCATACCACGACGCGCGGATCGAGCGTGATGTTGTCGCCCGTTTCTGCCTCACGTCGAGGCGTCACCCATGGCGTGCGGGTCATCCCCCGCTACCGGGCTGCGGTCGTGCCGGCGGGACCGACTCGCGCTCCGGCGCGGCGTAATCCATCAGGAACCGCGCGACGCGGGCGTGAACCGCGGGCGTCGAGTTGACCACGAAGAGAGAACCAACCGCCCGGATGTTTGCGCCGTTGTCGATCCAGCCTTCATCTGCCGCGCGCCGGATCAGTTCATCAAGAGTGGGCTGAACGGCACCCGCACGGCCGAGATCGTCTCTCGTCAAGCCGTTCCCGTCTTCAACGAGCAACGGCTTCAGCGAGTACACGCGCGGTGCCACACAGTGAAAGAGTGCCCGACGATCTCCTACCTCGATGCCAGCACTGGAATGCGTCCAATGGATGCGGTCGCGCGAGCTCGGAACCGACAGTGCCGCGACGAGAGCATCGCATGCCTCGCTCACCGTCGCCCGCGGCGGCAGATCCACCCTTGCGCCAGTGTCTACGAGAGTCGGATCAAGGAAGACGCGACGCCCGGAGACCTCCTCAATCACGCGGCATAGTTCGTCAAGCGTGGGACTGGCGTTCATGTGCGGCAGTGCCAGGTTACGGAATGAGTCTGCAACAGCCAGGTCTGCCAAGGAATCCTTCGGCACCGCGGTGCGAGTGTTCGACGCCGACAAGAGCAAGTCCGCACACACCTTTGCACGCCTGACCGAGTCCGGCGGACCAAAGAACAACAGAACGCTGTGAAGATCGACGCATAATGCGCTTGGCGAATGCTGAGGCAAATGCCCGGAGTCGCGATCGAGTCGAAAGTCGGCAATAAGCGAGGCACCGCTGGAAACGCTCTTGAGAAGCTCTTCGATGGTGAGCCGCCGCTCCTCCGTACTCCGGCCCCTGCTGACGCTGCGTGTGCGTTTCACAAGTGTCCGGATGTCGATCGAGGCAACAACCGGCACCGCGGCGTTTACGCGCTCCCCGACTCTCGTTGGTCTCGTGGGGACACCGCGTGACATGTCAAGCGGCACAATTCCGACGCGCCCGAGGTCCCGGACGATTGTGCGTGCCCACAGACGCGACTGAATAGGACCTATCGCGCGAGCGTCGAGCCGCGCTGTACGCTCGCTTCGAACTTTATCACGCCACGTTGGGGGTGCCATGGGTGCCGGCCACGCCGACCAGTCACTCCAGACCCCTGGCAGTGTGTGCTCATCATGCAGCCCGGGAACGACCACCAGCGCAGTCGTCGGCACCGCCCCAATCCACCCTCGCGCCAGCACGCGATCACGCGCGCTCCAGCCATAGACCGCAAGCAGAATCGCCACCGCCGCGAACGTCGCAGTCCATGGCCGCCTCCTCGCCTTCCTCAGCCGCCTCTCCGTGCGGCTCACCCTCCCGCACTCCGAACACGTCCACGGCGGCTCAGCCGCTGCTTCCACAGCCCCCTTCATGTCATACCAGCACTTCGGGCACCGCAGCCGCCCACGCGGCCGATCCCAGAACATCGCCCATAGGAAAAGCACGCCGCCGATCACGCCGAGAGCGATCGCGGCTGCATTCCATATGAGGGCCGGGCTGAGGGACATGACCGGAGCATACCACGACTCCGCGGGCAGACTTATGGAGTGTTCGCCTTACGCCGCAGGCAAGAACCGTTCGACGAGTGGGCGTGGCGCATGAAACCCTGCCCGGTGTGGCAGCCCGCCGGGCGCTTGTCGTTCAACTTGGATGCTCTATCGTCCGGTGTTCTGCCCGCGCTGCTCATTGGCGTTTAGTTCGTGGTCTTCCGCTGCATACTCCATCAGGAATCGAGCGACACGGGCATGGGTGGTCGCAGTGGCGTTGACAACCAGCCATGAGCCAATGGCAACAACGCGATCATCTGAGCTGCCTACACCGCTTTGTTTGAAGGAGAATGTGCGAAGGGCCTGCAGAAGCGCTTCGCGCTCGGATGTGCGGTTCGTCGTCGTGCTATCGAGTGGGAGACGTTTGTCAAGGAGCTCTTCGATGGAGTAGACACGTGGTTCCAGCATACACGGTCGTTCGAGCGGCATGAAGAACTCAATCTCCTGATCGGTGATCGTCCAGAGCACCTTGTCATATCCTGGAGATGGCCTCAATGCGTGGGCGATGCGGTCGCAGAAGTCCGCCACGTGGTGTGCGTCTCTCATGTCCACGGCTTTGCTTGGGCGATCCCTTGCGCGTGTGAATCGCACGCTTCGTCCGGTGAGGCGCTCCAACCTCGTGGAGGCATCATCGAGCGAGACATCCCCATCTGAGGTCGTGTCGCACGGAATGGCCTCAAGCTCGCGCAGGGCCGACAGATCGTGGGCTGATCGCGATGGGATGAGCGAGGGTGCGGTGGCAGCGACTCGAAGTGCGGCATCGAACTGCGAGAGTCGCAGCATCGCGCAACGCGGCCCGACAAAGAGAGACTCGCTGGCCATGGCAATATGGAGCGACATGGACGAGGGATCGCCGCGTGGAAAGCCGATAGCCCAACTGTTCATGCTCAGCGGCTGCTTGGCAACCTCGTCGCACGCGAGGCGCCATTCGTTGAGGAGGCGATCCTGTGGCCAGTTCGCGCGATCGCCTCGGCTCAGCACGGGGCGAAGGACGAGTGAGCGTTGGATCACGCCGCATTGAGGGTCGTCGTCTCCACGATTCTCTGAGTGAGCTGACAGATCCTGTTTGACTAAGTCGCCGCAGCCAGCACGCCGCAAGTCTGCTTGGAGCGTTCGTCGCCACACCCACATGTGCGGCACTCGCATGTCGCCGGCCAAGTATCACCTCATGCACTCGTGCTTGATGCTCCCAGATTGGACAGGCGGCGTTCCATCGAAGCGGTGATTGAGATAGAGCGATGACCACTTGTCATACCCGGCCGGTATCGAGACGAGCACCATTGTGGGTACTGCACCGATCCATCCTCGCGCAATCACGCGGTCGCGTGTTGTCCAGCCATACAGCACCAACATGATGAGCGTGGTCGCGAGCGTCGCGATCAACTTCCGCTTCTTGGTGCGTCTCAGCCGCCTCTCCGTGCGGCTCACCCTCCCACACTCCGAACACGTCCACGGTCCCTCCGCCTTCGCCTCCACCGCCCCCTTCATGTCGTACCAGCACTTCGGGCACCGCAGCCGCCCACGCGCCCGATCCCAGAACATCGCCCACAGGAACAGCCCGCCCCCGATCACGCCCAGCGCGATCGCGGCCGCGTTCCAGATGAGCATGGGTGAGAGTTGCACGGCTGCCAGTCTACTCGGGCACTCGCTCGGTGCGGCATCTCTCAAGCGGCACTCGGCACTTCACACGGGGCTGCACTACGTCTCACACCCAAGGGACAACCGCCGACCCCTTGCGGGATCGGCGGCTGCGTTGGAGGTCGCGTGTTGTCGGCACGATGTGCCGAGGTTGATCGTGCCGGCTCAGGAGTTCAGCCAGAGCAGACGCGGGTTCAGCGGCGCCGGCGAGCCGCGAGCAGGCCGCCGAGGCCGAGCACCGCGAGCGAGCCGGGGGTGGGGATCGTCACGGACCATCCGATGATGCCGAAGCCGCCTTCGGGGCGACCAGCGCCGACGATGGTCTTGCCATCCTCGGAGATGCCGAGCGGCAGCGAGAGGATGATCCCCTGCGTGTCGATGCCGAGCGACTGGACATAGGTGGTCAGGTTGACCATGCCCATGCCCTCGCGCCAGATGAACCCCTCGCCGCCCGTGGGGAAGCCGAAGCCGCGCTCGAAGCCGACGATGGTCGAGCCGTCGCCGCTGATAGATGTGGCGCTGCCTCTGACAAAGAACCCGCCAGCGAGCATGCCGAGTTCCTGCAGGCCTGTGGCCTCGCTCCAGCGCCAGGCCTGAGAGGTGGGGCCATTGCCGCCGACGACCCAGGTGCCGGCCGAGTCCACATCGCTCGCCTCGCTGACAGAGAAGCCGTCCTGATCTGTGATGACGGTCTGGACGCCGTTGCGCCACACCGCCGCCTGGCGGAAGCCGTCAGTGGCGTCCTGCCAGCCGACGATGACGGATCCGTCATAGTTCGCGGCATTGGCGCGAGTCGAGCGACCCGCAACGGTTGAGCCCATGTCAGCGACGCCCGATCCCGCGGTCCAGTTGATCGCGTGTGCCGAGCCGGCGTTGATCCAACCGAGGCCGACAACCGTGTTGCCATCGCCGGAGATCCCCCAGCCGCTGGAAGCGGAGCCATCAGAGGATGCGCCGAGCGAGCCGAGCGAGGTCCACGTGGAGGACGCGGTGCTGTAGCGGCCCATCTCGTAGAAGCCCGACGCGCCGTTGAGGAGCGTTCCGGAGATGTACGCGCCGTCGTGGGAGATGTTGACCTGGCCGCCGCGCATCCCCCCGCCGATGTTGACACGACCGGCTCCTGCGGTCCAGGTGTAGACGGGTCCATCGGGGTTCTGGTCGGAACCGACGACGAGCCCGCCGTTGGTGGCGTCGGAAGGCCACCAGCCGGTACCGAGGTTGTGGAACTGGGCGTGGGCGAAGCCCGAGACAGCGGTGACTGCTGCGAGAGCGAGAAGCGTGCGGACGGTCATTTCAATACTCCGTTGTGAAGCCCGAGGTGCGGCGCCTCCCTGTGGCGAACACGCGCGGGCGGTTGGTGTCGAGGACCACTGTACCGAAGCAGCCCCGTCTTCGCAAGTGTTTATATAAACATTTTCGTAGACATTCGTGGCGTGCTCGCGACTTTTCTGCTACGCTGAGTCTGTGGCCCATTGTTACACCCATTGCCGGACAACTTGTTCGTATTACGTTCGTATATTAGTGTCTGAAAGTCTGATTTCGACTCGTGATGCATCTTCAATCCACACAGCGTGTTCCGGCCTTTGAGGAGCATCTGACGACGGCGTTCCAGCGTGTGCGTCGATCGATCGGAAGCGTCCTGGATGCCGCGTTGCTGGACGCCGCGGAGCCGCAGGAGATGGCTCGGCGCCTGGGCGTGAATCGCAATCTGACCTGGAAGGTGTCGAAGGTGCTCGGGGGGAATGATCTGTATCAGTCGCTCCAACACCTGCCGGGTGCAGAGGGGATTGAGATCCTTCTGAAGGCGGCACGGAAGGCGGGGGTGGCCGAGACGCTGCTCGAGAGCGTGCGCGAGGCGCAGCGCGACTTTGACAAGGTGGTGGAGATCCACACCGGCGATCGCGCAACACTCGACCTGATTCTGGACAGCATGGGCAGCGCGGGAGCGGGCGAGCGTCTGGAGCACAGCCGGAAGCTGGCGTTCCGTGGGAACAGCGGCGTGTGGGGGTTGCAGGCGCGCGTTCGATGCACGACATCGTTCATCGCGCCGAACCGCGAGAACCCTGACCTGCTCGACCTCGGGCTGGTGGGTGGGCTTGTGGATGTCAGGAGATTGCGGGCCAACATCCGGTGGCCGCTCTTCCGTCCATCCTTCTATAACGATGACGGCACGCCCGCGTCCAACGCCCCGGGCGAGCGAGCACTGGACCCCGCGTACGCCGACTCACCCGGCCCGAAACTGCTCGGGGCATTCTGCTCGCCCAACATGCCGGAGGTCCACGCCTCGAAGACGCGTCGCGGCTGGGTCTACGAGCTCATGGGGGGGCCGATCGGGAACACTGGTGCGTTCACGTGCTTCTTCGGGACGCTCGCACGCGGCGCCGCTTCGCGCTGGCGGACCGAACAGGACACGTTCGCCGAGCTCGGCTCACAGGCGACGATGCCGACCGAGATGATGCAGTTCGATCTGATTGCGCATCGCGATCTCGACTTTCTGATGACTCCGAGACTTCACTACATCGGGCACCTGCACGGCAACGAGCCCGGGGACATCGAGACGCACACGATCCCCGTCCACGAAAGACCGGCGGAGCTGTCGGGCGTGCCACCCGTGGTGGGGACGTCTCTTATCCCTCGCTACGACGAGATGGTGGCGTACACGATGGAGCGGGCCGGTTGGGACATGCGAGATTTCCGTGCGATCCGTCTGGCGATCAAGTACCCGCCGATGCACTCGTCGGCGGTGCTGAGGGCGGAACTGCCCCGGAAGCCATGAGCGAGCGGCGGGGGAGTGGTCCCGGCCGAGGGCGGCGCCGCTCTCCCTACAATCGCCCACCATGGCCTACACCGTTCTCGCACGCCGATACCGCTCCCAGGATTTCGACTCTGTCGTCGGGCAGGAGGCGATCGCCAGGACGCTCAAGAACGCCATCGACACCGACCGCGTTGCGCACGCGTACCTCTTCTGCGGCACGCGGGGCGTCGGCAAGACCTCCATGGCGCGCATCTTCGCCAAGGCCCTGAACGGGGGCAGCCCGGAGATCGACGCGCTCATCATGCAGGGCAAGGACACCGATGTCATCGAGATCGACGCCGCGAGCAACACCGGCGTCGATAACGTCCGCGAGTTGATCGCGAACGCGGCGTACCGGCCGCTGCGCGGGCGTCTGAAGATCTACATCATCGACGAGGTCCACATGCTCTCGAACAACGCGTTCAACGCGCTGCTCAAGACCATGGAGGAGCCCCCCGAGCACGTGAAGTTCATCCTGTGCACGACCGATGCGCACAAGGTCCCGGCGACGATCGCGTCGCGCTGCCAGCGGTTCGATTTCCGCAACATCCCCGCGTCGCAGATCGCCGAGCACCTGCGCAGCGTCGTGAAGAGCGAGGAGCGCACCGCCGAGCCCGAGCTGCTGCACGCGGTCGCGAAGCTCGGCAACGGCTCCATGCGGGACGCGCTCTCGCTGCTCGACCGGCTGATGGCATCCGGCGAGAAGAAGCTCACGGTCAGGTTGCTGGAAGAGCTGCTCGGCCTCCCCGATCGCGAGCTCACGGGAACACTCATCGATCGCATCGCCGAGGGGGACGCGGGCGAGGCCCTCAAGGCGGCGGACGCGCTGCTCTCGCGCGGGAACTCCATCGACCAGATGCTCGACGCGATTGTCGAGCGCCTGCGCGACCTGATGGTTCTCGCGGCGTGCGGCCCGGAGACCACGCTCGTGGACCTCTCCGAAGAAGCGCGCGCGGAGGAAGCGGCTCGCGCGAAGCGGTTCGATGCCGCGGGGATCGTCCACATGATCGCGCTGTGCGAGAACGTGCAGCAGGCCGCGAAGCGTTCGTCGGCTCCGCGCGCGCTGCTTGAGGCGCTGGTTGTGCGTCTTGCGCTGACGGAGAAGCTGGCGGATGTGACCGCGGTGATCACGGCCTCGAAGTCGGTCTCCGGCGCGCAGCGTGCCGCGGAGCCAGCGGGGGCCGGCGCAAAAAAACGCTGACGGCGGTCGGAGCGGGTGAGGCGTCGCCTCCCGTTCGCTCCGCGCCGCCGCGAACACCGGTCCAGACGCCCCCGATCGCCTCGGCCCCCGAGCCCGCGGCACAGGTTGAATCGCAGCAGGCGCGTGCCGATGCGAGCCGATCGCCCGGCGCGGCGGATCCGATCGGCGCGCTGCGTGCGGCGTTCCCTTCGTCGATGGCATCGACCGCGCTCGACCAGTTGCGCGTGGCCCGCATCGAGGCCACGGAGGTCGAGCTGGTCGGGCCGATGGGAGCGATCGCCGTCTTCCGGGCCCGGATCGATGATGTCTCACGCGCGCTCTCGGGCGCGCTCGGCCGTCGCCTCCGCGCGGTGCTCACGCCGGAGTCCGCTCCGGCCGAGGGGCCGGACTCACGCGGCGGGTCGGATTCATCGGTTACAATGGAAGCCGCGAAGGAGCACCCGCTCGTGGTCGCCGCACGAAAGGCGTTTGATGCCGACATCGTGCGTGTGGAGCCAGTCTCGAAACGCCCTGTGACACCGGAGCCGAACGCATGAACGCCTCGAACCGCCGTCCGATGATCTCCCGCCTTGCCGTGGCTGGTTGTGTGATCGCCTGCGCGGCGGTCACGCTCGGGTCGTTGCCCGGATGCGAGAGGCCCCGTGCCAAGGCGGAGAAGATCGTGGCCGCGGGCTCGCTGATCGGCGTGACGCTTGAAGAGGGGAACAAGATCGTCGGGCATGAAGTGACGAAGCACGACGAGTTCAACTACTACTGGGACATGGGCAAGGGGAACGGGGTGATCCAGGTGCTCGTGCGGGGCGGGAAGATCGCACGCGTGGAGCATGTCGAGGCGTTCGAGGCGCGTGCCGCACGGGACAACACGCCGAGCCATCCCGGCGCCAAGAACGAGACGATCCCCACGATCGACGAATTGGAGAAGATGAACCCGCCCCAGCAGGACGGTGGCGATGGTGGCGGCACGCCGCCGCCTGTGACGACGGGCGGGTGAGTGGGCAGAGCGGAAGTCGCTCGGGTGGCTTGACGCTCGAACGCCTTTTCGGTCGGTCCGTCCACGCGGTGCGGGCTCATGGCAGAGCGGGCATCATGGATCAGGTTTCACGCCCGTGAGGGCGAGCGTTACGTTGCGAGTGGCTTCAGCCACTTGCTGCGGGTGTCTCTGTTGGCTTGCTTCATTCCCTGGTATCTTCCGCCCTGTGGGCGGACGGGCGGGCAGCTAGTGCACGGCCGGACATTCGCCGTTAGCCCGGGAGTTTGCTGATGCCACGCGCGTGGACCCAGAACTATTACCATCTGATTTTCTCGACGCGGCACCGCAAGCCATGGATCACGCCCGATCTGGAGAGCCGTCTCTTTCCGTTCCTCATCGGCATCGCGCGTGATCTTGGATGCCAGATGATCGCACTCAACGGGATGCCCGATCATGTACATATGGTGCTTCGGTACCCTTCACATCTGTCACACGCCGACATGGTGAGGCACCTGAAGGGCCGCTCCTCGCGATGGATCCATGAGGAATTCCCCGCGCTCGCCGATTTCGCGTGGCAGGAGGGATACGGCGGGTTCACGGTGAGCCGATCATCCCTCGACGCCGCGTCCGAGTATGTCAGGCGACAGAAGGAGCATCACGCACGCATGAGCTTCGAGGATGAGTTCATGGCCATTCTTGAGCGGCACGGCTTGCAGGTCCCGCGCGAAGATGCACTCGGGTGAGTACGGACCCGACCGCCTTCTTCGCCGAGTGGCTGAAGCCACTCGCAACACAGCGTGCGCCCAGGGGGCGCGGACAGAAGTTGAGGAACGAAAGCTGTGCATCCATGCCGAGTGGCTGAAGCCACTCGCAACGTGCGCCCTGTCGGGCGAAGCGGGAGTGCGGGAACGCTAGGAGGGCACTGCTTTGATCCAGTCGCTCAGCTCCGCAGATACAACTCGAGGTACTGCACGGTCTGTTCGAGTTCCTGGGTGTGGACCATGTTGAGGTCGCCGATCGAGACCATGCCCACGGGCTTCTCGTCATCGACAACCGGGATATGGCGCACGTGCTTCTCGCGGATCACGGCCCGCAGCTCGTCGGCGTTCGTCTCGCGCGAGCAGCAGACGACCCGCTTGGTCATCACGTCCGAGACGGTGGTCTGCTCGGGGTTTCTGCCCTCGGCGACGACGCGCGTCAAGAGGTCGCGCTCGGTGAAGATGCCGGCCATCTTCCCCGACTGGCGATCGACAACGATCACGCTGCCGATGCGGTGATCGTTCATCACCTTCACCGCGTCGAGCACGCGGTCCTCGGGCGCGACGGTCACGATGGCGGCTACGCCGCGGCCTGCCTTGTTGGTCAGCACGTCTGCAACGGTGGGCATCCTGGGGCTCCTTCCTGGAACTCCCTCGCTCCTCCGGCCACGAGACTCTCTGCAGCGCAGTCTACCAGAAACAGGTGACGGATCCAAGGGGATTCTGGCATTCGGCATTCGGCATTCGCCATTGGGCATTGGAAAGTACATGCCCTCTGCCCCTCGCTTCGTCACCAATCCGCCCTGATCGCTCATCCCGCAGTCTGGCCCTTTGTCATTTGTTCTATGGCCCGTCTGCCCTCCGCGCCTTACTTCCCGGCGTCTTGTGAGAGCCGCCTCGCCAGCGCGAAGGCCAGTTCGAGGGCCTGGTGGTAGTTCAGACGGGGGTCGCAGAGCGTGGCGTAGTTGGTGTGCAGGTTGTCCTCGGTGATGTCGGTTGCGCCGCCGACACACTCCGTCACGTCCTCGCCCGTCAGTTCGACGTGGATGCCGCCCATGTGGGTCCCCGCGCCACGGAGCGCGTCGTAGGTCGTCTCGAGTTCGGCACGGATCGCGTCGAACGAGCGAGTCTTGAGCCCCGAAGCCGTCGAGACGGTGTTGCCGTGCATCGGGTCGCAGATCCAGAGCACGGGCGAACCGGCACCGCGGACACCCTCGACGAGCGCGGGGATGCGCTCGGCGGCACGGCCCGCGCCGAGGCGCGTGATCAGCACGATCTTGCCGCGCTCGCCCGTCGGATTCAGCACCCGGACGAGGTCGCGCACATCGGCGGGCGAGGTCGCGGGCCCGATCTTGATCCCCACGGGGTTCTGGATGCCGCGGAAGTACTCGACGTGCGCGCCGTCGATCTGACGCGTGCGCTCGCCGATCCACGGCAGGTGGGTGGAGAGGTTGTAATGTCCCTCGCGGCGCGGCACGCGCCGCGTCTGGGCCGACTCGTACAGGAGACTCAGCCCCTCGTGGCTCGTGAAGAACTCGACGCGTGTCAGCTCTTCGACACGGGCCTCGCCCAGCACCTCCATGAAGCGCAGCCCGTCGGCGAGCGAGCGCGTCATCTGCTCGTACTGGGCCCGAAGGTCCGCGGGCAGCGAGGCGTGGCGCATGAACGAGAGATCCCAGTACTCCGGGTGGTGGATGTCGGCGAAGCCGCCCTCGACCAGCGCGCGGATGAAGTTCAGCGTCAACGCCGCGTGCTGGTACGCGCGGACGAGCAGGTGCGGGTTGGGCGTCCGCGCCTCGGGTGTGAAGGGCGCGCCGTTCACGAGATCCCCGAAGTAGCTCGGGAGCGACACCCGAGCGCCGTTGATCTCGCGCGTCTCGATCGCGCTGGAGCGCGGCTTGGCGTACTGGCCCGCGAATCGCCCGATCCGGACCACGGGCTTCCGACCGCCCCAGACCAGCGCGAGCGACATCTGCATCAGGATCTTGAGCTTGTTGGTGATCGCGCCGGGCGTGCAGTCGTCCAGCGTCTCGGCGCAGTCGCCCCCTTGCAGCACGAACCGCCTCCCCTCCTGGGCGTCGGCGATCTCCTGCTTGAGTTTCTCGATCTCCCACGACGTGACCAGGGGCGGGAGCGAGCCCAGCTTCGCGACCTCGCGCTCGACCGCGTTGGCGTCCGGGTACTCGATCCGCTGCGCCTCGACGCGGCTCCGCCACGAGTCCGGGCTCCATGGGCGTGTGCCCGCGCCCGGGGCTGCGCTCTCCGAACCCGGTTGGACTGGCGTCGTCATGGTTCTCTCGAATCGACCTTCCATCGCATCGGGGTGAGGCAACAACGCCCGACACCCGGCCCGCCGGTCAGAGCGCGCACAAGAGAATGGTTGCGCGTGTGACCTCGAAGGGCGCAACTTTGGCCCGGTTTCGCATCAATCCTCTGATTTTTCCGTCTTTTCCGGTGCACTGCTCAACTCGGGGGTGCTGTGGTGACGATGGGCGAGGTCTGCCGCGGGTTATCGCGGCGACGCCGTGGGGCGTTCGAAGGTCGGCCGAGTGGCCCGGCCCGTCCCGAAGGCAGCAGTCCGAGGCCGGCGCACCAGTCGGCCCTCACGTTTGATCCCGACCGGGATCAGGAGCAAGCCAATGCCGACCCGTACCCGCCGTACCGCCCGCAAGACGACCGCTCGCAAGAGCCCCGCCAAGCGGACGAAATCGCGCAAGACCACCGCCCGTAAGACGACCGCTCGCAAGAGCCCGGCCCGCAAGACGACGGCCCGCACGTCTTCCTGGAAGAACTCTTTCAAGAAGACGACCAAGGCCAAGAAGAGCACCGCTCGCAAGAGCGCGAAGAAGAGCACGGCCCGCAAGACGACCGCTCGCAAGACCACGGCCCGCAAGACCGCGCCCAAGACCTTCTCCTTCAACCGCTCGATCAACACCGGCGCTCGTCGTCGCGCCGCCTGAGCCGCACACGACTCCGCTCGCCCGCCCACGGATGCGCGGCGCGATGCGAAGAACATGGGTCCAGCCCCCCGCAGGGACGCAACGGCGGCTGATCCGATCTTCACAATCTATCGCACGACACGGCCGCGGCACCCCCGCGGCCGTTCGTCGTTTAGGGAGCGGGTGGGACGACGCGGAACTTGACTGGGCAGGGGACTCGGTCAGCGTTTTTGATTTTTGCGGCGGCCCTCGCTTGGGACTACGTCCCTTCGCTCGGGCCGCCGTGGTCTGCCGCGAAGGGCCGCTCTGGTACACTAGAGATCAGCGGCGCGCCAACGATCATGCCGCCGTGGTCTGCCGCGAAGGGCCGCTCTGGTACACTGGGATCACGGTGCGCGTCGCTGGAGGCGATGCCGTGGTCTGCCGCGAAGGGCCGCTCTGGTACACTTTCGTCGTGTCCGTGATCACGCGCGAGCCGGCCGTGGTCTGCCGCGAAGGGCCGCTCTGGTACACTATGCAGGGGGTGCGGCAGCGGATCGAGGAGGCCGTGGTCTGCCGCGAAGGGCCGCTCTGGTACACTCGATCGCCAGCAGCGCACCACCCCCGAAGGGCCGTGGTCTGCCGCGAAGGGCCGCTCTGGTACACTTCCGCTCGGACATGATTCGGAAAGTCGGACGCCGTGGTCTGCCGCGAAGGGCCGCTCTGGTACACTCGGCCCGGTCGTCAACGGGCGCGTCGAGTGGCCGTGGTCTGCCGCGAAGGGCCGCTCTGGTACACTCAGCAGCGATCACATCTGACGCTACTCCGCGCCGTGGTCTGCCGCGAAGGGCCGCTCTGGTACACTGCCGAATCCTCGTGTTGACTTCATGCCCCAGCCGTGGTCTGCCGCGAAGGGCCGCTCTGGTACACTGCGTCTGATTCGATGCCCTGCTTCACGAAAGCCGTGGTCTGCCGCGAAGGGCCGCTCTGGTACACTGCGGCCTCGCGGCGATGCCGCAACAACGGTGCCGTGGTCTGCCGCGAAGGGCCGCTCTGGTACACTGACGTGCCGCGTGAGTGGCTACGCGCGTTCGCCGTGGTCTGCCGCGAAGGGCCGCTCTGGTACACTACGATCTACAACAAGCGCGAAGAGTGTACCGCCGTGGTCTGCCGCGAAGGGCCGCTCTGGTACACTGACGTGCCGCGTGAGTGGCTACGCGCGTTCGCCGTGGTCTGCCGCGAAGGGCCGCTCTGGTACACTTCGTCGGTGCCGGCTTGTCGCCACGCCGCTGCCGTGGTCTGCCGCGAAGGGCCGCTCTGGTACACTAGAGGCCCGAATCGGCGATCGATGATCGTGGCCGTGGTCTGCCGCGAAGGGCCGCTCTGGTACACTCCTACAGGCACCTACGACGATCCGGGGATCGCCGTGGTCTGCCGCGAAGGGCCGCTCTGGTACACTGCGAGTAGTCTTCGCATGTCAGGCCGCGATGCCGTGGTCTGCCGCGAAGGGCCGCTCTGGTACACTTCTCGCCAGGTCCACCAACCGATAGCAGCGGCCGTGGTCTGCCGCGAAGGGCCGCTCTGGTACACTCGACAAGCCGCACGGCCGCCCCATCTGGCGGCCGTGGTCTGCCGCGAAGGGCCGCTCTGGTACACTTCGAAGCAAATCCTTTTGTTCGCCCAGAAAGCCGTGGTCTGCCGCGAAGGGCCGCTCTGGTACACTTTGCACCGTTGATCGGTTCGTAATAATTTGGCCGTGGTCTGCCGCGAAGGGCCGCTCTGGTACACTGATGTCCAAGAGATACCCGTGCGACCCGCTGCCGTGGTCTGCCGCGAAGGGCCGCTCTGGTACACTTGTCGCCAGCACCCACGATCGTGTACTTCCGCCGTGGTCTGCCGCGAAGGGCCGCTCTGGTACACTGCGTCCTGGCAGGACCGTTGAGTCCAGAACGCCGTGGTCTGCCGCGAAGGGCCGCTCTGGTACACTGAGTTTGCGCCTGCGCGGCCAAGTGCTTTTGCCGTGGTCTGCCGCGAAGGGCCGCTCTGGTACACTGCGGAGATGTTCGGGCGGGTGGAAGAAGTGGCCGTGGTCTGCCGCGAAGGGCCGCTCTGGTACACTCCGCTCGCTCGGCGGCGTGTCCGGCGACGAGCCGTGGTCTGCCGCGAAGGGCCGCTCTGGTACACTTTTCGGCTACGGCGTAGGTGTGGTCGAGAGGCCGTGGTCTGCCGCGAAGGGCCGCTCTGGTACACTCCGGATCATCGCGGAAGCGCGTGAACGCCCGCCGTGGTCTGCCGCGAAGGGCCGCTCTGGTACACTCATGTTCGCGATGATGGTTTCGGCTCTGTTGCCGTGGTCTGCCGCGAAGGGCCGCTCTGGTACACTCGTCACGGAGTCATACGGCATCGGGGCAATGCCGTGGTCTGCCGCGAAGGGCCGCTCTGGTACACTGTATGGATGTCGAACAAGCGAGGCGATCACGCCGTGGTCTGCCGCGAAGGGCCGCTCTGGTACACTGACCCGACACGATGCACTCGCGTTCCCGTCGCCGTGGTCTGCCGCGAAGGGCCGCTCTGGTACACTTCCGTCAAGGTCGATACCGACGGCAAACTCGCCGTGGTCTGCCGCGAAGGGCCG
Source organism: Phycisphaeraceae bacterium (assembly GCA_019454185.1). NCBI lineage: Bacteria > Pseudomonadati > Planctomycetota > Phycisphaerae > Phycisphaerales > Phycisphaeraceae > Phycisphaeraceae bacterium. The sequence continues at coordinate 2,849,530 of CP075368.1, forward strand.
CTCTGGTACACTAGTTCCGCAAGGTTGAGCCCCAGCGATGACGCCGTGGTCTGCCGCGAAGGGCCGCTCTGGTACACTGGAAACGCGCCCGGCACGAACCGCGTGGAGGCCGTGGTCTGCCGCGAAGGGCCGCTCTGGTACACTGTATGTACGGACGGGCGGGGCAGAGTTTGCGCCGTGGTCTGCCGCGAAGGGCCGCTCTGGTACACTCCGCCTGAATCGCCACCTGAGCGGCTTTGGGCCGTGGTCTGCCGCGAAGGGCCGCTCTGGTACACTGCCAGCGTCGGACGGAAGGTGATTACGAGCGCCGTGGTCTGCCGCGAAGGGCCGCTCTGGTACACTGCAGTATGCAGAATGCACGCCGTTGTCGGTGCCGTGGTCTGCCGCGAAGGGCCGCTCTGGTACACTAAACCCGAGGATCGAGATTGAGATGCCACCGCCGTGGTCTGCCGCGAAGGGCCGCTCTGGTACACTCGTAGTCGAGAAGGCGGATGAAGGTGGCCAGCCGTGGTCTGCCGCGAAGGGCCGCTCTGGTACACTGGTAGCGGTTCGCGGTGCTTTGGTGCTGACGCCGTGGTCTGCCGCGAAGGGCCGCTCTGGTACACTGGCATCACTCAGCCCCGCGATGGTCTCGGGGCCGTGGTCTGCCGCGAAGGGCCGCTCTGGTACACTCTGCCGGTTTGCAAGCAGGTACGTCCAGTCGCCGTGGTCTGCCGCGAAGGGCCGCTCTGGTACACTCCCCCGCGTGATCGGCGACGTGCTGAACATGCCGTGGTCTGCCGCGAAGGGCCGCTCTGGTACACTCCATTGCGGCATCGACATCATCCCCGAGTTGCCGTGGTCTGCCGCGAAGGGCCGCTCTGGTACACTCCGGGGTGGGTGGAGCCGCAGCCCGCCTGTGCCGTGGTCTGCCGCGAAGGGCCGCTCTGGTACACTGCGATTGCAGCAACGCCGCGAGCGTCTCGTGCCGTGGTCTGCCGCGAAGGGCCGCTCTGGTACACTCGTGCGCTTGCGTTGCCGGTGTCCGACCTTGCCGTGGTCTGCCGCGAAGGGCCGCTCTGGTACACTCCCCCGCGTGATCGGCGACGTGCTGAACATGCCGTGGTCTGCCGCGAAGGGCCGCTCTGGTACACTATGATCGATGTGCAGGCGATGACCGCCATGGCCGTGGTCTGCCGCGAAGGGCCGCTCTGGTACACTCAGGGCGAGCGGCGAGCGTGGTCATGCGGCGCCGTGGTCTGCCGCGAAGGGCCGCTCTGGTACACTGTGGAGCGTGCCGAGCCCGTCCTGTACGGCGCCGTGGTCTGCCGCGAAGGGCCGCTCTGGTACACTACCCTGATCGGAATGTCTTCTGCAAGCAAGACTTACGACAGGGTCACGGCTAGAAAAGCATGAGTTGGGGAGGTGGTTCCTCTGCCGGACCCGCACTTTTGCCGCGGTAGACCTCCATCTTTCCGAACTGGCGATCGGTGATCGCGACGAGCCGGACCTGTCCGTGATCGGGCAGCACACTTCGCACTTCTGCCTTGATCCCATCGGCGAACTCCTCGCTCGAGCAATGGCGAGCATACACGGAGAACTGGAGCATCGTGAACCCGCGCAGGAGCAGGTCGCGCCGGAATCGCGCCGCCCGCTTCTTCTCTGCCTTTGTGACGACGGGAAGGTCGAACATCGCAAAGAGCCACATCGCACGATACCCCGAGAACAGCGGATACTCATCGTCTGGCGTGAAGCGCGGTTCAGCATGCTTCGCGCTGCGATTCCGCCTCCTTCTCACGATCGCACCAGCCCGTCAGGAAAGAACACACGGAGCTTGGACACATCGTCATCGCTACAGAACGCGCGACCGAGAGAGGCCGCGGAGCGTCCGATCCAGTCCATCACCGTTCTGGATTCTCCCTCGTGCGTGAGTCGTTCGTGGAGCACACCGATGATCTGCTGCTTTGTGTGTGCATCGAGTTCCACGCCCGGTCCGTGCTGACCGACGATCTCGGCGACGGCATCGTCGATCATCACGCGCCACGGTTCCATGAGATCATCGGCGAGGCAGTACGGGTTTGACCGCCCGTGGTGGCAGACCCCGAGCGAGGGGTGAAGCCCATTGGCGCAGATCGCGCGACCGACCGCGGCCCGGACCACGGCGTAGCCGTAGTTCAAGAGACGGTTCTGGTCCGGTGCATCACGCCGGCGCCGAAAGTTCGAATCTCCGAAGAGGCGCGGCCAGTAGCGTTGTGCGGCGTGCGCTTCGGCGTTCCCGGCATCGCCCGATCGCACCCCTGCCGCGATTGCGAGCAGGCCGCCGTCATCGCCGATCCGAATCTGGAGCAGCGATGCCTGGGCCATGATCTTGGCCCGCACGATGGACTGCCAGATCCGCTTCTTTCGTGGCTCCGTCACGGAGGCCTGCGCGATCATCCGCTCGGTCTGGAGCGTGTTGGCTGAGAGCGGGAGCATCAAGCCGTTGGGGAGCATCGAATCGTCGCAGACAAGCACCGCAGCGCCCTCGGCCATCAGCCCGGAGAGCACGGATTGCGTGCATGTCACGCGCGCGTTGGCGAGAATCAACGCGGCGATCTCAGCCAGCGGCGTGGAGAGGTCCGGCATCCCTTCGCGCTTGACGATGAGTTGGCCGTACCGCACGCTGAGGTACGCCCCATCGTTGGAGAAGTCGAGGATGCGTTCGGCGCCTGAACCCATATGCCGCTCAGTCATTGGCTCGGCGGATCTCGCCGAGATAGGTCACGAGTACTTTGCTAGCAGCGAGCTTGCGCATAGAATCGCCCGAACCCCTGATACGAATCCGCTCGCGTTGCCGCTGCGGTGATGGTCTTGCATCATGGGTTGGCAGGACCTCGATGTCCCCCTCACTGATGGAGAGGACACGAAAGACGCGACGCGTCGCCGGGCCTCTCGGATCATCCATCTCGATGTGCTCGCCCTTCGCGAGCGAGAAGAGGAACCTTCGCCCTTCCCCGCCGTCGCGGCAGACGATCGGCTGTTTCGCCGCCTTGCGGCGGTGGGCTTCCATGAGCGTGACAGGCGTGTGCTCCCAGCGTGTGCGCCCCTTCTCGTCTGTCACCTCCCACACTTCCGTGTGGTGGTTGCTGCCGAGTTTGACGTACCGCTCCTGCGATCCCTTCCCGATCCGATCCGGCTTGGCATCGACTTCGACGCGGACACGCCGAAGGGGGACCATGCGCCCGTCGTACCCTCGGACCATCGGTGCGTTCTCCGGAACGGCGAAGATCTGCGAGAGTTGCTGCGGTGTCGGATCCGGTCGTCCGAGTTCAGTGAGCTTTGCCCGGATCGCGGCGAGCGCTCTCTTGTCGACCAGCCGCCCCTCTTCGATATCCTTTGGAGTGAGTTTCTGGAGTTCTTTCCGGACTCGGTGCTTCGCACCAATGGGCTTGCTGTAGATCGTCGCTTCGTGCAACGCGCCTCGGGCACGCTTCGAGATCTGATTCGAGACGATCACGGATGAGATCAGCCGCTCAACCTGATCGCGGAGTCCGGGCAGCGGCTCATCCACCGCGTCGAACGCACGTCGGGCGAAGCGGGCGTCCGCGCTCGCCGCGGCACGCTGGAGCAGTTGAACGGCTCGCCCATCGGTAAGCCCGATGACGATCGCGTCGATCGCATGATGCCTGTGGTCGTCACGATTCTTATCCGGTGTGTCGCCGAGCAGTCCGGAGAGACCCCAGCCGGTGCGGAGCCACGCGGTCAGTCCGCCGCTCGTAGCCTGTATGCGTAGATTGCCCTCAAGGTCGCTTCGGCCGCCGTAGAGCAGGGCGAGGTAGTCCGCTGCGAGTTTGGCGATGTATCGCGTGTCGCTGAGGTGGCGATTGGTGAACCCCTCGGGAATCTCCTGTGCGAGGAAGCGTTCGAGTTTCGCTCTGCGGGTCCGGAGGTCGCCCTTGAATGCACTGACGCGCTCGATGATCTCGCCGTAACGTCCATCGTCGGCGCCATAGGCCTCAAACGGTGTGCGGTTGTGCTTTCTCGCGATGTTCTCCTCGTGGTAGCAGAGCGTCTTGTTGAGGAAGCTGTCGTCGAGCGAGCGGGATCGCGGCCAGATGTGCTCGATGTGGAACTGGGCACTTGCGCCGAAGAGCGTGCGCCACTCGATCTGCCTGCCTGTGTATGGGCAGCGCCAGCCGCATTCGTCCGCGAGAAGCACCTTCTCGATGTCTTCGCGCGATGGGCGGCTGATATGGGCCTCTTTCTCGATCTGTTTGGCGATGCCATCGCGATGCTTGGCGCGTGCGGTGTTCGTCCTGTGGATCTGTTCGCGACGATGGGCGCCGTGCTTGAGCTCTCGCGCGAGCTCGATCCTGATTCGAGCCGGCTTGCCGTGCTCTCGTACCAGTGCGTTCACGAGCTTGCGGAGTTCCGTGAGCGCGCGGATGACGCCAGGATTGCGCAGGTCCTCGAACGCGTCGGTGACCGGAGGCAGTGAGTCCGCAGATTCAACAGCCCTGAATGACTCTGGGAACTCTCGCTTTCGCGCTTCGGCATACGTGACACCCTCGCGCATGTGTGGCATCAGACGGGCGATGGCCTTGAGGGAGAGAGATGCGTAACCCTCTTCGAGCTCGATCGCACTCAGTGCCGCGGCCTGCTCCTGCGAGAATCCGTAGTGCCGGGCCATGCGCCTCTGGCATGCTTCCGGCGTACGGAGTGATCGAAGGTCGTGGACAAGCGCGTCCCGAGTCTCTTCAGGCAAGGAATCGAAGCCCTCGCCGATCACGTCGCGGAGCTTGGCATCAGTGCGGTTGCCGATGATCTCTTTCTCGCCATCGTCTTCGATATTGAACCTGCTTCGCTTGCCGAGAGCGAGGGCCTTCTTCGCCTGTGTGGCCTTCGTGTCACCGGCCCGCTCAAGAATCGTGATGAGAGCGCGACGCTCATCTTGCGTGAGCGACCGCGCGGGAGCATCGTTCTCTGATACTTCGACGTTGTTTACGGCCTGAAGGATGCGAAATGATTGGAAATCACGAGACGCGATCGGGGCGCGACGCTCCGTCGGAATCAGACTGCACCTGCCGATCGTGTGCTTCTGGCTCTTGAGGGGCCTTTGCCAGAACAACGCCCGGCGGATCTCCTTGCGTGCATCCTCCGAAAGTCCGAGATGCGACTGCTGTTTCTGCCAGATCGCATCAAACTCCTGCTCGTACATCTCGCGACCGGTCCAGCGATGCCGGATCCTCACCTCGTCTGGCGTCAGAGATGCGAGGTAGGCGCCGAGCGTGGGGGGATCGTGAGCCGCGATCTTGATGGCGAGGTCCCCGATGGCGGCCTTCACCTTGCTCTTCTCATCTGCTTTCGCTCGGGCATCGGCACGCCGGTTCGACTTGAATCCACGACGCTGGCCGAGTTGGTAGATGGCGCGTCCGAAGTCGAGCCGATCTATCTCACGGATCGCTGCGGCAGCGCGGATGCGGTATGTCCACCGCTGTTGATCATCATGAGTACCGACCCATCGCGGCATGATCTGTCGGTCGAGATTGCCGAGAAAGCGGCATACATCATCGGCCGTACGGAGTTCGGTGTCGGGCTGCGGGAGCAAGCCGTGCCTGACCAGTGCCTGTATCAGTGCTCGCTTGCGTCGCCACCGTCGCCAGGCCTGCCTGCGTTGCTGTCGAGCGGTACGCCTCGCGGTGTTGCGTGGCTGATCCGCTCCCCGAAGCCGATCGAGGTCGGTCCCGTCGGTTCCTGGCTCAAAGAGATGGGAGCCCGTCCTCACGACCTGCTTCGGCACGCCGGTCGAGTCGAGACCGACAACAGACCAACCGATCGACGCAACCCCCAAGTCGATGCCGAGGACCCATAAGCTGTCCTTGTACCCGTTCATGCGTTCCTCCCGCTTGACTGCGACACAGCGCATCAACTAATATAGCAGTAGTGTACCAGAGCGGCCCTTCCGTCTTATCACGGTAAGGAAATCCGCGCGGGGCAAGGTCTGCGGGCCTCCCACGAACGCCCATCAATGGGCGTTTCTTATTGGCGATGTCTCTGGAGCATTCAGGACGAGACACCACTCGCTCACGCTCGTGGTGCCCCAGTGCCTCCGTCGCTTCCCTACCTCCGGATCAACCCCAACTGCCGGTACTTCTCCAGGTACTTCTTGTAGAGCGCGGTGTGCTTGGTGTTCATGTCGAGCGTCTTGCCCTGGATGAACGCCATCTCCGTGTGCGTGCGGACCTCCAGCGGGTCGCCATCGGTCACGATCAGCGTCGCGTCCTTGCCGATCTCCAACGAGCCGACGCGCCCCGACACACCGAGGATCTGCGCCGGCGTGAGCGTCACGCTGCGAACCGCCGCGTCGTGCGTCAGCCCCATCGGCTCGCCGTGGGCCAGCGCCTGCGCGACGTGGTAGGGGAGGTTGCGCTCGTGCGGGGTCTCCTCGCCGCTGGCGATCGCCCAGCGGACGCCCGCCTTCTCCAGCAGCGCGGGCTGCGTATACGCCTCGTTATAAGGAGAGTCGGTGCGCTTGGGGAACTTATGCGTCGCGACGATGATCACCGGCACATCATGCTTCTTGAGAAGATCGGTCACAAGGTGCGCGTCGCGCCCGCCGACGATGACGGGCCGCAGCTTCCGCTCGACCGCCCAACGCACCGCGGCCTCGATCTGCTCCACCTCGTTCACCATCAGATAGACGGGATTCTGCGTGCCGCCGCTCTCACCCGCCTCGGGCAGCACGCCCAGCACACCCTCCAGCCGTGCATCCACCGGCGCGGCTCCGTCCCTCGCGCGCAGCTCACGGTACGTGCGGCTGCGCTTGAACAGGTCCTCGAGCGCGTCGAACGCCTCGTCCAGGCGACGCTGCGCGGCCTCGTCCGCGCGCCCGAAGATGTTCTGCCCCTGACGCGTCTGCGGGAAGCCCACGACCAGCCCGACATCCGCGTCGACGGTCATGTCCTCGTAGGTCCACCCCTCCATCTGCATCACGCTCACACGCCCGGGGATCAACCCGCCCGTCGGGAAGACGCCCTGCAGCAGGATGCCGTTCGCACGGGTGACAGGGATCAGCGTCGAGTCGGGATTGACAGCGACCGCGGCGTAGACCTCCGGCGTTGTGCCGCCCGTCTCGCGATGGTCCTCCGTGGCGCGGATCGAGCCGATCTCCGACAGACCCATCTGCGAGTACGCGCCGAAGAGGCCGGGATAGACGTGCTTGCCCTTCGCCTCGATCACGAGCGTGCCGAGCGGCAGCACGCCGTCGCCGGGTCCGACCGACGTGATCCTGCCCTTCTCGAACAGCACGTGGCCGTTCGGGATCGACGGGCCGCTCACCGGATGGATCGTCGCCTTGGTGATCGCGATGGGGCGGTTCTGGGGCGGGGCCTTGATGCCCAGGTCCTGCGCGCACGCCGCGGCGGCGATCGCCCCGCCCGCCACGATCGCCAGTGTTCTCTTGATGATCGTGTTGGTTCTCATCGCGCACCTCCCGCAACGCCGTCCTCATACCGGATCAGCGCGTCCATCTGCATCATGCCGCAATCGCCTGCGGTGGAGCCGACGCCCCACATGCCCGCCGTGTACTCGTTCATCGTCTCGGGGCGGGGTCCGCGCCGTCTGCCGCCGCCCGGAGGCCCGCCCGCCGCCTGCGCGTCCGCGCTCTCGCCGTCGGGCTTCTTCGGCTTGGCGTCGAGCGCGAGGATCTTCTTGATGAGCCGCGTGCGCTCTGCCGCGGCGTGCCGCTGCAGCTCCGCATCCCTCGCGAGCGAGAACATCTCGCGTCCGTCGACATACGTCGCCTCGGCGCGGGCCGTGGCGGTCAGCGGATCGCGCGACCAGATGACGACATCCGCGTCCTTGCCGACCTCGAGCGAGCCGGTCCGCCCGTCGATCATGAGTTGCTTCGCCGGGTTGATGGTGATGAACTTGAGGGCCTCGGCGGGGGGCACGTTCCCGTAGCGAACGGCCTTGGCCGCCTCGATGTTCATGTGCGTCGCGAGCTGGTCGTCGTCGCTGTTGAACGAGACGTTCACGCCGGCAAAGTGCATGAGCGCGCCGTTGTAGGGGATCGCGTCCTGCACCTCGACCTTGAAGTTCCACCAGTCGCTGAATGCCGAAGCGCCGATCGCGACCTCCTTGATCGCCTCCGCGACCTTGTACCCTTCCAGCACATGCTGGAAGGTGCCGATACGAAAGCCGAAGTCCTTCGCGACGCGACAGAGCATCAGGATCTCATCCTGCCGGTAGCTGTGGCAGTGAACGAGGCGATCGCCGCGCAGGATCTCCCAGAGGGCCTCGAGTTGGAGGTCGCGGCGCGGCGCGGTGCCGGGCTTGTCCGACCCGCCGCTCGCGTTCCACTTCGTCCACGCCTCGCCGTACTCCTTGGCCTGTTGGAAGCGATCCCGCAGGATCGCCTCGACGCCCATGCGCGTCTGCGGGTATCTGGTGCTCCCCTGTCCCGAGTTTGACTGCTTGACGTTCTCGCCCAGCGCGAACTTGATGCCGGGCTTGGCATCCTCGACGTGCATGTCGTCCGGGTGCCTCACGCCCCAGCGGAGCTTGAGGGTCTGGCTCTGGCCGCCGATCGGATTCGCCGAGCCGTGCAACTGGTTCGCAGCGACAAGCCCGCCCGCCAGCTGGCGGTACCAGTTGATCGTGTCGGGATCGGTCGTGTCGCCGATGGCGCACTCCGAGGTGATGTTGGTCGCGAACTCGTTGACGCCCCAGCGGAAGAGCCCGGTGTGCGAGTGGCAGTCGATCAGCCCGGGCGTCACGTGCTTGCCCGTCGCGTCGATGACGGTGTACGAGTCGTCGAAGCGCGGCATCGACGCGCTCGGCCCGACGTACACGATCTTCCCGCCCGAGAAGAGCACCGCGCCGTTCTCGATGATCCCGGCATCCGCGCTCGTCCAGACCGTCGCGTTGGTGATCGCGACGTTCCCCTGCGCGGGCATCTCTCTGATCGCGAACGGCCCGAAGGGATATCCCGGAAGGTCGGGCGTCTCCGCGGGCTTCTCCTCATCGTCCGACGCTTTCTTGCGGGCCTTCCATGTGTGGACCGTCCCATCCGGCATGATCGACCGGCCGACCATCTCGTCGTTCGAGATCGTCGCAGTGTCCCTCACGATGCCGGGCTCGCCGAAGGGCCCGTTCTCGTAGGCGAACGAGATCTTCCCCTCTTCGATGACCACGTCGGTCGCGACGCTCCTGGCCTCGCCGATGTGGATCGTCATCTCGCCCTTGTCGGTGATCTCCGCGCGCGGCAGGTCGGGCGCATCGGGGAGCACGGGCCTTCCATCCGCTTCGGTCACCATCCATGTGCCCGCGATCTTCTGAGCGGGGGTCTTCGCGGTCTCGGCATTGCCGGCGCGTCTGGAGCCGGTAAAGGGCATCGTGCCGACGCCTGGGATCATCACTCTTCCAACGATCCCATCGCCGATCAGCGTCGCCGTCACGACGATGGAGGATGTCTCGGTGCCCTCCGTGATGTCCACGACATACGACAGCACACCGTTCCGGTACGCGACGTTCCGGGCACGCTCGCCACCCGATTTCTTTCCTTCCGCGTCCGCCTTCTCCTCGTTCTTGACGCTCACCTTCCCGTCGTCGCCGACCTCGACGATGATCGCGCCGTCGAACGACTCCCCCATCCCGAACGTGTAATCCCACGTCCCCGCGATGCCTTTGGGCGTCTCCGGCGTGATCTCGTAACGCACGCCGTCCACCCACACGTCGCGGATCTTCGACTTCTTCGCGAAGATCGGCCCGTCGGCCACGATCAGGTTCGCGACCTTCCCCTTCTCGACCGTTCCGAGCATCGCGTCGGCGCCCAGCATCTTTGCGGGGTTGGTCGTCAGCATCGCCAAGGCGCGATCCTCTTTCAGTCCGTGGTTGATCGCCTTGCGCAGGTTGCCGGCAAAGTCGCGACGCGACTCCAGCTCGCTCGACGTCAGCGCGACCAGCAGCCCCTTCTCGTCCAATCGCCTCGGGTTCGTCGGATGCTGCTCCCACGACATCAGGTCGCGCAGGTCGATCTCATCCGCCTTTGAGATCGAGTCCACCTGCGGCGTTCTCGGGAAGCGAAGCGGGATGATCGTCGGGTTGCCGTTGGCCGCGATCGCATCCAGACGCTTGTACTCATTGCCGGATCCGATCAGGATCGTCGGTCTGCCGAACTCCTGCCCGATCTTCGCTGCGCGGAGCGACTCCAGCTCGTGCTCCACATCGAACGCCAGCGGCACACTCTTGTCCGCGAGCGCGTCGAGACACGACCAGGGGTCTGTCGAGACGCCGCGCTTCAGCTGATCCGCGCGGTGGTCCGCGTCCAGAAGCGTCTGCCTCACGAGCGCGATCGCACCCATCTGGCTCGACGGGTAGACGCGGAACCCCGCCTCACCCGACTTGATCGACGCCGCCTGATAGATGGCTTTCCTGTAGACGGGCGGACGATCCGCGCTCGCCTCGGTGGGGACATCGCCGACGGAGACCAGCGCCGCCGCGCCGCGCAGGTTCCCACGCAGGGGCGCGATCGCCGCGCTCGTGAAGCCGAGCCCGCGCAGGGTCTTGCGTGTCTCCGCGTCCATGCCCACACCGTCGAGCGCGCTCCGCTGGGGAACGACGTTGGGGTTCTGATGCACACCCGGCGCGCTCCGGTCGGGCGCGGGCACCTCGACCTCAAGGAACGGCTCGATGAACCCCGCATAGACGTGCAGACCGCTCCCGTCCCACACGCGGCTTCCCGCCAGGGCCTCCGCGTCCGCATCTCCCGTGACCACGCGATCAATCAGCCCGTCTTTCACGATAACGGTCGCGCGCTCGAGCGTCTGCGTCGGCGAGACATGCACCGTCGCGTTCGTGATCGCGTGCCGCGTGGGACGCGCATCACGGACCGACTCCGGCTTGGGAAGGAGCGGCGATGTGCCCGTCGGCTGGGCGGTCGTGACGCCGCATGCAGTGGTCGCACTCAGCGATACGACTCCGATCGATAGGATTCGTGTGAGGTGACGGACAGCGCGGCTCGCGCGAGGCGGCGGGAAGGGGTGGGTGGGCATGGTCACTAGAGTACAGATCGTGCGGGCAGAAGGTGCAGGCCGCTCGGGAGACTACACCCGCGACGACGCTGGCTTTCGGGGGACCCGGGTTCCGGGGGCCTGCTTCTTTGCCCTCGCAGACCTGGAGTACTGCGTGAACGCGATCTCCATCGCGTCGTCCCACGGGATACAGGTCTTGCGCGGCTGGGAGAAGCACATCTCAAGCGCCCGCGATTCGGAAAGAACGTCGGTGACGCGCCAGGAGTATTTGTTGCTTGTCACTGCAGCGAGATTCTCCTGGCTGCTCAGGATAAGCGCCTCTCGAACGCACGCGATGGTCTGCCCGTGGCGTTTCACGATCGAGAGTTTCTCGTGCGGCTGCATGAAGAACCATGTGATCTCGTCGACTCGCACATTCTCTCGAAGCGTCTCTACAAAGCTCAGGCCCAGGCCCGAGGGCTTCTGGATATCTCGAATCCTGGCTTCGAGCAGGAGGCAAGACATCAGTTCGAGGTACGATGTTCTCGGGTTCTCGGGCACAAGGCAGTTCAACACATCAATGATATTGGATGAGTGCTCGCAATCCTCCTGGTTCGCCTCAGTGAACAGGCGGTGGATCCATGACACTTCGGGATAGAGAAACTCGAACTTCACGCCCCGATTCGAGGCCTCGAGAACCTCAGTGCGCACATCGGAATTGTGGGCGTCGTGGAGCGGGAGTGCGGTCACGACGGAGATCTTGTCGCCCGGCTTGGACTGGCGCATGTCGCGGATGATCCGCTCGACCGCCTGCGGCGTGGTCTCTATGCGAGTGAAAAATCGCGCGCCGTCTCTGAGCAGCGACTCCAACTGGGTCGCGACCTTTCTCGGAATGCGCGACACGCCGTCGCTGACGCCGCCCCTGCGACCGTAACTCTTCCAGAGGGCGTAGTCGGGGTTCTTGAGATATTGGAAGTAGCGATCGCTGACGCCGAGTCGCGAGATTACCTCTCGCTCGCTCCAGCCATTGGCGATCAAGGTCTCGATTCCCCGGGCGAAGTCTTGTGGTGACACGATCTCGCCGGAAACGCTCGCGTCCGTACTCGTCTCAGCCATTGATTCGTTCTCCGGACATGTCTTGCTGCCGCAACAGCTCTGCCCCAGTCCCATCCCACTGAAGTTAGCACGACGACGCCCAGCGTGCGAACCGTCCGATGCAACGCTCATCACGCAGGGTGCCATTCTACGCCATTCACAACAAATTGTTCACTGGCATTACCATTATTGTCGCATTTTTCACATTTTGTGAGAATGTAGGGCATCTCACTGTTCGGGGGGGCATCTCCCAAGGCCGCATCATGGGCAAATTTTCCACATATTCGGTATCTGAACGGGTGATGCGGCCCTCGAAAAAATTCTTGCCGTAAGCTCGCAAAACAGTTATGATAAAGTAGCCCAACCTAGGGCAGTTCCGAAGTCGAGCACGATGCGGGACTCAATGGAGTAATTAGAGGCGCCATCGCCGTGATGGCCCGCCGCGGTGATCGGGTCTGTGTGCGTTCTCCGCCTCGATCGCGTGCTCGACGGATGCAGGAGGTCATCATGCCTCGCCGCCGCACCACCGCAATCGAATCCATCGTCGTCTCCACGCTGATCGCGACCATGCTGCTAGCCGCCGTTGCTCATTCTGCGACTGGCCTTACGAACCCGAACCCCCCGGCCACATCGACGAGGATCGTCGGCTCGCTGAGTCCGTCCTTGACAGTCACATGGGTGTCGCCGGTGCACATCCGCACGTCGAGCCGTGCGCCCGCGCCCGGCGAACGCCCACTGGCTCTGAGCGCTTCCACGCCTCCTCAGCCCATCACCAAGAAGCGCCGTCGTTGCCCGCTCAGGCCGGGGCTGCGCTACACGCTGCTTTCCGTCGCGCTGATGATGCCGGTCGGCATCATCGCGACCTGTGTGGGCAACCGCGCGAGCAGCGCGAGCGCGTCGGATAGCAACGCGGCTGGTGCATTGAGTCCAATGGTGGCTCCGCAAGCGAACTCGTTTAATCTGCACTTCCGCACGCTGGATGGCTTCTCGTTCGGCCAAGTGAGGGTGTACAACGACCGAGACGGCTTCGAGTCGACAAACGCCGAGAGCATCCTGATTAATGCGCCAGACAGTTGGTGCCGTCACGGAGAACGACTGCGGCTCTATGTCCGTGCTCAGCGAGGCGAGTGGATCTTTGTCGACGCGGTGACAGTCGAACTCGATGGGAGAGGGCGGCCTCTCGACGTGATGCTCAGCAAGACGCTGCACGACATCCGAGAAGTGCGAGCCAAGTGAGCCTTCGGCGGTCGGCTGGTCTTCGAACCAACAATCTCGCCCGTGCGGTGTTGAGGCAAAGAGTGTTCGCAGAAGGTGTCGGTGCTGTTAGCACGTCACACTATGAAAGTCTGGCTTTTGTACGCATATAGCGCATGCGGCGTCATTGTTCTTGTCGTTAGATATATGAGTGGTATGTGCGGTCGTTCCGTCGCGCAGGCCCTGCGCGGCCGATGGCCCGCCATCGAGCGAATCTCTGAATCTTGGCTCGCTCGCCGAAAACGGGTGGCCGAACTCCGGTTCGCTTTGCATATTCCCCCATCAGCGGCCCGCATCGCCGCTGCGCACGCACCTCGGGAGCCCTCGGAATGAAACGCACCGTCGCATCGCTCGCGCTTGCGGGCGCGCTGTCCGTGACCTGCCACGCCGGCATCATCACCCAGGAGTTCGCGATCCCGTGGTCGTCGGGGCTTCGTGTGATGGACATCGCCGTCGATCCCTTCGCGCCCCCCTCGGCCTCGCAGCCGCTGAACAGCGTCACGATCTCCATCATGGGCTTCTCGCGGACGCAGCTCACCACCGCGACGCCATTCGGCGGCACGGTGCCCGTCTCAATGACCCAGTCATTCGGCGCACTTGTTGAGTTCTCCGACGGGACGGACATCGCGATCGTGGACCGGACTTCGACGGTCCAGGAATTCAATCTGGGGATGGAGAGCGTGTGGTTCTCAGGGTTGACGCTCGCGGGCGCGGTGCTGGCGCCGCCGACGCTCTACCTCCCGGGCGACTCGGCGTTCGATCGCTTCACGGGCGCGGCCCCGGTCTCGATCTCACTGTCGCTCGACGGCGGCACGAACCTGCTCTCGCCGCCGACGCCCGGACACATCGGCGCGATCACGGGCACGGAGTGGATCGTGACGGTCTCGTACGACTTTGTTCCCGCGCCGGGCGGGCTCGCGCTCGCCGGGGTCGCGGGCGTGATCGCGATGCGCCGTCGGCGATCCTGATACTCACCGCTCGATGGTGTAGGAATCCTGCAGGAAGATATCTCGCCCATCCGGCCCGACTGTGCGCAGCACGGCCATGATGCGGATGCGCGAGGTCGGCGGCGTGGGGTTACCACGCGCGAGAAGGGCCTCCGCCGCGCCGAGCGCGGTTCCCGAGCGATTGAGCCCGCCGAGTGTGAAGCGGTACATCTTCGATGCGGGGTCGTACCACGCGGCGTTCTCTTCCAGATCCGAGAGGCGCACGCTCGGCCACGTCAGTTCGAGCGTGTCGTCGGCCGACCCGATGGCGCGATCGCCCGCGTACAGGCGGAGTTCGAGGTTCCCGATCGCCTTCGAGAAGTCCCCCCAGCGGTCCACCGTCTCCAGATACACAACGACGATGGGCCTGCCTCTCTCATCGCGGTCGAGGCGCGTCAGCGGGTAGACGCGCAGCTCGGTCGGCGCGAAGGGCCACGCCCGGCCCGTGGGGTCGACATCGCCTCGGATCACAGGGCGGATGGGGTTGGCGACCTGGCAAGAGCCGAGCACGCCCATGGCCGCGGCCCCCGAGATCAGCGCAGCGCAGAACCGCGCGCCTGACCGTGCCCGGCTGGGTAAGAGATCGAACAGGGATGGATGGGCGGCGGTCATGGAGCGTCAAGTCTATCGGAGTCCGGGCACGGTCATCGGTCGGGGGAGCGATCTGCCCGAGGTCATCACAGGAGATCCCGCGGGCTCGGCGCTCTCACGCGGCGGATGCCGGTCCCTCCCTGGACTGCTTCGGCTCCGGACGGTTCTCGACCGATCGCGCCGAACTCGCCGCGGATCGCATCCGCAGCGCGGCTTCGAGCGCGGTGAGCGCACGCGTGTTCTCCCGGACAACGCCGACCAGCAGCGAGAGCTCGGAGCGCTGCCTTACCAGTCGCTCGTGCGCCTGCGTGAGTTGTCGCTCACGCTCAGCCGATGCCCGCCGCTCGGTCAGCCACAGGAACGCGATGAGCCCCGCGGCTCCGAAGGGCGTGAGTGATGTGATCGTGGTGGGGTCCATGGGAGGAGTCGCGAAGTCAGAAGGCACACAGGGAGAAGGCACTCAGGCACAAGCACGCAAAGGCGCGAGATCAGGAAGCGGGCGGCGAGAACGCGAGCACGCTGAAGCGTCTGAAGCGGGCCTCATACGCGATCGACCGCATCCGCCCGCGATCGGTCCGGTCACCCTCGATGTACGTGTGGAACGACATCCCTTCCCACGTGCGTCCGTGGGTATCCACGAGCGTGCCAGGTGTCGGCGGGTCGAGGAGTTGCGCAGTCATCGCGTCGCGGAGCGTCCAGAGAGCCGACTCGCTCGCCGCGACGAGACGCCCGGTGACGATGACCTCCAACTCGACCAGGCCAAGCGGGTATGAGTTCGGCCCAAAGCCGCCGAGCGCAAAGTCGGCGACGACCAGGTGCCCCTGCCTGGCGAGCGCGAAGCGGTGGGGGCCTGCAAAGAGCGCGAGCGACTTGAAGGTTGATGGCATGGGGGTACTCCAAGAAGGCACAAAGGCACAAAGGCATGGAGACGAAGCGCAGGGAGTCAGTCGGAGGGCTCCGTCGCGATGGGATCGGTGGCGCCGTCGGTTGAGAGCGCGATGAGCGTGATCGTGCGGACCGCGCCGCGTTTCAGCGAGACCTCGTGCGTGACCGACTCGACGCACGCTTCGGCCGCGAGGCGCGTGCGCGGACGATTGGTCGATGTGGGCGAGGTGAAGAGCTCGAACATGCCGACCTCACCGGGGCGGGGTGCGCCGAGATCCTCAGAAGCGAGTTCCTGAACGATCTTGATCCGCGTCACCTGCTCCGGGGCATCGACGAAGGTCGGATGCGGCCCGGTGTCCGTGTAGGCGATCACCGAACGCGAGGCCTCGCGGTCGATGGTCACGAGCGCGACGTTGGCCCACGTCGAGTCGCCGAAACTCACTGTCCGTGGTGAAAGCAACAGCATGATTCACTCCCATTGCCCACTGCCCATTCAGCCGCGTACCAACTGCATCACGCCCGGTCGCCGGATCGCATCGGGCATTCCATCACCATCAAGATCAAGGAACGCGCCGATGCCCACGCGCTCCTGCTCGTACATCTCGCGGTATCGATCGGCGCGCATCGAGACGCCCGCATCTGTCCCTGCGTTCAGAGACGCGCTCAGCCAGATCAGACGCAGCGCAGCGAGCGCTTCCAGGCGCGCGAGCGAGCCGGGATTCAGGATGCTCTCGACACCCGGGAGCCCCGCGCGGGCGTCGGGCGGCAGATCCGGCTCGATCCCGATCGAGCGCATCACCTGGGCGTGGGCGATCCCCCGCTGTGGCACGAACGAGACGATGTGCAGCGGGCGGTTCGTCACCGGCGAGGGCGGCTGCGGGGCGTCCTGTGCCCCGCGCCTGATGCGAGAGATCACGAGCGTCGAAGGGCCCGTCCGCTCCACGACTTCGTAGGTCTGCCCGTCAACCACGCAGACGTGCCCGGGCGCGATGCCCGCGGCATCGAACGGAACGTCGACCCCGAGCGCGGTGAGCGTCGAGCCGCTGATCGACGCGCTGCCCCGTGAGAGACGCTGCCCGGCGTGCTGCGCCTCGATGAACGCTTGGGTCTCGATGCGGGCGATGTCGGCGTCGGTGGTGAGCATGCGCGCTCCTCTGAGAGTCTCTGGACTCGGCTGGCTGGATAACCCACGGATGGCGATCCGCGGGTTCGCGTGAAGCGCCGCGACCGGCCCGTCTGCCGGCCGCGGCGTGTGGCACGGGGCTCCCACCCCGCGATGGCTCTTGGTGGCACCGCTCTCCTGAGCGGTGTCGTCTCGGCTCGGAGAGCCGAGCCACCCCGGGACTCAGGCCGCGAGTCCGGCGATGATGGCGTGCGCGTTCTCGTTGCGGCACTCCAGCGTGTACTCGCCGATCACCTGCCCGGCGTGCGCATCTCCGCGCGCCGCGAGCGGCTTGAAGTGGAACGAACGCCCGCTCAGCGGAAGAACCTCCACACGCGAGGAATCCAGCATCAGCACGTAGTCCTGGGGCACCCAGCGCGAGAGGATCACGCGGCAGACGCCATAGTCCGACTCGTACACGCTCACCATGTCGCGGAAGCGGGTCTCCTCGGGCAGGTACGAGCGGGCCGCGCTCGCGAAGGCGTTGATGCGCCTCTTCTGCGCCCCTCCGACAACGATGGTGTCGATCCGTGCCGAGGATTGCTCCCACACGCGCCGGAGCGCGGCGTTCAGCACCTCCTCGTTAAGCACATCGCCGACGCCGCCCCCCGCCGGGAAACCGGCGACACCGGGCACAAAGCGATTGGACTGGATGATCCGGAGCAGACCGTTCATGGACCGACGCACGGTCGTCGAGCCCTGCGGGTCGCTTGCCGGCGCGACGCCGTTGATCACGCAATTCTCAAGGTCGCGCAGCAGCTCGCGCGTCCGCTCCTGCTTCTGGAAGTCCATCTCGTCGGCCACGCCGTGGGCGCGGGCCGCCTGCATCGAGCCGGAGACCTCGACGGTTGAGGTGAAGATCTGCGTGTAGTTGCGCCGTCTGATGCGGCTCGTGAAGCGTGCGGCGTTCGCGTCCGCGCCTTCGAGCGCGGCGTTGCCGAGAATCGTGAGCAGCATGTCGTTCGCAAGCGCGTGGGGCGTGGTGGCTCCGTAGCCGCGCACGACCGTGAGCGTGTTCGACGCGACCGCCGTCACCAGCATCACCTCCGTCGAGTTGCCCGGGCGGACGAGATCGCCCGGCTGGAAGCGAACGCCGTTGTCCACCGTGATCGATGTCGCCGTGGTTGCGCTCGGCGTGAACGTCGTCTGGTTGATCTGGTCCGTGTTGGGAAGGAGCGCGTCCTCGATCCACTCGTGGATCGTGCTCTCAGACGATCGCTTGGCATCGCCGAGATGATCGAGCAGCGGCGTCTCGAACGGGCTGACGATCGAAACGATATCGGCGACATCTTCCGCGAGTTCCGGCAGCGTCGCGCCGGCTGCGAACGTGGACTTTCCGGTAAATGGCATGGGGACTCCTTTGAGAAATGGCCAGATGGCTAAGAGCCATATGGGAAACAGGAAAGAGCACTACACAGCGAGAATTAGAACATCGTGCCTTCGTGCCTTCGTGCCTTCGTGCCTTCGTGACTTCGTGACTTCTCGCCTTCGTCACTCTTCTTCACGCTCCGCGCCGCAGGCGCAGGTAGCGGAGCAGTTGCGAGCGGCTGCCGCTCGAGCGTGCCTCTTCGAGCGCATCGTCGATCGGGTCTCGGGTCGGCGTGCCGGAGAGGCGGGCCATCGTCGCGCCCGCGTGAGAGGCCGACCGAACGTTGGCGCGGAAGAGGTACGGGCGATCGGTTGTGAGCCGCTCGACCGCGCCCGCGATCCGTTCGCCGAGATCGCCCTGCGCCGGCTCTCCTTCGCGTGGCTCTTGTTCGAGTTCGCGCTCGACGAGGATGGCGCACAGCGCGGCATCGATCGGGTGGTGCGGCGCGAGCGCATCGGCGATGCCGCGCTCCCGGGCCGCCTGCGCTTCGGACTCCGCCTGGGCCTTGGCGATGCTCTCGATGTTCCGCTCGTGCGTGGCGCACCGCTCCGACACGGCCTCAAGCTCGGCCCTCGCCGCTTCGAGCGCGGCCTCGGCATCCAGGGCTCGCTTCTTCCAGTTGATCTCTTCAAGATGAGGCGCACGCCGCGGCGCGGGCGGCTCGATGGGGTTGGGATCGGGAATCGGATCGGGTGACATGGGAGTCCTTTCAAATGGCCAGATGGCAAAGGGCCACACGGCAGACGGAATGAACAGATGAACAGCCAGAATCAAGGGTGCTATGTGCTGAAACTCAGTGACTTCATGACTTCATGACTTCATGACTTCGTGACTTCATGACTTCATGACTTCATGACTTCGTGACTTCATGACTTCGTGACTTCGTGACTTCGTGACTTCGTGACTTCGTGACTTCATGACTCCGTCTCTCGGTCACTCTCGCCCGCAATCTCCCCGAGCGGATCCTGCCAGCGGACCTCTGTCACGCGGCCGCTCTCGCTCGTGCGCAGCACGCCCGCGCTGTCGAGCGCACGCAGGATCAGCGTGTTCAACTCCGCGATGCCGCGCCCATAGGCGAGCCGCTTGCGTGCGGTCTTCGCCAGCAGCGACATCAGCGTGATGCGCAGCGCGTTCGCGCTCGACAAGTTGCCGATCCGCGCCCGCACCACGCCCCCGGCCAGTGGCGGCACGGCGGAGGTCTTGTCCATCGCCTCGCGGATCTGCTCGATGTGCGCATCCTCCGACGGGCTCGACGCGTCGCCGCCGAACGCCGTGACCTCCGCGTCCGGGTTGTCGGTGGACCAGACCTGCCCCGGACCGACCGGCACGCGATCGAACCCCTCGATCCCCTTGGCCAGGTACATGTTGAACGACTGCATCGTCACGCGGCACGCCCGATCCGACAGGCGCGTGTTCAGCTCGTCCTGCAGCGGGATCAGCGGCTCAACCTCCGACACGCCGGTGTAACGGAACGGCTGCGACGTGTTCTGCACGTGGACCACGGGCACGACATCGGGCAGAAGCAACGAGCGCTCATCCAGCACGACGCGACCGTCCTGCTCGACGATGCGCCGCCCGGGCGTCATGGTCTCCAGCGTCGTGACGCGCCGGCGTGAGGCCACGTGGGAGGCGGGACGCGAACGCGAAGTCAACGACGACAGCATCCCGCGGCAGTCCACGGCGTTGTCCTCATGCTCAACATGTATGAGATACGCATCGAGCACGCGATAGTCCGTGGGCGATGTGATGGGGATGCCCCGCGTGGGCTCGATGAGCTCGATGCGGATCGCGCGGGCGATGCGGTCGAGGGAGACACTCTCGTCGATCCTGCTCACGCTGCTGCCGACCTCGCGGATCGCGCCCTCGTCGATCCGCAGCATGAGATCGACATGGCCGTAGACGTGGCCGAGGAGGGCCATGTCCTGGATGAGCGTGATGCCGCCGGAGGCCTCCCAGATCGCGTTCAGCACGCGCTCGACACGCGTGCGCATCGCATCGTCCGGCGCGGTGCTCGCGATCGTCACGGGCCGCCCGGCCATGAAGTCGACCATCAGGTGGATGCGCCACGCGATGTCGTTCTCGATCACTGCTTCGCGCCGGGCTCTGGCCCGATCGTCGCTGAGCTGCCCCGGCGTTCCGACGATCCGCTGGGGCAGACCGACCTCCTGCGCGAGTGTGTACCAGCGTCCGGCCCGCGTGACGGCGTTCGCGACGGTCTGCGATGGCTCGGCGCGAGCCGCGAGCGCGTTGCGGTAATAGGCCCAGAGCCGCTCAAGCCGCACCACCGTCGTGCGTCTGTGCTCGTCGATCACATGCGCGATGAACGCGGGATCAAGCCCGTGATGCGAGGCGTGCTCATCGCGCGAAGGCGAACCGGTCGGCGGCTCGACGCCGCGTGCTCTCGTGCGCTTCTGGATCGATGCTGGCATGGGGTGCTCCGATCTGGTCGTGTGTCACACACGAGTGGATGGCTCGAAAGAGGGGAGCGGGCGGAGGCCCCGAGTCTCACAGGCCCCGCTCACGAGCCCGCTCGCCCTCACCCACCCCGGCCCGCGTCGCGCACCGGGCGCGCACACGCCCCGACCCGCCGCGAGCGATTCGCGCAAGTGCCTGCGATCACGACTCAGAAAAATGTGCGGAAAGCGCACACGCCCCGACTCAGGAGTGGGGGTGTTTGGGCGCGCAAGGAGGGGGACTGACAGACAGGTGTCAGGAGGAGAGTTACGGCGCGGGCGGGGTCGTTCGGTGGAGCCGCGTGGAGACCGGCAGGATGCGTCGGAAGATGTGATTGGCGAATACGAGAACCGGAATGCCAAGCAGAAGCATCGCCGGGGCGGATGCCCACGAGAGGAGCATGTCTGCCCAATCGAGCATGGCCGGGGTGTAGAGAGCGGCTCGCGCATACTTCAGTTCGATGATGTATCCAACGCAAACTCGTAGCCCGCCGCATACAAGGAGTACGGCCCCGATCATTGAGAGCCAGCCCCATCGGCGGTGTCGGCCTTCCAGGGCAATCGCGCGGAGATAGAGAGCGATCGCCAGCGTGCAGAGAGGCGGAAGAGCGATCAGCGCGAGATGGATGTAGAGGCCGTTGTGGCGGTATGCGCCGAAGAGACGGGGCCACGGCCTCCCGTTGATGTACCACTCGATCATGACGCTCGCGGCGTACAGGGCGAGCGCGCACCAGAGGATGCGAGTGATGACGTGTCCAGAGACGAAAGGCACGTTTCGGATCTGCCATGCGACAGATGCCGCGAGCGCGGCGACGAGTCCCGGAAGCCACGTTCGAATGAAATCGAACGTGTTCACAGTCCACCACGAGAGGCGAGTCGTGTGACCCTCGACGGCGAAGTTGATGTACCAGAGACCCGTGAACACCCACGCGGCTCCGATCAAGGCCACGCACCATGCGACGAGCTTGAGGGCGCGGGGCGAGAGCGCGGCCAGCGGCATCAGCTGGCGCGCTTTCGCGGCATCGAGATCGCACTCGGGGCAGCGTGTGCCTGTGTCTAAACCCGCGAGGTCGTAGCCGCAGCGCGAGCAGGGGAGCATGGGTGTGTGTGCGGGGCGTGACATTCGTGTGTTCTACGTCTCAGGATGAACGTGTGGCATCTGCGTTGTGTCCGCGATTGCGAGGGCATTTCTGAACCGCCCTGCGAGCGTTCGTGCGAGCAGCAGGGCGGCGAGTCCGAGCAACAGCATGCAAAGCTGATCAAACCACGGCCATGCCCAGGCAACCCACGCGGCTGGCACTTCCATCGAATACGCCCACGTCGCAAGTGATCCGCCAGTGCCGTTATGGAAGGTCGTGTCAACAGCATCGGCAGCGAGAGAAAGCACCACGCCGAGGCACTTGAAAGCGAAGAGACACGCGATCGCGCACGTCAATCGTTCTCGCAGTACGTCTCGCGCACATGATGCGATGCCCGTTGCGACGAGCAACAAGACCGTGTGGAGCGAGAGAATGAGAAGCACATGACCGGCATAGATGGACCACGAGTAGACATTGAGTTGTGGCCATAGTCCGCCTCCTCGCCAGCCGCCGAGCAAGAACTGGACAGGAACGCCGATGGCCGCGAACGCGACGGCGATGATGATGCACCATGCCAGCCGCGGCCTTCCGTCGATGGGATGGTGCAATCGTCTGGCGAAGAGGAAAGCGGACACGACAAAGGCCAGGAACGAGGCGGTCAATGCGAGCGCTGTGCCGACATATGCCAGTCCGAACTTCATGTTCTGCCACGGTCCTGTGACTCCCAGTATCGCCGTGTTGATCTGGAGCAAGCAGAAGCCGAGGACCGCCACGGCAATATAGCTCCAGCCGAGAGACTGAATGGATACCGCGAGCGCGCGGAGTCTTCGGGGTTCTGCGACGGCAAGCACGCGCTGTGCGCGGATGCCTGCGTTCGGGATCGAGCATTCGGGGCAGGGCAAGTGTTGATCGATGCCGACGAGGTCATAGCCGCATCGCGAGCATGGGAGCGTGGGTGTGTGCGCGGGGCGGGACACAAAGACATCATACAGGATGCGAGCCGACTATCCGCCGCAATCCCGTGCGGCCGCCTTTTCTCCGCGTCCTCCGCGAATCCTCGGCGGCCTCTGCGTTCTCTTCTCTTCGCGCCTTCGCGAGCTTCGCGTTCAACCCGCCTTACAGCTCCACCACCTGCATGTCCGCCTCCGCCAGCGAGCCCGTCGCCGGCACTGCGACATCCGTGAGGAACACCGAGAGCGCACCGTGTGCGTCGGCCATCGCGCGCCGAGTCTCCGCGGCGTTGAACAGCCGCGCCGACGCGTGCGCCGCGCCCCGACCCGATACGCCCTTGCCATCGTGCCGGAGATGAGCCGCCAGGTCCAGCGCGATCTGCCCCTCGCTCTTGGCAATCTCGATCACGGGGATCGCCTGGTCGAAGTGCTGGAGCATGTGGCGTGCGTTCTCGAAGCACCCGGACTTCTCCATCCACGTCGCGCCGGGGAGAACCACGTTCGACGCCTCGACGAGCGACGAACCGAGCGTGTCGATGAGCGTGACGAACTTGCCGCCCAGCGAGTTGATGAGGTCATCCGTCCCCCACGCGCTCGGATAGTTGCCTGTGAGCAGCACCGCGCCGACATCGGAAGCTCCGCTGCCGTGGCCGAGCGCCCGCAGGGCTTCCTCGTATGTCAGCACGCCGCCGCTGCTTCCCCCGCCAGCGATCGCTTCCAGCACACGCCGCACACCCCGCGCGTTGGGCGCCTTCTCGGCGTACACCCTGAAGCCGTTTGCGTCGCCCGCCGGGAATGTCTTGTCCTCACCCTTCATCGGCACCGGGCCGACGGCCAGTGCGGCCTGCGGATCGATCGACCGCGCCAGCGTGCCCAGCAGGTACGCCTCCTCGCAAGAGAGCATGGGGCTGACCATGACGAGGAGGCGCTTGCCGGAGCGGACGGCGCCCTCCATGCCTGCGATCGCGTCGTCGTACGCGCGGCTGTAGTCGCTCTCGGTCAGCACGCCGTGCATGCGCCGCATGGGTGAGCGGAGCCGGGCGTCGGACTGCACGTGCTTCCAGCCGTAGCGGACCTCGTCCGTGATCCACCACTTGTTGACGGCGGGGTTGGTGCGGGGCTTGATCCGATAGACCTTCCCCTCGTTGTGCTCAATGAAGATGTTGTCGCCGCTCGCGGTGATCCCGTCGATGCTCGGCGTGCTCTTCAGGAACCACACACGCTGCGCGAACAGGAAGTCCTTGTCCAGCAGCGCGCCGACCGGGCAGAGATCCACCACGTTCGCCGACAGCTCGTTGTCGAGCGCGATGCCGGGGAAGACATCGATCTCTTCCTTGTTGCCTCGCCCCGTGACCAGCAGCTCCGACGTCCCCGAGACCTCGCGCGTGAAGCGCACGCAGCGCGTGCACATGATGCAGCGATCCGAGTAGAGATAGACGTGCGGGCCGAGGTCCTTCTTGGGCTGCTTGACCTTCTGCTCCTCGAAGCGCGACACGCCCCGCCCATACTCATACGAGAAATCCTGCAGCGTGCACTCCCCCGCCTGGTCGCAGACCGGGCAGTCCAAGGGGTGGTTGATCAGCAGGTACTCCATCACCGCCTTCTGGTTGGCGACGGACTTGGGCGAATCGGTGTAGACGACCATCCCGTCGGAGCAGGGCGTCTGGCAGGTCGGCATCAGCTTCCCGCCCATCAGCGGCTCAAGGGCGTTGTTGTTGCGAGGATTCGGAGCCCACACCTCGGCGAGACAGATGCGGCACGAGGCGACGATCGACAGCCCGTCGTGGTAGCAATACTGGGGGATGTCCACGCCGCCCTCGTTGGCGACCTGAAGGATCATCTGACCCGGCTTGAACTCGCGGACGACGCCGTTGATGGTGATCTTGGGTGAGGTTGGAGCCATATGGGTCGAGAGTGTAGGAAAGCGTGCGCGCTCCGTCGGTCCCTTGCGCGCTGTTCAGATTCACCTCACCAAAGCCCGGCGCGAGTGCATCGTCCGCTCCGCCTCGCTCGTACAGTCCCACGTGACGAAGACTGGCCACGGGGCATCAATGTCCGTATTGTGTTAGGAATCCGTGCGATGCGATTGTTGCGGGTCCGAGAGGATTGACGGATAACCCACCGAAAGACGTGGCCTTTTGGGACTTCGTGGGGTATATCACAGTATCGGCGCGCTCTGGAGGGTCCGGCGCGTCTCTCTCTTGGCCGGTACACGGCTCCGTTCTTGGAGGTCGAGCATGAAGAAGTTCATCAGCGTTCTGTCCGTCGCCGCACTCGCGGGTTCCGCCTGCGCGGTCGACTTCTTTGGCACCGCGTTCGACGTCGGATATCAGGGCAATTCCAGCTCCCTGAGCGCGACGCACAGCCTGTCGGACTCGATCCGCGGCCTCGAAACCCTCTGGTCCAGCGGCGGCTTCGCCCACGCCAACGCCGGGTTCGGCTCGGTCATCGGTGTCGATGACTTCACCTCCGGCGGCACCTCGCAGGCCGTCTACCGCGTGGACAACGCGTTCTCCGGCGTTCCCAACCTGGTGCAGATCGCCACCATCAACAGCCGCCCCGTCTCCGACCTCACCGTCGGCAACGGCAAGATCTACGGCATCCGCAACGTCGGCGGCACCGGCTCCAACCTTGAGGTCGTCGAGTTCGACACCTCCTTCAACGTGACTAACACCTATGACACCGGCATCGCGATCGCCGCCGTCGCCGCGGGCGGCCTCGCCTACGACGCCTCCTCCGACTCGTTCTACCTCACCGACCCCGGTGCGGACAAGCTGTGGAACTGGTCGATCGGCGGCTCGGCGACGCTCGTCGGCGTCAACAGCTTCGACTTCGACAACAACGACCTCGCGATCGACCCGAACACCGGCACGCTCTACGCCGCGATCGAGAACGTCGTCTCCGGCGCGTGGGAGTTCGGCTACTTCAACAAGAACAACGGGCAGTTCAACATGCTCGTCTCCGTCGCCAACTCCTCCGGCTCCGTCGGCCTGGCCATCCCGTCCCCCGCGACGCTGGCCCTCGTCGGCCTCGGCGGCCTGGTCGCCGGCCGTCGCCGCCGCTGATCGCACCGCTCTTCCATGTCTCCACGAAGGCCCGGCCCTGTGCCGGGCCTTCTTCATTCCATGTAAGATGTCCGCCACATGGCCCAGCGTCGCCACCACTACGAGGTCGCGCTCGAATACTACCTACGGGAGCATCGCATCCCGTACATCTCAGTGGATGAGGCCCGCCGCGCGATCCTCCCGCAGATCACGCCCCTCCGCATCGCCGAAGGCCCCGCGCTCAAGGCGTTTGATTTCGTTGTCTACGGCGCGTCGGAGAACCTCTTGATCGAGGTGAAGGGGCGACGCATCGCGCGTGCCGGCTCCGCGCGCGCTCGCCCGCGGCTGGAGTGCTGGGCCACCCGCGACGATGTCGATTCGCTCCGCACCTGGACGACCCTCTTCGGGAGCGGCTTCCGGGCATCCCTCCTCTTTGTCTACTGGTGCGACGAGCACCCCCCCGATGCCCTCTTCCACGAGACCTTCAGCCACAAGGGACGCTTCTACGCCCTCCGCTGCGTCGGGGCCGACGAGTACGCCTCGCGCATGCGTCCGCGCAGCCCCAAGTGGGGCACGGTCGATCTCTCGGCACGAGACTTCGAGGCCATCTCCCACCCCTTCCTGCATGCCGCCGGGGTGTCCGGACGGTCCGACCCCGCACCCCTCGCCGCCATGGAGCCGATCGGGGCTTGACACGACACAGTGCCGACCCTAATCTCAGGGTTCATAGGATCCACTTCAATTAGGGAGAGACATGATGCTTAGGTTCATAGTTGTTGGATGTGTTGCTGCGCAATCTGCTGCGGCTTTGTCCCCGATCTCTGAGGAGTTCAGAAGCTCCTACAACGCTCGCTATGGCACGGCGCTTTCGGGCAGCGATCTTCTGGCGATTCGCATTTCAAACGATTACCTCTGGAAGGCCGGAGATGAGCCACGATACTCGTTCATTGGTTCTTTCACAGCAGAACGCAACGGATTCGGGCTTTATCTCGATCCCGGTGTTGCGAGTAATCGCGTTCAGCTCTTTCCGGCTCGGCCAATGCTTGGATACGCGCCAGGTCCCTCAATCGATCTGAGTGGTCTCGTCGCGAACACGACCTTTGGCTTCTACATGAATACGTCGATCTTCTCATTTATCCGTGTGACCGAACCGTATCTGAATGGCCCTACGGAGCCCAGCTACGGCGGTGGGCCGGGACAGGACTATGTCTGGACATTTCCAACGCCGGTGCCGGGAACGTTCATCATGGGATGGGAGGACTGGCACGGTGACGGTGGCGACCACGCCGATCTGATTATCGAAGTGACCGGCATGCGACCCATTCCTGCCCCCGCAACATGTGTAGTGATCTTGGCAAGTGCTGTGATGCATCGTCGCAGACGGGCTTGATAGCGAACCTGAGCGACTGAGAACATCCTCCGCTGCGTCGGGGCCGACGAGTACGCCTCGCGCATGCGTCCGCGCAGCCCCAAGTGGGGCACGGTCGATCTCGCGGCACGAGACTTCGAGGCCATCTCCCACCCCTTCCTGCACGCCGCCGGGGTGTCCGGACGGTCCGACCCCGCACCCCTCGCCGCCATGGAGCCGATCGGGGCTTGAGACTCATCCCACCCCCTTTCATGGAACGCAAGTCCGGCTTCGGACGTACAATCCAACCACTATGCGACAGACACGCCGAGTGCTCACCATCCTCCTCGCGGCATGCACCATCGCCCTTAGCGCACCCCTCGCCGAGGCCCAGCCGCGACGCGACACGGGGATCGACCTGACCACCGTCCGACCCCCCTCCCCCGCCAAGCAGGACGATCCGCCGACCATCCGCACGTATCTCCTCCTGGCCTTGCTCGTCGCTGCGGCCGTCGGTGCCAACTGCATCCCCAGCAAGCGCGGCCATCAGGACTGAGCAGAAGTCACGCAGTCGCGAAGTCTCTCAGTGACACAGCCAGAGAATGTGAATACCGGAGCACGCGCCCCTGTCGTCGTCACACTTCACCGACTGAGTGCCTCCGTGACTTCGTCTCTCCGTCTCTCCGCGCCTTCCTTGGAGTTCCCATGTCTCCCTCCTCACGTCGTCTCCTCCGCCTCGTCGCGCTCAATGCCGCGCTCGGGCTCGTCCTCGCCGCGTTGTTCGTGATTCCCGAGCCGGTTGCCGCACAACCCTCGCTCTCGGGCGCTCCCGCCTCGCGCGCCCGCGGCACATACACCATGCTCGCCGGCAAGCCCCGCACAGGCAGCGGCAGCGCGATCTACGTCATCGACAGCGTCAACCAGGAAGCCGTTGCGCTCCGCTGGAACGACGGCAAGAGCGCGCTCGAAGGGCTCGGCTACCGCAGTTTCTCACGCGACTCGGCCCTCCTCCCCGGACGGTGAACACGCACCACGCCACGCCCGAAGGACCGACGCCATGAACACCATCCCGCCCGCCTCTGATGCCCACCCCTCCCGATCCACGGAACGCGCCTCGACACTCTTGGTGCTCACGGCGATCGCGCTGGCCTTCTGCTGCGGCCTGCGCCTCATCGGGCTTGCTGGCTCTCCCGCCTCCGCCGAGATGGTCACCACCATCCAGGGCGACATGGTCGCGCTCACCGCCGATTCCGGCTCGGAGGACGCCCTCCTCGTGCTCGACAATCGCACCGAGCGCATCATGGTCTACCGCCTGACAGCGAAGGGGCTCGAACTCTTCGCGTCTGAGAGTCTGCGCGAACTCTTCGCAAGAGCCCGCGCCTCCTCACCCGGCTGAGCCACACGCCCCCTCCCCTGATACCATGCCCATGTTCCGCCCCGCTCCCCCGCGGCATCGCTGATCGGGCCATGCCGCCTCCGCTCCGGCCCCTCACGGGCCACCGTCCGCGTTTGAAACTCGCGCAGGCGTCGGGCCTTGCGCGAGACCTCACAGACTCAGCCCGACGACAACCCGGCAGAGCGCCGCTCCTCTCTCGCACCCCCGCACGCCCGAACCGGCGTCGCGCCAGCGCGAGACGCAGGGGGTCAGGGGGCTCTGCCGCCCGATCGAAACCAACTCCATGTCCATCTTCCCCCTCCCCCAGTTCGAGACCGACCTCAAGGAGCACCTTCTTGAGGAAGACCGCAAGACCTACGAACGCCTCAAGGCCCCGACCTCCATCGTCGTCCGCTTCGGCGCGATGAAACTCGTCGGAGAGTTCCCCTACGACGGCGAGGCCAAGCCCGGCTGCGGCTCCAAGCTCGTCGTCCGCACCCATCGCGGCACCGAACTCGGCGAGATGCTCACCAGCACCTGCCCCAACTCCGGATGCTCCAAGAGCGTCTCCCGCCAGGACATGCTCAAGTACATCGAGAACTCCGGCGGGCGCGACTACCCCTTCTTCAACAACGGCAAGGTCCTCCGCATCGCCACCAAAGAAGATCTCGACGCCCAGGCCCGCATCGAGCAGTCCAAGCACGAACTCAAGATGGACGCCCGCCGACGCGCCGAGAAGTTCCGGTCCCAGGCCCGCATCGTCGATGCCGAGCCGATCCTCGGCGGCGAGCGCCTCACCTTCTACTACTACTCAGAAGAGCGCCTCGACGTGCACCTCCTTCACGAGGACCTCCAGAAGGCCCACCCCAACACCCGCATCGAACTGAAGATGGTCGGCGCCCGCGACGAGGCCCGCCTCATCGCCGACTACGAGAAGTGCGGGCAGTACTGCTGCTGCAAGAACTTCCTCAAGGTCTTGAAGCCCGTCAGCATGAAGTCGGCCAAGGTCCAGAAGGCCACGCTCGACCCGCTCAAGATCTCCGGCCGCTGCGGACGCCTCATGTGCTGCCTCCGCTACGAGGACCAGACCTACGAGGAACTCGCCAAGCGCCTCCCCCGGAAGAAGTCCCGCGTCGGCACCCCCGAGGGTGACGGCATCGTCATCGATGCGCAGATCCTGACCCAGCTCGTGCTCGTCCTGCTCGACAACTCCGACAAGCGCGTCGCCGTCCCCGTCGAAGAGATCACACCCCCGGAGAGCGCGGTCGCGCCGCCACCACCGCCGATGCCGCC
Source organism: Phycisphaeraceae bacterium (assembly GCA_019454185.1). NCBI lineage: Bacteria > Pseudomonadati > Planctomycetota > Phycisphaerae > Phycisphaerales > Phycisphaeraceae > Phycisphaeraceae bacterium. The sequence continues at coordinate 2,879,384 of CP075368.1, forward strand.
CCCTCGTGCACCGAGAGAGGCGCGCCCGGCCGATCGCCCCCCCGCGCGATCGCAGGAGCGTCCCGCACGACCCGACCGCCCGACGGAACGCGCCGCAGAACGCGGCCCAGATCGAGATCCGGACCGCAGCCCAGCCCGCACACCGGATGCTCCGCGCCCGAGCCGACATGAAGCACGCCGCGACGATCGCCCCCGCGCCCCGCGCGATGCCGATCCGAGCATAGTTGATTTCGACGACATCCCCACCGACGCCGGTGATGGACCCGATCGTCGCAGCCGCCCACACCCCGCAGGAGGCCCGGACACCCCCGAATCCCGCGAAGGCGGATCCGGTGAGGGACGTCGCAAACGCCGTCGCCGTCGTCGAGGTGGCAGCGGTGGGGGCAGTGGTGGTGGGGGGGGTGGTGGTGGGGGCAGTGGGGGAGATGGTGCCGGTGCTGGAGGGAGTTCCGCGTCTGGACCAGACGGCCACCCACAGCGTCCAGCATCAAGGCCCGAGCGTCCGCCGCAGGAACGAGGGCCGCAAGACGGCCCCATGCGCGAGCCGCAAGCCGGAGGCGGCGAGGGTGGCCCACGCAAGAAACGCCGCCGCCGCAAGCGTCGCCCCGGTGGAGGTCCGGCTGGGGGGCCGGGTGGAGGTCCGGCTGGGGGACCAGGTGGGGGGGCCGGTGGAGGCAATCCCGCCGGCGATGGAGGCGCATGATCGCTTGGGCTCCCGATCGCACAATTCCCGCAACCCCGACTCGTCGGGCCGACCGATGAACACGCCGCACGATGCCCGATGATTCGCCCATCACGCACCCGGAGCCCGCGTCGGCCGATCCAGCGGGCGCCTCGCCGCCGCGCGAGCACTTCAGCGCGAAGGACACCTTCACCTCGCTCGCGATCGCGTTCATCCTCGCGTTCGTGATCCGGGGCTTCGTGGTCGAGCCCTTCATCATCCCGACCGGCTCGATGGCGCCGACGCTCGTCGGAGCCCACGTGCTGGCAAGGTCGCCCGAGACCGGCACGACATGGGCGATCGGCCCGTGGCACTACAGCGACGGAAGCCGCAAGGTCCCCGCGTCGATCCAGGGCGAGATCGTCGTGCCCGATCCGATCACCGGCGAGCGGCTGCTCTTCGACAAACCCCCGACCCGCGCGGGCGACCGCATCTTCGTCCTCAAGTATCTCTATGCAATCTTCGAGCCCTCGCGCTTCGACGTGGTCGTCTTCAAGAACCCCGTCGATCCCCGCGAGAACTTCATCAAGCGGCTGATCGGCCTCCCCCACGAGCAGATCGCCATCGTCGACGGCGACATCTTCACGCGCGACACACGCACGCTCCCCCCCGATGCGATCCTCGAAGGCCCCGACGCATGGTCCGGCCCTGAGTGGAAGATCCAGCGCAAGCCCGAGCGCATCCAGCGCACCCTCTGGCAGACCGTCTTCGACAGCGCGCACACCCCGCTCGACGCCGATCGCTCCGGCCGTCGCCCCTTCCGCTCTCCCTGGGTCGGTTCCACGCAGAGCGCCGACGCATCGCAGGATGGCAGCGCGAATCCAGCCGGCGAGTGGCACATCGATCAACGCGCCAGCTACACCTTCGACGGCGCGGGCCGCGCCGACCTGACGTGGAACGAGGCCTCGCGCCCCGTCACCGATTACTACCCCTACGGCCACACCAGCGAGCACTACCCCTCCCCCCGCTTCCCCGTCGGCGATGTCCGCGTCCGCGCAGGCGTCCAGCCGCACGGCCCGGGGCTCTCCTGCTGGATCACCGTGATCTCCAGCGCCCACTGCTTCCAGGCCGAGATCGGGCCCGATCGCACCGCGCTCCGCATGGCCCCCGTCTCGGACTCCGGCACGCTCAGCGACGAGTGGACCACGCTCGCCGAGGCCTCAACCCCGCTCACCTTTCCGAAAGGAAAGGTCACGAATCTCGAACTCTGGCACACCGACCAGACGCTCGAACTCTGGGCCGACGGAGAGCGCGTCCTCCGCGCCGAGTACGACTGGTCGCCCGCCACGCGCTTCAAGCACGCAACAGGCAGAGACCCCGGCGCGTTTTTCGCCACGGGCGCACGCGAGCCCGCGGCTGATCCCACCATCTACCGACGCCCGCGCATCTCATGGCAGTTCCACGGCTCACCGTTCACCCTCCACAGAGTCGGCCTCGACCGCGACATCCACTACCAGGCCTCCCCCTCCCCCGGCCCCCGCCCCGCACGCGCCACCGACCCCAGACGCCTCCCCTCACTCAAGGCCGATCAATACTTCGTCTGCGGCGATAACTCCCCCCAGTCCGACGACGGCCGACTCTGGGAAGCGCCCGATCCATGGATCGCCATGCTCGACCCCGACGAGGGCGTCGTCAACCGACGCCTGCTCATCGGCAAGGCCTTCTTCGTCTACTGGCCTGCCACCCACGCCGGCAAGATCCCCATCTTCGACGCCGGACGCGTGCGGTTCATCTGGTAGTCAGGTGCTTGTGATCTTCTCGGTGTGCATGTCGAGGCCCACGACAGCAGTCAGCGTGTGCTGTGCTTTGTTGCGGCCTACTTCCTCCTGTTCGCCGCGATCTCGTCCAGTCTGTTCCGCACGCTCGACTTTGACTGCTCGTGCAAGTCGATCGCGGACTCCGCATCAAAGTCTCTCGCGGCGGGCGTCACCTCAAGTGAAGCCAGTTCAAACTTCGAGAGAGCAGATCGCATAGAGACCGGAAACCCCGGCGGTGAATCGGGTGAGTACTCGTACTCGAACGTCGGCAGCCCCGGCTTCTCAGGATCGAGCGATGTTCTGACGACTCGACCCTGCGCATCCACCTCGACACAGAGATCATGCACAGGCATTGCACCAAAGATCGGGTCACTCGTGTGCCGTGATCCGCCGGGGAGCGGCGCGATGAGCACGAGGTTTCCACCCTCGCCTTTCTCCAGTGATTGGATGAGCTCAGGTCGTGCGAGAACAAGGTCCAACAGGATCAGTGTCGGGAAGTAGCGCTCGACACCGAAGTCCGAACCCGGCGCATCGTCAGAGTACCGGATGTCAGACAGCCCTCCATCATCATCGACCGATGCCCAGAAGCGGCGCCCGTCATCGCCACGCCCGCCGGCGTGTCCCTGGGTGACGTGGTACCACGCACCGGTCATGCCGTTGTAGCCGACGTGCAACTCGCCCGCTGCATCCGTCCGGGTCGTTCGATAGACCGCTCGAACGCTCACGTCCCCAGGGCCGATGAGTTGATGGCGGAGCACTTCCAACTCCTCGGGCGGCACCGCCAACGCCGCAGCAGGCGTAGCTACAAGCAGCGTGAGACCGAACGCATGTCTGGCAAGACTCAGCATCGCAACACCTCCTGTAAATTGCTCATCACCGACGCACCGCGAAGGGAGAACTCGCACTCCCGAGCGGTGGCAAGAGTTCCGAGAGAACCCGAGAAAGAGCGCCACATCGCGCCCCGAATGACCACAGACTGATCAGCGTGAACGCGCGCCCGACCGCCCCGGGTCTCGAAATCCCCGTTCCATCCTGGCACCCATCGTGGCGCCCAACGTGCCGCCCAACGTGCCGAATGTGCTGTTGTTCGCAGTCAGTCATGGATCCTCCCAGACCCGCAGATGCCACATCCTACCAGACGCGGGGGGGGGGCGTGTCAACCCCAGCCACGCACCGAAGGCCCCATGTGACAGAACCAGTACAATCCCCCTGCCCGGCTCGGGAGGCGTGGAGCGCCTCCAGCCGCACGCGTGCGCCATTCCCTCCGCCCCGCCGCACGCGCCGCCCCTAGGAGTCTCCGCATGAATCGTTCGCACGCGCTGCGCACAACCGCCGCACTCGTCCTCTCATGCAGTGCGGCTCTTGGTTCTCACGCACAGCCCTCCGCCGGCCCGCAAACCAAGGGCCCGCGCTCCGGCCCAACGCCAGCCGCCGACCGCGTCCCCGCCAAGAGCGTCCATCACGGCGTCGAGGTCATCGACGAGTACCAGTGGCTGGAGAACTGGGACGATGCCAAGGTCAAGTCCTGGTCCGATGCCCAGAACGCCTACGCCCGGGGCTACCTCGACACCCTCCCCGGCGTCGAACGCATCCGCGCGCGCATCACCGAGATCGAGAAATCCGTCAGCGTCGCCTATCTCGGCTGGGCCGTCGCCGGCAATGAGAGCACCGGCCTCCGCATCTTCGCGCTCAAGCGCGACCCCGCCTTCCAGCAGCCACTCCTCGTCGTCATGGACTCCGTCGACCACCCCGACACCGCACGCGTCGTCGTCGATCCCAACACCATCGACGAGCACGGCCACGCCGCCATCGACTGGTTCATCCCCTCCCCCGACGGCGCGCTCGTCGCCGTCTCCCTCTCCTCCGGCGGCTCCGAATCCGGCGACCTCCACATCTTCAACACCGACACCGGCAAGCGCGTCGAAGATCCCATCGCCCGCGTCAACGGCGGCACCGCCGGCGGCAGCATGGCCTGGCTCCCCGACAACTCCGGCTTCTACTACACCCGCTACCCCCGCGCCGGCGAGCGACCCGCCGAAGACCTCGACTTCTACATGCAGGTCTACCGCCACACCATCGGCACGCCCGAATCCGCCGACACCTATGAGATGGGCAAAGACCTCGCCCGCATCAGCGAGATCCAGCTCCAACTCGACGCACCCACCGGGCGCGTGCTCGCAAGCGTGCAATACGGCGACGGCGGCGAGTTCTCTTATTACATGAAGCAGCCCGACGGCAAGTGGACCAAGTTCCTCGACCACGCCGACGAGGTCGTGCAGGCCGTCTTCGGCAAGGGCGACTCCGCCGGCGACCTCATCCTCCTCACCACCAAAGACTCGCCGCGCGTCCGCGTCCTCCGCATGAACGCCTCGACGCTCGACCTCAAGAACGCCAAGACCATCATCGCCCAGGGCGCAGACGTCATCGTTCCCGACTTCTGGCCCCCCTCTCCCGTCGTCGTCACCAACCACCGCCTCTATCTCACCTACCAGCTCGGCGGCCCCTCAGAGATCCGCGCGTTCGACCACAGCGGCAACCCCCAGAAGAGCCCCACCGTCCTCCCCGTCTCCGCCGTCAACTACATCAAGGCCATCCCCGGCACCGACGACATCATCTTCGACAACCGCTCCTTCATCGACGCGCCCGCCTGCTATCACTTCTCCTCCGCCAGCGGCACAACCCGCAAGACCGCCCTCGCCGCCGTCTCACCCGTCGACTTCTCCGACACCGAGGTCATCCGCGAGTTCGCCATCAGCAAGGACGGCACCAAGATCCCCGTCAACATCATCAAGAAGAAGTCCGTCAAGCTCGACGGAACCAACCCCACCATCCTCTGGGGCTACGGCGGCTACGGCGTCAACATCCAACCCGCCTTCAACGCGGTCCGGCGCCTCTGGATCGAGTCCGGAGGTGTCTTCGCCGTCACCAACATCCGAGGGGGCGGCGAGTACGGCGAAGAATGGCACCGCCAGGGCATGCTCACGAAGAAACAGAACTGCTTCGACGACTTCGCCGCCGCCGCACGCCACCTCGTCGCCCGCGCCTACACCCGCACCGATCGCCTCGCGATCATGGGGGGCTCCAACGGCGGCCTTCTCATGGGCGCAACCATCACGCAGAACCCCGACATCTGCCGTGCCGTCGTCTCCAGCGTCGGCATCTACGACATGCTGAGAGTTGAACTCTCCGCCAACGGCGCGTTCAACATCCCCGAGTTCGGCACCGTCAAGAACGCCGAGCAGTTCCGCGCTCTCTTCGCCTACTCACCCTACCACCACGTGAAAGAGGGCGTCCGCTACCCCTCCGTCATCTTCCTCACCGGCGCGAACGATCCGCGCGTCGATCCCATGCAGTCGCGCAAGATGACCGCGAGCATGCAGCGCGCCATCGCCTCGGTCCCCAACGCCAACCCCATCCTCCTCCGCACCAGCGCCAACACCGGCCACGGCCAGGGCACTCCCCTGAACGCCCGCATCGAAGAGCAGACCGACATCTACTCGTTCCTCTTCAATGAACTCGGCATGTGGTCCGAGGGCGAACAGAAACCCGCATCCAAGCCGACCGAGGCCAGGAACTGAATCCGCCGCCCGCCCATCAACCGACGCACCTGCCGAACGCGTCCATGAAGTCCAAGCGGTCGAGCACGTCTATCAACCCGTCGGCGTTGACGTCCGCGCGCGGACGCGCCGACCCGAACGCATCGAAGAACTCCAGAAAGTCGAGGATGTCCACCTCGCCCGAGCCGTCGATGTCCGCGCCGCACGACCCAAGATCAATCTGCGACATCGCCATCAGCACCGGCGCGCTCTTCCCCAGCGACTCCCACAACGCGTACGCCACCGCCCCCGCGCCGTTCGTGATGTTCTCATCACGCAGGAACTCGATGTACTCGCGCGTCGTCGTCTGGTGATACAGACGCGCCTCCGCACGTGCCGCGCCGGGCGGCACCGCGAACACCGTCCCGTCCCAGTACTGACCGTCCTGGTACGCGTACCCCACCGGAGCCGCCTGCACGCTCGCGAACCCTGCGTTCGTGAACCCGCGAGGCGGGATGCGATTGTCCGAATACCACACGTTGTTCAGCGCAAAGTGGAACCCGGGACCCGACGGCTTGCCCGTCAGCGCGCTCATCGCGGCGTCCAGCCCGAGTTTCCCCTCGTACACCTTCGTCGTCGCTCCGTCGAGCGTCGCCTCGCTCGCGTCGTACGCCCCGCGCTCGTCGATCAACGCACCCGCCCCATCGAAGAACCTCACGTTCACCCACATCCGCGGCCCCTCGGGATACCCCGTCGGCAGCTTGTGCCCGGACTGATTCACAACCCGCACCAGGAGCGTCCCCTCGTCGAACGCGCCGAGCGGGCGCACAACCTCAAGATCCGCCGCACGCTCCATCATGCTCCGCGTCCGCGCCTCGGATGCGTCCACGCTCTCCTCCGTCAGCCCGCTCGCCTCGCCGTACTGCGCCAGCACCGCGCGCAGCACCCACGAGTTCGCGCCCGCGAACTGGTGCGCCGGCACGTCGTCGCGATACCGTGCCCCGAGCGCCTCGCGCGCACCGAACCCCGACACGTCCGGCATGTGGCAGTCCTGGCAACTGCTCACCTCCAGCTTGTTCCCGCCGAATCGACCCCCCATGTCGATCGCGCCGCGCGCAAAGTCCGACTCGGACCACTCGCTGTACGTCCGCTCCACAGGGAACATGTCGTTCTTCAGCCCCGTCGGATGGCGAGCATCCACAGGGCCGAGCACGTACGTCCCGTTGCTCGCACGCTCGAACAGCGGATTCGAAACATCGTGGCACGTCGCACACATCCGCGACTCCGTGTGGAACGGCGACTCCAGCCACTGGTGATAGAACATCTCCTCAAGCTGGAACGGCCCGCGCCGACGATCGAACGGATCGATCACAAACTGCGCCGAGTGCGTGTCCTGAGGAACATCCGCCAGCGACGCCAGGATCCCCCAGTCCTCCATCGGGCTCACACCCGGAACATACACAGGGTCCACCATCCGATGGCACATCGAGCAGTTCACCCCATCGAAGTCCTCCGGAATCAGCCCCGTCCCGTCCGGCGGCTCGCTCCGACCGCTGATCCACCCACCCGGCGTGTGGCAACGCAGGCACATCTCGCCCGCGAACGCCGCGTCCTGGTTCGCGATCGCCAGTGCGGCATGAAAGATCGGGTCCCGCGCGGCCTGCCCCATCATGCTCGCCTTCCAGTGCGCGTGCGGCTCCGCGTGCTCGTCGTATCCCCCGTGGCAGAACTGGCAGGCGTTGCTCACCAGCGGATACTCAACCAGCGAGAAGGGCTGCGAGCCCGGCTGATGGAAGTCCTCCAGCGTCGTGCCCGGAGAGGCCAGCACCGCCGCCGTCAGGCCGATCGCCAGCAGCGCGCCCCCGCCCCAGATCGCCTCAGGCAAAGGACGCACCCGACTCATCCGCTCCGAACGCTCGCTCATCGCCATCTCCCCGATTCACACACAGCACACCTGCCCCTCATAAAAAGAGCATGGGCCCGGGACAAGCCCGGACCCACGACCTCCAGCTGGGGAATGTCGAATCTCAGAACGTGCAGCCGCTCCCGAACGCGTCGAAGAAGTCCAACAGATCGAGCACGTCGAGCACGTCGTCGCCGTTGAAGTTCGGATCAACGCCGCCCGCGGTGCAACCGACCGGCTGCCCCTCGCACTGACCGAACGCGTCGAGGTAATCAAGGAAGTCGAGCACGTCGAGCTCGCCGTCGCCGTTCACATCCGCCGGGCACGGCGACTTGAACGTGATCGTGCCGCTCGACCACGCGCCGGTGGTCGTGCCGCCGTCGGTGATCGACGCGTACACCCAGTACGTTCCGGGCTCGACATACGCGGAATTGAGCACCGTGGTCCCCTCGACCGCGGGTGTGTTCAGTGATGTCGGGATGAGCAACTCATTCCCGTTGAGCGACGGCGTGTCATTGACATAGATAGAGACCCAGCGCGTGTTGTTCTCCGGGTCGCTGCTCGTCCACGTCACCGGGTACGCGTCCAGCCCGTGCATCAGGTCGATGTTGCCCGCGGGCGGATTCACCACCGTCACGCTCGGTGCGCCGTTCGCCGAGGGATTGATCTTCAGCGTGTAGTTCGGGCTCGTCGCGCCCGACCAGCCGTACACCTGCACGTAGTAATACCCCGCGGCACGCCCGCTCAGCGAGATCTGCTCGAAGTTCGATGTCCCCTCGGAACTCGCGAGGATCGACCCGCCCGAGTTCTGCAGACGCATGTCAAGGTCGCCCGCGCCGTGCGAGAACTCGATCCGCACGAAGTCGGACGCCGTGCCCGTCGCGGGCATGTAGAAGCGGAAATAGTCCTGGTCCGTCGAGGTGTGGATCGTCAGATTCGAGATCACCTTCTCGGGGTTGCAGGGGCCGAGGTTCGGGCTGTTGAGCTGTCCCTCAGCGCGAGCCAGCGTCTCCGCACGCGAGTTGTTGCTCTCGTACGCGTCCGGCAGAATCGTCGTGCCACCCGAACCGATCGTGATCTTGATCCGAGAGGCGTTGTTGTTCTCGTTCGACTCAAGGAAGTGACCCTCAGGGTCCGCCTCGGCCTCCAGCCAGTACTGCCCGTTGGGAATGTCGGTGATGTCGATCCACTGGCCGTCAAGGTTCTTGGAATAGATATCCATCCATCCCACCGAGAGCCCCTGTGTGGTCGAGGAGCAGGAGAGGAATTGACCCCCCGGCGGGAAGCCCGGCAGCGACGAGTTGTACACCGCGAGGTCGAGGATGCAGAAAGAGGTCTTCTCACCCTCGGCGATGATGTCGCCCACCCCGTCCCCAGGCAGGATCTCGCGGATCCGATACTGGCACCACGCCTCGACGTGGATGTGGCTGTGCGTCGGGTGATAGACAAACTGCCCCGCGTTCCGATCCCAGAACGTGCCGTTCGAGCGGTAGATCCGCTGGATCACCTGCTGCTTGCCGTTGCCAAGGTCAGCGCCGCCGTACACATACAGCTTGCCCGCGCCGATGTTCGGCGTCCCCGTCGAGAGCCGGATGTGACGCCGACCGGGAACGATGTTCGTCACGATCACGTTGTCATAGAGGTCATCCTCACGGACCGTGATGTCCGGGAGAAGATCCGTCTGCGCCCTCGCGACATCGGCAAACAGAACCGACACGCCAGCGACCGCCACCATCAACGATCCAATCTTCATCATCCCTGCGCTCCACCGGGATGCCGCTCCCGGAACGGCCCCACACTCCCAAAAGGGTGCAGGGCATCACGCCGAAGCCAGAGGCCGCGGCCAAAGTCTCCCACGAGCAAACGGCTCCGACCAGATCCCACGGCGGGCAGTCGGATAGACGAGGAGAACAGCGTAACGGATCGCATCGCGCCAGAAAAGCCCCCCGCATGAGGGAAACGGACTTCTCTCACCTCTTTCAAGTCCTATAACCACTTTGACTTGATTCAAGACCTCGACATGATCTTCTCTCGTACCTTCTGGAAACCGGCTCACCCTTGCATGCGGATTGGTGAAGGTCCCCGACTGGGGTGCTTTCCCGTCCCCCAATAACCCAACCCACATACCCCAGAGTTCAGACACCGTCTTTCAGTGAACCATCAACCCGGCCGATTCGGTTCCGCGGCCTGTTTTGTGACACCACCAACACTCGCCGCCGATCGAACGCTCGTGCTCGATCCGTCGCCGAAGGACACAGAGGGAGCGTTTCGTCATGCAGATTCGAAGAGCACTCGTTCTCGCCGCAGCCGCCGGACTCTCCGTCGGACTGCCCGCGTTCTCCGCCGACATCACCACCGGCGACGGACAGTCACGCTCAGTCACGATCATGCCCCACGCCGCGGCTCATCTTGAGCCCCCCCAGCACTCGATCTCCTTCGCCCTCGGCCTCATCGACACATCCGTTCCTCGCACAATCACCTCACTCGGCACCGCGCTCGTCAAAGACGCCCGCATCCTCATCCAGCTCGACGGCCCCATCTCCCCCGCGAGACGTGCCGCGATCCAGAGCGCGGGCCTCTCGATCGGCGACTACCTGCCCAACTACGCCTACATCGTCCGCCTCGACCGCGTCGATCTCGCCGCGCTCAACGGACTCGGCTTCGTCCGCTACGCCACGCCCTTCGAGAACGCGTGGAAACTCAGCCCCGAACTCGGCGTCAGACCGTTCAGCACGCCCGAGCGCCAGTCGCTCCGTGCCGCGGGCATCTCACGCCTCATCGTCACGCTCTTCGACGGCGAGACCGAAGCAGGCGCGCTCGCCCAGATCGGCGCCATCCCCGGCGCGATCGTCACGGGTGTCGAGCGCACCGGCACGCAGCGCGACATCATGGTCACCATGCCCTCGGGCTCGATCGCGCAGCTCGCTCAGATCCCCACCGTCCAGATGATCGAAGAGGCGCCGGAGATCACCTACCGCAACGCCACCACGACCTGGATCATCCAGACCAACGTCTCCGGCTCGACCACGCTCTGGGCCAACGGCCTCCGGGGTGAGAACCAGATCGTCGGTGTCATGGACAGCGCGCTGGATCGCAACCACTGCTCCTTCTCCGACTCCAACCCCATCGGCCCCACCCACCGCAAGATCATCGCGTACAACACCTCCTTCGGCGCCAGCTCACACGGCACCCACGTCTCCGGCACCGCAGCGGGCGATGCCGGCGTCACCGGAAACACCCGGGGTGTGGCCTACCTCTCCAAAATCGCCTACCACGCCACTCCCTCCTTCACCGACGCGGCGATGTACAGCCGCCTCGAAACGCACCACAACCAGGGCGCACGCTCGCACACAAACTCATGGGGCGACGACGGCACCACCAGCTACAACTCCCTCGCCAGAGGCGTCGATCGCTTCTCCTATGACTACGAAGACTCGCTCGTCCTCTTCGCCGTCACCAACACCAGCTCCCTCAAGAATCCCGAGAACGCCAAGAACCTCGTCGCCGTCGGCGCATCGCAGGACACGCCCAACCAGGGCAACCACTGCTCGGGCGGCACCGGACCCACCGCCGACGGACGCCGCAAGCCAGAGGTCTACGCACCCGGCTGCAACTCGACCTCCGCCTCCTCCGGCACCTCCTGCTCAACCGTCTCCTTCACCGGCACCTCGATGGCCTCCCCCGCGCTCGGCGGACTCGCCCTCCTGATGCGCCAGTACTACACCAGCGGCTACTACCCCTCCGGCGCACCCAACGCCACCGACGCCTTCACGCCCACCGCCGCGCTCGTCAAGGCCACCATGATCAACTCCGCCGTCGATATGACCGGCGTCAGCGGCTATCCCAGCAACCTCGAGGGCTGGGGACGCGCGCTCGCCGATGAAGCACTCCACTTCTCCGGCGAGACCAGGCGCATGATCGTTCAGGACGTGCGCAACGCCGACGGCTTCGTCACCGGCGAGTTCGATGAGTTCCAGATCACCGTCAACTCCAGCTCACAGAAACTCAAGGTCTCACTCGTCTGGACCGACCCCCCCGCCAGCGCGTCCACAGGGGCTGGAAACGCCGCCATCAACAACCTCGATCTCGAAGTCGTCACGCCCGGCGGCACCCTCTACCGGGGCAACGTCTTCAGCGGCGGAAGCTCCACCACCGGAGGAACCGCCGACGTCCGCAACAACGTCGAGCAGGTCCACATCAACGCGCCCGCCGTCGGCACCTGGACCGTCCGCGTCCGCGCCACCGCAGTCAACTCCGGCAAGCAGGGATACGCCGTCGTCGCAACCGGCGCGATCGATCCTCCCGCGCCCCCCAGCTCGCTCACGCTCGAAGCCACACCGCCCACGCTCGTCGCCCCGGGCATCGAGACCACAATCAACGTCACTATCACCCCCGACAACGACACCATCGTCGGCACACCCACCATCTCCTACCGCTTCGATGCCGGCTCATTCACCTCCGCCCCGATGACTGACCTCGGCGCGGGCGTCTGGCAGGCCACCCTCCCCGGCACACCATGCGAGACCTCGCCCCAGTTCTACTTCTCCGCACAAGGCACCGTCTCCGGCACGACCACCCTCCCAGCCACTGGCGCGGCAGATCCATTCGTCGCCCCCGTCGGAACATTCGTCCATGCCTTCGCCGACGACATGGAAACCGACCAGGGCTGGACAGTCGGCGCCTTCGGCGATGCCGCCACCGCGGGCGTCTGGGAGAGAGCGATCCCCGCCGGCGGACTCGGAGCCCCGACCCAGGACAACACCCCCGACCCCGGCGTCTACGCCTACATCACCGGCCTCTCCTCCGACGTTGACGGCGGCCTCACCACCCTCCTCACGCCTACCTTCGACCTCAGCACCCCCGGCGATTACACCATCTCCTACGCACGCTGGTACAACAACAGCGAGGGCGCAAACGCCAACGCAGACACCTTCAACATCGGCATCTCCAACAACGGCGGCTCCACCTGGACAACCGTCGAAGTCGTCGGACCGGCTGGACCCGGCACCTCCGGCGGCTGGATCACCCAATCCTTCGATCCCGCCACCAAGATCGCCCTCACGTCCAACATGCGCATGCGCTTCATCGCCAGCGACCTCTCCGCCGACTCAAACATCGAGGCAGGCATCGACGACTTCTACGCCTCACGCATCACCTGCCAGAATCCGATCGATTGCCTCGCCGACTACAACGGCGACACCGAACTCGACGTCCTCGACCTCCTCGACTTCTTCGATGACTTCGGCGATTGCTCCGGCCAGCCCGCTCCCTGCGGCACCGTCAGCGATGCCGACTTCAACGGCGACACCATCGTCGATGTCCTCGACTTCCTCGATTTCCTCGACGCCTTCGGCACCGGCTGCTGATCGCACCCACCCCGCACCCAAGTGACCGACCAGCCGCCCCCTCCGCATGAGGGGGCGGCTTTCGTTCCCGATCCACACGATCCGCCGACACCCCCGCCCCCTGTGGACTGGCCGAGGGTCCAAGATTGAGTTCCATCCACCGGGGAAACTCATTACACTGGGCCGATCGTGTGGGCCATCCCGACCGGGTTGGTGGGTTGTCGGCGCAGACACCCCGGCTCTCGGTCTCAGTCCGCGGCACGCACGATCGCAACGCCGCACACGTCCGTTCGCACTCGCGATGCGCATGGGAGCGACGCGAGCCACCATGGTGCCCAGCAACACAACGCCGAGCCGCACATCACCAGTTGGAGCCACGAATGACCTCGATCGACCCCTCCCGTCTGACTCTCGCCCGATATCTGCTCGCGGGCGCCGCCGTCGCCGCGCTCACGCTCCCGTCATTCGCCGATGAAGACTGGCGCAAACTCGCCGACAGACGCCCACCCAGAGAAGGACAGGTCTGGACCGCGGGCGACCCATCCCGCTCGACGCCGCCTCGCTTCCTCGGCGACAACATGTACTTGCAGGCCTGGTTCCCGGTCTCGGCCTTCCCCGGCGGCAGCAACTCCGGCAACAGTTGCTGGGGATACACCTCGCCCTCCGGCCGCAGATACGCCATCATCGGGCTTCAGAAGGGCTTCGGGTTCGTTGAAGTGACCGACCCCAGGAACGCCCAGTACGTCGGGTTCATCGGCGGACCCTCTTCGCTCTGGCACGATGTCAAGGTCCTCGGCCACTACGCCTATGGCGTCTCCGAGGGCGGCTCGGGCATCCAGGTGATGAACCTCGCAAACATCGACAACGGCGTCGTCACGCTCGCACGCAACCACTCCACCATGGGGCACTCGACGACCCACACCATCATGTCCAACCCCGCCAGCGGATTTCTCTATCTCGCAGGCGCCAACGTCGGCAACGGCGGACTCGTCGCGGTTTCAACCGCGGACCCCGCCCGCCCCGCGATCGTCGGCGCATGGACCACCCGCTACGTCCACGAAGCGCTCATCGTCTCGTACACCTCCGGGCCATACGCCGGAAAGGAGATCGCCTTCTGCTTCTCCGCCGGCTACGGGCTCGACATCGTCGATGTCACCAACAAGTCCAGCATGGTCCGCATCGGAGGGAACACCGACTACCCCTTCCGCTCCTACTGCCACCAGGGCTGGCTCAGCGAAGATCGCAAGTACCTTTACATGGACGATGAGCTCGACGAGGGCGTCAAGGTCTGGACCACGACCACACACGTCTTCAACGTCGAGAACCTCTCAAACCCGATCTACGTCGGTTCTTTCTCCGGCGGCACAACGGCCATCGACCACAACCAGTACGTCCACAACGGCAAGCTCTACCAGGCCAACTATCGCGCGGGGCTGCAGGTCTTCGATCTCTCCTCCAGCCAGACCTCCCCGACACTCGTCGGTTCCTTCGACACACACCCCGAAGACAACCGAGCCAAGTTCAACGGCGCATGGAGCACATACCCCTTCTTCGGCGACGACGCCATTCTGATCAGCGACATCGAGGGCGGCCTCATCGTCGTCGAGTTCGATCCCCGCAAGCTCGTGATCGAGCCCCTCGCCGCGCCCGAAGTCGTCGGCCCGGACAACACATCGAACACCGTCACCGTCCTCATCACCGGCGACGGCACCGACGTCGTCCCCTCCACCGTCACGCTCCACGCCTCCATCAACGACGGGCCGGAGATCATCGTCCCCGCGATCGACAACGGCGATGGCACCTTCACCGCCTCGCTCCCCCCCGCGCCATGCCCCTCACACATCGACTACTACTTCTCCGCACAGAGCCAGACAGATCGCACGTTCACCCATCCCAAGCGCCCCGAGAACGGGAAACTCCGCGTGCTCGTCGCCGCCACCGCGACCGTGGTCTACGAAGATCTCTTCTCAACCCACGGCTTCAACGGCTGGAACTTCGGTGATCCCTCCAGCCCCGACACCGCGACCTCCGGACGCTGGATCAAGATGGTCCCGAACCCCACCGTCGCCCAGCCCGGCTCCGGATACACCGGCCAGATCTGCTGGGTCACCGACGGACGCGCCGGTGAGAACCCGCAGCAGTACTCCGTCGGAGGAGGCAAAACCACACTCATGTCCCCCGTCTTCAACCTCGCCGGAGCCGTCGATCCCCGAGTCTCCTACTGGCGCTGGTTCGTCAACGGAATCGGCAGCGAAGCCGCCAACGAATCCCTCACCATCGACATCTCCAACGACGGCGGCTGGACCTGGACAAATCTCGAAGTCATCAACAACGCCTCAGGCCAGGACGACGGCGGCTGGTTCTACGCCGAGCACCGCCTCGCAGGACGCATCGGGTTCACCTCGCAGATGCGCGTCCGCTTCGTCGCCGCCGACTACCCCCTCGCCTTCACAACCGTCGAGGCAGCCATCGACGACTTCCGCGTCATCGATGTCGGATGCACCTACTGCCCCGCCGACTACAACACCAGCGGCTCCGCCGATGTCCTCGACCTCCTCGACTTCTTCAGCGACTTCGGACTCTGCTTCGACTCCCCCCTCCCCTGCGGCGAGTTCGGCAACCCCGACGTCAACGCCGACGAGGCCGTCGATGTCCTCGACTTCCTCGACTTCCTCGACTTCTTCGGCCAGGGCTGCAACTGACCCACACCCTCTCCTCCCACTCACCCACCCAACCCACGACGCGGATGCACGAGCGTGCATCCGCGTTCGCGTTCTGAGTCCCCACGCCCGAGAACCCGCCCCGCACCGATCGCAACCCCCATCCTTGACCGGCCCCCTCCGGTCCGTACCATTCCCCTCACGCCCGGACCGGCTCCTGCCGATCCTGGTCACAACTCGGGATAGATCCCGTTGTCGGGGGCGTAGCTCAGTTGGTAGAGCGCTTCCATGGCATGGAAGAGGTCGAGAGTTCGAGTCTCTTCGCCTCCACTCGACACACAAACGCCCGGGCCGCAAGGTCCGGGCGTTGTCGCTTTGAAACCGGATCCCCACCCAGTACGGTGGTTGATCCAATCACACGCCGATTTCATGACCGATGGTCAGCATGCGGTTGAAAATCAACCACCAAACGGCTGATTTTCAACCACACCACGGACGATCCACAACCACGCCTCCCCCGCCGAGCCACATCGCAACTGGCGCATTGCCAAATGGCAAACCGCGCCACAAGACCATTGCCGTATAGGACTCTGTTTGCCATTTGGCTCTTTGCCATCTGCTATTTCTCTCTCTCTCCCCCTCCTCTCTATCCTCCTGCCCCATGCGCATCCTTCTCACCAACGACGACGGCATCCGCGCCCCCGGCATCGTGGCCCTCCACGACGCCCTCATCGACACCCGCAACGAGCACGGCGGGCCGCTCCTCCTCCCCCGCGAGCGCCGCACATCACCCCATCACGAGTTCTCCCTCGTCACACCCATCGCGCCCCTCACCGTCCAATCCGCCACCGGACACGGCGTCACCTTCGACGAGCCCCTCATGGTCCAGGACGTCAAGGTCAACGACCGCATGGGAGGCATCGCCGTCGACGGCCGCCCCGCCGACTGCGTCAAACTCGCCATCTCCTCACTCTGGCCCGAACGACACGGCAAAGACGCACGCCCGGACCTCCTCATCAGCGGCATGAACGCCGGCGCAAACTGCGGCATCAACGTCATCTACTCCGGCACCGTCGCCGCCGCCATCGAGGGCGCGTTCCTCGGCGTCCCCTCCATCGCCGTCTCCATGCTCATCCGTCCCGGCCCCCTCCTCTTCGATGTCGCCGCACGCTGGGGACGCGAAACCATCGAAAGACTCCTCGCGGGCGGCCTCCCCGATCCGCACGAGATCATCAGCATCAACATCCCCACGCCCGAACGCGACGGCCCCTGCCCGCCCATCCGCGTCTGCCCCATGAACACCCACGGACTCGTCGATGCCTACGAGCGACGTGTCTCACCCGCCGGCAACGTCTACTACTGGGCCGCAGGCCACGGGCTCGACTTCCACGCCACCGACGCCGGCACCGACGTCGCCGAACTCATGGGCGGCTGCATCACCGTCACGCCCCTCCGCTACGACCTCACCCGCCACGAAACCATGACCCGCTGGCGCGCCCGGCTCGGGCTCTAGGTTCTGTCTGACGGATGCCTTTGGTGGCACCGCTCTCCAGAGCGGTGTTGGAATCCCGGTCGAAACTCACCACACCGAAGCTCAAAGCAATCCCTGGGCCGATCTGTCAGATAGACCCTCATCGCACCCCCACACCCGCGCCTCAATCCGCAATCGCGTCCATCACGCGATCCGCCCACGATCCTGTCTCCGCACCCCCCGCCGCGTCGATCCACACCGACCCCGGCGTCGTCCGCAGACGCCTCAGCCACGTCCGCTGGTTCTTGGCAAACCGCCTCGTCTCGATCTTGATCCGCTCCACCGCCTCCTCCAGCGTCCCGCGCCCCTCCAGATGCTCCACGATCTGCTTGTACCCGAGCGCCTCCCGCGCCGTCGGCCCCAGGCGTGATCCCCCCTCACGCTCGTGCAACCCGCGCACCTCGTCAAGCAGCCCGCGCTCCATCATCTCGCGCACCCGCGCGTTGATCCGTCGATTGATCGACTCCGTCGGCCACTCAAGCCCGATCAGCCGCGCCCCCGCACGCACCTGAGCGCCCTCGTCCCACTGGCGCTGGTGCTCGCTGATCGGCCTCCCCGTCAGGCGATACACCTCGAGCGCGCGGATCGTCCTTCGCTCGTCGTTCGGATGGATCCGCGCCGCCGCAACAGGGTCAACACGCTCCAGTTCCGCCCGCAGCGCCCCAGCACCCATCGCGCGCAGGGACTCCCGCACGCCCTCGTCCGCCCCCGGCCCCTCGAAGAGCCCCTCCAGCAGCGCCTTCACATACAGGTGCGTCCCGCCCACGACGATCGGCACAACCCCCCGCGCCGCGCACGCCCCGATCGCCTCCTCCGCCCGCCCGAGCCAGTCGTGCAGCGTGAACCGCTCCGTCGGCTCCACGATATCGATCAGATGATGGACAACGCCCCCCCGCTCCGCCTCGCTCGGCTTCGCCGTGCCGATGTCCATCCCGCGATACACCTGGTACGCATCCGCCGACAGAATCTCCGCCGGTCTCCCCGCCCGCGCCAGACGCGCCGCCAACTCGACCGCCAGCGCGGACTTGCCCCCCGCCGTCGGGCCGACGACGACGGGGAGCAACGCGCACTCATCTGAACCGCCGCTCATGGCCGAGATCGTACAGCACGACCACGGAGAGCGATCCGCCCCTCAGCACCCGGTGCTGAAGCCGTCAAGGAACTTCAGCAGGTCCACGATATCCACCGTGCCGATCCCGTCGAAGTCGGCCTCAACACCACCCGATCCACCGCACGGGCCTGGCGAACCCACGCACCCGCCGAACGCGTCGAGATAATCCAGAAAGTCCAGAATGTCCACCGAGTCGTCCTTGTTGACATCCGCCGCGCAGCGCGGCACGAACTCCAGAATCTGCTCGGGCGCAAACGGACCCGTGTAGGTGTCGGTCCGAGCATGCACATGCCCGAAACGGGGCCACGTGATCGTGATCGCATCAACGCTCGTCGCGTCGCCCAGCCCGAAGTGCGCACGCATGTCCTCCGTTGAGGTCGTGCTGCTCCCGCTCGTGATCTCACGCGTCTGCGTCACGCTCACCCCACGGATCGTCGCCGTCGCCCGCACCACCGCGCCGATGGCGTCTCGATTGGTGGAGACGCCGTCACCCCGCGCCTTGATCGTGATCGACGCGCCCCCCGCCCCCTCGACCGGCATCGAGATGTTCTCGTAGATCGCCAGGTAGTGTG
Organism: Phycisphaeraceae bacterium; assembly: GCA_019454185.1. Taxonomy (NCBI): domain Bacteria; kingdom Pseudomonadati; phylum Planctomycetota; class Phycisphaerae; order Phycisphaerales; family Phycisphaeraceae; species Phycisphaeraceae bacterium. Next base: position 2,898,520 of record CP075368.1, read on the forward strand.
ACGGGTTCTGGCTCACGATCTCGATCCGTCCGTCATTGTTCAGATCCACGCGCGAAGCGTGCTGGCTCGTCGCGAACGTGCTGTTCATCGCCTCCGAGATGTCGGTCCACACCACCGAGCCGTCCGGACCCACCCCGTCGTTGCGGATCAGCGCGTCGTGATTCGGACCCTGCCCGAGAGACCCGCACTGGTAGTGGTCCAGGTCGCCGTCATTATCGACATCGAGATACGTCGTCCCCCAACCCCAGAAAGTCTCAAACGGGGTGATCAGCGTGAGCACGCCCCCGTCGTTCCGGTAGTACGTGCCCACAGCCCCGGTCGTGATCGCGATGTCCCGGTCTCCGTCGTTGTCGATGTCGCCGATGTTGATGCCCATCGGCGCGGGGCCGAGTTTCGTGAACCCGCGTGCCGCAGAAGCGTTGATCAGCGATCTCGAGCCGTCCGCGTTCAGCACGTTCTCGATCAGCAACGCGCCGAAGCCCGCGGACAGCACCAGACAATCCGGGTCCCCATCGTCGTCAATGTCCGTCCACACGAGCGAGTAGATCGTGTTCACGCCGCTCACAGGGGGCAGCATCGACGTTGCGTCCTCGAACGTTCCGTCGCCTCTGTTCCGCAGTAGACGCAAAGCCCGAGGCCCGCCGTTGGAACCGATCAGCAGATCCAGGTCGCCGTCCAGATCAAAGTCCGACCACCCCGCCGCCCACGTGTTCTCGCCGCTCGTCAGAACCCCCGCCTCGACGGACACGTTCGTGAACGTGCCGTTCCCGTTGTTCCGGTACAGCAGCGAAGAGATGTTCGTCACGATCTCGCGCCCCGTCACAAACACGTCCTGATACCCGTCGTTGTTGTAATCCGCGACCACGATCCCGGTCGCGGTTCCACGCACACCCCGATCATCGTCAAGCCCCGAGCCGATCGTCACGTCGATCAGCGTCCGGACACTCGGATCCTGCGGATCGGGAACATTCCGCAGCAACCTGTTCGGCTCGCCGCCGCGACCCCCGACGATCAGATCGGGCCACCCGTCGTTATCAAAGTCGATCACGCTCACCGCCCCGGACGGCACCGGCGCCGCGATGTCCCCCGCGAACGTGCGATCGATGAACGCCACGCCGTCAATCACAGTCTGCGCGTGCGCGTGCGCCGCCCCGGCACACGCGAGGAGCATCGCCGGCAATCGCGCGCCCCGCTCGAATCGTCGCGCCCCGATCGCTCCCGAGTATCTCATCGTGCATGCGATAACCTTCGGACAAGACGCCCTTGTGCTGCTCATCGTTGAATCTCCTTGCGTGCTGAGATTCAGCCCGAGTCATGCGGTCACGCAGCAAAACTTACATTCACATGAAGATTCGCACGATCGGCGAGCGTCGCGACACACGCAGCAGGGCATCTTCCTCAGCGCCCACGCACACCCTCAACAACAACCGGCAGCGTCCGACGCTCCACCCAGCCGCTCGGCGGACGCGTCCACCACAACAGCGACTCGATCGATGCCGGCGCCGGAGTCGCCACCCGCTCCTCGAGCGCCACAAACTCCGCCACCTGGTTCGAGCCCGTTCCCAGCACGCCCCGAAGCGTCGCCAACGCGCGGGCCGTCTCGTCCACCTCCGCGATGTACACCGCCGGCGCGTCCTGAGCCGGGGCCGCAGGAATCACGATCGCAGGGCGCGACCCCGATGCCCTCACACCCTCGCTCGCAAGAACACGCGGATCGATCCTCGATCCCTCAGGCCCCGCACGCGGCACAAACGCCGCCACCACCCCCTCGCCCGCACGGTCGAGCAACGCCCACGTCGCACGCGGCTCCGCATGAATCGAGGCCAGCCGCTCGAACGTCCGCTCCCGATCGAGCGTCCGCACCCGGATCGCCAGCCGACCCTCACGCAGCAACTCAACCGCACGCTCCGGCGTGACAAGCTCATCCGCCGGCGCCAGCGACTCCGCAAGATCCGCACGCGCAATCGCAAGATCGGTCAGCGATGGGGGCTGCTCCGACGCCATCCGCCCCGCCGCCACCGCATCCGACGACTCGCTCCCATCCGCCCCGAGCACGCTCGCCAGTTCATTCGGCACATGCAGCATCGGCGCCTGCGCCCCCGACGTGTACACCTCGCGCGACACCAACGACGGACGCAGCAGAATCCCGACCGTCCCCGCGATCACAAGCATCGCCGCCATCGCCCCGTACCGAAGCGCCGGACCGCGCGACAAACGCGCCAGAATCCCATCACCCTTCACCACCACGCGCGACACCGGGATGCTCAACGAATCGCTCGAAGGCCCCGACAACCCCACCAGAAGATCACGCTCCAGCTGCTGCTCGACACGCGAGAGCAGATCCGGCGGAGCCGAAACCGGCCCGAGCGAACGCACCACCTCGCGGTCCGCCGACATCGCCTCCAGCAACTCCCTCAGCCGCGGCTCCCGCGCCAGCAACGCCTCCACCGCACCCTGCCGCCCACGGGGCAGATCCCCCTCAACCCACCCCAGAAGATCCAACTCATCCACCTGGTCCGCGCCCCGCACACCCTCCGCGCCAACGCGCGCCGCGTCCCCGCTCGGATTCGCCGGACCACCAGTTGGATCAACACGCTCAGGCACGCTTCAAACCCTCAAGACCTGGAACCGTCCGACTCAGAAGGCGGCTCAAGCGCGTCACGCAACGCCGCACGAGCCCGAAAGATCCGACTCTTCACCGTCCCCACCGAAATCTCCAGCGCATCGGCGATCTGCTGGTAGTCAAGACCCTGCGCATCACGCAAGACCAGCACCGTCAGGTGCTCCTCAGCAAGCGATTGCATCGCGCGGAGCAACGCGCCCCGCATCTCTTCATGTTCAACCCCCGCCGACGAATCCAGTTCCCTCTCCGCCGCACCCGATCTGCCGGTAGGGTGCCCGGTTCCCACCGCCCGCACACCCGAGCCCGGTCTGTCAGAAACCTGTATGGGTGATTGCCCATCCTGTCCCCCCCGTCCCGACCCTCGCCCCATGCTGTCGAGCGATTGCATCCGCCGCAGTTTCTCGGACCTCATCCGCGACAGGCAGCTATTGACCGTGATCCGATACACCCACGTGAAGAACTGGCAGCGCCCGTCATACTTCTCAATGTGCTGCACCAGCTTGACCATGGTCTCCTGCGCCAGATCCGCCGCGAGCTCCCGGTTCGAGCACATCCGCAGGCACACCGCATAGATCCGGTCCTGATAGACGCGGAGCAGATCGTTCCACGCCCCCGGCTCACCCCGTTTCACGCGCTCCACGAGCGCGCGATCGCGCGCATCAGCGACCGAGGGTGCGCCCGCCGCAGAAGATGAACCACCCCCCGCATCCGCACGCGATGCCTCGCCCCCATGCGCACGCGCCGCCCCCGGCACACCCCCGTTCGGGAGTTCACGCATCGCGCCCGGGCTTGGTTCACGAGGGGCTGGCACCGGGGGATGGTACGGAGAGGGTGTGGGTCTGTGCACAGATGAAGGGAGCAATGGCCGTATGATTCCCCATGCTACTTCGCGGCACAATCCAGAACGGGCGGCTGGTGCTCGACGATGGCGAATCGCTGCCGAACGGCACGCGCGTGGAAATCGCCGTTCAACGCGCCACCAAGGGGTCTCGACGCGCGAAGAGCGTACCCGCCGATGCTCTGGGCAAGATCGCGTCGCGCGCAGTGAGAACCGGCGACCCGTCCTTGGCCGATGATCACGACGACCGCGCGCACGGGCAGGCAGCGAAGCGGCCCAAACGCAAGCCCCGGGGCACGCGATGAGCGGGCCGTCGAGGGTCTTTCTCGACACGCACGTGCTCCTCGCGGCGATCAACGCCGATGATCGACACCACGAGGCTGCGACGGACCTGCTCCGGCTACTCGCAGAGAACCGCTGCCGAGTGATCGTGAGCGACTGGGTGCTTGCCGAGTTTCTCTCGGCTGCCGCGAAGCCGCCGATGCGCGCCGCTGCGATACTCGCGATCGGCGACCTCCATGCATCGCGGCTCACGTCCATCATCCCAGCGACGCGTAAGACGTGGGACACCGCGTTCGACTTGTATCGTTTGCGAAAGGACAAGTCGTGGTCGCTCATCGACTGCACATCGATTGTCCTCTGCCGTTCGCACCGAGTCCGGAAGGTCGCGACACACGATCATCACTTTGTCCAGGCCGGGCTGGAGATTTTGATTCCATGACCTCCCCCTACGACACATACACCTCCCCCCTCGCCTCGCGGAACGCCAGCCCGGAGATGCTGAAGCTGTGGTCCGCCCGCCACAAGTTCAACACCTGGCGCCGCATCTGGCTCGCCGTCGCCGAGGCCCAGCACGAGATGGGCCTGCCGGTCACGAAGGAGCAGGTCGAGGAACTCCGCGCCGTCGTCAATCGCCCCGGCGGCATCACCGACGCCGAGATTCAGGCGGCAGAGAAGTACGAGCGCGAGCTGCGCCACGATGTGATGGCGCACGTGCATGCGCTCGGGGACTCATGTCCGAAGGCGAAGGGCATCATCCACCTCGGCATGACGAGCCAGGATGTGGTGTGCAATGCGGATTTGCTGATCATCTGGCAAGCAATCGGGATGATCTCGTTGAAGCAAACGCGACTCATCATCTCGCTTGGCGGAAAAGCTCAAGCACATGCTCGCGTTCCTACGCTAGGGTTTACGCATTATCAGCCGGCGCAACCAGTGACTGTTGGGCGACGGCTCGCTGGCTGGGCGTACGAGTTCCGAGTCGCAGAGAAGCTCTATGCGGATACTGTGCCAAGCCTTCGAGGGGTGAAGGGCGCAACAGGAACACAAGCATCGTTTCTGAGCCTTTTCAATGGGTCGCATGCACGCGTCGATGAGTTCGAAGCTCGAGTGATCAACAAGTTGCACGCGATCGAGACTGGCCGCGAGCCACATCCGTTTGATGATCAGCACTTGGAGCAATCGCGAACAAGACTCTTGGAGATTGCCGGAGACTCGCCTCGCGAGTTCATTGAGCGCTTTGGCGTGCGAAGCGGCACGGACGGACTACGCCGTGACGCGATTCGACTTGCGGTCGCACTTTCCCACGATCTCACCGGGCAGACGTATCCGCGTGTGGTCGATACGGCAATTGTGGCGCAGCTCGCTTCCAGTGCGTCGGTCCTTCACAAGATCGCCACCGACATCCGTCTTCTCTGCAACCGCAAGGAGATCGACGAGCCATTTGAGGAGAAGCAGATCGGCTCATCGGCGATGCCGTACAAGCGGAACCCGATGCGGTGTGAGCGGATCTGCGGCTTGACTCGATTTGTCATGAATCTGGTCGGAAACGCGTACGACACGGCCGCGACGCAGTGGCTGGAGCGCACGCTCGACGACTCTTCCAATCGCCGCCTCTCACTCCCCGAGGCCTTCCTCGCCCTCGATGGCGCGCTCGACCTGATGCACAACGTGGCCTCCGGCCTCATCGTCCACGAGGCGATGGTCAGGAAGAACCTGATGGCCGAGTTGCCCTTCATGGCGACCGAGAACATCCTGATGGCGTGCGTGAAGCTCGGTGGCGATCGCCAGCACTACCACGAACTGATTCGGCAGCACGCGCAGGCCGCGGGCATGCGCGTCAAGCAGGAGGGACTCGACAACGACCTCCTCGATCGCCTGCAAGCGGACAAGAACTTCTGGTCCACTTCCCGCGGCGGGCCTCTCGCCGCCGAGCTCGACTGGGAGGGCGTCATGGACCCCATGAAGTACGTCGGCCGCTCCGTCGAGCAGACCGAACGCTTCATCAAGGAAGTCGTCGAACCCCTCCGCGAGCAATACGCCGACGCCATCGCCAAACTCGGCACCAGCGGCCCGAGGGTGTAATGAAAGACGACGCGGCCGCATCATCGCGTCGAGAATGATCCAAGCGCACCCCCCACATCACGCCGATCCCTGACCCTCCGCGTGCGCCTTGCACAGCGCAACATACGTCGCCATCGCGTGGTCGGCGATCCCCTCTCTCGCGGCACCCTTGAACTCGTCCGGAGTCACCACGACAGTATCCAGAAACCGGAAAAAGAACCCCGGATCCCCGCAGTAGCGCCCCCCCTCGTCAAAGTACCACACCGAGCCGACATCGCGGAACTTCATGATCCGCTTCGGAACCCTCACCACAATGTCGCGGTTGTTCACACACCGAACCGTGCGCTCTCCAAGCACGCCGCTGTACGCGCCAGCAAAGCCCGCATCGCCGACACGCGGCTGCCCGAACGTCACAACCCCGTGAACCGAGATCTCGGGATGCTCCACGGCAAGCCGCGCCGCCGCCAGCACCGCCATCGCCCCGCCGAGACTGTGCCCCGTCAGCCACAAGGCCTGTCCCGACGTGCGAACCTCCTTGATGCGCTCCGTCATCTGCTCCCATATCGAATCGACATACGCCGCGATCCCATGATGCACAAGGCCCTCCACCCCGTGCCACTTCTTGGGCTCGTACTTCAGATCTGCAAGCCAGTCGGCGGGCTTGGTCGGCTCCGTCCCCCGGAACGCGATGATGACCGTCTCATGGTCAGAGAAGACATATCCCTGCGCATCCTTCTTGCTCTCTTTCGTGCTGGAAAGAAAGCGACTCTTCATCCCCAGCGATATCGCCTCCGCACCAGCCGCCGCCTCGTCCCGATACGACAGGTCGCTCCAGCGCGCGAGCCAGTACGTATTCCACGGCGTCGGCTTCGTAGCCCGAGGCGTGAAACCGACCATGCCGCGCACATACGCGGGCAGGCCCGGCCCCCGCGGGTCGGATCCTCCCGAAGGTGCACCGCCACTTGGCGACGGTGATCCACCATCCCCGCCGCCGTCATCTTTCTCGTCATCCCCCTTGCCGCCGGATCGCTTGTCGTCCGGCGAGAGCGAACTCCGCAGGTTCGCCAGTTTCTTCAAGACATCGAACCAGAACGGCGCGCCGAACGTGATCGCAAACGCGGTGATGCACAACCCGAGCGCTTTCTGAATCCCGGCGCTCCACGAGCCCCACGCGTCGCTCCACTGACCATCTGTCCAGCCGATCACCGGTCCGATCTTCAGGAGTTCCTTCTTTGCCTCATCCCGGTTCTCGACAGCCCATGCGCTGTAGTTCGGCTCTACCTCTGGATCGTACGGTTTCGCCTCACTCGCCAGCGCAACAAGCGACTCGCGCACCTTGCTGTCAGTTGAGAGCAGTTGGATGATCCGGATCGTGTCCGCGTTCGTCCCCAGTGCGACGACCACGCCGACCGCAAGCAGCATGCTCATGGTCCACCGCTTGTACCACCCGCTGACGCGCTCCATCGACATCGCATACCACGCCGCAACCTCATCCCTCACCCGCGCTGAATCTCCACCGGTCTTCCGGTAGATCTGCGCCAGCACCTTCCCCGCATCGCCAAGTCCGGAACCCTCCAGCCCGGACGCGACACTCTCAGCGAGCCCCGGCCTCAGCGCTCCCTTCGCCTCAACAGCGCGGAGCAGTGCGCCGGCAAAGACCTCCGGCTTGATGTAAGACGGGTATCGCTCTCCCTCCGAAAGCCCCCGAATCACCGGATCATCAAAGACCTCGTCAGCGAGGCCCCCCGGCTTCTCCTCTTCATCGAGCATCGTGTGGATGCCCCGAGAGAGCGTCTTCCCTCGCACGTTGAACCAGCCCGAGATCGCCTCAAGCACCGCCGAACAGACGATGCTCAGCGCGAAATACACAAACACCAGGCCGATGAGGACATCCAGCATCTCAATCTTCATGGGTGAATCCTCCTGTCACGACGCGCACGATCCGTCCGGAAAGACGCCATCAGCATGTCAGCGGATCAGCAGCGATCAGCGATGCGAGCCAGTATAACGGAGGGGCACCCTCGCACTTCATGTCAATCCACGATTCCCCGCGCCATGTCAATTCTTGCGCGTCCCGGAGATACACCCGCTCCCCTCCACGTCACCCGAACCGATGCGAATACAGTTGAATCCCGAACCTCTCGGGGAAGCGCCGACGAGCGGCGGCACCACCGGCTAAGAATGTGAAGACCGGCACGCATCACCGCCGGCTCCCGAAGGAGGCGTCATGCTCGCATGTAAGACAGGACTCGGCTCGACCGTCCAGCGTTGGGTGCGTTCCGGTGTGATCGTCGCCGCCGCCCTCGTCCTCGGGGCGTGCTCCGGCAACCGCACCATGATGGTCATGGTCCGCGATGCCGCTTCCCAGGCCGCGGTACCCGGCGCGGATGTCAACGTCCGATCCACGCAGGGCACCAGCATCAGCCGCTTCGATCGCACCCGCACCCTCACCGGCGAGGACGGCTCGATCCTCATCGACGCCCCCATCCGCCAGGCACTCCAGATCACCGTCCAGACCGAAGACGGCTCCTACGCACGCTTCGTCATCGACCACCCCGCCCTCGGCGTCACCACCCCCTGGACCAGCCCCGGCGCGATCGGCTACGAGCACGGCCCTCGCAAGTTCCAGATCTCCGCCATCGAGTGGCAGGGCGGCAAGCACGAGCAGTCCGTCCGCATCCCCTGGCGTGAACCAACTCCCAATACCGCCCCCTGACCCGCCTCGCCCGCCACCTCTCAGAACTTCCGTGCTCCATGCACGATTCGGCTTGGGCCAGGACCTCCAACCCCGTACAATGGGGATGTATGCGGGCGCTCCAACGCCCGTAGCCGGAGGGGTGTCTGAGGTTCGCCGAGGCCTACACAGGGGCAGCATCATGGCGCAGACCACGCTCAACGAATCCTCGTTGCTGACGGGCGCGTCGATCCTGAGTTCCGGACCGGCTGGGCTCGACTTCGAGGCCATCTATCGCGACGCATCGGGAGACGCCGCCCGCGTCCCCTGGGCCGAGATGCGCCCCAACCCCTTCGTGGAAGAGTGGCTCAATCGAGACGCCTGCGCTGCGCTCCGTCCCGGCGCGCGCGTCGTGATCGTCGGGTCCGGGCTCGGCGATGATGTCGCGCTCTTCGCGGATCGGGGCTACGACGTCCTCGGCCTCGATCTCTCGCCCACCGCCGTCGAGTGGGCCAGACACCGATTCCCCGATCACGCCGGACGCTTCGAGACCGCCGACCTCCGCACACTCCCCACACGGCTCGCGCGCCGATTCGATCTCGTCGTCGAGGCCTACACGATCCAGGCCGTCCCCTTCTCCATGCGCATGCAGGTCGCCGGCGGCATCTGCTCACTCGCGAGGCCTCACGGCGCGGTCCTCGCCGTCGCGTTCGCCCGCGATGAAGAGTCCATCCCCGATCCGGCGAGCCCCCCTCCCTACCCGCTCACCGAGCACGAACTCACCGACCTCTTCGGAACCCAGGGCTTCTCCCCCGCTTGCGAGACCCTGCTCGCTCCCGATCCCGAGCGACAGGGCGAGTCCCGCCTCCGCATGCTCTTCCGTCGCTCCGCCGTCTGAACCCCCGGCAAACTCCCTCGCAACCACGCGATACAGCGTCGCCTCGTACACGTGCACCCGCACCGAAGCCACCGGCTCAAGCCGAGGCCAGCCCCGTGCCATCACGCCCTGCGCCTCGCGGCTCAGCCGATCGGTCCTCAGAAGCAGCATCGTCCCCGGCGGATGGTCCGCGATCCGCTCCGGCAGCCACCGCGCCTCGACAGAGACGCCCAACCGCTCCGCCTCGCGCAGCGCATACCAGATCGTCTCCGGACGCGCCTCCGCAAGATCCCTCACGATCAGCGTCGCCCCGTCAGGAAGGTGCGGCGCAATCGCGATCCCCGCCTCGCGCCCGCTCGTCATCCCCTTCGCATGCTCCGCCGTCCGCGTGAACACCACGAACCCGATCAGCAGACCCGACCCCAGAACCACCGGGTGCCCCACCATGAACAGCATCGCCCAGCACCGACGCAGCCGCGACATGCGGCACGGCACACACACCCCCATCCCACGCCACACATACGCCACAAGCGGCGCGAGCACGCACGTCGCGGGCAACGCATAACGCGGGTTGTGCACGCCCACCGCCGCATACCCGACCAGCGCAAACACACAAGCCAACGCGAGCGCCCCGCCGATCTCCGTCGAACGCGGGTCGTGCCGCAGCGTCTCCAGGTGCGCGTCCTTCCCGAACGGAAAGAGAGCCGCAAGCGGAAGCGGCATCGCCGTGAGCAACGCCAACAGCGGCATCGCCGCGACCTCGGACAGCCGCGACCATGACCACAGAAACTCGCCGACATCCTGCGTCACAGCGGGCACATTGAGATCCGCAACCGCCCGCGCAATCAGCCAGGTCGCCCCCGCAATCCCGGCTAGGCCGAGGGCCGTCGCGCCCCACGCGCCCGCAGATCGCAGCGGCGCCCAAGACCGCGTGATGAGACAACACGCAAGAAAGGTCGCAGGAAGCAGCGGCAAAGACGCGGGCCCCTTCGATATGCCCGCGATCAGAATCCCGATCGCGCCGACACACACCAGCGTCCGCGTCCCCGAGCGCCGCCCCCGAAGCAGAAGATCAATCAGCGCGAACACCGCCAGCTGCGTCCCGAGATGGTTCAACGCCTCGATCTCCGCCGTGCGCGCAGTCGCCCACGTGAACGGCGCAAGCACATACGCAGGACCCACGGGGATGCACCAGCGCCACCCGAACCACCGACCCGCGAACACCAGCGACACCACCGCCGACAGCGTCGAGGCGATGGCGAGCGCGGCACGAGCCGCGAACTCCGTCTGACCCAGCACAAGAGAGCACGAGGCGATCGCCCACTGCAACCCCGGGGGCTTCCGCAGATACGGCCGCTCGAACAGCCGCGGCACAAGCCAGTCGTCCGGGTCCGCGCTCTTGGCCATCGTCCACGCGGGAATCGCTCGATGCCCCTCCGTCGAGCGGAGCCCGTGCCGACCCAGCCCCGAGAAATACACGAACGATGCCAACACGACGGTCAGCAACAGCCCGACAAGCAGGGATGTAGTGTCTTGGCGTGTCAGGACTCTGGGCCGGAGACAGTGGTGACGGAAGGTGCGCCGGAGGTCGTCTCGCCCCGCTCCTTGCTCTCATCCGGGAGCGTGACGATTGGCAGATCGTGCTCGAAGGCGATCCGCACCGGCTCGACGATGTAGTCGATCAGCGGGCGGAGGATCGCGTTTCGCCTCGGGTTGTGCCCGTAACGCCTCGCCTCTTCATACGCCCGATCGATCTCGACATCCTGGATCAGGTGCCGGTAGAGCACCACCAGACACCCCGTTCGCTCCGACCCCGCCCCGCAGTGGATCAGCATCGGAAGCTTCGAGTCGTCGATCATCAGACGCAGAGACTCAAGGTACATCGTCGGGTCGCCGGTCCCGTCGCCCTCCAGCCGCAGCACATAGCGATCGACACCGAGAGCCGCGGCGGTCTTTGCCTGCAACAGGTCCTCAGGAGTGCCCGCCTCATACGCCCCCATGTCGATGATCGTGCGGATGTTGTGCGTCCGCACCACGCGCGAGAGCGCCGAGACAGTGAGCTCCCCCGAGCGGTAGATCTTGTCAGGAACGACCACGCCGAAGTTCTTGGGGAAGATGTGGGGCCACGCGCCCACCACGCCGAGCACCACCAGACCGATGCACGCGCACAGCGCGACCGCCCGGGCCAGTCTGGTCCGGTCTGTCTGCTTGCTCCTGTCCGGAGAATCGGTCGCCATGGCGTAAGGGTATGTCCGCACCGGGTACGATCCGGTTCATGGAGCAGGGAACAGATCCAGCCGAAGGAAGCAGTCACGCGCCACGCGAATCGGGCACCCGCGCCCCGACCCGTGAACGCGGCCCCGGCCGCGAACGCAGTTCAGGACGCGCGAAGAACGCCGGGATCCCCGCCTCAAAGGTCTACCCGGAGCCCGTCGATCGCCTCATCGCCGAACTGGCGCGGCTGCCGGGCATCGGGCGCCGTGCCGCCGAACGCCTCGCCCTCCACATCCTGAAAGAAGACCGCGCCGAAGCCCTCGGGCTCGCTCGCGCCATCGAAGATGTAAAGACTTCAATCAGCCACTGTCAGATCTGCTTCAACCTCTCCGATGGCCGGCTGTGCGGCATCTGCGCCTCGGCCGAGCGCGACGGCTCCGTCGTGCTCGTCGTCGAGCAACCCAGAGACCTCATCTGGCTCGAGCAGTCGGGCGCGTACCGGGGCGTGTACCACGTCCTGCTCGGGCGCATCTCCCCGCTCGATGGCGTCGGCCCCTCAGAGATCACGGCGTCGGAACTGATCGAGCGCGTGCGCGATCCGGCCCGCAACGCCCGGGGCGTCGCCGTCCGCGAGGTCGTCCTCGGGCTGAACCCGACCATCGAAGGAGATGGAACCGGGTTGTACCTCGCGGACGAGATCCGCAGAGCCGCGCCCGGCGTCGGGATCACCCGGCTCGCCCGCGGGCTCGCGGCGGGCAGCACCCTCGAGTTCGCCAACAAGGCCGTCCTCGCCGATGCCATCACCGGACGACGCAGCATCGAGTGAGATCGAGCCGGGGTGGGGGGGGGAGTGGTGGGTGGGGGAGTGGGGGGGCAGACTTCTTTCAGTTTTCAGTGTGCGCCACCTCGCGCCCCCGACTCTCCCGCACTCCCATCAACAATCCGAAAAATCTGCCCCTCTCACTGACATACGTCTGTCAGTGACGCCCACTTTCTCCCCGCTTCCCCACTTGCATCCCCCCGCCCCGCGCGTATCTTCGAGGCATGGTCGCGCACGCCCCCCCAACCCCCACCTCAACCACTCCGAACCACGCGCACACGCCCAAGACCGATCTCACACACACCCATCTCCACCGCGTCACAGACATCGACGCCCTCCTCAACGACGTCCTCTCCCCCAACCACTCACTCACCTCCGCCGCCGCAAAGCACAACCTCCCCCTCGAAGCCCTCACCCTCTGGCTCGCCCTCCCCGAAACCCGCGCACGCCTCGCCGCCATGGATGAGGCCGGCTCCGCCCACGTCCGCACCGTCGCCTCCCTCAACCTCAGCACATCCGTACACACACTCGTCCAGATCATGGCCGACTTCCGCGCCCTCGCCGCCGCTCGCTCAGCGAACCGCGAAATCGGCTCCCACTCCGACACCCCTCCAGACCCCGACGACATCATCTACCTCCGCGCGTCGATCCACGCACGCAAAGCCGCATGGCTCCTCTACCAACTCTCGCGCAGCGGCACACCCTCCGCCCGCAAAGCCGCCCACACCTCTCTGCCTTTGGGTGGATCAGCTCTCCGAGCCGATTCCGCCCCTGCTGGCACCACTCTTGATGGCGCCGCTCCTGGTGGCACCGCTCTCCAGAGCGGTGTCCCCGTACCACCCTCCGACCTCATCCCCCCCGCCCCCGAGCCGCCCAGTCCCTCTGCCCCTTCTTCTTCACCTCCCGCCTCACACGAAGACGTCATCACCGCGCTCGCCGCCCTCGCGAACTCACTCGGCCTCACACCCGACGACCTCGAAGGGCTGACGCTCGACGACCTCCCGGACGATGGCCCGCTCCCTCCCGAAGCTCTCGCGCTCTTCCCGCCCGATGTCGCGGCGTATCTCGCCGCGCTCCCGCACGATGAGCCCCAACCTCCCGACCTTCCGACCCACCCGAACCCATCACAACACGCCCCGCCCGATCCTCACCCGCCCCCCGCAAACCACCTCTCAACCCCGCGCGCGTCAGGGTCCGAGTCCCAGTTCGCCGCCGCTCATTGACCCACCCTCGCCGTCAACAAGCCAAGAACACCGCGCACAACCCGCCGCAGGCGCTGCACGATGCCGCGCCGTCACAATCCGCGTGTCTCGCCGCGGAGCGCGAAGGAGTTGTCGTTGCGCGAGCGGAGGGACGCGGCGAGTTGGTTTGTGGATGCGGAGCCGGTTGTGAGGGCGGGAGGTGGGGACGGAGCGGGCAACCTACGGTTGCGAGGCGCAAAGTGAAGTTGGTGCCACATGCCGGATCGTGTACGATTCTACATTCATCTGGAGGACGTCCAATGCTTGCCCTTGGAAAGCCGAAGAAAACCGAACTCGCATGGCTGGAGGACGTGGGCCTATCCGGGTCCAAGCCCTTCTACCACACGAAGTTGGGCGCGGCGTTTCTTGGGGACTCGCTCGCGGGCATGAAACGGATGCCCGCGGATTCGGTGGACCTCGTGTTCACCTCCCCGCCCTTCGCCCTCACCCGCCAAAAGGAATACGGCAACGAACCGATAGAGCGGTACCTCGCGTGGTTCCTGCCGTTCTGCGAAGAGATCAAGCGCATTCTCAAGCCGACAGGCTCATTCGTTCTCGATATCGGCGGGGCGTGGATTCCCGGCTCGCCCGTTCGTTCTATGTACCACTTTGAGGTAGCCGTCCATCTCTCAAAGATGTTCCGCCTCGCTCAGGACTTCTACTGGTACAACCCATCCCGGCTCCCAACACCTGCGGAGTGGGTAACGGTTCGACGGCTTCGAGTGAAGGACGCGGTAAATACCGTGTGGTGGTTTGGGAAGACAGAGAACCCGACCGCGGACAATCGGCGCGTTCTCACGCCCTACTCCGAGTCGATGAAAGCCCTCATCAAGAATGGCTACAAAGCGAAGATGCGCCCGAGCGGACACGATATCTCCGACAAGTTCGGGCGCGACAACGGAGGCGCGATCCCACCGAACCTCCTCACAATCGCCAATACCGAATCGAACAGCGTATATCTCCGCCTCTGCCGCGAGTTCGATATCAAACCGCACCCGGCCCGGTTCCCCGCGAAGTTGGTTGAGTTTTTCGTAGACTTCCTCTTAGATGGGAAGCCACATCTCATCGTCGATCCGTTCGGCGGGAGCAACGTAACCGGAAGCGTTGCGGAGGAGCGAGGGCATCGGTGGGTGACGTTCGAGCAAGAGGACAAATACATGCGCGGCTCAATGCTGCGATTCCTTGAAGGACCTCTCTTCACCGACCCGAGTATGCGAGCGGCTGTGACGGGGGCACCTACCAGAGAGTGAGGCAAGGATGCCTGGAATCCGATTCTCCTCTCTGGCTGAGAGGTTCATCGCAGAGTTAGAGAAAGCAGGAGCGACGGTTCTCGTGGTGTCGGGAGCCGATGCGCGGCCGCTCGTGCTGGGTGTGGTGGTGGGCGAGACGACGTACCGCCTTGAAGTCTTCCTATGGACAATCACCCAAGGGGGCAAGGGGCGAGGGCGTCCGCGCGAGTATCGAATCCAACGCACCTCCGCGCCTCCGTTCGTGCTCAAAGCGGGCGTGCGAACAATCATGGGCGGATGGCACGAAGAGACGGGGACGTTCGCTTTCTGGGATGTGCGCCGACATCTCACGTCGGAGGGCAAGTCGCCAAGTTCCCAAATCTCTCTCGACACCTTGGAGCGAGCGTCATCCGTGGGCATGGCGACGGAGGTTCGGGACGCGAGCGAAGGACAGGAAATCGCTATCGCGGTTCAACCGGACTACCTCCTCTGGTACATTCGTGAGTACGAACGGCTTTACGATTGCGGCCCGGAGGTGACGGAAGCCGCGGCGCTTGTTGACGCGACGCCAGAGGACGAACGCGAGTTCATCGACGACGGCACCACGGAGGATGCGGCATCGCGTCGGTACAAAGTCACATCTGTAGTTCGTGCGTTCCGTGAGGCGAGGTTCCGCCCCGCAGTCCTTCGGGCCTACGGGTGGCGATGCTGCCTCACCGGGGTGGCACTCCGGCTCGTGGACGCGGCGCACGTCGTTCCAGTCTCAGACCCCACGAGCACCGATGAGACTAAGAACGGGGTAGCGCTCAATCCACTCCTGCACCGTGCGTATGACTTCGGGTTACTCGGGCTGCTCCCCGGAGGACGAACCGCGATCAATGAACGCCTACTTGCGGGTTTACACAGGCAGAGGCTAGATGATGGGCTCGAGCTCCTCCGCGACATGATCCCGGCCACCATGCGGATGCCCGGCTCCCCCGACCTCCACCCGCCAGAGGACTACTTCCGGCGCGGGCTCGTGGCGCGGGGCTGGACTGCGGAAGACATTCAACGCACGATCGCTTGACTACTCCCATCCCCTTCTCATGGCAGACAGTTTACGAGACATGCTCCTAGTCCGAGATCCGTAGCATTGGTGAAGCCGAAGCGCAGGCATTCGATTCGAGACTCTGATACTGCCAACAAACTGCGTCTGAGATGCTCTCAAGGGCGTTTTCCAGTGTCCTCCGAAGGACTCGAAACTACGACCCGATGATTTAAGATTCTGAAGATGGTTGCCCGTGGTTGTAGCTTCACCGCGACACGCATCTCATCTTCGTCACCCCTCGCCATCGCACGCGTCCATTTCAGCAGGTGAATGCTCGGCTGGAATGTGCGTGGTCCTCCGGTATCTGACCCTGTCCGCTCGGGTCCGGCGTTGGCATCCGCGTGTCTCGTCGCTGAGTCTTCGGCACAGGTGTGCCTCCGCCGCTATTCTGAGGGTCTTGCCCGCCGGAGGATAACCCATGCCCGCATACCGGATCATGTTCTCAAGAGGAGGCCAGCGAAGCGTTGTGGTCATCGACGCCGATTCCGAGCAGGAAGCCGTCGAACACATCCTGAGCACCGGCGCATCCGTCCTCGCAGTCGAAGAAGTCCGTGTTCAGGTGCACGATGCAGAGCACGCCGCCCCCCATCTCCCTCAGTCGCAACCCGTTGTGCCGAACCCCGTGCGAGCACCCGCCCCTGCCCGAACGCAAGGCGTCTCCGATTGGTCGGGTTTCTGGTCGTTCCGCTGGATGCTGACGCCATCAACCATTCGCTGCACGTTCATCATCGCCAGCGTCTGCCTCCTCGCGTTCTTCGTCGTGTACCCGATTGTCTTCGTCCAGCAGTACAGCAAGGTAGGAGCCGTGGAAGCCGCGGCCGTCCGACAGATCGAGTCCGCCCTCCCGCGAATCCGCTCGCTCCGCGAGCAGTGGCGAAAGGACAGATCCGAGGCAGATCAACTCTCGTTGCAACAGGGATACAAAGAAGCCGCAGCGGAAGCGCGAAGCCGCGCAGCAAAGAGCGAGGCCGCGTTGAACCAGGCCCTGCGAGAGGCGAGCATCGGATGGAACCAAAGCGAGGACGAGGCCCTCGCGTCCGCTCGCCAGGCGCTCCTGAACGCGCGCAAGTCCGGCCCGCAGATGCGCGATCTCGCGCTGAATCTCGGAGCCGCCTTGGTCATGTGGATCATCTTCCGAGTCATGTGCGAGTGCTCGATCGTCTTCTTCCGGATACACGAGCAGACAGTCGCGATCTCAGATCGGTTGCGCGGCATGGACGGCTCGTAAACCGCCGCTCGGCCGCCCTCTCACGTCGGCGCCGTCGCTCCGCCGCGTGGCTACATACCTGCGGCCCGCCGGGCCGCGGGAGGCGAGGGGGTTGGGTGGCTCGTTCGGACGGACGCGGCGCGTTGGTTTGTGGATGCGGGGTCCGTTGTGAGGGCGGGGAGGTGGGGACGGAGCGGTGAGGAGCGGGGCGATGTCGGTGCCGCCTGCCTTCCGTCGTGATCTCCGCACACGATGAAACTCGGGTCTTATCGCTCACTTTGTGGCGAGTTTGCTTGCGGAGCCATGGATTCGCGGCATATTTGGGACAGCATCACGTGCTTGTCGCGGGAGGAGCCCTCAATGAAAGACCCGTCCATTGTGCCCATGCTGCTTGTTGCTTGTGCCGGGTGCTGCACGCACCTCGCCTCGGCGGAAGCCCAATGGACACCGCCCTACTGGCAGTTGTACCGGCTTGGGTACACGGATGCGGAGCACACGAGCGCGGGCGGCGAGCAGAGGACGTCGGTCAGGCAAACGTCGGGTTCAACTGTGATAGGCACTTCGGAGCGCTACGGCGGGGGCGGCGGAACGAGCGCGTGGACATGGAATCCTTCGGAAGGGCTCACCCAACTCGGTTTGTTCAGTCCAGAGCACGTTCGAAGCGATGGGCAACGCAAGAGCTTTGTCGTCGGTGTGAATCCGAACGGGCGCGTGATCGGTAGCTCAACGCGTTATTCGGGGGCGTCGGAGCGAGGATCATCGGCCTGGACATGGACCCGTGCCACGAACGCGGTTCAGTTGGGGCTCGTTGACACGGAGCACACGAGCACAGACGGTCATCGCTTCAGCCAGGCACGTTCCATTCGTGGAAACACGGTGGTCGGAACATCATCGAGGTATTCTGCTTCGGGCCAGAGCGGCGCGAGCGCTTGGGCGTGGGAACCATCCCTCGGCACGATCAGAATCGGCTTTGTCGGACCTGAGTACACACGGAGTGATGGACTGCAATCCAGCTCAGTGGGCGCTGCGACCGGGGGAAAGACCATCAACGGCAATGGCCGTGTCTTGGGATCGTCGGATCGCTTCGCGGGAGACTCTAACGGATCTCCGATTGCGTGGACATGGACTCGAGAGTCCGGGACTATCGAGTTGGGCTTCACCGATGCTGACCACACGAGTCCGACTGGATCGAGAACCAGCCGCGCAAGGTCGATGAACGATGCCGGCCAGATCGTCGGTTGGTCCTCGCGGAGGACGCCGGGCGGGGGTGACTCAGCGTGGATCTGGAGCGATGCGACGGGTCCGGTTCGTATCGGACTGGTAGATTCTGTTCACACAGGTCGCGACGGACGCCAGGAGAGCAGAGCTCAATTCTTGAATGGCGCAGGAATGACGGCGGGATGGTCCACTCGTCCTGGTGCACCGGGCAAAGGGCGAAGCGCCTGGGTGTGGACAGAGGAGAGCGGCTCGCTTCGGATCGGGCTCATTGATGCCGAGCATACGGGCGCATCAGGCACCCAGTTCAGCACACCCACAGGGATCAGCGAGAGTGGTCAGGTTGTCGGCTACTCCAAGCAGGGGCAGTTCGGGAACGGGAGAAGCGTGTGGGCCTGGGACCGAGAGTCGGGTGTTCATCGGGCGGGCTTGACGGATGCGCTTCACACAGGGGCGGATGGAAGGCGTGTGAGCTTGCTCCATGCGCGGAACGAGGCAGGACATCTCGCGGGGCTGTCTTTCCGCTACGGGGACGCGGTCAATGGAACTTCCGCGTGGACGTGGTCAATGGAACGCGACACAGTGCAGATCGGCCTCTATGACGATCGACACACGAGAGGTGATGGCATAACCAGCAGCGACGTCAACAAGATGAACGTCGGAGGGGATGTCATTGGAATCTCTGAACGCTACAACGGCGCGACCTCCCTCGGCAGATCCGGGTGGTTCTACGAGTATGCGACGGACATCACTCACGCACTGACTTTCTCCGAGTCACCGAGAGGCGATGCATACACAGACCCATCGTTCGTCACGTCAAGCGGCTGGGTGCTCGGCCAGTACGACCTCTATGCCGGCGACGCACTCGTGTCGCGCAACGGATTTATATGGTCGGTCTCCGTGGGCTTCGCCGATCTCGGCTCGCTCGTCGAAGGCGGTCTGAGTGCGGCGGGTTGGGAGAGTCTCGGCGAGGTCGTCTCGGCTTCGGAGTATCGCATGATCGTTGGGTTCGGCGACGTGATCGGCACGAGCGGGACCGCCGCGTATGCTCTCACCATGGGCACCATTCCTTCACCCTCGACCCTTGTGTTCATGGGTGCCGGAGTGCTGGCACACAGGCGGCGTCGGCCGATCAGTTCTTGAACGGATCCTGCGCCTCACCCCACGTGGGCGAGCGGGAGTTCTTGATGCTACCGTGCTCTCATGCTGTCTCAACTCGCCCGATCGTTGAAACGACGATCCCCGCAACCGGATGATTCGGAGACTCGCTGCCCGTGGCCCTTCCCGCTCGTGTTTCTGCATATCCCGAAGACCGGCGGCCTGAGTCTGCGGCAGACTCTGTTGCGGCACTGCGCGCCGGGCGCGGCGTTTCGCATCATCCATCAGATCGACGATGCGGCACGATTCGCGCGGCTTCCTCTTGAGCGTCGGCGCGCCATACGACTCATCGAGGGCCATATGTACTACGGCATCCACCAGCATGTGCCGAGCCCGTGTGTCTACATCACGATTCTGCGCGATCCGGTAGCCCGGATTCGTTCGTACTACAACTATGTCTGCCGCTCGAAGTGGCACTTTCTCCACTCGCGCATCACCGGAGACAACCTCACGCTGCGGGACTGCATCGAGCAGCGGATCACGGTCGAGCTCGACAACTACATGACGAGATCGCTCAGCTCGCTGGAGTATGTGAACGTCCCTTTCGGTCAGGTGGACGAGAGGATGTACGTGGCAGCACGAGCCCATCTGGAATCGATCGCGATCGTCGGTACGACGGACAGGATGGGCCTGCTGTATCGCACGCTCGCGAGCATGATCCGCATCCCGCTGGAAAGCCCGCCGCACATCAATCGGTCGGACGGACCGAGTTTCCCCGATCGCGACGGCACGGATAAAGCGATCTGCGAGTTCAACGCGTACGACCGCATGTTGTACGACGACGCGGTGCGGCTGGCCCAGAGCCGCGCCGGAACGATGGGTATCGAGGATCAAGAGCCGGCCGCGCTGTGAGCGGCTCTCCCAACCCCTGATTACACTCGCGGCATGAACGATGACCGCACCGTGGTGGGGCCGCCGGGCGAGAGCCCTTCGCGTGATCTTGAGCCGACGCTCGACGCGCCATCCGCCGGCGAGGCCAATCCGGGCGATGCCGCGACGGTGATCCTGCCGGGGGCGGAGCGTCCGGGGACGATCATCGGTCCGTACAAGATTCTGCAGCAGATCGGCGAGGGCGGGTTCGGCTCGGTCTTCATGGCCGAGCAGGAGAAGCCGGTGCGGCGCAGGGTCGCGCTCAAGATCATCAAGCTGGGCATGGACACGAGGCAGGTGGTCGCGCGCTTCGAGCAGGAGCGCCAGGCCCTGGCGATGATGGACCACCCCAACATCGCGCGGGTCTATGACGCCGGCGCGACCGAGGCCGGGCGCCCCTACTTCGCGATGGAGCTGGTCAAGGGCGAGCCGATCGTCCAGTACTGCGACAAGAACAACTTCAGCATCGAGGCGCGACTCGAGCTGTTCGCGCAGGTGTGCAACGCGGTGCAGCACGCCCACACCAAGGGCATCATCCACCGCGACATCAAGCCGACGAACATCCTGGTCTCCACGCAGGACGGGCGCGCGCACGCGAAGGTGATCGACTTCGGCATCGCCAAGGCGACGGCCAGCAAGCTCACCGAGAAGACGCTCTTCACGGAGTTCCAGCAGCTGATCGGCACGCCGGAGTACATGAGCCCCGAGCAGGCCGAGGGGTCGCTCGACATCGACACGCGGACGGATGTCTACTCGCTCGGCGCGGTCCTCTACGAGCTGCTCACCGGCTCGACGCCCTTCTCGGGGCGCGACCTGCGTTCGGCCGCGTTCGCCGAGATCCAGCGCATGATCCGGGAGGTCGAGCCCCCCAAGCCGAGCACGCGCCTCAGCCAGAGCGCGGGGACGCTCGCCGGCATCGCGGCGGCGCGGCGCACCGAGCCCAAGCGGCTCGGCATGATGGTGCGGGGCGAACTCGACTGGATCGTGATGCGCGCGATGGAGAAGGATCGTCAGCGCAGGTACGAGACCGCCAGCGGCCTCGGCGCGGACATCCGCCGGTATCTCAGCGGGGACAACGTTGTCGCGGCTCCGCCGAGCACGGCGTACAGGGTGCGCAAGTTCGCGCGAAGGAACAAGGGGAAGGTCGCCGCGGGAGGCGCGGTTGGGGCTGCGCTCGTGCTGGGGCTGGTCGGGACGGTGTGGCAGGCGCGTGCCGCTGCGGATCAGCGTGACAAGGCCCGACAGGAGGCGACGCGCGCGCTGGCTGCGGAGTCGGAGACGCGTCGGCGCGCCGAAGACCTGCAACGGGTCGCGGACCTCCAGGGGCAGATGCTGGCGCAGGTTGATCCGATGGCCGCGGGGATGCGCCTGACGGATGATGTCAGCGGGCGGCTCGATGCCGCGCTGGCCAAGGCCAACCTGAGCGATGAGGATCGTGCGGCTCGGATGGAAGCGTTCATCGGGATGTGGAGCCAGATCAGCGCGACCGATGCCGCGCTCGAGCTGATCGATCGGACCATCCTGCGCCCGGCCGCCGCCGCACTCGACACGCAGTTCGAGGACCAGCCGGAGATCGCGGCGACGCTGCGTCACGTGGTCGCCGAGCGGTACCACGACCTTGGTCTGGATGGTGAGGCGGTGGCGTTGCAGGAGCGGGTTGTGGAGGCGAGGCGCCGGCTGCTGGGCGAGGACAACACGGAGACGGTGAAGTCGATCGGGAACCTCGGGGTCTACCAGGCCTCGCTGGCGATGCACAAGGAGGCGGAGGCGAATTATCGCGAGGCGCTCGAGAGAGGCCGGCGCGTGCGAGGCGAGGACGATCCTGAGACCCTGGTGTATCTCGCGAATATGGGCAGCATCCTTGTCCAGACCGGCCGATTCGATGAGGCCGAACCGGTGCTGCGCGAGGCGCTGGAGCGGCGGTGGCGCGTGCTCGGGGATGAGAGCCCGGACACGATCACCTCGATCCGCGACTGGGGCGACCTGCTGATGCACCAGGGGAAGTTCGCCGAGGCGGAGCCGTTCTATCGCGAGATGCTCGAGAAGCGTCGGCGCGTGCTGGGCGAGGAGAACCCTGCGACGCTGAGCGCGCTCAACGACATGGCGATCCTGCTCCAGAACCAGGGGCGGCTGGAGGACGCGCTGGTCTATCTTCGAGAGGCGGTGGAGAAGAAGCGGCGTGTGCTGGGCGAGGTGCATCCATCGACGCTCAGCACAGTGCAGAGTCTGGGCGCGGTGCTGGATATGAACGGGCAGTCGGGCGAGGCCGAGGCCCTCATGCGTGACACGCTGGCCAAGCAGCAGGCGCTCCTGGGGCGCGATCACACGAGCACGATGACGACGATGGGGAACCTGAGCGCGCTGCTTGTGGGGCAGGGGCGGTTCGCCGAGGCGGAGCCCCTGTGCCGCGAGACGCTGGAGCGACGCACGCGGGTCATGGGCCCCGATCACGCCTCGACGCTGGTCGCGAACAACGTGATGGGGCTGGTGCTGATTCGGCAGAAGCGGTACGAGGAGTGTGAGCCGTATTGGCGCGAGGCGGCGGCGATCGGCCGGCGCGTGCTGGGGCCGGCCCACCCGGAGACGCTCGTGTATGTTCACAATCTCGGGGGGCTGGCGTATGAGCAGGGCAAACTCGCCGAGGCGGAGGAGCGTTATCAAGAGGTCATCACGCTGGGGGCTCCCGCGCTCGGGATGGGTCAGCCGGTGGTGCTGTCGGCGCATCGCCGGCTCGGCGCGATCATGGTGGAGCAGAAGCGGTACGCGGGCGCGGTGGACGTGCTCTCTGCTGCTGAGCCCGAGTCGCGGAACGCATCCACCGGCGCGAACCAGCGTTCGCTGGCGATGCTGCTGAAGGATCTCGGCACAGCGCGGGCGGGTCTGGGCGAGTTCGCGGCGTCGGAGACGAACCTGCTGGAAGCGCACGCGATCTTTGTCAATGTCCGGGGTGAGGAGCACGCGGAGACGATCGCGTGTGCGCGGGCGCTTGCGGAGATGTACGAGGCGTGGGACAAGGCCGAGCCGGACAAGGGGCACGGTGCGAAGGGGGAGGCGTGGCGGGAGAAGATTCCGGGGTAGTGGGGGCCTCAGATTGTGTCGCGCGTTCTGGATGAGGAAGCGTTTGAGTTGTGTCTGTCCCCGAGAGTTGCAGGCGGGGGAGTAAGGAAGGGGGCGGGGGCGGTGGGGGGAGTGTGCGCGGGGAGATTTCTTGGGGTTGCGGCCGCATGGATGCGGATCTGTCGCCCCTCCGGGGCTTGGGGGAAGAAGAGGAAGAAAGGAAGGGGTGTGGGATCGCTTTCCAGGGGTTGCGTTCGGGGCTTTGCCCCTCACTGACCCCTGGCAACCATCGCTCGCTGCTCCGCAGCGGAAAGACACGCCTTCGCTATCTGCCTCGCCCTATCTCTCTCACCCGATCTTCATCGCCAGGGCCATGGCCTTGCCCATGTCGGCGGGGGAGAGGGCGACGGAGACGCCTGCGGCCTGGAGGGCCTTGATCTTGGCGTCGGCGGTGTCGTCGCTGCCGCCGATGATCGCGCCGGCGTGGCCCATGCGTTTGCCGGGGGGTGCGGTGCGTCCGGCGATGAAGGCGGCGACGGGCTTCTTGACGTGCTGCTTGATGTACTCGGCGGCCTTGATCTCGTCGGTGCCGCCGATCTCGCCGATCATGAGGATGCCGTGGGTGTCGGGGTCCTGCTCGAAGAGCTTGATGCAGTCGATGTGGTTGAGGCCGCGGACGGGATCGCCGCCGATGCCGACGCAGGTTGACTGGGCGAAGCCGAGGTTACTGGTCTGCCAGACGGCTTCGTAGGTGAGGGTGCCGGAGCGGGAGACGATGCCGACGGACTTTCCGAGCTTGGACTGGCTGATGTGGGTGTGGATGTAGCCGGGCATGATGCCGATCTTGCAGCCGGCGTTGGTGTAGGGGTTGGAGCCGCTGTCGCCGGTTCCGGTTTTGGGGCCGGGCGTGATGACGCCGGGGCAGTTGGGGCCGACGAGGACGATTTCCTGGCCACCGCTCTGGAGAGCGGTGCCACCAGGAGCGGTGCCACCGTAGTTGTTCATCTCGTCGAGGACGGCGCGGACCTTGATCATGTCCTGGACGGGGACGCCCTCGGTGATGGCGCAGATGAGCTTGAGGTCGGCCGCCGCGGCTTCGAGGATCGCGTCGCCAGCGAATGCGGGCGGGACGAAGATCATGGTGGCGTCGGCGCCGGTGGCCTTTACGGCTTGTTCGACGGTGTCGAAGATGGGGAGGCCGTTGGGGTCCTTTGTGCCGCCCTTGCCGGGGGTGACGCCGCCGACCATCTTTGTGCCGTAGTGGAAGCATCCCTTGGTGTGGACAGCGCCGAAGGCGCCGGTGATGCCCTGACAGATGACGCGTGTGGTGCTGTTGACGAGGATGGCCATGGGGGAAGACGGTAGGGAGAAATGGCCAAAGAGCCAAATGGTCAAAGGGCCAAATCAAGGCAGGGACTCACCACAGGGGCACAGAGGGCACAGAGAAGTGGGGGAATGGGCAATGGCGGAGCAGAAGGGGAATGGGCAAGGGGGCCGAGGGGTGGAGGGAGCGGCATTGGGCATTCGGCATTTGGCATTGGGCATTCGGGGGAGGGAGGAGGAGGGCCATCTGCTAGGATCGGGCGGGCCGTTTGGTAGAAGGCCAGATCCCGGAGAACGCCAGTGGCTGAGACGAATGTTCTGCGTCTGTTCAACACGTTCACGCGGCAGGTCGAGGCGTTTGAGCCGCGTGACCCGGAGCGGGTGACGTTTTACACGTGCGGGCCGACGGTGTACGACGATGCGCACATCGGGAACTTCCGGTCGTTTCTGGCGGCGGATGTGCTGCGGCGTTTTCTTGAGAGCCCGATGTGCGTGCTGGCGGAGAAGCCCGGACACCGCTCTGGAGAGCGGTGCCACCAGGAGCGGTGCCACCAAGGACCAAGACAGGTCGTGCACGTGATGAACATCACCGATGTCGGGCACATGACGGATGATGCGGATGGGGGTGAGAACGGTGAGGATCGGATGGCGGTCGCGGGGCGGCGGCTGCTGGAGGCGAAGAAAGCGGGGAAACTGGACGCGGGAGTGGATGTCGATCCGAAGGACCCGCGGCAGATCGCGCGGTACTTCGAGGGGCGGTTCAGGGAGGATGCGAGGAGGTTGGGGCTGAAGCTGGTGATGGAGGCGGAGAAGGATGCGGGGTTGATGCCGCGTGCGACGGAGCATGTGGGCGGGATGATCAAGGTGATCGAGCGGTTGATCGCGCGGGGTGCGGCGTATGTGGTGGGTGAGGTTGGGAAGCGGGTTGTGTACTTCAGTGTGCAGCACTTCCCGGCGTATGGGAGATTGAGCGGGAACACGCTTGATAAGTTGCGCGAGGGCGCGGGCGGGCGCGTGAGCGCGGAGAATCAGTCGGGGAAGCGTCACCCGGCGGACTTCCTCTTGTGGAAGGAGGATCCATCGCACATCATGAAGTGGGCGAGCCCGTGGGGCGAGGGGTATCCGGGTTGGCATATCGAGTGCAGTGTGATGTCGGTGGAAGGCACGAAGGCACGGAGGCACGAAGGCACGGAGGGGAAGGGGGGCGGAGGGGCAGAGGGCGGAGACGCGGGGGGCGAGGACATTGCGACGATGGTGGTGCCGCATGCGGAGCCGATCATTGATCTGCACTCGGGGGGCGAGGACAACATCTTCCCGCATCATGAGTGTGAGATTGCGCAGAGTTGTTGCGCGTTCAATGCGCAGCCGAACGGAGCAACGTACGCGAAGATGTGGTTCCACCCGAGGTTTTTGCTCGTCGAGGGTGAGAAGATGAGCAAGAGCAAGGGGAACTTTTTCACGGCGCGGGATTTGTTTGCGAAGGGGCATGAGGCGGCGGCGGTGCGGCTCGAGCTGATCAAGACGCACTATCGGAGTAACGCGAACTTCACGGAGCAGGGGTTGTCCGAATCGGCTGGACGAATCGCGCAGTGGAGGAAGACTGCCGCGCTCGTAATGGAGGCACGAGATCGGGACTGGCTTCCCGTCTGGGGGATACGCCCAGACGTGGCGGAGCTTGTCAATCGGTTTGCTGAGCGCCTCGCATTTGATCTAAACGTTGCGGGAGCGATCGCAGCGATGGACGGGTTGGCGAATCACTCTGCCATACGTTCTGCCGCGATGGCTTGCCTTGGGATCAAGGACTTTGACGATCTCAGCGCGTTTCTCCATAAGCATCCGTTGCCAACCAGTTGCTTGGACGCTCGGAGCGCGATGCAGGCCGTGGAGAGCGGACGGCAGAAGAAGACGTTCGAGGAAGTGTGGGGCGCGATCCATCTGATGGATGCCGTGCTTGGATGTATCTTCGTGCCCACCGATGCGAGCTCGCCCAGTACATCATCGGTTGTGAGCGAGATCGGGATGTTCATCGGTGTGGAGCCAAGCCCGGAGGTGGAGGCGAAACTGCGCGAGCGGCGGGATGCGCGCGCGCGGAAGGATTTCGCGGAGAGCGACCGGCTGCGGGATGAGCTCGCGGCGATGGGGTACGCGATCAAGGATGCGAAGGATGGGAAGGTGGAGGTGAGGAGGAAGTGATGGGCAGTGACGGAGTGACACAGTGACGGAGTGAAGAGAGCGCGGGGGGAGTTAGAGAAAGAGCGGGGCATTCACCACGGAGGGCCACGGGAGGGCCGCGGAGTTGAGAGCTGGGAGGGCTGTTGAATGCGGGCGCGGGTCACAGTTCGGGGGCTGGTGCCGATCATCGGCAAGGGGCGTGATGCGCGCGAGTTGGATGTGATCCCGTGGGAGGCGTGGGACCCGGCGAGGGGGTACGTGCTGCGTGATGGATCGGGGCGGATCGCGCGGATTGAGGGAAAGCGGGCGGTGGTGGAGTTGGCGAGCGCGAGCGAGCGGCGGGTTGCGGGCAAGGCGTGGAGGAGGGCGATCGCGCGGGGGTGGCGTGAGGGGACGAGCGAGTTTGTCGGAGGGGCGGGGTCGGATGTGTGGGCGATGCGGTTCATGGGCATGATGGTGTTGTTGGTGGTGGGGATGGCGGGATGGATGTTTGTGCCGCTGATGGTGGAGATGGTGCGGGCGGGTGTGTCGACATGGATGGATGCCGCGGTGATCGCGATCTCGGTGGTAGTGGTGGGCGGGATGATGGTGCCATTCGCGATCTTCGCGGCGTTGCTGTGGGATGTGCGGGGAGTGTGGACGGGGTCGTTGCCGCGGGTGATTCGGATGACGCGCGAGGGTGTGTCGTGCACAGATGGACAGGGGCGCGAGGGGGTGTATGCCTGGGCGGACTGCGAGCGCGTGCGCGTGGGATTCGGCGGCACGTTGTGGTTTGCGGGGGGCGAGCGGGTGACGCTGCTCGGGCTTGGGGTGAAGGGGCGGCGGATTCTCGGATGGGTGCGGGAGGAGATTGATGCGAGGGAGGGGCGCTCGGCGCGGCGGTCAATGTTCGTGGCGGTGCTGATCGTGTTGTGTGTGCTGAATGGCGTGTTTGCGGCGGGTTCGGGTGCGATGACCGGTGCGGGCACGGGAGCGATTCCGTGGGTGCGCGTGGCAACGGCGTTTGCGGGTGGTCTCTTGATGCCCGCGGCTTTGCTCGGGGCGTTGCTGTACGGCGATCGTGTGACGCGGTGGTGGGAGAAGAAGCGAATGATGACGCGGCGGCGTGCGCGGGGTTGATGAGATGTGTTGACGTGTGTGCCGCGTGTGCGATGTGTGGAGGCGGGGAGGAGCGATGCGGCGCAGGGGGCGGTGCCCCCTGCAACCCCCGAAGGGGAAGAGACTTCAGTCGCTCCTCGCCCTGCGGGCTCGTGCGCGACTCAGAGGCGTTCAAAGGATGCGCTGCGCGGGGGTTTGTACCAGACCCTGCGGCGACCGCCGCGTGGGGGGCGCGGTGCGTCTTGGGTGTGGTAACCATCGCTCGCTGCTCCGCAGCGTCGGAGGTGAGGGTGTTGGTGCGGGACTATGTGATGAAGAGCGCGATTGATCGAATGTGAGTGAGATGCGTGAGGCCGCGGCGGTGCGGAGACGCAGCACCCCGGGCTTGCGAGCTTTTTGCGTCATCGCTTCATTGCCTGTGTGTGTCGATCAAGGATGATGATGGCTTGGATCCATCGACGGACCCGCTCGATGCCGCGCACGTGCGGCGGGATAAGCCCCACATGGTGGGTCATTTCCAGGCGTGCAAACACACGCTCGATCACGCGCCGGAGTGACAGCAGGCCCCTGCCGAAGCCCGTCATGCTCTGCTCCAGCATGTCGATGGCTCGACGGCGGTCCGGATGCGTTCCGGACCGCCGCACGCCGCGACCCACGCGGCAGTCCTTCCGCGGAACCACCAGTTGTCCGCCCTTGCACGCGCAGAGTTCATAGAGCTTCACGCTGTCGTAGTTCGAGTCGGCCAGCACATACCCGTTCAACTCCATGTCTCGCATCATCCGCTTGGCCATCACTGCTTCATGGCAGTGCATGGGCGTGAGACGCCAGGAGACGATCGAGCCCGCGAGATCGCAGATCGCATGGAGCTTGTAGCCGCGCAGTCCCCATGCGCCGAAGGTCGCGGTCCGGTCTCCGGAGTGCGAGGCGACGCGCAGGGCCTTGCCGTCAAGAGCCAGCACCAACGCTCCCGATGCAGAGACCAGATTCTCCGCCTCCGCCGCGGCAAGTAACGCCTGGACGCTGGTGGTTCTCAGCCGCCGGCTCATCCTGCTTGGCGAGGGCAATCGACCACGCCGCCACAACGGCCATGCATCGCGTCGGCACGCCCAGGAGGTGGGTCGTCGGTGCAAGACGGCCCAGAGAAAGGTCAGCACGATGTCCGCATCGGTGAAGGTGAAGCGACCGCCACGCGGGCTCCGATCCAGCTTCCGCACGCTCGCCGCCAACACCCTCCAACTCGCGTTGTCCATGCTCGGTCTCCTGTCTGGCAGCTCCACCAGTGGGACCGAGCATGGCATGAGCCATCAGATCGCGCAAGTCTCCACAATGGAAACCCTTGGAACACATGGCGCAAAATGCTCTCGCGCCCGGGGCTCCCTTTGTCATGTTCGATCACGAATAGGTATCCCCTCGCTCACGCTCGCGGTTCTCTAGAGACCTCACGCCACCGTGATGGACTTGTCGAGGTAGACGTCCTGGATCGCTTGGAGCAGGCCCGCGCCTTCCTTCATGGGACGCTGGAAGGCCTTGCGGCCTGAGATCAGCCCCGCGCCGCCTGCACGCTTGTTGACGACCGCGGTCCAGAGGGCTTCCTGCATGTCGCTCGCGCCCTTGGACTCGCCGCCGGAGTTGATGAGGGGTGCGCGGCCCATGTAGTTGTTGATGATCTGGTAGCGGCAGAGGTCGATGGGGTGCCCGCCCGCGCCGGTCTCATCCGACCCCGCCAGCTTCGTGTACACGCGCTTGTCCCACTTGCCGTAGGAGGAGCCCCCGGTGTTGAGTGCGGCATAGCCGCCGTTGTTGGTGGGGAGCTTCTGCTTGATGATGTCCGCCTGGATCGTCACGCCGAGGTGGTTCGCCTGGCCCGTCAGGTCCGCCGATGCGTGATAGTCCGTCGACTTGCCGTCCGCGCCCTTCACCTTGAAGGCGTTGTTCCGCGTGTAGCACCAGAGCACCGTGACCATGCCATAGGCGTGCGCCTCCTCGAACATCTCGGAGACGTAGCGGATCTCCTCGCGCGAGGTCTCCGAGCCGAAGTACACAGTCGCGCCGACCGCCATCGCCCCCATCTCGAAGCACTGCTTGATCGACCCGAAGTACGACTGCTTGAAGATGTTGGGGTACGTCAGCATCTCGTTGTGGTTGAACTTCACGAGGAACGGGATCTTGTGGGCGTACTTGCGCGCCACGGAGCCGAGCACGCCGACCGTGCTCGCCACCGCGTTGCAGCCGCCCTCGATCGCGAGCTTCACGATGTTCTCAGGGTCAAAGTACTCCGGGTTCGGCGCGAACGACGCGCCCGCTGAGTGCTCGATCCCCTGATCGACCGGCAGGATGCTCATGTACCCCGTGCCCGCCAGACGCCCCGTGTTCAGGATCGTCTGGAAGTTCCGCAGGACGTTCACGTTCCGGTCCGTCGCGCTCGCGACGCGATCGACAAAGTCCGGGCCGGGCAGGTGCAGCGCACCCTTACCGATGGTCTTGGACTCGTGCTTCATCAGGGCGTCATACTCAGCGCCGAGAACTTCGCGAACGTTGATGGCCATCGAACTGCTCCGGAATGGGACGTGCGGTGTGAATGTCGTGGAAAAGAGGCGGATCATAGGTGACGGAACGCCTCTTCGGATTACACTCCGTGCGGCCTCTTGCAGGGCCCGGAGGACATCGAATGGACACTGAACCGGCTAACACGCAGCACTGGTTCGAGCGGGCCGAGCCCGTCGCACGCAGGATCTTCCTTCAGGACGAGACTGCCCGGCGTCAACTCGCTTCCGATGCCACCCTCGCCGCGCCACGTCCCTCCTCGCTGCGTCTCTGGCTCGGCATTCTCTTCCTCATCCCCGTGCCCCCCATCGGCATCGGCCTCCTCATCAGCCACATCCTCGTCTCGAACGCCGCAAAGCGGCGGCTTGCCGCGCTCCTCAACCCCTCGAGCATCAACGCGGGGCGTATCCGCATGTCCTATCCGCTGATGTTCAACAATCTCTTCATGCAGGGCCAGATCCCCGAAGCCCCCGGACTGGTTCTCATCATCGACGACGACGGTCCCGAACCCGACTTCGACTTCATGCTCGACCTCGTCATACGCATCTCAGTCGCCGAGCCGAAGTCGAAGGACCGCATCGATCGTGCCTTCGCCGCGCTCATGTCCGACGAGCGCTACGTCCCGCAGCGCCGACGCCTGATCGATCCCTCTGTCACCGGCGGCCGCGTGATCTACGCCGCGGACCTCATGGCCAATCGCGCCGAGCTCGCCGCCGACCTGAACACCCTGCCGACGATCCCGTGCTTCATCGGCCGTGGCCCGCACGCGATCACGCGGGTGGTGCCGGCGCGCATCCTCGCGGGCGCGTTCGGGACGAAGGAGCAGACAGCTCGACCCGTGCTATAATCTTACTGGTAAGATCAAGCGGAGCCCCACATGGTGTCTGTCTCCACAACGCAGTTGTCCTCCAAGGGTCAGGTTGTCATTCCGCAGGAGATCCGAGCTCGGCTCGGGTTGAAAGCGGGAAGTCGCTTCGTGGTCGTCGCCGAGCGAGGTGTCGTGATCTTCAAGACGATCGATGCCCCCGATCTCAGCGGCATGGATGCACTTCTCAAGCGTGCAAAGAGCCAGGCGCGCAAGGCGGGCGTGAAGAAGTCGGACGTAAGCAAGGCCATCAAGCGAGCGCGAAGCCGCGATTGAGAGCGGTCATCGACACGAACGTGCTCATGTCCGGCATCTTCTTCGGAGGCGTGCCCGGCAGAGTGCTCGCGGCGTGGTCGAATGGGCGGTTTGAGCTGGTTGCGACTCCGCTCATCCTCGGTGAGTATCGGCGTGTAAGCCACGAGCTCCGAGCGCGGTTCTCAGGCATCGATATCGCCGACATTCTCGATCTCATCACGCTCCGCGCCGTGTTGATCGACGACAGCCCGATTGCCGACGGCATGTGCCGCGATCCCGACGACGACAAGTTCCTCTCTTGCGCACTGTCGTGCTGCGCGGTCATCGTGAGCGGTGACAAGGACCTGTTCGCCGCAGACGGTTCGCTGGGCGTCAGGGTGGTCACGGCGCGAGAGTTCCTTGCGACGCTCGAGTAAACGGGTGCTCGGGTGCGCCTACTCGTTGAGTCGTCGGACCTGGCTTGTCCTCACATCCCCCCCCTCTCAGAAGAGCACGCCCCCTCGCTCCAGCATGATCGCCAGCGCGTTGTACGCGCCGTGCAGCACGATCGCCCCGACCAGCCAGCGCGTCGCCGGCACGAGATCCGGGCGACGCTTGTCGCGCATCCCGTCGCGCCACGCGCTCGCCAGCCCCATCCCCGCGAGCACCGAGCACCCCACGTGCAGCGCGACACACACCGTCCAACGCCACAGCACCAGTTCCGCCGAGGGCAGACGCACGTACACGTGCAGGTACAGCAGGTTCTCGATCACCGAGAACACGAGCCCCGCCGCGCCGGCGCAGATCAGAATCTGCGTGCGGCTCAGAAACAGGTACGGCTTCCGCTCCACCACATACGTCGCCAGCGCGACCTTGCACACCTCTTCAACGATCGGGCCGAAGACAACCAGCACGATCGCGCCGAAGAACCCCTGCCCCCCGCCCCAGATCGCGCCCGCGAACGCGCCCACGACCGCGAACGGACCCGCACCAAGCGCGATCAGCCCCGTCATGCTCCACGACCGCCCGACATCCCGCTCGGCGACCCTCGCGTCGAGCCAGCGCGCGTACGTCACCGCATCGTCCGGCACGCGCCCGGAGAGCGCGTCGCTCGTGGTCGGCTCCTCCCACACACTCTCGTCCGGCTCTGCATCCACGGGCCGGATCGCCGGAGACCCGCACTCCGGACACGGCGTCCCCTGCCCGATCCCCACGCGGCTGTAACCGCACCGCCAGCACCCCGACCCCTTCTCGCCGACGACCTCCCGCCCCGACGATCTGATGTGGGGCTCATTTGCCACGCTGTCGCGCGCCGACGCCCTTTCGCGACGACCGCCCCAAAGGGACTCTCCCCCTTGCTCACCTCTCTGAGATTGATCCCCCCCAGGCATCACGCGCCCCGCTTGTACGCCGTGCCGCTCGCGACCACGCACACCATCGTCATCACGCGCTTCGAGGTCGCTGCGCTCCCGCCGATGTCGGTGCTCTCGATGCGGACGTTGCAGATCGCGTCGTACCCGAGAGCGCGCGCCTGCCTCGCCATGCGCAGCACGGCCTCACGCCGCGCACGCGACATCAG
This sequence comes from Phycisphaeraceae bacterium, assembly GCA_019454185.1. Taxonomy (NCBI): domain Bacteria; kingdom Pseudomonadati; phylum Planctomycetota; class Phycisphaerae; order Phycisphaerales; family Phycisphaeraceae; species Phycisphaeraceae bacterium. The sequence continues at coordinate 2,931,788 of CP075368.1, forward strand.
CGTCTCGAGCGTCCGCAGTTCGCCGCCGATGATCTTCTTGAGCATCGACACGAACGTCTTGAAGTAATCGCTGGAGATCACCGACTCTCCGGAGACCAGCGCGGGCGCGTTCGCCTCACTCGTGTGCTCCCTCCCGCACATCGGGAACGTGCGCAGGTCCGTGACGAGCATCGGCGCGAGCACCTCCGCCTCGGCGATGCGCAGACGCTTCAGGTGGCGGATCTCGGCGATGCGTCCCGCGCTCAGCCCGACGATGAGCAGGACGAGCACCCAGCCGAACTCGAAGAGAAGGTCAAGCGGTACGTTGTTCACGGCGACCCTCCCCTCAGGCGTGCTCGGGCTGCACGACCGCCGCAGTGCCGTAGGCGTACATCTCCGCCGCACCCGTCGTGACGCTGCTGGTGCTGAAGCGCACGTTCAGGATGGCGTTGGCCCCGAGCTGCTGGGCCTGGGCCATCATCCGCTCGACCGCCTGCCTGCGCGACTCGGTGAGCAACTCGGTGTACCCCTTGAGCTCACCCCCGACGATGTTCTTCAGCCCCGCCGCGATGTCACGCCCGAAGTGCTTGGCCCGCACGGTGTTCCCCTGCACCAGCCCCTTCAGCTCGACAACCCGCATCCCCGGCACAAGCTCAGTGTTGACGACGATCATGCGCACACTCCTGGAACGAACCACTGCCCAAACTACCCGCGCCACACCCGGCACGCAACCAATCCACCACCTCACAAGGCCCATCATTTCTCATCATCTCACCACGCTCATTCGGTACAATCCCTTCATGCTTTCTTCATGCCTGATCGTGGCCGGGTCACTCCTCCTCTTCACCCCTCCCCCGGCGACTCCGCCCGCCTCTCCTCCTCCCCCCCCCACGCCACCCGCCGCAACGCCTCCTGCTTCGGCTCCGGAGCCACCCGCAGAAGATGCCGCGCTGCGCCCGAACCTCCTCCTCAACCCATCCTTCGAAGGCGGCATGGACCCGTGGTTCAGTTTCGCCGAGCGGAACACGACCTCCTGGGGCAAGTTCGCCATCTCCGACACCGTCGCCCGCACAGGAACCCGCAGCGCGCACCTCGAAATGGACAGCACCAAGTACCGCGGACGCACACGCATCCACGGCGCGGTCCAGGAGTTCAAGACCACACACGCCCCGGAGACCATCGGCGGGTGGTACAAGGTCGAGAACTGGCAACGCGGCACACCCAAGCAGTACCTCCAGGTCGTCGTCATCCTCTGGAACATCCAGGAACGCGTCCCCGCTATCGGCAACGCACGCAACGTGCAGATCGCCTACACCCTCGCCGGCGTCGAAGAGGCCCCGCTCTCCATCTCCAACCGCAAGTTCATCCTCAGCGGCCCGCCCGAGCCCGTGCAAGGCGAGTGGGTCCACTTCGAGATCAACCCGCGCACAGACTTCAAGGCCCACTGGGGCGTCGACTTCAGCAACTTCGAGTTCTGCCGCGTCCTGTTCGAGGTCCGCTTCGACTCCCTGCGCGACGAGGATCCTCCCGTCCGGGGCGATGTCTACTACGACGACCTCTACGCCCACGAATGAACATCCGTGTTCGCCCCGCTCACACATAAGACCCGACGCTCGTCTCAAAGCCGAGATCGAGGCACACGATCAGATACCGCAGCGCGTCCGCCGCGTGGTCGTGCCCGTCCTTGATCGGCATCTGCCTCCACTGGTCCTTCGGGTCAAAGTGGTACGAGCGCAGCGCCTCGATCAACCCCGCGCACCGCCTGTGAATGAACAGCCGGGGCTCACCGATCGCCGGACGCAGGCGCGCCCGCACCATCTCCAGCCCCGTCCGCGTCGGCGCGCTCCTCCACCCCGGGCGGAATCCGCTCGCACGCAGCAACTCAACGTTCGATCGCCCCGACTGGTCGCTCGTCGCGCGCCCCGCCGGATCGACCCCGAGCCAACGCGGCACCGGCCACGCCCCCGAACGCATCGCCTCCACGTGATCCCTCAGCAACCCGTTGTGCGCCACCCGCTCATCCACGATGAAGAGCCGATCCTGACGCTGGTCATGCACCGCCCACAGCAGCACGCTCGTGCGGAACCCGAAGTCCATCCCCGCCAGCCACACGCCGCTCGCTTCGACACCGTCGGGCAGCGCGTCGACAACATGCACGCTCTCGTCAAACTCCGGAAAGACGGTCTCGCGCCGCGTCGGCCTGAGACAGAGCATCTCCGACTCCCACACCTCGCGCGAGACGCGCCCCTTCTGACGCGAGGCGTCCTCGATCGAGACATGCCCCGCGATCTCGTCGCCCCCGCCGCGCATCGCGCACTCCTCCCCCACCGCGCAGCCCTCCCGCTGATCCGCCTCGCACACGCACGGCGCGAGCACCTCGGCGATCCCCCACTTGAACAGCGTCCGCTTTCCCTCGGCGCACGAGCCCACGATCCGGCGCATCAGGCCGAACGGCATGTGCATCGTCGAGAGCGCGTCGATCGAGCCACGCACCAAGCCCGTCTCCAACCTCTCCGACCGCGTCACCAACTGGGCCGCCTCCCACACCTCCTCATCGAACAGCTCCACCTCATCGCACCGCAGCCGATGCACACGCGTGCCGCGCACCGACGCCTGCGACTGCGCGAGCAGCTCCACGCGCGATCCGTTGCGCAGCTCGATCCTCCGCTCCGTGATCCGCCCGCGCACCAGTGGCGCGAGCTCCGGCCTCGTGAACGCGCGCCGAAGATGCTCGTGCATCCGCGAGCCCTGCTCCAGAGACCCCGCCAGAATCCGCACCTGGATCCCGTCGTTGAACACCAGGTCCGCCACCGTCGCGATCGCGCCGAGCATCGTCTTCCCCCCGCCGCGGCACGCCCACACCACCCCGTCCCGCGCAGCCCCGCTCTCGCCCCGATCATCGAACGCATGCCACAGATACTCCATCGGACCCCCGCGCCCGTCTCGCGAACGCGAGGGCACCTGAACACCCACACACTCATGCACAAATCGACGCAGTTCCATCGGATTGCGCGGCCTGCGCACGCCGCACCCGTGAGCGCCCCCATCTCGCGCCCCGCCCTCGATCGACCCCGACTCTCCGACACCTTCGTGCTCCATGCGCGGCTCCTCCATCGGATCCGTCGCACGAGCGGGAGCCCACCCTCGCACCACACACTCACGCCGATCGACGCAAGATGCCCCGCGTGATCCCCGGCAACCCTCGCTCCATCGACTCACGCTGCGCCACTTCGCCCTCATCCCCGTGCACATACACCACGGGTCTTGCGATCAGCCCGCGACCGGCGGTCGACGCCCGGTCCACTCGCCCCATCGCCAGAGCCGCACGCGTGCCGCGCGAAGCGTTCAGCCAGCGATCGACCGCGACGCGTATCGAGGCGTCCCGCATCAGCAGCCGCGCCCGCGCCGGATCAACCAGTTCATATGGAGCCCTCCCCCGCGCCCCGAGCGCCAGCAACAGCCGCTCATCACGCGCCGCCCTCGGAAACTCCACGCGTCTCATCCCGCAGCGCGCAAACAGCGACGTGTACCTCGCCATCGACGCGATCGTCTCCGTCAGCACCGTCTCGCGCGACGCAAGATACGCCCGCACGAGCATCGAACCGACACCCATCGATCGATGCCGCGGCTCGACGATCACCCGTGAGATCGTCCTCAGATGCGCATTGATCGCGCGCGCACGCTCGCTGTTCCCAAAACCGTCGAACACACCGGGCCAGGCCGTCGCCCGCCACGATGCGTTCAGCACCGGGCGCGACACCGCCAGCACACCGACCAGCCCGCCCCGACCACTGCCCGGCCCACACCCCGATCCACTGCCCGGCCCGCCACCCAGCCCGGCTCTCCGCTCCACCGCGCGCAGCACGCGCACCGGGGCGTGGGGCAGCGAACGCGCGTAATGAAACGGCGACATCGCGCGGAGATCCGCGAGCGTCCCCTCCTCGATCACCCAACCGACAACCCGCGTCATCACGCCACCCCCTTCACGCGCTCGCCGCGTTCGCGCACACCAACCTGCGCATCCAGCGAGAGTTCCAGCGTGATCTCCGGCTCGAGCCACGCCAGGGCACGCTCGTCGTGAACGCACACCGCCGCCGCCACGCCCTCTGTTCGGCGCACGAACCGAGCCAGCGCGCTCGCGACGCCCCGCGCGGTCGTGATGTCCAGCCCGCTCCCGAACTCGTCGATCAGGAGCCACACCGGCGCACCGGACTCCCTTCGCGCCGCCAGCGCATCACGCATCAGGAGCGCAAGCCGCAGACGCGCACGCTGCCCGTCGGACAACGCCTCAAACCCGAGCCCGAACAAGCGCGGCTCCGCAAGCCCGACCCGCGCCAGCAGCGAGATCGATTCCCCGAGCGTCGTCCGGGGAATCTCCACCGTCGCGCGCCCCTCCATCTCCGTCGCCCACGCCCCATCCGACGAACGCAGCGCGTAACACCCGGCCCGCTCAACCATCGTCCCGACCTCGCGCAGCACCGACGACTTTCCGCTCCCGCTCGGGCCGAGAATCGCCGCCACGCTCGCGTTCCGCCCCGATGCCGCGATCCGAGCCGCGCCCTCGCGCCACGCCCGCCGCTCAGCGCGGAGCATCCGCTCGCAATCCCGAACCCCGAGACCGAACGCCGCGAGCGCGTGCAGCACGCGGGTCGATGGACGCCGTTGCACACCACGCGCGCTCATGCCGCCACCCCCTTCGCGAGCCGCTCGCACGGTGCCGCCGTGCCGCGCTGTCTCTCGACCACCGACCGGAGCGTCCACTCAAACTCCCGCATCCGCGCTCGCACCACGTGCTCGCCGATGCCGAGCTCTCTCGACGCGCGACGCATCGAGATCCCCCGCCCCACGCACGCAAGCACACACGCCCGCGCTGTCGCATCCCACGACGAGGCCTCGGCCAGCGCGAGCGCGTACGCCGGAGACTCGATCCGCCCGATCAACCGGCGCACCCGCTCCCGCAGCGAACTCGGCGACCTCCCGATCTGACGCGCGATCTCCGCGATCGCTCGCCCATGACCAAGATGCTGATCCAAGAGCCACTGGTCCTCCGGCGCGAGCAGCATCACGCGCGACAGCAACCCCGCCGCACGCTCACGCTCCATCACGCGCCGCAGATCGACCGACGCGTTCTCGCTCAGACGCACCACCCGGCGCCGACGCTTCACTCCACTCGCACGCATGGGAATCCTCCATACTGGTTCCATCGGATGGGCCTCCCGAGGCCCTTCCCCCGACAGTCTTCCCCATCTGGAGCACCATTGCAAGGACTTTGTTCGGTGTATACCCGGATGCGCGCCCAGAGACCCCCACTCGCGGCCCGCTCACTGACAGACGTCTGTCAGTGAACCCGGTCGGGCGCGCTCGCGCATCCCCTGCAAGCGCGGCTATCAGGTCCCCAAGATACTCTGACGGCCCGCGCCCCCCACCCCTACCACATCCAGGAGCGCGCCGTGGGAGCAACGCATGAACGCGCCGGACACTCCGATCCAGCCATCGAACGCCTCACCCTCACCTGTCCCCTTCTCCGAGCGGATCGGCGCGATGGATATCGCCCGCGGGTTCGCCCTCCTCGGCATCCTCACGGTCAACTTCCGCTTCTTCTCCTCGCCCCTTGGCGCATCGTTCCTGCCCCCCGGGCCGGACACGCCGCCGCTCGACAGCGCGTGGTGGTTCATCGTCTACACCTTCGGTGAATCCAAGTTCTACACCCTCTTCTCGCTCCTCTTCGGCATGGGCTTCATCATCCTCACCGATCGCGCCCGCTCGCGGCGACCCGAGAGCGCAACCCCGATCGCCCTCCGACGCTTCGGCTTCCTCGCACTCCTCGGATTCCTCCACGCCAACCTCTTCTGGTACGGCGACATCCTCTTCGTCTACGCCATCGGCGGGCTCGCACTCCTCCTCGTCCGTAGGTGGAAAGCCCGCACCCTCGCGATCGTCGGCGCGGCACTCATCCTCGTCGCCGAGACCTTTGTCATGCTCAGTCTGCTGCTCGGCATGCTCTTCGCCAACACACCAACTTCGCCCGCCGAGCCAGCCCCGAGCGCGATCGTCACGCCCGATCAGCCAAACAACGATCCAAAGATCGAGCCAACCACCGATCCAGACGCCCAGTCCGAGCCGGTCACCACATCCTCAGACAGCCAAACCCCCGCTCAAATCTCAGACCCCGACGCCGCCAAGAGCAAGATGCCGGCACCCTTCCGCGCGATGCAGCAATCACCCGAAGGCCCGCAATCGCCCGTGTGGATGGAAGCCGAGACCATCGCCTATCAGAAAGGCCCCTACCTCGACCTCGCCATCTTCCGCAGCGTCACCTGGCTCGCCATGTTCGTCTTTGTCATCCCCTTCATGGGGCCGCGCATCCTCGGACTCTTCCTCATCGGTGCCGCCCTCATCCGCTCCGACTTCTTCAACCAGAGCCGCACCCGCATCCATCGCACACTGATCCGCGTCGGGCTGCTCGTCGGGCTCCCCGCCGCGGCTCTCGCCGCATCCGGCAAACTCTTCATCACCCCCGGCGACGTCACCCACCCCCTTAATTTTGTGTGGCAGGCCCTGTACGCGCTGGGCGCGATCGCCATCCCCTTTGCCATCCTCGGCGGCGCGGCCCTGCTCGCCAACCGTGCCCCCGCCTCACCGGGCCTCGCCCGCCTCCTCCACCCCTTCGCCTGCGCCGGACGCCTCGGCCTGACCAACTACCTCACCCAGACCCTCGTCGCCACCACCACCTTCTACTTCTACGGCTTCGGGCTCTTCGGCAAGGTCAACGGACTCTGGCCCATCGTCTTCGTGCTCGGGCTCTACGGATGCCAGCTCGTCTTCAGCACGCTCTATCTCAAACGCTTCGCCATCGGCCCCGCCGAATGGCTCTGGCGCACGGCGACGTACCTCCGGCCAGTTTCTTTCCGCCACATAAAGTCCGAATAAGCATCGGTTTACGAACGCTGTTCGGGCTGATTTGGTCCGAAGAACAAGAAAAACCGTCATTTTGCTGGCATTCCCCCAATTTGGTCATCTGTCTTCGACTTTTCTTGCGTATTCTCTGGTGGGCCTGTGTTCTAAGCCCATTCCATAGAGAGAGATAAGGAGAGACACTTATGTTGCGTACCCGGTCCACCGTGCCCGTTTGGGCGGCTGCTGCTCTTTTCACCACGTCGACCTTCGGCATGACGGTCATCCACGGGGATGTCGCCGCCAGCACCGAAGGAACCGGAGCCACGTTCTCCGGCACGCTCAACTACATCCACCTGGGTGGCTCTGTCGGTGAACTCACCGTCACCCTCACCAACGACACACCCGCCCATATTGGTGGGCTTCTCACCGCCTTCGTCTTCCGCTTCGACACGGTCGATATGTCCGCCTCGACGCTCCTCACCTCCAGCACCGTCCCCTCCATGACCAACACCGGCGAGACCAGCGGCTCCCCCTTCGGGACCTACATGGGTGGCGCGGGCGTGGGCGGCACCTACCTCGGCGGCGGCATGCCCACCGGCGGCCTCGCCGTCGGCGCCTCCGGCACCTTCGTCTGGACCATCACCGCCTCTGACGCCGCGATGCTCACGGACAACTCCTTCGTCAACGCGTCGCACAACCCGGGCCTCCTCGCCCGCTTCCGCGGCCTGGCTGACGGCGGCTCCGACAAGGTCCCCGGCGTTCCCACCCCCGGCTCCCTCGCCCTGCTCGGGCTCGGGCTGCTCGCCGCGGGTCGTCGTCGCTGATCCATCACCTCAGCACGCATCACACATCACGGGCAGTGAGCGCGAGTGGCGCTCACTGCCCTCTTTCTTTCACGCCACGCGCCGCGACCCATGCTGACTCGCACTCACGTCCCTTGACTTTGTTCAAGCGATGGGGCCAAATCACCCGACACTGAAAGCCACAGGCCACGCACCCCGCTCGTTCACACGAATCGAACCCATGATCCGCTCCCTCACCAGCAAAGCGACCAAAGCCAAAGGCGCCACGAGCGTCCGGCGGTCGCACTGCGTGAGCAAGGGCTGAGTTCAGACTCAGAGACCAGCAAGAACACGCAACCCACGCGGCTTCCGGATGCTCCGGAAGCCGTGCTTGTTTTTCCACCTTGTCAACCCACACCCGTCCGGAGAACTCAGATGTCCAGCCACACACACACCGGCACCAATCAGTCTGTCGCATCACCATGCCCCGAGTGCGAAGGACCCGTCCGCTTCGATCGCCCGCCCCTCGCCGGACAGGTCGCCCGCTGCACCGACTGCGGCGTGGAACTCGAGGTCACCAGCACCTCACCCCTCACTCTCGCCCTCGCCCCCGAAGTCGAAGAAGACTGGGGCGAGTAAGAGAGTCCGAAACCGCCTTGAGGGCGATTGCGGGTGGTAGAGCGCGGAGATCGCTCGCCGGGTGAACCGGCGAGCTTGGAGGGCAACGCCCCATTCCCGTCGCCCCGTCATCTTCTTCACCTCTCGCGCTCACCCCTTCTCTCCGCGGCCCTCCGCGTTCTCTGCGTTGAACACTTCTCTCTTTGCCCCTCTCTTCCGCCTTCCTTCGTGCCCTTCGCGACCTTCGCGTTCAACCTCTTTCCCCTGTTCAGTCCTCTCTGCGTTCTCTTCTCTTGGAGCCCCCATGCGACTCGCCATCCTCCACACCCGTCTCCGCACCGAAGAGCGTCTCCTCGCCGACGCCTTCACCGCCCGGGGCGTCACGCCCGATCTCATCGACCTCCGCCAGGTCATGTTCGACATCGAACGCCCCGAGCACTGGCCCGAGTACGACGTGGTGCTCGACCGCACCGTCAGTCTCACCGCATCCCTCACGACCAATCGCGTGCTGGAGCACTTCGGCGTCCGCTGCATCAACCCCGCCGACGCAATCGAGATCTGCTCGGACAAGTTGCGCACGTCGATGGCGCTCGTCGCCGCCGGGATCCCCACACCCCGCGTCACCGTCGCGACCGATGCCGACGCCGCGATGACGGCGATTGAGGCGATCGGCTACCCCGCCGTGCTGAAGCCCACCGTCGGCTCATGGGGGCGCCTGCTCGCGCGTGTCAACGACCGCGATGCCGCCGAGGCGATCGTCGAGCATCGCGCCACGCTCGGCTCCGTCAACCACCACGTCTTCTATGTGCAGGAACATGTGGACAAGCCCGGGCGCGACATCCGCGTCTTCGTCGTCGGTGGCGAGCCGATCGCTGCGATCGTCCGCACGAGCGCCCACTGGGTCACCAACACGGCCCGGGGCGCCAAGGCCGCGGGCCTCACCGTCGACCCCGACCTCGCCGACATCTGCCGACGCGCTTCACGCTGCGTCAACGCCGACGTCGTCGCCATCGACATCCTCGAGTGCCCGCGCCGCGGCTATCTCGTCAGCGAACTCAACCACTCCATGGAGTTCCGCAACAGCATCGACACCAGCGGCGTCGACATCCCCGGACTCGTCGCCGACCACGCCCTCTCAATCGCCCGCTCCATCGCAAACGGACGCGCCCCCTCGCGCACGCCCGCACTCGCCGGAGCCGCCCGATGAGCATCCGTGTCTCCATCGTCGGCGCCAGCGGCTACACCGGTGGCGAGCTCCTCCGCCTGCTTCTCGACCACCCCGGCGTCGAACTCGCCGCCGCCTCTTCGCGCTCGCTCGCGGGCCAGCCCCTCCATCGCGTGCACCCCAACCTCCGTGGCCGCTCCGATCTGCTCTTCACCGTTCCCGAAGAAGTCCCCGCTTCCGACGTTCTTTTCCTCTGCATGCCCCACGGCCAGGCCTCGCGCGAGATCGATCGCTGGCTCGACAAGGCCCAGACCGTCATCGATCTCTCCGCCGACTTCCGCCTCCGCGACCCCGCAACCTACCGCGCGTGGTACGAGGAAGACCACCCCGCGCCCGCGCGGCTGGCCTCCGCCGTCTACGGACTCCCCGAACTCCACCGGCGCGAGATGCGCTCCGGCGCGCAACCCGCCCGCCTCATCAGCGGCGTCGGCTGCAACGCCACAGCGATGATCCTCGCCCTCCTCCCCCTCGCTCGCGCCGGACTCATCGAACGCGCCATCTGCGACATCAAGGTCGGCTCATCCGAAGCGGGCGCGGAACCCTCCGCCGGCTCGCACCACCCCGAGCGCTCCGGCGCAGTGCGCTCCTACGCGCCCGTCGGCCATCGCCACGCTGCGGAAGTCGCGCAAGAACTCAGCCCCCTCTCCGGCCCCTTCCCGCTCGACGTCTCGATCACCTCGATCGAGATGGTCCGTGGCGTCCTCTGCACCGCGCACGTGATCCCGACGCGCCGCGTCGAGATGAGGGACCTCTGGAAGACCTATCGCGCCGCCTACGCGTCCACCACGCACCCGGAGCCCTTCGTCCGCCTCGTCGCCGAGAAGTCCGGCCTGCATCGGCTCCCCGATCCCAAGATCCTCGCCGGTTCCAACTACGCGGATGTCGGCTTCGACATCGACCCGCGCTCCGGACGCATCGTCGCGCTCTGCGCCATCGACAACCTGATGAAAGGTGCCGCGGGCTCCGCCGTGCAGTGCATGAACATCGCCTTTGGCCTCGACGAACGCGCAGGGCTCGGATTCCCAGGATTGCACCCGTGTTGAGCAAAGCCAAAGCAAGACTCACCACAAAGCAAGACTCACCACAAAGCAAGACTCACCACAAAGCAAGACTCACCACAGAGGCACAGAGCACACAGAGAAAGACCATGACAAAGCCAATGGGAAGTGGAAATGGGCATCGGGATCTCGAACGTCCCACACCAGCTTGGTGCCCTTCACACGTTCTCCACTCTGTGCCCTCTGTGCCTCTGTGGTGAGTCCATCTTCTCTGTGGTGAGTCCGTCTTCTCTTTGCTGCGTCCCTCGTCCCTCCGGAGCTCCCATGACACTCATCATCAAGATCGGCGGCGGCGAGGGCATCTCCCTCTCTCCGATCCTCACCGAACTCGCCTCACTCATCCGTGCCGAGCCCGCGCTTCGCGTCGTCCTCGTCCACGGCGGCTCGCACGAGACCAACGTCCTCTCTGAAAGACTCGGCCACCCGCCCCGCACCATCACCAGCCCCAGCGGCCACACCAGCCGACGCACAGACAGAGAGACCCTCGACATCTTCACCATGGTCTACTGCGGACGCGTGAACAAGAGCATCGTCGAACACCTCCAGCGCGAGGGCGTCAACGCCGTCGGACTCTCCGGCATCGACAGCGCGATCTGGCGCGGCACACGCAAGGCCGCCATCCGCGCCATCGAACAGGGACGCACCGTCATCATCCGCGACGATCTCAGCGGCACCGTCGATCGCGTCGACGCCGACTTCCTCAACCTCCTGCTCGACGCCGGACGCCTCCCCGTCCTCACGCCCCCCGCCATCACCGACGACGGCATCGCCATCAACGTCGATGCCGACCGCGCCGCCGCCCGCACCGCCGCCGCACTCGGCGCCGACGAACTCCTCCTGCTCAGCAACGTCCCCGGCGTACTCCGCGATCCGCGCGACCCCGGCTCACTCATCTCCCGCGTTGACGACACCACCATCGAATCCGCCCGCGCCGCCGCAGCGGGTCGCATGAAGAACAAGGTCCTCGCCGCGGAAGAAGCCATGCGAGGCATCGGAGGGCGCCCCGTTCCGCGCGTTGTCATCGGCTCAGCAAACGGCGAGAGCCCCATCGCATCGGCCCGGGCCGGCGCGGGAACAACCTTCCACGCCTCGCCTGCAGGTGTCGCATGAGCAGCGCCACACACACGCCCGCGGCGCAGCAGCCCGCCCACACCTCTCCCGCATGGTCCGACGACCACGCGCTCGACACGCTCCACGATCTCGTCGCCATCCCCAGCGTCAGCAACAGCGAGCGTGCCGCAGTCGAACGCTTCGTCACGCACGCCCGCGCGCTCGGCATGGAAGCAGAGATCGACGAGGCCGGCTCCGGCATCGCGACCCGACGCGGCGACGATCCCCTCGCAGAAATCATCCTCCTCGGCCACATCGACACCGTCCCCGGCGACATCCCCGTCCGCATCGAGGGCGAACGCACCGACCACGCCGACACCCGCATCCTCCGCGGCCGAGGCAGCGTCGATGCCAAGGGCCCGCTCGTCGCCATGCTCTTCGCCGCCGCCCGCGCAACCCTCCCGCCGGGCGTCACCCTCCGCGTCTGCGCCGCCGTCGGCGAAGAGACGCCCCACTCACGCGGCGCACGCCACATCGCACGCACCTTCCGCCCCGATGCATGCATCATCGGCGAGCCGAGCGGCTCCGACGGCGTCACCCTCGGTTACAAGGGCCGCCTCCTCGTCCACATCGATGTCGCTCAACCCTGCCACCACAGCGCAGGCCCCGGCGATTCCGCGCCCGACGTTGCGCACGCCGCGTGGGCACGCATCCTCGAACTCATCACATCACTCAACGCCGCGAACACCGCCGGTGATGCGTTACCGCGCGCCTTCGACATCATCCAATCCTCGCTCCGCTCGCTCGCGTCCTCCTCCGATGGCCTCACCGACCGCGCAACGCTCGTCGGCGGCTTCCGCCTGCCCCGCTGGATCGCGCCCGCCGATCTCCAATCCCGCATCGACTCTCTCCTCGCCGACACCCATGGCCTCACGCTCCGCTTCGAAGGCCACGAGCATGCCCACGCCGTCGATCGCAACGATCCCGTCGTGCGCGCCCTCTCCTCCGCGATCCGCTCGCTCGGCGCAACGCCCCGCCCCAAACTCAAGACCGGCACCGCCGACCTCAACGTCGTCGCGCCGATCTGGAACTGCCCCATCGCCGCCTACGGACCCGGCGATTCCTCCCTCGACCACACGCCGATCGAGCACCTCCCCGTCGCCGAGTATCTCCGCGCCATCCGCATCCTCACCCGCGCCATCGAGTCGCTCGCATCGGAGCTGCTCACCACCCGCGCCCGGGAGCCACGCGCATGAGCGGGCTCACACTCACCGAGAAGATCGTCTCCCTCCACCTCTCCCGCGGCTCTGCCCCCGCGCGCCAGGGCGACTTCGTCCTCATCCGCCCGCGCCGCATCCTCACGCACGACAACACCAGCGCGGTCATCCCCAAGTTCCACGCGCTCTTCGAGTCCCGCGAAGCCGCCGCGATCCACGACCCCGGGCAACCCGTGCTCGCGCTCGACCATGACATCCAGAACCACACGCCGGAGAACCTCGGACGCTACGCCACGATCGAGCGCTTCGCCCGCGCCCACGCCCTCGAGTTCCATCGCGCCGGCTCCGGCATCGGCCACCAGTTGATGCTCGAACGAGGCCACGTCATCCCCGGCTCGCTCGTCGTCGCCTCCGATTCCCACGCCAACGCCTACGGCGCGTTCGGCGCGCTCGGCGCGCCCGTCGTCCGCACCGATGCCGCCGTCATCTGGGCCACCGGCCACACGTGGTGGCACATCCCGCCGGTCATCAACGTCCGACTGATCAACGCGCTCGCGCCGGGCGTCACGGGCAAGGACATCATCCTCTCCCTCTGCGCCCGCTTCCCACGCGATGCCGAGAACGCCGCCGTCGAGTTCACCGGCGACGGGCTCCACACCCTCTCCATCAGCGACCGCATCGCCATCGCCAACATGACCACCGAGTGGGGCGCGATCGCCTGCATCATGGAGCCCGACGACGCCGTCGATTCCACTCTCGCCGCCCGAGGGCTGCATCCGCACACATGGGCCGATGCCCCGCGCCGCGCCGATCGCGATGCTCGCTACGCCCACACCATCGACCTCGATCTCTCATCCATCGAGCCCACCATCACCGGGCCGAACCGCACCGATCTCGCGGCACCCGCCTCAGCGTTCGCCGCACGCCGCATCCCGATCGACGTTGCGTATCTCCTCTCCTGCGTGAACGCGCGCCTGCCCGATCTCGCGCAAGCCGCCGATGTCGTCCGCAACCGTCGCATCCAACCGCGTGTCCGCTTCTACATCGCCGCCGCGTCCGCAGAGATCCAGCGCGACGCCGAGGCCCATGGCATCTGGCAGACATTGCTCGCCTCCGGCGCAACCCCGCTCCCCAGCGGCTGCGGCCCCTGCATCGGCCTCGGCGAAGGCACACTCAAGCCCGGTGAGACCGCTATCTCCGCCACCAACCGCAACTTCCCCGGACGCATGGGCGACCGCTCCGCCCAGGTCTACCTCGCAAGCCCCGCCGTCGTCGCCGCCTCCGCCCTCGCCGGATACATCACGACGCCCGCGCTGCTCGACGATGCAGAGACCATTCACCACCGAGGCACAGAGTTCACAGAGAAGGACACAGAGCGTAGAGAGAAGCAGACGGATCCGAGAGAGAGGGCAGTGCCGGAAGACATGACACGATCGAGTCTGGATGTGAGCCGGGTGCCACCAGTTCCCGCTGAACACCGTGAGGCGGAACTGGTGTCTCAGAGCACTGCGTCCACTCCTCATTCCCCATTGCCTCTTGCTCCCGCCCCCACTCTGTGGCCCTCCGTGGCCCTCCGTGGTGAACTTCTTCCCTCCCCCGCCTTTCAACCCTCGGTCCCTTCGCCCCTCCGCCCCTCTGCCCCTTCTTCCACTCCCCCCCGCACCATCCTCATCCCAGAGCCCGACATCTCCACCGATGCCATCTACGCCGGGCGCCACACCTACCGAAGCGACATGACACCCGCCGAGATGGCCGCCGTCATCTTCGAGAACCTCGACCCCACCGACACTCCGCCAATCACCCCGCACATCTCACGCGCCGACATCATCCTCGCCGGTCGCAACTTCGGACGTGGCAGCTCGCGCGAGCAGGCCGCCACCGCGCTCAAGCACGCCGGCATCGCCGCCGTCATCGCCGTCTCCATCAACGCCACGTACCTCCGCAACGCGATCAACAACGGCCTCCTCGTACTCGAATCTCCCGAACTCGAACCAATCTTTCCTCTCCTCTTGAACCCCGCATCACCAACACATCCGCGCCTCGGCCCATCCGCCACGCTCGATCTCGACGCCTCAACACTCACGCTCCACACAGCACCCGCCGACGAACCCGCCTCGCGCATCATGCTCGCGCTCCGACCCCTCGCACCCTTCATGCGATCCCTCCTCGCCTCGGGCGGCGTGGAACTCTGGGCCCGCGCCACACTCCACAACACGCACGCCACCGCAGCTCGCAGCGGCCCAATCACGTCATCTGCCCAAACCTCACCCACAAACCTTCCTGTTCCCAGCATGTTCGCTGTTCGCTCTTCGTTGTAACCCCGTTCCCCTCCGCGTCACTCCGCGCTCTCCGTGTTCTCTGTGGTTTCTTATGAATCCCATCCCACACATCACGCTCCTCCCCGGCGACGGCATCGGACCCGAAGTCACCCGCGCTGCGCACCGCGTGCTCATCGAAGCCGGGCTCAACGCCACCTTCGACGAACACCCCATCGGCTGGCGTGAGTGGTGCGAGCACGGGGACCCGCTCCCGCGCGCAACACTCGACGCCGCCCGCGCTGCCGACGCCATCCTCATGGGCGCGATCACCAGCAAACCCGAAGCCGATGCCGCACGCGAACTCGCCCCGCATCTGCGCAACCAGGGCCTCCGCTACCGCTCACCCATCGTCCGACTCCGTAAGGAACTCGATCTCTACGCCGGGCTGCGCCCCGCCCGCGCCTGGTGCGGAATCCCCTGCGCCCACCCCGACACCGACATCCTCACCGTCCGCGAATCCACCGAAGGGCTCTACTGCGGCATCGAGATCGACAACCTCGAGCCCGACCACGCCGCCCTCATCCACCACGGTCTCGCAACCATGCGCGAACACGCCCGGGGCCGCATCGCACTCTCCGCGCGAGTCACCACCGAGCACGCCTCGCGCCGCATCCTCCGCATCGCCTTCCAGCAGGCACGCCTCCGCGCGCATCAAACCGGCACGCCCGCCCGTGTGACCCTTCTGGAGAAGCCGAACATCCTCCGCGCCACCGGCACCGTCATGCTCGACGCCGCTCGCGCCGTCGCCGCGGACTTCCCCGATGTCACGCTGGAGATCGACAACATCGACGCCGCGTGCATGCACGCCGTCATGGATCCGACGCGCTACACCGTCGTCGTCGCCGAGAACCTTTTCGGTGACATCTTCTCCGATCTCGCCGCTGGGCTCACGGGCGGCCCCGGGCTCGCCCCCTCCGCCGCCATCGGCGACCGCCACGCCCTCTTCGAGCCGGTCCACGGCTCCGCGCCCGACATCGCAGGACGCAACATCGCGAACCCCATCGCCGCGATCCTCTCCGGCGCGATGCTCGCCCGCCACATCAACCAGCCCGACGTCGCCGATCGCATCGAGCGCGCGGTCGGTGCAACACTCGCCAATGCCGACCCATCCACCCTCACCCCCGACCTCCGCGGCCGGGGCTCAACCACAATCCTCACCGACGCCATCCTCCGAAACCTCTGGTCCAACGACGACAAACGGGTGGGTGAGTAACAGAGTCACGAAGTCACGAAGTCACGACCAATCCTCCACTCTTCGCCTTCCGCTTCTGCTCATCCGCCTCCCATCCTCTCCGCGTCCTCCGCGTTCAACTGCTGTCTCACCTTCCTTCGTGCTCTTCGCGACCTTCGCGTTCATCCCTCCGCGTCACCCCCCGATGTTTGGCCATCTGCTATTTGCTATTTGGAGATTTCCATGTCCTCCCCCGCCTCCCGCTTCCGCATCATCGAGTCCACCCTCCGCGAGGGCGAGCAGTTCGCCAACGCATTCTTCACCACGCAGCAGAAGATCCGCATCGCCACCATGCTCGACGCCTTCGGGGTTGATTACCTCGAACTCTCGAGTCCCGCGGCTTCCCCCGCCTCCCGCGACGACTGCGCAACCATCGCCTCCCTCGGACTCCGCGCCCGCATCCTCACCCACACCCGCTGCCACCCCGACGATGTCCGCCTCGCCATCGAGACCGGCGTCCACGGCGTCGACATCGTCATCGGCACCTCCTCCCAGCTCCGCCGCTTTGGCCACGGCAAGTCCATCGACGAGATCATCGCCCTCGCCCGCGATGTCATCCCCATCGCCGTCGAGGCCGGCGTCGAGGTCCGCTTCAGCACCGAGGACTCCTTCCGCTCCGACATCGCCGACATCCTCCGCGTCTACGAGGCCGTCGCGCCCCTCGGCATCCATCGCGTCGGCATCGCGGACACCGTCGGCATCGCCGATCCCTTCCGCGTCGCCGAGGTCGTCCGCGCCGTCCGCGGAGCCATCGGCCCCGCGCTCGACATCGAGTTCCACGGCCACAACGACACCGGATGCGCCGTCGCAAACGCCTGGGCCGCCCTCCACGCCGGCGCCACACACATCGACACCACAGTCCTCGGCATCGGCGAACGTAACGGCATCACCTCGCTCGGCGGCATCATCGCACGCCTCTACGCCTCAGAGCCAGAACTCATCCGCCAGCGCTACCGACTCCCGCTCCTCCACGATATCGACCACGCCGTCGCCCGCCTCTGCTCCATCGACGTCCCCTTCAACTCATGCATCACCGGCTTCGCCGCCTTCACACACAAGGCCGGCATCCACGCCAAGGCCGTGCTCAACGACCCCTCCGCCTACGAGGCCCTCCGCCCCGAAGACTTCGGGCTCTCCCGCTACATCCACGTCGCCCACCGGCTCACCGGCTGGAACGCCGTCCGCGCCCGCGCCGAACAGCTCGGGCTCCGGCTCACCGACGAACAGGCCAAGGTCATGACCGCGGAGATCAAGGCCGCCGCGGATGTCGGACACCTCACCCTCGACCACGTCGATGCGATCATCCATCGCCACGTGAACGCACACGCCGCATCGCCCACCCTCGCGCCTGTCGCCATGGTCCCAACCACACCATCGAGCCCACAACCCGCGCTCATCCCCGCCTAACCAACAATCTCTCTTTGGTCCTTTGGTCCTTTGGTCCTTTGGTCCTTTGGTCCTTTGGTCCTTTGGTCCTTTGGTCCTTTGGTCCTTTGGCCCTCTGCCCCTCTGCCCCTCACTCCATCATCAACCGTCCTTCCTTGCCCCATCCCGCAGTCTGGCCCTTTGCTATGTGCTATTTGGCTCTTTCCTTCCCCCCTACCCCACCTCATTCAACACCGCAAGCAGTTCCGTCCAGTTCGCCGCGCTCAGCAGCCGCTCCACAGCCGCCTCATCCTCGCACACATGCGCCACGCTCGCCAGAAGGCGCAGCTGCAATTCCGCGTTCTCCAGCGGCGTCACAAGCAGGATGATCAGCCGCGCCGGCTGCCCGTCCCGCGCGTCAAAGTCGATCCCGCGCCGCGCCCGCCCGATCACCACGATCGGCTGCGCCAGCCCCGCGATCCGCGCGTGCGGAACCGCAACGCCCAGCCCGACACCGCTCGACACCAGCCGCTCGCGGGCACGCGCCGCAGCAGCGATCACCTCCGCGTCCAGCGGCGTCTTCGACACGCCAGACGCCACCGCCGCCAACTCCGCGATCGCACCGTCGCGATCCGTCGCGCTCATCGCCTGCACAAACTGACGCGGACCGGCAAAGTCCCAGAACCGCACCGGCTTCACCCGCCCGATCGCACGCTGCATCAGCGACCCGCTCGTCATCGAGGTCACGAGCGCCATCACCACCAGCGCGACAAACATCCGCTCGCCGATCAATCCCGCCTCGAGCGCGAGCAGCCCCAGGATGATCTCCATCGCGCCCCGCGCGTTGAGCCCGAACGCCACGGCCCACGCCTCGCGCTTCTGGAACCCCGTGAAGCGCGAGAAGAGCATGCACCCACCCACTTTCCCCACCGTCGCCACCACCAGCACGATCAGCACCAGCACCAGGTCGAAGTTCTCCAGGAAGTCCACCCTCAGCCCGATCGAAGCGAAGAAGAGCGGCGCAAAGATGAACGAGACAAACTGGTCGATCGTCTCCCGCGTGCTCTGCCTGAGGTGCCGCGAGTCACCCAGCGCGATCCCGAAGATGAACGCCCCGAAAATCGCGTGAACCCCCAGCCACTCCGTGAACGCAGCGCACAACGCCGCGCCCGTCGCCGCAAACCCCAGCACGCTCCCCGGCACGCTGGCGTGGGCGTGCAGCCACGGCAGCGCGCGATCGACCGCCGCCCGCCCCAGCGTCAGCATCACACCCGCGAAGACCAGCGTCATCGTCACCGTCTGCCAGAGCTCCGGCCCACCCTCCCCCGCGCGCCCCATCAACGCGAGGATCAACGCAAAGACCAGCCACCCGACGATGTCGTTGAACACCGCCGCCGCAATGATCGTCATCCCGATGTCCGACTTGAACATCTGCAGATCGATCAGGATCTTCGCGACCACCGGCAACGCGCTGATCGCCATCGCCGTCGCAAAGAAGAGCGGGAACGTCAGCTCGCTCGCCTGCACCCCCGCGTCCATCGTCACCGGCAGCAGCCACGCCAGCGGGAACGCCATCACAAACGGCACCACCATCCCGCCCACACCCACCGACATCGCCGCCCGCCGACGACGCCAGATCGTCGAGAGATCAACCTCCATCCCCGCGACCAGCAGGAACAGCATGATCGCCACCGTTGTCAGCGCGTGCAGCGACACAGGCAGCGGCCCCTCCGACGGAAAGAGCGACCCCTGCGCCGACGGCCACACCGCACCCAGGATCGTCGGCCCCAGCAGAATCCCCGCGAACAACTCACCGATCACCGCTGGCTGCCTCAGCTTCCGCGCCACCTCGCCCAGCAGCCGCGCCGTCCCCAGCAGCACACCCAGCGCCAACAGCAGCGTGATGATCTCCGAGTGAGAGAGCCCGTTCATGTCCCCACTCCGGGCGCGGCCTCACCCTTCTTCAGCCGCCTGAACAGCAGCACCGAGCACGGGAACTGCTCCAGCAGCGTCTCGGTCGGGTGCCCGAAGAACCTGTCCAGCACGCCCAGGCGCCGATCGGGCGCGGGCATCACCAGAAGATCCGCACCCACGCGCTCCGCGTACCGCGCCGCCTCCTCACCCCCGCGCCCCGCCATGCACTCGGTCCGCAGCGCAACCCCAGAACGCTCCAATGCCCCCGCACCGTCCGCCACGCCCAGACGCCGCGCACACTCCTCAAGAAAGTTCGCCAACTCGAACCGCGTCGCCGTCTGCTGCACGTGCTCCCACCGCTCCGAATCCGCCCCCGCCGCACCCGTCGTCTCGCTCATCCGCGCCGAGTAAGGGTCATACTCACGCACCACATGCAGCTCGCGCGCCCCCGCCCCGATCGCCAATCTCGCCGCGGCTTCCACCATCGCCCGCGAGCGATCATCGAACATCACCGACGCCACGATCGTCCGCGCCACGCCCTCCGGCGGGAACCTGTGAATCGACAGAAACAGCGACCGATCCGCGTTCCGCGCCAGCCGCCTCGCCACCGAGCCCACAATCCCCGTGAACAGCGGATCGCTCTTGAGCGCGCCCGCAAACACCAGGTCCGCGTCGATCCGGCGCGCCTCCTCCAGGATCACCCGGTCCGGCGTCCCCTCGCGCCCGATCACCTCCGCCGAGCCGAGCATCGCCTCGTCCCGAGCACCCTCACGCACGATCTCCACCACACGCTCCCGCTCCGAACCCGCGTGCAGGAACGTCAACTCCGCGCCGCACGACCGCGCCAGACGCGCCGCCTCACGCACCACCAGCCCCGCGCTCGGCGAAACCCCCACACACGCCATCACACGACGAAACGCGCCAACCCCAGGGCCGCCCGCACCGCCACCACCCGCCACACACTCCGGCTTTGTTGGCGCACCCTCGTCCATCGCGGCTCCTCTCGCGCACGACCCGGGCCTCATCCCGCCCGCATCCGCGCGGATGCTACGCCGCCGACGCCGCCCCAGCATGCCATCCCATCGAGGCCGTCGCGGAATGGACCGCCGCTCACCGCGACCCGCCGCGCCGCTGACGCTCCAGATCCATGATGAATCGCTTCGCCTCGCCCGCGAGCACGAACGAACCCGTCACGACGATCAGATCGTCACGCCCCACCGCCCGCGCCGCAAGCCGCAGCGCCTCAGGCAGCGTCTCCGCGTGCTCGGCCATCTTCCCGCTGGACTCAACAAACCGCCGATGCAACTCGCGCGCTGCCACCGCACGCGGGCTCGACTCCGACCGCGTAAAGATCACCTTGTCCGCCCCCAGCGAGACCTTCTCCAGCATCCCGCCAACATCCTTGTCCGACGCGCACCCGAACACCATCACCATCGAGTCGTACCGCACGTGCGCGCCCACCGCACGAACCAGCGCCTGCACGCTCTCAGGATTGTGCGCCCCATCAATCAAGATCCGCGGCGAGCGGCAGATCATCTCCATCCGCCCTTCCGATCGCGTCTTCCTCAGGCCCTCCGCGACCTTCACCTCGCTCGCGTCGAACCCGCGCGTCCGCAGACGATCCAGAATCGCCAGCACAAGCCCGCAGTTGAACGCCTGGTGCTCACCCTTCAGCGGCGCGGGCAGATGCTCGTAACTCGACTGCGTCGTCGTCAGCGACACACGCACATGAGGGCCGAGCCCGTGCCCCGCCTCCACGCGATAACTGAAGTCGATGTCCTCCTTCAGCACGCTCAGCGGCACACCCGCCTCCACCGCCTTCGCCCTGAACACCTCCAGCACCCCGGGCGCCTGAGGCACCGTGATCGCAGGAACACCCGGCTTGAAGATCCCCGCCTTCTCCCCCGCGATCTTCTCCAGCGTGTCACCCAGAAGCTGCGTGTGCTCCAACTGGATCGACACCAGCCCGCACACCTCCGGCGTGATCACGTTCGTCGCGTCCAGACGCCCCCCCAGCCCAACCTCGATCACCGCGATGTCCACCGCCATGTCGCGAAAGTGCTTCAACGCAAGAGCCGTCAACAACTCGAAGTACGTCGTCTCTCCATACCGCTCGCGGATCGACGCCGCCACAGTCGCGACCCGCCCGAGGCCGCTGCGGAACTCCTGCTCCCCGATCACGCCCTGGTTGATCCGGATCCGCTCGCGAACATCCACAAGATGCGGGCTCGTGTACAGCCCGGTCGTGTACCCGGCCTCGGCCAGGCACGCCGTCAGCATCTCGCAGACGCTCCCCTTCCCCTTGCTCCCCGCCACGTGAACGAACCGAACCTCACGCTCGGGATTCCCCAGCCCCTCCATCAACGCACGCATGCGATCGAGATTGAATGTCTCAGGTCCGACATCCTTCGGACGAATCCGCTCCACGCTCGGAGCCCGAGAGAGATGCCCGATCGCATCCGCATATGTCGAAAAGACAACCGGGCGAGTGTCGGCTTCTTCCGACTCATCGCTTCCAGCAGCGCGCCGCGTCTTGCGCCCGAGTCCCGTTGCACCTGTCCCCATGGCGATGCGATTGTACGAATCGAACGATCAAAGCCAAGAGTAAATCCGACGATCGGACAGGAATTCATGCTCCCCACTCACCCCACACGCCTCCGCCCGCCCCGCGACGCGACGCGTCGCGCACTCTCCACCAATCGTCCACATCGCGCCGACGAAACGCTCACCCGGATCTCACACCACGGGCTTCCGCGCATTGATGATGAAGTCGGTCGGCACAACCTCGCCGCCGCCGGACTTCACCAGCATCGCGATCTGCCCTCTGTGGTACGCGCCGTGCAGCAGCACGTGCGTCAGCGAATCCTCGATATGCGTCGTCCAACGCTTCCCGTCGATGCTTGCGTAGTCATACGCCTGACGCAGCTTCGCCTCAGATAGATTCGCCAGCCAGTCCTGCCACCACGCACGAACCTCCGACAACAGACGCTCCAGGTCGTTGATCCCGAACCCGGTCGGGAAGACGTCCTTCGCCTGCGCCGAGTTCCCCACCGCCTCCGCACCACCGATCCGACGCAGCCACTCACGCCGCGCCACCAGCACGTGCGCCATGATCCCGATCGCCCGCTCCTGCTCGGGGCCGGGCTGCGCAGAGCGAATCGCCGAGATCGCCTTCGCGTTCGACTCGTCGTCATACTCAAACAAGCGCCGGAATCGCAGGTACATGCAAACTCCCTTCACGCCGCGCCCGACCCGGACGGTCCGCCGCCGCAGCCAACCACAGTATGCCAAGCCGACCCAGCCAATGAAAGCGCCCCAACCCCGATTCACCTCACAACAGCGCACAAACGACGCATATCAGGCCGTCGCCAGTTCAAGGCACCACCGAGGCCCGTACACCGTCTGCCGCCCGATCTTCACCTGCGTCCCCCCGTACCGCCCACGCCGCACCAACCTCACCTCCGACCACGGAATGCTCATCCGCGGCATCCCAATCCACCGCGCCGTCAGCGACGGATCAAGATGCAGATACGACGCATCCACCGTCACGTGGATCGAATACCCCATGTTCATCATCCCGATCTTGAAAGACTGAAACTCCTTCCGCACCGCCCCCGGCTCCGGCTCAACCGCAGGATGACCCTCCCCCAGTTGCCTCAGCATCATCCCGCACGAGCGCAGAATCGCACACACCACGATCGTGTCGATCACCACAAACAACGTGATCAGAATCGTCGCGATCACCCAGGGAGGCATGAAACCAGTCTACTCCTCACACCCCGACCTCGTCCGCCAGGGGCTCCACCGACTCCTCACCCTCGCCCGACCCCTCACCCCCACTCGAAGCAACACCCGCAAGCGCATCCACCGTCGGCGCTGTCGCCAGGGGCTTGCCCGATGCGTCCGTCAGCGGCTTCCCATCCGTCGTCTTCACGATCGGCGCACGGTTCGCCGCCTCGTGCGCTTCCATCTTCTTCAACAGCTCCGCGCGCGTGGGCTCATCCAGCTCCGCCCACTTCCCTCTCCCGCGGCACTTCGGGAACCGCGAGCACCCCAGCCACGGACCACGCACGCCCGAACGCAGATTCAAAGGCGACTGACACGCCGGACACGGCAACTCCGTCAACAACGCCGGAGGTGAGGGCGCAACCACCTTCCCCTTCCGATCGATGTTCAGAATCCCATCGCACGGATTCGTCTTGTCCCCATACCGCGAACACCCCAGGAACGGCCCGAACCGCCCCACACGCTTCGTCATCGCCGCGCCGCACTTGATGCACGCGATCGGCACCGTCTGCGCCGCCGGACGCGGCACGCCCTCCCGATCCACCGGGCTCGCATAGTTGCACGCCGGATACGTCGAGCACGACAGGAACCGCCCGTTCTTCCCGAACCGATACACCGTCGGCGCGCCGCACGTCGGACACCGATACTCGTCCGGCGCAGGCACCAACTCCGCCTTTGCGTGCCCCATCGTCTCGTGCGCGTGCTCCAGCGCGTCCGTGAACGGACCATAGAACCGGTTGAGCATCTCGACCCAGTCCAGATGCTCCTCCTCCACCTTGTCCAGTTCCTGCTCCATCTCGCGCGTGTACCCGACATCCATGATCTTCGGGAACGCCTCCACCAGCTTGTCCGTCACCACCTCGCCCAGGTCCGTCGCATAGAAACGACGCTCCTGCTGCTCGACATAGTTCCGATCCTGGATCACGCTGATGATCGACGCATACGTCGAAGGACGCCCGATCCCCTCCGACTCAAGCATCTTGATCAGCGACGCCTCCGTGTACCGGGGAGGCGGGCTCGTGAACTTCTGCACCGGCTCAACGCTGAACGGCGCGAGCCGCTGCCTCTCCGAAACCGAGGGCAGGATCTGCTCGTCCGCCGCCTTCGGCACGCCCGAAACCCTGTAGAACCCGTCGAACACCAGCGTCCGCCCCGTCGCCCGGAACGTCACCGGACGCTTCGGATCCTTCCCGCCGCGGATCGTCACGGCCGTTGAATCCCATTGCGCCGGCGTCATCTGGCACGAAACAAACCGCTCCCAGATCAGCGTGTACAGCCGGAACTGATCCTCCGACAACGCCCGCTTCACCTTCGACGGCGGATACTCCAGCGATGTCGGACGGATCGCCTCGTGCGCCTCCTGCGCGCCCTTGTTCGACGATGAATAAAAGTTCGGCTTCTCCGGCAGATACTTCGCCCCGAACGACCGCTCGATGTACGAGCGCACCATCTCCAGCGCATCCCGCGAGATGTTCGTCGAATCCGTGCGCATGTACGTGATCAGGCCGACCGGCCCCTCACCCGGAATATCGATGCCCTCGTACAACTGCTGCGCCGTCTTCATCGTCCGCTGCGCCCCGAAGCCCAGGCGGTTCGCCGCCGCCTGCTGCAGCGTGCTCGTGATGTACGGCGCGCCGGGGCGCGACGATGTCCGCTTGGTCTCGATCCCCGAGATCTCGTAGGGCGTCGCGGGATCGATCTCCCCCGTCATCGTCCTGATCTGCTGCGCCGGCCCGCGCCCCTTCGGATCACGCCTCACGTCGATCCGCACATTGCGAAGCCCCGCCAGCTCCGCGACCTCGCGCGCCCGCGCCGCCAGCCGCTCCCCATCCTCGCCCTCACGCGCCTCCAGCCCGACCTTCTCTCCCCCGACCTCCACCAGCTCCGCGCCGATCCCCCCGTGCTCACCCAGCCACGCGTTCTGCATCTTCACCGTCGGCGGGTTCCCCTTGTCGTCACGCCGCGCCATGAACGCCGACCAGTCGCGCACCAGCCCCGATGCCCCCGCAACATCCGCCGTGAACTGGCCGGAGATCGACCACAACTCGTCCGGCACGAACGCCCGGATCTCACGCTCACGCTCCACCACCAGACGCACCGCCACCGACTGCACACGCCCCGCCGACAACCCCCGCGCCACCTTCTTCCACAAGAGCGGCGACACCTGATACCCCACGATGCGATCCAGGATCCGCCGCGCCTGCTGCGCATTCACCCGATCCTCATCGATCGGATGCGGATTCCCGAACGCCTTCTCGATCTCGCTCTTCGTGATCGCCGCGAACACCACCCGCTTCGCGCTCTTGGAATCAACACCCAGCTCCTGCGCCAGATGCCACGCGATCGCCTCGCCCTCGCGATCCAAGTCCGTCGCGAACCAGATCTCGCGCCCCGAAGCAAGGCACTCCTTCGCCGCCCGCTTCAACTCCGCGATCACCTTGTCCTTCCCCGACAGCACCTCATACGTCGGACGGAACCCGCGCTCAAGATCCACACCCGGCACCGGGCTCTTCACGCCCTTCGGGTTCTTGCTCGGCAGATCACGAACATGCCCGATCGACGCCACCACCAAATACTGAGGCCCCAGATACTTGTTGATCGTCTTCGCCTTCGATGGCGACTCCACAATCACGAGATGCCGGTTCTTCCCATCACCCGGCTTCAGACCCAACCCGCGCGATGGACCGAATCTCCCCCCCCCACGTCCACCTCTACCACGTCCCCCACCACCGCCCCCGCCCTTCGCCCCAGCTCCCGCGGCGTCCCCCTCCGCCGCAGCGCCCGCAACCGGCGCACCCTCACCCTTTGGCTTCGCCGCACGCTTCGTCCCGCCCGCTTTCGAGGCCCGCTTGGCCATATCACCCCTGCCGATCACACCGAGTGTTCCAAACCACAACCAAACAACAGACCCGCCATCCCGGCCATACCTTCCGATCCCGCACGGGTCGCTTTGGACACAGTGGAGAGAGAAGCCCCAGGAAACGCCCGAGTCAAGCCGCCTCTCAGCGGCCCAACCTACCACTATGCATGAAAGTGTGCGCAAACCCCACGGATGTTCGGGATTTGATACCAACAACGACACGGGCTACAGCGTTTGGATCCCCAGTTCGCGCGCCCTCTGCTTCAACTGATCATCCAGTGTCGCCAGCGGCACGCCGCACCGCATCGCCAATTCAAGATACGCCGCGTCATATGTACTCAACTCCAACCGATGCGCCAGCGGCACAATCGTCGTCCAATCCCGCTCGATCGAGGGTGGATCAAAGCGGATCGGAAACGAAAGAATGATCTGCTGCAGACGCGTCTGCGTGTCCAGCGTGATCCGCCCCGTTCGCACCGCCTTGCGCACCGCGTTGCACACCTCAAGCGACCAGTTCGGCGGCACCAACGCATCCTCATCCCGGAATCGATCCGCTATCGCCCGCGCCACGGCCGCCTGCTCCTCGGCCAATAGCCACCCCACCGCGACAGACGCGTCCAGCACAAACTGGGCCCGCATCAGAACCGCCTCCCGTCCTCGATCAGTCCCCGGATCTCCGAACGATCCAGCGGCCTGATCGGACGGATCGCGCGAAGCCCCCGCAACGCATCCTCCAGCGACATCGGCGGCCGACGATCCTCCGGCGGCACAAGCCGCGCAACCACCCGCCCGTTCTGAGTGATCGCGAAACTCTCCCCCTCCCGAACGTGATCGAGCAACTCGCCAAACGCCCGACGGGCCTCAGTGCTCGGAATGTTCTGCACCATGTGATGTCCCCCTTCAATACACAACAGACATCATTCTAGCACAATGTGCGCAATATTGCACACTTTGCACAACTATCGCCTCAATATAACGGGTTATCGGACGACATATACCCCGCATCGCCGAGACGCTAACCACCATCGGCACCCGGACCACGCGACGCCTCCCGTTACAACGCCGGCGGCTCGACCCTCGCCCCACGGTATAGTGATGCCGTGGACGAGATCATCTCCAACCCCAACATACTCGGTGGCACGCCGTGCTTTGCGGGCACACGCGTCCCCGTTGACGCCTTCTTCGACCACCTCCGCCGCGGCTACACCATCGACTACTTCATCGCTCAGTTCCCCACCGTCACCCGCGCCCAGGCAGAGGCCGTCCTCGACAATGCCCGTCGTCACATCCCCCTCGATGCGCGACGGGTCGCGGGATGAAACTCCTGCTCGATGAGAACCTGCCACACGATCTCCGCCACTTCATGGCAGGGCACGAGTGCTTCACCGTCGCCTTCATGGGGTGGCGCGGCGTTGAGAATGGTCACCTGCTCGCGAAGGCCGCTGAGAACGGCTTCGATGTCGTCCTGACCAAAGACACAGGCGTCGCATATCAGCAGAACATCAAAGATCTCCCGGTTGCGCTCCTGATTATCAAGGCCAAGAGCAACGCACTCGACGACATCCGGCCACTCGTGCCCGCGATCCTCGACGCGCTCGCTTCGCTCTCACCCAACACGCTCACCACCGTCGGCACCTGACCCCACAACACCTCCCGCTATAACGCCGGCGGCTCGACCCTCGCCCCACGCTCCCACCTCGTCCGCAGCGACTCCCCGTCGTACCCCACCCCGCACTCCGGGCACGTCCCCTCCGCCGCCGACTCCCGCAGGTCGTACCCGCACTCCGGGCAGAAGCGGTACCCGTGCGCACGCAGCCGGATCATCCGCGTGTAGTGGTACCCGCTCCGCTTCACCATTATCCCCGTGAAGACCAGCACGCCAACGACCATCGCCGCCGCCATCGCGATCATCGCCGCGGGCGGCAGGGACGTAAACCCAACAAATGGATTCAACATCGCGATGACGGCGACGCACAGCAGAGCCGCCACACCGAACCCGATCGCCAGTCGGCGCGACCCAAGGTCCATTCCCTGGCGCGCGTTCCACGCCGGCTTTCCATCCTTCCCCACTCCGAAGCCGAGAACGTGCGCATAACTCCCCGTCCACGTCTGGACCAGCCACGGCATCGAGTACTGCTGGCCGCACCCGCCGCAACACGCCTCGCCCCGCTCCGCATCGCTCGGTGGTGCCAGCGTCGCCACGCACTCCGGGCACGTCATGAATCCCGCTCTCTCAATCGCCTCAAAGTCGCGCCGGTCGCGCTTCGCAACCCACGAGCCGAGCAACCCAGTCGTCGGCCCCACCGCGATGAACACCAGCATCGCGAACTGCGGCGGCAGCACCCCGAGCTTCACCAGCACAAACGCCGCCACCAACCCAACCAGCATCGGCGCAACGCCCATGATGAGCGCCGGAGAGATCACCGCCCGCGCGCTCAACGGCCTCCACCGCTTCGCCGCCGCAGACTTGGCGTCCGTCCCCTCCCAGTGCTTCAGCAGCGACTCGGGCGTGTACGCTTGGCCGCACCCCGGACACCCGCCCTCGGGTTCGCACAGCCGCAGATCGCCGCGGCACTTCGGGCAGAGCCGATACCAGTGCGCGCGAGCCCTCGCCCGCCTCATCCGATACATCGCCACCATCGACGCGATCGGAGCGCCCAGCGCGAGTGCGCCCAGACTCACCGCGCCCCCGATCCGCCACCCCATGCCCGGAATCATCACCACCACCAGCCCCGCGCCGTACACCACAATCGAGAGCATCACCACCCACGGCGGAACCCACGCGCGCAGCCACATGCCCCGCGGCATCTCCATCGGACTCCTTTCTTGTGTGCGCGTTCTCAAGAGGTTGCTCGCTCGGGTCATTCCACCCTCCCCCACCAGTCCGCCAGAGACTCCTTGGAAAACGCCTCGCCGCATTCCGGGCACGCACCTTCATCCCCGATCCCGCGCAGGTCATGCAGACAATCCGGACACAGCCGCCCGCGCGCCTCACGCAGCGGCCCCCGCACCCGCCGCACCCGGGCCGCATCGAGCGTGAGCGAAGCGACCGCATCCGCCAGAAACACCAAGGGAACTCCAAGCATGCAGACACCAAAGACCGGCAGGAGCGGCATGGCCGCGTGAAGATTGACCATAGTCATGGCGTGGTGAACCGTTCCGAGCGTGATCATCACCGCGGCCATAACAAATCCCGCCCCCCAAAGAAGCGCCCGCCTCCTGCCGATTCTTCGTCGTGACGCCCGATCAAACTTCCACACACCCCTCTGTGCGGTTTTCCCGTATACACGTCGCCACGTCTGACGAAGTTCATCCGCGCCATAGTGCTTCGCGCAGTCGGGGCAGGCGATCTCGTCATTCCATGCGGCGGCCGACGCGGGAATCTGAGCGAGGCATGCGGGGCATCGCATGAATCCGGCTCGTTCAATCTCCGTGTACTCGCGCCGCATCTTTCGAAGAGTCAAGAACACTGAACCGACGAGCGAACCCAAGGCGATCGCAAGACCATCATCCCGCAACCAATCCACACGGCTGGCGTCAACGACGAATGCCGCCAACATGGCAGTGAAACCCAAGCCCGCGGCTCCCGCACACACCAGCACCGTCCACGGCAAACGCCCCCACCTCATGCAGACCGGCAGCACCCGCCGCTCGCGCACGCGATCGCCGCGCCGATCCCTCGGCCCCGCGCCCTCGGCTTCGCTCACATCCCTTTCCGCCATGCACCACACCTCACGCGCCGTCCGCGCATCGCCCACAAGCAGCATATCGAACTCTCTCTCCCGACAACCCGCTCTCCGTGCCATCGAAATCGCCACTCGTCGCGACTTCGATGCTGACATCCCTGCCTCACCAAACAAGTTCTCCGCCCGAACGACACATCCTTCGAACCACGTGTCACTCACCGAACGCGATGCCCCCGAGGCACACAGCGCCGACAGAATCCAGCCCAGCCCGTGAGGGCTGGGTTCAAGATCCCCCGCGCAGCGCATCCTCAGTGGAGCGGGGCGAACGCCCCCGACTCTCATCTACATCCATACTCCCACCCCCTCTTCTCCGGACACTCTCTTCTCCAGGCACCCTCTTCTCTAGGCACCCCCTTCTCAGGACGCTGTCTTCTCCAGGCACTCTCTTCTCCAGACACCCTCTTCTCTAGGCACCCCCTTCTCAGGACGCTCTCTTCTCCAGGCACCCTCTTCTCAGGACGCTCTCTTCTCCAAGCACTCACTCCTCCGGGCGGCCCGGAGGGCCGCGGGTGTGTAGCCGCGGGTGAAGGTCGCGCTTCGCGACCGGAACCCGTGGAAAGCAACACCCAAGCCAACCCGCCCCGGAGGGGCGGAGGACGATACACGCGATCCCCGTACAACCGCACCTACACAGAGACTTCACGCATCTCAATCACATTCGCCCGATCGCGCTCTTCAGCACGAAGTTCTGCTGGCCA
Organism: Phycisphaeraceae bacterium; assembly: GCA_019454185.1. Classification (NCBI taxonomy): domain Bacteria; kingdom Pseudomonadati; phylum Planctomycetota; class Phycisphaerae; order Phycisphaerales; family Phycisphaeraceae; species Phycisphaeraceae bacterium. The sequence goes on from CP075368.1 coordinate 2,962,532, forward strand.
CCGACACCCCAAAGGGAGCCCCGGGCGCGAGAGCTTTTTGCGTCATCGCTTCATTGCCTGTGTGTGTCGATCAAGGATGATGATGGCTTGGATCCATCGACGGACCCGCTCGATGCCGCGCACGTGCGGCGGGATAAGCCCCACATGGTGGGTCATTTCCAGGCGTGCAAACACACGCTCGATCACGCGCCGGAGTGACAGCAGGCCCCTGCCGAAGCCCGTCATGCTCTGCTCCAGCATGTCGATGGCTCGACGGCGGTCCGGATGCGTTCCGGACCGCCGCACGCCGCGACCCACGCGGCAGTCCTTCCGCGGAACCACCAGTTGTCCGCCCTTGCACGCGCAGAGTTCATAGAGCTTCACGCTGTCGTAGTTCGAGTCGGCCAGCACATACCCGTTCAACTCCATGTCTCGCATCATCCGCTTGGCCATCACTGCTTCATGGCAGTGCATGGGCGTGAGACGCCAGGAGACGATCGAGCCCGCGAGATCGCAGATCGCATGGAGCTTGTAGCCGCGCAGTCCCCATGCGCCGAAGGTCGCGGTCCGGTCTCCGGAGTGCGAGGCGACGCGCAGGGCCTTGCCGTCAAGAGCCAGCACCAACGCTCCCGATGCAGAGACCAGATTCTCCGCCTCCGCCGCGGCAAGTAACGCCTGGACGCTGGTGGTTCTCAGCCGCCGGCTCATCCTGCTTGGCGAGGGCAATCGACCACGCCGCCACAACGGCCATGCATCGCGTCGGCACGCCCAGGAGGTGGGTCGTCGGTGCAAGACGGCCCAGAGAAAGGTCAGCACGATGTCCGCATCGGTGAAGGTGAAGCGACCGCCACGCGGGCTCCGATCCAGCTTCCGCACGCTCGCCGCCAACACCCTCCAACTCGCGTTGTCCATGCTCGGTCTCCTGTCTGGCAGCTCCACCAGTGGGACCGAGCATGGCATGAGCCATCAGATCGCGCAAGTCTCCACAATGGAAACCCTTGGAACACATGGCGCAAAATGCTCGCGAGCCCGGGGTGTTGCGTCTCCGCATCACCGCTACCTCACCCAATCTCACTCACATTCACCCGATCGCTAATCGCTCTTCCGCGCGAAGTGCCGCTGACGACCGATGCTCTCGCTTCCGACGCTGCGGAGCAGCGAGCGATGGTTGCCAGACGCGAGGCGCGGCCCGAAGGGCCCGCCGCTGCGTCTGGTACAAAGCCCCCGCGCAGCGCATCCTTAGAACGCCTTCGAGTCGCCGGAGGCGACTGAACTCTCCCCGGGGGGGTGCGGAGGGGCAAGTGGGGGGCCGTGCCACACATCCTGCATCCACGTCCCACCTCATACACCTCGACACTCATCGCGACGCCTCACCCACGCCGCGTGGTAGCATGTTCCTCGAATGACCGATCAGCAGCCCCTCCCACCCACACCTCACGATGCCACCGCGTCCCCATCGCTGGCGCGCCGCCTGCTCTCGCCCGAGAATGTCGCGGGCGCCATCTCTCTCTGCGCCGCTCTCGGCGCATTCTGGTACATCCGCGCAGTGCACCCGTGGATCACTCCCCTCCTCGCCCCGCTCTTGATCGGTGCATACATCGTGCTCCATTTGATCCAGCGCCGCGCAACTCGGCGCCTCTACCGCGAAGCAGCGTCCACGGGCTTCCGCCGCTGCACAAGCTGCCTCCATGATCTCTCAGGCCTCGCCGACGAAGGCATTTGTCCGGAATGCGGCGCCGCATACGAACTCGCGTCGCTCGAGCACGCCTGGAAGCTCGCGGCACACGTCCCCACACGCATCGAGGGCGAGGTCTACCGCCCACTCTCAAGATTCCGCAGCGCCCGCCGCATCCCTTTCACCGCGACCCTGACATCTCTTGTCATTCTCATCGCCGGTGTCGCTTCGCTCATCCTCCGCTCCCGGAACGGTCTCGTCGAGCATCGCGATCTTGTGATCCTGCTGTTCGCCCTCATCCCGCTCGCGCCCGCGGCTCTCTTGTCTTTCGTGCGGAACGACCTCGCATACCTTCTTCGCCTGCGATTCCGCGTCTGCCCCCGTTGCCACATGCCGCTCCCGAAGCGAAGCTCCTCGGGTGCGTGCGCCAACTGCCGCCTTCCATGGGACGCCAAGTGGCTTGAAGAGACCTGGCGCAAGGTGTACGCAAAGCCCGGGCAAGAAGGCGATGCGCCATGACCGACTCGCAGTCCATCCGCGACGCCTATTGGACCGACACGCTCTGGAAGCGTCGATCACTCAGCGCACGCGTCACCAAGGTGGGCGCATGGTTCTTTGCACTCCCGCTTGTCCTCTCGTGGATCATCCTTCCAATCGTGCGTGGCGGCTGGATTGGCGTCGCGGTCTCGCTCCTTCTCATTGCCGCGGTGCTTGGCGTGGGGCATCTGATGGAACGCCCCAAACGCTGTGCCGCCCAGCGACTGGTCCACGCACGAACTAACCAGTACCGCATCTGCCCCTGCGGCTACGACCTCGCCGGTTCGTCGATCGAAGGGCTCTGCCCCGAATGCGGCAAGCAGTACAACCCGCAATCACTGAAGGAGCACTGGGAGGGCGGCACCTACGAACAAGTCATCGCCAAGACCTGGCCACCCATCGGCGAACGCCGCATGTGGCGTGCGCTCAAGTGGTGGCAACTCGCAACCATCCTCGCCGTGCCAGGCTCATTCTTCCTGATCCCATCGACCCTGCCGCGCGGGGGCACGATCCTAGCGATCGCCTTTCTCGCCGCCGCCGTCTCTCTCCTCCTCTACATCCTCCGCGGCCACGTCTTCGAGTGGCGAGCCCTCGCGCGTCAGCGCTTCCGTCGCTGTCCCTGCTGCCTCCGCTCACTCCGTACCGCACCAGACACGGGCGCCTGCCCCAACTGCCGCATCGAGTACACTCCCGATTGGCTCGAACGCACGTGGGCACTCATCTACCGAAAGCCCGGCGCGTGATCAGCAAGTGCGAGCAGCAACAGGCGATGCGACATCCCCGCGCAGCGGCATCCATAAAACGCCTTCCCTCTTTGGTGGCACCGCTCTCCAGAGCGGTGTGCCTCGAAACGCCTTTCCGTCGCTGAAGGCGACGCGGCCTCGCGCCTTCAAGGCTCAAGGGGCCGCCAAGAGCCGAAGCCCAGGGCAAGTGAGTGCCGAAGGCACGAAGTGCCGCTGACCACCGACGCTCTCACTTCCGACGCTGCGGAGCAGCGAGCGTTCCTTGCCAGACCCAAGGCGCACCGCGCCCCCCACACGGCGTCGCCGCAGGGTCTTGTACAGTCCCCCGCGCAGCGCATCCTTATAACGCCTTCCCTCTTCGGTGGCACCGCTCTCCAGAGCGGTGTGCCTCGAAACGCCTTTCCGTCGCCGGAGGCGACTGAACTCTCCTCGCGGAGATGCGGCGTGGCAAGTGGGGGGCCGCGCAGCACTCTTTCTTATCCGCCCGTGCACCCAAACCCCGCGCGCCCTCAAATCTCCTTCGGCACCCCCGCCGTCAGGTTCACCGGCTCACCCTCCGTCACCAGAATGTTGTCCTCGATCCGCACGCCGCCGATCCCATACAACTTCTCGACCTTCTCCCACGCCACATGATCCCTGTGCTTCTCGCGCCGCGCCGGATCATCCAACAACGCCGGAATGATGTAGAGCCCCGGCTCGATCGTCAGCACATACCCGGGCATCAAGGGCAGGTCGCACCGCAGCGTCGACACACGTTTGTCCGTGTGCACCGGCCGCCCCGGCAATCTGCCGCTCGCATCGCGCACGCCCAACCCTACAAAGTGCCCGACACCGTGCGGGAAGAAGAGCAGATGCGCCCCCTGCTCCACCAGCGAATCCGCATCACCCTTCATCAACCCCATCTCCACCAGCGAGCGCGTCATGTCGAGCGCGGCACCCAGATGCACATCGCGATACTCCACGCCCGCGCGGCACGCATCGCACGCCCGCTTCTCCGCGTTCAACACCGCCAGATACAAATCCCGCTTCACACCCTCCCACGCCCCCACACAATACGTCCGCGTGATGTCGCACCCGTACCGCGCCCGCTCCGCGCCGGCATCAACAAGCACCAGGTCGCCCGCGTTCGCCGCCTTCTCCCCCGGCGTGAAGTGGAACACCGCGGCATTCGACCCGACACCCACGATCGATCCGTAACACGTCCGGTCCGCGCCGCTGCGAAAGAACTCCGCCTCCAGCTCGATCTTCATCCGCCGCTCGCTCACGCCCGGCTTCAGGAACTGCTGAAGGACCTTGTATCCCGCCTCGCTCGCATTCACCGCCGCGCGAATCCGCTCGATCTCCACCGCCGACTTCGGCCGGCGCGCGTGCGTGAACTGCTCGCGCACCCCCTCCGCCCGCGCCGCATCATGCCTCACTCCCGCGATCGCCGCGCCCAGATTCACAACCGCCCTCCCCCGCCGCGCCGCCAGCCAACCCGCAAGCCCCGACAGCGAATCCCCCACCATCTCCCGCGGCCCCTCCCACACACGCTCCTTCTCCGTCACGTCCGGCTCAAAGTCGCGCCACCCATCCTTCGGGCCATCCTTCGGATCAAACGCGATCACACCCCCGATGCACTCGCGATCCGCCAGATAGAAGTACTCCGCGTGCGACAGAAACGGATACGTCTGATCCATGCCCCCCGGAATACCCAGCGGCTCGCCCGCCCCCACAAGCAGGATCTCATCCTTCAGATCGAGCGCCCTCGCGATCCGCTCGCGCCGAGAAATGACTTCCGCCTTGTCCATGCCGCCTGATGCCGCGCTCGCCATGCCTGACTCCCTGCCTCGCTGCCTTGCTGCCTTCCTGACTTCGTGCCTTGTGCCTTGTGCCTTCGTGCCTTCGTGCCTTCGTGCCTTCGTGCCTTTGCCCCTTCCCCTACACCGGATGCCCATACCCCAGCCGCTTGATCACCACCTGATAATCCGCGTTCTTCGCAAACTTCGCGATCAGCGAAGGAACCACCTCGCGACGACCCATCGGGCGGATCGTCCTCCCCTCCAGCCCGCGGCTTGAAACCACATCCCCCGTGATCGTCGCGTAATCAGCCCACCGCTCCTTGTACGTCGCATCAAACTCCACACCCAATGCCGCGCACATCCGCGCCATCTCCACATCCGGGTTCCTCGTGAAATCCTCGTACCGGATCACGACCTCCGGGAGGCACTTCTCGACAAACTCCCGATACCCGCGCAGGTAGTGCTCAAGATTCAGACACCCCTTCATGATCGGAAGCGCCGAAAGACTCATCCACTGATCGATCGGATGCCGCACCGTCGCGACCCGCACCAGCTCCGCCACCGGCGCAAGATGCTCGACGTTCATCGCGCGCATCGGCGCCCGCGCCAGAAACGGCGGCCCGTAGAAGTCGATGTGCTCCCACGACCGGATCACGAGCGTCAGCCCCTTCCGCTCCGCACGCTCGCGGATCAGCAGCATCAGCTCCGCGTACCCCATCGTCGACTCGCCCAGCCGCGCCACATCCTCCGGCGAGAAGAGCCCGAACCACTCGTTCGCCTGCCCGAACGGATTGATGTACCGCGCCCCCAGCGGATGGATCTCGGACAAGAGACACACACCCCGCATGCACCCGAGACACCGACCGATCATCGTCGATCCCGACCTCGCCAGGTTGTGCCACAGCCGCAGCGTCGGACGCGCCCCCGGACCAGATTCATCCCGATGCTCACTCATCACGCCAACGGTAGCAACCGGCACACACGCGGGAATCCACCGCCGATCCACTCGCCCGCTAGACCCCCTTCTTCGCACGCCCCGCGCTGGTAGACTCCACAGCGGGATGCCGACACGCGGCTCCCGCCATGCTGCACCGTGGAGGAACATCCGATGAATCCTGATTCGCCCGATTCGCGCAAGGCGTCTCGACGCACGAAGCAGACCGAGAGCAGCCAGTCGCGCGAACCAGACGCCGACGCCCCGCCCGAGCTGAGACAGACCCCCGACGCCGCGCCCAGCCGATCAACGCCCGATGCCCCGCCCGAGGGTGTCAGCCGCCGTCGCATCGTTCCTATCCCGGCAGAAGGCCCGATCGTCTACGTGAGTTACGCATACGCCGACGCGCCACGCGTCGAACAGTTCGTGAACACGCTCCGCGAGAGCGGCATCCGTGCCCAGTGCGACTCACTGGGATTCATCGACGACGAAGGCGGCCCGACGTCGGATCGTTACGACAAAGCGATCAACCGGAGTGACTACTTCATCTCGTTCGTCACCGGCACCTATTCAATCCGAGCCCAGTCCGACCAGTTGACCGGTGTTGTCAGAGATCTCGCAATGCTGGCCCGACGCGTACTCGAGAATCCCCACGTTCACCAAACGATCCTTCTTGTCTTCGACGGTGAAGACCAGTGGTCGGGTGAGATGCCTGTTGTATTCCTGGGCGCAACACGCAAAGCCGTTTCCTTTCGCTATCGCGAGATGGATGTCAGCGCAGGCAGGATCGCGGCATTCCTCGCCTCTCGTCCCAAACCCGAGGCGACCGACACATCTGGCTTCCATGTTGCCCGCACCGCGATCGTCGACAATCTCCTCGACATCGCGGCATTCGATCCGCGCGACCCACTCAACACAGCCATCACACCAACCTCGCTGATCAATGCTTTCCTGGAGATCGCCGCACTCGCGCCCGATGCCCGAAACTCCGCAACATGGTTCTGGAACAACCTATCCGCCAAAAGGCAGCGTCAACTCTCGCGAGCGACGAACAGATCTCCCGCAGTCAGATCCAGAGACAAGAATCGATCATCGGCAGACAGTCCCTACCACCTCGCATCGGCAGACGCCGCGTCCCTGCTCGCCTGGGCCGCGTTGTATTCACAAGAAGACCAAGATGCTGAATCGATCTGGGGCACACACATGCTCGCCGCCGTGCTCCACGCCGACGCGCCGTGGACAAGCGAAGTCGAAAGCGCACTCATCGATCACGATCTTGATCCCAAGACGATCCGAGAAGCGTTCGCGTCCGCACTCCCGAACTGGGGCACACATATCAACCCTGAGAGTCTGATGCTCTGGAAGGGAGAGTCGCCCACACGCTCACAGCCGAGCCGAGCACGCGGCACACCATCCTCTACCACCTGGTCCACCGCCGAGGGCACCGCACGCCTCAGCGCCGATGATCCCTCGGCAGCATCCAACTTGGATCCGGAGAACGATCATCTCGGCGTCGACCCGGACGTCGTCGCCTTCGCGCGCGTCGCCGCATCCTGGGACCTCACCCCGCCCCTCGCCATCGGCCTCTTCGGTGACTGGGGCTCCGGCAAGACCTTCTTCATGAAACGCATGAAGAGCCACATCGAGAAGAACTCGAAGAAGGCCCGCGACGACACTCGCCCCCAGCGAGACCTCGAATACTGCAAGTACGTCGTGCAGATCGAGTTCAACGCCTGGCACTACTCCGAGGGCGACCTCTGGGCCTGTCTCGTCGATCACATCTTCACCAACCTCCGCCTTTCCGACAACGAGGCCGACTCCGAAGTGGCCCGCCGCGTCAAGACCATGCTCACCGAGATGCAGTCGCTTAACAACGATGGCGTTGCAGCAAAGGCGCGGGATCAAGCAATGGATCTCGCGGTCAAGCAAGCAAGTGAAGAACTGAATGCCGCGAAGCAGCATCTTGCCGACGCGCAGGGTGAATATACGGCTGCGTCCGTCCGCGATATCTGGGAATCTGTCTGGACCAGAGAAGTCATCAAGGGCCAGGTGACTGATCTGCTCAAGGATGCCGGAATAGACACGGAGAGCATTGAGACGGCAGAAGATCTCAAGAAAGTTGCCGAGGAAGCACGCTCACTCGCCGCCAAGGCCGGAAATGTGCTGAGGTATGTTCGCTCACAGTGGAAGAACCCGTACGCTTACATCGCCATCGCTTTGGCGGTCGTACTTCCCGCCCTCATCATCACACTGACCGAGGCGCTCTCAGACCCGGCCCATGCTGTCGTGGAGATCGTTGTCGCATCACTCTCGGCCTTGTCGGGCGGTGCTGTGATCTGCCGCGCGATACTCCGCAGGATCTCAGAAGTCGTGGAGCTCGTCGACAAGCCCCGTCGTGTCGCGGAAGAGGCGCGAAGGCTTGAGCTTCAAGCCGCTGAACGGAAGATCAAGGACCTTACCGAGCGTCGGATCGAGGCAGAACGCCACTCGATAGATATCAAGTTCCAGAAACAAGAGCTCCAGAAACGCATCGACGCCGTCAACGCCACTCGCCTCCTCACCGAGTTCCTCCAAGACCGTGCCGGCACCGACGACTACCGCAAGCGGCTCGGCACCCTCGCCCTCATTCGCCGCGATTTCGAGCGCCTCTCAAACCTGATGAGTGAGCAGCGCCGCGAGGCGATGAAGGAGCCAGAAGCAAAGCACGGGACGCCGAGCGCTCCGCAACCCGACGACAAGTACCAGGTCAACCGCATCGTCCTCTACATCGACGACCTCGACCGCTGCGCGCCCGCCAAGGTCGTCGAGGTCCTCCAGGCCATCCACCTCCTCCTCGCCTTCCCCCTCTTCGTCGTTGTCGTCGGCGTCGATGCGCGCTGGGTCCAGCGCAGCATCAAGCATCGCTACGGCGAGCTCCTCCGCAACAAGAAACAAGAGAACGGAGAAGGACCTCAGGACGAGTTCCACATCGACCCACGTAACTACCTCGAAAAGATCTTCCAGGTCCCCTTCTGGCTCCCGCCCCTCCATATCAACCACTGCTACAACCTCATGGATGGCATCCTCAAGGCCGATGTGGCCGCCGCTGCCGACCCCTCTCCAAAGCAACCCGCCTCGCAACCCGACACCCAGTCTGGATCAAACGCGAACGACGCGGCGACCGGCACCAACTCCGGCGAACCTGCCCACACCGCGACAAAGGGTTCCGCAGCCGGAGGCCCTTCGCCCGCCACAGATCCCTCCTCCGGCAGCGGCACGCCGATTCAGCCCCAGGAAACGCCCGCGCAGACAGGCAACGCCCATACGCAGACAAACACGGAGAAAGGTCGCGACAAAGACACCACCCCCGTCGTCGCCGCTCGCTCCGTTGCCATCACGAGCGGCGAAGCCCAACTGATGAAGCGCTTCGCCCCCATCGTCGGCACCTCGCCCCGCTCCGTGAAACGATTCATCAACTGCTACCGGCTCTTCAAAGCCGTCGTCCCCGGCGGGCACACCGACAAGCCCTCCGATATCGAAACCAACCTCTCCATGTTCTTCCTCGCCGTCGTCGTCGGCGCGCCCGACCTCTTCGGCATCATCCATCGGACCATCGCTTCATTCGATAACGCGACGCCCACCATCGACCAAGTCCGAGACAGGATCGGCGAGCAGATCAGGTCCGCCGATCCGCGCATAGATGGCCCCGCCATCGCCCAATGGGAACGAGTCAAACCCGTCCTCGAAGTGCTCAAGAAAGAGGAAGCCGAAACGAAACTCCACAACATCGCATGGATCATCGATCGCGCCCGACGCTTCGGCTACGACACATCCATGAGCCCCACACCACCGACACCCACGCCGGGTCACGAAGACCCCATGGATGCCCGCGCTCGCGCCGCTCCGCCACCCGCGTGATCACCATCTCGCACCCACCACCCACCACATCACTTCATCTGCCATCTGGCTATTTGCCATTTGCTATCTGCGATCTGCCTCCCCCACCACCTCGATCTTCACCCGCGACACCTGCTGCTTCGTCGCCGCTCGCAACTCCTGCTCACCGCCACCGCGCAGCCACATCGACAACTGATACATCGCCGACGCGTCCTCCGTCGCCACCGTCAGCACGCGGCGAGACACACCACGCGCCCAGCAACGCTCCCGTAACTCCCGCGGCACAACCCGCTCCCACTCCTCATCCAGACCCCCCAACGCCGCCTTCGCACTCTTCAATCGCACCACCTCAGGCGCGATCGCCTCGCCCACCTCACGCCGCGGCTCCGGCCTCGCACGCAACCGCCTCAGGTTCTCCAACGCCCGCACCGTCGGATCCAACGCAAGCGGACCCGGCATCGGATCCGATTCCCTCTTCGCGGCTCGCGCCGCGCGCCCCGTCGCCCCGGCCCCCACCGAGCCGCCACCCTTCCCCTTCTGCCCCGACCGACCCAGAGATGAGCCCCCCGAAGACGAACCACCCGGGGCCTCCCCCGGCTTCTCGCCCGCCTTCTTCTTCGTAACCTTCTTCGCCACCATCTCGCCCCTTGCGGACTTCACACCCCGCCAACCCCACACGCCGCGTCCGATCGTCTATTCTTCGCGTCCTGCCGCCTCCGCTCTTCCCTCTTCCCCGCTCGTGCCTTCGTGCCTCCGTGCCTTCTCCCTCAGCCCCTTCCCCCCCATGCCCACCGCCATCTCCATCCGAAACCTCCACAAGACCTTCGGCAGCGGCAAAGCCGCCACCGCCGCCGTCAACGGCATCAACCTCGAAATCCAACCCGGTGAACTCTTCTTCCTCCTCGGACCCTCCGGCTGCGGCAAAACCACACTCCTCCGCATGATCGCCGGCTTCATCGACCCCACCGGCGGCACCATCCTCTTCAACGACAAAAACGTCACCCACGCCCCGCCCAACACCCGCAACACCGGCATGGTCTTCCAGTCCTACGCCCTCTGGCCGCACATGTCCGTCGAACAGAACGTGGGCTTCGGCCTCGGCGTCCGCAAAGTCCCGAGACCCGAACGCAGGCAACGCGCCCAGGAGGCCCTCGACGCCGTCCAGATGGGCCAATACGCCAAGCGCAAGCCCAACCAGCTCTCCGGCGGCCAGCAGCAACGCGTCGCACTCGCTCGCGCCCTCGTCATCCGCCCCGATGTCCTCCTCCTCGACGAACCCCTCTCAAACCTCGACGCCAAACTCCGAAACGACCTCCGCACCGAGATCCGCAGAACCTGCAAGACCTACGGTTCATCCGAAGGCCAGCCCGGCGGCATCACCACCATCTACGTCACCCACGACCAGAAAGAAGCCCTCTCCATGGCCGACCGCATCGCCGTGATGCGCTCCGGCCAGATCGTCCAGATGGGCACACCCACCGACCTCTACCGCCGCCCGCGCACACGCTTCGTCGCAGAGTTCCTCGGACAAACCAACATCATCCCCGCCACCGTCGCGGGGCGCGAGGGGGACCATCTCTCCGTCACCGCCGCGTCCGGCCCCATCCGCGCAGAGATGCCCCCCGAAACCACCATGCCCGAGCCCGCCGCAGGAACCAAAGTCCTCCTCTCCATCAGGCCCGAATCCCTCCGGCCCGCCCCGCCCAACACCCCCGCACCCATCCGCGGCACACTCGTCGAAACCACCTACCTCGGCGAGATCCTCCACCGCACCATCGAACTCCCAGACAAGACCCGCGTCACCATCGCCGAACTCAACCCCTCCCCCGCCGCACTCGCACAACCACTCGGCTCCAGCGTCGCCCTCATCGCCGACCCCGCCGATGTCGTCGTGATTCCAGTCGAGTGATCGTCCACAAATATCTTCCTTACAAAGACTTATGCATTGTTCCCGCAGGCGGAACTCTCGCCCACGCGGGGCATGGACCCCGGTTTCAAGGTGTGCGACGCGTTTCATCATCAGCCGGCAACCTTCCCACGGGTTCTCCCGAATAGCACCCGCCGCACGCGTCACAGATGCCATCGGCATTGACCGGAGCATCGGTGTTCGCTACAACCTTCGTCCCGGTCCGGCCTTGTCACGGCCCGCCCGGTCGTCGCATACGATCCACTCGACACGGTTCGTCAAGGAGTTGTCGATGTCCCCCTACGCCCGTAACGCTTCCCGCCTCCTCATTGCCGCCGCACTCATCACCGGCCTCGCGGCGACTTCCGGCTGCTCGTCCTCGAAGGACAAGCGAGTCGGCAAACTCCGCAACAACCCGACCCCCGGCATGTCCACGCTCTACCAGCGCCAGGACGATGTCGACAACACCCTCGCCGTCTACTTCAACGAGATGGATCGCATGTTCTGGCAGGACCTCGGCCGCGCGTTCTACACCGACCGCCCCTCGCGGCTCACCCCGGAACCCCAGCCCCGCTGATCTCAACCACAACTCGCGCAGACATCATCAAGTCTCTTGCAACACGGGTGAGCCATCACCCGTGTTGTCGTTCATACGCGCCAACATCCGCCCGGGCGCGGCGTCTCGACGCACCGCCACACACACGACAAAGGGAACGGGCGTGCCCATCCGGACACGCCCGCGCTTTCAGTCTCAGAATGTCTTGTGGGAGAACAGAAGTCCCGTTCTCCCGAGCCCGGCGGGTCATCCGCTGGGCGTCCTCCTCGTTTTACCCCTCGCGGTCCGCGCTCGGCGGGACGCGAACTTACGCCGAGTACTGCCCCCGAGCGATCTTCTTGAAGATCTTCGGGTGCTTGATCAGCGTCTGGTTGACAATCGTCCGGAAGTTCTCGGCCGACGTCTTGTACCCATTCTTCTGAACCGCCGCCGTCACCTCGGTCACGCCCATGGTCTTCCCCTTGAGCGTCTTCTGAAGCGCCTCAACCAGATTCATGTCGTTCTTCGGACGCTTCCGGCCCAGGTTCACGCCCGGCCCGCCGAAACGCAGACGACGAGAGCCGCCGATCCCGCCGCCGTTCGCGATGATCTCGCGCTCGATCGCCTCAACCTTCTGCATCGCCTTGGCGTGCTGCTTCTTCAGTTTCGTCAGCGTACGCCCACGCCGAGCAATCTCGGCCTGAAGGTCGTCAACACTCAAACGTGAAAGACCGCGTGTTCCAGTCGAAGCGCGCCTCGCCATATGTGTGAACCTCACTTATCTTGACCCCGGCCGATACACTTTCGGCTCTCGCGCACAAAGCAGCTTTCGGCGCTGGGACCAAAACTTACACACGCCGGACCTTCGATTCCACACCCGAACCAAGATTCACGCCCGACCGCCCATCCACCTCAGCCGCCCGGCGGCGTCACAACCTCGCCCCCGAGCTCACGCTCGACCATCGCCGAAACCTGCTCGATCGTCTCGCCGGCAACATACTTCTCAAACTTCCCGAGCAGCTCCCCGCCCCGACCGATCACCACAAAGGTCGGATACGTCCGAACGTCATACGACGACGCCACGCCATCCGCACCCAGCAGCAGCGTGTACCCGAGACCACGATCCTTGAAGAACGCGATCGGGCGATCATCCGAGCGTTCACGCACAGACATCCCCAGCACACGCACGCCCCGATCCTTGAAACGCTCGTGCAACGCCTGCACCTCCGGCGCAGACTGGCGGCACTGGATGCTCCACGATCCCATGAAGTCCAGCACTACCACGCTCCCGCGCAATGAATCCAGCGACACTATCTCCCCCTCCGCGCTCCGCAGAGAGAACCCCGTCGCCATCGGACGAATCTCACGCGCCGGCTGACGCCGCTGCTCGACCCGCTCCGCGCCCTCCTCCCCGCCGTCGCCGCCCAGCCGCGCCAAAGTAGCCGCACGCACCGGCTGATCCACCGGATCCGTCGTGATCACAAATCGTTCACGCACGCCACCCTCGGGACCCTCGATCTCAACATCCTCCATCGTCAACGAAGGATTCAACTCAACATTCCGGAAGTCCGTGATGAACGACGCGCTGAACTGCATCGCCTCGTTCCCGCCACCCACATACTGCGCAAACCGCCGAGGCAACTTGTCCTCCTTACCGATCCACATCCGCGCCTGCCTCTGGTTCGCGCGATACGTAATGTCAACCACCGTGCACACAACCCCGTCCAGCGTCTCCTCACCGGAGATCACCGAGTCCGCCTTCTCCATCTCGTCACGCCACGGATTCGTCCCGATCATCTCCTTCACACGAACCGTCTCCGCAAGACGCACGCCCGCGTCCATCACGCGGCCCTTCCGAACCACCACGCCGCCCGCCGCGCTGTCCACAAACTGCGTCTGATCGATGAACCACGCCACGTCGAACGGCACAAGAGGATCGCCCCCACGCATGTTCCCCGTACCCTTCGCACGCATGATCCAGTGATACTTCGTGCTCTCCGGCTTCAGCATCGTCACACGCGCAGACGCCCCGCCCAGCGGCACAGGAAGATTCCCCTCCTTCCGATGCGAAATGTCCCAGCGGATGCTCCGCGCCCGATTGATCGCCGCGGCACACTCCAGAATCGCCGCACGACCCGACGACGCACGCTGCCCCTCACCGCGCTCCACACCCTCCGGCGCAACCTGCGCCTCAACCTGCTCCACACGCTCCTGCGCCGACGCGCTCACGCACACCAACGCACACGCCGCCACAACGCTCGCAACCCGAACCAGTTCATTCTTCTTCATCGCTCGCTCCACAGTTCACCCCACGCACAAGCAACATCCAACCTACCCGCGTCCCCGCCACACGCTTCACATCCAATCACCAAATGCCCACAACCAACGTCACGACATCGTCACATCCCACACCCCGCTCCACCCCCGCCCGCCCCACTCACTCCACCTCCACCCGAAGCAACTCACGCAACGCCGCACCAGGATCCTCCTGGCGCATCAGGTGCTCACCCACAAGCACAATCCGAACACCACTCATCCGAAGCCGCTTCAGATCCTCCGCAGACCGGATCCCGCTCTCCGAAACCAGCGTCCGAGGATCCTCCACCATGTCCACCATCCGCAGCGTGTGACCCAGATCAACCCGCATCGTCCTCAGGTCCCGGTTGTTGATCCCCAGCAACGCATACGACGAGTGCGGGAACCCCACGTGCGGCCTCACACGCAGAAGATTCTCCATATCGTGAACCTCAAGCAGCACCGTCATCTGCAACTGCTGCGAAAGAATCATCAGATCAAGCATCTCGCTCGTCGTCAGACACTCCGCAATCAACAACACCGCGTCCGCGCCCGCCGCACGGCTCTCCCACAACTGCCACGGATCAAGAATGAAGTCCTTCCGAAGCACCGGCAAAGGCACCGCATCCTTGATCCGCTGAATGAACTCCAGACGACCGCCAAAGAACTTCTCGTCCGTCAGACACGAAATCGCCGATGCGCCGTTCTCGAAATATCCAAGCGCAACCGCCTCAGGCCGAAACCCCTCACCCGCGTACTCCGCTCGGATCAGGCCGGCAGAAGGACTCCTCCGCTTGACCTCCGCAATCACAGAAGTCTGGAAACCGTTCGGGTGCCGCGTCACCGATGCAAAGAAGTTCCGCGGCGGCTCCTGCTGCGCCACCATCGCCTCTAACTCACCAAACGAAACCCGCTCCTTCCCGAGCGCGATCTCGCGGCGTTTCTCTTCCATGATGTCCAGAAGTGTTTGCGAAAGCATGGGCTCGATTCTTGACCCCCTCCGTCACCTCGTCACACCCCTCCGACACCTCATCGGCACATTCCAACCCTCCCTCCGCCAATCCTCACTCCTCCTTGCCCTCCTCTTCATCACCCTCACCCCCTCTCCCGCCTCCGCTCAGGATCTCCCCCCCGCTCCCCCTCCACCCGCCGAGCAGGCCCCACGCGCCGAAACCCCGCCACCCCCACGCGAACAACCCCGCGAACAACCCCAACCCCGACCCACGCAACAACCCCGAGAGCAGTCCTCGCCCTCCGGCGACTCCGATTCATTCAAACTCCCCGATGTCACCGGCTGGACCGTCTCCGACGCCGTCGAATACGCCGAGAACAACCGCGTCGTTGTCGTCGCCATCGTCGCCGCGACCGTCTTCGTCTTCCTCTGGATCGGCAACATCGTCGGACCCGGCTCCACACCCAAGCTCGCCGGCCGCGATGTCAAACCCCTCCCCGCACCCATCTGGCTCTTCGGCGCGATCCTCGTCTTCATCGCCGCGCCCCTCGCCGCTCAGTTCCTCAAAGAACTCCCCCAGGTCAACTCCGGCTCCGACCTCCGCGAACGCGCGCTCACACAAGCCGGAGGCGTCGCCGCAGGCATCATCGCCGGCATGGCTCTCCTCTTCGTCATGTCGCGCACCGCGCCAAAGGCCGGACTCAAGATCAAGTTCTCAGACATCCCCTTCGGCATCGGCGCGTTCCTCCTCGCCCTCCCCTTCGTCATCCTCGCAGGCGATGCCGCCGTCGCCCTCTACCGCGAGCTCTACAAAGAATCACCCTCACCCATCGCACACCCCACACTCGAACTCATCCTCGCAAACAAGTCCAGCCAGTGGGCCATCCTCCTCGCCATCACCGCCGTCATCGGATCGCCACTCCTCGAAGAGATCCTCTACCGCGGCTTCCTCCAGTCCGCGCTCCTCCGCTTCCTCAACGGACAAGTCTGGCTCGCCATCATCGGCTCCGCCGCACTCTTCACCCTCGTCCACCGGCTCGGACAACCACCCGTCCCCTGGCACGCACTCCTCCCCATCTTCGTCCTCGGACTCTCCATGGGCATCGCCTACGAACGCACCAAACGACTCGGCGTCCCCATCGCCATGCACATCTGCTTCAACGCGATGAACGTCGCCCTCGCCTGGTCTGGCAACACATAAGCCACACTCCGGTTACGGATGGCGCTCGGCTCCATGAGGATTCGCTCTCGCCATACCTGGCACTATCCTGGACAAGGTTATTTGAAACTTGATGAAGAGGTGCATGATGGGTGCCAGCAACAAAGATCTGTGTACCATCACGTCCGGTCAGAGCGTCCATCGCCGTGCATGCTGGATACCGATCTGCTTGCTTTCTTCGCTCCTCTTGCAGCCATCTTGCGACGGCAGCCACAATGGCGGCCACATGGAAGATCTCGGCACACTTGGAGGGCGCGATTCCTGTGCGAGAGCAGTATCCGCCGACGGCAGCGTCGTAGTAGGAGAGGCGCAGACCCACCTCAACGATCCTCACGCGTTCCGCTGGACGGCCAGCGGCGGCATGACGGACCTTGGAACACTTGGAGGCCGGTTCTCAAAAGCGACCGCCGTCTCGGCCGATGGCACTGTAATTGTTGGAGAAGCTCGTACGAGCGAAGGGCGGTTACGGGCCTTCCGCTGGACTTCCAGCATCGGCATGTCAGAACTGACGGTTGCGAGTGAGTTCAGTGGATCAGCTGCGACTGCGGTATCTGCCGATGGTTCGGCCGTCTTGGTGCACACCTATGACGATCAATCAATACCGACGATCCGCGCTTACCTCTGGACCACGGGAAACGGAATGCGGGACCTTGGGACGCTTGGAGGGGTAGCTGCCCATGCGCGCGCGATGTCCGCAGATGCATCGGTCATTGTCGGTGAATCCATAGATGCGGACGGAGTATTGCACGCCTTCATTTGGACGCCAACGGATGGAATGAGCAAGCTGGGCGACATGGATGGGCACTCCGCGGCATACGCGGTCTCCGCCGATGGAGCAGTCGTAGTAGGCAATCAGGTGGCTCGGGATCTGCTCGCCCAACAACGCGGATGGTTTCGGTGGACTCGCAATGAAGAGTTGCAGACAGGACTTGGGATCCTAAGTGGGAATACCGCAACACTTACTGTTTCTGCGGATGGTTCCGTCGTGGCCGGCCCATGGCGGAATGCGTCCGGCGAGTATCGCTACTTCCGCTGGTCTACGAAGGATGGAACTCGAGACATCGGTCCCGTCGGCCACAACTTGGCATCGATACCGATCTCCGCTGATGGATCGGTGATAATCGGGCATGCGCCTGGAAACCGCACCTTTCGTTGGACCGAAGCCAAGGGCGCACAGGATCTCGGAACCTGGGAGACAAACGCCAACACCGCGCCCGGAAGTTCCAAAGACGGTTCAGCGACAGTCGGACATGCGGCAAACCGAAACGTGTGCATCGCGCACGCAGTTTCTGCGAACGGCTCGGTGGTAGTCGGTCAGGCTACGAGCGCGGCCGGCCAGCTTCGGGCCTTTCGTTGGAGCCAGTGAGTCACCACTCCCGCCAGCCCCCATGAAACCGTCACGCGATACTCACGAACCCTGAAGAGTCGCCCGCACTCGCTCCGCTCGTCTGCTCGTTGCTCCGGTTCGACACGCTCGCAACGCCTCACGCGCACCGCGATCCTGCTCCGCCGCGTTCCCAACACCCGCACCCCGCAGGGGTGCTCGTCAAAACACAACCCCATCACCACTCTCTACACACCCTCGTCGCCCTCGAAGTCGCCGCCCGTCGCGACTTCGACGCTGACATCCCTGCCCCACCAAACAACTTCTCCGCCCGAAGGGCGCACCATCGTTGCCGCCCGCGCCGGCATCTGGTCAACGCGCCGCGATGCCGCCCCGAGAACGCCAACCAACAACCGACACCCCAAAGGGAGCCCCGGGCGCGAGAGCATTTTGCGCCATGTGTTCCAAGGGTTTCCATTGTGGAGACTTGCGCGATCTGATGGCTCATGCCATGCTCGGTCCCACTGGTGGAGCTGCCAGACAGGAGACCGAGCATGGACAACGCGAGTTGGAGGGTGTTGGCGGCGAGCGTGCGGAAGCTGGATCGGAGCCCGCGTGGCGGTCGCTTCACCTTCACCGATGCGGACATCGTGCTGACCTTTCTCTGGGCCGTCTTGCACCGACGACCCACCTCCTGGGCGTGCCGACGCGATGCATGGCCGTTGTGGCGGCGTGGTCGATTGCCCTCGCCAAGCAGGATGAGCCGGCGGCTGAGAACCACCAGCGTCCAGGCGTTACTTGCCGCGGCGGAGGCGGAGAATCTGGTCTCTGCATCGGGAGCGTTGGTGCTGGCTCTTGACGGCAAGGCCCTGCGCGTCGCCTCGCACTCCGGAGACCGGACCGCGACCTTCGGCGCATGGGGACTGCGCGGCTACAAGCTCCATGCGATCTGCGATCTCGCGGGCTCGATCGTCTCCTGGCGTCTCACGCCCATGCACTGCCATGAAGCAGTGATGGCCAAGCGGATGATGCGAGACATGGAGTTGAACGGGTATGTGCTGGCCGACTCGAACTACGACAGCGTGAAGCTCTATGAACTCTGCGCGTGCAAGGGCGGACAACTGGTGGTTCCGCGGAAGGACTGCCGCGTGGGTCGCGGCGTGCGGCGGTCCGGAACGCATCCGGACCGCCGTCGAGCCATCGACATGCTGGAGCAGAGCATGACGGGCTTCGGCAGGGGCCTGCTGTCACTCCGGCGCGTGATCGAGCGTGTGTTTGCACGCCTGGAAATGACCCACCATGTGGGGCTTATCCCGCCGCACGTGCGCGGCATCGAGCGGGTCCGTCGATGGATCCAAGCCATCATCATCCTTGATCGACACACACAGGCAATGAAGCGATGACGCAAAAAGCTCGCGAGCCCGGGGTGCTGCGTCTCCGCACCGCCGCGACTTCACGCATCTCAATCACATTCGATCAATCGCTGAAGCACTCTTCCGCACGAGGCGCCGCTGACCACCGACACCCTCACCTCCGACGCTGCGGAGCAGCGACCAATTGTTGCCATGCACGCCGACGTCTGGTCAACTCACTCAACCGCATCCGAGTCCATACTCGTTCATAAAGTCCAGCAGATCCAGTATGTCGATGATGCCATCACCATTGAGATCCATCTCGATACCGTACGGCGCACACGGCGAATCCCGCCCCACGCACTCTCCGAACGACTCGATAAACTCCAGAACATCGAGAATGTCGATTGTGCCATCGCAGTTGTGATCCGAGGCGCACACCGCGAGCAACACTCGATCTGACCACACAACCCCGCACTCGTTCGCAACCCTGCACTCGTACTCGCCGGCCATCGCAAACCCAGCGTTCGCGATCGTCAGCGTCGGCGTGCGAGAGCCGGTCACAACCGAGCCACCCGGACCCGCGCCGTCTTCGAGCGGCTCTCCGTCCTTATGCCACACAAGCTCGATACTTCCGTATCCGGAAGACGGAAGGGCCGTGAAGGTCGCATCAACTCGTGCGCAGTACCCCGCGACATCCTCGGGCTGAACCACGAACCCCGCCACACCGCTGGGCGACCACCGCGCGAGATGACGGCTGCCCGTCGGACCAAAGCTCTGGAAACCGCCCACAATCACGGTCTCATCTCTGTACGGAAAGGCACCCCGCACGTCCGTACGTGTGCCGATGCCGGGCGCGACCTCACGCCAACCATCCGCGAACCGCTCGAGAAGTGATGTGAACACCGTCGGCCCGCTCCGAATCGAACTCATCGCAATGAGGCGTCCGCCGCTCTCTGTCAACCACCCGAAACTGCTGTAGTCTTGCCGCCACTGGTCACCGTCCCAACGCATGATCACGCCGACAGGTATACCGAGATACGCCGTTTGCACCGCTGCATACAGCTCCCCGTTGTGCGTTGCCACATCAAGCACCTTTCCGACAAGTCCCTCTTCAAGAGTCAGCCACCCATCCCCGTCCCAAGCCGCGACACCGCGCACGGTCTGCCCTCCGGCCTGAACGAAACTGCCCGAAACCACCAGCAAACCGTTCCACTCGGTGACAGCCGTTCCCGACGTAACCGAACCAAGCCCGGGAATCACAGCCCAGCCCGTCGGTGTCCGCTTCGCGGCCGCGGAGAATCCGCTCCCTGACGAGAAGCTCCCCGCACCGTACACCTCGCCGCGGAACTCCGTCATCCCGGCAAGCGAAGAGTCCGCGGACGATACAGTCGTCCATCGCTCCCCATCCCACGACACGATGTTGGAAGCAAACACAGCCCCGGTCTCATGCCGCACGCTGCCACCAACGTACAAGACCCCGCCGCCCTCTGTGATCGTCGCGATCGTGCCCAGCAGTCCGTTCCCCAAGGGCTCGAAGCGGTGCCCATCGAATCTCGCGATACCAACCGTCGGCCCATCCGGAGTCAGGCGGAAACTCCCTCCCACGATCAGGTCGCCGCGATACACGCCGACCGCAGTGATCTCACCATCGAACGCACGCCGCTCATGCAACCACGACCCATCCCGCAGCGTCGCGACACCTCCGGCAAAACTCCCACCGATCCACAGACCCTCCTCGGTCACGAGCGCGGCCGCAATCGAGATGGGTTCGCCGATCGCGCCATCCTCCCAAGAATCTCCGTTCCAGATCTGGATCGATCGAGACTCAAGCCCCGAGGAACTGCCGGCGATCGCGACTCTCTCGTTCCAGCCGAAGATCGCCCGCGGGATCATCTCCAGACCCGCCACCATCGGCACCCACGAGGATCCCTCAAGACGCATCACATAACGCCCGACCGCCGAGTTCACGCCGCACGCGTACAGACTCCCCCCGATCGATTCCAACGCAGTGACGCCAAGCGGAAGCCCGTTGCCGACAGCAGACCACACGCTGCCGTCCCACGAGGCAGCGCCAAGCGCGGGAACCGATCCGACCAGCGAGAAATCACCCGCAACAACAAGCTGCCCATCGTGAATCGTCGCGACTCGAGGCACATTGTTCAGCCCGCCGCCGATCGCGACCCACCCCGAACCGCTCCAACGCGACACAAAGCCGCCAATCACTCCGATCGCATGCAGTTGGTCATTGAATACGACCAATCTCAGCACTTCGCCGCTGAAGCCCGAGCCGAGCGGCTGCCAAGACGATCCGTTCCAACGCGCAATACGCGCAAGCGGCGTCGCGCCCGACGCCGTGAAGCTCCCGCCCACCACTATCTCCCCGTTGAACACCGCCGCCGTGCTCACGGTCCCGTTCAGACCCTGCCCCAGCGAGTGCCAAGTCCCGTCACGTCGCACCCCAACCCCGTTGAACACCTGACCGTTGTACTCGCGAAACTCACCGACCACGACGATCGACTCGCCGAGGGCAGTTTGCCACGTCGTCAACGCCCTCACGGAGCCAAACCCCGCAC
This sequence comes from Phycisphaeraceae bacterium, assembly GCA_019454185.1. Classification (NCBI taxonomy): domain Bacteria; kingdom Pseudomonadati; phylum Planctomycetota; class Phycisphaerae; order Phycisphaerales; family Phycisphaeraceae; species Phycisphaeraceae bacterium. Next base: position 2,984,216 of record CP075368.1, read on the forward strand.
GCTCACCAAGATCGAGCCAGCCCGGACACTGTGAGAACACTGACCAGGCCAGCGCAACACACACACCAAATGCGGCAGAAACGCGTCGCATCAAACACACTCCCTCGTCATCAGAGCCCTTTCACACCACAACCCGCGACAACACCCCCATCTCCTCGCTCCTCATCCCATATACGACAGACACACTCGTATTCAGCACACGAGTCGCCCTGCTGTAACCCCGGAATCAAAAAAAGATAACTGCGGTTAGCACTCTGGCCGGGAGCCATTGCCCCGGGCTCGTCGCCGACCTCATGCCTCCGCCCTGCCGCCAAACGCGGCACGCCCCGTGCCACCAAAGTCGCCACTCGTCGCGGCTCGCTGCCGACATCTCTGCCTCACCAAACAACTTCTCCGCCCGAACGACACATCCTTCGAACCACGTGTCACTCACCGAACGCGACGCCCCAAAGGCACGCAGTGCCGACAGAGTCCAGCCCAGCCCGTGAGGGCTGGGTTCAAGATCCCCCGCGCAGCGCATCCTCAGTGGAGCGGGAAGGAGGCCCCCGACTCTCATCTACATCCATACTCCTACCCCCTCTTCTCCGAACACTCTCTTCTCCAGGCACTCTCTTCTCTAGGCACTCCCTTCTCAGGACACTCTCTTCTCCAGGCACTCCCTTCTCAGGACGCTCTCTTCTCCAGGCACTCACTCCTCCGGGCGGCCCGGAGGGCCGCGGGTGTGTAGCCGCGGGTGAAGGTCGCGCTTCGCGACCGGAACCCGTGGAAAGCAACACCCAAGCGAACCCGCCCCGGAGGGGCGGAGGTCGATACATGCGCCTCCGCATCACCGCGGCCTCACCCACTCTCACTCACATTCGATCAAGCGCTGAAGCGCTCTTCATCACATAGTCCCGCACCAACACCCTCACCTCCGACGCTGCGGAGCAGCGAGCGACGGTTGCCACACCCAAGGCGCACGCCGCCCCCCACGCGGCGGTCGCCGCAGGGTCTGGTACAAACCCCCGCGCAGCGCATCCTTTGAACGCCTCTGAGTCGCGCACGAGCCCGCAGGGCGAGGAGCGACTGAACTCTCTTCCGCCCTCCCGATCCGCGGCAGCCCCACTCTTCATCCACCCCCGCGCCTTCTACCCCCTCCGCCCCTCTGCCCCTCTCCCCACTTCATCTGCCATCTGGCCATTTGCTATCTGGCCATCTGCCTCCACGCCTTCCCCCTTCGCCCCCACTCTTCAACACGATGCTCAACAGGCCACCGACACGCTCACTTCCGACGCTGCGAAGCAGCTACGACCGTTGCCGGTGGCGCAGCGAGGTCGCCCCTGCGACCGAGCCAGCCACCGGTAAAGCCATCCGCGCAGCGCATCCTTGGTGGAGCGGGGCGGAGGCCCCCGACTCAAAATCCTCCCTCTGCCCCTCTGCCCCTCTGCCCCTCTGTCCCTCTGTCCCCCTGCCCCTCTCCCCACTTCATCTGCCATCTGGCCATTTGCCATTTGCTATCTGGCCATCCCCCTCCGCCCCTATGCCGCCCTCCCCCACTTCATCTGCCATGTCGCTATTTGCTATGTGCTATTTGCTCTCCCCCAGCCGCAACCACACCCTCACCGCCGTTCCCACACCCGCCCGCGACTCGATCTCCATCCAACCCCCCGCCCGCTCCACCAGCCGGCGGCTCACTTCCAGCCCCAATCCCACACCCCCCACTCCCCCACACACACCTCGCGCGCCACCACCCACCACGCGATACCCGCGCCGACGCAACCCACCCAACACACCCTCCTCAACCCCCCCACCACGATCCATGACCTCAACCACACACCACTGATTATCGGACTTACAATCGCCCCCGCGCCCTCCGTCAAAGCCACCCGAACACGCCGACCGATCCGTAACATCCTGCCAACGCAAGAGTTCCGGCATCGACCTATCAATATCCGAATCTTGCGACATCTCCACTGGAACCCGCCGGGCCCCGCCGCGTATACATATACTATCATAAGCCGTACTAGAGCCATTCCCCGCCGCCGCGGCGTTCGCCCGCCTCGCATTCAACAACAGGTTCAACAACACCTGAAGCAACTCACTCTCATCCATCGCCCCCTTCAGCCCCGGCTCGATCTCCAGCCGCACGCGCCCTTCCCACCCACCCGCACCCTCCCCACTCTCACATCCGAAGGCATCATCCGCGGCTCGTCTCGCACACTTAGCGATGTCCGCCAACGGCGTACGCACCACTGACCCTGTTTCACGTGAAACACCCCCCCGCTCCGCAGAGACCCGCTCACTCGCCGCGGCGTCCGATCCGTCCTGCTTCGCAAGTTCCATGATCGAACCGGCGATCCCCGTCGCTCGCTTCACGCCCGCCACGACCCGCTCCAGAGCAATCGCCATCCGCTCCGCATCACGCGGCTGCCGCAGCGCGACCTGAGCATGGGCCAGCAGGGGGGTCAGGATGTTGTTGAACTCGTGGGCCACGAACCCGGAGATCTCCCCGAGCATCGCCAGCCGCTCCACCCGAGGCACCGCACCCCCATTCCCCCCACCCCCCCCAACACTCCCACCCTCACCACCAACACCCGACTCCCTGGCCAGCTCGCCGAGCCGGGCCTGAATCAGGTCAATCTCACCGATCAGCCGCTCCCCGGCCCGTTCCGCAGGCCGCTCCCCCTCGCGGCTGTTCCACGTGGAACGCCCCGCAGGCCCGCGCGACGGCGCGGGGCCATCACCCCGCGAATGCGGGCCGGTGGGCTCGGAGTGGCGGCCATGCGATGCCATGTCGCTCCTGGAAAGGGGCGGGAAGGGGGTGCAGGCGATCCGGCGATGGGATCGGCACGATCCAGAGGCGACTTTGGCAGAGTCCGGGAACACGCGGCAAGCGGCCCGATCAGGGCGGCTGGGGGCGTGGGGCGGGCAGGGGCGCGTGGGCGTGTGCGGGTGGGTGGGGGGCTACTGGTCGATGTCGGCGACCGACTCGAAGGGGGGGAGCAGGCCCGCCGCGAGAGCCGCGGCGTGGGCGGTCAGCCAGGCGCCGGCACGGGCGGGCCGGAGGTCGATGGAGCCGACGCGGTCGAGCGGGATCCAATCGAAGGCGATGTGTGGCTCAGCGGATGGGACTGGATCGGGGAACGGGGCAGCGCCGGGGCCGAGGTGTTTCACGTGAAACAGGAGGTTGACCTCGTGGCGCTGGACCTTGCCATCGTGGAAGGCGCACTCGTGGACCTGGAGCAGGGGGCCGACCTGGCAGGAGAGCCCGGTCTCTTCGAGGATCTCGCGGGCGAGGGCCTGTGCGGCGGTCTCGCCGAACTCGACATGGCCGCCCGGGAGGTAGGAGTAGCCGCGTTTGCGGCTGCGGCAGAGGAGGACGCGGGGGGAGCCGGTGCGGTGGTCGATGGCGACGCCGCGGGCGATGAACTCGATGTGGCCGGGCTCGTCCTCGGGGTAGGTCTTGGGCATGGGCGCAGGATAGCAGAGGGAGGTGGGGGGTGGGGAGTGGGGGGGTGTTTCACGTGAAACAGGGGTCGGGGGTGGTGGGGCGGCAGGGGTGTGACAGTGGCGAAAGGGGTTGGATGTGGTCACAATGGGGGAGCACAGTTGGAAGTGGCAGGATGGTGAAGATCGTCGAAGGGCGCAAAGCCAGGAAAGGCGGCCAGGGATGAGCCAGAAGGGATCGGATGCGGGCAAGCAGGGTGGTGCGCGGCGGCTGGGTCGGGGGCTGTCGAGCTTGATCGGGCCTGCGCCGGTGCGGGTCGATGTGCCGCCCGGGACGCCGATATTAGATTCTGAACGTCAGTATGGCGATATTACATATTCTCATATAGATATCAGTGACGGGAGCAAGAGGGGCGATGCGCGGGAGGGCGAAGGGGGCCATGGGCAACCCTCGACGGCGATGGGCGATGGGGGGGCGGAGGGCAATAGGCAATGGGCATCGGGCAATGGCGGGGAGGGTGTGGGGGGTGTGGTGGGGGGTGTGGATTCGGAGCGGGTGTTGATGGTGTCGGTGGGTGAGATTGTGCCGAGCCGGTTCCAGCCGCGGCAGGTGTTTGATGAGGTGAAGCTGCGCGAGCTGGCGGAGTCGATCCGTTCGATCGGGTTGATGCAGCCGGTGATCGTGAGAAGAACGGAAGGGGCAGAGGGGCAAAGGGGCAAAGGGACAGAGGGAGAGGACACGAAGAGTGAGAACACCAAGAGCGAGGACACCGCTCTGGAGAGCGGTGCCACCAGGAGCGAGGACACGAAGAGCGAAGACACCGCTCTGGAGAGCGGTGCCACCAGGAGCGGTGCCACCAAGAGCGAGGACACCCGGAGCGGGTACGAGTTGGTGGCGGGTGAGCGTCGGTGGCGAGCGGCGGCGATGGCGGGTCTTGAGCGTGTGCCGGTGATTGTGCGTGAGTTGGATGACGAGGCGTGCGCGACGTGGGGTCTGGTTGAGAATCTTCAGCGTGAGGATCTGGATCCGATCGAGAAGGGTGAGGCGTGCCGCGTGATGATCGAGCGGTTCGGGATGTCGCCTCAGGGTTTGTCGGAGCGTCTTGGTGTTGATCGCTCGACGATCGTGAACATGGTGAGGTTGACGGAGTTGGAGCCGTCGATCCAGCGTCTGGTGCGTGCGGGTGATCTGACGATGGGGCACGCGCGTTCGCTGCTGTCGGTGCCGCGTGAGAGCGGGGCGCGGCTGGCGCTGGCGACGCTTGTGAGCGTCGAGGGGTGGAGCGTTCGCAAGTTGGAGCAGGAGGTGAAGAAGGTCGCGAAGGGGAAGCCGGTGGCGGCCGGGCGCGGCGCGGCGGGAGTGGGGGGGGGAGTGGTTGGGGCGGAGCGTTCGGCGTCGATCGCGGATCTTGAGAAGCGATTGGGCGAGCACCTGGGCACGCGGGTGAAGATCAAGACGGATAAGTCGGGGAAGCGCGGGCGGATCGAGATGGCGTTCTTCGATCTCGATCACTTCGATGGGTTGATGCAGCGCGTGGGGTTTGGGGGGAAGTGAGGGAGGGGGCGGAGTGACGGAGTGACGAAGTGACGCAGTGACGGAGTGACGGAGTGACGAAGTGACGGAGAGAACGCGGAGGATGCGAGGGGCGGAGGGGGATGGCCAGATAGCACATGGCAAATGGCCAGATGGCAGATGAAGTGGGGAAAGGGGCAGAGGGGGATGGCCAGATGGCACATGGCAGATAGCCAGATGGCAGATGAAGTGGGGAGAGGGGCAGAGGGGGATGGCCAGATGGCACATGGCAGATAGCCAGATGGCAGATGAAGTGGGGAGAGGGGCAGAGGGGAAAGGGGCAGAGGGGTGCGGAGAGGGATATCGTGGAACGCGAAGGTCGCTCAGAAGGGCTTTGCCACGGAGGGTGCTGAGGACACATGGCGACATTGAACTGGATCGGCAAGGAGGCGGTTGTCAATCACCATCGGAAGGTGCCGTATCGGCTGCTGAAGGCCGATCCGTCGCTCTCGGTGGGTGAGGATGGCGGGCTGGCATCGGGGAATCTGCTTGTGCAGGGGGACAATCTGGAGGCGCTCAAGGCGCTCTTGCCCTACTACGGCGGCAAGGTGAAGTGCATCTACATCGATCCGCCGTACAACACGGGGAACGAGGAGTGGGTGTACAACGACAACGTGAACAGCCCGCAGATCAGGGCGTGGCTTGAAGGCACGCTTGAAAGCCGCAAGGTCGATGCAGACGACCTGAGCCGTCACGACAAGTGGCTGTGCATGATGTATCCGCGGCTAATGCTACTACGAGATTTCTTGTGCGAGGATGGCGCGTTATTTGTGTCGATTGACGATAACGAGGTTGCTTTCCTTCGCCTGTTGCTCGACGAGGTGTTGGGCAGTAGTAATTTTGTTGCCGAAATGATCTGGGAGGGCGCATTCAAGAATGATGCGAGACAGATAGGTGTCAATCACGAGTATGTTCTCGTTTACGCCAAGAACAGGGCCTTGCTGCCTCGTGAGTGGGCAGTTCCCAAAGAGGGTGTTGAGCCCGTCTTGCGTGAAGTCGATCGCTTGAGAGCGATTCACGGAGAAGACTACGACTCGGCTTCGGCGGATCTGGCCGGTTGGTTTCGGGCCATGAAAGCCACGCCTTCTTTCGGACTACGCCGGTTTCGATTCATTGACGCCAGGGGTGCGTACAAGGAAGATGATCCCACAGCACCTGGCGGACGGCGATTTCAGTTGATCAATCCGCATACGGGCACGGTGATTCCCTTGCGTCCCAATCGTGGCTGGGCGTTTGATCAGAATGAGTTTGAGGAACGAGTGAAGCAAGGCCGCATTTCGTTTGTCAACGATAAGAGCATTATGCTTCGAACATATCTCCACGAGACCGACAAGGTGACCCCTCAAAGCGTCTTCTACCAGCCCACACGATCGGCCTCGGAACGTCTCGGACGAATACTTGACAGCGGAGAGTTTGAGTATCCCAAGGACGAGGTCATTCTCCAGCGATTCATTGATATGGCGACAGACCCCGGCGCGATCGTGATGGATTCCTTTGCTGGATCTGGCACGACTGGTCACGCCGTGCTCGCGATGAACAAGGCGGATGGCGGGAACCGAAAGTTCATCTGTATCGAGATGGATGAAACGATCTGCAAGACGATCACGCGTGAGCGGATCACGCGGGTGATCGAGGGGTATCACCCCGGCGGCGACAGGAAAAAGGAGCGGGTGGAGGGTCTTGGCGGCGGCTTCCGCTATGTGACACTCGGTCCGACGCTGTTTGACGAGCACGGCCGGTTTCGGTCGGGGGAGGACAAGGTCACGTTCGGGCAGTTGGCAGCGCACATCTTCTTCACGCAGACGGGGGAGCCGCTGCCGAAGCAGGTGAACGGGAAGCGGTCGCCATTGATCGGAACGTTTCGAGGCACGGCGTACTACCTGCTCTACAACGGGATTCTGGGGGACCGGAGTGTGAGCGGCGGGAACGTCCTGACGCGCGAGACGCTGGCGATGTTGCCCAAGCACACGCTGGCAGATGGGTCGCCGGGGCCACGGGTGGTGTTCGGCGAGGCGTGCCGCCTGAGTGATGCGACGCTGCGGCGAGAGGGGATTGAGTTCAGGCAGATTCCGTACCAAGTTGAAGTGGGGTAAGCCATGAAAAGAGAACTGGTTCAGCAGTACTGCGGCGTCTTTCAAGGGATCACTCGGGAGCGAGAAGGGGTGGAGTACTGGCACGGACGGGAACTACAGGACGTTCTCGGGTACACGAAGTGGGACAACTTTGTCCAGGTCGTCGAGCGGGCCAAGACCGCTTGCGCGAACAGCGGACAGGATCCGAACGACCATTTTGCCGACGTCGGCACAATGGTCGATCTCGGCTCGGGGGCGAAGCGGGAGGTCCCAGACTTCGTGCTGACGCGCTATGCGTGCTATCTCATTGCCCAGAATGGAGATCCGCGCAAGACACAGGTGGCCTTTGCACAGACGTACTTCGCCCTGCAGACTCGAAAGCAGGAGTTGGTTGAACAGCGGCTGGAAGAGGTCGAACGGCTCGCGGCGCGGGAGAAGCTGACGGGCACGGAGAAGGCGTTGTCCGGCATCATCTATGAGCGCGTCGGGAACGAGAAGAGCTTTGGGATGATCCGTAGCAAGGGCGACGCGGCGCTGTTCGGGGGGCGGACGACGGAGGACATGAAGAAGAAGCTGGGGGTGCCAAAGGGGCGCGCGCTGGCGGACTTCTTGCCCACGATCACGATCAAAGCCAAGGACTTCGCGAGCGAGATCACGAACTTCAATATCAAGGACAAGGACCTGCGCACAGAGGCGGCCATCACGAGTGAGCACGTCCAGAACAACAAGGACGTGCGCAAGTTGCTCGGAGAGCGTGGCATACAGCCCGAGGCGTTGCCGCCCGCGGAGGATATCAAGAAGCTCGAACGCCGAGTGGAGAGTGAGAAGCGATCCATCACAAAGGGGGCCAAGCCGCTGCCGCCGAGTGACGACGCACAAGGATGCGAAGCGTGACCACCGGGCTGAAGATCTATCAGGAGGAGGCGCTTCAGGAGCTCTCGGAGTTCCTGCGGGCAGCGCAGGCGACGGACGCGGCGCGTGCGTTCAACGCCAAGCGGAGGCCGAGCGGCGAGTACCAACCCATTCCCGAGTGGAAAGAGAGCGAGGCCTTTCCCTATGTGTGCGTGCGGATTCCGACGGGGGGCGGGAAGACGTTGCTGGCGGCGCACGCGGTGGGGAGGGTGTGCCATGACTATGTGCTGGCGGAACGGCAGGTGGTGTTGTGGCTTGCGCCGTCGGATGCGATTGTGCAACAGACGCTTGGGGTGTTGAGGGACAGAGGCAGCCGCGCGAGGAAGGCGCTGGCGGGGGCGTTTGGCGGTCAGGTGACGATTTTGGATGTGGAGGAGGCGTTGTCGGTGACGCCCGCGGTGCTGAGCGGATCGTGCTCGGTGATCGTGTCAACGGTGCAGTCGTGGCGGGTGGACAGCACGGACGGGCGGCGCGTGTACCAGCCGGCCAACGGTGACCTGATGGGGCACTTTGACGGTGCGAGCGAGAAGGCGCTTGCGGTCGTGGAGCGGGGACCGTCGGGCCAGCCGGTGTACTCGCTGGGGAACGTGCTGCGGCTGCGCAAGCCGATCGTGATCATCGATGAGGGGCACAAGTTCCGGACGAAGCGGACGTTCGAGACGCTGAAGCGGTTCTCGCCGCGTGCGGTGGTGGAGTTCACGGCAACGCCCCATGTGAAGGGAAAGGACAGGGTTCCGAGCAATGTGGTGGTGGAGAAGTCGGCGCGGGATCTGAAGATCGAGAACATGATCAAGGCGCCGATTGTGCTGCGGGAGTCCAAGCAGTGGACGGATGCGGTGCGGCTGGCGGTGGCCAAACGAAAGGAGCTGGCGCGGGCTGCGGAGGAGGAGGGGAGAAAGACGGGGGAGTACATCCGGCCGATCGTGCTGTTCAAGGCGGAGGACAACGTCACGGGGAGCAACAACGTGACGGTGGATGTGCTGCGGGAGCACTTGATCAAGGAGGGATACGCGACTGAGGAGGAGGTCGTGATTCATGTGGGTGGACGGAAGGACCTTCCCGCGAACATCCTCAGTCCGGAGTGTCCCGTGAACTATGTGATCACGGTGGATGCGTTGGGCGAGGGGTGGGACTGTCCGTTCGCGTATGTGCTGTGCACGATCGCGACGCTTTCGAGCTCGATCGCGGTGGAGCAGATCCTGGGGCGGGTGCTGCGGATGCCGAATGTCACGCTGAAGCATGATGAGTCGCTGAACAGGGCGTACTGCTTCACTTCGAGCGGGGCGTTCGGGGATGCGGCGACGAATCTGAAGGATGCGCTGGTGGACGCGGGATTCAGCCGCGATGAGGCGGAGGGGGCGGTCATTGAGGATCGCGGCGCGGAGCGGCGGGATGACGAGCCGGCGCCTCTGTTCCGGAACCGTGAGATCCCGGTGTTCGTTGATGCGGTGTTGAGTGAGGAGCAGAAGACGGCGATCGCGTCGGCGGTGCCTGGGGATGTGAGATTCGAGCCCGCACCGCTGGCGGGGACAACGACGATCCTGTATCGCGGCGACATGCTGGATGAGCGGGCGGCGGCGCGGGTGGAGAGTGTGCTGGAGGGGGGGCGGGACAAGATTGCCGCGAAGCGGTTCAAGCGTGCGCTTGCGGGGGAGGGGACGAGCGCGTCTGAGCTTGGGGAGCTATTCAGGATTCCGGCGTTGGCGATTCAAGACCCGCACGCGGAGGGCGGGCTCTCACTGTTTGAGGCCCAGCATCGGGAGACGGCGTGGACCTTGGATGAATGTTCGCACGAGTTGGGGCATTTCGACGCTTCGCCGGGGACGGTGCGTGAGTTTGAGGTCGCACCGGATGAAGACGGGGCGTGGGTGGACCAATACAAGGGCGAGGTTGCGGCGGCGGTGTCATGGATGGATCAGGGCGGACCACGGACACTCGAGGAGTTGTCGGCGTGGCTCGATCGCTCGATCGAGGATCGAACAGTTACGCAGGATGCGAAGCGGGCGTACATCGATCGAGTGCTGTTGTGGTTGACGCGGGCGCAGAACCTGTCGGTTGAGCGGCTGTCTCCCGTGCGATGGAGGCTTGCGCGGGCGATCGCGGCGCGCGTGGAGGAGCATCGATCGCAGATTGAGCGGCACGTGTTTCAGTCGCTACTCGGGCGGCTGGTTGTTTCGGTGACTCCACCTCACCCGTCGCTCATCTTTGCACTCGACTCCGCGCGATCGGACTATCCGGGAGACTTGCGAGCGACGACGGACCGGAAGTCATTTCCGCGGCACTTCTTCCCGTTTATCGGTGACATGAACAACGATGAGCGGTTGTGTGCGCAGTTGATCGATGCGCATCCCAATACGAAGCACTGGATCAGGAATATCGAGAGACATCCGAAGTCGTTCTGGATGCCGGGGCTGCGGCAGAAGTTCTATCCGGATTTCATCGCCGTTCTGCATGATGGCAGGTACGCGGCAATTGAGTACAAGGGGAAGCGCGGCGAGCAGATTCCTGATGAGCAGGCGAAGCGGGAGATGGGGATGCTTTGGGCTGCGCGAAGCGAGGGAAAGTGTGTGTTCGTGTGGGTAACGAAGGAGGACATGGAAGCGTCGGTATCGGCGGGACTCGCGAGCCCGTCTTGAGAAAGGGTGGTCAGCGAGCGGATTCGGCTTGTGTGAGGGGACAGATGGGTCGGGGGTGGGGGGGTGTCGGGTCGCGAGTTGGGATGTGGAATGGGCTGCAGGCCTACGCTTCCGCCCCTATGGGTAAGTCACGCGAGATCAAGAAGCGTATGAAGGCCGTCGGCAACATCCGGCGGATCACGAAGACGATGCAGATGATCGCGACGAGCAAGTTTGCTCGGGCGCAGCAGCGCGCGGTCGCGAGCAAGCCGTACACGGCGGCGTTGTTCGATCTGGTGGGGAAGATGGCGAGTGCCGCGGGGGATGTGAGCCATCCGCTGATCGACGCGAAGCCGGGTGCGGACGCGAAGATGCTGACGCTGGTGATCACGAGCGATCGCGGGTTGTGCGGGCCTTACAACGGCGCGATTCTGCGTCGGACGATGGAGCACTTCCGGAACACGCCGGGCGCCCGTGAGGGCGAGATCGAGCTGGTGGGGAAGAAGGGTCTGGCGACGCTGAAGTTCAACAAGATCAACGTGGCGACGCACCACACGCACTTCGGGGACACGCCGACGTATGCGAGCGTCGAGGCGTTGGCGCAGACGTACATCGATCGCTTCATCCGCGGGGAGATCTCCGGGGTGAGGGTTGTGTATATGCGGTTCATCTCGGCGGGGAAGCAGGCGGCGGAGATCAAGCAGTTGCTGCCGTTTGAGCCGGATGCGGGGGAGCAGAAGGATGCGGCGGCCGGTGCGGGTGCGGGGGGGATGGCGTTTGAGTTCAGCCCATCGCCGAAGGAGTTGATGGATTCGCTGCTGCCGGCGGCGTTGAAGGCGGCGTTGTTCCAGTGCTTCAACGATGCGATCGTGTCGGAGCACGTGGCGCGGATGGTGGCGATGAAGGCGGCGACGGACAACGCGGGGAAGATGGGGAAGCGTTTGAGCCGCGCGTACAACAGGGCGCGTCAGGCGCAGATCACGACGGAGTTGACGGAGATTATTTCGGGTGCCGCGGCGCTCGGGTGATGGGGAAGGCATTGGGCATTAGGCATTAGGCATTAGGCATTGGGCATTTGGGATACAGGCACGAAGGGCCGGCACGTCCACGGGGGCGTGCCGGCTTTGTTTTTGGGGCGGGTTGAGGGTGGGGTGGGGTGAGGGTGGGGGTCGAGTACATTTTTGCGTTGCTGCTAAGTCGGGGATGGCACTGCGTAGTAAGGGTGAGTGGAGGGTGGTTTTTGGTAGAGATCGGCAGCGGGGGATCAGCCGCGTAACCGAGAGGATGTGCGTGATGAGTGATTGGCGTGCGAGCGTGGATGTGTTGCGATTGGTGGCGGCGATGGGTATTGGCCTGTTGCTCAGTGAGTTGGGACACGGTGTGGGCGGCGCGCTGGGAGCGGGTGTTGGCATCGGGAGCGTGTCGGCGCAATGTCTCGTTCCTGCGGAGACGCTGGTGGAGTTCAATCGGGGAGCGCGTCGATCGACATTGCGCGGGATCGTGCGGGCGTCCGTGGGCTGGGACCCTGACGGTGATGGGCCAGAACCCGAGTGGCTGGTGATTGCGGGAAACTTCGATAGGGTCAATGGCGTACCCGCGGAGAACGTCGCGGCGTGGGACGGGACGAGGTGGCGATCATTCGGCGTGGACTTTGTGTTGTCTTCGGACGTCCATGCGCTCGCTGTGCACCAGGGGAGACTCATTCTGGGCGGCGACTTTGACTTTGTGAGATCGGTCGGCGAGAGCGAGATTATCGGTGCGCGTGGACTGATCGAGTTGACACCAGATGGTTGGAGACTCTTTGAGAACCGTCCCGGTCCCGGGTTGGGGCCGTTTCGGTATGTCCAGGCGCTTCTCTCGGACGGAGAGTCGCTCTTCATCGCCAGCGAGAGGCTCTCGGCTGACGACGATACGACGTCTTCGTCGCCGATCGTGAGATGGGACGGCGAGATGTACCGCACCGCCAAGTTGCCCGCTCCGACCACAGGGGGCATATGGGCTATGGCGTTCCACGCCGGGGAGTTGCATGTGGCGGGGTCATTCGTGAGCGGGAGCGGCGGACTGATCTCGCGTGTCGCCCGATACGACGGGGTTTCATGGCACGCGCTCGGTTCGGGGCTCGCCTTTGAAGGCAAGTCGATCGTGAGCGCCGGGGGCGCGTTGCATGTGGGTGTTGTTCCGACATCGTCAAGCGGCCCAAGCGTGTACAGATGGAATGGGGCTGAGTGGTCGGGCGCGGGCTCGGGGTTGGGCGGCGCGACGGCGTTGTCGCTTGCGGCGCTCGATGGAGATGTGGTCGTGGGCACGGGGCTCGGCACTCCTTACATCAACGTGCCGATGGATGTGTTTCGCCTGTCCGACGGCGTGTGGAAGGCACTGGAGGGGCACCTTTCACCCGTTCTCAGACATGCCACCTACTCGCTCTCGTTTCATAGGGGGGATCTCATCGCGGCCGGTGAGCAGATGATGGCAACAACGACGCGCGCTGTGGGCGGTGTGGCGAGATGGACCGGGCGCATGTGGACGTCGGCTGACGACGGGTTGAACGGAACTGTGCGGTCGCTCTTGCCCGACGGGGACGGCATCATCGCGTGCGGTTCATTCACGTCTATCGGCGGCGTCTCTTCTCCGGGGATCGCGAGGATCACGGCGAGCGGCGTCGAAGCGATCCCGTGCCCGATTGTGTTCGCCGACAACAACCGAGAGACTGTGCGGCGGATGACCATGCTGGGCGATCGCCTGGTGATCACAGGCGCGTTCATGATGCAGAATGAGTCGAGAGACGGGATCGCGATTCGCGAAGCGTCGGGAGAGTGGGTCGTGCCTCGGTACGATTCGGCGTGGCTGAAGGGTTTGCGTCTCGGGACGGTGGACAACGTGCTCTATGTGCTCGGGCAGAATGAGAATGGAGTGTCGCTGCATCGTCTTGATGAAGATGTGCTGACGCGTGTCACGGGCATCACATCCGTTACAGGATCGTATGAGCTGTGCGAGCACGACGGAGAACTCATACTCACCGGGGCTTCCACCACGGGTGATTCTGATCCGGTGGCGTTGATCAGCGCGTTCGATGGATCGGTGTGGCGCGAGCTGGGCGCGGGGCTTTCGGGTGGCGTCGGGAGCGCGGTTTCTTATCGTGGTCAACTGATCGCGGCGGGCAACTTCACTATCAACGAGACCGGCGAGGGGGCGACGCTCGCCCGTTGGGACGGATCGAACTGGACCCGGATGGAGCCGCCCTTCACGGGCTATCTGCGAATTCGCGGGGGCGACGAAACCGGCATCGCGGTCTTTCTATCGAATCAGCGTGCCGCGGTACTCCACGGAGGAAGGTGGGTGGAGGTGACGGGGTTGTTTTCGCAGCGAGATGATAGCGTTGAAGATTACTCGTTCGCGCGATTGGGTAGCCGATGCGTGATGCTGGGAACCGTTGATATCGGTGAGGCCGCGCGCGTGTTCGGCCTTCCCATGACCTTTGATCTGCCGTGCGAGGCGGACTTGAACTGTGACGGCGATGCGGACATCGTGGATCTGCTCGATTACTTTCAGGCATACGCGGACTGCCACTCGGGCGAGGCGGGATGTGATGCCATCCGCGCTGACTTCGATCAGAACGGCGTATTCGACATCATGGATGTGCTTGCGTTCCTTGATGCGCTTGGCGCAGGGTGTGAATGAGGGGGTGCTGTTCAATTCGGGACACGGCTCGGAGAGCCGATCTAGCCAGAAGCACGTAGGGCCGGCACGTCCACGGGGGCGTGCCGGCTTTGTTTTTGGGTGGGTTGAGGGTGGGGGGGGGAAAGGTCTTGTGGTGTGTGGGGGTGATGTGGTAAGGTGGGGGGTCGGCCGACTCGTGGCCGCGTGAAGGCGATTGGCTGGTTGGATCGCTTCGTGAAAAGGGGTGTTGCGATGGTTTCGAACGGAACGTCGGGGAACGGTGCGCCCATTGGGAATGGGGTTGGGGGGAGCGGTGTTGGTGGGGGGGTTGGTGGTGGTGGTGGGGCGGACTATGACGTGGCGATCATCGGGGGGGGGCCGGGCGGCTCGACGTGTTCGACGCTGCTGAAGAAGTACATGCCGGAGCTGCGTGTGCTGGTGATCGAGCGGGAGGTCTTTCCGCGCGAGCACATCGGTGAGAGCCAGTTGCCGTTGATCGGTGCGATTCTGAAGGAGATGGGGTGCTGGGAGAAGGTGGAGGCGGAGCAGTTTCCGATCAAGCTGGGTGGGACGTATCGGTGGGGGGCGACGAAGGACCTGTGGGACTTTGAGTTCATTCCGTTCGGTCAGTACCGGGACGATCCGCGGCCCGCGCCGTACGCGGGGCAGCGGATGTTCACGGCGTTGCAGGTCGAGCGGTCGGCGTATGACAAGATCCTGCTGGATCATGCGGCGGAGACGGGGGCGGAGGTGCGGCAGGGGACTTCGGTGCGGGAGATCCTGCGGACGGGCGATCGGGTGGATGGGCTGCGTCTCTCGGATGGGAGCGTGGTGACGGCGAAGCATTATGTGGATGCATCGGGAGATGCGGGGATTCTGCGGCGCGGGATGGGTGTTGAGTGTGATTATCCGGGGAACATCAAGAACGTGGCGTTCTGGGATTACTGGGACGATGCGGAGTGGGCGGTGACGATCGGGAAGGGTGCGACGCGGATCTTCATCATGTCGATCGGGATCGGGTGGATGTGGTTCATCCCGGTGCGAGCGACGCGGGTGTCGGTGGGGCTGGTGTGTCCGGCGGAGTATTACAAGTCGTGCGGGAAGTCGCCGGAGGAGCTGTACGCGTGGGCGATGCAGCAGGACCCGTTGATCGTGAAGCACACGAAGAACGCGCGGCGGGGCGGGAAGGTGACATCGACGAAGGACTGGTCGTTCATCGCGCAGCGGATGGTGGGCGAGAACTGGTACCTGGTGGGCGAGGCGTCGGGGTTTGCGGATCCGATTCTGTCCGCGGGGATGATGCTGACGCACGCGGGGGCGCGGGAGCTGGCGTACGCGATCATGGCGATGGAGCGCGGGGAGCACGATCGCGCGTGGTTGTGCGAGCATTATGAGTCGCTGCAGCGGCGGCGGATCAACCAGCACATCCGGTTCGCGGACTTCTGGTACGCGGGGAATGGGTGCTTCACGGACCTGGAGGACATGACGACGCGGATCGCGAAGGACGCGGGGATCGAGTTGTCGCCGAAGGAGGCGTTCCGGTGGATCTCGAACGGCGGGTTCATGGAGGACATCCCGGGTCGGGCGGGGATCGGCGGGCTTGATGTGGCGGGGGCGAAGGAGGTCGCGGGGAGGTTCCTCGGTGCGGAGGATGCGCAGGAGGCGGTGGGGTGGCAGGTGAACGACTTCAACGTCTTCCGGCCGAATCTTGAGGGGGCTGAGCGGGCGGAGTATCCGGTGTATCGGGCGGGGAAGATCGTGCGGGTGCCGTGCTACAAGCGGAAGCAGTTCACGATGCCGCTGATGGGTGCGTACGCGATGTGGCTGAAGGTGATGGAGCGGACGTCGGACATTACGGAGATGTGCCGCATGGTGATCGCGTCGTATCAGCGTGAGCGCGGGATGTCTCCTGCGCGTGCGAACTTTGAGTTGCAGCAGGCGATCCAGGCGCTGGAGGTGATGGTGCTCGAGGGTTGGGTTGTGGGTGAGAAGGATCCGTCGCGTCCGCTGCTGGGGATTCGCTCGAAGAAGGGTGACAACATGATCCACGAGACGCGGGACGTGCAGGTGGGGTAGCGCGCTGGGCGCGCAGGTTGGTGCGGGAGTCAGTTGTGCGCGGGTGTGCGTTCGATGGTGATGCGCACGGTGTTGGCGGGTGACCAGCTGGCGCGGAGGGCGGTTGTGACCTGGTCCGGGGTGATGGTGCGGTATTCCTCGAAAGCTCGGGCGAGGGATGCGGGTGAGAGTCCGTCGTAGGTGAGGGTCGCGAGTTTGGAGGCCCACGCTTCGGCGGAGAGGTCTTGGCGCGCGAGGATGGAGGCGATGCGGTTGCGTGCGTCATTGAGTTCGGATTCTGAGGGCTCTTGAGCGGCGAGCCGCGCGAGGTGCTGCGCGAGGATGTCGGCTTGGCCGGCGGGATCGGCATCGGGTGCATCGGAGGCGATCATGGCGGCGATGACGGAGCGCGGGGATCGTCCGGCGGGGTTGGTGGGGAAGACGCGGACATCGCCGGAGAGGTTCGGGTCGGCTTCGAGGCGTTCGTCGAGGATGAAGGCGGCGAGCGCGAGGGCGCGGCGCTCGGAGAGTTCGGCGCGGCGCGGGCCGACAACGGCGACGATGGCGCGGGAGGCGTGGGGCTGGTTGCAGCGTTCTCTGACCGTGATGGTGCGGAGGTCTGGCGGGGGCGCGTCGCGGAGTTCGCCGAGGGTGGTGGGGCTGATGCGCGAGCGGCCGGGGAGGGGGCCGAGTGAATCGGCGGCCAGGGCGAGGGTGTCGGGCGCGGGGCGGCGGCTTGCGATGGCGGCTTCGATCGAGCCCTGCATGGTTGCGGCGGCGAGCCATTCGGCGGCGGCGGCGGGATCGATGGCGGAGAGATCGGAGGCGAGGAGGGGGCGTGCCGCGGACATGGTGGAGGGGAGGGTTGCGGCGCGGAGTGCGTCGACGGCGGCGCGGTCGGGGTCGCTGGAAGCGATGAGGTCTTTGAAGGCCTGGAGGCGGGCGTTCATCGCGTCGGCGTCGATGTCTGGTTGTTCGATGAGGAGCGCGGCGATGTCGAGTCCGATGGGTAGGTCGGTCTCGGGACCTGTGATCCAGAGCTGGAGGGCGTCGGTGTGGGCGACTGCGCTGAAGCGGATCTGCGAGTCGAGGTAGCGGCGGATGGTTTCTGCCTGTGCGGGGGTTGGGGACTTGGGGAGGGACCATCCGGCGGCGGCGGCGGCGGCGAGTCCGCGTTTGCCGGGTGGTTCGAGACATTCGCCGCCGGAGATGGTGAGGGCGATGGCGAAGGTTCCGTCGGCGTTCTCTGGGAGTGTCTTGGCGTGGAGGCGTGTGCCGTTCGAGAGCCAGCAGGACCAGACGGCGATGGAGGGCGTTTGTGAGATTTCGGCGATGTGTGAGCTTCGGGGCTGGGCGAGGGCGGATGCTGGGGTGAGGGCGGAAGCGAGGATGAGTGCGGCGAGCGCGGGCGCGGCAAGTGATCGCGCGGCGATGCGGGAGAGGAGGGGGTTCTTCAGGCGGAAGGGGGGCACGCCTGAGGGTACCGGGTGGGGGGCGTGCGTGTTGCGTGGGGGGGGTGGGATCAGGAGAAGGGGATTCACCACGGAGGCCAGAGAGGAACACGGAGGGGGAATAGGGTGGCGAGCACGGGGGGCCGCGGCTATTCGGCGGCATGCGAAGGGGGCGAGCGTGTTGCCACGACGGTGAACTTGACAGGAACTGACACGAGCCGTTCGACAGACACGGGCTCTACGAGGTCCCAAGTTGCCTTGTCGAATCCCTCGCCGAAGCGCACGCGAATGACAAGCGTGCCGCGTTGCTCTGATGGCGGGAGATGCGGAATCGCAACATCGACCGGCAAGCGCACCATCAGCCCCATGTGCGGGGCGATAGGAAACGGAGTGCTTCGCGCAACGAGGCGATCGCCGTTCTCGAGAATGAGGACCTGCGGCTCAACAATGGCGGTGAGGCCGCGGGTCTCGTGCTCGCCTTTCTGTGTCAGCACCCCGCTTCCGGCACGAAAGATGGCCGAGACCATCCAGCGAAGCGGTTCGCCGGGTTCCACGGGGTCGTGAGGCATCGGGACCAGGGCGACAGAGTTTGACGCGTATGTTGCCCATGCGTCATCGCCGACCTGACCTGCGGCGCGGGCACCTTCGATGATGTCCCCCATGTGCTCGGTCCACATGGCGTCTGGATCAGCGTTGACATGGAGCAGTGCCTGCACTGCGCGATGGTGTGACCCACTCGCGAACCTGCGCAACCGAATGCGATGAAGGATCTCCTGAGCGACTAGCTTGCTACGTGCCGCGTTCGGCGAATCCACCATCTCCGCCAGCACCCAGTCGGGCATCCAGGTGGTCCACGGGAACTTGGCGAGGGGTTTGTAGGAGAGCCAGAAGCCGGTGGTGAGGCCGGAGAGGAGGAGGGCGAGGCCGAGGGCGAGGACGGGCCAGCGTTTGCGCCGTTCGCCGTTGATGACGGCGCGGCGTGCGCGGCGGGTGTTTCCGGTCAGTTCTGTGCCGCACTCGGGGCAGCGGTCGGGGTGCGAGGTGGCATCTGCGTTTGATCCTGCCAGCCCAACCAGATCGAAGCGGCACCTGCGGCAGATGGGGTGGTCGTTGACGCGTCGGCCTCGGAGTCCGGCGCGGATGAGGAGGATGCCGCCGATGACGAGGGGGATCCAGACGATGATGTGTTGGAGGATGGCGAGCGGGGTCATGGCGTGGCCTCCCCGGAGCGGCGCTCCGTCAGCAGGTACGCATGATACTGAGAAGGGATGTGAGGGGAACACCGCTCTGGAGAGGGGTGCCACCAGGAGCGGTGCCGCCAAGGCCTCGGTTGGACCAAGCTACTCGTTCTCGTCGGGAATCTCGTCTTCGTCGGCGCGGGGGGTGTCGGAAGGTTTGATGATGGTGATGGGGACATCTTTGATCGTGATCGAGTCTCCCCATATTTCCGCGATGTCGACGCGATGCTTGGCCAGGTCGGGATTGGGCGTGAGGATGATGGTCGCGAGCGGGGGAAGGGGCTCGTGGATCGGGCTCATGAGCGGATCGGCGTCGAAAAGGCCGTGGATGATGTGGCCCTTCATGGCATCGCCGACCATGCGGCCCATAGGGATGGCTCGTTCGCCGAGGCGCATCGTGACCTCGAAGGCGTAGGGGAGCGGAGGGGATCGGGCATCGATGTGGAGGCGGATGCGTTCGTCGATTCCTTCCTGGTTGCCGCGAGCGGCTTCGGGCGGGTCGGGCTTGATCTCGAGGAGCGAGACGACGAACGCTCGTTCGACCGCTTCGCGTTGGGACTCGTCGACGGAGCCCGCGATCTGCGTTGAATCGACGACCTCGAAGGCGATGGGGATCTCGACATCCTGCACGTAGATCGCAGCGGGCGGGCTGTTCGTCAGGTGCGTGTCCATGTTCTCGTGGCCGGAGAGGCGGACGAGGAACGTGATCTCGTGGCGGCCGGGCGGAAGACCGTGCTCGAATGCGCCTGTGTTCGACGTGGATGAGTTTGACACGAAACGGGACCAGCTGCCCCCGTCGGACAGCTCGCGGTACGAGCCGCCCGGCATCACGAGGGCGTGCTTCGAGGACTTCAGGTTCAACACGAACTCCGGCTTTCCGGCGCGGGCGTGGCCGAGCCCGTTGCCCGTGCGTCCGAACATGACCACTGTCTCCCATGCCAGACGCTCGTCTTTCCCGACGCGCGGGCGAACCCGGGCCGTGGCGGTAAAGGAACGCTGGATGTATGCGCTCATCGCATCGTCGCTCACCACACCGTTCGCGCGGGCCCGTTCGACGATGTCGCCCATCACGGGGGACCAAAGGACGTTCGGATCTGCCTGCGCGGCGAGGATCGAGCTGATTGTGCGGTCGGTCGAGGATGCGCTGAAGCGGTTGTTCTGGAGTCGGAGCATGATCTCTCGTCCGACTGTGGCTCCGCGGGTGGAGTGTGGCGAGTCGATCATCGCGGCCAGCACCCAGTCGGGCATCCAGGTGGTCCACGGGAACTTGGCGAGGGGTTTGTAGGAAAGCCAGAAGCCGGTGGTCAGGCCGGAGAGGAGGAGCACGAGACCGAGGGCGAAGAGGCGCCAGCGTTTGCGCCGTTCGCCGTTGATGACGGCGCGGCGTGCGCGGCGGGTGTTTCCGGTCAGTTCTGTGCCGCACTCGGGGCAGCGGTCGGGGTGGCTGGTGGGCTGGTATTTGGTGGCACCGCTCTCCAGAGCGGTGTCTGGCGTGTCGGCGACAGATGCCGCGCCGAGTCCGACGAGATCGAAGCGGCACCTGCGGCAGATGGGGTGGTCGTTGACGCGTCGGCCTCGGAGTCCGGCGCGGATGAGGAGGATGCCGCCGATGACGAGGGGAAGCCAGACGATGATGTGTTGGAGGATGGCGAGCGGGGTCATGGCGTGGCCTCCCCGGAGGGGCGCTCCGTCAGCATGTACGCATGATACTGAGAAGGGGTGCGGGGCCTCGGGCGAAGACGGACTCACCACAGAGGCGCGGAGAACACAGAGGAAGGAGGAGCAGGCGAGACAGTGGGGCCCGAATGGACCTACGAATAGTGGCGCCGAGAAGAGGCGTATGGATGGCGACGAGCCGGGCACACCGCTCCTGAGAGCAATGCCACCCCAGAGGAAGACGCATATGAGCGAGAACCAGCCCGGCCATCCGAACGATCCCGCGGTTGTCCATCCGGACCAGACGATGCATCCGCTGGAGGCGCAGCGTCGCGCAAATCGCGAGGTGGCGTCGGGGCTGGGTGTGAATCCGTACGGGGAGCGGGTGGATGGGTTGCTGTCGCTCGCGGAGGCGGCGGCGCGGTATGACGAGCAGGCGGATACGGAGCAGAAGGCCGGGGGGAAGGAGCCGGGGTTTGTCGATCGGCGTCCGGTGGTGAGGGTTGCGGGTCGGGTGATGCTGCTGCGGGACAACGGGAAGTTGCTGTGGGTCAACCTGCGGGATGCGTCGGGGGACCTGCAGGTTGCGATCAGCCAGAGGGACTGCGGGGAGCGGGGGTTTGCGCTGGCGAAGGCGATGGATCTGGGGGACATCGTGGTGGCGGAGGGGCCGCTGACGAAGACGAGGACGGGGGAGGTGACGGTGTGGGCGTCGAGCGTGATGCCGGGGGCGAAGTGTCTGTTGCCGCCACCGGAGAAGCACGCGGGGCTCTCTGATCCGGAATTGCGGTATCGGATGCGGTATGTGGATATGTGGGCGAACCCGGAGACGACGAAGGTCTTCCAGTTGCGCTCGCGGATCGTGTCGCTGGTGCGGCGTGTGCTCGACGGGATGGGGTACATGGAGGTCGAGACGCCGATGCTGCAGACATTGGCGGGGGGCGCTGCAGCGCGGCCGTTCAAGACGCACATGAACGCGCTGGATATCTCGCTGTTCATGCGGATCGCGCCGGAGCTGTATCTGAAGAGGTTGCTGGTGGGGGGATTGCCTCGCGTGTACGAGATCAACCGGAACTTCAGGAACGAGGGGCTGGATGCGCGGCACAATCCTGAGTTCACGATGCTGGAGCTGTATCACGCGTTCGGGGACATGGAGACGGTGATGGGGGTGACGGAGTGGTTGGTGCGCGAAGCGGCGAAGGCCGCGGCGCGCGAGCAGGGGGTGGCGGCGGAGGAGGGTGCGGGTGGGGGTGTTGCGTTGCCGTTTGGTG
Source organism: Phycisphaeraceae bacterium (assembly GCA_019454185.1). NCBI lineage: Bacteria > Pseudomonadati > Planctomycetota > Phycisphaerae > Phycisphaerales > Phycisphaeraceae > Phycisphaeraceae bacterium. The sequence goes on from CP075368.1 coordinate 3,006,142, forward strand.
AGATGGTGATTGATTATGGATCGCCGTTTGCGCGGGTGAGGTATGGAGAGTTGTTCAAGAGGGCTCTGGGTGTGGAGATGGGTGATCGGGGCGCGGTGGCGCGGCTCGCGGCGGAGAAGCGTGTGAAGGCGAAGGACGAGAAGGGAGTCGCGCTCGATCACTGGCTGATCGTGAACAATCTCTTCGAGGAGTTCGCGGAGCCGACGCTGGATCACGCGAGGCCGACGTTCATCACGCATTATCCGAGCGCGATCTCGCCATTGACGAGGCCGAATCGCGAGGATCCGACGGTGGCGGATCGTGCGGACCTGTTTATTGGCGGGATGGAGATTGCGCCGCACTACACGGAGTTGAACGATCCGGATGTGCAGGCGGCGAAGTTCAGGGAGCAGTTGGCGGGGCTGGATGATGAGGAGTCGACGTTCAGGACGTTCGACGAGGACTTTGTCAATGCGCTGAAGGTGGGGATGCCGCCCGCGGGCGGGATGGGGCTGGGGATTGATCGGCTGGTGATGCTGCTGACGAATCAGCGGACGATCCGTGATGTGGTGCTGTTCCCGCTGATGCGGCCCTTGGATGCGGGTGCGTCGAGGGAGTGATGGTTTTGTGTGTCGGGGGGTGTGCAGGTGTGTGTGGGGGGTGTGCAAAGAGAAACGGGCCGTGCCCTTGGGGGCCGGCCCGTGTCGATGGTGCTAGCTGGAGAAGATCTGTTTACTTAGGTCCGGCGGCCTGTTCGGCTTTCTGCTTGGCTTCTTCGGCTTCGATCTTTTCGGCGAGTTTGCGGGCGCGGACTTCTTCGACGGCTCTGCGGATTGCGCCGCGGTTGCGTTCTTCACGGTTTGCCGCACGCTCTCTGGCGAGGGCGAGTTCTTCGGGCGTGGCCTCTCGGTTGGTGCCGTCGGGGTTTCTGAAGTACATCTTGTTGTCGGGTCCTGCGATAGCGGCTCGGCCGGCGGCGATCTCTTCGTCGATCTCTGCCTGGATCTCGGCCTGCTTGGCGCGCATGGCGGCGATCTCGTCGGGATCGCTGGTCATGACGACGCGGGGATCTTCGAAGGGGGGGATCTCGGGGAGAACGGCGGGGGGACGGAGTTCGCGTGCGAGTGTGAGGGCGGCGCGTGCGTTGTCGAGCGAGAGGTCGGCGACGAGGGCCTTGGCGCGGTCGCGCTTGGCGATGGGGTCGGCGGCGGCGTCGATCTCTTTGGCGGCGATGGTGAAGGCGGTCTGGTCGTCGCTGTTCAGGTTGAGTTTGGCGCGGACATCGGCGAGGTTGGCGACGAGGGCGTCGCAGAGGTTGTCGTAGGCGTAGAGGGACTCGCCGATGCTGAGGCGCATGATGGTGTCCATCACGAGCCCGGTTGAGTCGGGATTATCGGGGGACATGGCGGCGCGGGCCTCGCGCGTGACGGCCATCTCGTACTCGCGTGCGATTTTGGCGTTGAACTGTCCCTGGATGCGGGTCATGATCTGGCGGGCCTGGGCCTCTTTGACGAAGGGGGAGGCGGGGGCGAGGGGGCGGATGCGCTGGGTGACCTGGGCGTAGTTGGCTCGGTCGGACCAGTCGATTTCGAGGAAGAAGCCGCCCTCGATCTCGAGAACGAGGTCGAGGTTCTCGATGACGATCTCCTCGAATTGCATCTGGCGCTCGTGCATGAAGTGCGCGAGTTCGGCGGTGGCGATGGGCCCTGTGGTGACGGGGTTGACCGCGACAGCGGCGTACTCGGTGGGCTTGGTGAGACGGATGATCTTTCCGTTGTCACCGATCTTGACGAGACTCTCGTGGGGGATGTCGGGGAGCGGGGTGTTGGGCCCGAGTGCTCCGGTGGGCTGAGCCGCGGGGCGCGCGGGTTGGCGCTGGGCGGGGCGCGGAGCGGGCTGCACGCTGGGAGCGGGGGGGACGTACTCGGGGGTCTTCTCTGGGGCTGTCGGGGGCGGGGGCGCGACCTGCGCGAGAGCGGATCCGAAGAGGGGTGATGTGGTGAGTGCCGCCATGAGGAGGGTGTGCCGCGTGAGTTTCATGTGTGAGACCTCGGAGTGAAACGGGGTGCTCGGGCGGGGTGGGGTGGTACTGCTTCGGCCCCCCCGAACATCGGGTGAAACGCTGGAACGATAGGTAACCCACCCCATCGGAAGGATCTATGTCCGCCTTTGGCGGACGGATGCATGAACCCTCTGGAAAGGGGTCAAAGTGAGGGTCACGGGTGTGTCACAAGTGTGTGGAGGGGGCTGGGTGGCGGGATTTGGTGGGGTGGATGCGGTGGTGGGCGCAATCTTCGCGGGTGCGACGGGAGAGGAGGGACGGGATCGGGCGAGGGAGGTACGCTGGTCGTGATGTGCCGCATCGATCGAGTGCGGGAGCGGTATGGGGCAGAGCCGTACGCGGCCCAGGAGCGATTCATGACGAGGGAACAGCTTGCACGGGCGATCGCGGAGTGCGCCCTTCTGCGGGGGACATTCACGCTTCGCTCGGGTCGGACGTCGTCGTATTACCTGGACAAGTACTTGTTCTCGACGCGTCCGGAGATTCTGGTGCATCTGGGGGTGTTGTTTTCTGAGCGGGTGGCTTCGTATCCCGGCGAGCCGGTGGTGCGGCTTGCGGGGGCGGAGTTGGGAGGGATTCCTCTTGTGACGGCGGCTTCGTTGCGGAGCGGGCTGCCGTGTCTGTTCGTGCGGAACGCGAAGAAGGGGTACGGCACGGCGAAGCAACTGGAGGGGAGGGTCGAGCGCGGGGATCGGGTGGTGCTGCTGGAGGATGTGGCGACGACGGGGGGGCAGGCGTTGGAGGCGGTGGGCGTGTTGAGGGAGGCGGGCGCGGAGGTTGTGGGGATCATCGCGACGATCGACCGGCAGGAGGGCGCGAGAGAGAATGTTGAAGCCGCGGGGATTCGGTTCGATGCGCTGTTCACGAAGGCGGATCTGGGGATTGAGGAGTGAGCAATGGGTGAGTCAAGAGCGGGTGAGTCGGCAGCGTGTCGGCCGGGGAGCGGGATGGGTTGGAGGGGTGTGATGGGTGTGGGCGGGCGTGTTGGTAGACGGGGACGGATGTGTGTTGTGGGTTTGGTGTGCGCGATCGCGCTGGGGATGGGGGTGGGCGGCTGCGCCGGGAAGAAGCGAGAGCCAGACGAGTTGAAGGCGGCGGAGCTGGCGGACAGCGACGTGTGGCGGACGATCGGTTTTTCGGTGAGCGGGCGTTCGATCGAGGCGATCACGGTGGGGGATGGGCCGCGGCGGGTGCTGGTGGTGGGCGGGATCCACGGGGATGAGCGTGAGGCGTTGCCGAGCATCGGGCGCCTGACCGAGCAGTTGTCGCGTGAGCCGGCGGCGGGCGCGGCGACGTGGCGTGTGATCCGCGATCTGAATCCGGATGGTTCTGCGCTGGAGCGTCGGGGGAACTCTCGGAACGTGGATCTGAATCGGAACTTTCCGGCACGGAATTTCGAGAAGCGCGACCGTCACGGGGACAAGCCGTTCTCGGAGCCGGAGGCGGAGTTGCTCGCGAGTGTGGTGCGGTTCGATCAGCCGGATCTGATCGTGATCTTTCATTCGACCTCATACGGTCCGTTCGTGAACTTTGATGGTCCTGCGCTGGGGTTTGCGCGGGCGTTCGCGGATGGTGCGGCGGCGACCGACCCGCGGTGGCGGATCGTTCCTGAGATGTCGTACGCGACGCCGGGTTCGCTGGGGAGTTACTTCGGGCAGGACCAGGGGATTCCGGTTCTGACGATCGAGTTCAAGCGTCATCAGGATGTGGTGGAGGTGTGGCGTGCGATCGAGAGCGGATTCGCGTCCTTGGCGCGTCACCTTGTGTCGGTGCGGATCGAGGAGGGGCTAAGGTGAGTGGGCGTGGGCGTAGACGTTCAGGGTGAAGAACCCGGGGAGGCCTTCGGCGTGGAAGTCGCGTGGCACGCGACGATCAGAAAAGGCGCAACAGAACGGGAAGGACGGCTGGGGCGACCATGGCGGCGAGGACGAGCCCGAGGGCGAGGATCACCCACCACGGCATGGAACGGCTCTTGCCGGACGCGATATCCTCGCCGCAGCGCGGGCATGAGTCCAGGTCGTCGTAGAGGAGCGTCTTGCAGCGGCGGCAGCGTACGGAGTCGTCGTTGAAGCGGATCACGTCGGCATCGCTTGGTTCTTCATCGAGAGAAGGCCGTCGGCGCGGCTCGGAGGTGTCTCCGACGTCGTCGGGCGTGAGCGGTCCTTCGGTGACGCGCGAGGGCCTGACTGTGCGGCGCTTGGCCATGCGGGGATGGTACTCGGGAGAGATCGCGGAGGACCGGGGTGCCGCGGCACTCGCCTCGGGTCATGCGTTCTTCGTGGCGGTTTCCGCGCGGTGCTTGTTGCGCCGGGGCTTGGCGGGATCGGCGAGGCGGAAGACGTCGGCGTACTTCTGGCCGGCGGTCTGGCGCGTGTAGTCGCGTTCGAAGAGCTCGCGGGCTCTTCGTCCCATGGCGAGCGCGGCACCGGGATCGGCGATGAGCGAGCGGATGCCATTGGCCAGCCCTTCGGCGTCGCCGAGTTCGAACCAGAGCCCGACGCCGTTCTTCTCGACGACATCGCGGAGTTCGGAGTCGGGCTCGGAGAGGGCGAGGATGGGCTTGCCGACGGCGAGTGAGGAGTAGAGCTTGGATGGGAAGCTGATTCCCTCGATGCCTTTGGCGATGGTGACGAAGTTCGCGTCGCAGGCGTTGAGTGAGTCGTTGAGTGTCTCGAAGGGCTGGTAGGGGAGCATGATCGAGTTGGTGAGTCTGCGGCTCTTGATCTGGTCGGCGATCCAGGGCTTTCTGCCGCCGGATCCGATGAAGACCATGCGGAACTGCTCGGGGAGGAGTTTCTCTGCGGCGGCGAGCATGGTTTCGAATTCGTAGTAGAGTCCGAGGTTTCCGGAGTAGAGGGCGGTGAAGGGCTCGACGAGACCGTTGGCCGCGGCGAACTTTGTTTGGCGCTTGGGGACTGGGTGTATTTTGTTGCGATCGGCCCAGTTGGGGATGACGTGGACGCGTTCTGGATCGATGTTGTAAGTGTCGCAGACGAGTTTTTTGGCGGCGTGGCAGAGGACGATGGTCTGGTCGGCGCGTCGATAGGCGAGGCGGTTGGCGCTGTGCCAGACCTTCTCGATCAAGCCGCCCTTCTTGATGGTGCCGACCCATACGGCGACCTGGGGGTATGAGTCGTGGAGGAGCATGACGTAGGTGTGTCTTCGGAAGAGGGAGACGAAGCCGCCGATGGTGCCGAGGAAGGGGGGGTTGGTGGTGTAGAGGTAGACCTTTTTCGGGCTCGATCCGACGAGGACTCGGAGGGCGAGTTGGCCTGTGAAGGTGACGTAGTTGAGGACGCGTCCGAGGATGCGGTCTTTGCTGAAGCGTGTGGTCCACATGCGTTTGATGTGGACGCGATCGATCTCTTCGCGGTAGGGGCAGGGCTGCCAGGTCTCCGGCGGTCCGTAGGAGGGTCGAGCGGTGAGGACGGAGACGTCGACGCCCTCGCGTGCGAGGGTGACGGCGAGTTCGTGGAGGAGGTGTCCTGTGGAGGCGACGTCTGGGACGTAGTACTGGTTGAGGATGACGAGGTTGGGTCGCGAGAGGTCCGCGGCGCGTTCCTGCTCGGTGTGCGCGTCGTGCCTGGGTGTCGCGTGGCGGGTTGCGGATTCGACTTGCCGGGAGGTGGGTGTCACCAATTCAGATCCTTCTCGTAGCCGAACTCGATGAAGAAGTCACCGGCGCGTTGCTTGAAGGCGTCGCGGACGCGGGGCGTGAAGTGGTTGACCCAGTCTCCTGCGACACCCTTTCGGACGAACTGGGTCGCGCTCTGCTCGCCTCTGTCGCGTCCGCCGGACATGTTCTTGAAACTGAAGCGATCGACGAGTGACTGGATGGTCTGTTCGTCGCGCGGGAGGTCGAAGAGGTCGGCGACCTGCCGGACGGAGCTGCGCGGATCGGCGAGCATCTGCTCGTATCGGAGGATGACCGAGGCGTTCGGGTCGCGGTTCTTGTTCCAGGAGCGGACCCAATGGGCGTATGGTGCGAGCGTGCGTTCGGCGAAGACGAGGAGGCCGTCCTCGACGCTCTTTCCGGCGTAGTGGGGGTGGTCGCCGTGCCATGGGGTGTTGCGCACGTAGAAGTAGTTGGAGACGGCGACGTCGCGGAGATCGCGGAAGAGGATGGCGTAGCGGACGCCGGCGCGCCTGAGGACATCGGCGTTGTGGGGCGAGCCGTGGACGTGCATCTTGGTGAGGACGAGCATGTCCTTGAAGCGCTCGAACATGTTGTCGGGGAGTTCGTAGTCGTGTGAGCCGCCGGTGGCGAGCTCGTGTGCCGCGACCTCGGGGATGAGGAGCTCATGGAAGCCGGGATAGGAGGAGATCATTTTTTCGAGCCAGGTTGTGCCGCTCTTGGGCAACCCGGCGACGAAGAGGACGGGCTGTGTGTACTTCTGTCCGTGGAGTCTGAAGCCCTCGCGGCATGCCTTTGCCTGTGCGCGGTATCTGGGCCAGACGGCGAATCGCTTCGCCAGGCGCGCGCCGGAGGGGGGAAGGTATTTCCGCGCAAGATTCTCGAGCGTGGTCGTCGTGCTCATCTTCAAAGCCGATCAAGAGGGTCGCCGATCCAATGTGCGTGTATACGTCGGCCGGATCGGGCCGTTACCATAGGACCGTTCAGAATCCTGCCTTTGTTATCGGGCTGTCTTACGCATGATGAAGACTTCACCCCCAGTTTCTGAGGCGAGCACGACGGGCGCTGGCACCGAGGGCGCGGCGGGTGCGTCGGGGGATGGGGCGGGTGGGAGTGTGGGAGGGTCGGTGGGGGTGCAGGTGGGGGGGGTGCATCCGCCGCCTGCGCGTCGGTCGGTGTGGACAACGCGTGAGAAGGTGATTCGGATCGTGTGGGCGACGCTGGGTCGTGTGGTGTGGGTTGTCTGTTCCGGGGCGCGTCCGTGGCTGATCCGTCGATTCGGCGGGCGGGCGGGGAGAGGGTGCGTGATCGCGCGCTCGGTGGACATTCTGATTCCGTGGAATGTGCGTCTGGGGGACAACGTGCGTGTGGGTGAGCGTGTGATTCTGTACGGGCTTGGTCCGATCGAGATCGGGAGCGGGACGGTGATCGATTTCCGAGCGCACTTGTGCGCTGGGACGCACGACATGACGGACTCGCGATTCCCGCTGATCAAGCCGCCCATCACGGTGGGGGCGGGGTGCTTCATCGGTCTGGATGCGTACATCGGTCCTGAGGTTGTGCTGGGCGATGGGTGTGTGGTGTGGCCTCGGGCGAGCGTGTATCGCTCGTTCCCGGCGGGTTCGGAGTTGAAGGGGAATCCGGCGAAGGACGTGTCGGCGCGGCCCGGGACGGGGGTGTGAGCGATGGCGCACGCGGGCGCGATGAATGAACCGGGCGAGGGAGGCGAGCGGATCGGTCGCGCGCTGGCGTGGCGGCTGATCGGGCGGCATCTCTTCCGGGCGACGCCCCACGTGGCGCACGGCGTGCGGCGTCGGATTCTTCGGATGTTCGGCGCGCGGCTGCGGGGGAACGTGAAGATCCGGCGGAGCGTTCGGATCGATCGTCCGTGGAACCTGAGCGCGGGGCACCTGACGATTTTCGGTGATCATGCGACGCTGCGTCTGACGCGCGGGCTGTCGATCGGTGAGCGGTGCGTGATCAGCCAGTTGGCGATTGTGACGACGACGATGCTGGATCCGCGTGACCCGTCGCGGACGATCGAGGGGGCGATCACGATCGAGGATGACTGCTGGATCGCGGCGGATTCGCTGGTGCTTCCCGGGGCTGTGGTGCGCGCGGGGACGGTGGTCGGGGCGCGGGCGTTGGTTGAGGGAGAGGTGCCGGGGTGGTCGATCGCGGTGGGGCAGCCGGCGCGGGCGATCAAGCCGCGCGCGTTCGTGCCTGTTGCAACAGGAGCGGGCGCATGAGCGGCGTGGATATCTCACGCGCGCCGAGCCCTCACTCGCTCTCGAACCGGGCGGGGCGTGTGCTGTGGGGCCTGGTGCAGGGGACGCTGTTTCGGTTCTCGCCTCGCCCGTGCCATCGGTGGCGGGTGATGCTGCTGCGGATGTTCGGGGGTCGCGTGTCGTGGCGGGCGCGGCCGTATCCGGGGTGCCGCGTGTGGGCTCCTTGGAATCTTGAGATGGCGGACTACGCGACGCTGGCGGACGGCGTGGATTGTTACTGCGTGGAGCGGATCACGATCGGCGCGCACACGACGGTGAGCCAGTACAGTTACCTGTGCGGGGCGACGCATGATTTCGAGCGGTCGAGGCGGCCGCTGGTGCCGCTGCCGATCAGGATCGGCGGGCAGTGCTGGATCGCGGCGGATGTGTTCGTGGGCCCGGGTGTGTCGATCGGCGAGGGGACGGTGGTGGGGGCGCGATCGAGCGTGTTCGGCGATCTGCCCGAGTGGACGGTGTGTGTGGGGAGTCCGGCGAAGCCGATTCGTGCGCGTGTGATCCGCGAGGAGGGTGGGGGAGCGGGTGGCGTGAGCGATGAAGCGGGGGATAAGGGCGCATGAGCGTGCCGCTGCGTGTGATCTCGCCGGCGAAGAACCCCGACGCGCTGGGTGACTGGCGGACGTTCCGTTCGCGCGGGGCGCGGTGCTCGTGGAGCGAGGACGGCGCGCTCGTGCTGGCGCATCGCGCCTCGACGCTGGAGCACGAGCCGGACGAGATCGAGCCGTGCGAGGTGGGGTTGCTGGATGTCGAGAGCGGCGCGTTCGCCTGCTTCGGGACGACGACAGCGTGGAGCCACGCGGACGGCGCGAGGTTGCAGTGGATCGGGGCGGAGCGTGCGATCTTCAACACGCGCGACGATGATGATCGGTTGCATGCGCAGATCGTGTCGCTCGGGCGCGGGGGTCGGTTGCTGCGGACAGAGGCGATCGGGCACGCGGTCCACACGGTGTCGCCGGACGGGGCCTTCGCGCTGGCGATCCCGTTCGAGCGATTGGGGGATCTTCGGCACGCGCTCGCGATTCCCGCGCTGGTCGATCCGCACGTGGCCAATCCCGCGCCGCGGCACAGCGGCGTGCATGTGGTCGATCTGGCGCGGGGGACGAGCGAGCTGCTGCTCTCGCTGGCGGAGATCGCCGAGTTCCGGCGCTCGGCGTTGGGTGAGGGGCGCGTGCACGTTGTGGATGATGTCTCGTATGCGCCTGGGGGGAGGCGCGTCGCCGTGCTGCACAGTTTCGAGCGCGCGGATGGGATCGTTCACACGCGGCTTCTGACGACGGACGCGAGGGGCGCGGGCGGGTTGCGGCTTGTGTGCGAGGGGCGGATCACGCGGCACGCGTGGATGGATGACGCGACGCTGCTGGTTCAGACCGGGGCGGGCGCGATCGAGATCGTGCGCGACGACGAGGAGGCGGGAGTGATGGCGGGGGGTGTGCTTTCGTTGACGCCTCTGCATCCGGAGGGGTCGTTCGACGCGGCGGTGTATGAGGGCGGGGATCGGGTGATCGCGATGCAGTGCCGCCGGATTGCTGATGATTCTGCGGCTCTTGGTCTTTGGGTGGAGCGGGGCGGGGGCGCGCGAGAGTTGGTTGTTGATCTGGGGCGGCTCTCGGCGCACGCGCCGGAGCAGGGCGCGATCGATCCGGGCGCGATCGACGAGCGCGACACGAAGCCCGCGCTGGATCCGTTCGGGACGCGGGTGTGTGTGGATGCGCGCGTGGAGGGGCGCGACGTGATCGGTGTGGCGGAGATCGCGGCGCACACGGGGCGTGCGCGGCCGGAGCCCACGGCACGGACAGAGCGCGCGGCGCGAGGGGCGGAGGTTGAGTCGCGCGAGACGGACCTGGGGTTGTTGGAGGAGGCGCGGGCTGCGGTGTGGTCTGCGGTGATGGGGTGGGGCGTGCGGCGTGTCGGGGGGAACGCATGAGCGGACCGGCGATCACGATTTTCATACAGACGCTGAACGAGGAGAAGAATCTTCCCTCGTGCCTGGAGTCGGTGCGCGGGTTTGATGACATCGTGGTGCTTGATTCGCTCTCGACCGACGGGACGGAGCAGATCGCGCGTGAGTTCGGGTGTCGGTGGTACGCGCGGAAGTTCGACGGACGCGGGCCGCACCAGAACTGGGCGATGGAGAACATTCCGTGGCCGAACACGTGGGTGTTCTATCTGGATGCGGACGAGCAGATGACGCCGGAGTTGCGTGCGGAGATCGAGGCGATCGCGTCGGACGAGAGCGAGCGGCGGGTGGCGTTCTACTGCGGGAGGCGGAACTATTTCATGGGGAGGTGGCTGCGTCACGCGATGCCTCCCGGGAACATCATGCGGTTCTTTCGGCCTTCGAAGATCCGCTTCGAGCGGCTTGCGAACCCGGTTCCTTTGATCGACGGGGAGCACGGGTATCTGCGGAATCATTTCATCCACTACAACTTCAGCAAGGGGCTGGGGGAGTGGTTCGAGCGGCACAACCGGTATTCGACGTATGAGGCGCGGGAGACGATGCGTGCGCTCAAGGAGAACCCGGTGTCGCTGGGGCGGCTGTTCTCTCGCGACCGGAACACGCGCCGTCTGGAGCTGAAGAATCTGTCGTTCCGGATGCCGCTGAGGCCGGTGCTGAAGTTTCTGTACATGTACATCCTGGGGCGTGGGTTCATGGACGGGCGTGCGGGGCTGACGTACTGCGTGCTGCAGGCGATCTACGAGTATCAGATCTGTCTGAAGGTTCGTGAGTTGAAGCGTGTGGAGCGCGGCCTGACGCCGAGTTGAGCCCAGACGAACGGAGCGGTGCGATCATGTCACTCAAGCAGTCCGCGCCGGTGCAGGCGTTGCTCCCGTATCTGCGGGCGGTGAAGTATGACGGTCTGCGGCGGCGTGCGCTTCGGCGGGCGCGGACGCCCGTCGAGGGGGAGGGCTCGTCTGACCAGCCGGCGTCGGCGTTCTTCGTGGGGAGCGGCAGGTCGGGGACGACGATGCTGGGGCGGTTGTTCGAGCGGCATCCGGACGCGCTCTATCTGTTCGAGCCGTATCACGCGTGGGCGGCGATCGACGCGAGGAGTGACGCAACCAACTTTCACACCACGGCGGAGCCAGCGTTTTTCATGGACGCCTCGTTCGCGACGCCGGAGGCGCGCATCCGATTCGTTCGCACGATGCTGTCGGAGGCGACGGCGGCCGGGCGGCGGATGCTGATCGAGAAGACGCCTCACAATGTGTGCCGCATCGGGTTCATTGAGGCGTTGGTGCCGGATGCTTCGCGCACGCGGTATGTTCACATCGTGCGTGACGGCTTGGACGTGGTGCGTTCGATCGCTCGTCTGGCGACGGTGGGGACATACCGGATCGCGGGGAAGCGGAACTACAACCAGTGGTGGGGGCGCGAAGGGTGCAAGTGGGCCGCGCTGGCGCGTGACGGGGCGCGGGCGGGTTATTTCGGGGATGAGGTGGGGTTGCTCTCGACGGATGCGCAGCGGGGCGCGTATGAGTGGCTGTGCAGCATGGGGGAGGCGGAGCGGTGGCGTGAGGGGCTGGGTGATCGGATGCTCGAGATCCGGTACTCGGAACTGACGGCGAGCCCGCGCGAGGTTGTGGGGCGTGTGTGCGCGCACCTCGGTTTGCCATGCGACGGGGTGTGGCTTGAGAGCGCGATCGCGCAGGTGCGTCCTGAGCGCAGGAACGCTGGGGATGCGCTGCGTCTGCCGGCGGGGATGCGGGGCGCGTTCAACGCGCACCAGGAGAGGCACGGCTTTGAGGGGCGCGCGGAGGGGTTGTGAGGGCGCGGGGCCGGCGGGCCATCACTCGGGCGTTTCGACGTTGATGGGCATGTCCTGGCCACCGGACTTGCTTCGATCGGGGTTGTAGCGATTGGTGAAGTCGGCGACGCCGCCGTTGTCGGTGAGGTCTGATCCTGCTGCGTAGAGGACGAAGGGGCGGCCTCCCGGGTGGGGGCCCTTTGCGGGTCCGATGTAGCCGAAGGGCCGGTCGGTGTAGGGGTCGGGGATCGGGTGGCTGAGGTATTCGGGGACGAGGGCGTTGAGGGTTTCGGGGTGGGTGTTGGTGGCGAGGCGGTGGCGTTCGAGGGCGAGGAGGATGCGCGTGCCGCGGCGTGTTGCTTCCATCATGTCGGCGGTTTCGGTCAATCGCTCGCAGACGCGGAACATGGAGCCGAGCATGGCGTTGGCGATGACGGCGTTCCACATCTCGGCCTGTTCGGTGCGTCGCGCGGCCCTTGCGCCGGGCGGGGTGTCGATGAGTTCGGCCCATTCGGCGAAGGCGCGGCGTGTGAGCGAGACCTGTGCGTCGAGCGAGAGGCCCGTGGGGAGCATGCGCCGGCCGGGCGTGAGGTTGACGGGTGTGTCGTGATCCTCGTTCGCTTCCTGCGCTGCGAGTTCGGCCATCTCGATCGTGAGGACGAGCGTGGCGAGGGATTCACCCCGCATGGCGACGGCGGGCGAGATGCACGCGGGCTCGGCGAGGATTGCGTCGAGTTCGCGGAGCGATGCGTCGTCGAGCAGGCGTGACGCGACGGCGGAGCGGACCTGCGCGAGCATGAGCTGCTCGATCGCGCCGGCGGCGAGCCGATCGATTTGAACGGCGGTGATGGAGACGACTCGCGCGAGTGTGGCGAGGGTGCGCGTGCCCCGGACGAAAGCGGCGCGGTCTCCGGCTCTGAGGGATTCTGCGTTGTGTGCCGCGAGGAGGAGCGCGGCGCGCCGGGTTGCGCCGGCGGTTCGCGAGGTTTCGCGTGCGGCCCCGCGATCGCCGATGCTGCCGAGCGGGCGTGTCGGTGGCTGGATGGGTGTTGAGAGCGATGCGAGGCGCTCGAGGATGCCGGAGTCGTGCGCCCAGCGGATGGCGGTGCGGGTGGCCTGTTCGGAGCGGAGGCGGACATCGGGTTCGGCATCCTGCCAGACGGTGGAGCCGAAGATGAGGCCCTCGTAGAGGACGCTGGTCTGGCTCTCTTCGTCTTCGAGTTCGGTCTCGATCGTGCGCATCGCGTCGCGGACCGCGCGGACGGTGGCCTCGGCATCGGTGCCTGCGGCATCGGTGTAGGGCGCGAGCAGAGCCGCGGCCTCCTGGCGGAGGGATTGCAGGGTGGGCGTCGGGGCGGCGGTCTGTCGATCGGGCGCGAGAAGGATGATCGAGACGCACAGCGCGGCGTGGTGCATGGGTGTATCTTCGGGGTTTGTCTCGGTGCATTCAAGCGGGAAGCGGGAAGTCGGATGTGATACGCTGAACGAGCGGGAGTGCCACAGGGGAGGCGCGTCATGACATCGGGGCACGACACAGGGGTCACGCGGGGTCCGGAGCCGGGCGGGGATGGCGCGGGAAGCGGGGCGCGGGACGGGGCTCGCTCCGGCGGATCGGGAGAGGATGGGGTGGTGACGAGCGCCGGAGCGATCTCGGGCGAGATGGCGCCATCGGAGCCGGCGGCGTTCGAGCGTCCGGGGGATCTTGTCGGTCCGTATCAGTTGATCTCGATGCTGGGTTCTGGCGGATTCGGCACGGTGTGGCTGGCGGAGCGTCGGCACCCGATGGTGCAGCGTGTCGCGCTCAAGATCATCAAGCCGGGGATGGACTCTCGGGCGGTGGTGGCGAGGTTCGAGCACGAGCGTCAGGCGTTGGCGCGGATGGACCACCCGGGGATCGCGCGTGTGTTCGACGGCGGGGTGACGGATCGCGGTCGCCCGTACTTCGTGATGGAGCGGGTCGAGGGGGAGCCGATCACGGCGTACTGCGATCGCCACTCGTTGTCGGTGCGTGAGCGGCTGGGTCTGTTTGTCTCGGTGTGCAACGCGGTGCAGCACGCGCACTTCAAGGGTGTGATCCATCGTGACATCAAGCCGTCGAACATTCTTGTGGCGCGGGCCGACGGCGCGCCGCTGGTGAAGGTGATCGATTTCGGGATTGCGAAGGCGATCGGCCACTCGCCGGCTTCGGATGGGCCTCACACGGAGGCGGGCGTGATGGTGGGGACGCCGGAGTACATGAGTCCGGAGCAGGCGTCGATGGGCGCGAGCGACATCGACACGCGGAGCGACGTGTACTCGCTGGGCGTGCTGCTGTATGAGTTGCTGGTGGGTGAGTTGCCGTTCAGTTCGCGGGCGTTGCGTGCGGCGAGTTACGCCGAGGTGCAGCGGATGATCCGCGACGTGGACCCTCCGACGCCGAGCCGGCGGCTGCTCGGGCTCTCGCCCGAGGCGTCGAAGGAGGCGGCCCTGCGACGTCGGACGGCGATCGATGCGCTGGAGCGTGACCTGAGGGCGGAGCTTGAGTGGATCCCGATGCGGGCGATGCGGAAGGACCCGGCGGAGCGGTACGCCTCGGCGGGTGAGTTCGGCGCGGATGTGTCGCGATACCTGAGGGGTGAGGCGATCGTCGCCGCGCCGGAGAGCACGCGGTACAGGGTGCGGAAGTTCGTGCGTCGGAACCGTGTTCGTCTGGCCGCGGGTGGTGTGCTGCTGACGGTGCTGCTGGCGGGCCTTGCGGGGACGCTGTGGCAGGCGCGAGTGGCATCGCAGGAGCGTGACGCGGCGCGGGAGGCGCTCGGGAGAGAGTCGCTCGCGCTGGCGCGGGCGGAGGCGGTGATCGATCTTGTAACGCGGTCGCTGCGTGAGGCGGATCCTTACCAGGGGGGCGCGGAGTCGGTCACGGTTGTTGAGGCGATGGAGAACGCGATCGCGGAGTTGGACGCGTCGCGGTCGGTCGATCCGGAGACGGAGGCGCGGCTGCGCGAGACGATCGGCGCGATCCTGCAGAACAACGCCAGACCGGGGATGGCCGAGGCGCAGTTTGCGCGGGCGCTTGCGATCCGGCGGTCGATCTCTGACGGGGACTCGGATGGCGTGGCGTCGGCGATGAACGGTCTGGGGAGCGCGGTGGAGTCGCAGGGGAGGTATGCCGAGGCGGAGGGGATCTATTCGGCCACGCTGGAGATGCGCCGGCGGCTGCACCCCGGGGACGACGCATCGGTCGCGGGCTCGATGAACAACCTGGCGTTTGTGCGTGCGAAGCTCGGGGGGCTGGCCGAGGCCGAGGGGATGCACGCGGATGCGCTGGCGATGGCGAGGCGTCTGTTTCCCGGCGACCACGAGATGGTGGCGACATCGCTGACGAATCTGGCGATCACGCGCCGGGACATGGGGAGGTTCGACGACGCCGAGCCGCTGCTCGTTGAGGCGCTGGAGATGATCCGGCGGCTGCACCCGGGGGACCACCCGATGGTGGCGGAGGCGATGAACAACCTCGCGCTGCAGCGGTCGATGGCGGGGCGAGAGGGCGAGGCGGAGCCGCTCTTCGTGCAGTCGCTCGATATGTCGAGGCGGCTCTTCTCGGGGGATCACCCGCTGGTTGCGGCGTGCATCAACAACCTTGCGACGGTGCGCGAGTCTCTCGGGCGTCAGGCAGAGGCGGAGGCGCTCTTTCTCGAGGCGCTGGAGATGACGTCACGCATCCACGGGGGGGACCACCCTTCGGTGGTGCTGCACACGGTGAACATCGCGAACCTTCGGATGTCGGCGGGGCGGATGTCGGAGGCGGAGCCGCTGCTTGAGGACGCGCTCGCGATGAACAGGCGTCTGTTCCCGGGCGATCACGCGATGACGGCGGAGTGCCTGATCCGGATCGCGTTCGTGAACAAGGACCTCGGGCGGCTCGATCGCGCGGAGCCGATCTTCCATGAGGCCCTTGAGATGAACCGTCGGCTCTATCCGGGTGATCATCCGGAGATCGCCTCGTGCATGAACAGCATCGCGTTCCTGCGTCGCGACCAGGGCGATCTTGCGACGGCGGAGGAGATGCTGTCGGATGTGCTGGCGATGACGAGGCGGATCTATAAGGGCGACCATCCGGATCTTGCCCGTTCTCTTAACAATCTCGCCTCTGTGAAGAAGGAGCGGGACGATCTTGAGGGGGCGGACGCGCTCTTTACTGAGTGTGTCGGGGTTGTGCGTCGGACGTTTCCTCCGGGTCACCCGGTGCTGGCGGTCGCGCTGGCGAATCTCGCCGATCTGCGCTCGCGGCGCGCCATGCACGCCGATGCGATCGCACATATAGAGGAAGCGATTGCGATTGCTGAGGCGGCGTATCCGGAGGATCACCCCGAGATCGCCAGATACAGGGGGATGCACGATCGGTTCGCGGCCGCGGCGGGCGTGGAGGAAACGATTCGGCAGCGGTGAGGGTGTGGACGTGGTGCTGGGGTTGCGTGTGGTTTGCCGGCGCGGGGCGGTTGCGATGTGCTACATTGGGCGTTCTGTTCGCACGTCACCGGAGCGCACGCATGGATCCTGCAACGTCGTCGTCTGATCGCGGCCGTCGCGAGTTTGTCAAGGGTTCTGCCGCGGGATTGGCGGGGCTGGGACTGAGGGGGCTGGGTCTTGCGGGGCTCGGGCTGGGTGTGCCGGGTCTTTCGACTGCGAGCGCGGCGCGGATTGAAGAACGGGGGCTGGGTTCGGGGTTGCGCGGCGGGTCGGACCAGATCCGGATCGCGCTGGTCGGGTGCGGCGGGCGCGGCACGGGCGCGGCGATCCAGGCGCTCTCTGCGGATCCGGGCGTGGTGTTGTGGTCGATGTCGGACGTGTTCGGCGAGCGGCTCGAGTCGTCGCTCAAGGGGATCACGGAGACGATGGGGGAGGGGGCGTCGGCGCGCGTGCAGGTGCCGCCCGAGCGGCGGTTTGTCGGGTTTGAGTCGTACAAGCCGGCGATCGACGCGGGTGTTGATGCGGTGTTGATCACGGGGTATCCGGCGTTCAGACCGGTGCACTATCGGTATGCGATCGAGCAGAACAAGCACGTGTTCGCGGAGAAGCCGGTGGCGGTGGACGGGCCGGGCGTGCGTTCGTTCATCGAGACGGCGAAGCAGGCGAAGGCGAAAAACCTGGCGACGGTTGTGGGGTATTGCTGGCGGTTCCACGACGGGATGGTGGCGACGTTCGACAAGATCAACTCGGGCGCGATCGGGCAGATCATGTCGGTACACACGACGTACCACACGGGGACGCTGACGAAGCGGCCGCGGAAGCCGGAGTGGAGCGACGTGGAGTTCCAGATGCGGAACTGGTGGCACTTCACGTGGATCTCGGGCGATCACATTGTGGAGCAGGCGTGCCACTCGATCGATCGCGGCGCGTGGGCGGTGGGGGATCGGATCCCGCTGCGTGTGAACTGTCTGGGGGGGCGTGCGGCGCGGTTCGGCCCTGAGAGCGGGAACGCGTTCGATCACTTCGCGGCGATCTATGAGTACGAGGGTGGGCTGCGGTCGCACCACACGTGCCGCCAGATCGACGGGTGCCCCGCGGACAACACGGACTACATCTACGGGACGAAGGGGTCGGCGACGGTGAACGGGTGGGTTCCGACGTTTGAGACGCGCGACCTGGACAACAAGCGGACGTGGCAGTACACGGGTCGCGCCGATCGCGACATGTACCAGACCGAGCACGAGGAGCTGTTCAAGTCGATCCGCGCGGGCGCGCCGCTGAACGATGCGGTGCGCGGCGCGAACAGCACGCTGATGGCGATCATGGCTCGGATGAGCGCGTACACCGGGCAGACGGTGTCGTGGGAGCAGGCAATGAACTCGAAGGAATCACTGGTGCCGGAGAACCTCGCCTGGGGCCCCATGCCCATGCCGCAGGTGGCGATCCCCGGCCAGACCAAGCTCATCTGATGTTCGTGAAGAGAACGCGGAGAACGCAGAGGAATCAGAGCGGCGCAGAGGGGAAGCGATGGAGAGGACATGAGACTGTTCATCAACTCCGTATTCGTCTCCTTTCTCCCTCATCCGTTCCCTCTCTGTGCCCGCGTATCTCGGTGGTAAAGACTCTTGGTCTTCTCTGCGTTCCTCTGCGTCTCTGCTCCGCGTCCTCCGCGTTCTCTTTGCCTTTCCGTAGGAGTATCCAATGTCCGACAACCCCGTGACCCGCCGCGACTTTGTCAAGACTTCTGTTGCCGGCGCTTCTGCGCTGGGTCTCATGTCTCTCTCGGGCTCGAATATGGCGTTCGCCAGTTCGGGGCGTTCGATGGATTCGATCCGTCTGGGCGTGATCGGGTGCGGGGGGCGCGGCACCGGCGCAGCGATGAACGCGCTCGAGGCCTCGCCCGATGTGCGACTGGTGGGGATGGCGGATCTCTTCACCGATCGCATCGGCGGCGCGAGGGGGTATCTCTCGTCGAGCGACAACCCGTGGCGCGATCGCGTGGATCTTCCGGACGATCGCGTGCTCACGGGGTTTGATTCCTACGAGCGGCTGCTCGAGAACGATCTTGACATGGTGATCCTCGCGACGACGCCCCACTTCAGGCCGATGCACCTGCGTGCGGCGGTCGAGAAGGGGTGCCACGTCTTTGTCGAGAAGCCCGTCGCCGTCGATCCCGTGGGGATCCGCTCTGTGCTCGAGTCGTCGTCGATGGCGGACTCAAAGGGGTTGTCGATCGTGGCGGGGACGCAGCGCCGGCACGAGACCTCGTATCGCGAGGCGATGGCGCGGATCAGGGACGGGGCGATCGGGCGCATCGTCACCAGCGAGGCGTACTGGAATCAGGGCGGGCTGTGGATGCACCCGCGCAGGCCCGAGTGGTCCGACATGGAGTGGCAGATCCGCAACTGGCTCTACTTCACGTGGTTGTCGGGCGATCACATCGTCGAGCAGCACGTGCACAACCTGGATGTTGTGAACTGGGCGATGAGCGTATCGAGCGGCGAGACGCACCCGGACAAGGCGACGGCGGTCGGGGGCCGGCAGGTGCGAACGGACCCGGCGTATGGGCATATCTATGACCATTTCGGCGTGCTCTTTGAGTACGCGTCGGGCGCGACGTGCATGTCGATGTGCCGCCAGCAGGACGGAACGACGTCGCGCGTGGAAGAGGTGATCCGTGGGACGCGGGGATCGTTCACGCTGCGCCCAGGCGCGGCGGATCTGCGCATGGCTCCGGGGAGCGGTGGCGGTGGTGGCGAGGACCCATGGAAGTTCGCGGGCCCGAACAACAATCCGTACGTGCAGGAGCACGTCGATCTGCTGGAGGCGATCAAGTCGGGCAAGCGGGTGAACGAGGCGAAGCAGGTTGCCGAGTCGACGCTGACGGCGATCATGGGGCGGATGGCAGCGTACACGGGGAAGACAGTGACGTGGGAGCAGGCGTTGAACTCGAAGCTGGATCTGACGCCGCCGAGTTATGAGATGGGCCCGCTGCCAACGCCCGAGGTGCCGATGCCGGGGAAGACGCCGCTTATGTAGTCCGCATCCGCCTTGAGGGCGGATGCGGGTGGTAGAGCCCGGAGAGCGCCCGCCGGGTAAACCGTCGGGCTTGGAAGGATCGGAGGTTTCAGCGCGAGGCCGAGCACCATGAAGCGATGCAATAAGCCGTCTCGGCGCATCGGCCCGAATAGCGGCTACGACCTCGTCTATTTCGTCCGGTTGCACGCCACGCCGCCCAAGCGGGTCTGTGATCTGCGTTCACTTCACTCAGCCCCTAAGCCGCCGCAATGTTTCGGAGTGAGCAGATGTCCAACTGCAGCCCTCGGCCGCATTCAGCGTCGCGCCTGGCCCGCATCGTCTTCTCGTCGGGCCTCTTCCTCGCGTTTGCCGCGACGGTCTTTCTGTCGTTTCAAGTGGGCAGGATGTCGGGCACGCACGCCGCGCAAGCGAGCATCATCGCGTCATCATGGAGCGAGGGCACAAAGTACCCCGTCTGGTACGGCGCGATCGTGTGGCTGGAGCCAAACGCGGCCGGCGCCGTCGACGAGCACGCCGACATCATCATCGGCGAGCCAATGGACCGTCCCCCAACGATGCACCACAACGTCGGCCTGCTCGCGACCGAGCCCACGCCGGAGGCCGCCATTAAGAACTGTAGCCACATCGTCTGGACCGATGCCGATATCACGTTCGGCGCAGGCGGTCCAAGGCCCGTCGTCATCACGCGCGACGTGATCCAGCGCCATCGCTGATCACCATTCACACCGGAGGCGCAGATCTGTCCCGCGTCCTCACAAGCCCTCGGACGGAAGCCGGCCCGGACGATGGTCAACCTCGACGTGACGAACGCGAATAGAGCGATCGTCCACGAGTTCCTCCCATCCCTTATCGACAAGCACGCCGGCGCTGACAGCCAGCCGAATGGCTGATTCTGTCGCGTCGGTGAACGCGTCGATCTCCGTGGCGCTCAGCGAGCGTCCGAAGACCGGGCGGCCCGCCTCCGAGTCATAGTCGCTGACGAATGCGATCTGATCGCCGCGGCAGGAGAGCATGTACCACAGCACGAGCGTCGACACAGCGTGTGAGCCAACGATCTCGCGCGCCTTGTCAACGCCGAAACCAGAGACCTCGACACGCTCACGCCGCGTGAGATTGACAAGTCGGTAGCTTGCGCCCACATCTCACCTCGATCGCATATGGTGCCGCCCCAAAGGCCCTTCTCCGCGTCCTCCGCGTCTTCCCTCCGCGCCCTCTGCGTTCTCTTCTCTTGACGTTCGTTTCGCCTACCCGCGGAACCTTCTCACCACCGCCGTGTCGTTCTGTCCGCCGAAGCCGAAGGAGTTGGAGAGGCAGACCTCGACGCCGCCCTGCGGGTTCAGGTCTCGTGCCGCGTTCGGCACGTAATCCAGATCGCACTCCGGGTCCGGCTCGGAGAGGTTCATGGTGGGGGGGACGATGCCGGTCTTGATGGCCATGACGCAGGTCATGAGTTCGACCGCGCCCGCGGCCTGGATCAGGTGCCCGAGCATGCTCTTGACGGAGCTGAAGGGGATCTTCGGGGCCATGGGGCCGAAGACGCCCTTGACCGCGGCGGTCTCGATCGCGTCGTTCTCCTGCGTTCCGGTGCCGTGCGCAGAGATGTAATGAACGCCGGGACGACCATCGGGGCCGGGCTCGCGCGGGTCGATCCCCGCCTGCTTCAGTGCCTGCCTCATGGTGGCCTGGGCACCCTTGCCGTCGGGCTGGATGTCGGTGATGCGAAAGGCGTCGGCCGATGAGCCGAAGCCGGCGATCTCGGCGAGGGGCGTCGCGCCGCGTGCCTTGGCGTGTTCGAGATCTTCAAGCACCAGCATCCCCGCGCCCTCGCCCATGACGAAGCCGTCGCGGTTCTTGTCGAAGGGGCGTGCGGCGGTTTTGGGCGAGTCGCTGCGCTTGCTCATCGCGGTGAGGCGGATGAAGCCGGTCATGCCGAGCGGATGGATCATGGAGTGGGTGCCGCCCGCGAGCATGACGTCGGCGTCGCCGCGCTTGAGGATCTCGAAGGCCTCGCCGATGGCCTGCGTGCTCGCGGCGCACGCGGTCATGCAGTTGTACGCGGGCCCGCGGAAACCGAAGGCGTGTGCGAGGTGCGAGAGGGCCATGTTGGGCTCCTGCTCGTGCTCGTGGTGGGGCTCCATGCGCCGTCGCGCGGTCGAGGCCCACACGCCGGAGTCGATCGTGCGGGTCTCGGCGTTCCAGCCGGCCATCTGCATGGCGGCGTAGTGCGAGAAGTCGTGGGGGCCCTCACCGGAACCGAGGTACATGCCGGCGCGGTAGGGCTTGGCCATGTCGCGGGGCTTGAACGAGGCCTGGCGAAGGGCCATCGACGCGGCGGCGAGCGCGAAGCGCGAGTTCCGCGCCGCCGCCGAGAAGGGTGAGGCATCGTCGAGATACTCGGCGAGGTTGATGGGCGGGGCTTGTGCCGCGAAGTTGGTGACGAAGGTGGAGGCGTCGAAGTGTGTGACGGGCCCGATGCCGGAGTCTCCGTTGAGGAGGCGCGACCAGACGCCCTCGAGCGTGGTGCCGAGCGGGGTGACCCATCCCATGCCGGTGATGACGATGCGGCGTTGGCCCATCGGACGTTGTTCCTCGGTTGCGAGTCTCGATCACTCGAAGTCGGCGGTGTTGCCGTCGGGGGCGTCGCCCTCGTCGTCGTCTTCGTACTCCTCGTCGTCGCCTCGCATGGCGTTGAGCTTGTCGGGGTTGAGGACGCGGACGAGTCCGTCCTTGAGCCGTCGCTCGCAGAAGTTGATGATGAGACCGAGTTCGAGGTCGGCGGCGCGGAGCTGTGCGCGGACCGCGCTGCGCTCGTAGGAGCCGATCTCGCCGGGGCGGGCCATGAGATCGACGACGAAGCGGTCTTCGACGTAGAGGTCCGCGGTCGCGGAGCCGACCTTCTCGCCGGCGTAGACGACGTCGAAGGCGTGGTTGAGTTTGAACTTGAGCCCGGCCTTGGTCATCTCGGCCTTGAGGGCGTTGACGTAGCACGACTCATCGAAGCCGGGGCCGAGCGCCTTGTGGACCTCGATCGCGCAGCCGATGACGCGCCGGCTCATGTCGGTGAGGTTGGGGTCGAGCTCGGAGAGCGGCATGCCGCGGCGTTCGCCGCCTCGCTCGCCACCGTCGCGTCTGTGGCCGCCATGCCCGCCATGGCCTCCGTGTCCGCCGTAACCGCCCCCGTCGCGGCGTCCGCCGCCGCCCCTGTGTGAGTGTCCGCGATTCTGCTCGTACATGCCGTGAACTCCCTGTTCGAAGAGATGAGTAGTGACCCTTACACGGCTCCCAACACGAGAGCCGCGTTCTGTCCGCCGTTCGATGAGGTGCAGACGAGCACCTTTCTGAGTTGTGCCGCCCGCGTGGGCGCGGGGCCGGCGTGGAGGCCTTCGGAGGCCCTTCCGGTGTGGAGGCGTGCCGGGAGCATCTGCTGCTCGATGCACATGGCCGCGATGCCGACACGGACCGCGCCGTCTCCCGCGAGATTCTGCCCGAGTTGCGGGGAGAGTGTCGCGAGTTCGATCGATGCGAGCCGATCGCCGAAGACTTCGCGGAGCGCCTCGGCCTCGGCGCGATCCATCCACGGGACGCACGCCGCGAGGGGGAAGATCGCGTCGATCTCATCGGGCGTGCAGTGTGCGGAGTCGAGCGCGGCCTGGATCGCGTATCGGAGCCCGTCGCTCGGGATGGTCTGGTCTTTGGCGAGGGGTGGCACCGAGGGCGGGCCGGACTGGGCCGCGCCGAAGCCGAGGAGTCGTGCGTGCATCTTCACGCCGCGTGACGCGGATGCGTGTTCTTCTTCGAGGATGAGGATGCCGCCCGCTTCGCCGGGGAGACCGCCCGGTGAGGCGTCGTCGTAGGGCCTTGCGAAGGCGAGGGGGTCCGCATCATGCGGCGCGTCGGCGAGTCGTCCGGAGACGATCATGCGCGACATGCCCATCATGGAGATGCGGGACTCGGCCCCGCCGCTGAAGCAGAGGTCCGCGGCGTCGCGCTCGATGACGCGGGCCGATTCTCCGATCGAGAGCAGGCCGCTGGCATCCTGGCAGGTGATCGTGTTGCTCGGCCCTTCGCACCCGTGCAGGATGGTGACGTGGCAGGCGAGCATGTTCGGGAGGTACTTGAGCATCCAGAGCGGGGGGAGGTTGTTCATTCCCGTCGAGCCCCACTGGCGGATATCCACCTCGCCGTCCGCGCTCTTGGAGGTGGAGAGGGCGGCGGCGAGTTCGGGGGTCTCGGCGGAGATAAGCCCCGCGCCGATGTGGCACCCCATGCGCTCGGAGGGGTAGGTCATGCCGCTCTGTGCATCCTCGCCGAGTGCGGCCCGCGTGATGAGCCCGGCATCGGCGACGGCGATGTGGGCGGCGCCGACGGCGATCTCGATGTCGCGGGCCATGACCTTGACGGCCTTGCGGTAGTGCTTGGGGACGAAGTCTTTGGCGGAGAAGTTCTTCACCTGTGCGCCGAGGCGGCAGGAGAACCCGTCGGCGTCGAAGGCGTCGATCGGAGAGATGGCGGTCGCGCCGGAACAGAGGCCGGCCCATGTGGCGTCTTTGCCGATGCCGTAACCGGTGACCAGCCCGATTCCCGTGATGACGACTCGTCGTGACATGCCGCGGCCTGTGGTCCAGAAAGAGGTGCGTCCAAGGGGCCCTGTGTGGCAAGGGCACGGGTAGAACCGAAGGGAACCCAGCGCCGTGAATCGCAGAGGATCACGATCGCTGTCGATCATAGTCCCGGCGGACTCGTCCCAGTCGAACGAGCACGCGGTACATTGGCCTGCTTGGATTCCCAATCTCCTTTGGGCGTCACACGGAAGAGATGATCGCACCGGGAGGCAAGGCATGCATAAATCAATGCTTCACAGATGTTTACGATTCGCTGTGGTGGTGTGGGCGGTCGCTTTCGGTGTGTTTGTCTTTGGCGCGGCACAGGCCAGGGGGCAGGAATCGACCGCCGATACGGGTGGAGCCGCGGTGCCGATCCCGGAGACGCCGGTCGGGGAGCAGTTGCGGTGGCTTCTGTCGGTCTTCTCCGGCGCGCCCGCAGAGGTGGAGAGTGCGGGGGGGGTGGGGGGGCGGCTTGCGGATTCGTTCAAGGAGGCGATTGCGCCCGAGGTTCTGGCCCGCCAGCTTCAGATGGTGACCACGTCGATCCTGGAGGGGGGGCCGACGGTGCTGGAGTCGATCGGTCCGGGGATGGATGCGCACTCGATCTCCGGGCGCTTGCGGTCGGAGGCGAACGGGGTGGTGCTGGCATTCCGCTTGGCGGTCGATCCCGAGACGGGGTTGATCACGCTGATGTCGAACCGGGTGATCCCGGGGAGCGGGAAGGACGCCGCGGCATCGTGGGAGGTGCTGTCTGAGCGCGTGGGCGGGCTGCGTGGGACGGCGAATCTGTATGTGGCTCGTGTCGAGCCGGATGGATCGTTCGCGCCGCTTGCTTCGGTGAACCCGGGTGCGCGTCTGGCGATCGGCTCGACGTTCAAGTTGTATGTGCTTGGCGCGCTGGCGGAAGAGGTGCGAGACGGGCGGCGGCGATGGGACGAGCCGCTGGCGATCCGGGATGCTTTGAAGTCGCTGCCGAGCGGGGTGATGCAACTGGACCCGGAGGGGACGGAGCACCCGCTCTCGGAGCATGCGCTGAAGATGATCTCGGTCTCAGACAACACGGCGACCGACCACCTGGTGCTGCTGCTCGGCCGCGAGCGCGTTGAGGCGTTCATGGTCGGGCTGAACGGTGATCCTGCGCGGAACACGCCCATCCTCACGACGCGCGACATGTTCGCCATGAAACTCGGCGCGGATCGCACGCTGCCCGATCGCTATATCGCGGCGGATGTCGCGACCCGGCGGGCCATGCTCGCCGAGGGGGGAGAGGTGGCGAGCGCGGTGCCGAGCTTGATCGCGGCGGCGATGTGGAAGGCCCCGGCGTGGATCGACACGCTCGAATGGTTCGCGACGGCGGAGGAGTGCGGTGCCGCGATCGTGGCGGTGGATGCGCTCTCAAAGTCGCCGGAGAATGAGCCGGTGTCGAAGGCGTTGCGGGCCAATCCCGGCATCCCGTTCGACCGATCGATCTGGAGATCGATCGCGTACAAGGGTGGGTCGGAGCCGGGCGTGCTGAACCTGACGTGGCTGGTGGACCGGGTGGATGGGGCGCGGTTTGTGCTGTCGGTGGGGTGGAACGACCCGAAGGCGGAGGTCGATCTGAACACGCTGATCGATCTGGCGGGACAGGGGTTCGGGCTGCTGGCCAATGCCCCGCCAAAGTGAACGCTCCAACTGACCGCAATCACGTGACAGCGTCACTGGCCTGAGTCGCAGACGAATCACCTAATGCCCCTCAGTTCACCACTCGTCCCACATCGCCCGCCGCGAATCGTTCACCACACTCCGGACAAGCGCAGGCCCTGTCCCCCAAGCCCTCAAGTACGTAGCCACATGTTTCGCAACGCCCTCGACGTCCGCCCCGCGCCGCGCGTCGACATATCGGAGCGATCATTACTCCGAATCCCGCGACTGCGACGGCCAGCGTCCCTCCTCCGGAGTACAGCGCTGTCCGCAGATCGCCAGTCACAAGCCAGAGACAGATCCCGACAGCCACACAAGCAACATACGACGACGCGACGAACACAAGTAACCATCGCCTGAGCAATCGTAGAGCGAAAGCATCAAGCTTTGTGCGTTGTGGCGAGTGGCTCATGTGTCACGGCGGGCACGGGTAGTTGGAATCTTCAATACACAGGTTCAGTGCACATGTATACATGTCCGCATTGAAGCCGTGAATGTTTGCGTAAGTGTAGAATCCGAATGAACCAAGAACCAAGACACCGCAGCCACCCACACACAATGGTGCTGCAGGGCCACATGCAATCCCACCAAGACAGACCGCGAGTCCGCCAAGACCAGCACCACCAGACTTGAGAGCATCCTCAAACGCATCGTCCCTAGCGTCCTTTGTACACTTGCAGTACCTACCGAATGCTGTGTTGGGATCAACGCCGCTGCAAACGCTAATAGCGCCCAAATCCTCGATAAACGGAGCACCCCAGTACCCCAGTGAATCTTGCGCCGCCTCGACCGTGTCGTGCTCGCTCAATGGCAGGAAACGAGAACAAGAAAGCGGCGCGCCTTCGCTAGACATGTAGTTTATGTCGGTGACGAGAGCCAAGATAACGCCCGAGTAGTTCGTGTTTGTGGTTGCCACAAATATCCCGAACCAGTTGCGCACGGAAACCAGTCCGTAGGTTTGAGCCTCTGAATCAGAGATATCGATCGCGGGCACATCATGGCGTTCCACGACGTTGCACGCACCTATGGGCGTCGCCGTACCGGTGAAGTCTCGCGTATCGAATGCGAACATATCATATGAATCGCTTCCGAGCGGAACGAGACCGAGGCTTGAGCGACGCATACGGAAGGGCGAGCCGCTCAGCTCAGTGTAAAACTCTCCCAGCCACGCCAGTGAATCGTGCGCTGCACTGGGAACAGGATCAGGCCCACTTACCCCTCCCGATGGCTGGGAATAGGTCGAACGTGCAAAGGCCGATACGAAGACGAAAAGAACGATGAGCGGCAGGCGTATGTTGCACATGGTGTCCTCCATGGGGTTAGCAGACCCCGTTGATGCCGTCCACCGTATCAAGAGTTCTCTGGCGTGTCAAGCCCGGTTCTCTGGCCAGAAACCCCCTGCTTCGTCGATAATCCTCTCAACGTGCGCTTCCGCATCACCACCACCGTTGCGCCCATACTCGACCCCGGCTGGCTCTTCCTGCTTGCCGGCGTGGTGATCATCGGCGCGACCATGCTGATCCCCGCTGCGGACGACCTGGCGGAGGCGCGCTGGCAGCGCGAGCGGGCCCTGACGCAGGAGCGGCGACGCCAGGAGCGGCTCGAGAACTACCAGAGGTATCTCGACGCGCTCGAACGCGGGAATCCGCGCCTGGCGCTCTCGCTGGCGGCTTCGGAACTGAACATGATCCCCGTCGATCGCGACCCCCTGCCCGGCATGCCGCGCGGCATGGCGGACAGCGCGACGATCTTCAACGCCCTGGAGCCACCCCCGATCATCTGGGCGGAGCGGCCCCTGCCCGATTCCATCCTTTATAGATGGACCACGAACGATGCGAAGCGTCTGTGGCTGATCGCGGGGGGGGCGTTGGCGTGTTTCTGCGGGTTGCTGCCGGCGGCGCGTCCCCGGCGTGAGATCGATGCGAGCGGCTCCGGCACGGGTAGCCGCTCGGGGCGGGCGCGGGCGCAGGTTGAGACCAAGCCCGTTGTCGGGGGCGGGGCGGCTTCGCGCCGGCGACCGTCGAACAATGCCGCATGACCGGCGGCCCATCTTCGCGTGACCCTTCGGCGGCCGGACCAGTCGGCGGGCTCAGGTTGCGCCGGAGCCAGCGGCTGTCCAAGGCGAACGACTTTCGTGCGATTCTGCGAGGGAAGCTCTCGAAGCCGGCGGGGCCGCTGGTGGTGTATGCGCGGGCGAGCGAGGCGGGGAGCCATCGGATCGGGCTCTCGGTGGGGAGGCGGGTGGGGAACGCGGTGGTTCGCAACCGGGTGAAGCGTCTGCTCCGAGAGGCGTTCCGGCATGTCCAGCACACGATGCCGCGGACGCGCGCGGGGCTTGCGCTCGACCTGGTGATCGCGGTGCGCCCGCACGCCGCGCTCGATCGCGTGGAGTATGAGCGTCTGCTGTTGCAGGCGGGTGCGAAGCTGGTTTCTGAGATCGACCGGCGGGTCGCTCGATCGGAGGGGCGCGATGGGTGATCGCCCGCCGTGGACGGTCGGGATGAGGCGGCTGGCGATCCTGCCGCTGGAGGGTGTGATCTGGATCTACCGGGTCACGCTCTCGCCGCTGATCGGGAGGCAGTGTCGGTTCGAGCCGACGTGCAGCCGGTACGGGCTGGAGGCGTTGCAGGAGCACGGTCCGCTGCGCGGGTCGGTGATGACGGCGAGGCGGGTGTTGCGGTGTCACCCGTTTGCGAAGGGTGGGTACGACCCGGTGCCGCCACATTCGGAGGGATCGGGGCGTGGTGCGGGCGGGCCTCGGGGGTGAGTCGCTGGGGGTGAGTCGCTGGGGGCATAAGTCTTGGAAGTGTGTGTGTTCTGCTGGTAAGCACTCGCTAAACTCCATGCAGCACTGAGGTAGGGTGGATTCTGGAGGGTCCGATGAGCCGACTGCCCGCGGCAAAGCGACGTGAGCAGCTTCTGGATGCCGCACTCGATCTGTTCGCCCGGCACGGGTACGCGCGGGCGACGACGTCGGAGCTGGCGAAGGCCGCGGGCGTGACGGAGCCGATCATCTATCGCCACTTCTCTTCGAAGAAGGATCTGTTCATCGCGCTGGTGGAGCGGACGGGCGAGCAGACGCTGGAGCAATGGGCCCAGGATCTGAAGACCGCGCCCGACCCGGGGGAGCGGCTGCGCCGGATCATCGGCGACAACCCGATGGTCTCGGCGCGCGGGCGGATCGCGTATCGCGTGCTGCTTCAGTCGATCACGGAATCGGATGACGAGCAGATCCGTGCGGCGGTGAGCAACCACATCCGGTCGGTGCACGCGTTCCTCGTGAAAGAGGTGATGCGGGCGCAGGAGGGGCATCGCGTCACGGGGCGATACTCGGCGGAGATCCTGGCGTGGCTCTTGATCCACATCGGCATGGGCTACGGCGTGGTGACCGCGCTCGGCGTTGAGCGACACGGGTTCGACGAGTCGGGCGCGCACGTGCAGGAGATCATCACGCGCCTGCTGGTCGGCAAGGGTGAGAGCAAGCCCGGCGAGAGCAGGCCCGGCGAGAAGAGCGGGGATGCGCCGAAGTCTGAGCCGCCGAAGGCGTGAGTGGGGGAGTGGGGAAGGCAGGGCGTGGCTGTTCAGGTTGTGGTGTCGCGCCGGGCAACCGGGAGCGGGATGAACCCCCGGACGCGACGGCGATACGCGCCGTACTCCTCAGGATGCTCGGCCATCAGCCCGCGCTCCTCGATCCACACGCCGAAGAAGATGTACCCGGTGGTGAGCAGCGCGAACATGAGGTGCCCGGCGGTCATTACGGGTGTGGCCCAGAAGGCGATGAGGAAGCCGACCATCAGCGGGTGGCGGACGATGCGGTAGAGCCCGACGAGCCGGAAGCCCACGGGGCGATAGGGTCGGCCTGCAAGACGGAACCAGACCTGGCGCAGCCCGAAGAGATCGAAGTGGCTCACCATGAATGAGGCGATCAGCACGGTCGCCCACCCGACGAGCGAGAGGGCCTGAAGGCCGATCGCAAGTGCCGCGTGCTCGACCTGCCAGATGACCTGCGGCAGCGGTCGCCACTGCCAGAAGAGAAGGCCGAGGATCGCGCTCGCCGCGAGCACGAACGTGCTCCGCTCGATCGACGGCGGGATGATCCTGGTCCACCACGCCTTGAACCACTTGCGTGCCATGATGGTGTGCTGGACGACAAAGAGCACGAGGATGCCGCCGTTGACCAGGAGCGCCTCCATGAAGGAGGCACCGGCTCCGGAGTCGATCGACTTCGGGACGAACCAGTTGCCCACGAACCCGATGGCGTACAGGATCGCGCCGAGGAACGCGGCGTAGGCGAGCGTGCCGTACGCGAAGAGCGCGATGCCCGCGACCGAGAAGGGCTTGTCGATCGCGCTGTGCGAGTCGCGATCGCGGATCGAGAAGAGCCGGTGCATGGGGCACGCGCTCTCTCGATGGAGCGTGCCGGAAACTGATGGGGCGTTCGATGGAGTGGTCATATCACTTCCTTTCTCAGTGGTGGCTCGTTGACAGGTCGCGTGTGTTGTGCTTGGTGAGCATCGCGGCGCTGCGGTGGTGCACCGCAAGACGCGTCTCCAGGCCGGATCTGGCCGCGATGGCACGGAGCGTGTCCACCGCGTCCCAGTCGGAGAGGAACGCCAGGACGGGGCCGGTCCCCGAGCGGGCCAGGCGCAGCGCTTTCGCGGCGTTTCGGACAACAAGAGGTCGATCGGACGAAGTATGCTGTGGTCTCATGGCGGTTCTCTGCGAGGACGGTGCCGATGCATCTCGCTCGTGAGAAACATAAACTCCGGCGTCGGAAAGCCAAGTACACTTCCGGTCCACCGGGGGTTGACTCCTGGTACACCACGCCACATCCGCGGAGGTGCCCATGACGCAGGTTCCCACTCGCGAGAGACTGCTGGACGCGGCCGGAGACCTCTTCTACAAGCACGGGTTCCAGGCGGTGGGGCTCGACCAGATCCTCGAGACGGTGGGCATCACGAAGACGGCGTTCTACAAGCACTTTGCCAGCAAGGACGATTTGATCGTCGCCATTCTCGACCAGCGCGATCAGCGCGAGATGGAGGAGTGGATGGCGTACATCCGCATCAGGGGTCGCGACGACGCGCGTCGGCAACTCGAAGCGCTCTTCGAGCTGCTCGACGACTGGTTCAAGAACCCGGAGTTTCGCGGCTGCCTCTTTCTCAACGCGCTCACGGAGTTCCCCAGCGAGAACGATCCCATCAATCGTGCCGCCCGGAAGCACGGCGAGCATCTGGCAGCAGCGGTGATGGAGCTCGCGACGCTCGCGGGCGCGGCCGAGCCCGGCGTGCTGACCGAGCAGATCATGATGCTGGTGACCGGGGCGATCGCGTCCCGCCATCGCGTCGGTGATCTCGGCGCGGCCAAGACCGCGGAGGCGATGGCGAAGGTGTTGATCACGTCTCAATGCGGGCGCGGGACGCGGCGCGCCTGAACCAGATGTGCGAGCCGGCCCGGGGGAGGGCGAGATCCCGGCTTTCTCCGATCGTGTTGAGTGGCGGGGGTGGGTTTCGCTACACTCGATCGACGATCGCACGGGCTCCGGAGGGTGGTGTCGCTTCCGGAGGTGTGAGAGGTATCCGGACAACCAGACCGAGTGGCTGGTGCGAGAGGGAGGTGCTGCATGAGCGGATTCGATCAGGCGTTTCCGAGTGTCGGGGGAGTGCTCTGGCGCGGACGCGAGTTGTCCATGGACGACTGCGGGGCCGTCGAGAAGCGCGGCGTGCGCATACAGCCCGGAAGGATCAAGCCGGGTGCGAGCGAGCCGCACGAGCTTCGTTGGTCTCTCCACCTGACGCACCCGCGGTGGGGCGACGCGGACGTGGGGATGTTCCAGGTGCCGGCGCTGCCGCCCAGGCACATCATCGACCTGACCCCCGGCACAACATCGCAAGATCGTGAGTTGCTCGCGGCGTGCACTGGCTCGCTGACCGTCCGGTGCCCTGCCAGCACGCAGCGCGTGCTGCGAGATCGCAAGAACATGCTGCGATTCGTGCATGCCATTGCGGAGACGATCGCCGCCGCCCCCGGAGTATCCGGCACCATCGGCGCGGACCACGGCTCGGAGCAGTTCTGGTCGCTCGACGCGCTCCGAGACGAGATGGCCCACGATGCGGACCTGGATGTCCAGCACCTGTTCATCATCCACGCGGTCGAGGGCAAGAAGCCGGGAACATCCGACTGGGTGCACACACACGGGTTGGACAAGGTGGGGGGCTTCGACTTTGACATCCTTGCTCCATCGCGAGAGATGCTGGGCGCCATGGGCACCGCGACAAGGGCGCTCGCGTTCTCGGTGATCGAGGGCGAGGTGCGCCCCGACACTGCGCGACACACCTTTGCCTATCCGGACGGCGAGGTGCGCTTCATCCCCGTCGGAGAGTTCATGCGCGATGCGGCGCAGGAGCACCGCGCCCTGCGCGATCTCAGCGAGAACCACGCGGAGAATCGCTCTGTGATCTGCGAGCCGGCCTCCGAAGGAAAGAGCGTGCGCGCCATGCTCTCGAAGCTCGGCGGCTCTCGCCCGAGGCCCGCGCTCGCATTCCAGCGAAAGGAGAGCGACGGGATGGTCTTCGCCTTCTCGACCAAGGCGTCCGAACTGATGGCGGCCCGCGCCGTCGCGACTTTGCCGCTGCTTCGCGGGTTTATGGAGGAGTTCCGCGACCTTATCAACCCCGGTCCGGACCTGCAGGGGTTGGGCGTGCTCATGAAGATGGGGTACAAGGTGGACGACGCGGATTCGGACACCGATCGGGAGCACATGTGGTTCGAGGTACACGGTGTCGGCGAGCGGACCGTCGACGCGACGCTGCTCAACCAGCCGCACGGAATCGCGAGGATGAATCAGGGAGATCGTGCGGAGCACCCGATCGAGCTGCTCACCGAGTGGTCGATCATGACGCCGGGCGGCACGATCACCCCCCAATCGCTGGGGCATATCCGCGCCGTCCGCCACAACAAGGAGAAGCTACTGGCCTTTCTTCGCGGCGGCTGAGCGCGGGCCTGACAATTCACCTGGGTTGCGCCGGGTCCTTTCACTACACTCGTGTCATCGGGCCCGGTGTCGTGGAGGACTCCAGTACCCGCGCAGGAGAGAGCCCCATGCCCGCACATTCCGCCCGTCCGTTCGGCGCGATCCGATTCGCGATCGCCGGCGCGTTGTCCGCCTCGGCGCTTGCCGCCTCCGCCAGCGCCCAATCGTTCATTGGTCTCGGCGATCTGCCGGGGGGCACGGTGATGAGCGACGCGACCGCCGTGAGCGCGGACGGGCGCGTCGTGGTCGGGATCTCCGGATCGAACCTGGGCTTTGAGGCGTTCGTGTGGGTGGACGGGGAGATGTGGGGGCTGCGTGGCCTGCCCACCGATGTCGGCCCGTTCAGCAAGGCGTCCGCCGTCAACGCCGACGGAACCGTGATCGTGGGATCATCGATGTCGGTCGGCGGCACCGAGGCCTTCCGCACGAACGCGATGTACGCCGTGATCGGCCTCGGCGATCTGCCGGGCAGCGCGCTGCTCAGCGGCGCGACGGGCGTGAGCGCGGACGGGCGCGTCATCGTGGGGAGCGGCAGATCATCATCGGGAGACGAGGCCTTCGTGTGGACCGCGGAGACCGGCATGGTCGGGCTCGGCGATCTGCCGGGCGGGCCGTTCTCAAGCGGGGCGACGGCGGTGAGCGCGGACGGTCGTGTGATCGTCGGGCGCGGGCGCACGAGCGCGGGGGCCGAGGCGTTCCGCTGGACGGCGGAGACGGGAATGGTCTCGATCGGCGATCTGCCCGACGGCTCCGTGAGTTCGAGCCCGAGCGCGGTGAGCGCCGATGGTTCGGTGGTGGTGGGGACGGGTGAGGGCGAGGTCGGATTCCAGGCCTTCCGCTGGACGGTACAGGATGGGATGCGGTCGTTGGGATCTCTCCCGGGACTGCCGGAGACAAGTTCCGCGCTCGCGATGAACGGCGATGGTTCGATCGTCGTCGGAGCCGCGGGAAATACGGGACTCGCCCAGCGCGCGTTCATCTGGACAGAGCCGACGGGGATGCGCGAGTTGTCGCGTGTGCTGCTCGACGATCACGGCATCGATGTCGGCGCGTGGACGCTGCTCGCGGCACGCGGGATCACGCCCGATGGTCGAACGATGGTGGGCGTGGGCATCAACCCGAGCGGGAACACCGAGGCGTGGATGGTCACGCTCCCGCCACGGGTCTGCCTCGCGGATTACAACGGCGACACGCTGGTGGACATCCTCGACGTGCTGCAGTTCTTCGACGACCTTGCCGGATGCCTCAATCTGCCCGCGCCGTGCGGCGAGCAGTTCGACGCGGACATCAACGGCGACACTGTGGTGGACATCCTGGATGTGCTCGGCTTCTTCGACGCGTTCGGGCAGGGGTGCTGAGGGGGTCTGGTTGCGGTGCAAAGTCCAGATTCAACAGGAGATTGTGAATCTGTAATCGATTCGAACTTTCGCGCTGGCTCTTCCCGAGACATTGAGATATCTTGTCTATGCGTTCGTTCGGTTCTCAGAACGCTGGGAGGTCGTGGATGACGAACAAGTTGATGCGTTTCTCGTGTGTTGCGTGCATCGCTGCCCCGTCGCTTTCTCTGACCGCAAACGCCCAGTCGATCTCGTGGTTCAGCCCCGTGAGCGGCACATGGAACGAGGCCGCCAAGTGGACGGGGGGAAATATCCCGAACGCACCGGGTGAATCGGCCGTCCTCGGCCTGACCGGGGCGTACACCGTGACGCAAGTGCTCGGCACCTTCACGCTCGACGCGATCACCATCACCAACCCCGAGGCGACGCTCGAACTCGAGGGCGTCACCGTCAACCTGCTCGGCGCGGGGCTGACGAACAGCGGCACGGTGCTCATCACCGGCGGATCGAACACGCTCGACGCCGCCTTCACGAACACCACGCTCGGCACCTTCAACATCGACAGCGGCGACAACATCACCCTGCTCGCGAGCGGCACCAACGACGGCACCATCGCCATCAACCCGACTGCCGGCCCAAGCTCTTCCATACTCGGCTGCGGGAACCCGATCACCATCGGCGGCAGCGGCCAGATCACCCTCAACGCGCCTGGCTCCTTCGCGAGAATCACCACATCCGCCAGCGGATCCCTCACGACCGGCGAGGCGCAGACCATCCGAGGCCAGGGATCGATCTTCGGCGTGCTGAACAACCACGGGCTTGTGCTCGCGGACGTGCCTGGCGGTGTGCTCCAGCTCAGGACCGAGCCGAAGACCAACTTCGGGACCATCCGCGCCTCGGGCGGCTCAATCGACATCACGACCGACATCGCCCAGGGCGATTCGGGCGTGATCGACGCCGCGGACTCGCTCGTGCAGTACGACGGCGCGGCGCTCGTCGGCGGCACGATCACATCGTCCGGTGACGGCCGCCATCGCCTCTTGATGTCCAGCTCTCGGTTCTTCAACGTCGATTCGTTCGCATACGTCGAGATTCGGGCTGGCTCGTCGCTCCGTCTCGGCGCCGAGTACACGAACTTCGGGACGGTCGACGTGAACTACGCCGCGACCGGCTCGAGCTGCCGGATCTGGATCGACGGACCCCTCACGATCAACGGCACGGGCGAGATCATCCTGCGCAGGCCGGGCGCGCAGGCCCAGATCGCCGAAGGTCCGGGGGGCGAACTGATCCTCGGCCCCGGTCAGACCGTCCGCGGCATCGGCCAGATCGCCGTCCCCACCACCAACCACGGCACCATCGCCCCCGGCCTCTCTGTCGGCACCCTCACTGTTGATGATCCAACCACAACCATCACGTGGGAGCCGACTTCCACGCTCGACGTTGAGCTTGGCTCCGCGGCGTCGTTCGACAAGATCACCAGTGGCAGCCACATCATCAACGGCGGCACTGTCAAGGTCTCGCTCGTGGGCGGCTATGTGCCCGCGCTCTTCACAAAGCACACGATCATCGACGGTGTGACGGGCTCGGTCATCACGGGAAAGTTCGATTCAGCGACGGGACCAGCCCTGCCGTCGCCGCGGGTCTGGAAGGTCGGCACCAGCGGCAACGACGTGGTCGTCGGCGTCTCCTGCCCCTCGGACGTCAACTCCGACTTCATCGTGGACATCGTCGATTTCCTCGATTTCCTCGACGCGTTCGGCACTTGCGACGGGTCGCCCGCTCCATGCGCCGGATCCACGGGCGTGAGCGCCGACTACAACGGCGACACGTTTGTTGACATCCTGGACTTCCTCGACTTCTTCGATGCGTTCGGCAGCGGGTGCTGAGCGGCGCGTGGGGGATGAGGGCTCGTCCTGTAGCATGAATATCGGACGCTTTTCAGGCGGCGCGCCGTTGTGGCCACATGTTTTTGCATGAATCTGCGGCATCACCCATTTCAAGAGGGGGGGCGTCGGCTCTATTCTGCCTGACCGAGTCGGTACACCCATAAGGGTGGACTGCCCGCAGGGCGCGCCGAGGCGATCCCGGCGGCAGAGGTAGAGAGAAGTCGCAGGACGGCTGGTCGGCGGAAAACTGAGGGAGAATCCCGATGCACATTCGTTTGTCGAGCGTCGTGACGTCCGTCGCGGGTCTGGCCATCGCGGTCCCGGCCCTGGGGCAGTCAATCCCGTGGCTCAACCCGGTGGCCGGCAACTGGAGCGACACGACCAGGTGGACGGGCGGGAACGTGCCGGACGCATCGGGCGAGAGCGCGGTGCTCGGGCTGACCGGCGCGTACACCGTGACCCAGAACGTCGCGGGGCTGATGCTCGACGCGATCGACATCACGAACACCGACGCGGTGCTGAACCCGGGCGGCCGCGCCGTGACGCTGCTCGGCACGGGGATCGCCAACTCCGGGACGATCGTGAACAACACGGGAACGGGGACGATCTCCGGCCTGATCTCCAACGGCGCGACGGGTCGGATCAACGTGAACTCCGGGACCGCGCTCAACATCGACACCAGCCTCGTCAATGACGGCCTCTTCACCGTCAACACCTCCGGGGGCTCCTCAACGACGACGCTCACGATTCAGGCGCCGCTCACGATCGGCGGTTCCGGCTCTCTGGTGCTCAACAACGCCACGAATCGAGCCCAGGTCATCGCGTCCGGCTCTGGCGCTCTGACGAACGGGGCCTCGCACACGATCCGCGGCTTTGGGCAGATCACGGCCCCGATGACCAACAACGGTACGGTCAGCGCCACGGTCGCTGGCCAGTCCTTGTTCCTCAGCCTGACGGACAAGACCAACAACGGCTTGATGAGGGGCGCGGGCGGAACGCTCGACATCGTGAGCATCACAATCACGCAGGGCGCCTCCGGCGTGATCCGAGGCGAGGAGACGCTCGCGACGCTGAGCTCGTCCTCGATCTCGGGCGGCTCGATCGACTCGACCGGGGCCGGGAGGATCCGAACCGTGGCCGGCACCAGTGTCCTTTCGAATGTCGACTCGACCGCGGATGTCGAGGTCGCGTCCGGAACCGGGCTCGCGCTCTCGGGCGGCTACACGAACGACGGCACCCTGCTGGTGAATCTCAGCGGAGGCGCGTCCACAACTTCGCTGCGGATCGACGGGACGGTGACGATCGACGGGACGGGAACGATCCGCCTCAACAACACGACCACCCGCGGACAGATCATCGCGGGCACGGACGGCGTCCTCACGCTCGGCGCGGGCCAGTTCGTCCACGGACGTGGGCAGATCAGCGTCGGCGGGACGAACAACGGCATCATCAGCGCGGACGTGGCGGCGAACGAGCTGCTGCTGAACATCGCGGCGAAGGAGAACAACGGGCTGATGGAGGCCGCGGGCGGCATCCTGGGGATTGTCGGGATCACGGTGACGCAGGGGGCATCCGGAGAGGTGCTCGCCGACGGCTCCGAGGTCCAGCTGAACGGCGCGACGATCGTGGGCGGCGAGATCGCCTCCATCGGCGCAGGGCGCGTCCGCACCGTTCTGGGAACCAACGTCTTCGCCGGGGTGGACTCAACGGCCGATGTCGAGGTCAACTCGGGCACGGCGCTCGCGCTCGCGGGGGGCTCGTACACCAACGACGGCTCGCTCACCGTCAATCCCCAGGGCGGCGCCTCGACGACCTCGCTCCGCATCGACGGGCCGCTGACGATCGACGGCACCGGAGAGATCCTGCTTAACAGCACGACCTCTCGCGCCCAGATCATCGCGGGCACGGACGGAAACCTCACGATCGGCTCGGGCCAGTTTGTCCACGGGCTCGGCCAGATCACGGTGCCGATGACCAACAACGGTCTCGTGAGCGCTGACGTCGCCGCTCAGACCTTGTTCCTCAGCGGAACGAACAAGACCAACAACGGCATGATGGAGGGCGCGGGCGGCACCCTCGCGATCGTCGGCATCACGGTGACACAGGGCTCCACCGGCGACATCGTCGCCGATGAATCGAACGTGGACCTCAATACTTCGGCGATCATCGGCGGCTCCATCGCCTCCACAGGCGCGGGGCGAGTCCGCACCGTTGCGGGAACCAACGTCTTCACCGGTGTCAGCTCGACGGCCGATGTCGAGGTCAACTCGGGCACGGCGCTCGCGCTCGCGGGGGGCTCGTACACCAACGACGGATTGATCACCGTGAATCCCCAGGGCGGCGCCTCGACGACCTCGCTCCGCATCGACGGGCCGTTGACGATCGACGGCACCGGAGAGATCCTGCTTAACAGCACGACCTCTCGCGCCCAGATCATCGCGGGGGTCGGCGGCTCGCTGGTCCTCGGACCCGGTCAGACCGTCCGCGGCATCGGCCAGATGGGCATGCCGCTCACGCTGGAGGGCGTCGCGGCGCCAGGCGTGAGCGCCGTGGGATCGCTCACAGTTGCGCCCAATACGATTGTCATCACGTGGGAGCCGACCTCCACACTCGACGTGGAGCTTGGCTCCGCGGCGTCGTTCGACAAGATCAATGGAGGCAGCCACACCATCAACGGCGGCACTGTCAAGGTCTCGCTCGTCGGCGGCTACACGCCCGCACTCTTTGCCACACACACTGTGATTGACGGCGGTGCGGGCTCGGTCGTTACGGGCATGTTTGATTCGGTCACAGGCCCGGCCTTGCCGCCGCCGTGGGTGTGGAAGGCTGGTTACTCCGGGACTGATGTCGTCGTCGGCGTAACGTGCCCGTCAGATGTGAACGCGGACTTCATCGTGGACATCGTCGACTTCCTCGATTTCCTCGACGCCTTCGGCACATGCGACGGGTCGCCCGCTCCATGCGCCGGATCTACAGGCGTGAGCGCCGACTACAACGGCGACACCTTCGTTGACATCCTGGACTTCCTCGACTTCTTCGATGCGTTCGGCAGCGGGTGCTGAGGGGCGCGTGTCGGGTAGGGCTCGTTCTGCCGCGTGAATATCGGACGCTTCCAGGGGAGCGTACCGGTGGGGTCACTGTATTGGATGAATCTTCGGCATAGAGCGTTTCAAGAGTGGGGCGTCGGTTCTATTCTGGTTGATCGAGTCTGGTGCCCGCTTGAGGGTGGCCGGTCTGCGGGGCGCGCCATGGCGTGCCCGGCGGCAGAGGTAGAGAGAGGTCGCCGGACGATTGTTCGGCGCGAGCACACAGGGAGCGTCCAGATGCGTATTCGTTTGTCAAGCGTTGTTGCCTCCGTTGCGGGTCTGGCGATCGCGGTTCCGGCCCTGGGGCAGTCGATCCCGTGGCTGAGCGCGGTGAATGGCAACTGGAACGATGCGACGAAGTGGACCGGATCGAACGTGCCCAACGCGCTCGGCGAGTCGGCGGTGCTCGGGCTCTCCGGCCCGTACACCGTCACGCTCAACATCGTGAATCTCACGCTCGACGCGATCGACATCATCAATCCAAGCGCGACCCTGAACCTTCCGGGCACGACCATCACCGTGCTCGACGGCATGTTCTTCAACGCGGGGCATGTGAACTCGAGTTCCGGGACGAACACGATCGTCAGCCCGTTCACGAACCTGGCGGGCGGGCGATTCACGATCACCAACGGAACGACGCTCGGGCTTCGATCCGATTTCGTCAATGATGGCAGGATCGATCTGAACCCGATGTCCGGCGGAACGACGACCACGCTTCGCATCGACAACCCCATCACGGTCAGCGGGTCGGGGGAGATCGTGCTGGGAGCGCCGGGAACATGGGCGCAGGTGTTCAATCTCGTCGGCGGTTCGCTCACCAATGATGCGGATCACACGATCAGAGGCCAGGGGCAGATCTCGACGCCGTTGACCAACAACGGAACTGTTCTCGCGGACAACGCCTCGCTCGTGCTGAGCTCGAACGCCAAGATCAACAACGGGACTATGCGATCGGCGGGTGGCTCGCTGGAGATCGGCGTCGCCGTCACACAGGGCGCGTCGGGGCTCATCGAGGCGGACGGCACGAACGTGCTCCTGAACACCGCGACCATCAACGGCGGGCTCATCACTTCATCCGGATCCGGAAGAATCCGCGCGAGCTCCGGCGCGAGCATCTTCAACGCAGTCGTGTCCGAGGCATCTGTCGAGATGTCCAACGCTTCGGTGCTCACGCTCGGTTCGGGTACATACACCAACAACGGCGTGATCGATGTCAACTGGAACCTCGGCGGCTCCGCGACCTCGCTCCGCACAGACGGACCCATGACGATCGACGGAACCGGCGAGATCATCCTGAGGCGACCGGGAACGCAGTCACAGATCCTCGCGGTCGGCGGCGTCGCCGGTTCGCTCACGCTCGGATCGGGCCAGACCGTGCGCGGGCAGGGACAGATCTCGCTCTTCACGATCAACAACGGCGAGATTCTCGCCGACGTGCCGGGCGGCACGCTCGTGCTCAACTCGCACGGCAAGACAAACAACAACCTGATGGCCGCGGCCGGGGGCACGTTGCTGGTCAGCAGCATCACCGTCACGCAGGGCGCGAGCGGCGAGATCCTCGCCGATGGATCCAACGTCGATCTGGCATCCTCCAGGATCATCGGTGGCGCGATCCGCTCGTCCAACGGCGGGCTGGTCAGGTCGACCAGCGTGGCCTCTACGCTGGAGTCGGTCGCGTCCGAGGCGTCGGTCTCGGTTGTGAATGGCACCACCCTCGCCATCGCAGGAACCGGGCTCGTGAACAACGGTGTTGTCACGATCAATCCAACGGTCGGCGGATCGGCGACGACGCTGCGGATCGATGAGGATCTCACGATCAGCGGCACCGGCCAGATCGTCCTCAATGCACCGTCCACCCGCGCCCTGATCTCTAGCGCGGCGGGCGCGCTCACGCTGGGTTCCGGGCAGACCGTCCGCGGCTACGGGCGCATCACAGCCGCGATGAACAACTATGGAACTATCGTGGCCGACACGCCGGGGCAGAGCATCGAGCTGCAGACCAACGCCAAGTGGAACTACGGCGTCATCCGCGCCAACGGGGGCAGAATCATCGCGAGCGGCATGTCGATGCCGCAGTTCGGCGATGGCACGCTCAGGGCCGACAACTCAGACTTCGAGCTCAGCAATGCCAGCGTCATCGCGGGCAAGATCAGAACGTCGGGCACCGGTGTCCTCGCGACTGTCGGTGGCGGCAACCTGCTCCATAACGTGGATCTGGAAGGAAGGATCGAGGTCCGAAACGGCACCCTGCTCACGCTCGAAGCCAGCATGGTCAACAACGGCGTGATCCACGTCAACCCAAGCGCGGGAGGGTCCGCAACAACGATCTCCCTCATACTTGCCAACACAATCAGCGGCACGGGAGAGATCATTCTCGGCGCGATCGGCAGCCGCGCACAGATCACGTCCGCTTCATCCGGGTCGCTCACGCTCGGCCCCGGCCAGACGCTTCGCGGCATCGGACAACTCGTCGCGCCCGTGACTGTCGAGGGCGCCATCGCCCCCGGCCTCTCTGTCGGCACGCTCGTTGCTTCGACCGCGCTGACCTGGCAACCGACCTCGGTTCTCGACGTCGAACTGGCTTCTGCTTCGTCGTTCGACAAGGTCAACGGAGGCAGCCACACCATCAACGGCGGCACGGTGAACGTGTCGCTCGTGGGCGACTATGTGCCCGCGCTCTTCGCCAAGCACGCCGTCATCGACGGGACCTCGGGCATCGCCGGAGGATTCGCCTCCGTCAATGGTCCCGCGCTCCCCGAGCCGTGGATCTGGCGCGTCGGTGTTGATGGGAACAAGGTGGTTGTCGGCGCATCATGCCCATCGGATGTCAACTCCGACTTCATCGTGGACATCGTCGATTTCCTCGATTTCCTCGACGCCTTCGGCTCCTGCGATGGACTCCCCGCGCCGTGCGAGGGCTCTACGGGCATCAGCGCGGACTACAACGGCGACACCTTCGTTGACATCCTCGATTTCCTCGACTTCTTCGATGCGTTCGGCAGCGGGTGCTGAGAAAGAGGGGGGCGCGGTTGGCTTCTGGGGGGGTAGGCATACGCCGATCGGCGTATGCCGCGACGTGGAATTCACATTGTCCCGCTTCGTGTGAGGGGGTAGATTGAGACGCAGGATCCGCGCCCGCGCCCGCGCATCTGTTTCGTGCGGCGTGAGCCCCATGGATCGTCTGGAGGTCGTCATGTTGATCCGTCGCGCCGCCGCACTCTCCGCTCTTGCCGGTCTTGCTGTTACCATGCCCGCGATGGGGCAGTCGATTCCCTGGCTGAACCCGGTGAACGGGAACTGGAATGAAGCCGCGAAATGGACGGGCGGCAACATCCCCGATGCGCCGGGCGAGATCGCTCGCTTGAACGTCCCCGGCACGTACACCGTGACGCAGAACATGGGCGGCGGCCTGACGCTCAGCGCAATCAACGTCACGACGCCGACCGCGACGCTCAATCTCGTCGGAAGCCCGACGACCCTCACAGGTGCGGGCGGGCTGACCAACAGCGGCACCGTCGTGAACTCCATCAGCACCGTCATCAATGGCATCATCAACAACAACGCCAGCGGCAACATCAACATCAACGTCGCTACACTGCTCCAACTCAGCGGCTCGATGGTGAACAACGGGCTTCTCACCGTCAACCCACAGGGGAACGGCAGCTTCGGCACGTCGCTGATCGTCGGCGGTCCCTACGTCGTCACCGGCACGGGGGCGATCGTGCTCAATGCGGCCGCGAGCGCGGCACAGATCACCGGAACGATCGAGAACGGTTCAACGCACACGATCCGCGGCTTCGGGCAGATCTCCGCGACGCTGGATAACAAGGGGACCGTCAGTGCGAACGTCAGCGGACAGTCGCTCGCGCTGAACTTCGCACCCAAGACCAACAGCGGCCTCATGCAGGCGACCGGCTCCGGCGTCCTCTCGATCAGCAACACCACGATCAACCAGACCGGCACCGGCGCCATCGACGCGAACACGGGTGGATCGGTGCAGCTCTTGAACTGCACGATCAACGGAGGCACGCTCGATTCAGACGCCGCGGCGGTTGCGAACGTGAGCGGCAGCAGCGTGATCCTCAACGGTGTCACCAATCTCGGCAATTTG
Source organism: Phycisphaeraceae bacterium (assembly GCA_019454185.1). Classification (NCBI taxonomy): domain Bacteria; kingdom Pseudomonadati; phylum Planctomycetota; class Phycisphaerae; order Phycisphaerales; family Phycisphaeraceae; species Phycisphaeraceae bacterium. Next base: position 3,049,076 of record CP075368.1, read on the forward strand.
CACGCGAACGTGAGCTCGATCATCGATATCGGCGGCTCCACGTTCACGAACGAGGGCGTCACGACGATCAATCCGCAGGGGAACGCTTCCTTCGCTACCACCCTCCAGGCCCGCAGCAACATGCTGATCGATGGCTCGGGCGTGGTCGTGCTCAACGCGCCCAACGCCGCAGCGCAGATCACGAACCAGGATGGAACGACGCTCACCCATGGGCCGCTCCACACCATCCGTGGCTTCGGCCAGATCACCGCCGAGATGACCAACAACGGGCTTGTGAGCGCGGACGTTCCCGGTACGACGCTCACGCTGGGCAATAAGGCCAAGACCAACAACGCGCTGATGGAGGCCGCCGACGGCGGGACGCTGGCAATCTCCAGCATCCCGATCCACCAGGGCGGCGGGGGCACGCTCTTTGCCGATGCGGGCACCGTCACCCTCAACAGCGCGACGATCAACGGGGGCGATCTGGTCACCGCCAACGGCGGGCTGTTCGTGGGCGTCGCAGGCACGCAGACATTGAACAACGTCGATCTGGACGGCGACTATCACATCAACGTCAATACCGCTACGACCCTGTCACCGGGCACCTTCACGAACAACGGAACCGTGACCGTCAACCCGCAGGCGAACAGCTCGTTCACGACCACGCTCGCAGCGGACGGGGCTGTGAACATCGACGGAACGGGGACGATCGTTCTCAACGCGATTGCCAGCGCGGCACAGATCACCGGCGTCGGAGGCCAGCCCCTCACGCTCGGCGCGAACCAGACGGTCCGCGGCTATGGCCAGATCACCGCCCCCATCGTCAACAACGGCCTTATCCAGGCGGATGTCAACGCGCAGCGCATCACGCTCAACACGCATCTCAAGACCAACAACGCGTTGATCCGCGCGACGGACGGCGGCACCATCGACATCAACTCCACCACCCTGACTCAGACCGCGCTCGGCGAGTGCGAGGCAGACGACGGCACGTTCACCCTGTCGAGCGCAACCATCACCGGCGGCCGCCTGGTCACAGCAGGCACCGGCAAGTTCGTCGGCATCGTCGGCAGCCAGACACTCAATGATGTCGAGTTGGACGGCGTGTTTGACATCAATGTCAGCACAGGGGCCATCATCGGCGCCGGATCGCTCACCAACAACGGCATCCTCACCATCAACCCGCAGGCCAACTCCTCCTTCTTCACCACGCTCGCGGCGGACGGCAACACACTGATCGACGGTGTCGGCGAGATCGTGCTGAACGCGACTGCCGGTGCCGCACAGATCACGAGCTCCGGCGGCGGCATCATCACCTTCGGCTCGGGCCAGACGGTGCGCGGCTGGGGCCAGATCACCGCACCCTTCATCAACGAGGGCCTTATCCGCGCCAATGTCGCCTCGCAGTCGCTCCTGCTCAACACCTCGGCAAAGACAAACAACGCGCGGATCGAAGCCGGGCCGTCCAGCACGTTGCAGATCAACAGCATCACGCTCTCGCAGTCCGCCTCGGGCAGCGTCCTGGCCGATAGCGGCAACGTCACCATGACCAGCGCAACCCTCACCGGCGGCTCGCTCGAAGCGTCGGGCACGGGTCGGTTCATCGGTGTCAGCGGCACCCAGAATCTCAGCAACCTCATGCTCGACGCCCCCTTCGATGTCAACGTCAACACGGCAGCAACGCTCTCCGGCGCGATCGAGAACAACGGCATCATCGCCGTCAACCCGCAGTTCAACGGCTCGTTCACAACCACGCTCTCGATCGTCGGCCCGGTCAGCATGTCCGGTGACGGCGACATCGTCCTGACCGTCCCGACCACCGCCTCACAGATCATCAACGGCGGGGGCGGCTCACTCACCATGGGACCGGACAACCGGCTCAGGGGCCAGGGACAGATCGCCGTCCCCATCACCAACCACGGCACGATCTCGCCGGGCTTCTCGGTCGGCACGCTCGTCATCCCCGACGCGGGAACCATGATCACACACGAGCCCGGCTCGGTGCTCGATATCGAACTCGCGTCGGCCTCTTCCTTCGACAGGATCAACGGCGGCAGCCACACGATCAATGGCGGCACCATCAAGATCTCGCTCCTCGACGGCTACACGCCCGCGGTCTTCGCGAAGCACACCATCATCGACGGGTCCGGCGCGGCCTTCGTGACGGGGGCGTTCGATGGGATCGTCGGCCCCGCGCTTCCTCAGCCCTTCGTCTGGAAGATCGGGTACACCAACCAAGACGTGATCGCCGGCGTCTCCTGCCCCTCGGATATCAACGGCGACTTCATCGTGGACATCGTCGACTTCCTCGACTTCTTGGACGCCTTTGGTTCCTGCGACGGCCTCCCCGCGCCGTGCGTGGGCTCGACGGGCACCAGCGCGGACTACAACGGCGACACCTTCGTTGACATCCTCGACTTCCTCGACTTCTTCGATGCGTTCGGGAGTGCGTGCTGAGCGACCCTCTTTCTATCGACGGTGTCACAACCCAAGCTGCTGAGGCCCGGCACCCGTTTCGGATGCCGGGCTTTCTGATGGCCAGTACGAAGCGCGCGTCCGGCGGCTGCGTACCGGTTCCCCTATGATCCGGGCCGTGTACGAACTGACTGTTCAGACCGAGTTCTGTGCCGCACACGCGATCTGGATCAGGGGCGTGCGCGAGCCCATCCACGGCCACAACTGGCGTGTCTCGGTTGTGGTCGCGGGAGATCGTCTGGATGAGGATGGCCTCCTGTGCGACTTCCACGACGTGGAGCGCGCCCTGGCCGAGACGATCGCCCCGTGGCGTGATCGATCGCTGAATGATGCGTCCCCCTTCGCGCCGGACGGGCGCGGGCTGAACCCCACCGCCGAGCATGTGGCTCGTCAGATCGCGCTCGGCGTCGGCACACTGATCGCCGGACACATGAACGGACGTGGCACTGTCGCACGGGTGAGCATCACCGAAGCGCCGGGCTGCATCGCGACATACGTCGCCGAATCGGTGCCGCACGAGCAGAGAGGAATGGATCGATGACCAGGACCGGATCTTCCAGACCCGGCACGCCCGTCCCATCGCACGGAGCGGGACACACCCCCGGCCCGTGGGCCGACGGGGAGTGGTGGGCGTCGGCCCCTTTCAACCGAGACATCTCGTGGCTTGAGTTCAACCGACGTGTGCTCGACCAGGCGCTCGACGCGTCCGTCCCCCTTCTGGAGCGTGTGAAGTTCCTCGCGATCTTCAACTCGAACCTCGACGAGTTCTTCATGAAGCGCGTCGGGATGCTCAAGCGTCAGGTGGAAGCGGGCGTGACCGCTCGCACGCCCGAGGGCTTGACGCCGCAGGAGCTGCTGGCCCGTGTCCGCACGCTCGTGCTCGAGCAACAGGACCAGATGGCTCGCTGCTACAAGGACGATCTGACCCCGCTTCTCGCCGAGAAAGAGATCCGCGTTCTGTCGTACGCAGATCTCTCGACCGAGGATCGCGCTATCGCTGATCGCTGGTACCGCGCAAACGTCTTTCCCGTGCTCACGCCTCTCTCGGTTGACCCCGGACACCGATTCCCGTTCATCTCGAATCTCTCGAACAACCTGGGCGTGTTCCTGACGATGCCCGGCGCGGACGAGCCGGTCTTCGCCCGCGTGAAGATCCCCTCGAATCTGCCGCTCTTCGTGAGGGTCTTCGACGCGCCCGGCGAGGGTGCGCGCTCGGCATCCGGCCCGGTTCGGTTCATCGCGCTCCGCGAGATGGTGATCCGCAACCTGCAGGACCTCTTTCCCGGCGCGACCATCAACCACGTCACCGCGTTCCGCGTCACGCGGAACGTCTCCGTGCGTCAGGACGAGGAAGAGACCGAGGATCTCCTGCGGAGCGTCGAGCAGGAGCTGCGCCAGCGCCGCTTCGCCGACGCGGTGCGCATCGAGGTGCAGCCGCAGGCCTCGACGGAGGTGATGTCCTTCGTCCTCAACGCGCTCGAACTGTCTGTTGAGGATGTCTACGAGCGTGCCGGGCCGATCGATTACTCCGCGCTCTGGGCGATCGCCGAGCTGGATCGCCCGGATCTCAAGCACCCGACCTGGTCCCCCGTCACGCCACCGCGTCTTGCGGGCGATGATCTCGACATCTTCGCCGCGATCCGCGAGCGTGACATCCTGCTCCACCATCCGTACGAGTCGTTCAAGGCCTCGGTCGAACGCTTCATCGCCGCCGCGGCACGCGACCCCGACGTCCTGGCGATCAAGCAGACGCTCTATCGCACGAGCCGCGACTCGCCGTTCGTCTCCTCGCTCGTGCGCGCGGCGGAAGAGGGCAAGCAGGTCGCGTGCCTGGTCGAGCTTCGCGCCAGATTCGACGAGCAGAAGAACGTCCGCTTCGCGCGCCAGCTCGAGAAGGCGGGCGTGCACGTCGCGTACGGCGTCGTCGGCCTCAAGACGCACTGCAAGTGCTCTCTGGTCGTGCGGAAGGAGCCGGACGGCCTGCGCTGCTACGCGCACCTCGGCACGGGCAACTACAACCCGCAGACCGCCCACCTCTACACCGATCTCTCACTGCTCACGTGCGATCCGGTCATCACGCGCGACGTCGTGGACCTGTTCAATTGCCTCACCGGGCGCTCCCTCCACACCGATTACAAGGCGCTGCTCGTCGCGCCCTTCACGATGCGCGATCGCCTCTGCGAGATGATCGACCGCGAGGCGGCGAACGCCCGCGACGGCAAGCCCGCGCGGATCTGGGCGAAGATGAACGCGCTCGAGGACAGATCCGTCGCCAAGCGGCTCTACGAGGCGTCGCGGGCGGGCGTCGAGATCACGCTGCTGGTCAGGGGCTTCTGCTGCCTCGAGCCGGGCGTCCCCGGCAAGAGCGAGAACATCCGTGTGATCTCCGTCGTCGGCCGCTTCCTTGAGCACTCACGCATCTTCCATTTCGCCAACGCCGCCGCCGACCCCCTCGCGGGAGACTGGTACATCGGCAGCGCGGACTGGATGTACCGGAACCTCAGCGCACGCATGGAGGCCTTGACCCCGGTCAACGATCGCGAGGCGCGTCGTCGGATCATCCGCATCATGGATGTCATGTTCGCCGATCGACGCAACGCGTGGGACCTGCGTGCAGATGGCTCATACCTCAGACGCACACCCGATCCATCCGATCCGCCGGATTCCGACGCGACGCTCGGCACCTTCGAGGTGATGATGCGCGAGTCGCTGCGGAGCGTCGGGCGCGCATAAGTCCTTCTGTCGGCGCCGCCACCCATCGCGGAGCAATCGAATGTTGAACATGTTCTACGCCCGCGCCTCACTCGTCGGCCGGGCACTCATCGTCGCTGTGTTGCTGCTGACCACGGCGCACGCCGAGTCCGTCAGTGCGGCACACATCGAGCCCGGCACGCTCCGCGCCGCGCACCTGCGCTGCGAGTACCTGACAGATCCGCTCGGCGTGGGCGAGAAGTCCCCCCGACTGTCGTGGATCGTCGAGTCCGACCGACGGGGCGAACGCCAGACCGCGTATCGGGTGATCGTCGCGTCGAGTCCGGAGGTGCTCGCTCGCAACGAGGGAGATCTCTGGGACAGCGACAAGATCGAGTCAGGCCAGACCTCACACATCGAGTACGGGGGACGCCCCCTCCGCTCGCGCGAGCGATGCTGGTGGAAGGTGCTCTCATGGGACAAGGACGGCAATCCCGGCGCGTGGAGCACGCCCGGCACATGGGCGATGGGGCTGCTCTCGCCCGCGGACTGGCATGCGGCGTGGATCGATGCGGGCCCCGACGAGGTGGGGGTTCGGATTACACGCGCCGTGTACCACACAATCGACGGCCACGCGGGCGAACGTGTCGAGCGCGACGTGACAGATGTTGTGCTCGCTCGCTACGCATCCGAGGGCGCGTCGATGCGTGCGACGAACGAGGTGCTCGGGGGCGATCCGGCGCGGAACGTCCGCAAGGCGCTCCGGGTCGAGTACGCGTGCGATGGGGAGGCGCGGGTCGCGACGATCGCCGAGAACGCCCGCGTGATCCTGCCGGGCGCGCCGCTGCCGCTGCTGCGGAAGGGGTTTGAGGTCCGGGGTGAGATCACGGATGCGCGACTGTATATCACCGCCCTCGGCGTCTACGAGGCGTTCATCAACGGGGAGCGCGTAGGAGACATGCATCTCGCGCCGGGCTGGACAGATTATCGCAAGCGCGTCCGCTACCAGGTGTTCGATGTCACCCACATGCTGGAGTCCGGTGCGAACGCGATCAGCGCTGAGGTCGGGCCGGGGTGGTTCGCGGGTCACGCGGGCCTGTTCGGCGCGTACCAGTTCTACGGACCATCGCCCGCTCTTCTGGCACAGCTGGAGATCACCTACGCCGACGGGCGCGTCGAGCGGATCGTGACCGACGAGACATGGAAGCGCCACGCCGGCCCTCGCCTGATGGCGGACCTCTTGAAGGGCGAATGGTTCGACGCGCGGCGCGAAGTGAGCGGATGGAAGAACGCCGGTTTCGATGATTCCGCATGGACGCACGCTGCAACGCGTAGCGAATCTCGGAACCTCGAGCCGCAGGTCTCCGAGCCGGTGCGCATCATCGAGACGCTTCCCGCGTTGTCGGTCGCCGAGCCCATGCCCGGCGCGTTCCTCTTCGATCTCGGCCAGAACATGGTCGGCGTCGTGCGCCTTCGCCTCACACAGCCGGCCGGAACGCGTCTGACGATCCGTCACGGCGAGATGATCAATCCCGACGGCACGCTCTACACCGCGAACCTGCGTGCCGCGGACTCGATCGATGTCTACACGTGCTCCGGCGCTCCCGGTGGCGAGACGTTCCAGCCCGCCTTCACATTCCACGGCTTCCGATACGTCGAGATCACCGGCCTCGCCCCGGGTACCACGCCCGAGTCGTCGATGGTCACCGGCATCGTGCTCTCTTCCGACATGCCCGTCGCGGGCGCCTTCGAGTGCTCGGACGACCGCCTGAACAAGCTGCAGCAGAACATCGTGTGGGGGATGCGGGGGAACTACATCGACATCCCGACGGATTGTCCGCAACGCGACGAGCGCATGGGGTGGATGGCCGACACCCAGGTCTTCGTGCCGACCGCCGCGATGAACGCCGATGTGGCGGGGTTCTTCACCAAGTGGATGGTGGATGTGATCGATGCGCAGCGTGACGACGGGGCACACTCCGATGTCGCGCCCGTGATGTTCGGGCTGAACTACGGAACGCCCGCGTGGGGCGATGCCGGCGCGATCGTCCCCTGGCTTGTGTATGAGACCTACGGCGACGAGCGGATGCTGGAACGGTCGATCGATTCGATGATGGCGTGGGTCGCATGGTGCGAACGGAACAGCACGGGGCTGATCCGCGACAAAGCACGCGGCAACGACTACGGCGACTGGCTCTCCATCGACGCCGACACGCCGAAAGACCTGATCGGCACGGCGTACTTCGCGCACGCCGCGGATCTCACTGCCCGCTCGCTCCACGTGCTGGGACGGAACGCGGAGGCGAAGAGGCACGAGGACCTGTTCCGCCGCATTCGCGCGGCGTTCAACGAGAAGTATGTCGCGAGCGACGGCACCATCCACGGCCAGACGCAGAGCGCGTACGCGCTGGCGATCGCGTTCGGTCTGCTGGATGAGGACGCGACAGCCCTCGCGGCACAACGGCTGGTGGCGGATATCGAGCGGCGCGGCAACCGTATCTCGACGGGCTTCGTCGGCGTGAGCCACCTCCTGCACGTCCTCACCACCGTCGGACGCGACGATGTGGCCTATCGCCTCCTGCTGCAAGACGCCTTTCCATCATGGCTCTTCTCCGTGAAGCACGGCGCCACAACCATCTGGGAGCGATGGAACGGGTGGACGCCGGAAACAGGTCCACACCCGGACATCTCAATGAACTCGTTCAACCACTACGCGCTCGGCTCGTGCGGGTCATGGATGTTCGAGCGCATGGCAGGCATCGGACGAGATCGCGCTTTCCCCGGGCACGCGCGGCTCGTGATCGCGCCCGCGATGCGCGAGGGCGCAGCAGCAGGAATCGAGTGGACACGCGCGAGCCATCGTTCGATGCGAGGAGTGATCGCGTGCGCGTGGCGAAAGACCGGCGATGGATGGGCGATGGACGTGACCATTCCCGCGAACACCACCGCCGAGGTCCGCGTGGCCCTCGGCCCGGGCGGCATCGCCGGGCTTCGCGAGGGGGGCCTCGCCATCGACGGAGCCGAGTCCATCCGCGTGATGCGCGCCGATCGCGAGCACGCGGTGCTGGAGATTGGGTCGGGCTCGTACTCGTTCGGTGCGAACTGATGGCGCCGAGCACGCCAGCACACGAGCGCTCTCAGTCGCAGCCGATCCCGAACGCGTCGAAGAACTCCAGCAGATCAAGGATGTCCACGATCGTGTCCCCGTTGAAATCCGCGTCCACGCCGCTCGAACCCGAGCACGGCGCGGGGAGGCCATCGCACGTGCCGAAGGAATCGAAGTAGTCGAGGAAGTCGAGGATGTCGGACTCCGTGTCGCCGTTCACATCCGACGCGCACGGTGGCTCGCCCGTCGCGATCGCCAGCGCGATGCCTGTGATCTGAATCTCGGATGCCTCTCCCAGTGGACCGCCCGCGAGGATCACCGATCGAATCACGGGGGGGCCATCCACATACACGCCGACGAAGTCGAAGATGTACTTGGCCTGGATCTCGGACGCTTCAGCAGTCGTGATCGATGCGATCATGTTGCCGGTGGCGCCCGGCCCGTCGTAGGCATAGATGGTGTCGGGCAGGTGAGCGGGCGACGAACCAACATGGCTGCGGATAGCGAAGGTCGCGCCGAATCCGGTGAGTGGAGTGCTGAAATCCAGAATGGTGTAGAGGTTGGATGTGATGGTGCGGTAGTAACCGTTGCGGTTGCCGGGGTCCGCTTCCTCGTCGCGCGCCAGCACCCACGAGACCGGCGCGGTGAAGAAGCCGTAGATATCGGGAGATCCGCCGCTGCCGATGCTGCTCGTGACGACAACCGTCTCTGACCCCAGAACAACGATGAACGGGCCGAAAGGAGTACTGGAACTCTCGTTGTCGATGTCGAGGAAGAACGCCCCGGGAATGTCGAGGAAGTTGGAGGTGGTCTGGGGTTCGCTCGCTCCCGCAAGCCCCGCCGCGATCGCCACTCCGACAAGCGCAAGAAACCCGTCGTTCTTCATGGTCGCTCCCCTTTCACTGAGTACGCACACACTACCTGAACGAGTGGTTCACAGCAACAGAAACGCCGTACAATTCACTTGTTCGCATCCTGAACGGGCGGCGGACACACACTTCCCGCCACCGTCTGCGGCGTGTGATCTCTTGCTGATGTGTCTCTTGTGTTGCCTCTCGCTCAAACATCCTTGCCCAGGCGCATCGATGAACATGAGGAAGTCAACAATGTCCGGAGCGGTGTCTGCGCGGAGGTCGGCTGCCGAGACAGGCACGATGTCGACCGTCGCTCCGTCACACAGGACGAGGGCACGCGCGGACGCTGACTTGATCTTGGTGTGCATGGCCCTACACCCGGAAGCAGAACGGACCGATCCAGCCGGATCGGTCCGCTCCCACCAAGCGCGATGTTCAGGATCATGAGGCGACGCGTACGAAGTCCCCTCGCTGCATCAACGTTCGTGGTTGGTGTTCAGCAGCCGTAACTGAAGACGTCGATGAACTCAAGGAAGTCCACGATGTCCACGATGGTGTCCCCATTGAAGTCGGCGTTGAGCGTGCTCCCGCACGGCGCGGGCCGCCCCTGGCACTCGCCGAACGCCTGCATGAAGTCGAGGAAGTCGAGAATGTCAACCAGTCCATCTCCGGTGACATCGCCTGAGCAGATGATCAGCCGCGCCCGATTGGCCGACACCTCGACGCGCCCGCCCACCTGATACGGCGAATCAAAGACGACCGCGTCGAACGCGCCGGAGACCGAAGGCCCGAGCACAAGATCGAACGTCTGAAGATTCGCGGGCGTGTACGCCGTGAGGTCCACCCGAAGAGTCCCGTCGAGGACGACCGACCCCGCGCCGCTGATGCGATCGAATGTCGATGCGCCGAGGATGTCGATGCGCGTCCGCGTCGCGCCGCTCATGGTGAGCACCGACCCGGCGAGGACTTCGAGTGTGCCCGCCTCCGAGCCCGCGGGAGATCCGACGCCGGGGGGCGAGTCAGGATCGATGATCCCGGAGATCGTGACAAAGCCGGAGACGCGCCCCGCGCCGGTGAGTCGCTGGTTGCCGCTGAGCACGAACGCCGCACCACTTGTCGCGCCGCCCTGGAGCGTCGCCGAGGCGTTCGTTGGATTGCGTTTGAGGTAGATCTCTCCCTCGCCTCCGACGGTCGCGCCCGTGGTGGTGCGGAGCGTGGCGAAGGAGGGGCCGCACCCCGAGTTATCAATGGTGATGGTGCCGTCGTTGGTGATGGAGCCGACGAGCGTGGTGGTGCCGGAGCAGGGAACGAGGACCCTCGCATCCGCCGCGAGGGCGAGGTTGGCGAGGGTGTTGGCTGTTCCCTCCGAGACGATCACTCCCGTGCCGCCGGTGGTGAGTGTTCCGCCGGTGATCGTCGAGTTGTTGAGCGCGACCGCCGAGCCGCCGCCCGCGTGAAGAACGCCGGTGCCCGACTGTGTGAGAGCGACGCTGCTGAACAGCGCCACGCCGGTGCCGGTGGCCTCGATGAGTCCGTGGTTGGTCTTCGGGGCTTGCTGAAAGACAAGCTCGCTCGGCCCGGTCGTCAGCCCGTTGCGGTCGGCGCTGATGGTGCCGTGGTTGATGATGGCGGCCTGGAGGTTGCCGATGCCGCCGATGGCGTGGTCCGCTCCGTTCACGATCGTGTACGAGAATCCGTCGAGGAACCTGCCGAGCTGTCCCCCCTCGAGTTGCAGGCGGCCGTTCCCGAGCACCGTCGCGCTGCCGCCCGCGGTCGAGGCGAAGAAGCCCTGCGCACCGAGGTTGATGAGTCCGTTGTTCGTGATGCCGGCGTTCCCGATGTGGACGCCGTTGTTGGAAACGAACCGCATCTCCCCCTCGAACGCGACGCCGTTGAGCGGCACGCCCTGGGACTCGATCTGGACGAACCCGGTTCCCTCGGTGCGGATCGAGCCGCCGATGAGACCATCGCCGGCGCCTTGGAGCGAGAGGCGCGAACCGTCCTCAACGACGATCTCGCCCGACGGGCCCTGCGTGAAGCTGCCCGTGTTGATCGCGATGCGAAGGGCGCCCCCGCCGCTCGCCCGCATCTGTCCGTTGTTCGTCTTTCCCCACGAGGCGAGCGCCAGCTCCCGTCCGGGCATGTCAGCATGAACCAGCCCCTCATTCTGGAACGGGCTCGTGATGCGTCCGCTTCCACGGATCATGTGCCCCGCGTTCTGCACCAGCAGGTACGGCGCACCGAAGAGCCCGTTGATCTCGGCAACGCCCGCCGCACCATCCATCACGATCTCGCCCGGTCCGTTCACGGTGCAGTTGGTTGCGATCCTCAGCAGCGCCGATGCCGTGTTGGAGGGTCCGCCGATCGAGATCGTTCCGGCGTTCTCGATCTGTGTTCCATACACCGTGACGAAGCCGTTCGCGCCCACGGCGCGCACCCCGAGCGTCGTGCCCGCGTTGCCGATGCTCAGGTGGTGGCAGTGCGCATCCGCGCTCACAACCTCGACCAGATACGCCCCGACCCCGCTCATGTGCGCGGTCGTCGTCGAACTCGGCACGCCCGTGCTCCAGCGCGCAAAGTCGAACCAACTCCCGCTCGTCGGTGTGGTCCAGAACGTGATGGGCGCGCCGCCCGGCTGGGCCATCGCCCCGCCCGCCCACGCCAGCCCCGCCGCCATCGCCACCGCACCCGCGCGGCTCAGCGACCCGACGCCCGATAATGCCCGCTCGCGAAGATCACGCATCGCACACATCTCACACCTCGCTTGGTTCGACGCTCCGGCATGGGCGTGCAGGACGCCAGGCCCCGCCGCCGACGCCCACGCGGACGCCGACGACACATCTCCATGCGAGAACGGTTCGCGACGCGGGCAATCGCTTTCTGACAATTTCAGCCCTCCCACCACCACCGAGGGCGCAGAGACAACCGGCCACAGGAGGTCCCCGTGGCCGGTCAGCAAGATCTGGTTGCATATCTCGGGCTATCCGACTTCAACACCCCGTCCCGAACGCATCGAGGAAGTCGAGGAAGTCCAGCACATCCACGATCGTGTCCCCGTTGTAATCCGCATCCACGCCGCTCCCGCCCGCGCACGGGCCGGGCAACCCGCCGCACGTGCCGAACGAGTCGAGGAAGTCGAGGAAGTCCAGCACGTCCAGATCGCCATCGCCGTTCACATCGGCCGGACAGTCCGGCGGCGGAGGCGAGCACACCTCCCACCTGGCGATCCCGTTGGACACAACGCCACCCGACTGAACGAAATCGCCTCCGGCGTAGAGGTCCGAGCCACCTCCATCATCAAACTCACAGAGCGAGTAGACCCCGAAACTCATGCCGACTGCACCTGGTCCGGACAGCGGCGACCAACTGCTGCCGTTCCACTTGGCGATGCGGTTCACCGTCACGCCGCCCGCCGTGGTGAACACGCCGCCCACGTACAGCGCGGGTCCGGTGCCATCGTCAAAGACCCGCAGAGTTGTTGCGGCGTTGTTCACGCCATTGAAAGGCGGGCCTCCCAAAGCCGTCCACTCGACGCCATCCCAGCGCGCAACCCGGTTGATCGAGCGGAAGCCCGCCTCGGTGAACTCTCCCGCGGCATACAACGCCGGGCCAGATCCGTCGTCGAACACCGCCAGCGCGTTCACTCTGGCGTTGGTCCCCCCTCCGACCGGCGACCACGCACTGCCGTTCCAGCGCGCGATAAAGTCGGCCAACACGCCTCCCGCAGAAAGAAAGTCGCCCCCGACATACAACGCCGGACCTGATCCGTCGTTGTACACCGCCATAGCTCGAACGGGGCCGCTCACGCCGACTGCGCCCGGACCGGCCAACGCCGACCACGCGCTGCCGTTCCACCTGGCGATGCGATTGACCGTCACGCCCCCCGCCGTGATGAACGAGCCGCCAACGTAGAGAGCGGGGCCCGAACCGTCGTCTAAGACTTTCATCTTGAGAACGGAATTGTTCAAGCCGACATCGCCGGGCCCGGTCAGCGCCGACCACGCGCTGCCGTTCCACTTGGCGATGCGATTGACCGTCACGCCGCCGGCCGTGATGAACGAACCGCCCGCGTACAGCCCGGGGCCGCTGCCGTCGTTGAACGCTTCAACGCTGAAGACCGCGCCACTCACGCCGACATCACCCGGACTTGTCAACGCCGACCACGCGCTGCCGTTCCATCTCGCGACGCGGTTCACCGTCACGCCGCCAGCCGTGGTAAACGCGCCCCCGGCATACAGGGCCGGACCGGAACCGACGTTGAACGCGGCCATATCAAAGACCAAGGCGTTCATCCCCACAGGGCTCTGGTTCGCCAGCGCAGACCAGTCGCTGCCATCCCACTTGGCGACGCGGTTCACCGTCACACCGCCCGCCGCCGCGAACGTGCCCCCGGCGAACAACGCCGGACCAGAGCCATCGTTGAATACCGTCATGCCCAGAACGTTGGCATTCACGCCCACGCCCCCCGGAGCAGACACCGCAGACCACGCGCTGCCGTTCCACTTCGCGATGCGGTTCACCGTCACGCCGCCCGCAGTGTTGAAGAAGCCGCCGACGAAGAGGGCCGGACCGGAACCGTCGTCGTGCACGGCCAACGCGCGAACGAAGTTGTTGACGCCGACGCCGCTCGGTCCACTCAAGGCCGACCAGGCGCTGCCGTTCCAGCGCGCAATCTGATTGGCCGTCACGCCACCCGCCGTCGTGAATGAGCCGCCCACATAGAGAGCAGGACCCGAGCCGTCATTGAACACTGTCATGGCCAGGATCTGCCCATTCACACCCAGATCGCCCGGAAATGGCAGGGCGGACCACGCGCTGCCGTTCCACTTGGCGATGCGATTGACCGGCACGCCGCCCGCAGAGGTGAGATTGCCACCTGCGTAGAGCGCCGGTCCGGATCCATCATCAAAGACCCCGATCGCAGAGACAAACTGATCCGCGCCGATCCCGCCCGGTCCGCTCAAGGCCGACCACGCGCTGCCATTCCACTTGGCCACTCGATTGACCGTCACGCCCCCCGCCGTCACGAACAAACCCGAGGCATACAGAGCCGAGCCGGAGCCGTCATTGAACGTCGTGAGGGAGTAGACGTCCGAACTGGCGCCCACGCCGCTCGGTCCACTCAAGGCCGACCACACGCTGCCGTTCCACTTGGCGATGCGGTTCACCGTCACGCCGCCCGCCGTGATGAACGAGCCGCCGACGTACAGGGCCGGACCGGAGCCGTCATTGAAGACGGTCATCGCTCGCACGATGCCGTCGAACCCGATGTCGCTCGGGCCTGAGAGAGCGGACCACGCGCTGCCGTTCCACTTGGCGATGCGATTGACCGTCACGCCCCCCGCTGTCGTGAACACGCCGGCTGCGTACAAGGCCGGACCAGAGCCGTCGTCGAAGACGGTCATCACATTCACCGTGTCATCCATGCCCGCGATGCTCGGCCCCACGAGCGCGCTCCACCCCGGCTCGCAGTCATCGCTCGCCCTCGCCGGCGGCACGCCCAACACTGTGCCCAAGACCAGGCCAAGCACACAAGCAAGCAGACCCGCCAACTTCGATCCGCGCATCACGACCCCCTGACAAGCCAATCGCTCACGAGCAACGCCGCGCGATCAACTCCGATTCATCGCGCCATCCGTCTCCGCAGTGGGGTCGTCCATGCTCCACCCTCGCGGCCGAATCACACTCCTCAGCACCCCCTGCCGAAATCGTCCATGAAGTCCAAGAGGTCGAGGATGTCAACAAACTGATCCTCGTTGTAGTCCGCATCCACACCGCTCCCGCCCGCGCACGGACCGGGCAGCCCGCTGCACTCGCCGAACGAATCAAAGAAATCCAGGAAGTCGAGGATGTCCAGCTCGCCGTCCCCGTTCACGTCGGCGCGGCAGTCCGACTCGCACGCATCCGCGGTTCCGTTCCCGTTCCCGTCGGCACACGTCGTCGCGATGCCCGCCCACGAACCACCCGCCGTGCCGCAGTCGCTCTGCGTCAGCACAAGACACGAGCCGTTCGGGAAGCAGCACGCGCCCGTCGGCGGCGGACAGTTCACGGAGCCGCACGAGGTGTTGTTCCCCTGATACGTACCGCTGAGCGATCCGCAATCCGTCGGCGAGATATTGTCGATGCACGATCCATCCGGCAGGCAGCACGCGCCCTTGGGGAAGCACGTGAACGTGGCGCACGCCGTGCCGACGCCCCCCGGCACGCCGCCCGCCGTGGTGCAATCCGACGGCGAGAGATTCAGGCACCCGCCGGTGGCCGGGAAGCAGCAGGCCTGCGAGGCCGCGGTGCATCCCGCCGTCGCGCACGTCGAGCCGTCGCCCTTGTAGATGCCGTTGGCGTTGGAGCAGTCCGTCGTCGTCGCGATCACGCACGACCCATCGGGCAGACAGCACGCGCCGACACCGGGCGTGCACGAGAGCGATGTCCAGGTCGCGCGCATGACCCAGTCGCCGCTCGGGCGGCAGAAAGACGCCAGCGTACTGAACCGAGCCCACCCGCCGTTGGATGGACACCCGAACGGCCCGCAGTTCACGCCGAACAACCAGTTCCGCGTCGGCTGGGCCAGCCCCGAAACGTCCGTCGTCGGAAACGCGTTCTGGTTCGAGGGTGGCGCGGTGAAGCACGGATCAGCGGTCTGGTTGTTGTGATCGTCGATCCGAAAGCCGATCGTGAACGAGTTCGACGGGTTCGCATTGATGATGATCTGCTCGGGATCACCCGGATCGATCAGAAACTGCACGTTCGTCGCGTTGGTGCCGGCCGACATGCGAAGATGCGGGAGCACGATGTCGTCCGATGAGTACGACGCCACCAGCGTGCCCGTGTTCGGCGGCCCCTGCCACACCATCACCGTCCATTTCGTCGTCGTCGGCACGATCGCCGCTGACTGCGCGATGATGAACTCGCAGAGATCGATCTTGATGGGGAACGCGCTCGCGGGAATCACATACTCGGAAGCCGCGATCTCCATCTCCGCGAACCCCGCCTGCACGACATACGAGCCGCCGGCAAAGTTCGCGTCGGTGTGCGACGAGACCGTGGCACAACTGCGGGACATCCCATCACCGGGCGCCTCAACCTCAACCCCCGTCCCCGACATCGGGCGGAACTCGACCTTCGGCGCGTGGATCGTCACCGGCACCGGCCGGCGCTTCGCGTCCGCCTCGGTCGGCTGCTGCCCGTACGCTCCAAATCCCAGGCAACCAACCACCGCGCCGGAAACCAGCGCCAAAGCAGACGTGCGCACGATTCTCATGTCTCACGCTCCTGTATCCGCATCCTGCGCGCCGATGCGGTCCTCACACCGCGATTCGACTCGCACCCACCCATCCTACAGAAAGGTGACGCGCGACAAAAGCACGATTCTCGCGCGTTCTCGGACGATCACGCCCGATCAGAGACCTTCGCCCCCAACCCTCGGAAGCCCCAAACGTACAATCAACGCGGCTCACGACGATCCGCGCCTCGGAGCACACCGTTGAACACCAGCCAATCAGCACAGAAGCCCGAGCCCCGGATACACGCCGGCGCTCGCGCTCTGCTCCCGCGACTGATCATCGGCTCGCTGCTGCTGCTGGTGGCCGCGGGCTCATCCGCCGCCCTCGTGCTCGAGCACTTCGGCTCGATCGGGCTCCCCGGATGCGGTCCGGCCGGGGGATGCGGGGCCGCGGCACGCAGCGTCTTCGGATCGATCCCCCCGCTCGGCCTCCCGACCTCTTCCCTCGGGCTCGCTTACTTCACCGCCGTCCTCGTCGGCTACATCGTCTCACGCGCCAATCCCGGCCCCGTCGCTCGCTGGATCGCCCGACTAGGCGTGCTCGCCTCGCTCGGATTCATCGTGGTCTCCTTCACCGAGAAGATCCTCTGCCCCTATTGCATCGCGTCGCACGCCGCCAACTTCGCGTTCCTTCTCGTCCTCGAAACCACGCCCCGCGCCGGCGCGCGAAAGGGCGCGGGCCTCGTCTCCGCGCTCGCGACCTTCCTCGTGCTGATGGGTGCGCTCGGCCTCGCCGAGGCCAATTCCAGATCGCGCGCCCGCGACAAGGCCGAGCAGGAACTGCGAGACTCCACACGCGAAGCGATCGCCCGCTCACAGGCACAGCCGCAGCAGACAACAGATCCCGCGACCAACGCCGGCGCATCGCCAGAGACCGACCCCGAGCCGATCGCCGCCGCAGAGACTGCCCAACCTACTTCGCAACCGACCCCTCAGCCCACGCCCCGCGCGTTCACGGGTCGCTACCGGCTCGGTCCCGAGGTCGCGCCGGTGCGCATCGTCATCTTCAGCGATTACCAGTGCCCCGAGTGCAAGGGCATGGAGAAGCAGGCGCTCGACATCCTCGCCAAGTACCCCGAGGTCTCGCTCTCGGCCAAGCACTTCCCCTTCAGCACCGACTGCAACCGCTACATGCCCGCCGGAAACAACAAGCACCCCAACGCGTGCCGCGCCGCACGCGCCACCGAAGCCGCCGGCATCGCGGGCGGCAACGATGCCTTCTGGCTCATGCACCAGTGGGTCTTCTCCGTCAACGGCGTCTTCACAGACCAGGAACTCTCGGCCAGGGTGCTGAACCTCGGCATCGATCCCGCCCGCTTCACCGCCGCGATGAACGACCCCGCGACCTCCGCGCTCGTCTCCGGCGACGTGGAAGAGGGCATGGCGCTCGGCGTGCAGTACACGCCGACGGTCTTCATCAACGGTGTCGAGTTCCGGGGCGTCATCAACCAGGGCGCGCTGATGCGCGCCGTCGAGGCCCTGCTCGCCTCCAACCCCGCGCCCGCGACCGCCGCCTCAGATCAGCCCCCGGGCATGCGCCGCAAGATCGTTGAAGACTGGCTCGCGGTCCGCCCCATGAACGATCCGGTCGACGACCGCGCCTGGTCGGTCGGCCCCGAGGACGCGCCCCTGCGCCTCTCGATGTGGGGCGACTACTCAGAGCCGTTCACCGCCCGCGCCGATGCCGCGATCCGCCAGATCATCGCGTCGCGCGCCGACCTGCGGTACACCTTCCGGCACTACCCCGTGAATCGCACGTGCAACCCGTACGTGCAGCAGGTCACCTTCCCCTTCTCGTGCGCCGCCTCCAGAGCCGCAGAAACCGCCGGCGAACTCGCGGGCGAAGCGGGTTACTGGCACATGCACGACTGGCTCCTCGCGAACCAGTCCGATCTCAACGAGCAGAAGATCGTCGCCGAAGCCATGACGCTCGCCGACGAGCACGGCTTCGACCTCCAGAAGTTCATGGACACATACCGGGGCCGCTCCGTCCAGGCCGCGCTCGACCAGGACATCCGCGGCGCGCAGCGCGTCGGCGTCCAGTCGCTCCCCACCATCACCCTGAACGGCCGCAAGGTCCCGCGCTGGATCGTCGGCGACGAAGTCGTGCTCGACGCCATCATCGACGAGGCCGCACGCCTCCACGCCCAATCCACACAGCCCGGCGCGGCCGACCCGACCAAGTAAGATCCGCGCCGTTCAGGTCGAATCCGCGCTCACTTCTTCGAGATCGAAACCGTGAGTTTCGCGGCCTTGGCCTTGTCGCACAGCGGACGCGACCCCTCACGCTGGTTCACCAGATCCGCCAGCGTCACGCCCTCGAACAACTCGATGATCACCTTCGCCGCGTTGTCCATCCGACGATGCAGCGGGCACAGATTCGATCCGTGATCGGCGAGCCCGAGCGGGCACGTCGTGATCCGCCTGATCGGCGCAACCGCGTTGATCACATCCAACAGATTGATCTGCTCGGGCGCCCTGTTGAGTTTGTACCCGCCCCCGACGCCCCGCCGACCGGTGATCAGATCCGCGCCCGACAACTGCTGGAGCACCTTCGCAAGATACGTGGGAGGAACCTTGGTCTCCTCCGCGAGCGTCGGTGTCGGCACCAACTGGTCCGGGTAGTACGCCAGAAGCGCCATCGCACGCAGCGCGTACTCGGTTGTCTGTGAGAACATCAAAGACCCTCGTTCCGCCCCCACCCTCGCGTCCACATGGACGACCTCTTCAGGCCAGATAGCATAAGCGACCCGAAACTCCTCTTCTCTGTCCCCATTCAGGCGGCGGCCGTCGTGCTCGAATACTCCGTCTCCGCCCGCGGCTCAGAAGCCCTGCCCGCCCTGAAAGCCGGACCGATCAACAGGCGCAGCGAGTTCGCCACAACCAGCAGCGTCCCCCCCTCGTGCGCCAAGACGCCGATCCCGAGCGGCACACGCCGACCGATCGCCGACCCCACCAGCGTCGCCACACCCATCGCCACAATCACCAAGAGCGCAAACACCAGATTCACCGCAACCGTCCGGCGCGCCC
Organism: Phycisphaeraceae bacterium; assembly: GCA_019454185.1. Lineage (NCBI taxonomy): Bacteria > Pseudomonadati > Planctomycetota > Phycisphaerae > Phycisphaerales > Phycisphaeraceae > Phycisphaeraceae bacterium. The sequence goes on from CP075368.1 coordinate 3,068,493, forward strand.
GACGCGCCAACTCGATCGCCCACCCCACAGCCGAGAGATCGTCGTTCAACAGCACGATGTCCGCCGTCTCAAGCGCCGCGTCCGACCCGATCGATCCGATCGCCACGGAGACATCCGCCGCCGCGAGCGCGGGCGCGTCATTCACCCCATCCCCGATCACCGCCACACCCCCGCGCCGGCCCGCTCGCCGGCCCGCTCGCTCATTCCCCTCACGCGCCAGCCGTTCCTTGATCTCGTGCACAAGCCGGAGCTTGTCCGCGGGCATCAGCTCCGCCTCAAACTCATCCAGCCCCAGCTCCTTCGCCACGAACGAGGCGGTCGTGCGATTGTCGCCGGTCAGCATCTTCACGGGGCGCACGCCCATCTCGTGCAGATGCGCGACCAGCCGCTTGGCACCCGGCCGAACCGCGTCGCGCAGCACGAGCACCGCCGCGCCGCCGGCATGCTCCGGAGCCGCTGTCCGCTCCACACCCTCCGCGCCCTCGCCCGCGACAACGATGCCGATGCGCCCGTGGCTGCGGATCCGCTCCAGCGTCTCGCGGGTGTTGGCCCGCAGACAGACGGGGATGATCTCCTCCGTGTGCGGATAACTGCCGAGGCGCACACGCACGCCGCCCACCATGCCCGCCATGCCGCGCCCGGCCTCGTGCGTCACCGATTCGAGCGTCGCGCTCGCAACGCCCCGCGCCGCCGCGCCGTCGCGAACCGCGGCCGCGATCGGGTGCGTGCTCTCCTGCTCCAGCGCGCTCGCCACCGCGAGCAGCGCGTCCGGATCCGACCAGCCGACCGGCATCACCGCCTCAAGCCGGGGGCGACCCACCGTCAGCGTCCCCGTCTTGTCGAAGCAGACCGCCCGCACCCGCGCCAACCTCTCGATCGTCTGCCCCCCCTTGAAGAGCACGCCGCTCGACGCGCCCCGCGCAATCGCCGCGAGCGTTGCCGTCGGCGTCGCGATCACGAGCGCACACGGCGAGCACACGATCAGGAACGTGATCGCCGTGTACGACGCGTCGCGCCAGTCGCGCCCGAGCACGAGCATCCACACCACCGCCACCACAACCGACACGACCGTCACACCCACCGCGTACGGCTCGCTGATCCTGTCGATCGCACGCTGCACCGGCTCGCGCTGCTCCCGCGCTGTCAGCACAAGGTCGAGCACCTTCTGCACGCTCGACTCCGACGCACGACGCACCACCTCGCACTCGATCGGGTTCTCGACGTTGATCGTCCCCGCGTAGATCGTCTCCCCGACACCGACCTCACGCGGCACACTCTCCCCCGTCAGCGTCGCCTGGTCCATGCTCGTCGAGCCGAGCACGACCCGCGCATCGGCGGGCACCCGCTCACCCGGTCGCACCTTCACCCGCTCGCCGATCTCCAGCGTCTCCGGCTCCGCCTCCAACCACTCGCCCCCGCGCCACACAATCGCCTGGGTCGGCATCAACGCCGAGAGGGCCCGCACCTCGCGCTCGGTGCGCTGCATCGCCAGCTCCTCGAGCGCGCCGGCAAGCACAAACAGAAAGAGCAGCAGCGCGCCCTCGTCCGGATGCCCGACGATCGCCGCGAACACCGCGCCGAGCACCATCAGCACATCGATGTTGAACGCGCCCGAACGCAGCGCGTCAAACGCCGCACGCCCGCCATACACCAGCCCGATCCCCAGCGACGCCCACACAGGAGCCGACGCCCACACCCCGTCCGACACCGCGCCCAGGACCCACCCGATCGCCAGCAGCACGCCCGCAAGAATCGCCCCGCGCAGCTCGCCCCGAGGCGAGAACACACCAGACGCCGAACTCTCTGATCCCTTGTTCAAGCACCGTGATGATGCGCCGTCACGACCCCGCAGTCGAATGAGAATCTGTCTCAAGCGTCTGAAGGGTGCCGGCGCGTCCTACCATCGATCGACAACAGTCCAGGCCGGGCCAAACGCCCTGCCGATGGAGGTTCATCGATGCTCCCCAAGCCGCCTCCTCGTGAGGGCTCACTCGGTTTCCTGTACGTTCCACCCTTCCGCATCCAGGGCGTCTCCGTCGCCGGCGAGACCACGTCCGTCGCGATCCCCGAGCTCGACATCGTCTTCGATCTCGGCGAGTGCCCCCGCGCGATGCTCCCCGCCAAATACGCCGCGATCTCCCACGGCCACATGGACCACGTCGGCGGGCTCGCCTACTTCTGCTCCCAGCGCCGCTTCCAGGGCATGGGCGATGCCACCATCGTCTGCGATGCCCGCATCGAGACGGCCATCCGCCAGATGATGGCCGGCTTCGTCGAGCTCGAACGGCAGGAGACCTCCTACAAGATCGTCCCGCTCGACCACAACAAGCAGATCGAGATCAAGAACAACATCTTCCTGCGCGGGTTCCACACCGAGCACAACTGCCCCTCCATGGGCTACGCCGTCGTCGAGCGACGCAGCAAACTCAAGACCGAGTTCATCGACCTCCCGCAGGAGAAACTCCGCGAGCTCAAGGACCGAGGCGTCGAGATCACCCGAACCCTCGAGATCCCCCTCGTCGCCTACCTCGGCGACACCGCGCCCGGCCCGCACCTCGTCCGCGAGGACGTCCGCAAGGCCCAGATCGTCATCTGCGAGTGCACCTTCTTCGAGCCCGACCATCGCGAACGCGCCAAGGTCGGCATGCACATGCACGTCACCGATGTCGCCGAGTGGCTCCGCGTCCTCGAATCGCAGGCCCTCGTCCTCATCCATATCTCCCGGCGCACAAACCTCCAGTTCGCTCGCAAGCGCCTCGTCGAGGCCGTCGGTGCCGACCGCGCCTCCAAGGTGCTCTTCCTGATGGACCACAAAAACAACAGAGAGCGCTACGAGGAACAGGCCAAGGTCGCCGAACACGCCGGGCGCTGAACGATCGCGGATTTCGTGCCCCCGCAAGCGTCTGATCCTGCGAGGGTTGCCGATCCGCGCCGCGAGACTGCACCGATTGGTGTTGACTCAAGGCCCCGTTCCGATTACGTTTCGCGTTGCGGGGTCGCGCGGTGCGCCCCGTCTGTCTGACGGGTTGCTTGGCGCGATTGCCGACGTGTGCGGGGCGCGCAGGAAGGGTGGATTCTCCGTTGGCCGACCCCGATCGCAAGATCTGGGAGGGAATGCTCTCGCATCTGCGAGCGCACAACCCCGCCATCTGCCGCCAGTGGTTCGAGGAACTCGAGCCGCTGGGCGTCTCCGGCGGCGTCATGGCCGTCCGAACCCTCACCGCCGTTCACCGCGACTACCTCAGAAGCCAGTGCCTCGACCACTTCAACGACGCGATCCGCAGCGTCTCCGGCCAACTCCTCGCCGTCCGCTTCCTCGGACCGGACGAGGCCGTCGCCCCCCCGGCCCGCAACCCGCGCGCCGCCGGCTCCATCCTCGAACCCAAGCCGCAGCACCACCACGAGCCCGCTGTCTCATCAACTTCCGACGGCTCGCCGAGCACCCTGGCCGGCAACGGACAATCCGGCGCAGTAGGCGGCGTCTCCTTCGGCTCGCGCGAGGCCTCGCCCCGCCAGCACGAATCGCTCGTCATCAACCCCGACTACACCTTCGATAACTTCGTCATCGGCCCCGGCAACCGCCTCGCGCACGCCGCCGCCGTCGCCGTCGCCGACATGCCCGGGCGCGCGTACAACCCGATCTTCATCCACGGGGGCGTCGGCCTGGGCAAGAGCCACCTTCTCCAGGCCATCTGCCTCCGCATCGCCGAAGAACGCCCCGCCGCCGCGATGTACTACACATCCTGCGAGGGCTTCATGACCCAGTTCATCGAGGCCGTCCAGCAGGGACAGATGAACGACTTCCGCCACCGCTTCCGCGATGTCGATGTCCTCGTCGTCGACGACATCCACTTCCTCGCCAAGCGCGACCGCACACAGGAAGAATTCTTCCACACCTTCAACGCCCTCTACCAGGCGCACAAGCAGATCATCCTCTCCTCCGACGCGCCCCCCGAAGAGATCCCCGACCTCGAAGACCGTCTCGTCTCGCGCTTCAAGTGGGGACTCGTCACCAAGGTCGAACCACCCGATTACGAAACACGCGTCGAGATCGTCAAGGCAAAGGCCCGCATCCGCGGCTTCGAGATCCCAAACGAAGTCGCCGGCTACATCGCCGAACGCATCAAGGCCAACATCCGCGAACTCGAAGGCGCGGTCATCAAGCTCCAGATCCAGGCAAAGGTCGAGGGCCGACCCATCGACCTCTCCCTCGCCTCCGCGGCACTCGGAGACATCGTCGCCGCCGCAATCCCCTCCATCCAGGCGATCGTCACCACCGTCACCACCTTCTACGGCGTCCGTCTCGCCGATCTCCAATCCAAGCGACGCCAGCAGTCCGTCGTCCTCCCACGCCAGATCTGCATGTACCTCGCACGCAAACTCACCCGCCACTCCCTCGAAGAGATCGGCGGCTTCTTCGGCGGACGCGACCACACCACCGTCATGCACGCCCTCAAGGCCATCGTGACCCGGCGCGAACAGGACGACAAACTCGACGCCGCCATCCGCTCCATGGAAGAACGCCTCACCAACGGCCACTACTAAACCGGCTCTCCACCCTGTGCTCACACGATCGGCCTTTGTCCCCGCCCGGATCAAGGCGTGCCTCACCTTCGTTTCCTTCCTCCTACCTGGCGATTGTGACTGTGGAACGATGGTGCAGAACCGGGCGCTTCACGACACGAATGCCCGCCGGGTCTGAACGATCCGCTCACACGCCGGTCGGGTGCCCCGCCGCAGATACAACGCCCCGTCCGCGATTGCACGACAAATGACAGGATGTCCTCTCCCCTTGTTGATCCGTAAACCACTTCCGATCAACACCTTGTGACATCCGATCGGCCGACACTCCACAAAGCGCCAGCCCCTGCTATCACCATCATCATGTCTATCTCAATGATGAAGGAAGAAGAGGCCCCGGCGTTCGGCACGCCCCCGCGAACCACCCGCCCGCTTCTCCACAATGTGGGTATCGCTGTGGATAGTCCTCCCCATCGCCTCGCAATTCACCTCTGGCACTTCGCACACCACACCGTCGTCCGCTGCGCAACAACCCCACCTTTGAGGGTCGCCCCACACCCGACACACGGCTCGCCCATCCGGCCATACACAGCGTGCCCCAGCTGGGCACGGCCTCGTTCCCCGGTTCCCCCGACATAATCCCGCAGCGTCGATCCTCCCGCCTCCAGCGCGGCACGCATCACCCCACCGATCGCCGCTGCGAGCGCGTCCCACTCCTCACGCCGCACCCGCCGCGCACCACGCGTCGGCCGGATCCCTGCCCGGAAGAGCGCCTCATCCGCGTAGATGTTCCCGACCCCCGCGATCACCGATTGATCCAGCAACACGCCCTTCACCGCTCGCGCCGATGCGCCGCCACGCTCGCCCAGCCCCTCCCCGGTCGCCGCCAGCGCATCCGGACCCAATTCGCTCCACCGAGCCCCGAGCGCATCAAGCGAGAGCGGCCACAACCCGCCGAATCGCCTCGGATCACGGAACACCAGAACGCCCGCGGGCTTGCTCTTCAGGGCCGCGCCCCTCTCCATCGTCCACAGCGCGTGCACATGCGTTGTGGATTGAAGATCGGGGCGAGCCGCGTGATGCACCAGTTGACCCGTCATCCCCAGGTGTACAACCAGCGCGCGACGCACACCCGCTCCGGAGCCGATCAGCGCGATCTGCTTCCCGTGCCTGCGTATCGCCTCGATCGTCGTGCCCTCAAGCAGCGCGGCCGCCGAACCATCACCCTCGACGATGTCCGCTCGCCGCAACTCGACGCGCGCCACATCCCGCCCCACGAGCAAGGGCTCGAGCGTCCGCTTCACGGTCTCCACTTCCGGCAACTCAGGCATGGCGGAGCATCCGACAATCGTGCATCACAGTGCCCTCATGGCCCAGTTCCTCTCCGCATTCAGATCTGTCTTCTTCGCGATCTTCGCGTTCAATGTCTTCTTCTTCTCGTGCTTCGCATGAAGCCCACATCTCTTCTCCGTGGCCCTCCCTGTTCTCTGTGGTGAATGCCTTTCTCTTCTGTTTCGCTCAAGCGCTCACAACCTCGGCACAGAACTATCCGGCTTCTTCGGACGATCCGGTCTCCGCAGCGACGCGAAGAAACTCTTGAGCAGCGCGGCACACTCCTCCGCCAGCACGCCTTCCACCGGCACCACCCGATGGTTCAGGCGCGCATCGTTCGTCAACGCCATCAGCGACCCGCACGCACCCGCCTTCGGATCCGCCGCGCCGTACACCAGCCGCCCCACACGCGCGTTCACGATCACCCCCGCGCACATCGGGCACGGCTCCAGCGTCACCACCACCGTGCAATCCGTCAGGCGCCAATCGTGCTTCGCGGCACACGCCCCGCGCATCGCGAGCAACTCCGCGTGCGCTGTCGGGTCCTTGTCGATCTCACGCCGATTGAACGCCTCACCCAGCACCCGCCCCGTCGCCGTCTCATACACCACCGCGCCGACCGGTACCTCGCCCACGTCGGCCGCCGCACGCGCCAGCTCCAACGCCCGACGCATCATCGCAACATCGGTCTCGGTTGCGAGCGAAGCATCCGGCCCCGCCCCACCGCGCGCCGCATCCGCTCCCGCGCCATCTCCCCCGGGCGCATCGACCGGATCGAGAATCGTCTGCGGACGAGCGATTGGCGCGTCCGCGAGAGATCCGTAACCCAACCCAAAGACCCTCAGGATGTCCCGTCCCAGTCCCATGCGCGGCTCCTGTTACTCTCCCCTGCCGCGTGCGCAAACCTCAATCCTCTCCCTGCTCCTCCATCAACTCGGATTCTGACTTGAACAGTTTCTTCGCAGGGAGAATCTTCAACAGCACAAGCCCGAGCTCATACAACAGGTAGATCGGAATCGACAGCAGCGGCTGCGACACCGGGTCCGGAGGCGTCAACACCGCCCCGATCACGAACGCACCCAGAATCGCGTGCTTCCGATACTTCGCGATCACCTTCGGATCGATCGCGCCCGCCCACCCGAGCAGCAACACCACCACAGGCGTCTGGAACGCGAGCGCAAACCCGATGCCCATCACCGTCAGCCACTTGAAGTAGTCCGTCAGCCGCGGCTGGATCACAATCCCCGTGTCTCGCGTCAGCGCCATCCCATAAATCTCCGGGGGCTTCCCCTCGGGCGCGACGTTCACACGCAGCTGTCTCAGCGGCTCGTTGATCCACATCGTCCCGGAGCCCGGATGCGCCGGGTCACCCCCCAGCACCGGAGCAGAAGGAAGCACGATCCCTTGCGCATCCACAACCTCGCTCCCACGTTCCGAGATGTGCGTCCCGAAGCGCATGAAGAACGCCAGGATCACCGGAAGCAGCACGAAATACATGAAGCACGCGCTCGCCGCCGTCAGCACGCTGCTCAGCGGCAACAGAATGTGGATGAACCGCCGCTCATGCCTGTACAGCCCCGGCGCGATAAAGAGCCACGCCTGATACAGAAGCCACGGGCTGCCCATCAACACCGTCGCCAGCAGCGACACCTTGATGTACTGCGCAAACGACTCCGCCGGCGATGTCGAAAGAAACGTCTCCGGCAGACCCTGCTCACGGAGCGAACTCCGCGCCGGCAGCATCAGAATCTCCATCAACTTGCGACCCAGCAACAACGCCAGAATCAGAATCGGGATCAACCCCAGCAACGCCACGATCAGCCGCGAACGCAACTCCTCCAGATGATCGCCAAACGACATGGCATCACCCGACGGCTTGTTCGTGCTCAGCATGGAAACTCGCTGGGGCATGGCGTTTGTTTGGGAAACCTCGCCCGCACCCCTTTCTACCCGGCGCGGCACAATCCGACCGAACGGTATCTGGCTCCCGATCGTTGTACCAATCACACGCAACCGGAACCCCGAACACCGGAATTCCTCTGACGGGAACCCCCACGGGTGCGCATCCTCGTTCTGAGTCATTGCGGGAGTACAAGCACGTGCGACTTGTCGGGCTCGAAGACCGAGCGGCTACCGGAAGCAGCGCGGGTGCTGCGCTCGTTCTCGCCGCGATCAGGGGCGAGCGCGACGCCCAGCGCCAGGTCTGGGAAGACCACCGCCGCTGGGTCGCCGCCGTTCTCATGGCCCACAAGCCCAGACAAGCCGACCTCGAAGACCTTCTGCAGGATGTCGCCATGCAGTTCGTGCGCCGTGTCAACGAGATCCGAGACCCCGCCGCGCTCAAGCCCTGGCTCCGCACGGTCGCCGTGAACGCCGCCCACGCGTCCGGGCGCACACTCAAACGCCGTCGCCGCGACGAGACCGAGCACCGCCCCGCCTCCGCCTCCGGAGCCCTCGGGCTCACCACCGGAGCCGGCGCACCCGCCGATGCCAAGCCCGACCTCATGACCGGACGACGCGAAGAGGCCCGACGCCTCATGGAACTCTCAGAGCGACTCCCCGACGGATACCGCGAGCCACTCCTCCTCAGATGCCTCCAGGGCATGAGCTACCGCATGATCGGCGAACTCATGGGGCTTCCGGAGACCACCATCGAGACCCGCATCGCCCGAGGCAGGCGCATGCTCCGCGAACTCGCGGAGAAAGCCCCCTCAGAAACACACCCGCCAAGCCACACCATCGAACGCAAGCCCGAAGGCGCAACGCAGGACCCGCACGCGCCACAACCACACGCAGGGACGCCGCACGAAAACGCGGAGCCAACACCATGACCGGCACCGATCGTGACATCCTGATCTCACGCGTCATCGACGGCGAGGCCTCGCCCGAGGACTGGTCCGCGCTCAAGGCCCTCGCCGAGCGAGACCCCTCCATCTGGCGCGATCTCGCCGGCCTCCAGCAAGACCACGCCGAGCTCTCCGGAGCCATGACAGAGGTCGTCGCCCTCGCCGACGATGTCGACGCTCCCGTCCACGCCGCGGGCGGCATCTCCGACCGCGCCCGCTCGCTCCGTATGTGGGGGGGCTGGGCCGCCGCCGCCGCGCTCGCCCTCGCCTGGATCGTCCGCCCGCCGAACCACGCCGAAAGCCCGAACTCGATCGTTCCGGTCAATCACGCCGCGCTCTCCCCCTTCGGCCTCTCCGCCTCCTCACAACCCGACGACTACTTCGACGCCTATCTCCGCGCCGGCCAACAGGATGGCCGCGTCCTCGGCGAGGTCGGCGAGCCCCTTCTTGTCCAGACTATCCCGCAGGAAGGGGGCGGCTACGAGGTCCGATACGTCCGACAGATCATGGAGCGACGCATCGTCCCGCAGGTCTACGGCATCGGACTCGGCTACGACGAGCGAGGCGAGGCCCGCCCCATCCTCATCCCCGTCACCACCGCACCGGGTCGAATGTAATCACAACACTCACCCGCCCCGACGCGACGGAAACCCGTCCCACGCGCATCACTGTGTGAGAGTCCCGATCGGCCCATTGCACCGATCCGAAAGACGAAGAGTCTCGTGGCCGCGCACCAGACCCGCACACGCCGCGAGCAACGGAGCACACCCATGAAACACCTCAGCAGAAACACTTCAATCCTCCCCGCACTCTCCGCCCTCCTCCTCGCGGTCGGGACCGCATCATCCGCCGGCGCACAGGTCACCTGGACCACCCAACCCCCGTCGCCCCCCACGCCGCCCCCCGCGCAGACCGCTTCCGGCGGGTCAACCACGCGCACCATCGTCAGCACGAACGATGACCGCACCATCGTCATGAGCGGCACCACCGCCTCGGGCGATCGCTACGAGATCAAACTCAAGAACGACACCCTCGACGCAAAGCTCAATGGCAAGCGCGTCCCCGACGATCGCATCCGCCTCTCCGAGTCCCGCGTCGAACTGCTCGACGAGCAGGGCGGCGTCATCGTCTCGATGGACACAAACCCCGCCATGCCCGTCATCCCCGCAGTGCGAGCCGTCCCTCCAATCCCGCCGATCGCGGGTGGCGGCCAGTGGACCGCAACACCGAGCACCACGTTCTCCATCGCCCAGGGCGAGGCCCAGCCCCCCAAGGTCATGGTCGGCATCAACATGTCAGATGTCGGAGCCACCCTCCGCGAGCACTTCGGCCTCAGCGAAGACGCCGGCTTCGTCGTCGATGGCGTGATCGAGAATCTCCCCGCATCCAACGCGGGCATCCAGGCACGCGACATCGTCATCGCCATCGACGGACAGAACGTCACCAACACCACCCTCCGTCAGGTCCTCAACACCAAAGAGCCCGGACAGAAGGTCAAGGTCCGCATCCTCCGCAAGGGAAGCGAGAAGAACCTCGACATGGTGCTCGAGGGCTACGACGCCTCCAAACTCGGCATCGGGCCGATCACCGCCGCCGGCACGGCCAGTCTCAGCCCAACCATCATCCGCGAGTTCCCCACGGTCGATTTCTACCGCCGCTCCGGCAACTCAGAAGAGGCCCAGCGCGCCCTCGAACTCGCCGAACGCTCGATGGAGCAGGCCATGTCCCAGCTCCGAGGCCAGCAAGGCGCAGAGAGCATGCGCGAAGCATCCGAGCGCATGCGTCAGGCCCTCGAAGAACTCCGCCGCTCACAGAGCACACTCCGTGAAGGAGCCGCGGGACAAGGAGGACTCGACCGTCTCTTCGTCGTCCCCTCGGCGCCCACACCCCCCGCCACGCCCTCCGAGCCGGGTGCGGCACAGGGCCGCTCCTCTCAGCGCAGTTTCCAGGTCCTCCGCGACCCCAGAGCCGCATCACCCGCGGATGCCGATCGCATGGGCCAACTCGAATCACAGATCAACGAACTCAACTCCCGCCTCGACAAACTCGACGACCGCCTCGGCAAACTCCTCGATCGCCTCGAACGCGGCAACTGATCCGCACCGGGGTATCAACCCCGGGCAACCGACCGAAACCCCCTCCCAACCACTCCGGTAGGAATCTCGGTCCGAACGCGAAAACCATCCGCCTCCGCAATGCGCGGGCATGTGCAACGTCGCACGTGCCCGCGTTCTTGTTCGAGATGACCCCTGCCTTTGCTCTCTCTTCGGTGGCACCGCTCTCCAGAGCGGTGTCTCCTCTGTGACACAGTCACTCTCTAGAAGTAAGCACCTCTCCCGGGCGGTGCCTTTGTCGTTCGCGTGCGGCGTGCATCAGGACTCGGCTGCACACACCTACTCGCGATCGTCTTCCCCCTCGCGCCCGATGAGTTCCTCGGCTTCCTTGAGCAGGGCCCGTGCGTCAGGGTTCTCCGACCACGGGCGGCCGGAATCGTCGAGAGCGGAAGGGTCGGCCATAATGATGGAATCACTTTGAAGCCCCGTGGCGATTCTGATAGGGCAGAGTGTCGAACACGTGGAACGTCGAGTCAAACGCGTATCGGGCGATGAGGCGTGTGCCGTCTGGGCTGAGATCCAACACGGCGAACCCGCTCTCATTTCCCATGTCCGGCCTCAGCACCATGACTTCACGCCCGGTTTCAGACTCCCACACACGGATGGTGTTGTCGAGCGAGGATGTGAAGATCCTCGAGCCGTCCGGGCTGAAGATCGCATGGTTGATGGGCCACGCGTGCCACTTCAGCTCGATCAGAAGCTCGCCGGTGATGGTGTCATGAATCGCGCAGCCACCATCCACGCGAAGTGCAAGGCGCTGGCGATCATGGTCAAATGATCCAATGCCGCAGAAGAACCAGAGAGAGTGCAGCCAGGACGAGGGATCGCGAAGGCGCTCGGTACCCGTGAACAAGACTTTCTGCGCGCCGCTCGCCAGATCCCAGAGGCGGATCGAGAGGTCCTCGGACTTTGTCACCAATCGTTTGCCGGACGGATCGAAAGCCATCTGGGAGACTACGTCTGTGTGGCCGCTCAAGATGCCGATCTGCGTGGCGGACGCGATGTCGAACAGTCGGATGGTGTGGTCTTCCCAGGCAATGGCGGCAACTACGCCGTCCGGGCTGAGGACGCCGATGGGGTATCCATCGCCGCGAGCCTCCAGAAGGATGTTGCCATCCGTCGCGTCGTACACTCGGGCAAGTCCGTTGCCGAAGAGAGCAAGCAATCTCGATCCTTGGTAGTCGCACTCGAGCCAGACGGGGTCCCCAATGGGCAGGTGTCCGTGGCGGGTGCCAGCGGCCCGGGTTCGGATCGCGGGATTGTCGATATTCACCGGAAGAACGATTTCCCGAATGGGCGCGCCGTCCGCAGCGTTCCACACGCGCACCGAGGGCCCGCGGCGTGTGATCACGCGCCGCCCATCACCTGAGAAGAAAGCATCATTGAGAGCATATGTTGACTCTGTATTCGATGGGGCCGGAACATCGATGGTCACATCAACAGTGCCGGTCGCGACATCGATCAACATGACACTCGCGTTGCCATCCCAGTCGGTCGCGAGCACGTGCGTGCTGTTCGTGAGCTTGCGGCGTGCGGTCGACTCGTTGTCATAGATACGGTACTCGGGCGTTGCGATCTTGGTCACGTGAAATGCTGTTGCGCTCCAGAGCCGTGCCATGCCGTCTGAGCCGCGGCTCAGGATCGACGTGCCATCCGGGCTGAGCGCAACGCTCATCCACCCCTCCTGGTGGCCGGGAAGCTTCGCTAGCCGCTTCCCCGTCGCGACATCCCACACGCAGACGAACGGGCCCGAAGCGGCCGCGATCCGCGATGCATCCTCTGAGAACTCCCCCTCGTACACGCCGTGTGCCTCGTCGGTCAGACGCGAAACGAGCGTCCCGGTGGCCACCTCGTAGATCCGCCCCTCGCAGTTGTATGGTCTGGCGTAGATATATCGCCCGTCGGAGGAGAGGGTGTCTCCGCTCGTCCCGGTGTCCGCCTCGAATGTGCGGATGTGCGTCATGGTGTGCCTGTCCCACACGCGATACCCGAACGAGTGCGTGGTTACCAGCGCATCCCCCGCCGCGAGAGCGCGATCCAACCTCGGCAGCTCCTCGATGGAATGCAACAGCCGGCCGCTCTCCGCGTCCCAGACATCAACACGAGAGACCCGCTCAGAGACGGCATCCGTGCCCCATGTGATGAACTGCTTTCCATCCTCGCTGAACCCCGCCCCTCTGCTGTGCGGCCCGTATCGCCCGTGCAGATCGAGCGCGGCAACCCGAGCACCACTGTTCGCGTCGAAGATCACCGCCGACGCATGCACCCACCTTCCGCACGGCGACACCGTTCCACGCCCCGGGAGCACGAACCGCTTGCGGAGCGTCTCGGCATCCCACACCTCGTTGAACTCCTCGGACGAACCGGTTCCCGAACTCCTTCGCGAGCCATTGACCGCGATGACCGAGCTCATCTGCGATGCGGTGAAGTCGTACACCTTGTCCGCACCATCGCCGGCGCACAAGAGTTCGCCGGTCTTGGCGTCGAACGTGGCGATGATGGATTCACCGGCGCAGGCGACGACTCGCGTGCCTCCCGAGACGAACCCGGCCCGCGTCCAGGAAACATCGCTTCGCCCCGGGACGCGCAGCGTCAGCAGACTTACGTCTGACGATGCGTTGAGGAAATCCCATTCCCAGTTCCGGAGCTTCTCCGCGCACGCGTCGAGATAACGACGCCTGCTGTATGGGTCAGAAAGGGCGGCGAAGATGTTGGCGGTGTAGGCGGACCATTCGGCGGCGTCGGTCTGTCGGCGGAGCTGTTCTTGCGCATCGATCACTTTCCGGGCGGTATCGAGTGTGAGCGCGGACAGGCCGCTGAGATCTCGTCCCACGTGCTTTGCGACGTCATCGGGATCCCAGGGGCCATGTCCATCCTCGGTCGCTGAGCGCTCACCTATAGCGTGGTTGATCCCTCGCACAAAGGCGAGATCGGTGTTGCTCTCATTGCCGTTCAGCAATGCGAGCAACGCCCTACCGGACCGGGCCGCAAAGTCACGCTGGGTCTCGGCTTTGAGACGCTCAATATTGGCCGCGGCGGCGTGTCTCCCCGCAACAAACGCTTGGTGTGTGGCTTCAGCTTCCGCAACAGACGCCCGCCACATTCCAATGGTCGTCCCCGCAATTCCGACGAGCAGTGCGGCAGCGACGGCTGTTCCCGCAATGACGGGGCCCTTGTTGCGGCGCACAAACTTCCTGAGTCGGTACGCCGCGGAAGGAGGGGCGGCGGTGACGGCCTCGCCCTTCAAGTGGCACAGCACGTCGGCGGCGAGGGCGCTCGGCGTCTCGTACCGCCGCGCCCGGTCCTTGTCGAGAGACTTCATCACGATCCAATCGAGTTCGCCGCGCAAGTCGGAAGGGACGGAGGGACACCCCCCCACAGGCGCCGGAGGAACAGAGGGGGAGGATGCAGAGCCGCTAGATTTCAGCCGCTGCGTCACACGCACACTCGGCGTCGGCGGCTCCTCCTCCTTGATGATCCTGCGCATCTCGTCCCACGCCGCCGAACGCAGACGCTTCCCATCGAACGGCGTCACGCCCGCCAGCAACTCATACAACAGCACGCCCAGCGCGTACACATCCGTCCGCGTGTCAATGTCCGGCGACCCCTGCGCCTGCTCGGGGCTCATGTACTCCGGCGTGCCGATCAACTGGCGGTGCTCGGTGAAGAGCGTCTTATCAGTCAGCCCGCCCGAGCCCCCCGTCGCCTTCGCAATGCCGAAGTCGATCACCCGCGCGAACGGCATCCCATCCGACATCGTCACCAGCACGTTCCCCGGCTTGATGTCGCGGTGGATGATGCCCTTGGTGTGGGCGTGCTGGACGGCGGAGCAGACCTGGGCGAAGAGCTCGAGCCGGGCGCGTAGATCGAGGTTGTTGTTTGCCGCGAACTGTGTGATCGCATCGCCGACGACGTACTCCATGACGAAGTAGGGGCGGCCGCCGCCGTGCTCGGTGATGGGTGTTGCGCCGGCATCCAGCACACGCGCGATGTGCGGGTGGTCCATGAGCGCAAGGGCCTGACGCTCGGCCTCGAATCGCGCGATCACCTGCTTGGTGTCCATGCCGAGCTTGATGATCTTGAGGGCAACCCGCCGGCGCACCGGCTCCGTCTGCTCGGCCAGGAACACCGTCCCGAATCCCCCCTCGCCGATCACCTGCAGCAGCTTGTAAGGGCCCACACGCATACCCGGCGTCTCCGCGATCGCGGCATTCCGCACCGTCGTCGCCGCCGTCGGGCTTGTCATGAACCGTCCCTGCCGTGCCGCGTCGTGCGACGCCAGCAACCCCTCGACCTCCTCCCGAAGGGCCGCATCCGCCCGATCACCCGTCACACACAGCCGACCGAGCGCAGCAGCACGCTCGGTCGGCGCCAGGTCCGCAACCTCATCAAAGATCGAACGAACGCGATCCCGGTTCGGCTTGTTGTCATGCTCGTTCATGTCATGCGCCTCCGTCGCCCTCACTCAACAAACGATGGAGCCGCGCCCGGGCGAACGTCCACTGGCGGGCCGCAGAACGCGGGGAAATCCCCATCGTTTCCGCGGCATGCTCCACGCTGAGGCCCGCGAAAAACCGCAGCTTGACGATCGCCGCAGACTCCGGGTCCTCAACCTCCAAGCGTGCGAGAGCGCGATCGACTGCCAGGATCTGTTCAGGATCCGACGACGCGAGCGACGCCACATCCGGAATCTCGTTCGCTCGATGTTCGCCCGATCCCACAGGACGCCCCCCGCGGGCCTGCTTCGCGCGGGCATGGTCGATGAGAATCCGCCGCATCGCCTCCGCAGCCGCGGCATAGAAGTGCGCCCGATTCTGCCACGGGATCTCGCGCGGCCCCGCCAATCTCATATACGCCTCATGCACCAGCGCCGTCGGCTGGAGCGTGTGCGCCGGCGACTCTCCCGCCAACGCGACCGCCGCCGCAGCACGCAACTGCGCATACACCAGTGGCAGCAACTGGTTGATGCGGTCGTCGGGCGACAACGTGTCGTTGAGCAGGATGGTTAGTGGCGGCGTGTTGTCAGACATGGACGCAGGATAACTGGAAGCAGGCCAAGCGCGAGCACACACTCCCGGGGCCTCACTCGGCAGTCGGCCGCGTCTGCCCCGTGACCCGCTCCAGCGCCTTCTTCGCGACGTGGCCTATCACGATGATGACGACAAGCGTCACACCGATACCCGCAAAGATCATCCACTTCGGACGCGTCTCCGCGGCTGTCGCCACATCCTGGATCTGCGAAGCGATATAGACAGCAACCCCCGTGCGCGGAGCCATGCCGATCAACGTCCCCAGCAGGTACGGAAAGCGCGGCACCTTCGCCGCCGCCATCACAAGGTTGGTCAGCGCAAATGGTGAATTCGGCGGCAGTCGTAGCAACGCCACGATGCCGAGCGTCTTGAAGAAGCCCGAACCGATCAACGCCTCACGCACCGCCCGCCACTTGGGATGCTCATCGATGATCACCTTTACCTTGTCGCCGGTCGCGCCCCACGCAACCCCGTAGCCGATCAACGCCCCGCCGAAAAAGCCCGCGAGCGCGGCTGGAAAGCCCGCCGCGAAGCCGAACGCCCACCCGCCCAGCACGGCCTGCGCATACGTGGGAAGCAACGCAAGCCCCGCAAGCACCGCGAAGCACGCCGCGTACAAAAACACGCCGGCTACGCCGTGCGACTGAAGCCACGGACCGACAATCGTGAGCGTGCCCAGAAGCGCAAAGCCCCCCAGCGGCGGCAACACCGAGGCAACGATCGCCAGCGGGCCCGCGGCTCCGGAACGCTTGAACAGCGAACTGATGGTTTCCTTGACGGGCGCGTCGGGTGGAGGCGAGGGCGCGGCGTGTGATGTCTCGGGGGCGTCGCTCATGTCAGATGCAGCGTAGCACAATGCCGGTGCGTAATTCGGCCTGAACGCATCCCACATCACTCTCGGCATACCACCTCCACCGCAACACTCTGCGCCACATGGTGTTAAGTGCTGTGTCCGAGTGGGCCCGGCGGCTTCTCCACCATCATTTTGGAGCAGTTGCAGAGCGAAAGACACCCGAGTACAGTGATGTTAGGTTTCTCAGTGATATTGCTGACATATTCTGGTGAGGATGCACAAATGAAGAGTCGCACGTGTGCTCACGTGGCGGGATTTTTAGCACGCTTGGTCGCGGTTTGCGCAGGCACCGCTGCAGTGTGCGTCGCCGCCTCGTGCGCGAGAGTGACGGTGCGGAAGGTGCCGACGCCGACGCAGTATGAGAAGTGGGACGACACGAAGCAGGCGAAGGCAGACGCGATGGAGGGGCTGAGGTTTTATCTGCCGCGTCCGTTCGTGAATGTCTTCGAGAGTTTCCCGATCGGGACGGACATCTACATCGCGCACGGGATGGTGTCGGCAGATGGAGAGTACGTGTACATCCAAAGTGTGATGCCTCTGTCGACTCGGGTCGATGTGACGCGCCCTGGCTCGGCGGCGGAGGCGGTGAACTTTCCGCCGGTGCCGCGGGGGAACATCTTCAGGCCCAGCACGGCGACAGGCGGCGCGTCATCTCCTTCGGGTGGTGTTCAACCCCAGTCAGCATCTGGCGGTGCGACGGAAGATCTCGCATCGCAGGTTGAGGACCGAATCAAGAAGCTCGAGGAGCTGCTCGCCGCGTCCGAGTCGCGCGCAAGAAGCGCGGATGCGTCCCTGAAGAATGCGGAGAAGACGCTTGCGGAAGTGAGAGATGCCGCTGCGGGCGCGGGTAAGGGTGCAAAAGCGGATGAGCCCGGCGACGGGGGGCGCGGTGCCTCGAGAGATGGCGCAGAAACTGGCAGAAGCTCGCGGACGATCACGAACAGCAACGGCGCGTTCGCTTACACGCCGCTGCGTGGCAATATGGACATCGTGTACCTGCCCGACTTTGACGAGCAGTATGTCGTATCGAGCCAGGCAAACCTGGGCAACGCGTCATTCCAGATGAATATGGGCCAGGGGTGGAGTCTGCAAGGGTTCAACTCGATCTCGGACAACAGCGAGCTGAACAAGCGAATCTTTGCGTTGATCGACAAGGCCGCGGAACTGGCATCGACAGCGGCTGACGCGGGAATTGCCGCACTCTTCCCGCCCGCAGGGGTTGCGGCGGTCGCATCGGGCTGGATCAAGCCGCAAAGCCAACAGGTGGTCGAGTTGCCGAAGGGAACGCCCGTATCGCTCAAGATCGTTGTGGTTCATTACGCCGCAAAGGGTCTTTATCCGGTGATCAAGCCGCGCGAGTTGCGAGCGTCGCCTCAGAGCCAGTTGTTTGTCGACCTGTACGCCAATCGGGACGCGGCTGGGCGCGTGCTCTCGTTCAATGCTGAGGCGGTCGATCGGGCGATTGATCACTATGACCAGTTGCAGAGGCGCTTCACAGTGCCGGTGTATCCGTACCAGTACATCAGTTTCAACACATTCCGGTATGTCGCGATTGAAGCGTTGACACCTGCCGGTTCAGACTATGGAGATCTCTACGACAAGACTGGTACGGCGGGCGATCCCGGTGAACGGCAGGCGGCAGACCTCGCCGACCTGATCCGCGAGATGTTGAAGCAGAACAGCGGGCCTCTTCCCGTGACAGAGGCTCCGACGAAAACCGCGCAGGTCTCGGAGTTCCTGAACATACCACTCAACCTTGGCGCCTTGACCAAGGCACTGAACGACGCCAATGAGTCCTCCACCGCGCCGTTGGTTATCAAGAGGATCGTGCCAGAGTTCCCCGGCACGTCGCCGCCGAAGCTTGTTGTCGATGTCCTGACAGACAAGCCGATCGATACAGGGAAGACTGATGCGGTCAGGACTGCGCTGGTCAAGCAGATGCGAACGCTCATTGCAAGCGACGGTCGGTCGAACGTCAGCGCGATCGTGCCAGAGGGGATGACGATCGAGATGAATTTCAATTCAGCGGGATCCTGAACCGTGGCAACCAAGTCCGCGTCCTCAAAGGCACAGCAACTCCAGACACGGGCCGAGCGAAGCCGAGACACCGTTCTCCTGGAAGCGGTGGAGACGTGGATTGCGCTCGATCGAGAATCACAGCGTCGCCTCACGGCGGAGATAGTTCAGAGCCGTGCCGACGAGATCCGTCGCGCCTACTCGGCAGTCGTCGGTGTTGGATTTGGCTACCGCACACGGGGGAGGTGGACCACGAAGGGTGGGGACCGGCGCGTTGTGACAAACGAGCCGTGCGTCGTTTTCATGATCACGAGGAAGTGGCGGCAAAAACCCAAGTCTCGGGCTGCGCTCGCGCGGCAGATCCCCGATCATCTGCTCGCGTTCTGTGACGCGGGGGCTGGTACCACACGGACACGCAGGCTCTGTGCTGTTCCGGTTGACGTGATCGAGCGCACGGACCACGCCGCCTCGCCCCAGAATGGGGTCAGGGCAGGGCGATCGACCTGCAAGGATCCCGCTGGAGTGCGTCCCGATTGCGGAGGGTCCTTTGCGGCGCTTGTTGTGCCGAGAAGTGGTGGGCCAACATACGCGGTCACTTGTCATCATTTTGCTGCGATGTCCAATGGCTACCTCGGAATACCAGTTCAGGCCGCGACCTTCAGTCTCGTGGATGATCCTGGTGCCGGCACCTTTGGTGAGCTTTCGGCACACATTGGAAGGATCGTGCCGCCTGGCGCGGCATCGCTGGATGTTGCTCTGGTTGAGGTCCGACCCGATATGCTTGATGTTGCCCGGCGTGCAGTCGGACCGCATAGGCCGATGAACGTCCTCCCGGCAACGGATCTACCGCCTGAGGAGGTCTTGATCGTTGCCTCGAGGAACGAAGCGCCGATTCGTGCGAGATTTGTGATCGCGCACAAGGACTTCAACGGTATCGATTACTTTCCCCGTGGCCATCTCCAGCCCAGACACGATGTGGTCTGGGAGTTTCTGGGACTCGATAGCGGCCAAACAGTTGGCGGTGACAGCGGCTGTGCCGTCATCAACGGCCGCGGCGACACGCTGCTTGCCATGCATGTGGCGGGTGGCAAGGGCACATCGCGGACCGGAGGCCGTTCATTCGCGATACCGATTCGATTCGCGATTTACGGTCCGAACATCGGACTCCAAGATTTCCTCGATCCGATCGCTTGAAGCCTGGTCGTAGCAGTTCGATCGAGTTCATTCGCGGCGATACCGCTCTAGATGTTGGGATCCGGGTGCGTTGTGTCGAGGACGGTGCCGTCTTCGTTCCGATCGCGATCAGCGGTACCGCCTCAGCCTCCGCCTGATCCACCCGCCATCGTGCCAGCCGGCGGGGTCGTGGTGGGTCCAGTGGAGCGTGCCGCCGAGTTCGGTCCACGTATATTCGCCCTTGAAGCGAATCCTGCGCCCGACCTTCAGCGGAACGCGCCTCGCCAGGTCGATGTTGTGCGCAACAAGCACGGTAAAGGGGCGACTGAAGATGCCGCCCTTGATCCGGATGAGGAACCGCTGGTGGCGGCTGCCGACGCTGTCGTCCGCGAGAATCCTGACCACGCGCCCGCTGCCGACAACCCACGCCTCGCCCGCGCGACGCCTGAAGGCGACGCGGATCGGGATGCAGGTGTTGATGCGCTGCGCGGTACCGGTCACGCCCTCACCGCATCACGGCGTTCATCTGCTTCTTCTGCTCCGCTGTCGCCCCCTCGACGGGGATCTTCTCCAGCAAGCCCTCGATCACCTTGTCGGCAGTGACCTGATCGGCCTCCGCGTTGAAGTTGAGAAGGATGCGATGGCGAAGCACCGGCTTCGCAGCGGCCCGAACATGCTCCGGCGTCACGTGCAGCGAGCCCGAAAGAATCGCCCGCGCCTTGGCCGCCAGGATCAAATACTCGCTCGCCCGCGGACCCGCGCCCCACCCCACATACTCCTTGACGACCGCCGGCCGATCGATCCCGCCATCCATCGGCTCGTTCACGCGCGTGGCGCGCACCAGACGAAGGGCGTAGCGAATGACGTGGTCCGCGACCGGTGTCTGGCGGACGAGGTCCTGGGCACGCTTGATCTCCGCGCTGCTGACGACGGCGTTGACCTTCACATCGGCCTTCGTCACGCTCCGCCGCACGATCTCCAGTTCCTCCTCCTCGCGCGGATACTCGATCTGGATCATGAACATGAACCGATCCAACTGCGCCTCGGGCAACGGATAGGTGCCCTCCTGCTCGATCGGGTTCTGCGTCGCGAGAACAAAGAACGGCTGAGGCAGCGGGTGCTGCACGCCGCCCACCGTCACCTGGTGCTCCTGCATCGCCTCCAGCAAAGCCGCTTGCGTCTTCGGCGGCGTCCGGTTGATCTCGTCCGCAAGTATCACGTTCGCAAAGATCGGACCCTTCACAAACCGCAACTCGCGCGAGCCCGTCGCCTTGTCCTCCTCGATCACCTCCGTACCCGTGATGTCGCTCGGCATCAGGTCCGGCGTGAACTGCACGCGGCTGAACTGCAGACTCAGCGTCTTGGCGATCGTCGAGATCAACAGCGTTTTGGCCAGACCCGGCACACCCACCACTACGGCGTGCCCGCGGCAGAAGATCGCCGTCAGCGTCTGCTCGACAACCTCGTCCTGTCCCACAATGACCTTGTGGATCTCCGCTCGCACACGGTCATACACCGAGCGAAGCTCGGCAACCGCCGCGTTGGCATCGATCGCCGGGGCTCCAGATCCGACAGGTTGCTCCGACATGCCTCAAGCCCTCCGTGGGGATACGCGTCCTCTTCATGCCCTTGTGACCGCGATGCACATGGTACCGGGGTGCCGCGACGGGGATTCGGTCGGGCAAAGAGAAGCCGCAAAGACCGAAGAGCAACCGAAAAGAGCGGAAATAAACTCGTGCCATCATGTACGCAGGGCCGCCTGGAGATAGAAGCAGACATCGCCATCAAAGGTCTTGACCGTTCGCGCGATCAGATCACCACAGAGATCTCGTCTCGACGCTCCAGCAAACACCCGCAGCAATCCCTCCATCAACGCGAGGGTGTCGGGAGTCGGGCGTGACACGCGACCGGTTCTCGTGATACCCATCGGCAACGGGAACGCGTCGTCGCCGGCAAGGGGAAGCTGCTCCTCTTCCCAAAGCCAGAGGTCCGAAAGCGGCGCGTCATCACGGTACTCAAACCCGACGCTCCAGTGCGTCATGTTCATGGACTCGAAGTATGCGCGTGGATCTTCTGATTCCATCATCCGTCTCACCCGGTCCGGACTGTCGAGAAACGCCAGACCAAACTCCTGACCACCGCCCCCCATGATGGAAACATGCCGCATCTCCTTCGCTTTCGGCCGCGGCTCGATGGACCATATTGTCTCCCCCTCGCAACAAGTCCACGGCTTCGCCCTCCAGAATGCCCTGGCCGCTTCGGCGAATGCGCGCACCCGTTCGACCGTCATCCCCTTGCGGCGCATGATGCCGGCCATCGCGTGTATCGGTGGTGCCTCGCCTAATTCCTCCTGTGTAATCTGTTGGATCAGGCCCGCCATGAAGTCGCGAGACAGACCATACTCGTCTGTGCACTCAACCTCGATTCCCAGCGAAGCGAGTGCGCTGGCAACATACTCCTGCGCTGTCTCCGGCATCGGTCCGATCACCACGCGACCGGGCAGGTAGCCCAAAGGAAGCACATCTGCCCGGTGAGGATCTGATGCAAACCGCGCGATCGCCTCCAGCGGCGCGCCCATCTCGAACGCGTCGACCCGTTGCATCTCAGAGATCATCGCCCCGCCGCAACTGCTCACGCACGCGCACGCCGCAATCTGGTACATGTCGCCGGGCTTGTCCCCGTCTCTCACAAGTCTCGGCAGAGGCATCGCCGCGACTTCCCAGACCTCATCGCTCCGTCGGATCGGAATCCGGCGCAATCTTTCAATGGCGATGTCGAACATCTCTTGGCTCCGATGCGGTGACGAGAACCGCGACACCGCATGTGGGATAAGTGTACATGATCCCGATGTGTGGTCTGGCACCAATCTGCATCCCGCCCGGTGCCGCACGCCTTACGCCCCCTCCGCCGCCCGCCCATACCCTGTCACATGCCCGCCGACCCATCTCTCCCCGGCCCTCTCTCCGCTGCGGCCGTCCGCAAGGTTGCATCCCTCGCGCGCCTCGCCATCACCGACGATCAGGTCGCGCTCTACCAGCACCAACTCTCCGACGTTCTGAACTACATCGAGCGGCTCCGAACGCTCGATCTCGAAGGCGTCGAGCCGCTGACGCACGCCGGTGACACGCTCAACCGCATGCGCGACGACGAGGTCGGCCCCATGCTCACCAACGCCGATGCCATGGCCCTCGCGCCCGAGTCCACCGGGCCGTTCATCAAAGTTCCCAAGGTCATCGGCGATGGGGGTGGCGCGTGACGCCCCCACCGAGCGATCCCGCTCCGCCGCCCCCGTCCGCCGCGTCGCTCGCCGCCCGCATCCGCGCCGGCGAACTCACCGCCGTCGCAGCCACACAGCACACGCTCGCGCAGCTCGACGCCCTCGGGCCCGCGCTCAACTGCTTCATCGACACGTTCCCCGAGGAGTCCCTCGCCCGCGCTGCCGCCATCGACAAGGCCCGCGCCGACGGAGCACCACTCGGCCCGCTCGCCGGCGTCCCCATCGCGCTCAAGGACAACATGTGCCTTGCGTGGGGCCGCACCACCTGCGCCAGCAAGATGCTCGCCGACTACCGCTCTCCCTACACGCTTACTGCCGGCCAGCGCCTCATCGATGCCGGCGCGATCATCGTCGGCAAGACGAACATGGACGAGTTCGCTATGGGCTCCAGCGGCGAGTCCTCCTTCTTCGGCCCGACCAGGAACCCGCACGACCACGCCCGCGTACCCGGCGGCTCTTCCTCCGGCTCCGCCGCCGCCGTCGCTGCGGGCATCGTCCCCGTCGCCCTCGGCAGCGACACGGGCGGCTCCATCCGCCAGCCCGCCGGCCTCTCCGGCATCGTCGGCATGAAACCAACCTACGGACGCGTCAGCCGCTACGGCCTCGTCGCCTACGCCTCCTCCCTCGATCAGATCGGGCCCCTCGCGCGCACCGTCGAAGACTGTGCCCTTCTCCTTGAAACGATCTGCGGCGTCGATCCCGCCGACGGCACCACCGCCGACATGCCCGCCCCCGCGCTCCTGGCCACGCTCAACGACCCCATCGACCGACCCGTCATCGGTGTGCCCAAACAGGCCCACGACCCCCACAACCACCCCGGCGTCGTCAACGCCCTAGGCGATGCCATCGACACCTTCGTCCGGATGGGTGCCCGCATCGTCGAGGTCGATCTCGCGCACGTCGCCCACGGCATCGCGGCGTACTACCTCGTCGCCTCCGCCGAGGCCAGCTCCAACCTCGCCCGCTTCGACGGCGTCCGCTACGGCCATCGCGCCACCCTCCAGCCGGGCGACGGGCTGCTCGACCTCTACTGCAAATCGCGCTCCGAGGGGTTCGGCCCCGAGGTCCAGCGCCGCATCATGCTCGGCACCCACGCCCTCTCCAGCGGCTACGCCGACGCCTACTACAACACCGCCCTCAAGGTCCGCCGCCTCATCCGGCGCGACTACGACGCCGCGTTCGCGCCGAACGATCGCATGGGCACACCCGCGTGCGATGCGATCCTCATGCCCTCCAGCCCGAGCCCCGCGTTCAAGATCGGCGAGAAGACGGCCGATCCGCTCGCGATGTATCTCGAAGATGTCTACACCGTCACCGTCAACCTCGCCGGGCTCCCCGCGATCACCCTCCCCGGCACACCAACGACCGTCGAGGGCGTCTCGCTCCCCGTCGGCATGCAACTGATCGGCCGCGCCTTCGACGAGCCCCGCCTGCTCCGCATCGCGCGGATGCTCGAACTGGCGTGCGGCAACAGGCCGTGACGATCGAGCTGCGTCTCCCACGCTCTCACGCAACCTGGCCCACGAAGAAGAGCAGCACCGACATGATCGTTCCGTTGTGCAGCGCGTGCGCGACGATCGGCGCGATCAGCGATCCGCGCCACTCACGCATCAACGCGAAGTTGAAGCCCAGCGCGATCACGGGGAGCAGCAGCAGCGGCGAATAGCCGTGGATCAGCCCGAAAAAGAGCGCGGAGCAGACCGCCGCGACCAGCACACCCACCCGCGAGCGCAGGTGCCGATAGAGCCCGCCCCGGAAGATCGCCTCCTCCGTGAACGGCGCCCAGATCGTCGCGAGCATGAACAGCAGGATCGGCGCCAGCCCGCCGGATGTTGCGATGTCCAGGATCGGGTTGTGGGGCGTCTCGGGGGGCTCGCCCGCCGCTTGCCTGATCGCCGACTGCACCACCACGCCGATGAACACGATCGCGAACGCCGCCATCACGAGCGGCAGTCCCGCGAGATAGCAGAACACGCCCGCCAGCGCCTCGCGGATGATCCCCTTGCCCCGCGTCCAACCAAGACGCTGCGCGTGCTCCTTGAGCGAAACACCACGTAAGAGCGGCCAGAACGCCGCGAGCGCGACGGGCCACTGCGCGATCAGCCCGATCTGAAGAATCAGCCCCTCGTCCGCGTTCGGCCCCATGGCCGAAGCGACGATGCCCAGCCCGACCTTGAGCAGCAGGAACGCGACCATGAATGCCGCGAGCATCTCGATGTAGACGCTCCCGCCGGGCATGGGCGCGGCGAACGCGCGCCGTGCGCCGGGCCTCGACATGCGCACGATCGCGATGACCATGCAGACAAACGAGAGCGGGATCACAACCACGAGCGCGCCCGCAAAGACGAGCAGCGCGCCGACCAGCACCTCGCCCCCGCCGACCAGGCGGGCCCGCTCGGGGTCGCTCTCGGGTTTGCCGTAGGTCAGCGCGATCCGTCCGAGGCGTCCGTGGCGCGTGACGAGCCGCTCGCGCTCGTCCTGCGTGAGCGAGTCCGCGCTCACGGCCCCCGCGCTCGGCACACCCGCACCTCCGTAGATCGCGCGGAGCAGATCGATATCGCTCACCAACTCGTCCGCCGCTTCGGGTTCGAGCGCGGGCGCGCCGGATACACGATCGATCTCGATCTCTCCGCGAACCGCGTCGAGCCGCCTCATCGCCTCTTCTGCCCCGACAAGCTCCGCCGAAGCGATCGCCGCCCGCACACGCTCGACCATCGACTCGGGCGCGGCGCTCGCCGCCTGATCGATATGGCGGAGCATCTCCGATGAACTCCCGGCCTGCATGCTGTTGAACGCGCGCCCGGCCTTGATCATCATCGCGGTGACCATGACCTGCGGGTTGCTGTCCGCGCTCGGGGCCGACGCCTCTCCCGGCGGCGTCGCCGGCCCGCTGCACTGGTTCATCGCGATCGTGAGACAGAACAGCACAATCGCGACAAGCCACGCGATCCGCCCCGCGCCCGCAGAGCCAGGGTCGCGCGTGTCACGCCCTCCCGGGGGGGGAGGCGCGGCATCCTCAGAGCCACCGGAGGCGTCCCCCCCCGAACCCGCCGCGGCGTACGGATCGCGCACGCGCGGCGCGCCCGGTGTGGACCAAGGGTCACGCGGATCGATCTTGCTCCCCGCGCGCGGATCGAATGGGTCAGACGTGTTCGGCATGGGCAGAGGGTATCGGCCGGTCTGGCGTGGGAATACGAAGGGAACGCAGATGGGAATAGGGAGAAGGGGCAGAGGGGCGAAGGGACAGAGGGAGAAGAGGAAGAAGTCTCAACGCGGAGAGCCGCGGAGGGCACGAAGATCGCGAAGAAGAGGATTCACCACGGATCGCAGACCCGCATGGGCGGGGGGCCACGGTGGGCCACCGAGGTCAACTTCAACGCAGAGGGCGCGGAGGGATCAGAGGGGCGAAGAGAGTGAGGCAATGGGCAATGGGAAAGGCAAAGTAGACTCGCATGAGCGAGGGGCGCGGCGTTGAAAACCTGCGAGCGAGCATGCTCAGGACGTGCATGGAGCGGGTGGTGATTCGGTCGGTTCCGGCGGAACTTCAAGGAACGCAGCGACTTCGGGCGGGAAGAGTGCCATGAACTCCGGCGGGAGCGGTGCGTCTGCGTCAACGTCGGAGAGGTCGATGCCGCGTGAGGCGGCGAGTTGTTCGAGGTGGGCGTTCAGGTCGTCGAGGGAAGAGGGAGAAGAGAAAGCGTTCTCAACGCGGAGGGCCGCAGAGGACGCGGAGGAAGGCGGAGGAGAAGAGGGAGAAGGGGCAGAGGGAGAGGAGGAGGTCTCTACGCGGTAGTCCGCATCGTCCTTGAGGGACGATGCGGTGGGGAGGTCATGGAGAGCGCCCGCCGGGTGAACCGGCTGGCTTGGGAGTGGAGAGGCGGAAGAAGAAGGAGAAGGGGAGGTCCGATCGCTGGCGCTGGCGGTTCCGGAGGCGGCGGTGGAGGTCGAATCACCGCTCTGGAGAGCGGTGCCACCGGGAGAAGAGGTCCGCTCACGTGTGTTCGTGGTTCGGGAAGGTGAGCGCGATTCATCGAGCACTGGTTCCGGTTCGCTGTGCTGACCGGGAACCAGTGGCACCCGAACGGAGTGGACGCGCGCGAGGGCGAGGTGTGCGGCGTCGATGGGGACGATGCGTGAGAGGCGGTAGAGGTGGTACGCGGCCTTGCGGGCGCGCTCGGAAGCGCGGATGTAGTCGAGGTCGCTGAGGTGGGTTGCGGGATCGGGCTTGGAGCGCGCGAGGGCGTGGAAGTCGTCGAGGATGCGGACGAGCACTCGCACGGCGGAGGAGAGGTTGAGGGATGAGGCGAGGCGCGTGTGCGTGCTTGCGCCGGTCTCCATCTCGCGGACGCGGGCCTGGATGTCGGGACGCGCGAGCCAGATGGTGAGCGCGGCGAGGGAGATGTTGAACTGACGCGCGACGGAGTTGAGGGAGCATTCGGGATCGGCGAGGGCGATGAGGAGTGACTCAGTGACGGAGTGACTGAGTGACGGAGTGGAGGAAGAGGACGCGGAGAGGGAATGGGAAATGGGCGATGGAGAAGAGCAGGCATCACCGCTCTGGAGAACGGCGCCACCGGGAGGGCTGCCCGCAGGGCCGGCGTGATCGGAGCGAGATGTCGCGGTGTGAGCGACCATGCGTCGAAGATACGCGGTGCGCGAGCGGATGCAAGGTGGCGCGTGCGCGAAATCGGGCTCTCACTGACAGACGTTTGTCAGTGAGAGGTGCAGATTTTTGGGAATGTGGGGGAGGGGTGAGGGGTGGAGCGATCAGGGCCGAGGCGTTCCGCCGCGGAGCGGCGAGTTGTGGTAGCCAGGGGTCAGTGAGGGGCGAAGCCCCGAGCGCAACCCCTGGAGAGCGGAGACGACTCACAGTTGTTCGCTCTTCATTGATCGCCCCGGCAGGGGCACGCGGTGAGCGCCTTGGGATCGGGTATGCTGTGGCGCGGGAGGATCTCATGCCGAGCACATGGTCACAGGTTCTGCTGCACATTGTTTTTTCGACCAAGAGCCGCACGCCGTGGATCGGGGCGGAGGGCGCGGATGATCTGTATGGCTTTATCGGCGGGATTGTGCGCGATGAGGGCGGCGTGCTGCTCGCGATCGGCGGCATGCCGGATCACATCCACATGTTGGTGCGGTGGGGGACGGAGGAGTCGATCTCTGTTCTGGTTCGCCATGTGAAGACGCGGTCGTCGCGATGGATGCATGAGTCGCGCGGCGTGAAGCCATTCGCGTGGCAGGTGGGGTACGGCGTGTTCTCGGTGAGCCAGTCGCAGGCGGGCGTGGTGAAGGCGTACATCAAGAGTCAGGCGGAGCACCATGCGAAGTGGTCATTCCGGGAGGAGTTGGTTGCGCTGCTGAAGGCGCATGGCGTGGAGTTTGAAGATCAGTATGTTGACTGAGGTTTGAGGGTTCAGCGTGCCCCTGCCGGGGCGAGGAGGAAAAGAGGAGGAGTGGTTGGTGGTGTCGCTTTCCAGGGGTTTGCTTGTCCCTTCGGGACTGCGCGGCACCCCTGGCTACCGCAGCACGCTGCTCCGCAGCGGGAGAGCGCCAACTCTACGAAGTCGTGGCAGCGACCGCAGCACAGCCGCTGGCAACCGCAGCACGCTGCTCCGGAGCGGGAGACGTGAGGCCTCCGCGCTCGGATCTCTACGGATCGTTTCCAAGCAGTCGGTTCTCGGTACTGATGTGGTTACTGGAGCGAGGCGTTTGAGGTGGCCGCGTGCCCCTGCCGGGGCGGGGAGGAAAAGAGGAGGAGTGGTTGGTGGTGTCGCTTTCCAGGGGTTTGCTTGTCCCTTCGGGACTGCGCGGCACCCCTGGCTACCGCAGCACGCTGCTCCGCAGCGGAAGAGCGTCAACTCTACGAAGTCGTGGCAGCGACCGCAGCACAGCCGCGGGCAACCGCAGCACGCTGCTCCACAGCGGGAGAGCGACAACTCCGTGGAGTCCCGGCTGGGAACTGCAGCACGCTGCTCCGCAGCGGGAGAGCGTCAACTCTACGAAGTCGTGGCAGCGACCGCAGCACGGCCTGCTGGGCCGGAGGAGGAGGGGCAGACAGGACTGGTGGTGTCGCTTTCCAGAGGTTGCGCGGTGCCTGACCGTGGGGGCGGGACGCGCTGACTTCTGGCAACCGCAGCACGCAGCTCCGCAGCGGAAGACGAGACGGAGATCCGTCGGGTCTCAGGGGTATGACGTGGAGCCGGTTCTCAGTTGTAAGGGCGTTCCACATTCGGGGCAGCGGTCGGCGGGGAGGCCGGTGAGGCAGTAGCCGCAGTGGTCGCAGGTGGTGTGCGGGTCGCGTCGGCGCGTGAACGCGAGGGAGTAGATGAGATAGCCAGCGCTCGCGGCGAAGACGTAGGCCGCGAGTTGGACACCATCTCCCAGTTGACCTGGGTAATGGATGCTTGGTGAACGGAACCCGGGATGGATGACTGGTGAAAGAAACTTGGGTCTGAACGGCCCCAGGCCAAAGCGCAGACCGGGACCCGGCCCATACTCAAAGGCCGGACTCGAAATCATCGAAGTGTTGCGAACGCAAACACCTACCCGTCCGGCATAGACCACCACCGTCACACGCTGATTGGGCGAGGTCCAATCGACGTTCACACAGACGGTCAGGACGCAGAGCAGGCACACCAGAGTGGCGGCGATGATTCGCGCTCTCCTGAGGTCCCTTGATTGTCCGCACTTCCGACGCATGTGCTGCTCCAGCCGCGGGATAGCGTTCAGGGTACTGCAAACCGGAGGGGCGTCGAGGTTTGACCCCGGGATTGGACCACCCCTCCCCGAGGGTCTACTGTTCTCTCCCCATGGGTCGGACGGAGTCCGGCTTCTGGGGCGTTCGGGTTGAGGCGGCCGCATTCCGGCAGCGGCCTTCTCCCGGGCGAAGAGCACACAAGTCTGCCGGCTTCATGGAAGGCCGGCCCGCCCCGCCCGGCAGGCGGCGAACCGAACCCCCATCCGTGCGGGCGAAGTGGCATCCGCCGTCGCTCTCCCGGAGTCAGGGCCTTCCCGGCCCGTGGGCAAGACCCGTTTATCGCCGGAAGCGTCCGGCGGAGGCAGATCCGATGATGCGTCGTCAGACATACATGGCAAAGAACGGCGAGGTGCCCCGCACCTGGCGTGTTGTCGATGCCGAGGGGCAGTCGCTCGGTCGGCTCGCCGTTGAGGTGGCCACCGTCCTCATGGGCAAGCACCGCCCCGAGTACACCCCCCACGTCTTCAGCGGCGATCCCGTCGTCGTCACCAACGCCTCGAAGGTTGTCCTGACCGGCAAGAAGGCGCAGCAGAAGGTCCGCAAGCACTACACCGGCTACATCAGCGGCCTGAAGACCGAGACCTACGAGTCGGTCATGCAGCGGCGCCCCGAGACGCTGATCGAGGACGCGGTTCGGCGCATGCTCCCCAAGAACCGTCTTGGCCGGGTCATGATGAAGAACCTGAAGGTGTACAGCGGCACCGATCATCCCTATGCCGACAAGGGTCTGAAGGCGTTGAACGCCTGAGCGTCACACACGAACGAATCACCAGCACGCCCTGTCGGGCGTGAAGAGGAACGGAAGCGTCCATGAGCACGATCACGAATCCGAACATCGCGGGCCTGAGCACTGTCGCGTCGCCCGCCGCGCCCGCTCCGGTGGAGCGTCCTCTCCGCACCGCAGTTCCCGCGGACAAGCACGGATGGTGGTGGGGGACCGGTCGTCGCAAGACGGCGATCGCCCGCTGCCGCATGAAGGCCGCGAAAGAGGGACAGGGGACCGTCAAGGTTCAGGTGACGGACAAGCGTTTCAAGGCGATCGAAGAGTACTTCTGCGAGTTCCGCGACCGCGCGGACGCGACCTCTCCGCTCACGGTGACCAAGACCACCGGAAAGTTCGACATCGTTCTTCGCATGTCGGGCGGCGGCTTCATGGGCCAGGCCCAGGCGGCCCGGCTCGCGATCGCCCGCGCCCTGCGCGATTACGACCCCACCCTTGAGGGTGCGCTCCGCGAGCACGGCATGCTGACCCGCGACGCACGCGAGGTCGAGCGTAAGAAGTACGGCCTGGCCGGCGCCCGCCGTCGCTTCCAGTTCTCCAAGCGTTGATTTCCTGGTGGCACCGCTCTCCAGAGCGGTGTCTTTCAGAACACCCCGATGCCCGTGCGATCTCGCGCGGGCATCGTTTCATTTCGGGGGGCGTCGCGTCGGTGTGTTGCCGGTCTCCCTTACCATTCGCCCCGTGATGTCAGACCCGCTCCATGCTCAGTCGCTCCACGCCAGGGCCCGGCGTGTGCGCCGCTTGAGGCGGTGGGCGGTGGGTGTGGGTCTTGGGGTGGCGGCGGCGATCACGGTGGGGTGGATCGTGGTGGGGTCGATGCTGCGTGCCGCGCCGCCGTGGTGGAGGCAGGTGCGCCTGCAGGAGCAGCGGACGCACGAGATCGCGACGGAGGTGGAGAACGCGATCGGGACGCATCTGCATCTGGCGCGTGAGGGGCGACGCGAGGCGGATGGTGTATGGCGGAGCGAGGCGTGGGGCGTGTCGATTCCGTCGTCGGATGCGAACGCGTGGCTGAACGCGCGGCTGCCGAAGTGGCTGGAGACGATGGACGCGGGGTTTGAGTTGTCTCGGCTGGTCTCGGAGGTTCAGGTGGAGTTCCGCGATGGACGGATCTCGATCGGCGGCGCGTCGGCGGGATCGGGTGAGGGTGGGGGTCAGGGTGGTGGGGAGAGGCGCATCTTCTGGGCATCGGCGAGCGCGTCGGTCGAGCCGGGCGGCGCGCTGGTGGTGTTGCTCGATCGGGTGTATGTGGGGCGGCTGCCGATCTCGCGCGGGATCTTGCTGCAGGTGATGGAGCGGACGGGGTTGGGGAAGGGTGACGGGGCGGAGACGTGGAAGGACCTGCTGCGGGGGCGCGAGGTGCGGGTCGAGCCGGTGATGAAGCTGGAGGATGGGCGTCGGGTGCGCGTGAAGGGGCTGCGTGCCCGCGAGGGGAAGTTAGAGGTGATGTGCGTGACGGAGCATGGGGGGTGAGTCGCGGCGTCTGAACGCGCATCAGAACGGCAGGTCGATGGAGAAGGAGAAGAGTCGTTCTTCGTCGCCATCGGCCTTGATGATGGGGAAGCCGAAGTCGAAGGCGAGATCGAAGGGTGAGAGCTGGGGGATGTAGAGGCGGACGCCGAGGCCGACGGCGACGCGGTAGTCGTCGAAGCCGGGGTCGATGAGGACGGTGCCGCTGTCGACGAAGCCGACCACGGAGATCATGTCGCCGAAGATGGGCTGTTTGACCTCGGCTCCGGCGAAGAAGGACCAGAGGCCGCCGACGGGGTCGTCGGAGGGTTGTCCGTTGTCGTTGCGGATGCCTTTGGGGGAGACGGTGCGGAAGTCGAATCCGCGGAAGGAGCGGCCTCCGAGGTAGTAGCGTTCGTAGACGGGGACGTCTTCGCGGCTCTGGGGGATGTAGTTCGCGGCGAGGTTGAGCGAGAGGATGGTCTTTCGTCCGAGTGCATCCTCGTGGATCTTGAAGAAGGTGGTGTAGTCGGCTCCGACTTTGGTGAAGTCGTAGTCGCCTCCGAGGAGGCCGACCTGTTCGGCGGAGAGGACGATGCGCGTGCCCTTGGAGGGCCTGAAGATGTTGTCGTAGGTGGAGCGTGTGAGACTGAAGCCGATGCCGCTGATGTATGCCTGGTCGGCGAACTCGAAGACCTCGGTGGGCTGGTCTTCGTCGATGTCGGAGAGTTCGACGGATTCGAGGCGCATGCTGAGGTTTCCGGTCCAGCGCGTGCCGAAGCGTCGGCCGAAGCCGATGCGTGTTCCGTAGCGTTCCTCGTCGTAGTCGCGGAAGTCGCGGTCGCGGTAGTAGGCGGAGATGGAGGCGGAGTAGTCGGAGTCGAAGATGGCGGGGTCGGAGAGCGAGATCGAGTAGGTCTGGACCTCGGTGCCGGGGAGGGCCTCGATGCGGAAGGTCTGTCCCGCGCCGCGGAAGGCGCGTCCGCTGAAAAACTCGCTGGCGGTGTCGGGGGTGTCGAAGAGATCGAAGTTTCGCTGGGTGAGGGAGATGCTGCCGGCGACGCCGGAGTCGGAGCTGGTGACGACGCCGAAGCCGAGGGCTCCGGTGTTGGTCTCGGTGACTTCGACGAGCACGTCGCGGTAGGCGGGGTCGGCGCGGTCGGGTCGCTGGGGCGTGACCTTCACCGGGTTGGAGAGTCCGTCGAACACGCGCGTGTTGGTGATGAGGCGCTGGGATTCATCGATGGCGACCGTGTTGAGCGGCCTGTCGGGCTTGATCTCCATGTTGCGGAGGACGACGTTGCCCTTGGTGAGATCGTTGCCCTGGATCTCGATGATGCCGGTCTTGTAGCGAGATCCTTCTGCGATGGTGAGGAGCAGATCGACCTCGGGGCTGTCTGTGGAGCGGGGGTCGTAGCGGCGGATGCGGGCCTCGGTGTAGCCCATCTGGCCGTACGCGCTGCGGATCGAGTCGACGGACTCATTGATCTTCCGGACGGAGTAGGCGTCGCCGGGTTTGACGGACATGTGGGCGATGATCTGGTCGGGGGGCATGAGCCCGTCGGAGGTGACGAGCCAGCCGCGGGGGCGGAAGGGATCCTGCACGACGCGTTCGAGCGGTCCGAGGTCGGCGATGGCTTCCTGTTCGGAATCGAATTCGCGCGAGCGTTCGACGTAGAGGACGCGGACGTTTCTGAGTGTGTAGAGGCGTCCTTCGGAGATGACGAAGGTGACGATGGCCTCGCGGCCGTTGGGGGCGATGCGGATGCTGGGTGCGACTTCGACGTCGAGATAGCCGCGGTCGCGGTAGAACTCGACGAGTGCGCGGGTGTCGGCGTCGAGCTGGTCGTCGTCGATGGCTCCGGTGCGGAAGATGGGGAAGGAGGGTCGGGTCTTGACGGCGGAGCCGAGCTCGCTGGGTGTGAAGGAGATGTTTCCTTCGTAGCGGATCTCGGCGGCGCGGACGCGTTCGCCTTCTCGGATGCGGAAGAGGACGATGCCCTGTTCTTCGAGTTCGCGCTCGTCCCACGTGGCCTGGACGAGGTAGTAGCCCTTCTTGCGGTACATGTCCTCGATGCGGCGTGCGGCGCGGTCGAGGACGAGCGAATCGACCGGGGTGCCGACGACGGCCTCGACCTGTTCGGCGATTTTGGAGTCGGGGAACTTGGTGTTGCCGACGGCCTGGACGTCTTTGACGATGGGCTGCGGGATGACGTCATAGGAGACGATCACGCTGCCATCTTCCATGAGTTGGGCGCGGGTCTCGATGCGCCGGAAACGTCCGAGGCGGTTGAGTCGGGAGATGTCTTCGGTGGCGGTCTGCTGGCGGTAGGGGCGGCCTCTTTGGAGGCGGATGTTGGCGCGGACGAGACGCTCGAGGTCGGCGTCGAGGGTTTCTTCGACACGGGCCCCGTCTTTGATGGTGGGGCGGGTGACGCGGATCTCGCGGATGGGGCGGCCGTCGTAGGCACCCGGTTCGGCGGCGACGTTCTGGGCATCGGCGCGCAGAGCGATCGGGGCGATGGGGAGCCCGGAGACGATCGGCAGGATGGAGAGCCCGAAGATCCGGGCGGCGCGCATCTTCACAGAGCGGGGACAATAGCCATCCAGACCCGAACCCACAAACACAGCACAGACGGAACGGGCGGGCCAGAGTCTTGATGAGCGATGCAAAGCAAGCCCCGGTCTCGGGTTGTGGCGCTCGGCCGCCTGGCGGCGGGGGCGTTTCGATGCGCCTGAATCCGGATGAGAGCCGTTGTGTGGATGGTGTGTGTGTATCTGGCGGGGTTGCGTGCTGACCCTCAAGGACCTACCGTTTCGACCCCCGGCATTGTGTTCCCCCGGATTTGGTGAGCGAGTGCGGGTGATTGTGTATGTTTGTGACGCATGGAGGCGATGTGGCTGAGATTGTGACGAGCGTTCGCCGGATCGGGCTTGTGGTGGCCGGCGTTGGGTCGATTCTGCTTGGGTTGCTGGTGGCGTGGACGTTTGTGCGTCCGGGCGTGATCGGCGGTGTGGGGACGGGGGCGTTGGCGGCGATCTTCGGGTTGCTGTCGTTGCCGGGGGTTGTGTACTGGTTCTGGACGCTGGATCGGCGGGCGGCGGTGCGTCAGGCGGCGCGTCGGCGGACGTTGGCGGCGGCATCGGATGCGGACGGCGCGGATGTGCCTCGCCGGGTGCTGGTGGGCGTGGCCGGGGCGCGGTGCATCGGTCGCGAGGCGGGCGCAGCGCAGGTGGTGCAGCACGACGGGGCGCGCGGGGATGAGCGTCGCGAGCGGCCTCATCGGGCGGCTCCTCGGACGGTGCATGTGGGGTGAGTGGGCGGGGGGCTTGTTGCTCCGGGTGAGTGCGTCGGCCATCGAGCGGTGCAACGATGATGGGCGTGCCACCTGAAGTTCCAGAGCCGTTGATGGCGTTTGACCAGTGCGCGAGCGTGGTGGGTTCGCTGCTTCATCGACTTGATGCGGCGCGGGATCGATATCGCGTGCTGAACGATGCCGGGCGGGTGCTCGCCAACTCGTTCGAGGCGTTGCGGGTGGAGATGACGTACCACTCGAACGCGATCGAGGGGAGCACGTTGACACTGCGTGAGACGCAGTTGGTTTTAGAGGGGCGGGTGCCCGCGACGGGGAAGTCTTTGCGCGAGGTGTATGAGGCGCGGAACCATGACCGCGCGCTGCGGATGATCGAGTCTCGGGCCGAGGAGCGCGGAGCGGGTGTGGCGTTGACCGAGCGGGACATCCTCGATGTTCATGCGCTTGTGCTCGCGGACATCGAGCCGGCCTCGGCGGGGCGGTATCGCTCCGAGCGTGTGTTGATCAAGGGGACGCGGTTTGTGCCGCCGGGTAGCCACAGGTTCGGCGAGTTGATGCCGGCCATGCTTGGGCTGGTGGAAAGACCCGGCGTGCATCCGGCGATTATCGCGGCAGAGTTGCACTACAACCTGGTCGCGGTCCACCCGTTCGCTGATGGGAACGGACGGACGGCACGGCTGTTGATGAACATGCACATGCTCCAGCACGGGTATCCGCTCGTGATCATCGAGGTCGAGCGGCGCGGGGAGTATCTCGTGGCTCTTGAAGAGGCGAACGAGGGGCGATGCGAGCGGTTCGCGGCGTTCGTGATCGAGAGCGCGGAGCGCTCGATTGAGCGGTTGATCGGGGAGTGAGGGGGGCGCCGGCGAGCGGCGGCTTGCAGCTATCCCTTGCGTGCGGCTTCGATTTTGGCGATGTCGATCTTGCCCATGGTCATCATGGCTTCGAAGGCGCGCTTGGCGACGGCGGGGTCGGGGTCGGCGATGGCTTTGGTGAGGGCAATGGGGGTGATCTGCCAGGAGAGGCCCCATTTGTCTTTGCACCAGCTGCACGCGGACTCGGAGCCGCCGTTGTTGACGATGGCGTTCCAGTAGCGATCGGTCTCTTCCTGGGTTTCGGTGGCGATCTGGAAGGAGAAGGCCTCGGAGTGCTTGAAGGCGGGGCCGCCGTTGAGGCCGAGGCAGGGGATGCCGAGGACGGTGAAGTTGACGGTGAGGACATCGCCCGCTTTGCCGGAGGGGTAGTCGGCGGGTGCGCGGTGGATGGCGGTGATGGCAGAGTCGGGGAAGGTGCTGGCGTAGAAGCGTGCGGCTTCTTCGGCGTCGTTGTTGAACCAGAGGCAGATGGTGTTCTTTGGGGAGGTTTGCATCGCCGATCATATGACGTATTCGGCATACGAAACCAGGGCTCGGGCGAGAGAACCGACTATTGCCACATACTGTGCTTGACACAGTAATACCTTCGCCTATATACTGTTTCATACACAGTAATAGGTGGCATATGGGTGAACGGGACAACACAGGGTTGGCGGAGCTGAGGCGGGGGGTGTTGGTGCTCGCGGTGCTCTCGCGTCTGCGGACGCCGCAGTACGGGTACTCGCTGCGGCAGGCGCTCGCCGAGGGGGGCATGCCGATCGAGGAGGGGACGCTGTACCCGCTGCTTCGGCGGCTGGAGTCGCAGGGTCTGCTCGCGAGCGAGTGGAACACGGAACAGTCGCCGCGGCGTTACTACCGGCTGAACGCGGAGGGGGAGCGGATGCTCGCCGCGTTGACCGAGGCGTGGCGGGATCAGGTGCGCGTGATGAGTGGTCTTCTGGATGGGAGGGTGTGATGAATACGCATGAGTTGGTCGAGTCGTATGTTCGCGATGTGGCCAGGTACCTGCCTCGCGCGAAGCGGAACGATGTGGCGTTCGAGCTGCGCGCGCTCCTGGGCGATGAGGTGGCGGCGAAGGCGCAGGGGATGGGGCGTGCGCCCGATCGAGCGATGGTGATGGAGTTGCTGCGTGGGTTCGGCAGCCCGCCGGAGGTTGCGGCGCGGTATCACCAGCGCGGGGCACTGATCGATTCGGCGGACACACACCACTTTCTGATCTGGGCGCTGTCGGGCGCGGTGATGCTCTCGCTGCTGTCGGCGTTGAGCCCGAGCGCGGATCGGGACAACGGCGATGCGTTCTTGAAGTGGGTGGGCGCGCTGGCGATTGTGTTTGCGGTGCGCGGGTGGTGGAGGCGGCGTTCGCCGAAGGCGATGGTGTGGAAACCGAAGCGCGGGCAGGATTGGATGCCGCGTGGGCTGGCGCTGCTTTCGCTGGTGGCAACGGCGGTCTTTCCGTTCTTTGTGTACACGGCTCCACAGATGTTCGTGGAGACGATGTTCTTCGGGCGGGTTGTGAGTGATGGTGTGGTGCTGACGGAGTCGTTTGCGCAGAGCGGCGAGCGCATCGCAGGGATCGTCATGCTCGGGATGTTGGTGGTGATGTACGGCGCGGTGCTCGTGCAAGGGCGGTACGCATCATGGTCGAACTGGACGTTCGCGGTGTTGCACGGCGCGCTGGGGGTGTTGATGGGCGCGCATGGCGGGGCGGCGCGGGCGGGGGAGGTGTTCACGACAGCCAAGGCGAATGAGGTGGCGGCGCCGATCTTCGGCGTGCTGGGGACGTTTCTCCTGATGTGCGCGTTCTATGGGGTGTATCAGGAGTGGGCACGGATCAAGCCCGCGCCGGAGGTGGAGGGGAAGAGGGCGTGAGGCGTGCGGCGCGCTTACTTCGTGTTTCGCAGGGCGTCGATGATCGCTTGCGGCTCGGCGCGTTCGCGGTAGTCCGCGCTGAGGAAGGCGTAGGCGATGGTGCCATCGGGAGAGATGACGTATGTCGCGGCGAGCGGGAGTTCCCACGAATCGTCGCCGTTGATCGATGGGAGATCGATCATGCCCTTGAAGGCGTCCGCGACGGCGTCGGGGACTTTGTATGAAAGCCCGTAGGCGCGGGCGACGGTGCTGCCGGTGTCGCTGAGGACGGTGAATTCCAGAGCGTTCTTCTCGCGGGTTGTGAGCGAGTTGTCGGGGAGTTCGGGCGAGATGGCGACCAGGCGGGCTCCGAGCGACGTGATGTCGGGGAGAGCATCCTGGTATGCGCGGAGTTGGATGTTGCAGTAGGGGCACCAGCCGCCCCGGTACCACGTCAGGACAACGGGCCCTTGTTTGAGCAGATCGGAGAGGCGGACGGGATTGCCGGCGTGGTCGCTGAGTGTGAAGTCTGGGGCGCGGGCTCCGGCGTTGAGCGCGGACTGTGTGATGCCGCTCGTCGCGACGCTTGAGATGCCGTCTTCGAAGGTGGTCTTCATCTGTTCGGGCGCCTGGGCGTCGAAGCGGCGCTTTGTGTCTTCGAGGCGGCTTTGGAGCGTGGGCGCGGCGTTCGCATCGAAGGGCGCCTCGCCCGAGAGTCGCATCCACGCGGCGTCGGCGCGGGCGATGTTGGGCGCGAGGTTCTTCTGGAACTTGGCGCGCGTGTCGTTGAGGATGTCTTTGTAGAAGAGAAGGAGGCGGCCATCGACGATGAGGAAGGACTTCGGGTCGATCTCGACCTTTGAGCCGTTCTCGGCCATGGCCCATGAGCACCAGCCGCCGTGAGCGGGGATGAACTTGTCCGGGTTTGACCTGAAGAGATCGAGGTTCTTGCGCGAGGCGAATCGGTATGTGACGCCTCGATCGATGTGTTCGAGTTTGGGATCGCCCTTGGCGGGTTTGGAGCCGCCTTCGGGGAAGTAGGAGACGGGGTCGTAGCCCGCGATTGCGAGGCGCGCCTTGTTGATGTTGTATTGGTCAACGGCGCGTTGGTGGGTCGGGGTGGTTGGTTGTGCGGCGTGTGCGGCGTTGGGCTGGGCGAGCGTGGTTGCGAGAAGCGCGAGGACAAAGCTCGCGCGGATGGCGCGGCGGCACTGGGCGTTCATTCGTGGCTCCTTGTGCCGCACGGCGGATGTGGCGGCGGTGCTTGGATGCCGCGTGGAGTGTGGAGGTGACAGCAGAGTTGAGTGGTGGTGGGCGAGCGAGATCTGGTTGAGCAGTCGAGACTGCATCGTGAGGCGCGGGGATTTGTATACATAGTTGGAAGGCGTGCCGCGAGAGGTGGGGACGGAGGACTAAGCCGTTCGCGACTTGCATCATCTCATGCGCCCGGCGCACCAGCAGAAGGACCATGCACGATGCTCATCCAGGTCAACACCGACAACCAGACGCAGGGCACCGCCGATCTTCAGCGGAGCGTTGAGGCCGTGATCGAGGATCGGCTGGGCCGCTTCGCCGATCGGATCACGCGGGCGGAGGTTCATCTGACCGACGAGAACGGGACGGGAAAGTCCGGGGGGAACGACAAGCGGTGCCTGATCGAGATTCGCCTGGCCGGGAAGGACCCGATCAGCGCGACCGACTACGGCGCATCGCACGACATCGCGCTGCGCGGAGCGACGGCGAAGATGCAGAGCCAGCTCGAGAAGATCGTGGGCAAGATCGGGCGCGGGTGAGAGAGCGTGGTGTTCACGCTTCGCGAACGGCGGAGGGAGCACGCGTTGTGTGGCGCCGGATCAATGGAACTGGCGGACCTCACGGGTGCGCAGCAGGCGCTGACGGCCTTGCGGCCCTAGGCGAGGGCCTCGTCCATGTTCGCGACATCCAGCACCCAGAAGCCGCCGACGTGCCTGTTGGTGTTGAGGCAGGGGGCGTCGGTGAGAAGGACGTGGCCTTGGGGGTTGGCGTGGAGGGATTTGGCGTTGCGGGGGGGGCGCAAGCCGCCGACGAGGGCGCGGATGCCGGCGGCGACCATCTCTTGACTGAGCGCGTCGATCGCGCGGCGCATCGCGTCATCTTCGGCGAGGGCGGGGTTGTAGTCGTCGGGGCGGTGGATCGCGACGAGGAAGTGGGGCATGGATGTCTCGCGGTGAGTTGACTGGCTGACGGAGAAGGAGTGTCGGGCGGGGTGACGCTCTCGCTGGTTTCGACGTTGAACCCGAGCGCGGAGCGGGACAACGGCGATGAGTTTCTGAAGTGGGTGTGTGTGCTGGCGATCATCTTTGCGGTGCGGGGATGGTGGAGGCGGCGTTCGGCGCCGGTGATGGAGCCCGGTGAAGTCCCGAGTTTGTACAATTGGGTTCATGCACCCCCAAAGCGTCGGTCCGTACCAGATATTGCGTGAGCTCGGCCGCGGCGGCATGGGCGAGGTCTATCTCGCCCGCGACACCCGCCTGGACCGTGACGTCGCCATCAAGGCGTTGCCAGCTCACCTAGCCGGCGATCCGGATCGGCTCGCGAGATTCCAGCGCGAGGCCAAGGCGCTTGCCGCTCTGAATCACCCAGGGGTTGGCGCGATCTATGGGCTTGAGGAGGCCGGTGGTCACCAGTACCTGGTGCTTGAGTACATCGAGGGCGAGACGCTGCTGGACCGGCTGGGGAGCGGGGCGATCCCAGTGGATGAGGCGATGTCGATCGCGCGGCAGATGGCCGATGCGTTGGAGGCGGCGCACGAGAAGGGGATCGTGCACAGGGATCTGAAGCCGGGCAACGTGATGGTCACGTCGGATGGCGTGGTGAAGGTGGTGGACTTCGGTCTGGCGCGGACGGCGGAGGGGCCGATATCGTCGACCAGTCTGCCCGCGGCGGCGGACTCGCCGACGATGCCGGTTCACTCCCCCACTATTCCAGGCGCGATCATGGGGACAGCGGGGTACATGTCGCCTGAACAGGCACGGGGGAAGCCGGTCGACAAGCGTTCGGACATTTTCTCCTTCGGATGCGTGTTCTACGAGATGCTGACGGGGGGCGGGCCGTTTCCGGGTGAGACGGTGACGGATTCGCTGGGCGCGATTCTGCACCGCGATCCGGACTGGGACCAACTCCCGAAGGCGACGCCGCCCCGGGTTCGTGAGCTCCTGCGGAACTGCCTCGTGAAGGATCGCCGGAATCGGCTGCACGACATCGGAGATGCGCGGCTGGAACTGGATCGGGCCATCGCGGGGCACGAGTGGGCGCACGGGGCAACCACGGTTCCGGCGGGCTCGCACCCGATGAGTTGGGGCATTGCGGCAGTCGCAGGTGCGATCCTCATGGGCGCGGGGTGGTTGCTCGCGACGGCGATCAACGCTCCTGAAGCACCGGCTCCGGCTCAGTCGTTCCATGTGTCGACGACGGTTCCCACAGAGCCGCTGTTCAACTACATCGAAGGGATCGCGCCGGATGCTCGATTTGTGGTGTACAAGGCATGGCCTAAGCTCGCCGCCGAGAGCACCACTCCCCGCGGCGTGCTGGTTGTCCGGCGGCTGGATCGCGATGAGACAAGGGTGCTCGACGGCACCGAGGGAGCAATAGGCGCCGCGCTCTCGGCAGACGGGCGCTGGCTTGCCTTCTCCGCCGCGAGGGATGTCGCTCAGACGAAGGTCGTCCTCAAGAAGCTCGCGCTCGATCAGGGACGCGCCGTCGGCGTGCCTGAGACGCTCTGTGACTTGCCGGCGAGCCCGGCAATGAATCTCTGTTGGTCATCGGACCGCGAGATCATCATCGCGACGGCGTGGCAACAGACGATCTTGGCGGTTCCGGCGTCGGGCGGCACGCCGCGTGTTGTAGTTCGCGAGGAACAGTCGAAGGAGATCGACAACTGGGGAACGGTCAGGCCGCTCGTGCCCGGAAAGTCGATTCTCGCGAGCCGCTGGGCATTGGTCGGCCAGACCATCAAGGAGCGCACCGAGATCGTGGACCTTGCGACCGGGACGCGCACGCCTCTCCTCGATGGCGCGGGGGGCGCGCAGCTCGTCGGCGACGGGCTGCTCATCGCGCGACGGAATCAGAACACGATCACCGCTCAGCGGTTCGATCCGAGTTCGCTCGCGCTGAGAGGCGAACCCGTCACGGTGTGGAGCGGCAGGATGAGCGGCGGCAACTTCTTCGTCTCGCCGAACGGCACCCTCGCGTTGACCTCGAACCCGGTCGACTTCTCTGAGCGGCGGCTGGTGTGGCTCGACGAGAGCGGCCAGGTCCAGCCGACGGGCGCTCCCGCGCGGGCGTATGGAGCGATCTCGATCTCGCCCGATGGCGGACGTTTCGGCATCAACCTGATGTCGCAGGATGATTCGGAGATCGAGGCCGACCTCTGGATCTACGACGTCGCGCGACGCACGTTCGGGCGTCTGCCCACGGGGGGAGGTTCGTGGGAGTCGGTTTGGAGCAGGGACGGCCAGCGCGTCGCGTATTCCCTCGTCGCCGCGAGCGAGTTCTCGATCTGGGAGAAGCGTGCGGATGGGTCCGGCGAGGCGACCAAGCTCTACGCGAGCCCCAGCCCCCAGGTCTTCGCCTTTCCGATGAGCTGGTCGCCGGATGGAAAGACGCTCGCCTTCCTGCAGGTTGACCTGGCGGATGCCAACGAAGACGTGATGATGCTCGCGCAGGAGGAGGGCGGCACTACGTGGGAGGCCTCGCCCTACGTCAGCTCGACCGCCAGCGAGCACGCCCTGGGCTTCTCGCCGGATGGCAAGTGGGTGATGTTCTGCTCGACCGAATCGGGGAAGCACGAGCTGTACGTGCAGCGGTTCACGGGGGCCGAGTCCGGCGCGGCGGACGCGCGGAGCGGGTGGGTGCAGGTCTCGACGACCGGGCACGACGGAGTCAGTTGGTGGAGCCCGGACGGGAAGGAGATCCGATTCGTCGATGGCGACAAGCAGGTGATGAGCGTCGAGGTGCAGACCGAGCCGGCATTGTCGGTGTCGGTGCCCAAGATGCTCTACAGCTTCAAGGAGCTCAAGACGTCGGGCTTCACATGGGCACCGGACGGGCGGCTGCTCGTCGTGCAGCAGGGCCCGAACGAGCAGATCACCAAGATCGACTTGGTGCTGAACTTCATGGACGAGGTGCGGGCGAAGATGGGCGAGGGGGAGTGATTCGGGGAAGCGCGGACGGGGGAGCGGCGCGGGCGTCACATGAGCGTGCTGCGCTTCCACTCGTCCTTCTTCTTCGCGGCAGTGGTTGCAGCGGTCGCGGACTCGTGGTCCTCGACGAGATACATGAGTGTTGTGGCGCCGAGCTTGATGGTATCGCCATCGCGCAGCGTGGTTTCCCTGACGATCTGCTTGCCGTTGACGAAGACGCCGTGCGCACTGCGGTAGTCGCCGGCGAGGTGCGTGCCGGACGCCGCGTCGAATCGGATCTGCAGGTGCTTGCGGGAGATCGAGGCGTCGAGGAGCTGGATCGTGCACTCGTCGCTGCGCCCGGCGGAGACGATCTGGTCCTTGATGGAGTAATGGGCTCCGACGGAAGGGCCTTCCAATACCACAAGTGTCGCCATGTCGAACGCCTCCAAGAGATCCGCCGGACCAGCTCAACCGAACACACGCAACCAACACATCGGCGCGCCGCAGTCGGGACACGCGAAGTGTACGGAGTCGGAGGAGGATCGGAGGCCCTGGAAGGAGATGCCAAGGACGGCGCAGTGGGGCGAGCGCCACGACGATCCTGGGGATGATGGTGCCATCGGCAACGATCGTGCGCCCGAAGCGGGCGGGGAGAATGCCGAGAGAGCACTCTGGTAACTGCGGCTCACACATCA
Source organism: Phycisphaeraceae bacterium (assembly GCA_019454185.1). NCBI lineage: Bacteria > Pseudomonadati > Planctomycetota > Phycisphaerae > Phycisphaerales > Phycisphaeraceae > Phycisphaeraceae bacterium. The sequence continues at coordinate 3,112,536 of CP075368.1, forward strand.
GCGAGCGCGTAAGGTGTCCCAGCCAACCTTTCCCGAGCACGGTCGCGCTGTGTCTTTGTGAAATGTCGTTGCCACTCGGGGCGAAGCGCGATGGACTCCACGCTCAGATCGAGTCGTCCTTTCATCAGAAGGGTTCCGAAGCCGTCAGAAGGATCGTTCGCGTCAAGGAGCGTCCGAAAGGCGCCAATCGCTCCGTGCTGTTTGAGCATGACTTGAAAGCGAGTCGGGTTGTAGCCGATCCGCTTGCATTCTTCGATTGCCCGCTCTGTAAACGATCGAAGGCCCGGATCGTCGGTTTCCATAGCAGAGATCATACTGTGGCGATGGAGCAGCCCTGAACAGCGATCGCTGGTGCCCCCTCGTTTCATCCGACCGGACAAGTACACGCCGCGGCGAAGCGGGCGCTTTGAACACCTCCAAAGTAAGGTGCCGAAAGCAACGTCCATCCTCGCGGCAACTGAGGTCTCCGCGTTCAACCGGTAGATAGCCAGCTCAGCTCAACGACACCGGCATCACCACATACACGAAGTCCGTGCCGCTCTTGATGAGGCCGGGCTTGCTGGAGCTTTTGAGTTCCATGATGATCTGGTTCTCGGGGATGACCTTGAGGGCGTCGGTGATGAAGGTGGGGTTGAAGCCGATCTCGATATCGCCGCCGTCGAAGCCGGCGAGGTCGACGCGGATTTCGGCCTCGCCCATCTCGGGCGCGCGGCTGGAGAGTTCGACCTGCTTGTCGGCCTTTTTGAAGGACATGCGCACGCCGCGGGACTCTTCGTTGGTGAGGAGTGCGGCGCGTCGGACGGCGGAGGAGAGGACATCGCGGTCGAAGGTGACCTTGATGTCGTGGTCCTTGGGGATGACGTCTTCGTAGGGTGGGAAGGTGCCTTCGACGAGGTTGCTGGCGAGGACGGCGGTCTCGCCGAGCGCGAAGACGATCTGGTTGTCGGTGAGTGAGATGCGGACCTGCTCGTCGGGGTTTCCGAGGAGGCGGGTGAGCATGTTGAGGGCCTTGGTGGGGACGATGCAGGAGAGGGGCTGGGCGTCTTTGTCGGCGGCGACGTGCGTGCGTGTGAGGGCGAGGCGGCGGCCGTCGGTGGCGACCATCTCCATGCGCTTGCCGTCGCGCTTCAGGAGGACGCCGTTGATGGCGTAGCGGGTGTTCTCGCGGGCGGTGGCGAAGACGGTGCGGGCGATCAGGCCGCCGAGCGTGGCGGCGTCCTGCGTGAAGCCGGTCTTGCCGGTTGTGGCTTCGAGGCCCGGGATTGCGGGGAAGTCGGCGGGTGGGTATCCGAGGACCTTGAAGTGGGCATCGTCGCCTTTGATGTGGCAGGCATCGCCATCGGACTCAAGGGAGAGAGTGGGGGCGGCGTCTTCGGCGGAGACGATCTGGCGGAGTTTGTCTGCGGGGATGAGTACCTCGCCGGGCTGTGTGACATCGACCTGCGAGATGCGGAGGCGGATGGAGATCTCTGCGTCGGTGGCGGAGAGGGTGAGCGAGCCGGCCTTGCCCGACTTTTCTGCGGTGAGTTTCACGCAGGTGAGTTGGGGGCGGGGGGAGCGAGAGGCGACAACGCCGGAGACGACGTTGACGGCGTTCAGAAGCGCAGAGCGATCGCAGATGACCTTCATGGGCCACTCCGTAGGTGCAAGGGGGCGCGAGGATGTGTTCCACGGCTCCCCCGGCGGTCGGGAAGTGTACACCGGCGGGGGTGGGAGGTGTTGTGGGGAAGGTTCTTGCGCCACGATCTGTGGTGGTGGCGTGTTTTCCTGTGGGTGGATTGGGGATTTCGGGGTGGTTTCGGGGTGTCGGTCCGAACCCGGACCTATGGTATTGGTTACGTTGTTGGGGGTGCGGGAGCCCGATCTCGGGCCACCGTTGTCCTTTGTCGCCGACTCGGCAGGGAGCTGGACGGATGTCATTTGAAGCCGCGGTACACGCACAGGCCATTGAACTCGGGAAGATCTCGCTGGAGATGACAGCGGCTGCGGGGAGCGGGCATCCGACGACGGCGTTGTCGTTGGCGCACATCACGACTGTGTTGATGTTCCACACGATGCGGTGGAGCCCTGAGTACCCCGACTATCCGACGAGCGACCGGCTGGTGCTGAGCGAGGGGCACGCGGTGCCGATCGTGTATGCCGCGGCTTGTGAGCTGGGCGTGATGGTGGGGAAGGACCCCGAGAACCGGCGAGCGTTGACGCGTGAGGATGCGAAGACGCTGCGTGCGTGGAACTCGGAGCTGGATGGGCACCCGAACCCGATGGAGGGTTTCCCGTTCTTCGACGCGGCGACGGGGTCGCTGGGTCAGGGGTTGTCGGTCGCGGCGGGCGTGGGCGAGGCGGCGCGTCTAGACAAGATCGGGCGTCACGTCTACTGCATCATCGGCGACGGTGAGGCGCGTGAGGGGCAGATCACAGAGGCCCTGGATTACATCATCGATCGGAAGCTGAACAATGTGCTTCCGATCTTCAACTGCAACGGCTATGGCCAGGCGGACCGGGTCTCGCAGCAGCAGTCGGCGGATCGGCTGGCGGCGAAGCTCGAGGCGTCCGGGTATGTGGTGAAGGTGATCGACGGGCACAGCCCGAGCCAGATCAAGGGTGCGTTCGACGCGTTCGTGGCGAATGCGGCGGACCCATCTGCGGCTCCGATGGCGATCGTGGCGAAGACGGTGAAGGGGTGGGGTTCTCAGACGGTGCAGGGCGGCGGCTGGCACGGGAAGCCGGCGACGGGCGACGCGCTGCGTCGGGCGCTTGCGGACCTGGACGAGCGGCGCGTGGAGCTGACGAGCACGCTGGTGGCGACGGATGCGTTTGAGATCCAGCCGCCGGAAGAGGCGCCGGACACGGATCCGAAGCAGGGCGACCTGCCTCCGATGGGCGAGGCGATGAAGTCGATGGACATGGAGTCGCTTCTGCACACGGGGAAGCTGGCGACGCGTCGGGCGTACGGGATCGCGTTGCGTGCGCTCGGGAACGTGAACGACCGGGTCGTGGTGCTGGACTGCGACGTGTCGAACTCGACGTTCGCGGAGGCGTTCGGGAAGGTGAACGCGCTGGCCGAGCGGTTCATGGAGTGCAAGATCGGCGAGCAGAACATGTTCAGCGTTGCGGCGGGCCTGTCGGCGGCGGGGAAGATCCCGTTCTGTTCGACGTTCGCGAAGTTTGTGACGCGCGGGTATGACCAGATCGAGATGGCGATCAACTCGGGCGCGAACATCAAGATTGTCGGATCGCACGCGGGGATCACGCTTGCTTCGGACGGGCCGAGCCAGATGGCGCTGCCGGACGTGGCGTGGTTCCGTTCGTTCAGCACGATGCGCGATCATCGCGGGAACCCGGGGTGTTACGTGCTCCAGCCGGCGGACGCGTTCGCGGCGTACGCGCTGACGGGCGTGATGGCCGAGTACGAGGGCGCGTGCTACATGCGGACGCTGCGAGCGGACACGGAGTTCCTGTACTCGGACAAGCAGGTGTTCAACCTGGGCGGGTTCGAGGTGCTTCAGGAGGGGCGCGACGTGGTGCTGTGTGCCTCCGGGTACATGGTTCACGAGGCGAACAAGGCGATCGAGCTGCTGGACAAGGCGGGGATCTCGGCGACGCTGGTCGATCTGTACTCGCTGCCGTTCGACTCTGACAAGCTGCTGGACATCGTGAACGAGAACGGCGGGTACGTGATTTCGCTGGAGGACAACTACGGGGGCGGGATCGGCTCTGCGATCGCGGACATCCTGGCGGAGTCCGGGGACGGGTTCACGCTGCACCAGATGTATGTGAAGCGGATCCCGAAGAGCGCGAAGACGCCGGACGAGATGCTCCAGATGTGCGGGCTGACCGCGCAGGACATCCTGAAGGCGACGCTGAAGCTGCTGCAGGTGGCCTGAGAGACGCCGGAACTCGGCACGGATTCGCCGATGCGCATTGTTCATTGCATGAGGCACATGCTGCTGGAGCACGGCGGCGTGGTGCGCGCGGTGCTGGATATCTGCGCGGTGCTCGCGAGCGCCGGGCACGATGTCGAGCTGTGGTGCATCGATGACAAGGACGTGCCGGAGCCGTGGAAGCGGGGCGAGCCGGGGTGTCCGAGGGTGAGGCGGCTTCCCAGGCCGGGGCTGCCGGGCGCGATGTTCACGGCGGCGCAGCTGCGAGAGATCGGCGGGATGATGTCGGGCGCGGACGTGGTGCATATGCACTCGGTGTGGCACATCTCGAACATGCAGATCGCGTCGCGGTGCCGCGCGAGCGGCGTGCCGTATGTGGTGAGCATCCACGGGATGCTTGATGACTGGTCGATGGCGCAGCGCCGCGCGAAGAAGAAGCTGTTTCTCGGGCTGGGCGGGCGGGTGATGATGGAGCGTGCGTCGTTTGTTCACTGCACGGCGCAGGCGGAGTTTGACCAGAGCGTGAAGTGGTATCCGCGCGGGAGGGGCCGGGTGATCCCGCTGGTGTTCGATGTCTCGCCGTTCCGTGTGATGCCGGGGCGCGGGCCTGCGGAGCGGAAGTTCGCGGCGTTGACGCGCGGGCGTCCGAACGTGCTGTTTCTGAGCCGCCTTCATTACAAGAAGGGTGTTGAGCACCTGATCCGTGCGGCGGAGATCCTGCGCGGGCGCGGGGTTGCGATCTCCGTATTGGTTGCGGGGAGCGGGGACCGCGAGTACGAGCAGCGTCTGCGGTCGCTGGTGACTGAGCTGGACCTGTCGGAGACGGTTGAGTTTCTGGGGATGGTCTCGGGCGTGGAGAAGATCTCGCTGTACGAGGCGTCGGATGTGGTGGCGTTGCCGACGAGCCAGGAGAACTTCGGGTTTGTGGTGTTCGAGGCGCTGGCGTCGGGGCGGCCGCTGATCACGACGTCGGGCGTGGACACGTGGCCGGAGATCGAGGCGTCCGGGGGCGGTTTGATCGTGGCCCAGGAGGCGGGGGCGATCGCGGGGGCGATCGAGGGTTTGCTTTCGGATCCGGAGCGACGCGCAAAGATGGGCGCTTCGGGGCGCGAGTGGGTGCTGCGCGAACTCGATCCGGCACGGGTCGTAGAGCGTTTCGTGGCGATGTACGCCGAGGCGGCGGGTTCGGCAACGGCTCGTTCGTGATCCGTATGTATCCTGAAGCGATTTCGGACGTTCGTCTGGTCCGCGTCGTGGTTTCGGCCGATCTGTGAAGTGTTTGTGCCCATGCCGAGGGTGTGGGTGTGTCCGTCTAGAGTCTTGGTTCCGCTCCGATGGGGGCGGGCCCGGTTCGTACACGACTTGCGGAGAGCGCGTTTGGGGAGCCAGAACGGAGAAGCCAGGCACACGAGGGCCCAGCTTGTGCTGCGCGCGGCGTCGCATCGCGCGACGTGGTGGATCGGTCGGACGTTCAAGCGTTCGGTGCCGCTGGTGTTCGTTGTCGGGTATCCGAAGAGCGGGACGACGTGGATGTGCCAGTTGCTGGCCGAGTGTCTGCAGCTTCCCTTTCCGAGGTTCTCGCTGCTGCCGATCGGGTGTCCTGCGGTGGTGCACGGGCACGACACGGTGGGGGCGCGTGATCCGCGCGGTGTGTACTCGATCCGTGATGGGCGTGATGCGCTGGTGAGTTTCTACTTTCACATGGCGCGGCGCCTGCCGGAGGGTGATCGGCCCCAGTTGTCGAAGGCCCAGCGGGCGATCTTTCCGGGTCTTGTGAACAAGGACGACGTGGCGACGAACTTTCCGAGGTTTCTGGAGCGGCAGATGTCGCATCCGACTTCGTGCCGCGTGAACTGGGGTCGGCACGTGGAGTCGTATCTGAGCGCGCGTCGTTCGGACTGGGCGATGCTGCGATACGAGGATCTTCTCTCGAACGGGCATGTTGTGCTGGCGGACGCGGTGTCGAAGATCACGGGCGAGCCGGCGGACGATGAGCGCGTGGCGAGAGCGCTGGACACGTACAGCTTTGCGAGGCAGTCGGGGCGGAAGGCGGGCCAGGAGAACAAGAAGAGTTTCCTGCGGAAGGGCCAGGCGGGGGACTGGCGGAACTATTTCACGCGTGAGGTGGCGGAGATCTTCGATCGATCGTGCGGGAGCGCGCTGGTCGGCGCGGGGTACGAGCCGGACCGCGCGTGGGTAAGCGGTTGTCCGGCGAGTTTCGAGGAGATCCGGGCGATGGCGGGCGCTGGCGCTACGGGGGGCGGGGCATGAAGCTGCCGCGCTTTCTGATCATCGGCGCGATGAAGGCCGGTACGACGACGCTGTATCGCGATCTCCTGGCGAACCCGGCGGTGTACATGCCCCAGGAGAAGGAGCCGAACAATCTGTGTTCGGACGAGGTGCTGACGGAGCGCGGGCTGCGCGAGTATTCGTCCTTGTTCGCGGCGATGAGGGCGGAGCAGGTCGGGGGCGAGGCGTCGACGAACTACACGAAGATCCCGATGTTCACGGGGGTTCCGGAGCGGGCGCGGCGTGTGCTGGGTGAGGACGTGCGACTGATCTATGTGCTTCGCGAGCCGATCTCGCGCGCGATCAGCCATCACGCGCACGCGTTGACGACGGGGTATACCACGGAGCGGGACTTCAACGTCGACGTGAGGCGTCTGGAGCAGTATCTGGATTTCAGCCGCTATGCGATGCAGGCATCGGCGTGGCTGGACGTGTTCGGCCCTGAGCGGGTGATGCTGGTTCGGTTTGAATCGTTCGTGGGGGACAGGCGGGGGACGGTGGAGCGTGTGAGCAGGTTCATCGGGGTGGAGCCGCGTGCGGATCTTGTCGACGAGAGCGCGGTGCACAACAAGACATCGGAGCGTGTGCGGAATGTCGGTCCGCTGCGCGTGGTGACGGCTTCGCGTCCTTACAAGCGGTTCATTCGTCCGCTTCTCTCGCCGGAGGTGCGGACGAGGTTGCGTCGGATGGTGCTTCCGAAAGCGGAGATTCATCCGATCGGGCCGACGCCGGAGACGATCGAGTGGATGATTGAGCGTCTTGAGCCGGACGCGACGCGCCTGGCGTCGTTGATGGGACAGGCCGGGCCGGTGTGGGACGTGGAGAAGGTCCGCAGCAAGTATGCGTCACAGAAGGTGTAGGGCCCTATGACAGTCGCAGTCGCCACCTATCTGCTGTTTCTCTCGCTCCTCCTGGGGCTGCTGATGATGCGCGACCACATCAAGGGCCGCGTGGAGTTGCTCTCGATCCGGAACTTCGGCCTGGCGGGGTTCATCATCTTTCAGTTGACATCGGCGTCGCTGGCGTTGTACCGGGAGTATCAGCCGCTCTATCCGCTGACGGACACGGCGGGTACGGCGGTGAAGTACGCGGCGTTCTGCACGGTGTTTCTGATCGTGGCACTGGTGGTGTATCGCCTGGGTCCGGGCGTGTCGAAGCTTGTGCGTCTGGTGCCGACATCTCGTGCGGTTCCGAACGAGCCGTTCATGTGGCTCGTGGCGGCGATTCTCGCGTTCATGGCGCTTGCGCTGCGGACGATGGTCCGTGTGCCGCTGGTCGCGGTGCTGGCGGACTATGTGGGAACGGCGTTCGCGGCGATCGCGTGCGGCCTGGCGGGGTGGATCTGGGCGAAGCGTTTCCTGAATCCTGCGGCGGCGACGTATGCCATGCTGATCTTTCTGGCGTGCTCGGCGTCGGTGATCCTCGGGTCGTTCGGCCGGCGCGGGCTTGTGGCGGTGGGCGCGGGGATGTTGTGGGGGATGTATTACTCGCGCTGGCGCTTCAACGACCCGAAGCGGATGCTGGTCCAGTTGTCGCTGGTGGCGGCGGTTCCGATCGTTGCGCTCGCGTTGTTCACGTCGGTGCGTTCGTCGCGTGAGCACGATCGCGGGGTGGGCGAGCACGTGAGCGCGATCACATCGGGCGGGAGTCTCAAGGCGGGGCTCGAGATGCTTCTGGATGGGCAGGGGACGGGCTCGGTGAGCATGTGGCTCTCAGAGCAGTATCCGGATAACTATGCGTATCGGTGGTTCCACACGCCGAAGTACTTTGTGGTGTTCCCGGTGCCCAGGGCGCTGTGGAGGGGAAAGCCGGACGCGTTGAGCGAGCGGATCGCGACGATGGCGAATCGCTCGGGCGTGGATCGGAGTCGGCTGAAGGTCGGGCCGGGGATCATCGGGCATGCCGCGGCGGAGGGGGGCTGGATCGCGGTTGTGTTCTACGGGATTCTTGCGGGGCTTGTGCTGAGGTTCTTTGACGAGATCGTGAGGCAGAGCCCTTACTCGCCGTTTGTGGTGCTGCCGGTGGGCGCGGCTCTCGGCCAGATCATCGGCTTGTCGCGTGGCGAGACGGCTCCGTTCTTGTTCAATTATGTGTTCGGCGTGTTCGGATCGTACTTCACGCTGATCATGGTCGCGAAGTTTGTGGAGCGGATCGGCCTGGCGCGTCCGGGTGACGGGTCGGAGCAGGCATACGCGGACTCGGACGAGTATGAGCAGTGGGAGGGGTACGGCGACGAGACGCAGGACTCTTCCGGGTATGGAGATGAGCGTCAGGCGGGTTGATCGGCTTGTTGCTCGGTAGGCAGTGGAGGTTCGAGTGTCTTCGGAAGCCAAGCGCGGCGCGGTGCGAATCGCGGCCAACTACACCCGCCTTCTCACCAATGTGGTGCTCGGGCTTGTTTCCGTCAAGATCCTGGTCGAGGTCGCGGGCGACAGCGCGTTCGGGCTGGTTTCGACGCTGGGCGCGACGACGGGGATCGCGAACCTGACGGAAGAGACGGTGCGGCGTTCGATGATCCGGGAGTTGGGATCCGCGCTGCACAACGAGGATCGATCGGTCTTCACGCGGGTGTTCAACACGGCGTTGCTGCTCGCGGGCGGGATGTCGATGATCACGCTGTCGGTGTTCGGGCTGATCATGCTCTGTCTGTGGCAGGGGTGGATCTTCGAGATTGATCCGCCTTCGTTGATTGAGGCCGCGTACTGGCTGGTGGCGTGGAAGGCGGCCGAGTCCGTGGTTGATGTGCTGCTCTCGCCGATCATCAACGTGTATATCGCCAGCGAGCGGATGCGTGCGTTCAACGGGTGGATGATGCTGCAGCGGCTGGCGCGGCTGTCGGCGGCGCTGGGGTTGTTCTTCTATTACGGGAGCGGGGCCGACCCGGCGACGGCGCTGAAGACCTATGCGATGGTCGGGGCGATTCTGTATATCTCGGCGAACCTGACGGCGGCGCTGACGATGATGCTCTTTGTTGAGGGGCGAACGCGTCCGCGTCCGTGGCTTGCGCGGCGTTCCGAGCTGCCGGGCCTCGTGACGGTGGGCAAGTGGAACATGGCGATGTCCACGGCCCAGAACCTGCATCTGCGGGCGGATCAGATCATCACCAACTCGCTCTTCGGGCTCATCTACAACACGTCGTTCGGGTTGGCGATGCAACTGACGAGTTATGTGCGGATGCTGACGGTCGGCATGACGGACGGGTTGGACGCGGTGACGGCGCGTCTGTCGATCAAGAAGGGCGAGGAGTCGGTGCGCGATCTGGTGCGCCACTCGACGCGGCTGCACGCGTTTGTGTCGATCCCGACGGGGATCGGCATGCTGATTCTTGCCGAGCCCGCGCTGGATGTGTGGGTGGGCGCGAACCTTCAGAATCGTGCGATGGTGATCTCACGGGCGACGATCATCATGCAGATCATCGTCCTCGGCGTGACGCTGCGGGCGATCTCGGACGGGTGGATCCGCATCCTGTACGGCGCGGGACATATCCGGAGTTACGCGCTCCCGATCGTGGCGCTGAGTTTCCTGAACCCGGTTGTGGCGATCGTCCTTGCGAAGACGATGCCGGCGGATGTGGCGTATCTCGGGCCGCCGATCGCGTTCTCGCTGGTGACGGCGATCATCAGCGCGGGTGTGGTGCCGCTGATCGGCGGGCGGTGTCTGGGTGTGAGCCCGTGGGCGTTGGCGGCTCCGATCGTGAGGCCCGGGGCGGTGGCGATTGTGTCGGCTCCGATCCTGGTGCTGGCGATTCGATACGTGCCGTCGTGGAATCTGTTGTGGCTGGGGGCAACGTGCGGGGCGTATGCGGTGGTGGTGACGGTGCTGTGCGTGCGGTTCGCGATGACACAGCAGGAGCGCCAGCGCTTCAGCGGCGCGATCATGCGTCGGTTGGGGCGTGGGGGTGGGCGTGGTGGCAGGGGGCGAGGGGCCTGGCGCGGCTGAGGAAGCGTTATCAGGGGGCAATCGTGTGGAGTTCGATGGAGACGGCGCGGTGGTCCGAGCCGGGGAAGCGGCGCGTTGACCATGAGACGATGCGGAAGTGATCGCTGACGAGCGCGTCGTCGATCGCGACTCTGAGCGGCCATGGCGCCCATGAGGGGTATGTGCCGTCGGGGGTGAGCGCCTGTTTGGCGCGGCGCAGGCCGGTCGCGTTGAAGTGCGAGGTTCTCGCGCCGAGCGGGGTCGCGTTGAGGTCGCCGATCACGAGGACGGGGAGACCATCATCGAGCATGGAGCGGGCGGTACGGGCGGCGTGTGTCGCGGTTTTGTTGCCGCTGCGCCAGCGCGAGGGTGCCCACGGGGACGAGGCGTGGAGCGCGACGATGCCGATGGGTCCGTCGGGGTGATCGAGGATTGCGCCGAGCACGCCGTTGGATTGGGGTTGCTGATCTGGCGGTGTATCAAGGGGCCAGGGCTCGATGGGCCACTTCGAGAAGGCCTTGATCCACTGTGTGTAGGGCGGGTTTGGTGGTGCGATCACGTGATGGAGGGTGCTGAGGGCGGTGCCCGACCTGATGGAGCGGGAGAGTTCGGCGGGGCACTCGAGCAGGATCGCAAGGTCGAGATCGGTGTTGTTGAGGGTGTCGAGGATCGCGCTGTGGTTTGGATTGTCGGCGCGGGCGTTGAGCTGGAGGATGCGGAGGGATGGGAGCGTGCCGGGCGGGGCGGTGCCGGGTGGGGCGATGGCGGCGCGCTGTCCGGGTGAGAAGAGGGTGAAGAGGATCCAGGCGCAAGCCGCGGCGTTGAGGGCGAGGGGCGTGATGTGTCGCATGCGGAGAGCGGCTGTTGCGGCGATGAGCGTGAGGGGGAGTGCGAGGGTGAGTGTGTCGCGCAGGAGTGAGGGGATCCAGAGGTGGTGCGCGAGGGTGGCGGCGAGGAGCACCCAGAGGGAGGGTGTGAGGAGGAGGCAGAGGCGGATGGTGGGCGCGTGGCGTCGTTCTGGGACGTGGGTGGATGCCGACGAGTGATCCCCTGTGGGGGCGTTGGTGTTTGTGGGGCCCATAACGGCGTCTTTCAGCGGGAGAAGGTTGTGCGGGATAGGTGGGTCCGAGTTTGCGATGAGGCGTTCAAGATGGGCAAGAGATCGGGCACGATTTGCCTTCGTATTCGATGATTGATCTTTGGATGGGTCTACATCGCGTGCGTTTGCGCGATCGAACCAGTTGAGGAAGTGCCATGCTCTCACTCAAACCGTTCTCTACGAGGAACCTCGGACCACGGCTCGCCGCGGCGTCGCTGGCGATTGCCGCGATCGCGCTGGGTGCGGCGGCCCAGGGCGACTTTGCCGTGAGCGCGGGGTATGAAGCGGGGAAGATCGCGGTCCGGGACGCGCGAGATGCGGGTCCGATCGTGATGCAGCGGAACCTGCCGCTGTGGGAGGACAACGCGGGGGGCCAGTCGCTGGCGCCGACGATCGAGTTCGTTCCCCAGCAGACGGGGTACGACTTGATCTACACGTTCACGAACACGTCGTCGTTCCCGAAGAAGCAGGGGCAGATGCGTGTGGGTGTGTTCACGCTGGGGTCCGAGGTGCGGGTGATGGACGGCGGCTTCAAGAGCGGCAACGAGCGGGTGGACAGGGCGGACGGGTACAAGGTGTACGCGCGGTATTACCCGCTGAACATGTACTCGCCGGTGTGGATGCTGCGTGACAGCCGCTACGCGGTGGGCGTGTCGGTCCAGTACCCGGTGCTCGAGTACCAGCACGATCTGCGTTTCAGCATGCGTCGCTCGGCGGGCGCGACGGCGAGCGGGGAGGGCGGCATCGGCTGGTGGGTTGAGATCCGTTTGTCGAACAACCTGGCGGACACGCCGGACTCGGGGCTGCGGTACGAGGCGATGATCCCGCCGGGCGAGACGCGCCGGTATGTCGTGAGCGTGCGGGCAACGAACGTGTCGAACGAGTGGATGCGGACGCTGACTCCGTACCGGACGTTCTTCCGCTCGAACTACGGCGGCGTTCGCTACGAGCGCAAGCCCACGCCGATCAACGCGGTCTCGCTCGCGGTGGATGAGGCCGTGAGCGATGCGAATCCTTACGGTTGGAACCGTCACGTGCAGCGCAGCCCGGACGTGCACGGCTGGGGGAAGTGGGTTGATGATCTGGCGTCGCGCTCGGGCTGGAGCGGGTTCATGCTCTGGAAGCCGACGGGCGTGTTCAAGAACAACCAGTCGCTGAACTTCCCGTTCCAGTTCACGTCGCGTTGGCTCGACAACGAGAACATGCGGACCGCGCTCGACTCGCGGAACGGCCTGCCTTCGCTGATCAGGAAGTCTGGGAAGAAGGAGCTGGGGTTGTGGTGGGGCCGCGCGTGCCAGGTGATGACCGCGTGGGACGACGGCAAGTTTGAGCCGCTGGATCCGGACAACCCGGCGCACGTGCAGGCGGCTCTGAAGGAGATGGGTCTTGCGGCCCAGGCGGGCGCGACGATCATCGGGCTCGACACGTTCACGCATCGCTACACGCCGACGTGGAAGCTCTACACCTGGCTGCAGCGGTTGCAGTTCATCCACCCGCAGATGCGGTTCATCATCGAGCCGGTCGCGTGCGACATCATGCACACGCTGGCGCCGATGTGGCTGCGTGGGTTCGACGACAAGCTCATTCCCGAGTCGGTGGAGGATCTCTACCAGATCAAGAGCCCGCACTACCTGGCGGACTTCCTTCTCCCGGGTCACGAGCTCTGGGCGGGGTTCCGGTACTACGGCCACACGCGTTACTTCGGGATTGAGGTGACCCAGGAGCGGATCCACAACGACATGCGTCTGTACGCTTCGTACGGGCACGTCCCGGTCTTCTTTGTGGATGGCTCGCTCACCGAGGACATCAAGGCGGCGAAGTCGTGGCTGACGAGCGTTCCGGCGGATCTTCAGATCGCCGAGTCCGAGTGGCGGGCGAGCCCCGCGCCGGGCCTGACGATCGGCATGTCCGGCTCACCCGGCCTTGTGGATGAGCAGACGCTCGCGAGCGATCAGTCCAACCAGTTGCCGGGCAGCGGGATGGGCGAGACGCCGGGCTCGCGCCTTCAGATGGGTCCGCAGCGCGAGGGTGCGCCCCCGATGTCACTGATGATGCAGGACAATGGCGGGCGTGGTCCGACGATCAATCACTCTGATGTGGCCAGGGCCCTGCAACGCGCGGCGATGACCCGGACGGGCGGTCTGGCAGCGGCCTCGCCCAACCTGCCTGCTCAGATCCGTACCGGGAACCAGCCGAACCTGGCTCCGAGGACGAGCGGCGTGGTGATCTACAGCGGGCGCGCACCGAGACAGAGCACGGTCGTGGTCGCCGGCAACGAGTGAGCCGAAGCAACGAAGCATGAGTGCGAGGGCGGGTTCCGTGTGGAGCCCGCCCTCTTTCTATCGTGAGGGTGTTTCGTTATGGCCTCAGGAACTCGAGCGAGCGGAGGAGAGCGCGTCGGGCGGGTGCGTCGAGGGCGCGGTCTTCGATGATCTGTCCACCGAACCAGTTCATGGCGGCGCAGCGGATCTCGAGTCCGAGGCCATCGATGCCGGAGCCGTCGTCGAAGCGGATCGAGGTCGGCGGATGGAGGAGCGTGGCGACGAGCGGGCCGCCATCGACGCGGACCATCTCGCGCACCGGAGCGGCGCAGAGTGATGCGGAGATCTGGAGGTCGGCACCCGGGCCGGGGCGCGCGATCGAGAGGAGCACGGGTGAGTTTCGTGTCCAGACGACGCCGTCGAGCCGGAAGCGGGCCACGAGCGTTCCGTTTCTCGTGATGTCGGCCTCGGCGGCGTGGGCAGCGGTGTCGGCGTAGATGGTGAGCCGCTCTTCGGCACTGACCGCGATGGATGTGAGTGGCCAGCGGAGACCGGGGCCGACGGGGACGGCCAGATCCCAGCCGCTGTCGGGGAGCATGCCCGCGAGCGAGATGGTCCACGCGCTTCCGGGGGCGAAGCCCTGGACCACAGCGCGTTCGTCGGGGAGCGCGGAGCCGGTCTGTGAGAGGGATGTGTCGGGCGGCGCGGGGTAGCCGACAAAGCCCGCGCCTTCGGCGAAGAGGTCTGTTGCGAGATAGAAGGACTGCGCATCGGCGGCAGAGCCGGACCTGATGCGGAGAACTGGGCGTTGCCCGGCGGGGATGGGTGCGTCGAGGGCGAGGTCAACGGGGAGCCACGACATCGTGGTGTTCGCGTTCGGGAAGCGCGTGACGATGACGCCTGCTGCGTTGGGCTTGAGTTCGATGCGAGGCGTCATGGCCTTGGACTCGAGGGCGTTCAGGAGCCAGAGGCGTCCGATGATGCGATCGGTGCCGAGCGTCTGTCCCATGGTGGGAGAGCCAATGGGGAAGAGGTCGCCGATGCGGGTGTCGGACGAGCCGGCAAGTCCTGTGAGTTTCCAGACGGGGCCGGCGCAGGGGGGTTGGGGGTCGAGGGGCGTTCCACCATCGACCCAGCGTCCGAGGGCATCCTTTGTGAGCGGCACGACGCTGCCGCCTGGGAAGGGAGTGAAGGTGGGATTCGGGACGAGGCGTTGCATCGCGCCGGGTCCGACGGCGAGGGGGTGTGCGGAGTGGAGCGTCGGCTTTGTGGTGCGTCGGAGGCCGAGTCGCGAGACGGGGTCGGAGTCGATGTAGATGTGTGAGCCGTGGACGGCGGCGGACCACGCGCTGCCGGTCTCGGGGGCGAAGGCCTGGGCCCAATCGACGCCGTTCTCGGAGTAGAGGGCGCGGCGGATCTGCGGCGGCACGGGCTCGGAGAGGACCTGCGGGTCGTAGGTTGCGACGTAGGGTCCGGCGCGTTCGGGTGTCGGAGTTCGGATGACGAAGTTCTGGCTGTTGCGGCCGTCGGACCACGGGCCGCCGTAGAGGGGCCAGTGGCGTGCGACGGGTCCGGTGGCGTCGAGCATCATGAGTTGCTCGTAGCAGAGATCGGAGCCGAGGATCATGAGGCCGTTGGCGGGGCCGGGTGCGAGGCCGACGAACTGGTTGCCGGAGGTGGGTTGCGGGTCTGTGCCAGCCGCGGAACCGTGGAAGGATTCGTTGGCTGTCCACCCCGAGGCGGTGACGGCTTCGCCTCCCTTGTCGAGGGCGACGATGCGGTTGAACTGCTGTGTGTCGCCGATGGCGACGATGGCGCGGAGGCCGGAGGGGGTCGGGAAGATCCCGGCGGTGTGGGCGTGCTGGCCTGCGCCGGCGACGGGCGTTTCGTAGAAGCGGACCGGGGGTTCGAAGGTCCAGGGTGAGCCGGGAGCGGGGCGTGTGGCGCGGAAGCCGTAGGCGCGGCCACCGTCGCAGCCGGGCTTCGAGCGATAGTCGGCGGCGGCGAAGTAGGCCTCGAGCGGTTGGAGAGAGTCGGAGGCGGGCCACCAGTTCTGCATCGACCATTCGCGGACGCGGTCTCGGTTCTCCTGGACGATGGTGTCTTCGAAGGCGACGGTCCAGGTTGTGCCGCGGTCTTGCGAGACGACGATGGCGGTTGCGCCGGTGTTCCACGCGCTGAATGGTGGAACGGGCTGTCGCGAGACCGCGCAGAAGAGGACGATCAGCCCGTGGCAGACGGCGCCGGCGCGGGGGTCGTAGCGGCGGTTGGTGACGGTGCCCTGCATGATGTCGACGCCGCCTCCGACGCCGAGTGGTGTTCGGATGCGTCCGATGCCGGTGGCTTCGGCGAGCATGAGCGCGTCGTCGGCCCCGACGAAGACATCGAGGACGTTGGCTGTGGAATCGGTGAGCACGAGCAGCGGGGTTGTGCCGTCGTGATCGAAGCCGGAACCGATGATGGTGGTGCTGCGCGAGCTGGGGCGGACGTCCTGCACGTCGACCGCGCCGGCGATGGTTGTTCGCGGCGCGAAGCGCGGCATGTCCGGTCCGACCGGCTCGCCGTTCCATTGCCAGGATGGCTGGGGGCGATCGACACCGAAGGCGAGTCCGGGGGATCCGATGAATGCGCCGTCGAAGACGAAGCGGAGGGGCTCTCGCACCTCGGTTGTGTCGGATGCGGGCGAGTGAGTGCCGGTCGAGCCCGCGCCGGACTGGCGGACGCGGAGGGGCTGGGCATCGGCGCAGACGCACGCGACAGCGGGAAGGAGGGATGCCAACAGTGTGAGCGCGCCGCGCGGGAACATGCCTCTCTCCGGATGGTGCGGCGGCGGGGGTGGGGGCGAGCGCCGTCGTATGGAATATACGGGCGGGATCGCGAGCCGCCAGAGAATCCGGCGAAACGGTCTTCAAGGATGCTGAAATGGGCGGCGGATGGGGTTATCTGTCGGTTTGGGAGAGGGCTTCCCACTGGGCGCGCAGGCCGGATTCGAGGGTGGTTCTCGGACCGTATCCGAGTTCGGTTGCGCTGCGGGTGAGGTCTGCCCAGGTGCGTTCGACATCGCCGGGCTGGGGCGGGCGATGCTCGATGGCGGGCTCGGTGCCGGCGACGCGCCCGATGGAGGCGATGAGGTGGTTGAGCGTGACGGGGGCGTTGCCGCCGAGGTTCCAGATGCGGTAGCCGTGCGTGTCGATGCGCTGGTAGGAGGCGAGGACGCCGGAGACGATGTCGTCGATGAAGGTGTAGTCGCGGCTGGTGTTGCCGTTGCCGAACATCGGGATGGGCTTTCCGGCGCGGAGGAGTTTCATGAACTTGGAGATGGCCAGATCGGGCCGCTGATCGGGGCCGTAGACCGTGAAGAAGCGGAGCATGGCGATGGGTGTACCGGTGAGACGGTGGTGGGAGTAGCCGAGGAGTTCGCAGGCGCGTTTGGTCGCGGCGTAGGGGCTGATGGGGTTCTCGACCGGGTCGTCTTCGGCGAAGGGGACCTTGGTGTTGTTCCCGTAGACCGAGCTGCTCGAGGCGATGATGACGCGGGCGCAGCCGGCGCGGGACGCGGCGTGCAGCACGCTCGCGGTGCCGGTCACGTTGGCGTGTGCGTAGCCGATGGGGTCTTCGATGCTTGGGCGGACGCCGGCCTTGGCGGCGAGGTGGATGATCCCCTCGACGCGGTGCTCGTTGAGGAGGGATTGGATGCGGGGTGTGTCGTTGATGTCGGCCCGGACGGAGGAGTAGGTGTGGGGGTGTTGGGCACGGGTGCGCTCGTCGGCGCGCTCTTTGATCGCGGGGTCGTAGAAGGGGTCGAGGTTGTCGATGCCGACGACCCGTGCGTTGCGAGCGAGCAGGGCGCGGCAGACGTGTGAGCCGATGAAGCCGGCTGCGCCCGTGACCAGGATCGAACGATCATTCCATTCCATGGGCCGCTCCGGTCTCTGTGCTCGCAGAGAGGCATTTGTACGCACCGGGCGAGCGGCTGTGCGTGGATCGGGGGCGATTGGCGTTTGCTGAGAAAGAAGCAGGGCGCCATCTATTCGACAGCGCCCCGCTGGAGGAGAGAGAGATCCTGTTTGAACAACATTCTGCTTATCGGGCCACTATCAGAATCGCTACACACATTTGTTGCAACTTTTCCGTCTACTTTCCGGTCTTTTCCACAATGCCGCTTGACTTTGACGCGTCCGATGATCTTTACGTGGCGGGTTGTGCGCGGTTCGGCGCGTCGATCGGGGGTTGCTTCCTCACACGCGAGAGAGCGAACCGGGATCCGCAAGACAAAGGCGATTCGTGCAAGTCCTGCGCGGAAACGGCCATGTTTCTTCACAAATCGCGTCGCTCTTGCGCTCTCGGGAGAGTTTGTGCGCTTTGACAGCAAAGCCGCCGACACACAGGGGTGTCGGCGGCTGGTCTCCAGCAAGGTCGGATGTCAGTGAAAGTACGCACGCGGGCGGCGCGTGCGACGCGCTCACTCGGGGTCGCGGAGGTTGTCGACGGAGGGCGGGGGCTTGGGCTCGCCTCGTGTGCGCTCGCGTTCCATTCTGGTGCGCATCTTCTCGACCGCTTCGCGTCGCTCTTCGGGCGACATCTCGCTGAGGCGACGGGCCATCTCCTCGCGGGCTTCGGGGCTCATGCGTGCGCCCGGGCCTCCTTGCACGGGGGCGGGTCCGCCCTGCTTGGTGCCCTCGCGGCGCTTGTTGAGGTATTGCTCGACGCGCCGGTCGAGATCGGCATCCATGCCCTCGGCCTCGATGCGATCGAGTTCCTGCTGGACCATGACACGCTGAGCGTCGTTGAGGACGGACCAGAGGCGGGTCTGCATCTCATCGGCCTGGGCTCTGACGCGCTGCTCGAGTTCCGGGTTGGGCGCCCGGGCGGGTGCGGGACGCGGGCCATCGGGGCCATCAGCCGCGGGGCGACCGGGGCGAGCGGGACGCTGCTGGGGCGGGCCTGTGGGCTCACCCTCGGCGCGTCGGTCTGGGGCTCCCTCGCGGCCGGCCTGGGGACCGGGTTGCGGGCGTTGGCGGCGTTCGCCTTCGGCGTTGGCCGGTCGCTCGCCAGCGGGCGGCCCGTTGCGCTGGGCGCGGGGGCCGGGCTCTTGGGCGGGTCGGTCTCCGGGGCCGCGGCCTTGCGCGTTTGGCGCACGCTCGCGCATCTGTGATTCGGCCTGAGCGCGCATCTGCCGGCGTTGCTCGCTCATGATGGATTCGATCTGTTCGTGCTGCTGTTCGGAGAGGCGGAGCGCGTCGGGCGTGTCCTCGCGGTCGAGGACCTGGATCGCGCTGAAGAACGAGCGCATCGGCGCGGGGCGTCGGGCGATGCGGTCTTTGCCCATGCGCTCGGCGCCACCGAAATCGCCGCCGACGCCCGGGGGCTTCGGCCGATCGGCGCGCGGTCCTTCGAGGACGTGTGGTTGATCGGGTCGAGCGGCTTCGGGGGCGCGCCGGCCTTGCTGTTGCTGGGCGTGGGCGGGGAGGGCGAGGCCGCAGGCGGCAGCGAGCCAGATTGCGGTGATGACTCGTCGGTTGCTCATGAGGGGGCTCCTGTGTGTTCGTGCGGGGCGTCTGTTCGGGAGCGTGGTGCCCAGGGTTGGGCTTGCGTCTCCGCGATGCTCAACGCTCAGGCCGGGCGTGCATTGCACATTCCTACCATCGACCGGAAGTGGCGTTGTTGTGTCGCCGGGCTTGCGCTGAGCCCGGAAGGTTCTCTGGAGAAGGCCCCATGTCCATGACAAAGGATTCAGTTCGTGCGGTTCTCGGACCCGTTCCGGTTGGTGCGGGGAGGGGAACGATCGAGCAGTCGGGGTTGCTGGAGTGGGTCTCGGTCTGTGAGTCGTTTGTGAGTCTGAAGTTGAATGATCCGGGTGTGGCGGAGCGCGAGCCGCTGGCGGGGCGGATCGGCGCGGCGGTCTCGGCGCACGCGCGGGCGGCGGGCGTTGGGCTTCAATCGCTGATCGTCGAGTATGTCGACTCGGCCGGGAGCGTGGTGCACACGTCGCGGTTCGGGGCGGGTGTGCCGGCGGGTGTGCCGGCGGGTGTGCCGGCGGGAGGGGCGACGGAGGGGCATCGGCCGATCGGCGGATTGGGACAGGCGCCTGCGCCGACGGGTTCGCAGACTGGATCTCAGAGTGGGGCTTCGCGTGCTCAGCATCCGCAGGACACGGCGAGCGGCTTGCCGGGCGTGCGGAACGTGATCGCGGTCGGCGCGGGGAAGGGTGGGGTCGGCAAGTCGACGATCGCGGTGAATCTCGCGGTTGCGCTGGCGCGACGCGGGCACGCTGTGGGGATTCTTGATGGGGATATCTATGGTCCATCGTTGCCGACGCTGCTCGGGCTGGGCGCGATGGAGCAGGTGGTGATGCAGGGGATGTTGCAGCCGTTCCTGGTGCATGGCGTGAAGGCGATCACGCTCGGGAAGCTGGTGGATGCGGAGAAGCCGCTGATCTGGCGCGGGCCGATGGCGCACGGCGCGTTCAAGCAGTTGACGGAGCAGACGAGCTGGGGCGAGCTGGATTATCTCGTTATCGACTTGCCGCCGGGGACGGGGGATGTGTCGCTGACGCTGGCGCAGACGCTGCGGCTGTCGGGCGCGGTGGTGGTGTGCACGCCTCAGAAGGTGGCGCAGGACGACGCGGTGCGTGCGGCCCGGATGTTCCAACAGCTGGGGATCGATGTGCTGGGCGTTGTCGAGAACATGTCGTGGTTCATCGGCGATGATGGGAAGGAGTACGACATCTTCGGGCGGGGCGGGGCGCAGGTGATGGCGCAGCGTCTTGGGCTGCCGTTCCTGGGTGCGGTGCCGATCAACATGGCACTGCGTGCGAACTCGGACAGGGGCGAGCCCTTGAAGAACTTCGACGCCGGTGTGGTGGGTCGGGTGCTGATGGATGCGCTGGAGGAGCTGGCGACGCGCGTGGAGCAGGAGATCGCGATCGCGGAGATGCGCCGGGGGACGCGGGTGCCGACGCTGACGATCTCGTGATGCAAGTGCTTATTTTGAAGGATCTTGAGCGCATTGTTTGGGCTTGTGGTCACGAGACGGCGTGCAGGATTCACATAAGAAAGTGTCGATTCGCGAGCGGCTTCTTGGTATGACTCTGCATGTGGGTTTCGGGGTGTTCGCGCCCCTATCTTCCACACCACCCGCTGGCTTCGGTAGTGGATTGTGAGCGGGGAGGGTCTGACCATTCCGGGCGGCGGAGCGACGGGACCACGACACACGAACGATCGAAGGAGTAATCGTCCATGGCGAAGAAGAACAAGAAGCCGGGGAAGGCATCCGGCAAGGCCAAGAAGGAGTCCGCGAAGAAGGGCTCCGGCGCGAAGGCGAAGAAGGGCGGCAAATCCAAGGGCGCAAAGCAACCGAAGAACCCGAGGCCGATCTCTTCGGGCAAGGGGAAGCCGGTTGCTGAGATCGCGGCGGCGACGATGGCGCACCTGCGGTCCGGCAAGCCGGATAGCGAGCTGTGGTCGGCGCACTTCTCGTCGAAGTTCATGTCGATCGAGGGTTCCGGCCAGGGATGGAAGGGTGTCAAGGCGGTCAAGCAGAAGTGCGACGAGTGGATGTCTCAGCACGAGATCCACGGCGTGCAGTTCGAGGGGCCTTACGTCGGCGCGACGGGCTTTGCCGTGAAGTACACGCTCGACGTGACCAACAACGCGAGCGGCCAGCGGTTCAGCATGTCCGAGGTCGGCGTCTACACCGTCGAGAAGGGGAAGGTCGTGCAGGAGGAGTTCATGTACTTCTGCCCGACGGATGGCCCGGCCGACGCGACGGCGAGCGCGTGAGCGACACGTCAATCCGATTGCCAGAGCATCTTGTCATCGCATCGCGACGGCCCGGGAGTTCCATCCCGGGCCGCTTTGTTGTCTGCATCGGGGCTTGTGGAATATCACGCGCGTTGGCGTCGCGCCCGTTCGTCGTTCACAAGCTTGATTGCCTGCTTGATCGAGTCTTCGAGCACGTCGTTCACGATGAAGGCGTTGTAGATCCCGCTTGTACGGGCCTGCTCGATCTCGGCGCGACCCTGCTCGTAGCGGCGTTGGATGATCTCTTCGGACTCGCGTTTGCGGCTGCGGAGGCGCTCGAGGAGCGAGTTCTCGCTGGGCGGGAGGATGTAGACGGCGAAGGCGTCGTGGATCTGGTGTTTGACGCTGATGGCACCCTGGACGTCGATCTCAAGGATGACGAGGCGTCCGCGTTTGATCTGTTCGAGGACCCAGGCCTTGGGTGTGCCGTATTTCTTGCCGTAGACGCCGGCGGTCTCGAGGAACTCGCCGCGTGATTTCATGGTCTCGAACTCATCGTCGGTGACGAAGCGGTAATCGACGCCCTCGACATCGGCGTCGGTTCTCTGGCGTGTGGTGGCGGAGACGCTGAAGACAGAGCCGGGGATGCCGCGTTCGACGCCGCGGGTGATGGTGGTCTTTCCCGCGCCGGAGGGTCCGCTGATGATGAGGACCATTCCGTCGTCGGTGTCGGTCGGGAGTCTGTGGGCGGGTTCGACCATTGGGCGACAGGATAGGGGCGTGGGGCGGATCGGGGGTGTTGTGGGAGAGTGGGGGGTTGATCAGCCGCCCCCGCCTCCTCCGGGTCGATTCGATCCGGGGAGGTTCTTGAGCAGGTCCTGGAGTCCGCCTTCGATGAGTTTGCCGGGCTCTTTGATGAGATTCTGGCCTGTGGTCTTGATGAAGAGCTGGAGGTCGGGCTTGGTGTCGAGTTTGCCGCCGACGGTGCCGCTGGTGCGCCAGGGGAGCATGGTGAGGCGTTCGATGGGTTTCACGGAGCCGCCCAGCAGCCCGCCGAGGCCGGTGTTGAAGAGTCCTGCGGCTTCATCGGCGAGCGCGCCGGCGGGGATCCAGGTGAGGAAGTCGACGCGCTTGGTCACGAGGTCGTAGGTTCCTTCGGTATCGATGTTGAACTCTCCGAGCGGCACCACGAAGCGGTCGTAGGAAACGACGCCGTTGGTGATCTTGACGCGGAGGGGCTGGAGGCGTCTGCCGACGGTGCCTCGGTCTCGCTGTCCGACGGTCTTGAGCACGGATTGGAAGGAGCCGCCGGTCTCGAAGCGGACATCGCCGAGATCGAGCGTGAGGTCTCCGTTGAGGCGGCGGAGGTCTTCGGGTTTCTCGGTGGTGGTGGGGACTTCGAGGCGTGCCGTTGTGAGCGTTGCGGGTGCATCGGTGGCGCGCTTCTCGAGCGAGCCGACGAGCGGCACGCCCTCGGTGAGCGAGTGGCCGAGGGCGGGGGTGATGATTCGGACTTGTGCGCCGGTGGAGCCGTCGGCGATGAAGAGGCCGTCTCGGATGGTGCCGCGCACGACGGCGTTGGCGTGGTCGGCGTTGAGCGTTGCGGCGAGGCGTCCTGCGCGTTTGTTGAGGCGGTCGGCGTCGAGATCCATGTTGACGATGGGTCCGAGGAACTCGACGAGGCGCCCGTCCTGGTCGGCGATCGCATCGACGAGCGCGGTCGGAAGCCCGGCGATGTTGCCCTTTGCGGTGAGTTCGGCGGCATCGGGCGTGATGTTCCCGGCGGCGTCGGCGAGTTTGGTGATTGTGCCGTCGAAGGTGACGGGCTTTGCGCCCGCAGCGCTCGCGCCGACGGGGAGCGTGCGGAGTTTGAAGGCGATCGCGCCCGGATCGTCGGGCACGCGGGCGACACTAGCGTTGATGTCTTTGAGCGTGATCTTGTTGCCATCGGCCATGGCGAGCGCGGCGTTGGCGATGCCGACGGAGGCGTCGAGGGCGAAGACACCGGGGAGCATCGGCCCGATGGGTTTGCCGGTTGCTTCGTTGTCGCCCATGGCGATGGCGAGGGATGTGAGCGCGATCGTGACGGGCGGGCCTTCGGTGAAGCGGATGCTCGGCGCGTCGGAGGGTGTGTCGGGCGTCTGCCCGAGCATGTAGCGCGTGGCCCAGGCGGGCGAGGGCTTCCAGTCGATGGTGACGGGCTTGGCGAGTTCGAGCCGGTCGGGGCGGAGGCGGATGGTCGCGACATCGGAGAACGTGACGCGCTCGCTGGACATGCGGACGTTGACGCCGAGGTTCTTGAGGTCTTCGCCGCTCGGGAACTGGGCGAAGTTGGCGGTCGCGGCGGCCTGGAAGCGTGCGCCGAGCGAGCCGGCGAGCATGTCGGGCGTGGCGAGGAAACGGTCCACGAACGCGGAGGAGAAGTTCTCGACGCGTGCGCTGGCGGATGCGGGGCCGGCGGGCGTCGGGCCGCGGAGCCCGACGTCTGCGTTGGCGACGATCGCGCCGATCGGTTCGCCCTGCGGCTGCGCGAGCGAGGCGTTGAGAGAGACCGTTGCGCGTTCGGGCTTGCTGGTCTCGGGCGCGGGCGCGAGTGCGGCGAGCGGCGCATCCGCCACGAGGCGGATGTTGGAGAGGTTGATGGGTCCGGTGCGACGGGGCGGCGTGTTCGGCTCGCTGCTCGTGATGACGAAGTCCGCGAAGGAGGCGTTGCCCGTGACGCTGGCCTTGACGCGCTTGCCCGCGAGCTTGGTCTGGTCGAGCGCGGCGCCTCGCAGCGGGAGGGCGAACGGTTCGAGCGCGACATCGAAGGAGGCGGGGGAGGCGAGGCGCGGCACGGAGGGGTTGTCTTTCGCGAGCGTTGCGAGCAGGCGCGGCGAGACGCTCGCCCGGGCGTTCACGGCTCCGACGGCGATCTCATCGGGCTTGAGTGTCGCGGTGGAGGTGAGCGTGGTGCCGCTCGATGCGTTGATGGTGGCGCGGATGGCCGTGTTGGCGGCTTCGGGGGTTGCGGCGAGTTGTGCGCTCACGGTCTGTCCGAGCGCCTCGGTGACGAGTGAGGCGAGATCCTTTCCGGCGAGCGAGGCGAGGACGGTGGGGACGTCGGCGAGTTCGATGCGTCCCTCGGGTCGCACGCCCGTGGCGTTGATCGAGCCGTCGGGGTTGAAGAGGTTGTTGAATGTGAGCGAGCCGGACGCGACGGAGGGCTTGTCGCCGATGCTCATGCGGCTCTGGAGGTCGAGCGTGGGCGGGCCGCCGGGCGTGAGGGCGAGCGCGAGGCGTGATGAGTCGAGCGCGAAGGGCTGTGCCGCGCCCTCTGCGGACTTGAGCGTGGCGCGGAGGTCCGACGTGGTGATGGTGAGTTGGGCGCCGGCCTTGTCGAGGCGGGGCGATCCGGTCTGTTTGTCGAGCGGGATGGAGACGTTCTGCACGAGGATCTGGGCGATGCCCGTGGGCGTGAACGACGCCTGATCGGCCGGGGCGAGGCGTGCGAGGATGCGTCCGAGATCCTGCGCTGTGAGTTTGATGCCCTGCTCGCGGGTGCGGATCTCTGTGGGGGATAGATCGAGCTGGGCTGCGAGTTGCAGTTTCTGTGCGTTGATGCCGAGCGAGACATCGGTGCGCCCCGCGAGCGTCGATGGCTTGGCCCATCCTTCGATGTTGAGTGTTTCGCCGATGTCCTCGGCGAGGATGAGGCCCGTTGCCGACGCGAGCGGCTGGAGCGCCTTGGTCGAGGCGTTGCGGAGCGTGAAGGTGCCGCTCAGGTTGTCGGGGATGCCGGTGATCGGGGCGCCGTTCGCGTCGAGGATGGATGCTTCGAGTTCGGCGCGGAGCGTGCCGGCGGGTGAGCCGGCCATGAACGCGCTGCCGCTCGCGGTGATGCGTGCGGCCTTCGCCAGGTTGGAAGCGTCAACGAGGAGCGTGAAGGGCTGGAGCGTGAAGGGGGTGCGCTGCGGCTCGCCGGGGAGTTTCATGCTTCCCTGTGTCTGGCCGACGGTGACGGTGAGCGTGGCGGCGAGGGCGCGGAGGTCGGGTGAAGTGGAAGCGGGGGTGGTGGGGGAGGGGGACGCGCTCGGCGTTGGCGCGAGTCGGGAGAGATCGGCGCGGAGCCCGGTGATGGAGGCGTCGATTCCCGCGCCGCGGTTGATCGCGAGTCCCGCGTTGCTGAGGAATCGCTCCAGCAGCGGGCCGGCGGAGACAACGGTGAGCGTGAGCCCGTCGGGTCCGGCGACGAGCACGTTGTCCGAGAGGCGCAGAGATGCGCGGGAGGTGATGTTCTTGGCGTCGATCGTGATGGCGGCGTCCGCGCTCGGGAGTTTCTGTCCGGGCGACGATGCCGAGTTCGCGACGATGCGTGCGCTCAGGGAGGGGCCGATGTCGTCGGCGAGCCGGATCTTCGGGTTCGTGACGAGCGGCTCGATGATGGCGGTGGCGAAGTCCTTGATGTCGATGGCGGAGGCGATCGAGGCGGGGAGCCCGGCGACGGGGGAGCCCTTGGCGTCGAGCAGGCCGGAGATCGTGGTGTCGATCGAGAGCGATCCGGCGGGGTTGGCGCCGATGGTGGCGGATGTGCCGCCTTTGATGGAGATGGACTGGGCGAGGTCGGGGGCGTTGAGGGCGATGCTGGCGGGCGCGACGGAGAAGGGGCTGATGATGCTCGCGCCGTCGGGGCCGGGGATCGCGACCTTGCCGGCGGTTTCGGTGGTCGCGATGGTGAGGGCGATCGCGCCCTTGCGAAGGTCGAGCGGTGCGGAGCCCTTGGGGATCCGGATGGAGAGGGCGTCGAGCGTGGCGGTGATGTCGGGCCACGACTGCACGAGCATGGTCTGCTCGCTGGAGAGTTGGGCGCGGATGTCGGGTGCGAGCGCGACGAGGCGGGCGGAGCGGGCTTCGATGGTGCCGCGGCGCGTGAGGGAGAGCACGTTGTTCTTGAGCGCGAGGGCGAGATCGGCGTTGACCGCGTCGGATGCGGCGGTGAGGGTGATTCCGCCGTCGTTGGCGGAGCCGCTGGCCTTGAGTTCGAGGGCGATGCGCTTGCCCAGCGCGTCGGTCAGGTTGCCGTTCTGGTTGAGCAGGGCGTCGAGCCCGATGGTGCTGATGTTGCGCAGGGCGATGGAGACATCGCCGGAGGCGTCGGGGATGGTGAGTTCGCCGTCGGATGCGCTGAGGTTCTTGATCGAGCCCTTGATGGCGAGCGTGCCGCCGTCGCGGAGGGCGGCAACGGCGGATGCGCCGTGGGCGAAGTCGGCGTTGAGCGTGAGGTCGAGCGGCTTGCCGACGGCGAAGTCGGCGTTGCCCCGGATGGACCAGACGCCGATCGCCCCGCCGGGCGTGCCGGCGCGTGACTCATCGACGTAGGTGACCGAGAGCTCGTCGATGACGAGTTTCGCTGCGAGCGACCTGGGCAGGCGCGTCGGCTCGGTGTTGGTGGTGGGGGTCGTGGAGGGGGGGGTGGGGGATGGGCGGCTTCCGGATGAGCCACTTGTGCCGGGCTTCTTGGTGTCGGCGCCGATGAGCTGGGCGAGGTTGATGTTGCCGCTCTTGTCGCGGACGACGAGCGCGCTCCCTGAGAGGCGGATGTCGCCGATGCTGCGTGAGCCGAAGACGAGCGAGAGGAGCGAGGTCGAAGCGCGGAGGTCGGCGCGGAGGATCTCGCGATCGGTGTTGTCTTTGACGATCAGCGACTCGATGGTCTGGGGGCCGGTCCAGGTGAGCCGGACCTTCGAGACGGAGGCGGAGCCGTCGAGAGAGTCGGACGCGGCGGAGGAGATGATGCCCGGCGCGAGCGAAGAGGCGATGGTGGGGATGAGGGCGATGCCGACGACGATGAGGAGGAGGAGGGGGAGCCCGATGAAGAGGGCGAGCCGCAGGAGTTTCGGGGGCTTGCGTCTGGCCTGGGGCTTGGACCATGACTCGCCGGTTGGTGTGGTTGGCTTGGCCATGGGGAACGTCCTTTCAGCAGCGATGGAAGTGCTTCTGCCGGGGGCGGGTGCTTCGTTGGAAGGGTAAGAGCACAAAGAGAAGCGGGGCGGAAGGCCGCCCTGCGGTGGGTGATTGGGTGGCACCGCTCTCCGGAGCGGTGGCTTGGATCGGGTGGCACCGCTCTCCGGAGCGGTGGCTTGGATCGGGTGGCACCGCTCTCCGAAGCGGTGGCTTGGATCGGGTGGCACCGCTCTCCAGAGCGGTGGCTTGTGTGATCCCGAACGGCCTGTGGGCCGCGCCCGAGCGATGCTACCGGCAGATTCGGCTGATGCGGGGGGACATCATGGGGTAGCGGCCGACGGGGATGCGGCGTGCGCCGTACATCCATGCAGCCCCGATCTTCTGGTATTGGCCGCCCCACGCGACAGGGGCCACGCCCTTGTCGACAAAGCGGTAGATGTCCTCGAAGCGCAGGTTATCCTGCTCGCGGCCATCGCCGACGTTCACGTTCTCGAGGTTGAGCGTCGCGCCTGGCGCGTTGTTGGCGCTGGGCGTGATCCCGACGTAGATCGGCGTCGAGTCCCAGTCGCCGGCGGACCACTGCATGTTGTAACCGTTGTTACGGAAGAAGTTCTTCCACCACGGCGCGCCGCTGATGCCCACAAGAGAGAACCACGGAGCCGCGTTGCGAGCATCGGTCCCACTTGGGATCGACTCACCAACCAGCGTGTAGTTGCTCCTGACCGAACTCGTGTGGATCACCTCGACCCACTTCTGTTGCCACTTGATCGCAGAGTCCACGAACAGGCATCTGAACCGTGTGTCCTTGTCGGACCACCGATCAAGATACTCGGCTTTGTAGAACTCGGCCGAGCAGGGGGCGACGATGCGCGACCCGGACCGTCCGTTCTGGAGCGGCTCGCCGTCGTCGCTGATCGCCGTGCTGCCCGTGTAGAACCACGCTCGATGGGCGTATGCCGCCGAGCCGGGGGCGCATACGCCGTCGCGGTTGTTGTGGTCTGACAGCCCGAACTCGTCGTAGACGGTTTCGAGCGCTTCCCACTGGTAGTCCTTGATGATCTTGACGCCGCTCAGCCCGTCCACATCGCCGAAGACGCCGATGGAGATGAAGTCGTCGTTATACTGGCCGGAAGGCCGATTGAAGAGGATCTCGAAGTCGCGGCAGCCCGCGAGCACGCGCCGAATCTCCGTCCGCAGGAACTCCGCGGCTTCCGGCGCGCTGCTGCTTGCGTTGAACCACGGGTTGCGCTGCGACATCGGGTTGCCGGAACTCGAAGCACCGAGCAGATTGATCATGGCGACGGGCCAGCGCTGGAGGCGGCGGTTGGCCGTGGGGTTATCCTGTCCGTAGGCCTGCGTGATATTGGACGGGATAGGCGGGCCGAGCGGGATCCCGGCGTGACGCCCCATCTCGTGCATGACGAGCGAGAGCGTGGCGTCGCTCATGCGGTCGGTCCAGACGAAGCAACCGTCGATGCTCCCCGCGAATGGGTCGGCGATCGCATCACTGCCGTTGAGCCGCGCACCGACGGTGAGGAGATTCCTGCCTCCGGTGTTGTAGTCCGGCAGGAAGACGTTCTGGTCCGCGACGCGTGCGCCGTTCACCCACAACTCCGCAACCGGCGATGTGCCGGTCGTGACGCGATAGATGAGCATGGTGTTGGATGTCGGGGCGGCCACGTCGGCCGAGAGCGACGAGGTTGAGGGCGGGATGCCCGCCGAGGCGAACTGGGCCTTGAGGGTGTGGGTCTGGGTCGAGCCGGAAGTGCGGTCGTAGGCCAGCCGCCACTGCCAGGTCGTGGCGTTGTCGGTTCCCGACTGGCCGCTCCAGCGTCCGATCAGGTGCTGTGTCGCGGCGGAACTGCCCGCATCGGCCCTGAAGACGACGCCGACAGCACAGGCGTTCCCCGCGACGTTGGTGTTGCCGGTGCGTTTGAGGATGCTGGAGTTGAAGAGGAGCAGCGGGAGACCCTGATCCGCCGGGACGGAGAGTTTGGGCTCCTGCCCGCTGTCGGCAGCGAGGTCTCCGCCCGTCACGCTGAGGTTGGACCAGCCGGAGATGGCGACCGGGGGATCGATGTTCAGGTCATCATCCGGCGGCGCCCGCTCGACACGCTCGGCGATCGCGTTGCACATGAGGTCCAAAGGCGGCGAGCCGGTCGACTGGTCCCACCTGGGCAAGCGACCGATGCCCGCAGCGGCGACGATGCTCGTGATGTCGATGGGGAAGGGAGAGGTGCTCAGCGCGGGCGAGGATTCGGAGTTGCCGCCCTGCTTGAGTATCAGGAAGCCCGCTGCGAAGCCGCCCAGCATAACGGGCGCGGCTCCCGAGGGCGGCTGCGTGGACTCGCTGTTGATCGAAAGAAGGCGCGAAGGACTGAAGCGAAGCAGGATACGAACGATGCATGAAGAACTCGTGCCGGTAATCGACAGGATGCGCGTGGCGAGAAGGCGGTTCTCCGCTGATGTGGATCTAACCAGGTACAACGGTGGCAGGTTCTGCTCGCTCCTTCGCCATGTATCGACGCCGCGCACCTTCTGAGGATCGACAGATGAGGGCGAGACGGCAGGCAGGAAACCGAGTCCGTCAACCTGCAACTCAACGGTGAGTTGGTTGCCTTGACGATTGCAGGAGATGATTCCACCCCATGTCCATGTCGCCATGCCCACTACTCCTTGTCGCTGCGCCGGGATCGAGTGAGGAGCGCAGCACTCAGCAACCCCAAAGCGGCTGGGGGCACGGGCACAAGGTTCGTGACCGTCACCGGCTCGTCGATGCCGCCATACGCGTACCCGATCAAGCGCCAGTTGTCGGGCGCAATGTATGCGTATTGCACATACCCGAACTGACGCCGATCGGAGCGGCAGTAACCAAGATAGGCATACTCTCCTTCGTTGAATGACTCAAGGTCAAAGCTCACACCATGCGAAATGGTCACAGGATTGACGATCCCAAACTCAGGGTCATAGCCGGGCATTCGAAAACTACCAGCGGCATTCAGGATGACGTTCTCAATCTTCAGCCCTCCATCAAGGTAAAGTCCCGGAGATGCGATCGGCGGCGGCGGGAAGCCGTCAAGGTTGTTCCCAAAGAATGCTCCATTGAGAGAACCTGGAAAGATATATCCAGTCGAAAAAGTCACCGAGTTCGGCTGTTCATCACCTGATCCCCCCGGCGCGGGCAGCGGCGTCACCGTCAGCACGGGCGTGAAGATGCCGAGCTGGCGCGTGCCGTCGGCGAAGTTGGCCTCAGCGTACTCCGGTGTCACATAGACCTTGGTGATGTCGGCCATGGCGGTTCCTCCGAAGGTGAGCGCGGCGAGCATTGCGGGGAGCAGCGCGACGACGACTCGCGGGTGGATGATGCTCTTCATGGGCTTTCTCCTTCTTTCTCCGAGCGGACTGTTCTCCGAGTGGCGTTGAGCCGGAGGCGCGTGCGAGCGCCCCGGGCTCAACGTCGATCGCATGTGTGACCAGATTGTGTTGGAGTGAAGACACCGCTCTGGAGAGCGGTGCCACCAAAGACATCTCTCAGAAAGGAGGACACCATCTCAACCCGTCCTCCAGTTGAGACTGATCTGGTTGCCGCTGAACTCGTCGGATCGCCTCAGTTCCGCGACGATGCGGCGGAAACCCATCGAGTCAAACGCCGGCACCTCACCCATCGCACACACTCCCCGCATCAGCAGCCCGCCATCTTCCCACGGAACAGCACGGCCGCGCGGCATCGCCGGAGGATCGTGAAGGATCAGAGCCCGGCAGCATCAGCAGCCACCCGCCCCCGGAGACAGTCACCCCGGAGGCCAACAGGCCCTCACCCCTCCCGAACCTCTGATGGAAGCATGCCACACGATTCCCGGTCGTGCCAGTGAATTACCGGATTCTCGGATGAAGATTGGGGTGGGAGTGTGGCTCGGGGAGTGAGTGGGGGGGTGGTGGGAGGCGGGGGCGAGTGCTTGCATCGGGCAGCCGCGGCGGCGAAACAAAGAACCCCGGGCTTGCGAGCTTTTTGCGTCATCGCTTCATTGCCTGTGTGTGTCGATCAAGGATGATGATGGCTTGGATCCATCGACGGACCCGCTCGATGCCGCGCACGTGCGGCGGGATAAGCCCCACATGGTGGGTCATTTCCAGGCGTGCAAACACACGCTCGATCACGCGCCGGAGTGACAGCAGGCCCCTGCCGAAGCCCGTCATGCTCTGCTCCAGCATGTCGATGGCTCGACGGCGGTCCGGATGCGTTCCGGACCGCCGCACGCCGCGACCCACGCGGCAGTCCTTCCGCGGAACCACCAGTTGTCCGCCCTTGCACGCGCAGAGTTCATAGAGCTTCACGCTGTCGTAGTTCGAGTCGGCCAGCACATACCCGTTCAACTCCATGTCTCGCATCATCCGCTTGGCCATCACTGCTTCATGGCAGTGCATGGGCGTGAGACGCCAGGAGACGATCGAGCCCGCGAGATCGCAGATCGCATGGAGCTTGTAGCCGCGCAGTCCCCATGCGCCGAAGGTCGCGGTCCGGTCTCCGGAGTGCGAGGCGACGCGCAGGGCCTTGCCGTCAAGAGCCAGCACCAACGCTCCCGATGCAGAGACCAGATTCTCCGCCTCCGCCGCGGCAAGTAACGCCTGGACGCTGGTGGTTCTCAGCCGCCGGCTCATCCTGCTTGGCGAGGGCAATCGACCACGCCGCCACAACGGCCATGCATCGCGTCGGCACGCCCAGGAGGTGGGTCGTCGGTGCAAGACGGCCCAGAGAAAGGTCAGCACGATGTCCGCATCGGTGAAGGTGAAGCGACCGCCACGCGGGCTCCGATCCAGCTTCCGCACGCTCGCCGCCAACACCCTCCAACTCGCGTTGTCCATGCTCGGTCTCCTGTCTGGCAGCTCCACCAGTGGGACCGAGCATGGCATGAGCCATCAGATCGCGCAAGTCTCCACAATGGAAACCCTTGGAACACATGGCGCAAAATGCTCTTGCGCCCGGGGCTCCCTTTTGTCGGACTTGGTTTGTTGCGTGGTCTTGCGCGAGACGAGACGCGGCACGGGCAACGGAGAACAGAGAAGAGCACCAGTTCTGTCGCGCCCCCAAGGTCGCGACGGGAACTGGTGGCACCCGGCTCAGGTTTCGTCGGTCTTGCCGATCTGCCACTCTTCGATCTCGATGGGCGCCTGGCGGCCGAAGATGGTGACGAGGACGCGGACGAGTCCCTTGTCGGGGAGGAGTTCGTCGACCGTGCCCTCGTATCCCTGGAAGGGGCCTTCCTTGATGGTGACGTGCTCGCCCTTGTCGAAGGAGAGTTTGATGGTCGGCTGGTCTTCGGGCTTGCGCGAGTCGAGGAGCATTTTCTCGATCTCGTGGTCCTGCATCGGTGTCGGGCGTCCGGCGGTGCCGACGAAGTCGCCGACGCCGGTGGTCTCTTTGATGAGGAAGAAGACGTCCTGGGGGATGCGTCCGTCGTCTTCGAGCTTCATCTCGACGAAGACGTAGCCGGGGTAGAGCTTGGTCTCGGTGATGCGCTGCTTGCCGCCCTTGATGGTTTTGGTCTTCTCGGTGGGGACGAGGATGCGTCCGACGAGGTGGGTCATGCGTTCGATCTGGACCTTGCGGAGGAGGGTCTCGCGGACGGAGGACTCTTTGTTGGAGGCGACGCGCAGGACGAACCAGTTCATGCCGGGCTGGCGGACGGGCTCCTCGCCGGAGAGCACGTCGGAGCGCTCGGGCGCGGGCGCTGGAGCCGCGGCGGAGGCGTCGTGCTCGTGCTGTTCGGCGTTGGGTGGGACGGGCATGTGATCCGCTCCTTGGGTTGACGCGTGTGGTTGGCGCGTGCGCGGCCGGGAGTTCAGAGGGGCGTTACTTGTCGATGATGCCGATGAGGTCGAAGAACGAGGCCAGGCCGAAGTCAACAACGAAGAGGATTCCGGCGAGGAGGAAGCAGGTCGTGACGACGACCCATGTGGAGCCGATGACCTCTTTGCGTGTGGACCAGTTGACCTTCTTCATCTCGCCGTCGGTGGCGATCAGGAACTCGCCGGTCCGCGGGTTGGCGCTGACGAAGTAGAGCAGGAGCGCGGCCCCGATGAGGATGGTGGTTGCGGCGAGCCCGACCTGGAGGTATTGCGGATCGAAGATGGGGATCGGCTGCATGTTGCCGTAGAGCCGGACCTCGTAGGGCGTGCCGGAGGCGGGCGTGATGAGGAATCTGGAGGCGTCGAAGGCCTCTCGTCCGGCTTCGACCGCGACCTTGGTGCTGATGATGTTGGCGCCGGCGGAGGTGGTTTCGGCGGACGCGATGGTGCTGGTGCCGATGGTGATGCGTGCGGGGCCGGTGGACTCGAAGTTGTCGGCCAGGAGCGTCAGGGTCTCGCCGGTCGAGAGGGAGACGCCCTCGGGGACACCTTCGACGGGGATGACGTAGCCCTTGGTGGGGAGGGCGATGGCCTTGGACTCGTTCCAGAGCCATGCGGCGGCGGCGAGGATGAGCGTTCCGAAGAACGCCGCGGTGATCACCCGCATCCAGTAGCCCTGTCCCGGCTTGTACAGTCGAAGGTTCATACGGGGTGGTCCGTCGCCGGGCGAGTGCGTCCGCCTGTTGGTGTGGCGGGCGTGTGCTCGGCGGAATCAGGTCCGGAGTGGTCGCGTGCGACGCGATCGGGTGAAGAACGAACACGCCGGGAGGGAATCGAACCCGCAACCTGCGGATTTGGAATCCGCTGCTCTGCCAATTGAGCTACCGGCGTAGCGAAAGAGCCAGATGGCAAAGGGCCACATGGCCAAGTCAGAACGGATTACTTCCGCTTGACCTTATGCAGTGTGTGCTTGCGGAGGCGGGGGGAGTACTTGCTGAGCCCGGCCTTCATCTTCTCGGGCATACCGCCCTTGGTGTTGACCTCGGTGCGGTAGTTGAGGTCGCCACACTCGCTGCACTGCAGCCAGACGTACTCGCGGGCCATGCCCTTTTTCTTCGCCATGGTTACTCTCGATTCATGACGCGGACCGGAGGGAAACCGGGCCGCAGACACGCGGACCTGACAATACGACAGAGCGGGAAGAGCCCAACTCTTCGCCGGTCTGGATGGTAGGCGCATGCAGGGGGCGATCAACGGTACGGGAAGCGCGGCCCGGGCGGCAGTTCACTTGGTCAGGGCCGCGGCGAGCGCGGCCAGTTGCTCGTCTGTGATCGTGGCGAAGATACAGACAGCCACCAAACCATCACTGTTGAGAGGAATTCCAATGTCAAGGATGTAGTCTTCGGCAAGGGGGCGTGAGCCGGGGGCGAGGGTGAAGGTGGCAACCGGGACGGGGAGGGTGGCGAGGGTCTCGGGGAGGACGACGAACTCGCGCCTAGGTCTGTCGCCTGCCTTCGTGATCAGACCTGGAAGAATGAACCCGGGGGCCTCCGGGATTGCCGCGGCTGGCTCGCGTGCTTGAACCGTCGCGCTCAATGGGGTGGTGCGGTGTGTGCCATCGTCAGGGCGGAGCAAGCCGACGCTCTCCCAGAGCGGGAAGACGAGCGTGCCTCGTGTGGCCGGGGGTTGCCGCTCTCTTTGCCAGTTTGGCATGACCCTCCAGACGTTCTCAGATACATGGGCGACATATGTGAGTGTGTGCAGCTTCACGCCTTGCCGTTCCAGACCAGCGCGCATGACGACATTCCAAGCAACAACAGTTGTGGAAGCCGCCCCCCAGCGATGCTGGTGCATTCCATAGAAGCGGGGACCGCGCTCGGAACTCCACGCATTTTCGCCCCAGGATGGCCACGGCAGAGAGAGGTTGCTTTGTAAGACAACTGGCTCAAAGAAGGCGACAACGATGTGGGCATCCTTCTTATCAAATGGAAGATATCGAGCAGTGCCGGTAACCTTGGCATCGGCATGTTCCCACGCCTCGTCGATGGCGCGGGGATCGACAATCAGGTAGATGGGTACTGGCTCACGCCGCGATTCGATCTGAACGCTCTCGGGATACCCCTTGAGATCCACGGCATGCGCAACCTCGCGTGTCGGCCAGCGATCGACGTTTGCGTGCTCTCGGAGCGCGGCGAGGACGCGCGCGACATCACGTTCGCGGATCGAGGGATCGAGCCCGTCATACCCGAGCGGATTGATGCAATCGACGAGGTCGAAGTGTGCGGGGTTGGAGAGGTCTGACGCTCCTGCTCGCTGGTCGATGGCAGGTGGCGATGTGTCTCCCATCGAAGCGGCGCAGATCAATGACCCACCGAAAGCCCACAGCAGAAGTGAGTTCATGGCGATAATCCTCTTTGGGGCAGCATCGACGACCGTGTCGTTCATCAGTGTAGCGTGAGGGCGTTGTGCGCATGGAAGGGCGTGGCAGAGGGTTGAAGTGACCGGCCCGTTATCGTGCGCAGAAAAAGAAGCCCGCCGGAGTGCGGCGGGCTTCCAAGAAATCAACTGTATGTCCAGTCGTGGTCGAGACTTACTTGATGATCTCGGTGACGACGCCGGAGCCGATGGTCTTGCCACCCTCACGGACGGCGAAGCGGACGCCGGGCTCCATGGCGACGGGCTTGTCGCCGAGGTCGATGGTCATGGTGACGTTGTCGCCGGGCATGCACATCTCGACGCCGGTCGGGAGGGCACAGGCGCCGGTGACGTCGGTGGTGCGGAAGTAGAACTGGGGGCGGTAGCCGTTGAAGAACGGCGTGTGACGACCACCCTCTTCCTTGGTGAGGATGTAGACCTCGCCCTTGAACTGGGTGTGGGGCTTGATGGAGCCGGGCTTGCAGAGGACCTGGCCGCGCTCGACGTCGTTCTTCTCAACGCCACGGAGGAGTGCGCCGACGTTGTCGCCGGCCTGTCCTGAGTCGAGGGTCTTGTTGAACATCTCGACGCCGGTGATGACGGAGGTCTTGCTGTCGGAGCGGAGCCCGACGATCTCGACGGGGTCGCCGACCTTCATGATGCCGCGCTCGATACGGCCGGTGGCGACGGTGCCGCGGCCCTTGATCGAGAAGACGTCTTCGACGGACATGAGGAAGGGCTTGTCGATCTCGCGGGTGGGCTCGGGGATCCAGGTGTCGATGGCCTCGAAGAGCTCATCGATGGGCTTGCAGATGGCGTCGTCCTTGGGGTTCTCAAGGGCGGCCTTGGACTGTCCGCGGATGATGGGGGTCTTGTCGCCGGGGAACTCGTACTTGTTGAGGAGTTCGCGGATCTCCATCTCGACGAGCTCGAGGAGCTCGGGGTCGTCGACGAGATCGACCTTGTTGAGGAAGACGACGATGTAGGGGACGCCGACCTGGCGGGCCAGGAGGACGTGCTCGCGGGTCTGGGGCATGGGGCCGTCAGCCGCGGAGACGACGAGGATGGCGCCGTCCATCTGTGCGGCACCGGTGATCATGTTCTTGACGAAGTCGGCGTGGCCGGGACAGTCCACGTGTGCGTAGTGGCGCTTCTCGGTCTCGTACTCCGTGTGGGAGGAGGCGATGGTGACGGTCTTGTTGGCGTCACGGACGGTGCCGCCCTTGGTGATGTCGGCGTAAGACTTGATGATGCCGCCGAACCGAGCCGCGGAGCGGGCGGAGAGGGCGGCGGTGAGGGTCGACTTGCCATGGTCGATGTGGCCGATGGTGCCGACGTTGACGTGTGGCTTTGTTCTCTCGAAGACGCCCTTTGCCATGACTGTTCTCCAACCGTTTGTTCGTCGCCCGGGGGAAAGGGATCGGGCCGATGCCCGCCTGACCACCCCGGCGGTGTGGGGATGTGTATGAGATGCGCGACGCCGAGGGCGCTCGGTGATGAATCCGAGGCGTCCAAGTGCCGTCCGGCCACGCGCCGGAAGGGGGACAAGTGTAGCCGTCACGGGCGGGGCCTTCCCAAGCCCGACCGCGGGACCACCAGAAGAGCCGCTAGTGGGATTTGAACCCACGACCTCACCCTTACCAAGGGTGCGCTCTACCACTGAGCTACAGCGGCAACGCCCGGGCGCAGCCCGAGCGGGAAGGGATGGTAGGCCGGAGGAAGGTTCGGTCAAAGGTCGGCGCGGGAAGGGGGATCGATTGCCGGGGCGACTTTTCGAGGTCTGTTGCGAATCCCCTTCCCCGTCGTGCCGAAATGGTGTAGGTTCATGCGGGAGCCGTAGTTGCGTGCGAGGTGTTGGGCCAGGCGGGAGTTGTGGGATATGAAGACGCGTGCGATGGTCGGTATGGCGACGGGCGCGATGCTCCTCGGGGTCGCGGGCACCGCCTCTGCGACGTGGTCGATCATCATCATCGACACGCGGACCGGCGAGATCGGCGTTGCCTCGGCGACGTGTCTGACGGGGTTTGACTTGCGAGTCAACACGCCGGTGCTGATCCCGGGTGTCGGGGCCGCGACGGCACAGTCATTTGTTGACGGCAGCGGGCAGAACCGTGTGAAGGTGCGGGACATGCTGGTGCAGGGGGCGCACCCGGACGACATTCTTGCGGCACTCTCGGTCTTTGATTCCGGTCACCAGACGCGCCAGTACGGGATCGCGGACACGCGCGGCCGAGCCGCGACGTTCAGCGGCACGGGTGCGGGCGCGTGGGCGGGCGGGCAGATCGGTGTGATCACGCAGGGCGGTGAGTTGGGAGATTTGGTCTACGCCGTGCAGGGGAACGTGCTGACTGGCGAGCCGGTTGTGACGAACGCCGTGCAGGCGATCATCGACACGCCGGGCGATATCGCGGCGAAGCTGATGGCATCGATGGAGGCCGCGCGATCCATGGGTGGCGACGGGCGTTGCTCGTGCCCGGGGTCGGGTGGGCCGACGGGGTGCGGGGCTCCGCCCCCGAGTTTCGCCAAGAGCGCGCACATCGCGTACATGCTGATCTCACGCGATGGCGATACGCCGGGGTGCAACAGCGTGATCCGGGCGGGGAGCAGGCCCTTCGATCTTGCGATCGGCGATGTCGACGGCGACGGGCGCGCGGATGTCGTGACGTGCTCCGACGGCACGACGATCGTTCTGCTGAACGCGCGCGAGCCCGGCGACGCGTTCGTCACGTTCAGAGAGCAGGTGGCGTATCCCTCCGGCGCGGACACCCGAGGGGTCGCGATCGCGGATATCACGGGCGATGGTGTGCCCGACATCGTCGCTGCGGCGTATGGCGCGGACTCTCTGGTCGTGCAGCCCGGGAACGGCGACGGCACGTTCGGCGCGCCGATGGTGTTTGCTGCGGGCGATGGGCCGCGTCTGGTCGCCACGGGCGACTTCAACGGCGATGGGCTGGTTGATGCGGCGTGCACGAACCAGTTGTCGAACGATGTGTCGATCTATCTGAACATCGGCGGGACGCTCGGGGCTCAGACGAGGAGGACGGTCGGCTCGGCGCCATCGTCGATCTTCGCGGGCGACTTCGACGGCGACGGGGACGTTGATCTGGCGGTGCTTGTGAACGGCGCGAGGCGTGTGTCGATTCTGAGGAACGACGGCGCGGGCGCGTTCGCGGTCTCTGCGGCGATTACGATCGGCGAGAACCCGACCGACATGTGCATGGCCGATCTGGACGGCGACGGCGA
This sequence comes from Phycisphaeraceae bacterium, assembly GCA_019454185.1. Taxonomy (NCBI): domain Bacteria; kingdom Pseudomonadati; phylum Planctomycetota; class Phycisphaerae; order Phycisphaerales; family Phycisphaeraceae; species Phycisphaeraceae bacterium. The sequence continues at coordinate 3,151,174 of CP075368.1, forward strand.
TCTTGACCTGGCGACGGCGGATCGCGGCTCGAACGCGCTGAGCATCCTGACCAACAACGGCGCTGGGGCGTTCACGCGGACGACGATCGGATCGCCCTCTGCGCCGACGCGGCTCCGCGCGTTGGATGTCACGGGGGACGGGCTGGTCGATATCGTCGTGACCGCGGCGACGGATCGTCGCGCCCGCGTGTACGAGGGGAACGGCGCGGGCGGGTTCGCGCTCCGTACATCGTTCTCCGTCAATGACGGGCTGCTCGACCTTGAACTCGAGGACATGAACGACGATGGAACGCCGGATGTCGTCGCTGTCGGCGGGGGTGTCCAGTCCATCATCGTGGTGGAATCGAACGGTCCCGCGGCGTGGAACGACGGGAGCGGATGCGCAACCGGCGATTACTTCATGAACTTCAACGTCGCCAACACCGTGGCCTCCGACCCGGAGCCGGTGTTCACGCTGCAGACGATGTACGACGCGTGGCGTGCGGCCCTCGTCGGGCGTCCGGATGCGGTCGCGTCCCGCGTGTGGTTCGATGCGCCCGCGTTGCCGACCGATGGACGCGTGGTGATGACGATCGAACTACTCGACTGGCGGGGCGAGCCGATCACGATCGAGCCCGGCGCACTGCTGGTTGAGCACGCATCGGGCTCCGATGAACTCTCTGAGATCGGTGTGCCGGAAGCGATCGGGGGCGGGGTGTATCGCGTTGCGCTGCACGGACCAGACGCGGGCACCGGGCACGATCGATTCCTCGTTGTCGCGCTCGATGAGATCAGGCCCGTGACGCTGATGCCTGCGGCCTCGATCGGCATCGTGGTCTCACCTGCGGACTTCGACGGGAGCGGCGAGATCGACATTCTTGATTTCCTCACGTTCTTCGACGCCTTCGGCTCCGGCGATATGAGCGCGGACCTCACGGGCGACGGCGCGCTCGACGAGAACGATGTCGCGCTCTTCATGGCCGGCTTCGCGCGATGAAGCGAGATCGTCCGAGAACGGGCCTCGGGTGAGAAAGTCGTCGGGCGTCGTGCAACCCGGGTCGGGCGTGTGGCGTACACACGCGAGCGGCACTCTGCCGCGAACGCGGCTACTCACTCGTTTCGGGGCAAGAAAGGGATGCGTTTTGTGCATCGTTGGTACTGTTTTCCCCTCGGGGCTGGACTCGTTCGGCAACCCGATAGAACTTGACGAGGCCGCACTCCGCGTCCTCATGGCGAGCTCGCGTGTCGAGTTGACCCTTGAGGAGCCGCTCGCGGATCGGCGTTCGATTCGGCGAGCCTCGCGACGGGTGCGCAGGGCACGGGCGAGGCGGTCGCGGGCCAGCGGGTGCACGCTCGTTTCGCCCGGGTGAGCGTCCAAAGAGAGACGCCGACGAAGTCCGTCGGCTTCGCCGGCGTTGCTGAGTTGAGCGAGGTTCGCTCACTCACACCTATGGGTTATGCGTCGCAAGACGTGCGACGCACCGAGTCTACACAAAGCGAATCCGCAAGAGAAGAGAATTCTGTTCGTGAGTTTCGGGGTGGGCGGAATGATGCGTCGGCCCTGTCGGGCCGACGCATCTGGACGTTGTTGGGGCGGACTGTGCCGATCGATCAGCGGCGGCGACGAGCGAGCATGAACAAGCCGGTGCCGGCGAGGGCGAGCGGTCCGGGGGCGGGGATGTAGAAGAGCTGGTCCTGGGCTCCGCCGTTGGTGAGTGCGACGAGGTTGGTCGAGGCACCCGCGCCGATCGCTCCGAAGATGTCGGCGAGGTGGTTGTTGAACGCGGCGGAGCGAGAGGAGGATCCATTCACCTTCGTCAGCTTGAAGTTGCCGGAATCGACGTTGAGCGAAGAGATGCCGACGCCGGGGTTGAAGTCTGTGACGATCTCCCAGATCGCGATCTGGAATGCCGCGGCGAACTCATTGTTGATGCCGGCCTCGATGACCATGGGTGCGTAGATGCTGAAGACGTCATAGAGGGCCTGTGCACGGCCTGCGCCCATGGGGCTGCTGTTCGGGGCGGTGTCGAGTGAGACGATGTCGAAGGTCTTGTAGGAGGTGGAGACGTACTGGTAGATGTCGGTGCAGTAGGTCAGGTGTTCGCCGACCCAGTCTGCGCCGATGCCGGTGCCGCTGGAGATATCGTGGCGCAACTGGCCTGCGAAGGTGCTGGTCTCGCTGCCCCCGTTGAGTCGCCACTTCACGTTCTGGCCCGCGCCGGTGCCGACGAACTTCATGTTGACGATGTCGGCCGAAGCGGCTCCGGCGACGGTGGCGATGGCGGCGGCGGTGAGAATGGTCTTCATCATGTTCTTTCTCCTCGTGCTTTGGTATTGTGTCGCGAGCGTCCGTCGCTCACACCCAAGAGATGCCATGCAAACAGGCATGCGGCCACTTGCCGGGCGATCCCGGAGCCGAACCCGGTTGCGGGGTGCGGGCTGGTGAAAGTGGGGAAACCGCGACACGCCCGATCACGGAGAAATCCGCGTGGATGGGCTGTCAACTGCGCTCTGATGGGACGCTACCGGGGTGGGGCGAACGCCGGGTCCGATACAATGGATCAGGCGTCCTGCGGAGCGGCGGGCCGGCTCACACACACGCGGAGCGAGCGATGGCGGAAGCGAAGGGCAAGGAGGCAGGAGGAGTGAGCGCGGGAATGGAGATCCAGCGCGAGAAACAGTTCGTCCACCTCCATCTGCACACCGAGTACTCGCTGCTCGACGGAGGCAATCGCGTCGATAAGTTGATCGCGCGCGTGAAGGAACTCGGCATGCCCGCCGTCGCCGTGACCGATCACGGCAACATGTTCGGCGCGGTCAGTTTCTACTCGCAGGCCAAGGCCGCGGGTATCAAGCCCATCCTCGGCGTCGAGGCCTACGTCACGCCCCCCGACAAGCCGCGCACCGACCGCACCTACACCGGCGGCGGCGAGGGCGGCTTCCACCTCGTGCTCCTGGCCATGAACAACGAGGGCTGGAACAACCTTCTTGTCCTCTGCAGCGAGGCCTTTCTCACCGGCTTTTATTACAAACCCCGCATCGATCGCGAGCTGCTGGAGAAGCACGCGGCGGGGCTGATCGCGATCAACGGGCACCTCGGCAGCGAGATCGGCGACCACCTGCTCGACTATGAGCGCGGGAGAGATCGGAAGCATCTGGAAGCGGCACGCGAGAGCGCGGCGTGGCACAAGCGGGTCTTTGCGCAGGGGGACGCGCCGATTCCCCGGTTTTATATCGAGTTGCAGCACCACATCTCGGAGCAGAACTCGATCAACCCGCATCTGGTGGCGCTCGCGCGTGAGTTCGACCTGCCGCTCGTGTGCGACAACGACTCTCACTTTCTGAAGGCCGAGGATCACGACGCGCACGATACGCTGATCTGCATCTCGACGGGCAAGCTCAAGAGCGAACCGAACCGGATGCACTACCCGGCGGAGTTGTACGTCAAGAGCCCGTCCGAGATGCGTGAGTTGTTCGAGGGCGAGTACCACGACATCGGGCGCGAGGCGTGCGACAACACCGTGAGGATCGCGGAGGCGTGCAACGTCGAGCTGCCCCTCGGGAAGAACAACGCGCCGATGGTCCGGGTCCGCGTGCCCCACCTGAAGGATCTGCCCCGCCACGACGACGCGAGGTACGCCAACGACCTGACCGCCTGGTACAACGACTACTGCTCGAAGTTCGAGGTTGTCCCTTTCGATCGCACGCCGACCGCCGACGAACTCGACGAGGCGAAGGAGGCGTGTGATCGGGCCCTGCGCCTGCTCTCAGAGGCCGGGTTCGTCTGGCGTTACGGCGTGAAGCCGGGGAGCCAGGGCGTTGACGATCCGAACACCGCGCGCCTCGAGCGAGAACTCAAGATTCTCGCGGACAAGAACATCTCCGCGTACTTCCTCATCGTGTGGGACTTTGTTTCATGGGGCCGCCAGCGCGGCATCCCCGCCAACGCCCGTGGCTCGGGTGTCGGCACCATGGTCGGCTTCGTGCTCGGCCTCTCCAACGCCTGCCCCGTCCGCTACGGCCTGCTCTTCGAACGCTTCACCGACCCCGATCGCAGCGAATACCCCGACATCGATATCGACCTCTGCCAGGACGGCCGCGCCGACGTCATCAACTACGTCCGCGCCAAGTACGGCCACGTCGCGCAGATCATCACGTTCGGAACGCTCAAGGCCCGTGCGGCGGTGCGCGACGTCGCCCGCGTGATGGACATGCCGCTCGCCGATGCGGACAAGCTCGCCAAACTGATCCCCGAGCAGCTCGGCATGACGCTCGATGCCGCGCTCGAGCAGGAGCCGGACCTCAAGGCGTGGTACGAGCGTGACGATCTGGTGCGCCGCGTGATGGACAATGCGCGGACGATCGAGGGGCAGGCGAGGCACGCGAGCGTGCATGCCGCGGGCGTGATCGTCGCGACAAGGCCGCTGCACGAGATCGTGCCCTTGTATCGCCAGTCCGGCTCGGAGGAGAACGAGGTCGTCACGCAGTGGGACGGCCCCACCTGCGAGAAGATGGGCCTGTTGAAGATGGACTTCCTCGGGCTGCGCACGCTGAGCGTGATCGAACGCGCCCGCAAGCTCATCACATCGACGCTCGACGAGCCGGAGATCTGGCGGGCCGTCGGACGCGAGGCCGACTACAAGGCGTCCAAGCGAGGCCCGCATCCTCTCGACCTCGAGCGGCTTGCCTACGACGACCAGAAGGTCTTCCAGATGTTCCGCCGGGGCGACACATCCGGCGTCTTCCAGTTTGAATCGGGGGGCATGCGTCGGCTGCTCGTTGACATGAAGCCCGACCGGCTCGAGGACCTGATCGCGGCGAACGCGCTCTTCCGCCCCGGTCCCATGGATCTCATCCCCGACTACAACCGGCGTAAGCACGGTACGGAGCAGGTGCCCGAGATCCACGAGATCGTCGATCGCTTCACGCGCGAGACCTACGGCGTCATGGTCTATCAGGAACAGGTCATGCAGATCGTGCATGAACTGGGCGGCATCCCGCTGCGGTCCGCGTACTCTCTCATCAAGGCCATCAGCAAGAAGAAAGAGAAGGAGATCGGTAAGAATCGCCCGATTTTCGTCGATGGCGCGGCACAGAAGGGCATGACCAGGCAAGCCGCGGAAGAGCTCTTCGAGTTGATCCTGAAGTTCGCGGGCTACGGCTTCAACAAGAGCCACTCCACCGGCTACGCCATCGTCGCGTACCAGACCGCGTATCTCAAGACCTACTTCCCCGCGCAGTACATGGCCGCGTTCCTGACGTTTGAGAGCCAAGCGCAGAAGATCGCTGATTGGACGCCCTACCTCGACGACTGCCGCAAGACCCGCACCATCGACCCGCTCACCGGCGATGTCATCCGCGACGGGCTGGAAGTGAAGCCCCCGGACGTGAACGTCTCTCAGTCGGAGTTCGCGGTTGCGTACGAGGATGATGAGCCCCGCACTGCTTCGCGTGGTCACATCCGCTTCGGCATGCGGGCGATCAAGGGCGCGGGTGAGAAGGCGATCGAGGCGATCATCAAGGAGCGCGACGGCACTGACGAAGTCGCCGGGTCCAAGAATCGCCGGAAGCCCTTCCGCTCTCTCTTTGATTTCTGTGAGCGCGTGCCGCAGGGCGCGGTGAACAAGGCGACAATCGAGTCGCTGATCGCGGCGGGCGCGTTCGATTCGGTACACGGGCGTGTGAATCGGGCCGCGATGCTCGCCACGATCGAGCAGGCGGTGAACGCCGGTCAGCGAGCGGCGGCGGACAAGGCAGCGGGACAGGCGCAGTTGTTCGGTTTCGGCGGCGGCGAGGCCGCGAGCGCGCCCGAGACGGTCAAAGAGCCGCCGCTTGCCCGTGTCGCACCCTGGACCGAGGCCGAGACGCTGAAGCAGGAGAAGGAGAAGCTGGGGTTTTATGTGTCGAGCCACCCGCTCCAGCAGTGGAGCGACTGGGTCAACACTTTCGCGACCGCGAAGCTCGCCGATCTCACGTCGCGACGCCAGGATGAGCGTGTTGTCGTCGGTGCGATCGCCCAGTCCACGCGCACGCTGATCGTCAAGAGCGGACGCTCGGCCGGCCAGAAGATGGCGATTGTGACGATCGAGGATCTGGGCGGCACCGCCGAGGCCGTGGTCTTCACCGACGCCTACCTCAAGTATGGGCACCTCTTGGCGAGCGACGCGCCGCTCTTCGTGCTCGGGCGGATCGATCTGTCGCGGGGCGATCCCCAGATCATCGTCGATCGTCTCGCGCCCATCGACGGCGTGCCGCTCGACAGGGGCAAGCTGCGGGTCACGCTCCGCGAGTCATACTTGAACGGCTCGGGCGAGCGTGCCGCGGAACGCGCGTCGATCGCGCTCACGTCGCGCCAGGCCGAACGGGGTTCGCCCGCCTCCGTCCCCTTCGAGGTCGTCGTGGAGACTAGTGATGCACTCGTCACCCTCACGCCGAAGGGCCCTTCGATCGTTCGGCTCGACCCCGGCCTCGTCCGCGACGTGACCACCTCGCTCGGCGAGGGTTCGGTGCGGCTCCTCGGCGGCATGACCATCGACCCGACCGAGGAGAAACCCCGGTGGAAGTCGCGGCAACGGGAAGAGGCGGAAGTGTAAAGCAGGTCACCATACAAAGTACGCACAAAAGCGTCGGTTGGGACCTCGTGTGGCTCTGTGTGGCTGTATAGTGCGCTTTCATCTGTCGAAAAGATACTTTTGAGCCCAGGACTATCTTTTAGTGGCCGAAAGCGTACTATGCTATCCCTGACTGAGGGGGAACATGGAACCGTCACGCTTTGGCCCAAACTCTCCCGGAACGCTCGTCCCCGCTGCCATGATGGAAAGGCGGGGCGAGGGTGTTGCCACGGCCGTCGCGGGGTTCGCGTTCCTTGTCCGACCCCTTCCTCCACCCCTTGACTGGGAGAGGTTCGTTGGTCGGCTCTGGCCCGCCTTACAAGATGTCGAACGAGCGGTGGCGCGTCTTGAGCGGGACGCCGCGGGCTTTGCGAATCCGCACCTCCTGCTCTCACCGATCTGGCGTCGCGAGGCGCGGCTGTCGTCGCAGATCGAGGACACGATCGCCACGCCGGAAGAGATCGCGTTGGAGCAGTCCGGTCTCCGTGCGGATCGTGATGATCCGCGCGACGTTGCGAACTACATCGTGGCGCTGGAGTACGGCATGCGCTCTGAACTGCCACTTTGTGCGCGCCTGCTCAAGGAGATGCACGCCAAGCTGATGGCGTCCGCCGATCCACGCGTACGTGTCGGCGAGTTCCGCTCGGTGCAGGCCTACATCGGCAGCGCGGGGATGGGCTTTGCTCGCGCCCGCTTCGTCCCCGCCCCACCTGGACAGCCGCTCGAGGACGCGATGCACGATCTCGAGCGATTCATGAACGGGCAGCACGACGGCCCGCGGCTCCCTGATCTCGTGTCGATCGCGCTGGCTCACTATCAGTTCGAGGCCATCCATCCGTTCCACGACGGCAACGGGCGCCTGGGCCGATTGTTGATCGGTCTCTCGCTTGTCCGCGCAGGCGTTCTCTCCCAGCCGTGGATGTATGTCAGCGAGTACTTCGCCTCACACCGGCAGGAGTACTACGACCATCTTCTCGCAGTGAGCGAGCGCGGAGCGTGGGAAGAGTGGATCGGCTTCGTGCTGCACGCACTGCACGAGCAGGCGATCTCCACCCGCGTCCGCATAGGGCTGCTGATGGAGGTCCGCGCTCGCCTGATCGCTTTGGTGCAGCAGCCGCGCGACAGCGTCCTGCTACGGAACCTGATCGAGGCGCTCTTCGACCATCCGATCCTCACTATCACGCGCGTCGAGCAGTTGTGCCGCGTTTCGAGGGGCGGCGCACGCAATCTCGTCGACAAACTCGTGGATCGAGGCATCGTCGAGCCATATGACGCGCCGGGGCGCGAACATCGCTTCATCTGCTGGGACGTCATGCGAGCCACGGACGAGGGGTGAAGTGAACCCGCGATGCCCGTCGCTCCATTGGAATCAGGATCAGGCCGGATTCGTCCTCACCACCGGCTCCTTCCCATCCACCCCCCACCTCGTCTTCAGGTCGTGCTCCACCTTCAAGAGGTCCAGCACCTTCCCCACCATGAAGTCGACGATCTCTTCGATCGAACGCGGGTTGAGATAAAACCCCGGGTTCGTCGGGCACACGATCGCGCCCGCAAGCGTCAGCGTCCGCATGTTCTCGATATCGATCAGGTTCAAGGGTGTCTCGCGATGGCAGACGATCAGTGGCCGCCGCTCCTTCAGCGTCACCATCGCGGCGCGCGTCAAGAGGTTGCTCCCCGCGCCCGTCGCCATCGCTCCCAGCGATGTCGATGAGCAAGGCAGCACCACCATCCCGTCGTGCAGGAACGAACCCGACGCGATCACCGCGCCCACATCCTTGTTCGGATGGATGATCAGCCGCGCTTCGGCTGCTGGCCCCTCAGGTCGTGAGGCCAGCCCAGGGCACAACTGCCCCAGTTCGAGCTTCCGGATATCCGCCTCGTCAAACAACAGCCGCTGGCCATACTCGCTCACGACAAGATGAACCTCGTGCCCCTGCTCCAGCAGCACCTCCAGCAGGCGCAGCGCGTACGCCGCACCGGAAGCACCCGAGATTCCAAGCACGAACTTGCGGCAGGATTGCACGATGGATCCCCTTCCGAACCGCCGTATCCACAAGCACTTGTGGATGAGCGGTGGACTGTAGTCGTCCGAGGCCGATCGCAGCCCCGAACCGTCGGTCGACTGCGGCTTCGATGTTTGTGTGGACTAAACTCCTGATACGGGCGTTCGCACGCTCGCATCTCCAGTGGCTTCGAGAAAGGCGGTTCTTCGGATGAGCAATCTCCGTCGCGCGGCAATCGGTGGCTCGCTTCTGGCCTCTCTCACCCTTGCGGGGTGTGTCGGCTACCACTCGTATCCCCCAACGCCCGAGCAGCGCGCCCGCGAGAGCATGGGCGAGCGCGCCCCCGTTGATGTCATGGTCCGCGCGCTCGAGCGCGTGCTCGCGATGCACCCTCCCGCGGGCGGCGGCTTTGCGGTGAACATGCCGATCACCACGCCGCCGGACGTCTACGCGAACGTCGCCCAGCGCGTGGGCGGCAGTCCTGTGATGGTCGAGACTTCATCGCTGCCGACGTACCACATCGCGGGCGTGCGGGTGCGGAACAGCCGCGCACAGGTCGATATCGTCTGGCCGACGGGACGCGGCACCAATCGCTCATCCACGGTCTGGCTCGAGGGTGGTCTTCAGCCGTGGTCTGTGAAGCGCGTGCAGGAGTGGAACGAGGGCGTGATCGCAACACCCGAGCTCTACTTCATTCGTGCCGGCGAGTCACCGTCCTCATCGCAGCCGATCGAGCCCGAAGCCGAGCCCGTTTCGGACAATCCGTGAGCATCGATCACCCCGCCTCGCGACTCGAGCATCCGGATGCCGCGGTCAGGCGGATCGCCCTGCGCGATCTCCTGGGCTCCGTGTCCGCGCCGATGCCCGACGTTCTGGAGCGTGTGGCCTTGTTGATCTGTGCAGCGCCGGAGGGCGAGGCGGAACTCGGGCTGCGGGTGATCGCGCGCTGGGCGTATCTCCCGGCCCGTGGCGCGGTCGAGTCCGTGATGCTGAATCCGAAGAGCCCCGCTCGGGTCGCTCACGAGGCGCGGATCGCCCTCGACCGGATCGATCTGGTCGCGATGGGCAAGATCCCGAATCCGAACCCGTGAGGGACAGTGCGCCGACCTGCCAAGTTCCCGGGTCGGCACCCCCGGCTGTCCGGACTCGATCTGCCCGCGGTCGATCTGCCATCTGGTTCCTGCGGGTACGATCTCGGCGTGAGCCCACGACCAAGAGCGCCCTCCCCATCGCCATCGAGCGACGCACCCGAGACGGACGCACCGACGAGCCCCGCTCTCGGAGCAGAGGTCGCCTCTCGAACCGATGCGCCGACCGATCATCCCACTGGCGCGACAAAGCCCGGCCCGCGCCACGCGGGAACGACCGTTGCCGCGCCGGAGCAGGTGCGGACGATGGCCCGTCCGACGCGCGACCTCCTCGCCCTCCGCGGCATGGGCACCGCCGAACTCAAAGAGCTCCTCTCCCGCTCCCGCGCCATGATCCCCGCCGCGATGGGACGCACGGACCTTTCCCACATCCTCAAAGGACGCGCCGTCGGCCTCCTCTTCTTCGAAGACTCCACACGCACACGCCTCTCCTTCACCATGGCCGCCCAACGCCTCGGCGCGACCACCCTCGACCTGGCCTCCGGTGGCTCATCGGTCAGCAAGGGCGAAACCCTCATCGACACCGCCCTCAACGTCGAGGCCATCGGCGCCGCCGCCCTCGTCGTCCGCGCCAAGCAATCCGGCGCGGCCCACCAGATCGCCCAGCCCGCCAAGATCCCCGTCCTCAACGGTGGCGACGGCAAGCACGAACACCCGACCCAGGCCCTGCTCGATGCGCTCACCATCGCCGAATCACTCGGGCGCAGCGCGGCGTTCGACCTGACCGGGCTCTCGATCGCGATCGTCGGCGATGTCATCTCCTCGCGCGTCGCGCGGTCCAACATCGCCGCGCTCAGCGCGCTCGGGGCCCAGGTCATCGTGGTCGGCCCGCCCACGCTCGCGCCCAAGTCGATGTCCACGCTCGGCTGCAAGGTAGAGCACGACATCGACAACGTGCTGCCGACCGTTGATGCCGTGATGATGCTCCGCGTGCAGTTTGAGCGCCACGGCGGCGAGGGTGCGAGTGGCGGAAGCGGCGGCGCGGCCGGTCATGGTGCGAGTGCCGCGCCGGTCAAGCCATCGAGCATTGTGTCGGTGCGTGCCTATCGCGACGGGTACGCGCTCACGAGCGCTCGAGCCGCCATGCTGAAGCCCCACGCCGTCGTGCTCCACCCCGGCCCGATCAACCGCGGCATCGAGATGGATCAGGATGTCGCCGACGGCCCGCGCTCGGCCGTCCTCCGCCAGGTCACCCACGGCGTCGCCGTCCGCATGGCCTCGCTGTGTTGGTGCCTGGGGATACCGGCGTGATTCGTTTCGGGGTGCCACTGGTTCCCGTTGAGCGTAGCGAAACGGAACCAGTGCCCATTCCTTTTTGATTCCTGTGCCAATGACCCGCCCCGGGTCAGTGCTCTCCCCTTCCCTCCTCGCGGCTCATTCTCGGCCCGAGGCCATGCCACACCCGCAATCCCGCGCCAGGAGCAGCGCTTTGCCGACAGCCCTCAACACCCATTATCCTTCATCGCTCTCGACATACTCGGCCATGACGCGGAGCGCTTCGCCGAGGTCGCGTCGCAGCGCGGGCTCCCACTGATCTCTTGGAATATCCCTGTCGGGCCAGACATCGAACGCTGTGAATGCGCCGTCAGCAGCATCGATTGCGGCATCATGCTTCATATCGCCTGATGCGACGAGGATCTCTCTCACACGGTGCCTCTCGTCAAAGTACGCGTTCCTTCCTTCAATGGCATCCATCCTGTGCTCCATCACATCGCGGATGATGCGCAGAAGCCCTCTTAGCGGAGCTTTACGAACGTCATTACTTGACATTGGCGTCACTCAAAAGAGTCCTTATTTGACTTGGATAGAGCTTCCAACCAGTTATAAACTTATCGGATTCATCAAAGAACTGCCACAGACCTGTCGTCGATTCATAATAATGCGTGCCCTTGATGGTTCCTCGATATGTTCCCTTAGTGATCAGCGTTGCGGTACGACGATGCTCTTCCAATGCGGAAATAAAGCTGGCAATATTAGCCTTGGTCGGGCTGTCAGATACTCCAAAGTGAGGAGCGTGCTTCATCTTTTTGACTACCTGATCTTCTGGCCAACAAGAGTTATGCACCCACACGCCTCTATTGCCCACAAAGTACGTGTGGTACCTGCTGACTTCAAGGTTGTAGACCGCGACCCTTCCCTCGCGCGGCTCCACCCGCGCGACCACCAGAACGCCCGGGCCGTCCCCCCTCTCGTCCGCGTTTCCATCCTGTTTGGCCGACCCCAGCCGCTCCCCCGCCCGATCAACCGCGGCATCGAGATGGACCAGGATGTCGCCGACGGCCCGCGCTCCGCCGTCCTCCGCCAGGTCACCCACGGCGTCGCCGTCCGCATGGCCTCGCTCTGCTGGTGCCTGGGGATACCGGCGTGAGTCTCTGATGCCACCATTGGCACCGGCATTCAGAACAGTCAAACACTTCGTCCGGTTCGGGCATCGATCATGAACGCTGTCCATTCTCCCGCGTCAGCGCGCCAGCCCTCGCCGCGAACGACGCCCTCGCCAATTGTAATGTTTCGTATCTCATCCGACGCAACCCGCTCGCTGCGCCACCATGTGCCATCCTTTTGCATGCCAGTGATATCAATCAAAGATACAAGAAGCACCAACTCATACTCGGGGCACCTGACACACTCAACGACGTCACCGCCAGGTATCGCGATAGTTCCCGTTGGCTCTTTCACGTCAACCAGATAGCATTGACCTCCGGCTACCACGCAGCAATGCAACGGAGAGAATGTCTCGACGACACACGAGAATGTGGTGAGGCCATCCCCAAAGCACCCAAGCCATGCGATCGCGGCGTCGGCTGTAAACATCAGATACGTTCCATCCTTGATGCTGGGCACAACCCCGCCCTGATCAAAGCTGAATGTGCGACAGTCGATGCCAGGCGATGCCGAACACACGGCATAATCTGAAGTCTTGAGGAACTCGATGTGATCACTGTCCATCGTGACGTACTACTACTTCTTTGGTCGGAAGAACCTGTGTGTAATCTCGAAGACATCATCCGTCCAGAAACCACCTATTTCATATACTCCATTGAGGTTTGCCCCACTCTTCCCTGACGTAGCGGTACCGATGAGTGTGTATTGATTGTAACCGTCTTTGCCAATGGTTCTTGTGCCCGTATCGATGACGTGTCTATCAAAGCTGAATGGGAAATTGTGCATGCCTCCAGGATCTTCACGCATACGTTGTGCGATACGCGGAGAGTATGTTACCGTGCACTCATTGTGCACCCACACGCCCGGCTCGCCCACAAAGTACGTGTGGTACCTGCTGACTTCAAGGTTGTAGACCGCGACCCTTCCCTCGCGCGGCTCCACCCGCGCGACCACCAGAACGCCCGGGCCGTCCCCCCTCTCGTCCGCGTTTCCATCCTGTTTGGCCGACCCCAGCCGCTCCCCCGCCCGCAACTCACCTGCTTCGACCCACGTTCCCCTGTCCACCGAGTACACCCGATGGTTCGGCGTCACCCCGATCGGTTGCTCCTCGCCCTCCAGGTACAGATCCACCACCGCCGCGGCATCCGTCACGAACCGCGTTGTCACCACCGGCACATCCGCCCGCACCTGCTCCGCGTACACCTCAATCCCGAGCACCTCCGCTTCTCCCGCGATGCCCAGTTCCAGCACCGTGATCGGCAGCGTGCGGCCCGCGGCCAATCCCTGTGCCGCGACCATGGAAGTCGGCCGCAGCGTCTCGATGGTCGTGGTGCTCCCGTCGGAGTGGGCATATCGCAGCCGCACGAGAGAGAGCGAGCCCGGCTCGATCGGCACCTCAAACGCCTCACCGGGCTCGAGATCTGGATCAGGGCGGCTTAAGACCTCATCGCCCAACCCGAGTTTCTCGATCGGCACGGGGCCTTCGTCCGTCCAGACCAGCGTGCCCTCCTCGAAGCACGCCCGCGCGAAGAACGTCCCCCCAACCATGCTGAACAGGATGCCGACATCCCTGTCCCAAGCGAAGTCCATCATGAAGTTGAAGGCACCGTGCTCGTAGCTGCGGATGGCTCGCAGCATCTCCGGATCGCTCGTGCGTGCCTTGAGCGTCATAAGCGCGACCCGCTTGCTCACCTCATGCTCGAAGATGATCGCCTCGACCATGTCGAAGGGATCCCACGACAGGCCCAGCGGATCATGATGCATGACTGGGTTGTTGCCGAGCATGGTGTAGAGGTTCAGCCCATTGGCATAGACCTCTCGCATGGCCACGAAAGACGGATCGACCATGGGGGCCGCGCCGTCGAACCACGTGGCGTCGTTCAGAACGACCTGCCCGCTCGCGTTGGGGTCGCGCTGCAGATATCGCCCGTGCTTCGGGATCGGGTTCGCACCAGCCGAATCGGGACCGATCGTCGCTCCCAGCACCAGCGTGAGCAACGCGCACAACAAGACGACAGTTCTTGAAATCGTCATCGTGTCCTCCTCGTACAGCAGCCGCAGTCTACCCAAACCCATAGCGCCAGAGAACGTCATTTCGGCCCCGACCGTACGATTGGCGAGCCATCTTCCCTCACCGGCACAAGTCGCCCCGCCACCACTTCCTCGGTCCGCTTCGCAAACATCAAGTAGTCCGGCGTCGGCATCCGCTGCGCCGCCTCGCGATGCGCGTCGAGCGCTTGCTCAAACCGCCCGTGATCGAACAGGCAGTGTCCCCGCGCCGCCAGAAAGACAGCAAGATCTTCCTCAAAACTTAGCGACTTGAGATAGTGGCCATTCGCAACCTCTTCATCGCTGATCGGTTTGGGCCACTCCCGATAGAACGCATCGTCCATCGTGTTCATGCCCATGCCGGCACTGTCGATGTTGAGCCGCTCGCCCTTCGGATCGTCCCACCGGGAAAACAGATGCTCCTTGGCCTGGACCAGCCGCACCGGGTAGCCAAGCCGCCTCGCGATGACGGCATTCAGGACCGGCATGGACGCGCATGTGCCGCCGTTGTCGCTGTCCACAAGCCCGTGGATGAAGAGATCCTTCGACGAGCCGAAATCAGGATCCCTCACGCGCTTCGGGTTGTAGCGGACCCCCAAGTCGCGCTCCAGCACCGTGACCAGCGTGAGCATCCGGAAGTCCGCCTCCGAGTTGAAGTTCTCCGCAGGATTGCGGCGGAACCTGGGCTCATATGCCAGCGTCTCCAGCCGCACACGCTCGGCCCACTGGTCGAGCGTCTTGAGAATCAATGGGATGCTCAGCCCCTCCGATCCCGGCAGCCCTTCGGCACAGAGCAGATTCATCAATGCGAGGTCGACCCTCGACAACTCATCCGGCGTGAGCGAGAGCAGTTCATCCAAGGTTGCCGGGTGTATTTGAGCGGGCTCACTTCCAACACTCGCGGCTGGGCCGTTGGGCTGCACCGCGGGAGTCGCACGAATCGTTGTTGCAACCGAACCCGGCTGCTTTCTTCCAGATCCCACGGCCGCGACAGCGGCGAGCAGCCCGCTAACCGCGACAACAGCCATACCGATCGAGATCGCCGCGCGCAAATGTCGCGGACCAACTCGTCTCGGACTGGGGTGTGGTACAGCAGCCATGCATATCAGTATGCCAACCCTCTGGCCGGTCCGCAACCCTGTGGAAAACACTGGCTGGCCGTTCGCCCCGCGCTCCTTCGCTCGCCCTCACACCCTCTTCAACTCCCGCACCGTCCGCTCGTTCTCCACGTTCCCCGTGTTCAGCGTCGTCGCCGGCTCGAACAGGATCACCTCCACCTCGTCCGCCGCGACCGGCCGATGATCCACGCCCCGCGGCACAACCACAAACTGCCCTTCTCCCACCTCCACGCGCCGATCCCGAAACTCCATCACAAACCTTCCCCGATGCACCAGGAACATCTCGTCCTCGTGCTCGTGGTGATGCCACACAAACTCACCCTTGAACTTCACGAGCTTCACGTGCTGCCCGTTGAGCTCCGCCACCACGCGCGGCGACCAGTGCTCGCTGAATGTTGCGAACGCCGCATCAAGATCCACACACTTCAACTCGTGCCCGGCCATGATCGCCTCCGTCACTCCGTCACTCCGTCACTCCGTCACTCCGTCGCTCCGTCGCTCCGTCGCTCGGTCGCTCGGTCGCTCGGTCACCCAGCGTATCGCGCAGGACTCGCCACACCCCCCCTGAATAACTCGATGCGGACCCTTGCGGAGACTTCTTGCGGCTGTCGCGTGATGGGCAACGGACTTCGGTCCTATGATCTGATCGATCTGCCGGTAGCTCCATTCGCGATTTGACGTTTCAGCCCTCAGTTCACCAATGGATCCCTGCTGGCCCGCGGCTTCTTTGACTCGCACATCCGTGCACCGCCGCGTCCCAACCCTTACGGCCTGATCCGCCGCGTGAACTGTCCTCGCGACAAGAAAGCCATCGGTCCCCATGCCATTCGCACAACTCGGTCTCTCCCAGCCCATCCTGCGCGCGCTTGCGAAGGAGGGGTACGAAACCCCTACACCCATCCAGGCCCAGTGCATCCCCCACGTTCTCGAAGGAAAGGACGTGCTCGGGTGCGCCCAGACCGGCACCGGCAAAACCGCCGCGTTCGCCCTCCCCATCATCCAGCGCCTGATGGACATGCCCATCGACAGGTCGCGGCGCGGCCCGGCCAAGGCCCGCGCGCTGATCCTCTCACCCACGCGTGAGCTCGCCCTCCAGATCCGCGACTCGTTCAGTGTCTACGGATCGGAGTCGGGCCTGCGTTCGACCGTGATCTTCGGCGGCGTCTCGCAGCTCCGCCAGGTGCAGGCCCTGCGCGACGGCGTTGACATCATCATCGCCACGCCCGGTCGCCTCATCGATCTCATGGACCAGCGCAAGGCCCACCTCGACGAGGTGAAGATCCTCGTGCTGGACGAGGCCGACCGCATGCTCGACATGGGCTTCATCCAGCCCATCCGCCTGATCGCGTCCAAGACGCCGCCTGATCGCCAGACGCTCTTCTTCTCGGCAACCATGCCGCCCGAGATCCGCAAGCTCGCCGACTCGCTGCTGAAGGATCCGGTGAGCGTCGCGGTGAACCCGGTCGCTTCCGCGGCCCCGAAGATCGAGCAGTCGCTGTATCACGTCGATCGCGCCCAGAAGCAGGCGCTGCTGACGCTGCTGCTCGGCGATCGCGCCATGTCGCGCGTCGTCGTCTTCACCAAGACCAAGCACGGCGCAGAGAAGGTCGGCCGGAAGCTCCAGTTCGCCGGCGTCCGCGCCGAGACCATCCACGGCAACAAAGCCCAGAACGCGCGCAAGAAGGCCCTCGATCTCTTCAGGGCAGGCAAGGCCCGTGTCCTTGTCGCGACCGACGTGGCGGCACGCGGCCTCGACGTGGACGGCATCTCGCACGTCATCAACTTCGATCTCCCCATGGAGCCCGAGGCCTACGTCCATCGCATCGGACGCACCGGGCGGGCCGGCGCGACGGGCGTTGCCATCTCCTTCTGCGATAGAGAAGAGAAAGGGCTGCTCAAGGGGATCGAGCGCCTGATCAAGAATCGCATTGCCACCACCGTGCTCCCGTCGGTCGAGGGCGTCCAGCAGGAACTGCGGGTCTCCGACGCACGCGAGTACGCCGCACGCGAGCAGGACGGCTTCAATCCCAACGGCCCCGGCGAGCGGACGTTCGAGTCCAAGCCCAGGGGCGAGCGCTCGTTCCAGCCCCGCGATGCACGCTCCGGCGCGCGTCCCGGGCCGCGTTCGGCACACGGCGCGCCGAGCCACGGAACCTCGCACAAGAGCCGCGACCGCTTCGCCGAGCGCACGAATCGTGATCGCAACGATGGGCCGTTCGACGGGTCTTCAAAGGGCGGCCCCCGCGCCCCCGGCAAGGCCACAGCGCACACCTACAACACAAGCAACGTGACGCACACCGTCTCGTACGACCCACCCGCGTCCGATGCGGGCGACGCGTTCAGTTCGACACCCGCCAGGCGTCACACGACGCCCGCGAGTGGTCACGCGCCGCGTCACAACGCGGGCACGCCCACGCACACGAGCCGCCCTGCAAAGCCGGGCCCGGGCCACTCCAAGCCGCCCCACAAGGGCGCGTACAAGGGCGGACCGACGGGCGGCAAGCCCGGATCTCGAAGCGTCGGTGCCGGCGCTCCGTCCGGCGGCCAGCGCGGCGAGCGCGCCGGCGGCTATGGCAGCGGACAGGGCGGCACTCAGGGCGGCAACGGTGGCGGGTACGGCGGCCCTCGCAAGAGCGGACCGAATGCCGGCGGCCAGAGTCGTGCATTCAACACCCAGGGTGGCGGCGGACGAGGCGGCAACAGCCGCGGCGGCAAGCCGAACGGCCCCCGCCGCTCGGCGTGAGGCACGAGCAGATCTGCTCCTTCAATCACTGAAAGATTGCACCCCGCGTCCGATGGCGCGGGGTGCTTTGTTTCATGGTCGCTGTGCTGCAACACCCGGCGCGGTGTCGGCCTCTCACGACTTCGGCGACGCCGCGCTGCCCGCGAGGATCCCCCCGTCGATCGTGAACTCCGCGCCCGTCGTGTACCCCGATTCGTCTGAGGCCAGGTGCACGACGAGTGCCGCGACCTCGCCGACAGTGCCGAACCGGCGCAGGGGCGTGTCGCCCACGAACGACTGCATCGCTTGGGCCCGCTCCTCGGCTGTGGTCGCCTCGCCCCCGGGCGAGAGGAGCGGCTCCCACATCGGCGTCAGGATCGCGGCGGGCTGCACGACGTTGCAGCGGATCCGAAGACCCTGCTCGGCGCAGTACAGCGCGACGGACTTAGTGTGATTGCGGACCGCGCCCTTGCTTGATGCGTACGCCGCGGCACCGGAGATCCCGACCACGCCCGAGCGTGATCCGATGTTGACGATCGAGCCATATCGCTCGCCGCCGCGCCCTGTTGCGGCGCGCATCACGCGAATCGCGTGCTTGCAGCCGAGGAAGACGCCTTCGAGGTTGGTGGCGTGGATGGCGCGCCAAGTGTCGAGCGAGGCGTGCTCTGGATCGTGGGCGCCCGCGTGGTGTGCGAGTCCTTCGAGATCGCCCGCGCCGAAGCCGGTGATGCCCGCGTTGTTGACGAGCACGTCGAGCGAACCGAGTGTCGCGATCGTCCAGTCTGTCGCGGCGATCCAGTCGGGCTCCTCGCGCACGTCCAGATGCCGGTAGACAACCCGAGATCCGCTCGCGTTCGGGAGCGTGCCCGCGAGAGATTCGCGCTCGCGCTGTCCGAGATCGTCGCGTATGTCGGTCAGCACGACGGCGGCGCCCTCGGCGACGAACGCTCGCGCGATTCCCAGCCCGATCCCGCGGGCGGCGCCCGTGACCAGGGCGACCTTGCCCGCCAACCGCCCCGCTCGTTGAACTCCGTGCATCGCGTGCTCCTCGCTGTGCTTCGACACTTTCGCAGGCACATATCAAAGCACCCCACGCAGCGGGGCGTGGGGTGCGAAGAGATCGGGCGAAACCGCAGAGCGTGTTACGGGCCGTCGCGCGCTCACCGCCGGCGACGAGCAACAAGCCCCGCCACGCCGAGCAGCGCGAGCGCGCCCGGCGCGGGGACGATCGTGAAGTTGTCGACATCGAAGTTCACGTTGAGGTTCTGTCCCGCGTATCCGGCGGGAACGTTGAAGCCCAACTGAATGTTCCCGACGTTGCTGAAGATCGACATGTACGAGCCCGCGCCGAAGGAGATGATGTCCGAGCTCCCCTCGGTCAGGTCGTACGAGATCGTCGTCCACACATTGGGCTCGACGGTGTACGACGTCTCGGTTGCCGCGCCGAGCATGTTGTTCGGCGTCGCGAAGCGTCCCGTCAACGAGATCGGCACCGGGAGGTCATGGCGGAACGAGAACGAAACCCCCGTGACGCCCGCCTCGATCCAGTTGCCGACATACTCCGCGTTCGAAGAGGGGGGCACGAAGGACGACTGGGCGCGAATCACGATCGGCGGAAACATCCCCGATGCCGCGACCAGGTTGTACGTGCTCCGCGCGAACGCGGTCCCGTCAGGGCCGCCCGCCGGCACCCACTCCAGGATGCTCGCGCTGTTGAAGTTCCGCCACGCCGCGGCGTCGGCGTTGAAGTCCTCCACGAACCCGACAACCTGGGCCGACGCGCCAGAAGCGACCGAAGCCGCGACAAGACCCGCATAGAAAGCTCTGAACATCCGTCCGCTCCTTCGTGCGATTGGCAGACCAATCGCTCTGGGTGTGTAATTGAGACTGAGACTCAGTCGCAAGACTAGGCGCAGAATTCGCGTGTGTCGACCCTGTGAAGCAAAGTGCCTCCGGAATGTCGTTTGGCAAGGGGCGGGGGCGACAAACTCGCAAGATTATCGGGGTGCGCGGCCTCCGCGCAGGATGCCAGGGGGAATCGGGATCGCGCGGAGTATGATCCGATCGATGAACGACCACGAGCAGAGCGTGCCCGGATTCGAGGCGGAGACCCGTGTCGCGGTGCTCCCCGCCCCCTCCTCCCCTCGCCTTGACCGGCCGAAACTCTGGAACGTCATCCTCCTCGACGACGACGACCACTCGTACGAGTACGTGGTCCGCATGCTGATGGAGCTGTTCGGCAAGCCGTTCGAGGCCGCATTCCAGATGGCCAAAGAAGTCGATACCACCGGGCGTGTGATCTGCACGACCGTCCACAAAGAGCTCGCCGAACTGAAGCAGGAACAGATCCACGCCTACGGCAAGGACTCCCTGATCGCCTCCTGCGCGGGCGCGATGTCCGCAACAATCGAACCCGTCCGCTGACGGCACCCTCTCTCGTGGGCAACGGCGAAACACCAACATGGCTCTCGATCGCGACGCGGCGCGATGTCGTCCGGCGCGCGACCACCTACATGCTCGTCGTCGGGACCATCCTCATCTCGATCAACCACGTCCCCGCGCTCATCAAGGGGGATGTCACCGGCTTCCGGATCTTCCAGATCCTGCTCACATACTGCGTCCCCTACGCCGTCACGACATTCGCAAGCACGCAGGCGATCAGGGCCGAGCAGCGCAAACCGAGCAAGTGAGCAACGCCCGGTGTGCTGGCCGTACACTCCCCCATGCGCATCATCGCGGGCGAGTACCGCTCCAGAAAGCTCCAGTCTCCCCCAGAGAAATCCATGACGCGGCCGATCCCCGATCGTGTCAAGGAGTCTCTCTTCAACATCCTCCGGGGCCACTTCGAGGATGCCCACATCCTCGACTGCTTCGCCGGCACCGGCTCGGTTGGGCTCGAAGCCCTCTCGCGGGGCGCGGCGTACTGCACCTTCGTCGAACGCGACCGCGAGGTCGCCCGCGTGCTCGAAGAGAACATCCGCACGCTCGGCTGCCACGACCGTTGCCAGGTTGTTGTCGGCGATGCGCTCGGCGTGGCCTGCCTGGCGCGTCTCCCCGAGCCGGTGCACGTCGCGTTCTTCGATCCGCCTTACGCCGTCGTCACCAACGATCTCGGTTGGCGTCGCACCAGAGACCAGCTCGCGCGCGCCATCGCGCATCTCGACGAGGGCGGGTATCTCGTCCATCGCACGCCCTGGCCATTCGTCGAAGCGATTGAGCCGCGTAACGCCGAGGCGGAAGACGAGCCGGAGACCGAGCGCGACGACCGCACGTTGCCAGGAGCCGGCCAGACAGGGCGACGCACGAAGGGTCATCGATCACGCCGCGAGCCACCACCCGAGATGCCCCCGATCGAGCTCTCGATCGACCTCTCGGATCCGAGCGCGGACGCCGCGCTCGAGGCCTTTGAGGAGGAACTCGCGCGGGCGACTGGCCAAGCCCCGCGCAACGAGATCGATCTCTCCATCCCAGGGGCCATCGGTCCGGAGACCCACGTCTACGGCACGACCGCGCTCCACCTCTATCAGGCCGCGCCGCGCTGAGCCCGACACCCCGACTTCCTCCTATCCTCTCCGTTCCATGACCCACCACACCAACGACGCGCCCCTCATGCTGGGCGTCAGCGGCTGCCGCGGCATTGTCGGCGCCTCGCTCACCCACGACGTCGCGGCCCGGTACGCCGGCGCCTTCGCCGGCTGGCTCCGCGACTCACTGGGTGAGCATCTTGCAGGTCGTCGCCCGCGTGTGGTGCTTGCACGCGATGGGCGGGCGGGGTGCCAGATGGTCCATGCCGCGGCAATCGCCGGGCTGACCTCGTGCGGGTGCGACGTGATCGACCTGGGTGTGGCGATGACGCCCACGGCGGGCGTGCTGACCGATGCGCGGAACGCCGATGCCGCGATGATCCTGACGGCGAGCCACAACCCGCAGGAGTGGAATGGTCTGAAGGCCCTGGTTCGCGCTCCGGGGCTTTCAGAGCCGCTGGCGATCGACGCCTGTGCGCCCGACGCGACGACCGCTTCGAAGATCGTGGAGCGGTTCCAACGGAACGCGCCCAAGCTCGACGCCGTCGCGTGGGACCGGATCGGCTCGATCGCGATCGACCAGACCGCGACCGACACGCACGTCGAGACCGTCATCCGCGCGCTGGACGAGATCGGGCTGGCCGTGACAACGAAGGATCGGCACTATCGCGTCGTGGTTGATTCGGTGAACGGCTCCGGCGCGCCGGGCGCGCTCGCCCTGCTGGAGCGGCTGGGCTGTTCCGAGATCATCCAGTTGCACGGCGAGCCCACAGGCATCTTCCCGCACACACCCGAGCCGACACGCGAGAACCTCACAGGGCTCGCGGCGGCGACCGCCGAGCGCCATGCCATCGTCGGCTTCGCGCAAGACCCCGACGCCGATCGACTCGCGATCATCGATGCCGATGGTGCTTATATCGGCGAGGAGTACACGCTGGTGCTGGGTGCGCTGGCGGTGCTCGGCTCGATGGGTGAGGATGCAAAGGGCGCGGTGATCTGTACCAACTTGTCCACCAGCCGCATGATCGATGATGTGGCGGCAAAGCACGGGGCACGCGTCGTCAGAACAGCGGTGGGGGAGGCGAACGTGGTCGCTGCGATGAAGCAGCACCGGGCTGTCATGGGGGGCGAAGGAAACGGGGGCGTGATCTGGCCCCGGGTGACGTATGTGCGGGACTCGCTCGCGGCGATGGCCCTGACGCTCGGCCTGCTCGCGAGCGAGGATCGGTCGCTCGCGGCGATCGTCGCCGATGTGCCGCGCTACGCGATCGAGAAACGGAAGGTGGATCTGGCATCGAAGGAGGCCGCGCGCCCCGCGATCGAGAAGATCGCCAAGGCATACGCCTCGGCGTCGATTGACCTACAGGACGGCGTGCGCGTGGACTGGGTTGATCGGCGCGCGTGGCTGCACGTTCGAGCGAGCAACACCGAGCCGATCATGCGCCTGATTGCCGAGGCACCGAGCGAGTCCGAGGCCCGCGCGATCCTTGATGATGCGGCGCAGGTCATCGCTCGCTGAGCCCGGAGGGAGGCACCAGAAACGAACAACGCCGACCCACAACTTCTGCGTTGTGTGCCGGCGTTTGATTCTCCGTCAATGGGCCAGGGCAGATTCGAACTGCCGACCTCACCCTTATCAGGGGTGCGCTCTAACCAACTGAGCTACTGGCCCGTCCTACAAGGACTTGCGGCGGCTGCCGCGTGCCCTGTGCCCGGCCGCGCTGGCGGCAGGGCCGAAAGTATACCCCTCGCTCCTCACACCTTCCCGTCCTGGTCCACGACCTCGCGGTCAAGCGTGCCTCGTATCGGCTCGGAGAGCCGGTCCACCCAACGGCAGAAAGAACCCGGACCAAAGAAGAACCCGAGGGGGTGTGCCCCTCGGGTTCTCGGAACTTCGTGCCGCCGGGCCATAAAGGGCCGGGCGGGATGTTGTGCGCTTACTTGGGCTTCTCGGCCTCCTGGCCGAACATGATCACGCGGGGTGCCCCGCCTCCGATCCTGTCGGTGTTGTAGATGAACTGTGCGTCGAGCGCCTTCTCGATGCGGAGCGCGGTCTCCGAGAGGTGGGCCCGCGTGTAGGTGTCGAGCCCCGCCCGTCCGGAGGCGGCCTTGAGCTTCTCGCCCATGTCGCGGAGCTTGGCCGTCGCCAGCGTGGCGATCGTCCTCGACGCCGGAGAGGCGACCGAGCCGGGCATGGAGAGATTGATGAGGCGCTCGACGTGCTCGCGCTGCAGGTTCCGCCTCAGCGAAGAGATCATCGGAGAGCGATCGGTGTACGGGCCGGCCCCGGGCGACTCGACCTCGGACCAGATCGCGGCCGACACGGTGCTGAGCACCTCGGGGAGCGTGATCATGTCCTTGTCGGCGGTGATGCGCTGCTCGTTGTCGAAGACACGCTGCAGCGTGATCGGGTTCATCAGCATCGTGAGCACCGAGGACTGCACGCCGATGATGCGATCGTGCACGGGGTAGGGGACATCCTCGATGCCGGAGATCCCGCCGCCACCGTCGAGCCACTTGTCCAGCGACATCTTCGTGAGCAGCTCGGGCGTCAGGCCGAAGGCCTCGTCATAGAACGCGTTGTCGATGACGAACTTCAGCGCGGCCCGCTGGCGCTCGGCCGGAACGGGCACCACCGGATCACGTCCGTTGGGATCGCCCTTCTTGTCGCGATGGATGAAGCTCCCGCCGACCCAGTTGGCCATCATCGAGAGCATCTGCGTCTGCGTGCCGAGCGTGATGCCGTACCCGCGCCGGGCCTTGGACCACGAATCGCCGTCCTTCACGAACTTCGAGATGATGTCGGCACGCTGCTGCTTGGTCAGACGCATGCGGCTGTTCGCGAACTCGAGCGGGTCGGACCCGAGGTCGTACCGCCTGGCCAGCGGATCGGAGCCCCACGTGTCCTCGTCCGTCGCGTACGCCAACTCGGGCTCGGCAACGCGCTCCAGCACCTTCTTCGGGTCTCCGAAGCCGTACCCGTACTCGATCACCCACATGTCGTACGGCCCGACGGCGATCGGCGTGTAATCGCCCTGCACCTCGCCGTCACCCATGTTGATGTTCACCGGCGTGTAGTCCATCACCGAGCCGACCCACGTCCGCTTGCCCTTGAACTCCTCGCTGTTGATCTGCGACATCGAGTAGATCGAAGACGACTTGAAGTTGTGGCGAAGGCCGAGCGTGTGCCCGACCTCGTGCGCGACCAGATCGGCCAGGGCCGGACCGACGAACCACTCGGGTATCCCGTCGAGCAGGTCCTCGTCCTTCTTCTTCGCCGCACGCTTCGGTTCTTCCTTCGCGGGCTCCGCAGCGGGGGGCTCCGGCTCCGGCTCGTCACCGATGAGCGCGAGCACCTCGGGAGGAAGCTCCTTCCCCTCGGCCTTTGCCGCGGCGATCCGCGCCTTGATCAGCTCGCGAACCTCGGGGGGCAGATCGTCGACCGACTGCTTGGGCTTCTCCTGGGGTTGGCTCGAGAGCGAGCCCTCCAGTTCCATCTGCATCCGCATGAGCGACATGTCGAAGGCCTTGCCGACACCCGCCATGCACATCCCGTTCATCTGGATGTTGGTGCCGACCAGCCCGTCGAACTCGTCATCGCCGTACATGCTGGCGTCGACATTGGCGATCGGGTGCCCGCCGTAGGCGAGTATGCCGCGCCGCGCCCGCTCCTGCAGCATCCGATCCTGCTCGGCGGGGTGCGCGAATCGGACTCTGGGATCCCACGCGGGATTGCCCTCGAGCCAGGCGAGCAGGTCGGGGCTGAAGCCCTCCATCGCCATCTGGGGCAGATACTCGTTGGCCTGGTACCAGAAGACGCGGATCCAGCCGTCCGTCAGCACGATGTCGGCGTCGATGATCTCGCCCGTCATCGGGTTCACGCGGCTCGGCCCGATCGCCGTCGAGATGTCGTTCGAGAGCCAGCGGATGAAGTTGTACCGCACATCCTCCGGGTCCTTCTCCATGTGGGCCCCGGTCGCCTCGTCCTGGTACAGCACCTGGATCGCGTCCTTGATCCCGATCTGCTCGAACGCCTGGTTCCAGTACTCGACGCCCTCCTTCACCCAGCGGCGATACCGGATCGGCACGGTGTGCTCGACATAGAAAATGATCGGGCGTTTCGGCGGCGAGAGACGCCGATTGGGATCGGCCTTCTCAAGGTGCCAGCGGTTCGCGTACCGCACCCACTTGTCCGCCTCCTTGAACTTGCCGAGATCGCGATACGCCGTCGTGAAGTAGCCGACCCGCTCGTCCGCCACGCGGGGCTTGAACGCGGGGTTGTCCTTCAGTTGACTGATCGAGTAATGGAACCGCTTGAGCAGGCCTCCCGCGACGGGCACCTCGATCTCGATCTCCATGTTCTCGGGGAAGGTCTTGGCGGTGCGGATCGTCGCGAGCCGCGCGTTCGCGCCCGCCATCGCGTTGCCGAAGAACCGCGACCCCTCGCCCACGAGCAGGTTGTCAAGATCGATCACCGGCTGCCCGCTCGGGCCCATCGCAAGGATCGGAACATCAACCAGCACCCGGTCGGTGAAGATGTTGTTGACCGACGACTTGGACTCCTGATCACCCGTCGAGCGCGTGTCGGTGTTGGGCACCACAAGCGCGATGCGGTCGCCGTACCGCTTCCAGTAGACATACCGCGAAGAGCCCTGAAGCCCCGCCCAGATGTCGCCGCCGGAGACGGTCATCGCGACGAAGTGCTTCTGGCGTTCCCAGCCGCGCGGCAGCTCGGCGATCAGTTGCTGGTCCCGGTCGCGGCGCCACAGCCGGAAGAGAGGCGTATCACCCTGCACAGAGGATGTCACCTCAACAAAGTCGCGAGACACCTCGGCGAACGGCTTGAGATCGCTCTCGGAGCCACCCCCGCCCGGACGCCCGGATGTCATCAACTGCCGGATCTGGTCCGGTGAGGGAATCTCCGCGCCGTCCGGGCGATCAACCTCCGCATCCTGCCCGAACGCGGGGAGAGAGGCGACCAGAACGCCGCCGATCATGGTCACCAGACAGCGTCGGAGAAGAGAGCGATTCGTCATGATGCGTGCTCCTGAGGATCGAACAAAGCCGAGAGGCCGATCAGTTGAGTCGATCAAGGGTCGTTGGTCAAGCCCGGACCCGTGAAGAGGCAGAAACCCGGACACCTCACAGCGGGCGATCCGCGATGAAGGCAATGGCGATGGTCACGGCGACAAACGCGACGCCCGCGACCTGGAAGGCCCTGTCACCTATGGCCAGTTCCGTGGGGTCGTCGTAGTCGCCCCGCTCGACCAGCACGATACACCGCAGCAGCCCGTAAGTTGCGGGCAACATCGTCAGCCACAAGAGGTTGAAGCCGACCGTGTAAAGCCCGCTCCGGGCCTGCACATACCCCGCATACGTCACCAGAGCCGCCACACCCGTCACCACCACCGACATCCGCAGCAGGTCATCCGTATAGACCGATTGCACGGCCCGAGACCGCGACACATCCCCGCCCTCGCGCGTCCGTCGCTCACCCAGCCGCTTTGCGAACGCCAGGAACATGCTCACGAACAGCGTGCAGTTCAGGAGCCACGTCGAGGGCTCGATCCCCGCCGCGGCACACCCGCCCAGCACCCGAAGCACGAACCCGATCGCCAGACTCACAACGTCGGCAATGATGTGGTGCTTAAAGAGATAGGTATACGCCGTCACGTTCGCGATGTACGCGAGGATCGCAAGCCCGGTCCACATCGCCGCCGCCCCCGGCGCGACCGCGAGCAGCCCCCCGACCGCGCCCGCCGTACCCAGCAGCAGCACCGCCGCAAACACCCACGCCGCCCCGACGGAGATCGCGCCCGAAGCGACCGGCCTGCGGCACTTTCTCGGGTGGTTCTTGTCCGCCTCGCGGTCGCGGATGTCGTTCACCACATAACAGGCGCTCGAACCCAGCCCGAACCCGAGAAACGCCAGCCCGACCGCGCCCCAGTTGATCGCGCTCCCGTCCACCGCGCCGTACACCGGCCCGACCAGCACAAACACCCCCTTGCCCCACTGGTGCAGACGCGCAAGCTTCAGGTAGTTCCGAAACGCCGAACGCTGAACGAGGGGGCCCGCCGAGTGACCGGCTGAGTGGGGGGGTGAGTGGGGGGGCTGGGGCGAAGTGGGACCGGCACCACGCTCCGGCTCTCTCTCTGCGGCACCTTGTCCCGGCGTGTCGTCCATATCGCGCTGGCCCTGATGGGGGTATAGGAGTGGTGATGGGTAGGAGTGGTGGTGGGTGGGAGTGCTGGTAGGGGGAGGTTGAGGAAGGGTCGAGTCGCGAAGTGTACCCAGGGCTTTGCCCGATCACGGTGCCGCGTCCGCCGATCCGAGACCGACCGGCGGGTTGCGCGCTCGTGCCGACCGCGCGTTCTCGCTTGCGAGGCCGACGCTCGGAAAGGTTCGTTCTACAGATGCGAGGGCTCTATCTGACAGAAGTCGAGGAGAACGATATCAATCGGAAGCGCGGGCTCGTATGGCTGACGCGGCGGCGGTGTGGGGATATCGCGCAAGTACCTCCGCCTCTATTGATCCGGCTTCCTCGGTCGCCCCGCTCTTTCGCAGCGAACGCGACAGCTCTAGGCCCACTGTCGCCATCGCATCCGCAAAGGTGTCGTAAGGCCAGACAAGGTCGTCCGAAACGTCCCGAACCGCGCCGAATCTCTGGTATGTCTCCCCTAGCAGGATGAGCGACTCACCACCCAGTCCCTGCGCCTCGTATGAACGTGCGAGCATCACTCGGGTGATGATAGTTGACGGCGAGCTGTTTGCCTGCGGGTCAAGCACGACCCGCTCCAGCACATCTGAATAGCGCGGATCCGGTGGTTGCAGATCCATGACCGTCACCATCTCGGCCGCCCAATGCGCGTACTCGCCTTGGTCTTCGCCGCCGGATCGGATCAAGTCCAGTGTCGCCGACGCGAGCGACGCTGCGGCCTCAGTATCGCCGGCCTTCGCTGCTTGGCGCGAAGTGTCCTTCATCAGCTGTACGAGATCGCGTAGGGTCAGTTGATCGCCGATTCGCTCAATCGCGAGTGAGTAGTGCGAGAATGCGCCGGCTGCATCGCCGGCCTCAGAATCAAGAAACGCGAGTTTACGCAGAATATCGAGGTGTTCTTCTGGACGAACGAGCAGTCCCGCCGGTGGTGTGTCGGCAATCGAGAGAGCTTCTTCAAGGGCCGAACGAGAGGCGGCGTGATTGGTCGCTTCATCCCCGGCCGAATAGAGATAGACCCAGCCGAGTTGTGACAGACTACGGAACCGCAGGGCGTCTGGGAAAGCCGGTTGTGAGGCAAACTCATAGAACAGGGCCATGAGTTCAAGATCATCGAGTTCATACGCCAGTGTCGCGAGATCGTGAGCGAGTCCATGATGAGCGGGTACAATCCGGCGCGCATCAAGGCCACGGAGAGCGTCGGCAAGCATCGCGAGACCGGCTCTTCTTGCCGCGGGAGAAAGCGATCTCAGATACGCTGACACCTCTTTGCGTTGGCCGCCAAGCACCTCGGCGGAGGGCATGCTCCAGCCGCCGCCCACTTCGATGGTTCCTTCGGTGGAGGCAGTCGCGACTGGGGATGATTCTCGAAACATCGATTTCTGGCGCCACGTGAGCGAGGCCGCGCACGCCGCTACCACAAGAACGATTCCACCGAACGCGAGAGTGCGATACGGCACCATGGTCGTTCTCCCATGCTTCAGTAGGACGAGTTATCGAGGGCATTCAAGCGGACAATCGCGCAGCCGACGAACGACATGCAGGACGTGTTTGTCTGAGTACCCGATGCCGTTTCCAACGAGACTGCCGCTCTCACACACGCTCGTTGTATTGAACGGCGTTGTCCCGCATGTGGCCGTCCAGTTCAAACGATGTTCCCACGGAGTGACCATTGTCACAGAAATCTTGCGCACGCTGGCCGTACGTTCGTGCTCGTGGCATATCGGCACCTTCGCGTCCTCTCTTCTGAGAATCTCCTCGGTCCACTCACCCTCCCAGCCCGCCCCGAGTTCGACGTTCGCTTTCGACTCGGACTTCACGCGAGCGGCCAAGATCCCGAGATACGAGGCCTGCGCCTCGGCACTGATGCTCAAAGAGACACCGATGGAGCCGTGAACGCGGACACGATGTGTACGAGTGACTGTTTGTTGAAACGAGAGATCCAGCACAAGCGGGGTGAAGTCACAAGGAAGCGGAACCGAACCCTCGTAACGATAAGCTATTGTCTCTGGCCCGAATGACTCCACTTCTTCAACACGTCTGACGACGACGGGCGCTCCCACCCAAGGATCATGGCCGTCATACTGCCAGAGACATCCACTACCTGGCGCAGGGTCGGGCACGCCAGGTCCTGCGGCGATGCAACCTTCCAGAGTCGGAGGTTTAATGGGTGCCGGAGATCCGGGCTGGGCCGAACTCACTTGATAAAGACCGCAACTGATGACAAAAACACACAATGACCCCACAGCATAAGTACGGCACATTGTGACACCTCCTTCGCAGCGTTTAGACTACCCGATATGAGGATGTGCGTCAAGGGTAACTCAACGAGTATACACACAGATCTAACACGCTCCGAACGCGCGCTCCGCCATGTCGATCGCGCGGGCCAGTGCCGCCGCTTTGTTCACGGTCTCCATGAACTCCGGCTCCGGCTTCGAGTCCGCGACGATCCCGCCCGAGGCCTGCAAGTGATAAACCCATCGCCCGTCGGGCCCGCGCATCGCCGTCGGCACCACCATCGTGCGCAGCGTCAGCGCGATGTCCATGTTCCCATCCAGCCCGACATACCCCATGCCCCCGCCGTACGGCCCGCGTCGGAGCGGCTCCAGCTCGTCGATGATCTGCATGGCGCGGATCTTCGGCGCGCCCGAGATCGTCCCCACCGGCAACGCCGCACGCAGCGCGTCCCAGCAGTCCAGCCCCTCGCGCAGCGTCCCCGTCACCGTCGATGAGATGTGCATGACGTGGCTGTAACGTTCGATCTCCATCACCGCTTGCAGCTCGATCGAGCCGGGGACCGCGACGCGCCCGACGTCGTTCCGCCCCAGATCCACCAGCATGATGTGCTCGGCCCGTTCCTTCTCATCCGCCAGCAACTCGCGCTCGAGTGCGAGATCCTCTTCCGGCGTCGCCCCACGCTTCCGCGTCCCTGCCAGCGGACGGTTCGTCACCGTCGCCGATCCGTCCCGCACCCTCACGCGGCACAGAATCTCCGGGCTCGACGCCACCAGGATGCACCCCTCCGCCTGCAGATACACCATGTACGGGCTCGGGTTCACCGCCCGCAGCGAGCGATACACGTCGAACGGATCGACCTCGCTCACCCGCTCGAATCGCTGCCCCAGCACCACCTGGAAGATGTCCCCCGCCCTGATGTACTCCATCGCGCGCGACAGCATCCTGGCGTGCTCGTCACGCGTCATGTTCGAAGGCAGCGGCGTCACCGGTGTCTCGCGCGAGACCCGCCCCGCCGGCAGGGGCTTGGTGTGCCGCTGAATCTCGTCGATCCTGCGCTCGAGTTTCGCGATCGCGCGTGTGTACGCCTCGCCGACATCATCATCCGGCGCGACCATCGCCATCTGCACGACGTGAACCAGCTTGTCCACGTGATCGAACACCACCACGCCGTCATAGAACGCAAAGTGCAGGTCCGGCAGGTTGCGATCGTCGCGCGGCGCGCTGTGCCATCCGAGCTTCTCCGGCTCGGCGTAGCGCACGGTGTCGTACCCCGCGAACCCCGCCCACCCGCCGAGGAAACACGCCGGCAGCCCGTGCCGATGCCCCGACGCCGCGGGCATCACCAGCGACACCATCCCGCTCATGCGGCGCATCGCATCCAGCGGGTCCGCCCCCGCGTGCGTCGTCACACGCGTGCGCCCCGTCGAGAGATCACGAACCGTCACCCGATCGGCAAACGCCACCACGTCATGGATCGGCTGCGCCCCGAGGATCGAGTACCGACCCTGGCGCTCGCCTCCCTCCACCGACTCCAAGAGGAACGATGGCGCGGTCCGCTGGTCCGGCGCGACAAGCCGGCGATACGCCAGCACCGGCGTCAACTGGTCCGCAAGCAACGCCTCCGTCAACGGGACGGCCAGCGTCACGCCCGGAGCCCGCGACGCCCGCGCCTCACGAACAACACCCGCAAACTCGCCCGCGCTCAGGTTCGGCATCGAGGCCCAGTGTACGCAACGCCCCGGCCCTGCCGCCCCCGCGCACAGGTACGATCACCCATGACCAGGCCACGCCCCGCGTCATCCTCGTTCCCACCCCCATCCTCAACTCCACCTCGGGCCGGCTCGATCTGGCTCGCGCTTCTTGCCGCCCTCATCGCTGCGCCATTCGCGCAGGCGGGCAACCCCGCCGATCCTCCCCGCGCTCCAAGCCCGGAACTCGCCGCGGCTCACGCGCTCGGCCAGCGCGCTGAAGCAACGCTCAACGCCGCGCACATTCACCCCACCATCGTCATCGTGCCCGATGTCTGGTCGTACATCGAGGCCGTCGCGCGCTGGACGCCGACCCTCCGCTACCCCGTGCTGATCGACGACGGAACCCCCGACGCCGCCGACAACATCGCCCGCTTCGTCGCCGCCTTCGCGCCGACAACGGTCCTCCGCTGGGCGTCCGACATCGAGCCCGCCCGCGGCCCATCGCTCACCTCCGCCCGCGTCGATCGCGCCGTCGCCCTCGCCTGGGGCGCATCCCCCGACGATGCGCCCGTCGGCGTCGGACCCCTGCTCAGCATGTGGACCGAGCGTGCCCACGAGCCGACCGGCGTGATCGTCGCCAATCCTGCGGACGCGGCATGGACCGGCGCGCTCGCCATCGCCGCCGCGCGGGGCCAGCCGATCATGTGGACCGAACTCGGTCGCAACCCCAACGCCTCGCTCACGCTCGACGAAGCCAAGGAACTCGCCTCACGTATCGAGGCCTTCTGCACGGCAAACGGGCTCCGCTGGGCGCGTCTCGGCGACACCATCGACGCGGTCACGCTCTGCGCCAACGCGCCGATCAAACTCATCTTCGCCGAGGCCCCCGCGCGCGGACCCGCGCCGAACACCGATCCCAAGGCCCCGCCCGAGCGCCAGATGCTCGCCCTTACCGACTTCATCGGCAGGCACCTCCCCGGGCGAGCCGCCGAAGGGCGATGGGCATGGGCCGGGCAGATCATGGGCGATGCCCACCACGCGGCGTACCGCGCCATGGCCGCACTCTTCCTCCGCCCCGACTCCGCGTGGATCTTCGATAGCTACACCGAGCCCGGCGTCTGGCAGGAGCACGACGGAGCCGCCGCCGCCCGCGAGCTCGAACGCGCCGGCTGGACCGTCCGCCTCGACGACGCGCCGAACGCCACGAGCATCCACTGGCGCACCATCGCCTCGCGCCCCATCGATCCCGGCCTCGTCCTCATCACCACGATGGGCAACGCCAACTTCTTCGAACTCGGTCGCCAGGACCGCTGCGCCCCCGGCGATCTCCCCACACTCCGCAGGCCCGCGATGCTCCACTTCGTCCACTCCTGGTCGCTCACCTCACCCGCCGCGACCCACACCGTCGGCGCACGCTGGCTCGATCGTGGCGTCTACGCCTACGCCGGTTCCGTGCAAGAGCCCTTCCTCGCGGCGTTCGTTCCCACGCCCGACGTTGCGCGCCGCCTCGCCTCCGGCATCCCCTGGGGAGCGGCGATCCGCGTCGAGGCCGCGCCCGTCTGGCGCATCGCCTCCCTCGGCGACCCTCTCATCACAACCGGCCCCGCGCGCCCGCCCGAACGATCCGACGCGCCCCTCCCCCTCGAAGGCGCTGCCGATCTGGAATCGGCCATCAAAGACGCGCTCCGAAACCGAGAGATGGAACCGGCGATCCGAAGCATGGCGCTCCTCGGCCGCCACGAAGACATCGCACGTCTGGTCCGCGCCCTGCTCGCCGACGCCCCCGAAACGCTGACGCCCGCAATCGCCGCGCTCGCCGCACCCTCCGCGTTCCATCTCTCCGATCTCGACCTGCTGCTGCGTCTTCGCGACGGGATGTCACAGGCCGATGCCGCTCGCCCGCGCATCCTCGACCCGCTCTGGAACCTCGCGCGATCGCGCATCCATTCGATGGACGACCCATCCCGCAGGCGCGTGCTCGACGCGCTCCGCACCGCCGTCCGCGCCGACCAACCCGGAGCCGACGGCATCGAACTCACGCATTGGCTCAGGCGATACGCCACCCGCGCCGAGGCCGAGGCCTTCGCACACACCATCCGCCCCCTCCTCCGACAGCCGCGCGACCAGCGCGCCCTCGACGCCGCCCTCACCGGGCGGGACCTCTCCGGGCGGGAATAGCCCCGCACACGACGAATCACCCACATAGAGCAGAAGAACCGCGAATTCGTCTTGCATCCCTGCGAAACCGGGTCATATTGGACGTATGGGATGCTGGCAGGACACATCCGGCCCTTCGGATGACACTGCCCCCAGCGGAGGACCTACCACATGCCAACCGAAGCGAACATCGGAACCACGCAAGGCGGCTGGAATGCGGGCAGCTTCGGCCTCGTCCCCTTCACACTCTTTGAAGGCCCGCTCCATCCACGTGATCACTACACGATCGTCGAGAATATGCCGGCGAGCGACGACACTGAGGGTGTCAGTGTTATTGAATCGGGGGCTCCCCTTCGGCAATGGGCTAAGTCTCTTCTTCTTCGGCGGTGCCGGGGCATCTCCTGGTGACAACACAACCGCCACGCTCCGCATCTGGGCCGTCAGCGACGCACCGGCGGTCGGCACGAATGAGCCCGTCTACGGCTTCTGCCTTGGCGATGTGAAACTCACGCTGGGACAGTCTCCGGGGCTGGCATCCACCCCGATCCCCGCCGCGGCGAAGTTCTTCTGCGATGCCGAAGTCATCCAGCCGGACACCGCGCTGACGCCGCCGGGAATCCGCGTCATCGGGCGGGGCGCGGAGCATGGCAAGGTGGACATTTTCTTCGACACCGTGGGGTGCCGCGCGGTCATCATCCAGATCATGACGGACGATGCCGAGAAGCTCGCCACGATGTTCTTCTACTGGCGCGTGCTGTAACGCCATTGCTGAGAAAGGGAGCAATCGATGCCGACGGATATCGCACTCGGAACCTTGCAAAGAGCATTCACACGCGGGCTGTTCAAGTCGAGCGCGCCAAACACGTCCTACAAGGGCGTCCTGCTCAACAACGGCGTGTACGCAGTGACGGCAGGCGCTCCGACCTATCCCCCTGAGCCCGATCCGTCGGACGGGCGGAGCGACAGCGTCTCCATCATGACCGGCTCATCCGGCCCGCTTCCCTTCGGGAACATCTTCGTGATGATGTTCCACGGCCAGTTGCGCTCCGGCGGCTTCCTCTCAACCCTGCCACGAACAGCGACGGTCCGGCTGTGGGGCATGCAACCCCTCAACGGCTCGGATGACTACGCCGGAACGCCCCTCGGCGACCTCAAACTGAAACTGGGGAACACGGGTGGCAAGAGCGGCACCGACATTCCACTGAACAACCGGTTCGTCTGCGATGTACGCGTCGTCCCGCCCGACATCTCCCTCACACCCCCCGGCATCCGCGTGATGGGTCAGAACGCCAGCCAGGGCGCGGCACACGTCGTCGTCGACTCGCTGGGCTTCACCCACATCGTCGCGCAGTTGAGAATCGACGCGAACACCTCAGGCGAGAGCAACATCGTGAATCTCAGCGTCTGGTGGCGAACTGGCTGACCGATGCCGCCGCACAGACAACAAAGGAGTGGAACATGAAACTGAGTCTTGGACTGAACTTGACGGGCTGGAGAGTCGCAGCAATAGCTGTTCTCGCCACCATGACAGGAGCAACCGCCATGGCCGACGTGACACGCGTGATCATCGACAATCCCGCAGAGCGGCCGATCGTGACGAACCGCAACTTGTCGATTGGCATCTTCCGGCCGGTCCTCACACTGCAGGAGTTCCCTGAACCAACCGGGAACCCTATCGACAACTCTGTCTGGATGGCATTCTCCAATGAGGCTGGAGTGATCAGGGGCCTCATTCGCGGAAACGATCTCGGATTCCCGGCCTTCCCCCTGCAAAGCCCATCTCTCTTTGCAGACGGCGGGTTGGAATTGCTGGGGATGGAACTTGATGCGAGCGGCACATGGTTCTCACCTCGATACGACTCTGATTCGGACTCTGTGGATCCCGCGCGCTTGCAACAAGTCAATGAGTTTGGCTACTTCCAGATTCAGAACTTCAATGACGGCGATATGGCGTACATCGGCTACGCAGACGCCGACCGCAGACGCTTTGGCTACGTGCAGATCCAGCGCCAATCTTTGACCCAGTGGACGCTCATCGGCCATGCATATGGCGACGTCGGAGAGCCAGTTCTTGTTGAGGATCTGACAACGTACATCCCAGTGCCGTCATGTTCGCTCATCATCGGCGCGGGTGCTCTGCTCTCGGGCACTCGTCGGCGTGAGCGTGCCATTGTGTGACGTGCACGGCGTCCGGCCCCGCACACTCTCCATGAGCGTTCGAGGTCTGCCGCCGTGTTCAATCAGAAGAAGGAGTCCGGTGATGAATCCAGGATCTTCAGGAAGCCCGCTGCGGAAGGGCGTTATGCTCGCTCTCTCGCTTGCCGCTCTCGCCACGCTGACAGGAGCAACCGCCATGGCCGACGTGACACGCGTGATCATCGACAATCCCGCAGAGCGGCCGATCGTGACGAATGGGGATGTGTCCATCGGGCTATTCAGACCGACGCTCGTGCTACAGGACTACCCGCCCGTGGGTGTCGAAGTGATCGAGAACTCCATGCGGATCGGGTTCTACTTTGAGGCGGGCGTGACCTCGGGTGGAATCGTCGGGAACCATCTACCGTTCCCCGCTTTCCCACTGCAAAGCCCTTCTCTGTTCGCTGATGGTGGGCTGGAGCTCTTGGGGATGGAACTTGATTCGAGCGGGACTTGGTTCTCGCCAAGCTATGATTCAGTTTACGATGACGTGACGCCAGCGATGCTGCAGCAAGTCAACGAGTTCGGCAACTTTCAGATTCAGAACTTCAATGACGGCGATATGGCGTACATCGGCTATGCAGACGCCGACCGCAGACGCTTTGGCTATGTGCAGATCCAGCGCCAGTCTCTCACCCAGTGGACTCTTATCGGCCATGCCTACGGCGAAGTCGGAGAGCCAGTGCTCGTCGAAGACCTGACGACGTACATCCCCGTTCCCCCTTCTGCCCTGCTCCTCGGTGCTGGCTCGGCACTTCTTTCTAGACGTCAACGGCTTGACAGGTGAAAATATCAAGTCGTTCGGCAACGGAAGGGCCGTACCAATGGCGATATGGATCGTGAGTCCGGTTGAATCGTCCGTGACGCCCGATGGCAATGGACTTTATGTGCTGTTCACAGTCTTGGGACTGCCAGCGGACTTTGTTCCCAGATCGCCGGAAGTCGCGAACGGTTCAGAGATTGTGTCCGCAGTTGGCACACCAGCGTTTGCGAACTGGGGTCGTCTCAGAGGGTGGAGGTTTGATGAGATTGCAAGGTCGCAGTGGCAGTTGCGGCCGCCTTTGACTGAGACTCGATCATCTATCATTCGAGGGCGAATCGTCTTCATTCAACCATTGTCGACCGCGGGCGATTACGCCGTTCGCGTACTCCTTGAACTGAGCGGCGCCGCCCGCGTCGCCATGGGAGCGGGACTTCGGACGAAACTCTCAGACGAACGCGCGCCGCTGTACATAGAACGCTTCGGCCCCGGCTTCCTCACCCTCCGAAACGCGAACGCGGGTGAACCGGCGGTGATCGCCTCGCCCGAACTCATCCTCACCTCCGCCGAGGACCCCAGCAAGCGCGGCATGATCTTCACCGACGGCGCAACCCGCGTCGGCGTCTTCCCCGGCTTCGACCGCAGTTGCACGCTCCGGGGCCAGCGTCAGCCCCGGCTCCAATACCACTGGGATGCACAGGCCGAGCGCAGCCGCGTGAGTTCGACGCAGGTCTTCCCACCCCCGACGATCCCGACCATGCACGACAACCGGCTCGTCTGCACGTCCGCCGAGGCGGTCGGCGGGCGCGAGGCCCAGATGCTCCTCGGGCCAGTGGCCGGTTCTACTGATCCGACGCGGGGCTACCCCTACCTCCGCTTCACGCTCGACGGCACCGGCACGGATGTGTACACGATCGCCGATCCGGCGTTCCGGCTCTTTCCGAGTGCCGCGACCGTCGGCGCGGTCTTCACCCCCGAGTCGGGCAGCGCGGCGACCGCTGTTCAGACGCTCGCAGGACGCCTCTACAGCACACCCGACGACCCGCTGCCCGATCACTCCCAAGCAGAGTGGCGCCTGATGTGGAACCGCATCGGCACCTCGGCGAACGACTGGAAGGACTCCGAGGTCTGGATGCAGTTCTCCAACGGCACAACCATCCCCGCCGTGAAGGTGGTGACGGGCAAGGCCGGCGTCCGTCATTGCGTGATCTATCGCGGCCGCCCCGGCCCCACGGGCGCGGAGTTCTGGGTCGATGGTCGGCGCATGGTCGCGACCGCGCACGTCAACAGCGGCAATCCGAACGCGACGGGGGTTGTCTCGATCGGCGCGCGAGCATCTCCCGTCTCCCCCGGCTGGATCGAGCCCTACCGGGGCCAGTTGGAACAACTCTTCATCTACGACGAGGGAATCTCAGACTCTGCGCTCTCCGCCGTCCTCTACGAATCCTGCGGCAGGGCCGGCATCCCCATCGGCGGCGACATCCCCGTCGAGGAGCAGACGCAGCCCTACACCCCATCGCCCACGCTCGATCGCAAGCGATGGATCGACTGCAAGCCCCTTGCCTCGATCCAACTGTACATTCCCGTCGATCGTGACCTGGAAGACCCGACGTATGTGCCGCCGCCCCCGAGTTCCGCGCCCCCCAATCTCCTCGGCCAGCGCGAGGAATGGCGGAGCACGGATCAGGATGTGATCGAAGAGTTCCTGTGGGACTCGATCGCTCTTGCCCTCGGCGGCTGCGACGACTACGACATCCTCTTCAACCGCCCCGCGGGCCAGTACCCCGACGACATCATCGCCAGCGGCATCCACGGCAACGTCAACACGTTCTCGCTGAACGGCGCGACCTCCGACCTCTCGGACAAGATCATCACCGACACGCAGATGGCCGCGCTCAAAGCCGTGTGGGACGACCTGGGGCTGAGCGACCACAACGAGCGCGAGGGCGCATCCTTCTACTCCGACGATTTCGCGAGGCGCGGGTGGTTCTACACCGGGGGCGGCTTGTGCCTCAACGAGGCGGGCGAAGTCCTCGACAACGCCCGCATGTCGCTTCGCATCATTCCCCCCGCGAACGCCGCCCTCTATCGCGAGGCCGTGCTCGACAAGTGGGTGGATGAGGTGGCGGGCTGGGATGATCGCTTCCGCTGTCTCATCCTCGACTCGATGAACCAACCGCACTGTTACCCGAAGTTTGCCGAGATCCTGCACGATTCCGCGGCGGACATCGCGGGCGAGTTCACGCTCGTGGGTGAGCCGATCGGGACCGCATTCACGGGCGTGTACATCCCGAGGGACGAACCGACCAAGGGGCCGTGCGATGAGCCCGAGGTCGATACTCGCAACTACGCGACACGAAAGGCAACGCCCTCGTTTTGCATCGCCAATCTGCCGAGCGCTCCATGGTGGAGAATAAACCCCGCAACCGGCCGCCCGGCGATCGGGCGGCGTTACAACCCCTGTTGGGCCAAGCAGCCCAACTTTGATCCGACCACCATGCAGTTCTATATCGGAATCGGTCCGAACAGCGAACTGGACCTGACTGCGGACAAAGACGGAGAGCGCCCGGACGATCTGAGCGGTAACTCGCAGAACCTCCGCATAGGCGATATCTATCGCTTCATCCGCTTCGGCGAGCACATCGTCGAAGCCGATCTCGACGATGACGGCGAGACAGAAGTCTACAAGCGGTACGCGATCCTTCCTGTTGCGTGGAACGGCAACTACTCGAAGGTCGGTGCCGCGTGGGACTACGCGACGGGACGCATCCCCGTCGGGCGAATCCCCATGCTCTCCCCTCGCATCTCCCGCATCTCTCGATAACCCCTCGCCCACTCATCCCACCCTTACCCCCAAGGCGCACCGAGGCCTTCGCACACACCATCCACCCCCTCCTCCGACAGCCGCGCGACCAGCGCGCCCTCGACGCCGCCCTCACCGGGCGGGAATGAACCGATAACCCCGCGATCTGGCTCCTGCGTTGAAGCGACCCGCTCCGCAGACACCCCCAATTTCGCTTTGACGGGAGCCCATCATCCATTACAGTGCGTGCTGGCCAGGCCCACCATCTGCGGGAGACATCCATGCTTCGTCGATTCCGTTCACTCTGCCTGTTCTCGCTGGCATCCGCGCTCATCATCTCCAACGCCGCGGCACAGCCGGTCGGCAACGGCTTCACCTACCAGGGCGAGCTCCGCAACGCCGGCATCGTCGCCAACGGCACCTACGACCTTCGCTTCCGCCTCTACGACGCGCTCGCCAGCGGCGCCCAGGTCGGACCCTCGCTCTGCGTCGACAACGTCCCCATCGCCGATGGCACCTTCACCGTCGAGCTCGACTTCGGCTCCGTCTTCGCCGGCTCCACCCGATACCTCGAGATCGATGTCCGAGAGGACACCGGCCTGGGGTGCGCCAGCGGCACGGGGTTCGTCACCCTCGCCCCACGCCAGCGGATCGCGACGACACCCTATGCCGCGTACGCGCTGACCGCCGCGAACGCGACCACCGCCACGAGCGCCGCGAGCGCGACGACGGCGCTGAGCGCGGGCAACTCCACCAATCTGAACGGCCAGCCCGCCAGCTTCTACACCAACGCCACCAACCTCACGGCGGGGACGCTCCCCGATGCGCGGCTGAGCTCCAACGTGACGACGCTCAGCGGCACGCAGACCTTCAGCGGCGCGAAGTCGTTCTCCACCTCTCCATCCTTCACGGCGGCGGGCTCGCCCTTCAGCGTGACCAGCAGCACCAAGGTCACGAACCTGAACGCCGACCTGCTGGACGGGCTGGACAGCGGCGCGTTCGCCGCAGCATCGCACGCCCACGACGCCGGCGCCATCGTCAGCGGCACCCTGGCCGATGCGCGGATCCCGACGTCGATCCCACGCCTCGGAACTCTCAACACCTACACCGCGGCGAATATCTTCAACGCGTTCGCCGGCGTGAACCGATCCTCGCCCCTCACGAGCAACGAGGTCTTCGGCCTCCAGAACGCCAGCGGAGCCACCGGCTACGCAGGCATGTACATCAGCAGCACCGATGCTGCTGGCGGGCGCCCGTTCTACGGCTACAGCGTCAACTCGCAGACCGCGTGGACATACGTCGAGCCGGGCGGCCAGTGGCGTGTGCACAACGGCGCGGATCGGCTGGCGATCAGCCGCACAACCGGAGATGTCGGCATCGGCACCACGAGCCCCGGCGCACGGCTCGAAGTCTCTGCCGCAGACGCCGCCATGCGCATCCGCAACACGAACGATGTCGGTGGCGGCTTTGTGCAGAACACCTTCAGCACGCTCCAGCTCGGCCTGTACAACCCGACAGCAGGTGCGTGGGGCGTCGTTCCCGCGGGCGGCACACGCGCGATGCTGGGCGTGCAGAACACCGGACGCGTCGGCACGCTGACGAACACGAGCGGGTCGCCGTCGTGGCGCAACACCATCGACGACGGGAGCGGAAACGCGAGTTTCGCGGGATCGATCACTTCAGCGGTCGGCTTCGCCTATGCCACCCCGCAGGTCCGCACACTCAACATCCAGGCAGAGGACTTTCGAGCGTTCAGCACCAGCACACCCGGCAACTTCGGCGGCGGCCCGTTGTTCCTCGCCCAACTCGACGCGAGTGTCGCGTACGGCGTGATGCACGCCGCGCTGCCGCTCCCTCAGGGTGCCCAGATCACGAGCTTGCTGTGCAGCATGCAGGGAGGCGCGGGCGGCCCGATTACGATCGAACTCCGCAGACGAACGATCTCCAACAACAATGAGTCGATCATGGCCTCCGGCTCGAGCGACAACATGTCGGGCGAGTACGCCAACCTCACGCTCTTCGGAGCCAACACGCCCATCGATCACACGACATACGTCTACCGTCTCTATGCCATCTGCAACGACTGGACGACAAGCTCATGGGTCCGTCTGGTCCGGATCACCTACACCGTCCCCGCAGCCGACTGACGATCTCCACAGTGGGCACGCCCGCGTATCTGCCGGAAACCCCTCGCCCACTCACCTCACCCTCATCTCCAGCACGCCCGCGCTGAAACCCTCGCGCATGTCGATCTTCACGCGCACGCCCTTCGCGCTCACCGGCTCAAACCGCGCCGTGTTGAAGGCGTCCTTCACCACCCCCGATTCCTCCACCGACGCCACACGCCTCCACGTCCCACCCACCAGCGCCTCCACGCTCCACCCCCGAGGCACGCGGCACTGGCCCCGCCCCGTGTCATCAAACCAGTACACCGAGACCTCGCCCACACGCCGGGGCTCGTCAAACTCCACCGCCACCCACTCGCGCCCCGCCGGCTCCGCGTCATCGCCCGCAACCGGCCCGGACCCCCCCGCACCCCCCTGCCCGGCAACGCCCTTGCGTGGCCAGAAGGTCAGCCGCGGGATCGAATGATCGATGCTGCTCGACGGCTCCAGCCCGTCGATGATCGCGCCCGGGCCCTCGCCGTGCCCGACGAAACTCGCGCTGGCCCGCACGCCGCTCGGGGGCAGCGGATCCATGAACTGCACGGACTCCGGCAACCACACCACCATCTCGCTCTTCCCCCGGTTGGCCCACGCGAAGTACGGGATCATCGAGAGCGACGCCTCCTCCAGAACCGGCCCGTCCCGATAGAGCGAGCCATCGCCCCCGCGCGAAGAAGCCGACAACGCCGAGGCAACGATCGACGGCGCGCCCAACACGCCCCGCTCGCCGAGCCCCAACGCCGCGCCGGGCGGCAGCACCAGCGTGTGCACCGATCGGGCGTGATCCGGCGATTCCGCGGCATACACGATCGGGCCCCGCATGATCGCCACCCGACCCACACTCTCCTTCACGCGCGGGTCCGCGTACACACGGCGCGCCTCCATCGGAATCCGGATCCCGACCGTGTGGACCACGCCGGGGTCCGATGCCGTGCGCAGATAGCCGTCCGCGTCTATCTTCGGGCCGTCGCCGCCCCGCGGGGCCCACGACGGCCAGCGGGCCGCCACGATCAACTCCCGCGACGTCGTGTTGTTGATCCTGATCCGCACCGCGCCGTCGAAGGGGTAGCCGGTCTCCTGCTCGATCGTCACCCGCTCGCCGCCGATCTCAACCGTCGCGACGCCCGGCATGTACTGGTTCACGTAGATCGTGTCGCCCCTCACCGCGTACGTGTATCGCCCCAGCGAAGCGAGAAACCGCAGCACGTTCGGCGGGCAGCACGCACACTCGAACCAGTCGCGACGCGCCGCACTCCCCCGGCTCGCCATCGGATTCACATAGAAGAACCGCGCCCCATCCCCCGAAAGCCCCGCGAGCACCGCGTTGTACAGCGTCCGCTCGAACTGATCCATGTACCGCGCCTCGCCCGTGAGCAGGAACATCCGGTGCGCCCACATGCACAGCGCGATCGATGCGCACGTCTCCTGGTACGCCGAGTGCGTCGGGATGTCGTAAGGATCCGTGAACCCCTCGTTGTGCGCCGACGGGCCGATCCCGCCCGTGATGAACATCCGACGCTCCGTCACATCCTCCCACAATGCGTCCAGAGCGCCCCGGTAGTTCCCCCGCCCGCGCAGCGCAAGGTCCGCCATCGCCATGTACATATACCCCGCCCGCACCGCATGCCCCGCGGCTTCCATCTGCTCCGCCACCGGCTTGTGGTCCTGCGCATAATCCCCCCACGGGCCGTACATCGTGCCGTCCAGCTTGCGATGGGGCCGCCCGCGCTGCTCCAGCAGAAACTCCGCCAGATCGAGGTAGCGCGTCTGGCCCGTGACATCGAAGAGTCGAACAAGCGCGAGCTCCAACTCCTGATGCCCCGGCGGCGCGGTGAAGGTCTCCGGCCCGTAGAGATCATCGAGAAAGTCCGCCGCGCGGATCGCCACGTCGAGCAGCGTCCGCTTCTTCGTCGCCTGGTAGTGCGCCACGCCCGCCTCAATGAGGTGACCCATGCAATAGGTCTCGTGGTCCCACTCTTCGCGCGTGAAGCGGTTCTCCACCCCCGCCTTCAGCGTGTAATAGGTGTTGATATACCCGTCCGCGTGCTGCGCTCGCGCGACCTTCTCGATCAGCGCATCCAGATCCGCGTCCAGGGCGGCACGTCGCCCCGCATCCTCTTCCGCCGCGATCAGGTACGCCCATCCCTCCATCATCTTGTAGACATCCGAATCGTTGAAGAGCAGCCCCTGATACGCGCCCGGGTTCGGATCGCCCGCGATCTTCGCCGCCGCACGCTCGAAGTTGGCGATACGTCCCGTGACATCACACTGATGGCGATTCGCGCCCAGCGTCCCCTCGCGCACCGCGTTCATTCTCGACCGCCAGAACGCCCCGCCCGCAGAGACCGACTCATGCGCCACGGGCACGATCCGTGCATCCGTCTGCGCCGACGCGTCCGTGGTGCCGCCCATCGCACACGCAGCAGCGAGAAGCCACGCGCCACCGATCTTCACGCTCAACATGGCTATGCCTCCGCACGCTCTCCGTGTCCCGAGTGTCCGCTCACTACCGCCCACCCTCCACCACCACGATCCCGCAATCGATGTACTGCCCGCCCCGTGTCTGGCGGCAGTGAATCGCGATCGTGTTCTCGCCCGCCCGCATCGCCCTCGCGCCCGCTTCGTCGAGCGTCACCACGCGATAGTCCGTCGTGTACCCCGGCAACGTCGCGACCCTCACGCCGTTCAGGTACACCTCCGCATCCTCATCATGATGGATAGAGAGCGCGACCTTGCCCCGCGGCACCGTCTCCATCGTGAACGTCCGGCGGATCCAGATCTCGCCGCTCGACCACTCCGTGCCGATCCGTGCGCCCGGCGTCCCCTTCGTGCCGAATCCCGCGCTCCCGCGTTCCCACGCCGAGTCATCGAACGACACGTCCGACCACACGCGCCCGTTCGCGTCTGGTCCCGGCGCGTTGATCGTGTGACGCCACCCGCCGGAGAGCCCGCCGATGTCGCGGACCGCGCTCGCCGCGTGAGGCAGCACCGTCCGAACCCGCAGCGGTGTGTCGTACAACTTCAGCGTCGCTGAGCGCACACGCTCCGGATCGATCTTCCACACCTTGCGGTCATAGGTCAGCCACCCGTTCACCTCGATCTCCACGTCCGTCG
The DNA here is from genome assembly GCA_019454185.1 of Phycisphaeraceae bacterium. Lineage (NCBI taxonomy): Bacteria > Pseudomonadati > Planctomycetota > Phycisphaerae > Phycisphaerales > Phycisphaeraceae > Phycisphaeraceae bacterium. The sequence goes on from CP075368.1 coordinate 3,196,054, forward strand.
TCTGCGTGTAGACCGCGGCACACAGCCCCTGCCCGATCAGCATCGGGAACTGCTCCAGCATCGCCATATAAGCGTCCGACAGCTCCTCCTTCGTCTTGTAACTGACATATCCCCAGTTGTCCCTGTCCACCCACGTGTGCCCATCAACAGGCAGCCCGAGCCCGCCGAACTCGCCCAGCACCGACGCCCGCACCGGCTCGACCGGTGGCATGCCCGGCCCGGGATACAAGTGATAATCGATCGTGTCGCCGACGCCCATGTCCGTCCACCCGCTGGCGTTGTTCACAAGCCGCGTCGGGTCAAAGGCCTTCGTGCGTTCAACGATCTGCCTGGACCATTCCAGATCGTTCTGGCCCCACCCCTCGTTCCACGGCACCCACATCACGATGCTCGGATGGTGCCTGAAGTCCTCGATGATCTCCATCCACTCGGCGACAAACGCGTCCTTCCACTCCTGCGTCAGCGCGGGGTTGCCGAACTTGTTCTTCTCCGATCCCGCCGGCTCATCGCTGAAGAACGGGCTCGGCATGTCCTGCCAGACCATGATCCCGATCCGATCGCACCACCAGTAATACCTGTCCGACTCCACCTTCACATGCTTCCGAAGCATGTTGCTCCCCATCCGCTTCGCCGCCTCGATATCGAACCGCATCGCCTCGTCGCTCGGCGGCGTGTACAGCCCGTCCGGCCAGAAGCCCTGGTCCAGCGGACCATAGTGGAAGATCGGCTTCCCGTTCAGCAACAGGCGCGGCACACCATCCTCATCCTTCCCGAGCGACACCGACCGATACGCCAGATACGACCTCACCTCGTCGATGACCCGATCCCCCTGCGTGATCCTGATGCTGACGTCGTAGAGGAATGGATCATCGGGCGTCCACGGGCGCGGATCTCCGAGAACGATCCTCGAACGCCCGACCCCTCCCTGACACTCGAGCACCGCCAGCGGCTCTCCACCCTTCTCGATGAAAATCTGTGCAACCATGTCCGGCGCAAACTCGCCCGCATGCTCGGGGAAGATATCGATCGCGCCGGTCGCGGGGTCGGCATCAAACCGAACGCGCGTGATATGCACCTCGTTCACCGGCTCGAGCCACACGGTCTGCCAGATGCCGCTCGTCGGCGTGTACCAGATGCCGTGCGGGCTGAGCCACTGCTTCCCGCGCCCCTGGCCGCCCGTGTCGGTTGGATCGTGCGCCACGACGACGATCTCATTCGTGCCGTCCCTGAGCGCGTCGGTGATGTCGAACGAGAAGGGTGTGTACCCGCCGACATGCTCGCCGACTTCCTTCCCGTTGACGCGCACCTTGCAGCGCCAATCCACCGCGCCGAAGTTCAATACCACCCGCCGCCCAATCCATGTCGCGGGGATCTCGAACGTGCGCATGTAATGAATCGTCTGATCTGGCCGAAGGATCTTCCCGACGCCCGAGAGCGCCGACTCCGGCGGGAACGGCACCAGGATCTTCCCCTGCACGCGGTCCGTGCTCGCCGGGTCCATCCCCAGGATCGCATAGTCCCAGAGCCCGTTGAGGTTCATCCACTCCTCACGCTCCAGCGACGGGCGCGGATACTCAGGCCACACGTTCTCCGGCGTCACCCGCTCGCCCCATTCGGTCATCAACTTCCCCGCGACCGGCTTCCATCCCTCGTCGCCCATCGCGATCGATCCTCCCGCGCCGAAGCATCCGCACAGCGCCGAAGCCAGTGCCGCCCGAACGATCGCTCTCGACGCTGCGCTCACCCGATCCCGCATCACCATGCTCCTCATCGCTCTGACGCAGGCCGCGCCGCCGATCCGGCACGCGCCCGCGCTCCGATCCAACACAAGCAACTCCCGCTCACTCCGCCGGCACGCAACGTCCGCTCGCCCACGCACGCAACTTCTCGATCCGCTCGCGCATCGTCACCGACAGGGGCGGGCTCTGGCGCATCACGTCCTCGATCGATTCCGTCGTCGGCTCCTTGCGTGCCGCGAAACGCTCGTGCATCGTCGCCACGATCGCCTGCTCGATCTCCGCCCCGCTGAACCCCGCGCTCGCCGCGACCAGGCGCGGGATATCGAACCTCGCAGGATCGCGCCCGCGCTTGCGAAGGTGCAGCTCGACGATCGCGCGCCGCGCCTCTTCGCCCGGAAGATCCACGAAGAAGATCTCGTCGAACCGCCCCTTGCGCATCAACTCGGGGGGCAATTCGTCGATCGCGTTCGCCGTTGCCACAAGAAACACCGGCTCGCGATGCTCCTGCATCCACGTCAGCATCGTCCCGAACATCCGGCGCGACAAGCCCCCATCGCTCGCCGCGGAGCCGGATGCCGAGCCCAGCGCCTTCTCGATCTCATCCACCCAGAGCACCGCGGGCGCCATCGCCTCCACCTGGCGCAGCGCCTCGCGCAGCCGCCGCTCGCTCTCACCGACGTACCGGTCATAGAGCACGCCCGGATCAAGACGCAGCAACGGACGCGTCCACGCCGTCGCCACCGCCTTCGCGCACAGACTCTTCCCCGCTCCCTGCACGCCGAGCAAGAGCACGCCCCTGGGCGGCGTCAAACCAAACTGCGACGCCTCTTTGCTGAAAGACGCCGCACGATCCGCCAGCCACTTCTTCAGACGCCCCATCCCGCCGATCTCGTCCATGCTCGTCGGGGCCTCGACAAACTCGAGCAACTCGCCCGATCCCAGCAACAGCCGCTTCGACGCGATCATCCGCGGAATGTCCGAGGCGTCCAGCTTCCGATCATCCGTGATCGCCTCGCGCACGATCTGGCGTGCCTGCCTCCGTGTCAGCCCGCGCAGGTTCGCGACGATCCGCGCCACCTCACGCTTGCTCACATTCACCTCGATCGGCTCGTACCGATGCTCCTGCTGCACGGTCTTGCGCAGCAACGCCTCCAGCTCCTCCTCATCGGGCAGCGACAGGTCCAGCCGCACCGCGTGATGCTCCACCGTCGCCGGAATCCGATCCGAGTGATCGATCAGCACCAGTTGCCCGCCCGTCCCCGCCCCCGACCCGCCGATCGCAGGCCCGGAGAGCAACGCCTCGCGCAGAGCCCGCAGAGTCTCCGGCTCGTTCAGATGATCCGCCAGATCGAGCATGGCGTAGATCGTCCGGTCCAGGTCGCCCCGCCTCGCCTCACCCGCGAACCGCTTCAGCACCGCACGCGCACCGTCATGGACATTGTCCGCCTCAACCCCCGACCAGTCGCGCAGGCCCTGCACCGCGCTCCACACCTTCAGCGGCCGCCCCAGCGTGTTTGACGCCTCCACCACAACGTCCAGCGCCTCCGACTCCTCGTGCGTCACGATCCGCACGCATCGGTGCCCGGACTTCAACAAGTTCACCAGCCGTGTCACGTCGTCCATGCGATCTCCACACCCAGCGTACCAAGTGCCCCGCCACCCGCGCTGAAACCACAGCCCATCTCCGTATACCCCTCCGCGGCATCCCCGTGCGTTCCCGGGGAAGGGCGGCCCTCACTCGCCCCGGCTCGGCCCATCACCCTCCAGATGGCCTCCGATCTCCGGCTCGCTCCGGGCGCGCCCGTTGACCCGGGCCGCGCCCGATTCCCCTCCCCACACTGGCGCAGCCATCGCCGACCACCGCTCAGGGCGGCCCACATTGGCCATATCCCACCAATCTCTGGCTTCCGCTGCGCACTCTTCAATGCACGACGCGAACTGCTCAGCGTCGTGAACGATCGCCAGAGCCGATCGCCGACCATAGGCCCGATAAGACAACCTCTCGTCAACACCGCTTTATGGGGTGCCATTCTCTAGTTTGAAGTGGTACGCTCTTTGCCGTTGCATATCTTCCTCGGCTGGGCATGGCGGCCGTCACACGAGGAATCGGGTTGTTACGCGTCGTGCTGCTCGGCAGTTGGAAGATAGAGGAGCGGGACACAATGCCTGATCAGACCGTGGGCCGCCACAGCGCGTGGGCACTCTGCGCGCTCGTCGCGGCCGGTACAGCCCAAGCCCAAGCCCAGTCCGCATCGCCCGATGCCCCCGTCCACACCCTCCGTGCCGGCCCGCGCTTCGACCGCATGCTCATCGCCGATCCCAATGCCCGCACCAGCGATGCAGCGCGCCTCAACCACGACCTCGCATCCAAAGACGGCCTCACCCCCCCTCCGACACCCGGCTACACCGTCACCAGCACCGTCCTTGCCAAGATCGCCGCCCCAGGAGATTGGCCCGCCCCCCTCGCTGCCAACTACCCCGCACTCACCGGCGAACCCATCGACGGACTCCCCGGCTGGTGGAAGATCGAACTCCCCTCCATCGCCGAGGCGATCGCCACCGCCGACACCCTCGATGGCTCCCCCGAGTTCGCACACGCCTTCGTCAACGTGGCGCGGCCCATCGCGCTCCGCGCTCCCAACGACCCCGGCTTCTCCCAGCAATGGCACCTGCTCAACGCCGAAGCACCCGGCATCGACTCCGGCGCGACACACGCATGGAACGCCGGATACACCGGCAGCGGCATCCTCATCGGCGTTATCGAGGGGCAGTGGCAGACCGACCACCCCGACCTCGTCCAGAACCACAACGCCGGCGCATCCAAGCTCGCCGGCACTCCCACGAACCATGCCACCTCCGTCGCCGGGATCATCGCCGCATCTCGCGACAACGGGCTCGGCGGCGTCGGCATCCTCCCCGACGCGCGTATCTCCGCCCTCGTCCACGGCACCGCGCTCCAGAACGCCGAGGCCTTCGCCTGGCGCAACGACATCCACCACATCAAGAACAACTCGTGGGGCCCGATCGACAACGGAACACTCGGACAGATCACCGATATCGAGCGCGACGCCCTCGTCGCGTCCACCGCCGGAAGAAACGGCCTCGGGACCATCCTCGTATGGGCCGCCGGAAACGGAGCCGCCGCATCCGATCGCGTCGAGTACGACCCCTACGCATCCTCCCGCTACGCCATCGCCGTCGGTGCCATCGATGACGACGACGACAAGGCCTACTACTCAGAGCCCGGCGCATCACTCCTCGTCGTCGCCCACTCCTCCGGCGGACCCGGACCCGGAGACAGGCAGATCTACACAACGAAGGCGGGCAGCGGATACACCATCACCTTCGGCGGCACATCCGCGGCCGCTCCCATCATCTCCGGCATCGTCGGCATGATGCTCCAGGCAAACCCGAACATGACCTGGCGCGACGTCCAGCAGGCGCTCATCAACGCCGCCCGAATCTGCGACCCCTCCTCAACGACCTGGACGACCAACGGCGTCGGCCGGCGCATCTCATACGCCTACGGCTTCGGCGCGGTCCGCGCGATGGACGCCGTCGCCGTCGCCACAGGATGGCACCCGCTCCCCCCCGAGCGCATCGCCTCATCCCCGCACGTCACCGTCAACGCGCCGATCCCCGATGGAAACGCCACGGGCATCTCGCGCACGCTCCGCGTCTCCGGCAGCGCGGTGATCGAGACCGTCGAACTCACGCTCAACGTCACAACGTTGTACGTCGGCGACCTCACCATCAGACTCCGCTCCCCCGCGGGCACCGAGTCCATCCTCGCCCTCACTCGCAACGACCCCACAGACCACCTTCTCTCCAGAGTCTTCACATCCAGACGCCACAACGGCGAACGCGCCGAGGGCGATTGGGTCGTCACCATCTCCGATCCCGTCGCCGGAGACCCCGCGTTCTGGATCGACGCCAGACTCACCGCCTACGGGCACTGCCCCTCCGACGTGAACGCCGACGGCGTCACCGACATCCTCGACCTCCTCGACTTCATCGACAGCTTCGGACCGTGCGTCGGTACCCGCGCCCCGTGCGCCGGGGTCGGTCCGGGCCCTGCCGACTACAACCGCGACGAAGTCATCGACATCCTCGATCTCCTCGACATGATCGAGGACTTCTCCACCGGGTGCTGATCCTCCCGCGCCCCCGCACTACCCTCTCACACAATGACCGTCGCCGACACGCGAGACAGCGCGCACCCTCGGTCCCTCATCCACGCCCTGCGCGCCGCCGCGGCGGACGTCAAGCTCGCCCACTCCGTCTTCGCGCTCCCCTTCGCCATCCTCGGCGCGTTCCTCGTCGCGCCGCGCGCAGGCAACGGCGTGATCGCCTGGCGCGACTTCGCCCTCATGCTCCCCATCGTCGTCGCGTGCATGTTCTTCGCGCGCACGTGGGCCATGCTCTTCAACCGCATCGCCGACGCCCGCATCGACGCACGCAACCCCCGCACCGCCGGACGCGCCATCCCCGCCGGACGCCTCACACCCCGCGCCGCATGGACACTCGCCCTCGCCTGCTGCGCCGCGTTCATCGGCTCCGCGGCTCTCTTCGGCCCGCTCTTCTCCAACTGGTGGCCCGCGATCCTCTCAGTCCCCGTCCTGCTCTGGATCGCCTTCTACTCGCTCACCAAACGCTTCACCGCGCTCTGCCACATCTTCCTCGGCGGCGCGCTGGCCGCTTCACCGCTCGCCGCCGCGCTCGCCGTCGGACCCGGACTCCTCCCCGAAACCCCCGCCGTCTGGTTCCTGAGCGCGATGGTCCTCTGCTGGGTGGCGGGCTTCGACATCATCTACGCGCTGCAAGACCTCGACTTCGACCGCCAGGCCGGGCTGCACTCCGTCCCCGCCGCCGTCGGTTGGCGCTGGGCCGCATGGAGCAGCCGCGCCCTGCACGCCGCCGCGCTCGCCGCACTCGTCTACGCCTGGCGGGCCGATCCGCGCCTCGGCACGATCTTCGGCATCGCCGTCGCCCTCGTCGCCGCGCTCCTGATCGCCGAGCACGCCATCCTCGCCAAAAGGGGCAAGGCCGGGCTCGACATGGCCTTCTTCACGCTTAACGGCATCGTCTCATGCCTGCTCGGCATCGCGGGCATCGCCGACCTGCTCCCCTGATCAGCCCACCCGCAAGCCACCCGCCCGCTCACTCGCGCGACGCACGCGCCACGCGATACGACCCGCCCCGCAGACCGAGCACGCCGAGCAGCGATGTCCGCGCATACAGCGGCTCCAGACTCGACGCATCCAGCACGAGATCGAGCAGCCCCGCGATGCGCACGCCGATCGTCCCCGACGCCTCATCACGCCTCACGTCCGCAACCAACCCCGCCGGCGCGAGCGCAAAGCCGATGTCGCGTCCATCCGCCTCCAGCATCACCGTCGCTTCGCCCGTCTGCTCGCCAACGCCCGAGATCGACCACACCAGCATCACCGACCGCGCGTCGGCGATCGCCGCAAGGTCGGGCCTCGCTGCACGCATCGCCTCGGGCGCGATCGTCCACGCCACGCGCACACGGGCCGAAAGCCCCGCCTCAGCGGGGCACGCACGCGCCGAAGGATGGTGGGGGATCGATGCCATGGGTCACGATGCCGCCTTGCCGAGGATGCTCGCCGCGATCTGCAATCCGCGCCCGCTCGGGCTCACGAACCGATCCGTCAGCGTCTGCACCGTTTCGAAGAACTTGAGCATCTCATCCAGCCGCTGGTTGTGCGCCAGGATCTGCACCGCCGTGTCATCCGCGCCCCCGCCCTCTCGCACGCTTTCACGACCGCTCCGCCGCCGCCCCCTGCGTTTCGACTCATCCACGCCTGATGTCAGATCCCTGATCTCGTGCAGCGAGACCAAGGCGGGATCCGCCTCGCGCTTCATCCGCTCGCGCACGATGGCGCGGAACATCGCCCACACATCCTGCTCGGCCTTGAAATACTCCTTGCGATCCCCGCGCCTGTGCGCCCGCGCCACAACGCCCCAGTCCAGGAGCGCGCGGATCGACATCGACGCGTTCCCGCGCGAGATCTGCAGCCGCTCCATGATGTCGTCCGTGCACATCGGCTCGCCCGTGATGAAGAGCAGCGCGTGCACCTCCGCCATCGTCCGCGAGATCCCCCAGGCCGAGCCCATCTTCCCCCAGCACGCGATGAACTGGTCCTGCGCCCCGCGCAGCGTCGCCCTCGCGTCCGCCCCGCCGCCATCCGCGCCCCCCGCTCCATTCGCCTCACCGGTCGTGTCGCGTGCCATACCGAAGGGTACCGCCCCGGGGCACGCAACTTCCACTTTGTTTCAGAAATGATTGAAATCGATACTCGCCCCCCGATCGGACTCCGGAAGGGTCCGGGCCCCCCGCGCCCCCTTCCGCCCCCCGCCCTCGTATGATCCCTCGTTCACGCATCCCCGCGGCTCCCAGTCACGCACGGAGGGACCGGAGCCCCCCATCCACGGAGTCTCACATGCCCCTGAATCGTTCCTATATCGTGGTCGCCCTCTGTCTCGGCGTCGGGCTCGGAGGCGCGCTCCTCGGCGAGCGTCGCGCCAGCGCGGCCGCCGAGGCCGAAGCCGTGCTCAAGGCCTCGGCCACCGCCGTCGCCATCGTCGACCTCGAACGCGTCATGGAGGGACTCACCGAGAAGAAGAAGCGCGAAGACGACATGCGCGCCCTGATCGCCCAGCGCCAAGCCACCCTCGATGACCTCAAGAAACAGCTCGACGGCCTCGCCAAGCAGATCGAACTCACCCCCAAGACCGACCGCGCCAAACTCCGCGAGATCAAGCAGCGCCAGATCGAGATCGCCGCCCAGGCCGAGGCCCGCAAGCAGGCCCTCCAGACCCTCATCGCCCTCGAAACCGGCGAGATCCTCCGAGAGATCTACCTCAAGATCAACAACGCCATCTCACGCGTCGCCGCCAAAGACGGCTGGGACCTCGTCCTCCTCGACAACCGCTCGATCAACATCCCCGAGTCGCTCACCGACCGCGAGATCAACTTCATCATCCAGTCGCGGACCGTCCTCCACGCCACCAACAGCGTCGATATCTCCGACGACATCATCACCCTGATGAACGCCGAGTTCGGCAAGTAATCCGGAGCGGCCCGACGTGCACACGACCGGATCGATCGCCGCTTCACTCGGCGCCCAACTCATCGGCCCGCCCGACATCGAGGTCAAACGCCTCGACACCCTCCATAGGGCCGGGCCCGGCGAACTCACCTTCATCCGCGACGGGAACAACGCCCGCCTGTGGAAAGAGGCGAGGGCATCGGCCGCGCTCGTCTCGACAGGCCTCGATGTCGACGGCCACGACGCCGGCGCAAAGGCCCTGATCATCGTCCCGGATGCCGACCTCGCCCTTGCCTCCACGCTCGAACTCTTCGCCCCCCCGCCCATCCCCCGCGCCCCCGGCATCCACCCAAGCGCCGTCGTCCACCAGGATGCCCGCATCGACCCGACCGCGCACGTCGGCCCCTTCTGCAACATCGACAGCAACGCCACAGTCGGTCCCGGCTCCGTGCTCGTCTCCGGCGTCACGCTCGGCCCCGGCGCGTCCATCGGTGCCAAGACCACCCTCCACCCCGGCGTCACCATCCTCGAACGCTGCGTCGTCGGGAGCGGCTGCATCCTCCACGCAGGCGTCGTCGTCGGCGCAGACGGCTTCGGCTACCGCCTCGATCCAAAGGCCGGCGCGCTCGTCAAGATCCCCCACATCGGCAACGTCGTCATCGGCAACGCCGTCGAGATCGGTGCCAACACAGCCATCGACCGCGCCAAGTTCGGTTCCACAACCATCGGCGACGGCACCAAGATCGACAACCTCGTCCAGATCGCCCACAACTGCACCATCGGACGCTGCGTCATCCTCTGCGGACACGTCGGCATCGGCGGCTCCGTCACCATCGGCGACGGCGCCATGCTCGGCGGCGCGGCCTCCGTCCGCGACAACGTCACCATCGGCGCCATGGCACAGGTCGCGGGTCGCGCCGGCGTCGTCGAAGATGTCCCGCCCGCTTCAAGTGTCTTCGGGCTCCCCGCCATCCCGGGACGAGAGGCCATGCGCATCAGCGCCGCAAGCCGACGCCTCGTCGAGTACTTCTCACGCGTCCGCGCCCTCGAGCGACGCGTCTTCGGATCCTCCAAACCAGCCGACAACGGACGCGCCCCGAATCGGGATCAGGACGAATGACCATCGGCGCAACCCTCCGCCGTGCGGCAACCCTCACAGGCATCGGCCTCTTCACCGGCCAGCCCTCCACCGTCATCCTCCGCCCCGCCACAAGCAGAACCGGCCTCGCCTTCACCCTCGGCCCCGCCACCTTCCCCGCCTCCATTGATCGCCTCGCCCCCTCCCCGATCCCCGCCTTCGCGCACCACCCCGCCAGACACACCTGCCTCGCAGCACCCGACGGCCCCGCGCTCGCCACCGTCGAACACGCCCTCTCCGCACTCGTCGGCATGGGCATCACCGATGCCACTGTCGAATCCTTCGGACCCGAACTCCCGATCTTCGACGGCTCCTCCCTCCGATTCGTCGAACAGATCCGCGCTGTCGGCTCCGTCCCCTCCGAAACCCCCGCCACCGACCCCATCACCCTCGACGCGCCGATCTCCATCGAGAACGATGGCGCATCCATCCTCATCTCCCCGCGGCACACACCCGGCATCTCCTACACCTACCGGCTGGCCTACCCAGCACCCATCGGCGAACAGTCCGCCCACTGGGACGGACGCCCCGAGACCTACGCCGCCGACATCGCCCCAGCCCGCACCTTCTCACTCGAACACGAAGCCCGCGCCATGCGCTCCCTCGGCCTCTTCCAGAGCTTCACCCCGCGCGACATGCTCGTCATCGGACCCGAAGGCCCGATCGACAACACCCTCCGATACCCCGACGAGCCCGCACGACACAAACTCCTCGACCTCATCGGCGACCTCGCACTCGCCGGACCCCTCATGCCGCGCCTCCAGGCCGACATCGTCGCCACACGCTCCGGACATGCCCTCGCACACGCCGCAGCCCGCGCCCTGCAACACCACCTCAATTCCCGCGGCTGATCCACACCCCTCCAACACCCCCACAAACTCGAATCGCTCACCCAGAGCGAATCGATAATCCCACTTCCGACGAAACCCAGACCGACGGTTTCCCAAGTGATCGCAACCGGACATCCCGGTTGTGGTTCCTTTCAACATCGCCTCGCGACATCTCGCAAAAACGCTTGGAGCGCACAAACGCATCCCTTACAATGCTTTGGGAGCATCGCGCAAGCCGATGGAATGAACCGGATCCGTTCGCAGCACGCCACCCGGAGGTCTCAGGATGCCCCTTCACACACCAAACCGATCCGAGCCCCCGCTGCGTGCGCCCCGCCCCCGCGCTTTCACGCTCATCGAGCTTCTTGTCTCCATCTCCATCATCGCCGTCCTCATCGGGATCCTGATCCCCAGTCTCTCCCAGGCCCGCGAGTCCGCACGCCGCGTCCGCTGTCTCGCCAACCTCCGAGGGATGGGCACCGGCCTCAACCTCTACATGGACACCAACAACCGCATCCTCCCCAAGGTCTCCTTCCTGCAAGACCAGGCCGAGGGCGATGGCGAGACCGACGAAACCCTCCTCGACGTGCTCGACAGCTACATCGACGCGCCCCGTCCGCGCCGCGAGAACCCCGACGACCTCACCTCCCTCTACATCTCCGTCGAGCCCTATGTCTGCCCCGGCGATCGCAAAAGCAGCGATGCCGAGTCCGGATACGAGCCCGTCTGGCGCGTCTACGGCACCTCATACTCCTACGTCCCCGGTCTCTTCATCTACTTCCTCGAAGGGCTCACCGTCCCGCGCCCCGAGTTCGGCGTGACAAAGGCCTATGAGAACCGGCGCGACTGGCCCGTGCTCGCCGATGCCTCGTGGGACAGCCGCGAAGACGCTTGGCACAAAGGTCGCAGCGGCGATCTTCCCGGTGCGTGCGCCCTCTTCTTCACCGACGGGCGCGCCGACTGGGCCCCGAGACAGGCCTCAGACTCCGAACTCGCCAAGTTCCTCAAAGAAGCCGCACGCTTCGGAGGTCTCCCCCTCCCATGAACACGCCCCACAACATCTCCATCGCGCAGTCCAGTGGCCCGCTCTCCGGCCTCGGCTCGCTCATCGACGATCCCGCCCTCATCCCCGACACGAAACCTGGCAAGAAAAAGAAGGCCGGAGCACGCGCCGAATCCTTCCAGCAGACCCTCGCCCGCTGGTGGAGATCCGGCCGCAACCGCTACGACAACAACAAACGCTTCCGCATCGCGACCTGGATCATCGCCGGAGCCGCCCTCGTCGGCACCGGGACCGGGCTCTACTTCGCGCTCCGTCCCACGCCCATCCCCGACTACGCAACCGCCCCCATGTCCCAGGTCCTCGACTTCACCTTCCTCACCGCCGAGTTCAACAAACTCCCGGTCGAGCAGCGCGTCAAACTCATCGGCGACCTCGTCAAGCGCGTCCGAGGCATGGGTGGGCAGGACAGCGTCCTCATGGCCGCCTTCGCAGCCGGCATCTCCGGCAAGGCCCGCGAGCAGCTCGAAGAGAACGCCTCACGCCTCATGCTCGACATGATGGACAACTTCGCCTCCGGCTACAAAAACGTCCCCGGCGAGCAGAAGGGCGAATTCATCGAGCAGAAAGTCGTCGAGATGGTCCGCCTCATGTCCCAGGTCGCCGGACAGGAGACAACCCAGACCGACGAAGAGATCCTCGCCGATGCCAAGCGACAGGCCGAACGCGACCAACGATTCATGCAATCGGGCAACATGACCGGAAACATGGCCGGACGCATGTTCACAACCCTCAATAACGGCATCGGAAGTCACTCCACCCCACACCAGAAGGCACGCGTCGGCAACTTCCTCCGCGATATGACGCGCCACCTGAGAGACCAGGACATCAAGACCGGAAAGCCGAATCCAAGGCCGGCACCCCCGCCACCCCCCGGTGGCGGCTGATCCCGGGCATCCCCGGATCCCCGTCCACGCCCCATCCACGCGCTCTCCCTCTCGACACAAGACCTTGCGTCACATCCCGCTTTCGTGTCCAATACGGAGCCCGGCGTGCTCCGCCGGTTTCTCTCGCCGCTTCATTGACGGAGGTCCAGCATGTCCGCGTCACGCCCCATGTCTCTCTCGATCGTGGTCATCATTCTTCTCGTCGCAGGCGGCTTCATGTTCTGGACCGTCCGCGAACTCGCCGCCGAACTCCGACACGACGGTGCCTACGGCCTCCAGGCCTCTCCCGCCATCATCTCCGCCGCATCCGGAGGCGACCTCGCAGGCATCGAACGCGAAACCAAAAAGGGTTCGGATATCAACGCCCTCCTCCCCTCCGGCGGCCTCTCCCGCGTCGCCATCACCCCGCTCATGGCCGCCTCCATGAACGCCAACGCCCCCGCCGTCCGCAAGCTCCTCGAACTCGGCGCATCCCTCGAAACCCGCTCCAGCGACGGGCGCACCGCCATCATCTATGCCGCGGGATGGGGCAACGCCGAAACCATCAATGCCCTGCTCGACAAGGGCGCGCGCGTCGATGCGCGAGGCGACGACGGCTGGACGGCCACCATGCTCGCCGCCGCCCGAGGCGATCTCGACCGTCTCCGCGCCCTGCTCAACGCCGGCGCGAACGTTGACGCACGCAACAAGTGGGGCCAGACCGCCCTCTTCATCGCCGCACAGGCCGGAAGCATGGACCGCGTCAAGGCCCTCCTCGACGCCGGAGCCCGCGCCACCATCGACTGGGCCGACAACTCCGGCGCAACCCCCGTCGCTATGGCCGCCGCCGCACCCGACTCTTCCGGTGTCCTCTCCCTGCTGCTCGCCGCCGGTGCGGATCCCAACCTCACCGACAACGACGGGCTCACGCCCCTCATGCGGGCCGCCGATCGTGGCGATGTCGAGAGCATCAAGGCCCTCCTCGCCGCCAAAGCCGACACCAGCGTCAAGGACCGTCTCGGCCGCACCGCCCGCGACTGGGCCCAGAGCCGCGACGACGCCCTCGGACGCGCCGCCGCCGAGCTCCTCCCCGAGCAGGACTGATCACACGCCCCGTCCCCGCATCGGCACTATCCTTCACGCTGTCAGCGCGAACGCAGCCGGGCACGCGGAGCCCGCGATCGCGACGGAGGTCCCATGTCCGAATCACGCCAGCCCGTTCCCTCTCCAATCCTGGGTATCGTCGGGCTCGTCGTCGTCGCCGGGCTGATCACCCTCGCCCTCAAGTACAACTCACCCCAGCAGTCCAACAACCCCGACTCACCCCCCAGCGCAACCGGCCCTGCTGATCCAGTGCCCCAATCGCCCGACCAGCCCGCCGCCGATCCCAAGCCCATCTCCGAGCCGCCCCGCCAAGCGGATCCCGCCCCCGAAGTACCCAAGCCCCTGGTTCCATCACCCGACTACCTCGCGTCGATGGAAGCGCCCGACCTCGCCTCCGCGCTCGCGACCGTGCCCGCCGTCTCGCGCGCCGAGATCGCCACCGCCGTGCTCCTCGTCGCCGCCGAGCGCGAGGGAACACCGGCGGATCTCATCGCGACGCTCGCGAGCGCGAGCGCCAACCTCAACGCCCAGGACGACAAGGGCCGCACGCCCCTCATGCTCGCCGCCGCCGAGGCCAACATCGACATGGTCTTCGCCCTCCTCGACCACGGCGCAGCCGTCTGGACCAAAGACGCCGAAGGCATGGACGCGCGCGAGCACGCCCTCGCCCGCAACGACGCCCGGGGATACGAGATCGCCGAAGTCCTCGAGGGCGCGGGCCGCGACTGACCCCGACCGCCGGCAGATCCACCTCCGCATACACCCTCGCCCTCGCCTCTTTACCCCTCAAGCGTGCGTGACGTGTGGGTAACCACGAGCGGACGTGGCCAACCTCTCACCGCCGTGTAGACTCTCCATCGATGGACCGCATCGACCCTTCTCTCGGTCAGGGCATGACGCCCCTCTCAAGGCCAGGCCTGCTCGGCCGCACCTACGCGCCCGCCTCTCCGGCTGTGCGCCGCCAGCCCCTCCAGCAGGAAGGCACCATCGCCCGCATCGGTCCCGTCGCCGACGGCTTCGAGCCCTCAAAGCCCGCTCCCGCATCCGCCGCCGCTCCCGGCGCGGCACCCCTCACCGATGCTCGCCTCGCCTCTCTCGTCGCCGCCAAGGTGCCCGGCGGCATCGACTTCACCGAGCCCGCGCCGCGCGCAAGCACGCAATCCGCCTCTCAAACTGTGCCGCTCTACCGCCACCCCGCCGATAGGAATACAGTGGCGACAGCGGTTCACGCGGGACGGATCCTGGACGTGAACGGCTGAGCGTCCAACATCCCGGTGCCCACCCGTGAAGACGACCACCTCCACCCGGCCCTCTCGGTCCGAGTTCGCCACACACTGGCGCCTCGACCCCGCGATCACGTTCCTCAACCACGGCTCCTACGGCGCATGCCCGGAAGTCGTGATCGACGCGCAGAACGAGATCCGCGCGCTGATGGAACGCGAGCCCGTCCGCTTCTTCATGCAGCACCTCGAACGCCTCACCGACGTCGTCCGCGAGCGCGTCGGCGCGTTCGTCAACTGCGCGCCCAAGGACCTCGCCTTCGCGCCCAACGCCACCGTCGCCATCGCCACCGTCCTCCAGAACATCGACTTCAAGCCCGGCGATGAGATCCTCGTCAACACGCACGAGTACATGTCCGCCATCAACGAGCTCGGACGCATGGCCGAGCGGCTGGGCACGAAGACGGTCAAGGCCAAGGTCCCCTTCCCCATCACCGACGAGCAGCAGGTCATCGACGCCGTGATGGCCGCAGTTACGCCCCGCACCCGGCTCGCCATCATCTCGCACATCACAAGCCCGACGGCCATCATCCTCCCCGTCAAGAAACTCACCGACCTCCTCCACGCGCGGGGCATCCGCGTCCTCATCGACGGCGCGCACGCCCCCGCCCAGGTCACCCTCGACGTCACCGACCTCGGCGCGGACTACTACGTCGCCGACTTCCACAAGTGGGTCTCCAGCCCCAAGGGCTCCTCCTTCCTCCACGTCCAACCCGGGCTCCAGAAGGGCTTCAGGCCGATCTCCCTCTCCAGCCGCGTCCACAACGTCCGCGACGATCGCGCCCCCTTCCTCGCCGAGTTCGACTACGTCGGAACCTCCGACTACTCCGCGCTCCTGGCCGTCCCCGCCGCACTCGACTTCTTCGACAAGGTCCTCCCCGGCGGAATCCCTGCCCTCATGAAGCGCAACCACGACCTCGTCGTCAAGGGACGCGCCGCCGTCTGCAAGGCCACCGGCCTCGCGCCCCCCGCGCCCGAAGACATGCTCCCCTCCATGGCCACCATCCTCCTCCCCGCGCTCCCCGCCGCCGCCAGGAACACACGAACCGTCTTCGGCGATCCCCTCCAGGACCGCCTCGTCGACGAGCACCGCATCCAGGTCCCCGTCTGGGCCCTCCCCGACTGCGGCACGCGCTTCACACGCATCTCCGCCCAGCTCTACAACACCCTCGCCGAGTTCGAGCACTTCGGCAAGGCCCTCGCCCTCGAACTCGAGCGCGAGGCACGCACCGACAGCGAGTGAATCGCCCCGCTCATCCACCCACAAAAAGAACGCACGCACCCGCGGAGGTCCGTCGGGTGCGTGCATGGGAGGCGTTCGACTCTCAGCAGCCGATCAGTGGCTGAAGTTCGCGAACGGGTTCGTCGAGGCGATCGTCCCGCCCGCAGTCACGATCGGGCCGACCTGGTTGTTCGCAACGTTCACGCTGCCGAACCCGTTGCCCGTGCCGGGGTTCACCGCCTGGTTGCCGAACACCAGGTTGTCGTCGCCCGAGGCATCGATCGTCACCGCGTGGCTGCCGCCGATGAACAGGTTGTTCTGCACGCGGCTGCCGTCGCTGAAGATCGTCAGGCCCGGCACGTTCAGGCCGGTGAGGTTGACGGTGTTGCCGACAACCTGGCTCGTCGAGTAGATCCGCATGCCGCCGGAGCCGCAGTTCGTCACCGTGTTGTTGATGAACCGCTGGGTCCCGGTGTTGAACTGGGCCGCGATGCCGAAGGCCGTCGCCGTGCTCACCGTGCAGTCCTGCACGAGTGTGCCTGAACCGACGTTGATGCCGTTCTGGCCGGCCGTCTTCACCCTGCTGGAGCGCACCTCGGAGTTCGCGCCGGCGGTGATGCCGTGCGTGGTCGAGCCCTGGACCTGGCTGTTCATCACGATCGCCTCGTCACCGACGTTGATGCCGTCCATCTTCGGGGTGTCGATGATGCAGTTCAGGACCTGGTTGCGTGCGCCATAGGCGTAGATCCCGTGACCGCCCGGAGTCGTCACCGTCACGTTCTCGACGCGGCAGTTCGGACCCGCAAGCTCGATCCCGTGCCCGCCGGCGTTCCGGATCGTCCCGTTCTTGATCGTCACGTCGCCGTAAGCCGAGTTGCTGACGCGGATCAGCGGCTTGGTCGACGCCGCAGGGGTCGCCCGAACAACCATGAAGCCGTTCAGATCAATCACAACGTTCGGAGCATTCACCTGGATCGCGACGATGTCCCCGGTCACGATCGCCATCCCCGTCAGGTAGTAGCTGCCGCTCTGGTTGATGATGTAGAACGCGGTGCCGTCGCCGGGAACCGTGTCCATGTTGATCGGACGACGCGGCTCAACCTGATCCAGCGTCTTCATCGTCGGGCCGGGCATCCCGTCCGGAGGAGTGAGCGGGCCGGCCAGAGCGATCTGAGGCAGCGTGGTGATGGCGAGTGCGGCAACGAGCGTACGGATTGACATCTTGGCGGACATGTGAGACCTCCTGGTAAGGAACCGTGTGTTGTTCTTCGTGTGTTCGCGGGAAACACTCCCGCGTGCCCGGGCTCGCCTCCCGGCGACATGCCCCGACATCATCATCAACGAAACCCGCAAACACACCCCTTGGTCCTCACGCGACTTTTCTTCAATCCCCCGTCCCCACCGCCACCTCCATCGCACACACAGCCCCGATCCACAGCCAAGCGCACGGGGTGGCACGCCAGCGCGTGCGCAGGCATGTTCTGAGCCAACCGTTCCGAGCAACAGCGCATCCGCCTTCAAGGAATCCCCGGGCACAAGCTCGGCCGTACTCAACCACACCATCTTTGCCCGATAGAAATCTATGAGGTACCATCGACGCCATGCCGAAACCGCCTCGAAAGCGCGCACCAGCCAAGCCACCCGCGCCCAAGAACCTGAATCGCAGTCTCCACGCCGCCAAAGCAACCAAGCAAGACGAGTTCTACACGCAACTCCCCGACATCGAGAAGGAACTCAAGCACTACACCAAGCACTTTGCGGGCAAGACGGTCCTCTGCAACTGCGACGACCCCAAAGTCAGCAACTTCTTCCGCTACTTCTCGCGGAAGTTCCACGATCTGAAACTCAAGCGGCTCATCACGACCTGCTATCGCAACGCAGACCCCGACCTCTTCAGCCAGAACGAGAGCGGTCGCGGCCTTCGGCTGATCTACAGCGGCGAGTTGACGCCGGGCGGAAGCGTCCCGGGGTTTACCAAGCTCGATAAAAAGATGCTGGACGGCGACGGCGACTTCCGCAGCAAGGAGTGCATCGCGCTCCTGAAGGAAGCGGACATCGTCGTCACCAACCCGCCCTTCTCCCTGTTCAGGGAGTACGTGGCGCAGTTGGTGGAAAGCGGCAAGAAGTTCATCATTATTGGCAATCACAACGCGATCACATATCGGGAGATCTTCACGCTGATCCGGGATAACAGAATTTGGCTGGGGAACACGCACCCGGTGGCTTTTGTTGTTCCAGATCACTACGAAATGCGCGGAACGAGAAGCTGGCGAGACGAGAATGGCACCAACTGGCGCAGTCTCGGAAACGCCTGCTGGTTCACGAACCTCGACATTGCCAAGCGGCACGAAGACCTCACGCTGTACAAGACTTTCGACAAAAAAGCATATCCGAAATTCGACAACTATGACGCGGTGGAAGTGTCTGCGTACAAGAACATACCGATGGATTTTGACGGCGTAATGGGAGTCCCGGTGACGTTCCTTGAGCACCACAATCCTGAGCAGTTCGAGATCATTGGTCTGATAGCGGGGAATATCAGAGGGCTTGCAGGCATCCCGTCTGCGAGCAACAAGGATGGCCCGTATATCAATGGCAGATTGAAGTACGGCCGGATCCTCATCCGCCGAAAGAAGCAGAGCAAATGAAGATTGACCTCCACCGCATCACCGTCCGCCAACTCGCCGCTGGCTATCTCGACAATGCCGAAGAGGGCGTCCGCGCCTTCGGCGGCAAGCTCGACGTCCGCCCCCCCTACCAGCGAGAGTTCATCTACAAGGACAAGCAGCGCAACGCCGTCATCGACACCGTCCGCCGGAACTTCCCCCTCAACGTCATGTACTGGTCCGTCCGCGACGATGGCAACTACGAAGTCATCGACGGCCAGCAGCGTACCCTTTCAATCTGCCAATACGTGAACGGCGACTTCTCCATCGACGGGCTCTACTTCAACAACCAGCAGGACGACCACCGCAAGCAGATCCTCGACTATGAGTGCATGGTCTACTTCTGCTCCGGCACCGACAGCGAGCGCCTGGACTGGTTCCGCACCATCAACATCGCGGGCGAGAAACTCACCGAGCAGGAACTCCGCAACGCCGTCTATGCCGGGCCGTGGACCGCCGACGCCAAACGCTACTTCAGCAAGACCGGCTGCCCCGCCTACGGCCTCGCGGGCGACTACCTCAAGGGCGTCGCCATACGTCAGGAATACCTTGAAACCGCGATCGAGTGGCACGCGGAGGCCGAGGGCGTCAAGACGATCGAAGAGTACATGGGCAAGCACCAGCACGACCCCAGCGCCGTCGCCCTCTGGAACCACTTCCGCAGCGTCATCGACTGGGCCAAGGCGACCTTCCCGACCTACCGCAAAGAGATGAAGGGTGTGGCGTGGGGGCCGCTCTTCAACGAGTTTGGAAAGAAGGCGCTGGACCCCAAAAGACTAGAGAAGCAGGTCGCGGACCTCATGGAAGATGAGGACGTGACGAGCAAGCCGGGGATCTACCCGTTTGTACTGAGCGGCGATGAATGGCATCTGAACATCCGCGCGTTCACTCCCAATATGAAGCGTGAGGCATACCAGCGGCAGAAGGGAAAGTGCGCGAAATGCAGGAAGCCCTTTGCCATCGAAGAGATGGAGGCCGACCACGCCACGCCATGGAGCAAAGGCGGCAAGACCGTCGCAGCAAACTGCCAGATGCTCTGCAAAGAAGACAACCGCAGAAAATCAAGCAAGTGACGCCCCGTCGGGCCGCAATGCCCCGCTGGCCCGCTTGCGCTTCACCTTCACCCTCGCGCCACCCTTCCCTCCCCCCACCATGCCTTCTGCATCCCCCTTCCCCCCAATGACTTCCATCAATCTTCCACATACCAAACAAAACCCATTGACACACCCCTCACCATGACGTACATTACCCGTACTCATGGTCGCCCACACCGCGACAACTCTTGGGGACTCCTTTCCTGGTGGCACCGCTCTACAGAGCGGTGTCCTCATGGGTGGCACCGCCGAGGCGGGCCAGAGCGGTGATTCCATCTCCCGTGACACTGACCCGCTTCGGGTCAGTGCTCCCACTCCCTCTGTCCCTCCGGCTTCCCCCCCACGCCACACACTCGACGATGCAGAGTGGGCAGATCCTCAATACCGCAAAACCCGCGGCACCAACCGCAAGCCCCGCAACCCCTCTCCCCCTCCCTCTGCCCCTTCCCGCTCCCCCGTCTCCGTCCGCGGCATCCCCCGCATCATCCCCTTCAACCCCTCTCCCGAGCAGATCCACGATGTCCTCAACGACATCGTCTCTCCCTACGCCTCACTCGCCGATGTCGCCGCCAACAACAACACAACCGTCCACGCACTCAGCGCGTGGATCGCACTCGCCGAAACCCAGACCATGCTCGACCAGATCGAGCAGGCCGCATACCGCCGCGCCCGCGTCTCCGCCGCCTGCCTCCTCACCGATGCTGTGAACTCCCTCTCCTTCACCCTCCGCGCCCACGTCGATGCCGAATCCAACGAACCCCTCGGCCGCTCCACCGAAGCCCTCCACATCCGCCAACGCCAACGCACCGACGCCCGCAAGGCCTCATGGCTCCTCTACCGCATCGCCCGCGCCTACCCCGCAATCCCCATCGACCCCACCACACTGCGCTTCATCCACACACTCAAACGCGAACGCGATGCCAGCCCCGTGCCATCGAGGTCCGCCCCGGACCACTCTCGGGTGCCACTGGTTCCCGGTTCTGACGCGCAGCGTCAAGAACCGGAACCAGTGCCGATGGATACCACCTCCCCCTCCCGGGTGGCATGCTTGCACGAAGTGCAGGCATGTGCTGAGCCGACCGGCGCGAACAACCGCGATGCCTCGTCCTCTCATAGAACCGCGAACGTGAGTGAGCGGATGTCTGAGTCTCCAAGCCAGCCGGTTGACCCGGCTGGCGCTCTTCAGGACCTTCCACCCGCATCGTCCCCCAAGGACGATGCGGACTCCCAAGTGCAGGCATGCTCCGATGAACACACATGCGCTCAAAGCGCATCATCGCCCTCACCGGACTCCCCACATGGCTGCGCAAGCGCAGCCATGCCACCCGATTCTGCATCATCCCCCTCTATCCCTTTGCCCCTCTGTCCTTCTGCCCCTTCGCCTCAACCCCCCTCCCGCGCCCCACCCGGCTGAGTCTCTCGCCGCGCAACGATCCACCTACAGCAGTGGCGAGAGCAGCTGCACGCCGTTCTCCACCAGTCTCCTCACGCGGCTGCGCCGAGCCCAGTCCGTCGAGGTGATCTCCACACTCTCTTGCAGATAGTGCTGCTGCACCTCGCGCAATCGCGCGCACGCCGCGGCGTCATACAGAAACACGCTCAACTCGTAGTTGATCCCGAAACTCCGCCGGTCCATGTTCACCGTCCCGAGCATCGCGATCGTGCCGTCGATCGTGACGGTCTTGGCATGCAGCAACCCTCCTTGATAGAGCATGATCCTCGCGCCCGCGTCGAGAAGATCCTGGTAGTACGCGCTGGAAGCGAGCGCGACGAGGCGGCTGTCCACCCGCTCGGGGACGATCAGCGTCACGCCGACGCGCCGCTGCGCCGCGGTCACGAGCGCGGCCATCATCGCCTCATCCGGCGTGAAGTAGGGCGTGGTGAAAACCAGTTCGCGCCGGGCCTCGTGAACGCCCTGGATCAGCATGCGATGGATGGTCTCCTGGTGCGAACGCGGGCCGGAGGGCACCACCTGCATCTCGACGTTCCCGACCTGCTGCGCGATCGACTCGCGCGCGATCGCCTCGGGGCAGGTGCGCGCGGTCTCGATCATCCAGTCAGACTCAAACACGGCCGACAGCGTCGCGACCCCGGGCCCGCGCACGCGAGCCATGACATCGACCCACTCGCCCACACCCGCCCGGACCTTGAAGTGCTTCGGGTCCGCCATGTTCAGACTGCCCGTGTATCCGATCTGCTCATCGATGATCACGAGCTTGCGGTGGTTGCGAAGATCGATCCGCGAGAGATGGGCCCGCAGCCACTTCACAGGCAACGCCCGTTCGACCTCGACCCCCGCCTCTCGCAACCGGCGAGGCGAGCCGGAACCGAAGAACGACGCGCCCCCGGTCGCGTCCACCAGCACCCGACAGTGAACGCCCCTCGCCGCGGCACGCTCGATCGCCCGTTCGACCTCCAGCACGCGCCCGCGCGGCTCCCAGATATAGAAGAGCAGCTCGATGGATCGCTGGGCTTCGTCGATGTCCCGGATGATCGCGGGGAATGCCTCGTCCGCGCCGTCGAGGATCTCGACGGCGTTGCCGCCGACGACCGGCATCGCATCGGTCGCCATGCCGACGAGCGCGACAGACTCGACGCACTCGGGCAGCTCATGGATCTCCGCGCCCGCGCGCCGCTCGACGCGTTCCATCAACCTACGCACCGGTCGCTCGGCGGAGAGCGACCGCCTGATGCGCGACGCGCCGAGCCACGCCTCGCCGAAGAGCAGATAGACCGCCGCGCCGAGAAACGGCACGATCGCGAGCACGAGCAGCCACGCGATCGAGACGCCGGGGGGCCTGCGCTTCGACAGGATGCGAAGCGCCAGCGTGATCACCAAGCCCCAGTGGAGGAGCGGCAGCGAGAGCGAGATCCACGTCAGCACGTCGGAGATCACAAGGGCAGTCTACGCTGAGATGGCCATGCCCAGCCCCGTGCGCCCATCCGACGAGTCTCGGCGACGCCCGGCGGGCGCGGATCACCCCGCCCAGAGAGGCGCAGGCGCTCTGGGCGGGCTGAGACTCTCGACACGGGCGATCCGCTCGGGGCTCCGGCGCTATCCGCCGGAGCTGCTCGGCTCGTTCCTCCGTCGGGGCGTGCTGGCGAACGCGGGCTCGGCAAGGCCGCCCGCCGAGGTGCGAGACCTCTTGTCCGAACTCGCGCCCCACGGGATGGCCCTGATCTGGCTCGGGCACGCGTCGGTGATGGCGACGCTCGGACCGATCACGATCGTGGTCGATCCGGTGCTCTCTGAGCGGATCGGCCCGCGCCTGCTCGGCCGGACGTGGGGGCTCTCGCGTCGCGCGCCCGCGCCGGTCGCGCCGGGGTCGCTGGCGGGCTCGGACCTGCTGCTGCTGACGCACGCCCACTTCGACCATCTCGATCGCCCCACGCTCGAAGGCCTGGCGTCGGATCGCACCACGGTCGTGACGCCGCTCCGGTGTGCGTCGCTGGTGCCGCACGGGTTCGCGCGGGTGATCGAGCTCGCGCCCGGCGCCTCGTACGAGCAGGGCGGGGCGACCATCCACGCCCTGGAGGCCGCCCACTGGGGGGCGCGGCTCGTGCTCGATCGCGGACGAGGCACGCTCGCCTACGCCGTGAAACACCCGGAGGGCTCGATCCTCTTCGCCGGTGACACCGCCTTCACAACGTCGTTCGCGCGGGCACACGACTTGGTCGGCCCGATCGATGTCGCGGCGTTCGGCATCGGCGCATACGACCCGTGGGAGCACATGCACGCCACGCCCGAGCAGGTCTGGCGGATGTTCACGTCGATCGGCGCGAGGTTCCTGCTCCCGATCCATCACTCGACCTTTGAACTCTCCGATGAGCCGCTCGACGAGCCGGTCCGCCGGCTGCTCGCCGCGGCCGGTGACGACGGCGCGCGCGTGATGGCGTCATCGCCGGGTGAGATCGTCGTGATGACGAAGCCAGCGTAGCAGCAAGAGCCGCGAGTCAGGGGCGTCGGCCCGAAGCCATGTCGACGTGTTCGAGCCAGCGCACGGCGGCTTCGAGATACTCGCGGTCGGCGTTGTCGGCGATGCCGTCGCCGTTGAGGTCGCGCAGGGCGGTGTCGGTCGTGGTGTGCCAGGTGTGGAGGTCCTCGGCGTCCACGCGCCCGTCTCCGTTGAGATCGAATGAGCCGCGCGTGATGAGCGAGGGGGGCGCAAGCCCGTCGAGTTCGGCGCAGGTGATGAAGGGGGAGGCCGAGCCGCCGGGCGTGCCGACGATGCGCACGCCGGTGACGACCATCGGAGTGGGGAGCGGCACATCGATGATCTCGAAGGGTCGGAGCGTGAGCTGGGTGAGCGGGGCGTCGTTGATGGCGATCCAGGTCGCGCCCGCGCCGAGCCCGAGGCGGACCTGCACGTTGAAGGTCTCGTACCACCCGCCGTCGGGAGGGGACGAGGCGTCGAAGTGATCGCCCTCGATGAATCGGACACGGTCGATCAGCACGCCTCTGTCATACAGCACGGAGAGCGTGATGGGCGAGCCGGGCGTGACGGGCGCGCCCTGGGTCGAGAAGAAGAGGCGTTCGCTGTCGTTGAGGATGTCGAGGCCCGAGCCGTCGTGCTCGATGGTGTTGGCAAAGCGGGCCTTGGCACCGGAGCCGCGCCCGGATGGCGGCGCGCCGACGTGCGAGGTGGTGGTAGTGACGACGCCGCCGGCGAGGCGGACGCGGGTGGTCGCGCTCGAGAGCCAGAGATCGGTGATGGGGTTGAGTTGGTCGGGCGGGTTCTCCGCGGGGCGCGGGAGGACGATGACGGGTGAGCGTTCGTCGGCGTACCCGCCCGATTCGTTGACGGCCGCGCGGACGAGGGGCATCATCCGCTCGGCCATGCTCGCGAAGGAGTCGAGTGCGCCATCATCGCCGGGTGTCCGATCGGGCAGGTTGTTGCGTGTGCGTTCGATGTCGTAGCGATCGGAGAGGACGAGCGAGCCGGGCGTGAGGCCGAGCGTGCTCTCGATCTGTGTGATGAGGGCGTCGCGCCCAAGCATGAGCCCAAGAAGCCCGCCCATCGTGGCGGTGCCGTTGTCCGAGTCCCAGCCGCTGAGCGTGCCGATCTGGATGGTGCGGAGGAAGTCCCCCTCGCCGTAGAGGAGCGCGATGAGCCCCGTCGCGAAGTTGACGCTGGACTCGGTCCACTGGCGGTACTTGAAGCCGTTGGCCTCGGCGTTGAGCTGGTAGCGCTCATAGACGAGGTCGCGGGTGCGCTCCCAGTTGTTCTTGTCGGGGTTGTCGAGGTAATCGGCGAGAACGGTGTCGATGATGTCCGACGCCTTGGAGGTGTCGGGGATGAGGGCTCTGGCCCGATCGACGAGCAGGAGAATCCGGTCTCGCAGCGGGAGCAAGGGGTCGTAGTCCGCGGCGAGCGCGTACAGCGCAACGTGGAACTGCGAGGCGTGCGAGGCGTGGCCCCGGGAGGTGTTGGCGATGTGGATGTCCGCGAGGCGGAGCGCGACTTCCGGCGAGCCGGGCGCGAGCGCGCCGTAGAACTCGGTCGTGAGCTGCGCGTCGATCTTCAGCCAGAAGGGATTGGCACAGGGAAGGCCCGTGGACGGGGGCGTGACGTTGCGGCGCATGAGCTCAAGGGCGCGGAGGTTCGAGACCCAGAGGTACTCGTCGTCCATGTGGGCGAGCCAGGTGTCGGCGAGCGTCTGGCCGGAGATCCACGGCGTGCCGCCGAGGGTCATGGCGTGCAGGGCGAGGTACTCGACATCGGTATCGTCATCGCTGGGCCAGGGGTCGAGGGAGAGAACAAACTCGAGCGGCCCCTTGCCGAGGTTGATGCCCCAGTCGGCATCGGTGAGGAACGGGGGGACGGTGACCTTGCCCTCAGAGCGGAGCCCCGTCCACGTCGCGATGGACTCGGCGAGCCACATGGCACGGAGACGCGAGGTGTAGTCGGCCTCGGAGATGATGCGAGGGGTGTGGGAGTCGGCGTGTGACGTGAAGGTGTGGAGTGTGAGAGAGATCGACGCGGCGATGGTCATCGCCACGGTGAGGCCGAGGTTGCCCGCCGGATTGCGCACCAGTGTGGCCCTCCTACGGATCATTCTTCGGCCGTTCGGGGTACGGGGCGAGCGGGAAGTGTGAGGATCTCAGGGAATGGTCCTCGGCTCGGGTCTTGTTCGATCGGTATCCCAGCGCGGACCGATAGAGTCCGTGCATGGCGGATCGTGAGCGACATCTTCTGGCCAGCGGTGCTGGCGGGCCCGGGCCTTCAGGCGGGCTCGGCCCTTCGGACCGACACAGGCCTGTCGGCTGGGGGCTGGCGTTGCTGGTCGGCCTTGGCGCGGCGTTGCTCTCGCTGCTTCCGGCGTGGGTGCTGATCGCAACTGGTGAGTATGGCGGGCGGGGCGCGTTCGATCAGTTGAACTATCACGAGCCGGCGATTGTCCGGTTCGCCCAGCAATGGCCCCGCATGGAGTTCGGGAACTATCTCTCGGCGACCACACCGGGGTATCACGTTGTTCTCGCGGCGGCAGCGCAGGTGGTGGGGACCGAACGGGCGGTGCTGCAAGTCCTGGGTTCGCTCTTCACCGGCGGGCTGCTGGTCGTGCTGGGGGCAGCGGCGGCGCGTCGCGTGGGGGTGCGGGTCGCGGCGGTGATGATGCTGCCGCTCGTGGGCTCGATGTATCTCTTCTTCCCCGGCGTATGGCTGCTGCCGGACAACGCCGGGTGGCTGGGTGTTGTCGCCTGTCTGCTGATCGCGCTCTCGGGGCGTGTGGGGTGGAAGTCGCTCGTGGCGTTTGCCTGCGCGTTCGCGGCGTTGGTGATGGTCAGGCAGGTTCATCTCTGGACGCTCGGGCCCGCGCTCGCTGCGGCGTATCTCGGCTCTCGCGAGAGCGAGCCCAATCGGCGTGAGGCGTGGGATGTGCGGGGTCTCGTGATCGGGGACTTTGCGGGGGGGATGTGCCGCGTGGGCGCGGTGCTTGTGGCGGCGGCGTTCGCGTTGATTCCGTTTGGCGCCTTGGTGTGGCAGTGGGGGGGCCTGACGCCCCCGTACTTTCTGAGGCACCAGGGGTTGAACCCGGCAGCACCGGCGTTTGTGCTCGCGGTGTTCGGCGTGTTTGCGCCGGCCTACGCGGCTATGGCGTGGCGCGGTTTGTCGCGGGTTGCGGCTTCGAACGCTCCGGCGATCGCGCTTGGCGTGCTTGTCGGGTGTGGTTCCGCGCTCGCGGTGCCGAGCACCTATGACCAGAGCGCGGGACGGTGGACGGGGCTGTGGAACCTCGTGAAGATCGGGCCGGAGGTGATGGATCGTTCGATCGTGCTGTGCGTGCTCGCGGGGATCGGGGGCGGGGTGTTGATGTTGATGCTGGGCGGGTTGTCGCGGCGCGATCGCTGGATCGTGCTCGCTGCGGTGGTGGGGTATGCCGCGGCGCTCGCGGGGACGCACGAGGTCTGGCATCGGTATGTGGAGCCGTTCGTGCTGATCGTGCTCACGCTGGTGGCAGCGCGTGTGGTCGGACGAGATGGGGTCGGGCTTGTGGGTGTCGGGCGTGTGGGGCGTGTGGGGGGTGGAAGGTGGGGGGGGGGGGGGGGTGTGGCGGTTTCGGCGGTGGGTGTGGGGTTGGGGGCGTTGACGTGTGTGACGGTGTCGCGTGGGAAGCCGGTGCGGGACCTGGGTTTGTATGAGGTGCCGGCGTTCCGGGTGGAGGGGTGGTCGATGCCGCGTGGTGTGGTTCGGGAGGGTGAGTGAGGTTTGTGGGGCGCGGAGAGGGAGAATCCGCCACAGCCGGGGCGGTATCTTGCCGAAACGTGAGAACTTGGGAAGTCCGGGCGGGCTATGAATGATCCCGCCTCGGTTGTGCGGCACTGCCCGAACATGGGGCGAACGCGGATTGTTGAAGAGGCGTGCAAGCGAAGGGAAGAACGAGCCATGGGCGAGCAGAAGCGTGCGTTGATCACGGGTATCACGGGCCAGGACGGTTCTTACCTGGCGGAGTTTCTGCTGGGGAAGGGGTATGAGGTCCACGGGATCATCCGTCGCTCGTCCTCGTTCAACACGGGTCGGATCGACCATATTTATCTGGACCCGCACATCAAGGGCGGGAACCTGAAGCTGCACTACGGGGATCTGTGCGACGCGAACGTGCTGGACAAGCTGATGAACGATGTGAAGCCGCACGAGGTGTACAACCTCGGCGCGCAGTCGCACGTGCGTGTGTCGTTTGACATGCCGATCTACACGGCCGAGACCGTGGCGATGGGCGCGTTGAAGCTGCTGGAGGCGGTGCGGAACTTCCAGGACCGCTCTGGGCAGCAGGTGAGGTACTACCAGGCCTCGAGCTCTGAGCAGTACGGCAAGGTG
This sequence comes from Phycisphaeraceae bacterium, assembly GCA_019454185.1. Lineage (NCBI taxonomy): Bacteria > Pseudomonadati > Planctomycetota > Phycisphaerae > Phycisphaerales > Phycisphaeraceae > Phycisphaeraceae bacterium. The sequence continues at coordinate 3,224,444 of CP075368.1, forward strand.
GTGGAGACGCCCCAGAAAGAGACGACGCCGTTCTACCCTCGGAGCCCGTACGCGTGCGCGAAGATGATGGCGCACTGGGCCACGGTGAACTATCGCGAGTCGTACCAGCTGCACGCCTCGTGCGGCATCCTGTTCAACCACGAATCCCCCCGGCGCGGCGAGACGTTCGTCACCCGCAAGATCACGCGCGCGGTAGGTCGGATCAAGATGGGCCTGCAGGACAAGGTCTTCCTCGGCAACCTGGACTCGAAGCGCGACTGGGGCTTCGCGGGCGATTACGTCAAGATGATGTGGATGATGCTGCAGCAGGAGACGCCCGACGATTACGTCGTGGCGACGGGGAAGACGATCAGCGTCCGTGAGTTCGCGGAGTTGGCGTTCGCGCACGCCGGGCTGCACTTCAAGGACTTCGTTCAGTTCGATCCGCGGTATCTGCGCCCGGCGGAGGTTGATCTGCTCCTCGGCGACCCCACCAAGGCCAAGAAGAAGCTCGGATGGGTCCCGACCACCACGGTCGAGGAACTCGCCCGCATGATGGTGGACGCGGACATGGAACTGGCGCGGCGTGAGAAGACGCTGCGCGATGCGGGGCACGAACTTCCCGAGTTCGCCGGGCACGATCAGTGAACCGCCCGGGCCGGGTTCGGAAGGACGTATGATGCCGAATGTCGGAGCCGCGCGGCGCCACGAGGGCGTCGGTGGTCGGACTTCGACCGGCGCGACGGATCGCGTCCGAACCCCATGAGCCGCTCCCATGCGCTTTGAGGCCTCACAACACATGCGGATGGGCCAGCACATGAAGCTGGCGCCGCGCATGATCCAGTCGATGGAGATCCTCCAGATGCCGCTCGCGGAGCTGGAGGAGCGCATCGAGCAGGAGCTCGAGAACAACCCGACACTGGAGATCCTGGAGCCGGGCTCGTCGGCCGAGGCGGACGCCGGTGGTGCCGGCGCTTCGGATGGGGCGTCTGTTTCCGGCGATGGCCGCGAGGGGCAGTCGGAGGAACGTCAGGGGGAGGATGCTGACTCGTTCGAGCGGCTGGAGGGGTTTGAGGAGAGCAACCCGGAGGCGGTTGAGAACTCGTTCGACGAGGGCGGGCCGCAGCTCGATGGCCAGTTCGAGGGCCTCTCGCGCGTTCGCGATGGCGGAGAGATCGACGCGAAGATGGAGGCGATGGCGTCGGCTCCGGCGAGGCAGGGGAGCATCGCCGAGCAGTTGCGGGCCCAGTGGGGCGTGGTGGAGGTTGATGAGGCGCTGCGTCCGTACGGAGAGTTCATCATCGACAACCTCGATGGGGACGGGTATCTGCGGGCGGGGACGGGGGAGTTGGTTGAGCGACTGCCACCCGCGCTCCGGCGGGCGGAAGCTTCGGAGCTTCTGGAGCGTGCGCTGAAGGCCGTGCAACTCTTTCTTGAGCCCGCCGGTGTCGGCGCGCGCGATGCCCGTGAGTGCCTGCTGCTGCAGTTGGATGCGATCGAGGATGGGGAGACCGCGGACGATGTGGTGGGGGCGTGGGACGATCAGGAAGAGCGAGCGCAGGTGATCCACGCGGCACGTCTCCTGGCGTCGGACTTTCTCGATGATCTGATGAACAACCGCCTGCCTCGCATTGTCGATCGCAGCGGTCTCTCGATGGATCGGATCAAGCAGGGGCTGGTGCTGCTGCGTCGTCTCTCGCTCTCGCCTGCGCGTCGGCTCGCGCCCGAAGAGGCGACACCGATCGTGCCGGATGGGTTCATTGAGTATGACGAGGACCAGGATCGGTACTACGCGTATCTGAACGATGCGCGTCTGCCGAATCTTCAGGTGAATCGCGAGTACGCGAAGCTGACGCGTGACAGGTCGATGCCGCAGCGTGACCGCGAGTTCATCCGGACGAACATCGGGAACGCGCAGTGGCTCATCGACGCGGTCGAGCAGCGCAAACGCACGCTCCTCCGCGTCATCGAGGCCGTCATCGATGCGCAGCGCGAGTACTTCGATTTCGGGCCTCAGTCGCTCAAGCCATTGCCGATGACGCAGGTCGCTGAGAAGCTGGGCATCCACGTCGCCACCGTCAGCCGCGCCGTCGCCGAGAAGTACGTCATGACGCCACGGGGCGTCGTCCCTCTCCGCGGGTTCTTCACCGGCGGCACGCAGACGGAGAGCGGAGAGGACATCTCGTGGGACGCGATCAAAGCGGCGCTGCGCGAGGTCGTCGATCAGGAGGACAAGTCCAAGCCGCTGTCAGATGATGCCCTGGCCGAGGCACTGAAGGGGCGCGGCCTGGAAATCGCCCGTCGAACCGTCGCCAAGTACCGCGAGCAGTTGGGCATCCCGACGGCGCGCCTGCGCAAGACGTTCTAAAAGCCCGCACGGGTCGATCGCCATGCGGCGATCACTTCACGCCCGCCAGCTTCCGCACCGTCATGTCAAAGTTCTTCACGAGCGCGGCGTGCACCGCGTAGACGATGCCGATGTACGCGCCCGCGCTGATGAAGCAGCCGATGGCAAGCGCGACGCGCGCGGTGGTGAGATCGTGCGAAGAGATGGTCTGCGAGAGCATGTCGGCAGGGTTGATGGTCGCAAAGAGCGCGGAGCCCGGACTGAGCCCGGCCAACGCGGGGCCGAGAAGGGCGAACTCGGAGCCGGCCCGCCACCCGCACAGGCCGACGAAGGCAGAGACCGCCGCGACGATACCGACCGACGCAACGACGGAGCCGAGCGTTCCTTTGCTTTTGAGCGACCAGTGAAGCCCGACGATCGCGCAGAAGGCGATGAACGGGACGACGACGATGGGGAGTATGAGCGCGGCCTCGGGCAAAACGATGGGATGGGCGAACTGCTTGGCGAGCGCGATGGAGGTGATCATGGCTCCATCCTCGCGACCGAGGCCGCCCGTCAGGGCGTAGAGCGACGCGAAGGCGACAGTGCCGAGTGGTACTGCCAGAAGCGGGAGCAGATAGGCGATGAGCCCGCGGAGCTTTCCGGTCAGGTACGCGCTGGGGGTGATGGGTGTGGTAAGGAGCAGGTCGAGCGTGCCGTCTTCGCGCTCGCGGGTGACGGCGGTCGCCGCCATGGTGATCGCCAGCAGCGTGATGACGCCGAGTTCAGCGGTGACGGTGGTGAGCAGTGCGAGCTGGAACGAGGCGGGCGCCATCGAGCCGCTGTGATAGAGGAAGACCAGTCCGAGGCCGAAGAGGCCGCCGAGCGCGATGAAGGACCATCGGGCGATCGACTTGGGGAGGGAGGCGTTGCGTGCCGCGGCTTCGCGCCACGCGATGGGGTTCGCCCAGGGCGTGCGGGGCGGGCGGTGCTCTGCGCCCTTGGCCCCCAGCCGGAAGATCCGCCTATGCAGGGGAATGCCGCTTGCCCCCGACCCGATCGTCTGAAGCCCGCCGGCCCGGACGGTGATGGTGCTGGCGATGAGTAAGAAGAGCGAGAGGATGAGGCCGCCGATGTTGGAGGTGGCGACGGGGCGGACGTAGAGCCAGTGCTGGATGCCGGTGAAGGTGCCGAGCGGGGCGGTGGGGTATGAAGAGGGGGAGAGCATGGCGCGGAGCGCGAGGAAGGGGTTGAAGGCGGTGAGGATCGTGACGCCTTGCCCGTTGGGGTTGATACCACTGTTGCGGAGGTATGAGTCAAGACCAATCGTGACGGCGAGGTAGGTGACGACCGCGACATAGAAGAAGAAGACGGACCGCTTGCCGACGACGCGGCTGACCGCGAGCGCGATGGCGATGGAACCGACGACGAGCGCGGCGGTCGCCGCGATGAGATAACTGGCGAAGATCGACTTGCCGGGTACGCCCCCGAAGTACTGCGTGAGCGCGAACAAGGGGAGCGAAGCAAAGAGGAGCGCGAGAATGAAGAACAGCCGTCCGAGCAGGTTGCCCAGGACGATCTCAAGAGGTCCGAGGGGCGTGGTGAGCAGGACTTCCCAGGTCCTCGGGCTGGCTTCCTGCGCGATCGCGCCAGCCATGAAGACGGGCGCGATGACGCAGATCAGGGCGATCTGCAGGTAGGCGATGAAGGTGAAGCTCGACGCGCCCACGGCGGCAAGCGTGCGGTAGTCGAGGTCTCCGGAGCCGGCTTTGGCAAGGATCAGCCAGAGAAGGACGATGATGAGTGCCGCGAGGTAGCCCGAGCGGATCAGCATGTGGCGCGTGCGGCGCGAGCCGTTCTGCACGAGGCGGACGGCGATCGGGTTTGTGGGGCCAAGTCGCAGCAGCCACCGGAGGATCACGGGCATGGGGCGATCATAGAGCCGCGCTGGATGTGGTGCAGATCGGGACTGGCGCGTGGATGTTCGTTCGGGTCAGCGCCGGTCGGGATCGTCCGCGAGCATGAGGCGTCCTGGGCCGCTGGCGGTGAGGGAGTCCCAGTCGAGCTTGGGGAAGAGGGACTTGAGGTCCTCGATGGTGATGCGTGTGGCGAGGTGGGTTCCGGTGCGGTCGATAGCGGTGTAGGCGATGACGGGCTCACCGAAGCGGTTCTCGCGGGCCTCGATGCGGATCAGCAGCCCCTCGCTTTCGAGCGTGCCGATCGAACGCCAGGAATCGGAACCGGCCCATGTGGGGGATTCGGACGCGACTCGCTGGGTGGGCTTCACCGCGCCGGATTCCAGCACGATCTGGCGGAGCTGCTCGGCGGGAATGGTGCGGATGGAAGCCGCATCGCCCGCGAGGACGCCCTGCGGATCGGGCTTGAAGACCATGACCGAACCGACAAGCGTGGCAAGGCCGAGTGCGAGCGTCACCTTGAATGGGGAGACGAAGCGGCCGCGGGCAGGGGTGCTGGAGGATGTGTGTGGGGGGGTGTGGGTGGGTGCGTGGGGGTGTGTGTGGGTGGGGCAGCCACACTCGTCTGCGCACAAGGGGGGGGCATCGGTCTGGAGCGTGCCTTCGATGGTCTCGTCGTGCTGATGGGGATCGAAGGTCATCGTCCGGCTCCTCGGGTCGTCGCGTGGCTGCGTGAAAGAGAGAATCGGATACAACCGGGCGGATGCGACGATCTTCGCGAGCCGGGTGTGCGCACCGGCAGAGCGTGCGCGGGTTACACCGTTCATATCGGCTCAGGTCGGCTGCAGGGTCGTATTCTCGGACGGGTTGTGATGCGGGGGGGCGTGCGTGGAGACGTGCGTGGGGGGGCGTGTGTGTGGGGGCGTGTGTGGGGGGAGTGATCTGCCCGGACGCGTGATCGGGCGGCCGGTTCGCGCATACAGTTGGGCTCGCTGCCGGTCGAGAGACCGCCGCGAGCACGACGGCCCCGTCGTCTAGCCTGGTCCAGGACACCACCCTTTCACGGTGGACACGCGGGTTCGAATCCCGCCGGGGTCACTTTCATGGGATCTGTCACCGGGAGCGGATCTGCTCCAGGATGAACGGGTCCTTGATCTCTCCATCTCGGGCGAAGAGCAAGATCTTGCTGAGGATCTCCGCTGTCTTTGGGTCGTCGTCTGCAAACGGGAGGAAGAGGCGGCCCCGCTGCTGGGCACCGACGGCGACGACCTCGAGGGAGCCGCCGGGGAGCATGTGGATGACGCCGCTGCCGAGGTGGACGCTGTAGTCGGCTCGCTCGCCGGTGATGATGGCGTGGTTGTTCTTGATTCTGACATTGCTGAGCTTCAGCAGCGCACAGGTCTCGCGCGCGAGCGACGCGCGTGACTCCACGGTGGACTCGCTCGCCTCCGGGTCGACGCCGCCCCGATGAGCGACGCTGACGGCCAGATCGACATCCCGCATCACCTCGCTGAACACCCGCGCCGGCACGTCCACGAGCTTGATCGCGTCGTACGAGCCGAGCGGGCGGAACGTGACAGACTCGACCGTGAGCCCCTCGACCTCGGCCGGTGTGTAGAAGGACTCGGCGAAGGAGAGGAATGCACGGACGCGTTCGTGGTGGAACGTGCGCTGGACGCCGTCGTCGGGACGGACGACCCAGCCTCGAGAGCCCAGGAGCGCGATCGCCTGGCGGGGCTCGACCTGGTGTCCGGCGTAGCGCGTGCTCTCTGACTTCCCCTTCTTCTCGGCGGGCGTCGGGACATACAGCTCGCGGAAGATCTGCTTGAAGGGCTGGATGCGTTCGGCGGCGAAGCACTCGCGCTGCCATGCCGACCAATCGCCGGAGGCAAGCAGATCGTGAGGGTGCGCGATGCGGAAGGACTCCTTCTCGCGGAGTGCCGATGTCTTGCCGTCGCGCCCGCGAAGTCGCGTCGCGCCGGATTCTGCGTATCCAAGCCGCGGGGCCTTCCCGTCGCCGACAAGGATGAGCCGCTCGAGCATGGGGCGCAGGACGGGGTGGGCACAGAGCGTGCGGAGTTCGGCGCCAGTAAAGACATCGCCGCGGCACATCGCGGCTTCGAGCGACTGCCGCACCCGCGATTTCTGCTTCTTCAGCTCACGCGAGCGATCGAGGAGTTCGGCGATCTCCGGGGCCTTCTTCGCGGCGGCGGGGATGGAGGCAAGCCGCTTGCCCTTCTTCTCGCAAGCCACCGACACGCCGCCGGTCTCGTCGATCGAGAGGGTCACGGTGACATCGCCGGACTTTCGCGTGAGTGAGCCCTCGCCGAGGTCGCCGGAGGCCTCGATCTCCATCGCCCACTGGAGGCGCTGCGGATCGGCGTAGCCGGCGGTGCGAGCGAGGTTGTCCAGGCCGATCTCGACGGCGCGTTTCTCGGAGGCCTGGAGCATGGAGCCGCCGTGCTTGCGGCTGGTGCGGCGCATCTCCTGCATCACGAGGTAGCGGTCCTTCAGTTCCTTCCGTCCCGCATCGCCGGAGGGAAGGGGAACCAGCCCGAGGGCGCGGGCCGCATCCTGCGTGCGTTTGGTTGTTATGGCCTTCTTGAGATCGGCGGCCTTGGTGCGCCCCAGGATGGCGTCGGCGAAGACCTGGGCTCGTTTGTGGTTGGCCCCGGCCGCCGCGGCTTTGGCGAGGGCGTAGACCTGGTTCCACCGCTTCTCGCCGAGGGCCTTGTAGACGCGGAGGAACCAGGCGCGATCGACCGCTCCGTCCTTGAAGTCCTCACGATCGACGACGGTGCGTTCGGCGACTCGGGAGCGCCAGACGGTGCGGACTTCATCCGCGTATGACATCTGCGATTCGCTGTTCTTGGCGTGCGCGTGGATCCACCAGGACGCGTCCTCCAGCCCTGCCCAGCCGAGGTGTCGCTCGACGTGGCCGGCCCACTGAGGTGCATAGAGCGCGAGCTCGACGAGGCGCGTCTCGGAGAGGTCGTGCTGCCGGACGAGTTGGCTGAATGAGGGGTCGGTGTCTTCGGACACGGGGAGGGAGTAAACGATGAGGCGGCAGAGGGAAGTGGATCGGTCTGTTCCGTAGAGGTAGCCCCGCTTGAGCGACCGTCCCTTCAGTGCGGCGATGGCGCGCAGAGCGATGGCCGAACCTTCGAAGAGCTTGAGTTCTTCCACAACGGGCGTCGCGGTGGTGGTCGCATCGCCTCGGGCGATCTCAATCTCGGCAGCCCGCTCTCTTATCTTCTTCAAGCCGTCGATCACGACCTGGCAACGGTACCGACCTGAGAGATGCGGGCCGAGACTCCATCTGTCCATGATGTGGTCGCGCCACTCTTCGCCCTCATGCTCATGGATGGCAAGGCGGAAGAAATCGATCTCATCCGCCTCGTTCGCGTTTGCGGCGGCCACGAACTCGACAAGGCTGGGGCGGGGCATGTTGCCTTCCGGGTGGCTGTTCCAGCTATGCCACTTCTGGTGGTGATTAGTCGCTCGTTTCTCTTCTAAGGGACCGCGCAGCACACGCTGGTAATAATCGGGCCAAGCGGCATCCACCATGCGGTAGAGCCGATAGAGCCGAAGTCGAGCAGTTGTGGCACTATCCCCGGGGAGCGCGGGAATGAGAGTGTGAATGTATCGAGCCCACGACTCGAAGGGCAACTCGATTGCCGTCGACTTCGGACGCGTCCGACGATCGCTCTCATTGCCCGGAATGCGATCAATGAAACTGCCCCTGGCAATCGCGCCTTCGGCTTGATGGAGCAGTGTGTCCACCGTCGGCGACTCGAGCAGACGAAACATGAGCCATCTGATGATGTGTGCGGCCAACGGCAGCGGCGCTCTCGGCGCTGGTGTTGGCAAGATGGCCTTGATGCTGGAGTGCCACTTGCCTCGATCTCCCCATCCGCCGCAGTCTGTAAAGACGTCGACGAGCCACGCGAGGAGGAGGACCCGTGTAGCCGCTTCTCCATAGGCCGTAGCCTGACTATTCCACCAGCCAAGCCACAGTTCCGCATGCTGCATCTCACCAAGATCGAGACTGCCGTCCGCAGTTCGGTATGACGTCCAATGAGAGCGTCTGCCCTCTCCATCGCCCGGATTCCACAACTGGTACGGGTAGGCTCCGCCAAGCACCATCTCGTGACTTGGGTCCTCTGGATCTCTCGAGCCAGAGATCGGCAGATCTCGATTGGCCTGCATCAGCCGCTCCAGCGACATGAGCATCGCGATCGCCTCGCGCGTCATCACCAGCGGCTCGAACGTCCGGGGCCTCGGCACCGAGTCCGGCGGGATCAGCACCCGCTCCGGAGGGACCAGCCCGAGACAGTCGCGCAGTGTCGGCATCACGATGTGGCCCTTGCGAGCGGTGGCCAGGAGCGATTCCACGCGGGCATCCGGTTTCTTGTTCTTGGTTGATCCGGCGAGTGCATCCGATGCACGCGTCGCCTCTGCCGCCACACGATCCACCGATCGCTTCTTCCCCGCCATCTGGGCGAGGATCTCCGCACCGGCCAGATGCTGCTCTACGCTGGCAGCCCCGAGCAGGCGGCTCGCGCTCGCCAGCGCATCCTCATCGCTCTGCGTCAGCAGACGCTCGATCCCCTTGGAGCGGATGTCCGATGCCTTGCGCGCGAGCAGTTCCTCAATTCGGTCTCGCTCCGCGGGTGTGAGCGGGTGGGGAGAAAGAACCCTGAACGCGGCCTCCCGCGTCTCTGTCGCCGCATCCCCGAGGAGCGCGATGAGCGCGGCCTGCGCCTCGGGCTTCAGGGGTCTTGGCTTTCCCTTCTCGGCTTCGGCCGCCACTCTCAGGCCCTGTGCCAGACCGATGCCGAGCGCAACCTCGCGCCGTTCCCTCGGGCCGAGTTTCTCCAGACGCGGGATCAGTTCCTCTTTCCGGCTCGCGGGCGCGATTCGCACCAGCGGGCCGCCGACGAACGCGGTGCTCACTGTCCCGCCCGTCCACGGCCAGATGATCGGCTCGAGTTTCTTGGGCTTGCCAGCCGCGACACGATCAAACACAGCTGCCAGCGCATCGAAGAGTGCGTCGGTCTTGAAAGACTCCGGTGCGCCAACGGGCGCGGCACGCTCAACGGCACGAACAGCCCCCGCGACCACGCGCTCGTCCGCATCATTCAATCCGGCCAGTATCACCGGCATGAACTCCGGCGCGCACGCCATCTGCGCGATCGCGACCGCCGCGAATCTCCGTTCCGGATCCGCATCCTTGACAAGTCCCGCCGCCCGCTTGGCCGCAGCACCCAGGTCGCGGAACGCGATGCACCAGAGCGCCATGTACGCTTCTTCGCCATTCCCCGACGCGAGGGCCTTGTCACGCGCCCGCTCGTCGGTGAGGTACTGGTGTGCACGCTCAATCTGCTTCTGGATGACGGCGGGACCGATCGAGTCCCATCGAAGCCCGAACCAGACATCCGCCGCCCGCACGACCGATGAGAAGCGGACAAGCCGCTCCTCTCTGATCAGGTCCAGAGACCTGATGAACGCGTCCGGATGGCACTCGTGGATGGACTCGAGAATCGCCTGGCGAAGTCCTTCTTCGCGCTTGCCGTTGAGCAAGAGGTCCGCGACGAACTCCCACGCCTCGGGTCGCGCGGACATGAGCAGGGCAGCGATGACATCGATCGACATCTCGCCGATGGGATGGGAGTTTGTAGCGGACGCCTTGAGGATCTCAAAGACCTTCTTGCCGGTGTCGTCCCCGATATCGATCGCGCCCGCGAGCACCGCAGCGAGATGGCAGTCGTACCCGCCCAGGTGCGTGATCCACGCCGCGAGCCACTCCGGATCGGCGTCGTATCCGACCAGCGCCCCGACGACATCCACGAACCAGACGCCGCGCGAGATCGTCAGGTGTCGCTTGGCGCTGCCCGCTCGGAACGGGACGCGCGCACTGAAATAGTGGTCGGTATCGATGAAGGCGGCTCGGCGCGGCAGGTCGCGCCACGCCCGATCGAGGGCCGGTGCCAGTTTCGGGAAGACTGCCTCAAAGAGCGCGAGCCGCTCTGCATCGGAGAGCCCCTCGATCTCCTTACCGATCGCCCGGTGCTCAGCGTCCGAGGGCGAGTTGCGATGATTCCCCTTCTTGATCGTCAGCGCGATCTTGGCCACCGTCGCCGTGCGGTCCAGTATGACGTCCGGGATGTTGGCGCGACGATCGCGCAACCAGTGGCTCTCGTTGCTTGCGTGGAACTTCTCGAGTTGCTCGGTGCGATCCTTCCGCATGTCCGTTTCTCCCGGGCGCAGCATTGCAAACCCGCACGATTGCGCGGGCTGGACAAGATATCAGATCGGGTCATGCCCCTGCAAGGAATGTGAGCCGGATGAACACGATCCGGGAATCCGGACGGAGTCGGACGACCCGGTCCAGGTCCTTGTACTCCTCCTCGTCGATCACCACGAGGTAGAGCCCGTCCTCGAACGCCTCCAGTGCCGCACCGATGGCCTCGTCCATGTTCACGCGTCGGGGGACGGAGCGTCCCTCCGGCGAGATTCTTCCCCTTTCAAGCCCCTCTTCGATCTGGCGGGGGGAGAGCACACGGTCGAGCCGGCGCTCCGCAGCACCCTTCTTGAATGACTCAACCTCGACTCGGACGAGTTTCTCGATCAGCATCCGCAGCGTCAGGTCTTCACCTTCCTCGCCCCACTCCGGCCCGAGTGGGATGGACCAATCCGCGAAGAGCGGGCGTTTGGATCCGATGGTGCGAGCGGTGATGACCGGCATGGAAACAGCATAGTGAGAGAGAGAGCCGCAGGACGGGGGCGGATCAGGGCGTGACACGTGGCGCGTACGCCGGCAGATTGAGGTTGCGTGTCATGCCGAGCGCGCGGAGCGCAAAAGCGATGGCGATCCCCGTGCCGATGCACGCCCACTCGGGCGTCTGGAGCGCGTCGAGCGCGACATACGCCGCACTCCCCGCGAGTGCGGCGGTCAGGTAGATCTCGCGTTGCAGGATGATCGGCATCTCGTTCCGGATGATCTCGCGGATGACCCCGCCGCCGGTGGCGGTGAGTGCGCCCATGAGCGTCGCGGTGATGGGGCGTGCTCCGAGTTGCGTGGCGGTTGCGGCTCCGATGACGGCGAAGAGCGCGAGCCCAACAGCGTCGGCCCACAGAAGCGCGCGGCGCTTGCGTTCGACGGATGCTCCGAAGCGGAAGGCGATCGCTGCTCCGAGCATGCTGAGAAGAATGTAGATGGGCTGGTCGGCCCAGAAGACTTCGCCGCGTGCGAGAATGATGTCGCGGAGGGTGCCGCCGCCCACACCCGTAACGAACGCGAGCAGGAAGAACCCTCCGATGTCGAGGCGCTTCTCTGCGGCCGCGAGCCCCCCCGCAATCGCAAAGACGAGCGTGCCGAGGTAGTCGCCGATCTGGATGAGGGGTGGCATGCGGGGTGGCCTTAGTGTCTTCCTGGCGTGACGGCGGGGCGTCGACGATCATCGTAAGCAGAGCACACGAAAGGAAGACCATGCCATACATCAATCTCAAGATCACGAAGGACGGCGTCACCCGCGAACAGAAGCAGCGGATTGTCGCGGAGTTCACCGACACGATGGTGCGCGTGCTCGGGAAGAAGCCCGAGCATACCCACATCGTGATCGATGAGGTGGAGACCGACAACTGGGGCTTCGCGGGGATGCTGACGACCGATTATCGAGCGGCCCAGAAGGCACATGGCGGGTGACTGGGAAGGTGGTAGTGGGGGGGTGAGTGGTACCTCACTCGTCGGTGGCGTGCTGATCCGGTTGCTGCTCGCCGGGTGAGGGCTCAAGCGGTCTGTAGGGAACGACGACGATCGACTTATAGAGCACGGATGTCGGGCGTCCGCTGGGGCTCTTGGGAGGTTCCAGCGCGGTGTACTGCAGCGTGAGGCGGGCCTCGCCGGTGATCGTGCCGAGCGGCACACGGATCGTCTCGAACTGACGCGGGTCGGCAAAGATGTGCTCGTGGACTCGTCGGCCGTTGACGCGAACCACGACCCCCTGCCGGGGGCTTCCGTTGCTTCGGCAGGTGGTGATGAGCTCGAGTTCGCGGCCGACGCCCTTGATGGTGAGAACTGTCCGTTCCCCCAGTCCCCAGCGGACTTGCGGGAGGTTCCACTGGGGGTACGGGCCCTCGGGGTTGCCGAGGCCTTCGACGAGCGTCCAGCCACGGAAGCGGTCTTTGATCGAGACGCTCTCGGCCGGGTACGGATCCGTGAACATGGCGTTCGGGTCACCGGGCACGAAGATCCAATACTGTCCGAAGTGTGAATCGAGGACATACGTGGTCCGGCTGGCGCGGTGGACGAGATCGCCTCCTCTGAAGGGGATCCAGAGCACGAGATCGGGGACCGGGGTTCCGGGCTTTGGCCAGGGTCCGAACATGGGAACGAAGGAGACGAACTGGGTGCGTATGCCCGCGCGCCGAATGGCACGCATCGCGAGGTACTCGTCCGGCCCGCTGTGCCCGATGATCAGGCCGATCGCACTGGGGTTGAGCTCCTGCACGCGGCGCACCATCTGCTCGGAGAGATGGCGCTGGCGTTTGATGTTCGGGGTGCCGAGGTGGATCCGGTCTTGGTAGGGCACGGAGAAGAGTGAGTTGTCGCCGATGAGCGGACGCCGATGGTTCGTGAGGAGCGAGGGCATGGCGGTGCCGAGCATCGCGAGGGCGAGCGTGAACCCCGCCGGCTTGCACCTTCCGAGCGTCGGGCCGGCGACAGCGCACAGCATGCAGGCAATCGGGATGTGCAGACGCGTGTTCCAGATCTGCCACTTCAGGAGCACACACATGAGAATGAACGCCGCGTAGGGGAGCGCGATCGCGATCAGTCCCCCCCAATCGCGATCGCGCCGCGCGATCACAATCGCGACGGGCAGAAGGATGATCGCAAGCAGGAGATGGGCCGGTCCCGCGGCGCCGTCCTCGTGCGAAGGAGTCCACGGCACGCTGAACGGGGGCGAGGCGTGGTAGGTGGTGCGCGGTTCGTTGATGTCGAGGGACATCGCGTTGTGCAGACGCCGCACGGCTTGATCTGTGGCGGTTCTGAGCGGCTCGATCGGCGTGCCCGCATGGAGCGCCACGCTGCGCACGAAGACCGAGAGGATCTGGACCGGGGCGTGGGTCTCGTTGGTGACGGCGAAGCCCCCCTTGTGGTCGGGCGGACCGAAGGGGGCGTTGTAGACGGCGATGTTCCTCGCCCAGTATCCGGCGTTCAACGAGCAGGCGATGGCGAGCATCAGCACCCCGTGGGGGATGCTCCGGAGGCGTTGGCGGACCAGCAGAGTGATCCCGATCGTCAGGCAGATCGGTGCCGCGACGATCGTGCCCGTTCCCTTGGTGAGCATCGCCAGCCCGAGAGAGACACCGATCATGGCGGCTCGCTGCCAGTTGCACCTGCCCTCGCGCAGGATGCGGACAGCGCAGAGCATGAGACACAGGATCCAAGCCGCCAGCAGCACGTCGTTCTTCGCGTTGCTTCCCTGCATCAGCGTGGGGGGCATGGTGACGGTGGCGAGGGCGGCGAGCGATTGCCCGAGGCGTGAGCCGCCGAGTTCGCGGGAAATGAGCGATGCGCCGGCAGCGCAGACAACGAGCGCGACCCACTGGACGAGGTTGTGCAAGGCGTCAGAGTCGGAGAGCGCGAGGAGATGGACCCCGAACGACTCCGAGAGCGTGGGCATCACGAGTTGGCGAAGACTGTTTGCCGGGTAGAGATCGAGCGAGCCCTGTTGGAGCCAGCGGATCTGGCGCGGCAGGTGGTACGACAGTGCGTCGGCGTTGTTGGGTGGTGTGGCGGCGGCAATGACGAACGCGACGCCGAGCACGGCAATGGTCGCGCACATCACAAGAGCGACCGGGATCGAGCGCGGCTCGGTCGGCGCGGGGGGATCGTCGGCGCGGGTGCGCCGGAGCGCGATCAGCACGCCGAGCGCGATGATGCCGACACCCCAGAGCGTGAGCGACCCCGTGAAACCGATGCACCCGAGAAGACTGAGGATCTCTGTTCCCATGGCGTTCCAGACTCCGGTCGCCAGGGCTCCGATCAGCAGCGACTCACGCCGGGTGCGCCTCGGGCCGGCGAAACAGGAGCGGGCCGCGATGGTCGCGAGCAGCAGGAACGCGGCGGGGAGTGCGCCCAGTATCAGTTGCAAGGAGGTCGCTCCGGGGCGCACGGATCGCGCCGATCGAGAATGTATATAGTTCTTGCTTCCCAGCCGCCAGCGGCACGCAAGAGAGGAAGGAGCCCGTTTGGCAGCGCACCCCACCTACAAGGTCCTGAGCGTCCTCATGCCCGTCTACAACGAGGCGCGGACGCTCCGCCGGATTGTCGCGGCGGTCCTGAGCAGCCCGATCGATCTCGAGATCGAGCTGGTGTGCGTGGACGACCGCAGCACCGACAACTCCTGGGCGATCCTGACCGAACTGGCGGCGGCCGATCGGCGCATCCGCATCGTGCGCCACGCGACCAACAAGGGGAAGGGTGCGGCGATCCGGACCGCGATCGCGAGCATGACGGGCGACATCGCCATCGTTCAGGATGCGGACCTTGAGTACGACCCGGCCGAGTATCCGGTGATGCTCGGCCCGATTCTCTCCGGGAAGGCGGACGCGGTCTTCGGTTCGCGCTTCGCGTCCTCACCCCAGCGTCGCGTGCTGCTCTACTGGCACGGGGTCGCGAATCGATTCCTGACTTGGATCACGAATGTCCTCAACGACATCAACATCACGGACATGGAGACCTGCTACAAGGCCGTCCGCGCGGACGTGCTCAAGCAGATCCCGCTCAAGAGCGACAGGTTCGGCATCGAGCCGGAACTGACGACACGCCTGGCACAGTGGAACCTTCGCATCTACGAGGTGCCGATCAGTTACCACGGGCGCACGGTCGCCGAGGGGAAGAAGATCGGCCTCAAGGATGCGTTCGAGGCGCTGTGGTGTCTCGTCAAGTATCGATTTCTCGACACGCGATTCACGACGCACGATGGGTATTACATCCTCCAGAGCGTGCGCCGGGCCAAGCGGTTCAATCGCTGGATGCTGTCGCGATTCCGCCCGTATGTGGGCAATCGCGTCTGCGAGGCCGGGTGCGGCATTGGAAACTTCACGGAGTTGCTCCTCGACCGGGAGCGTCTGCACTGTCTGGACTATGACCCGTTCTACATCGAGGTGATCCGCAGGCGTTTCGGGCACATGGAGAACGTGCAGGTCGGCTGGAACGACCTGGCGAACCCGGTCGGGCTCGCGGAGCTTCAGGCCGAGCGCTTCGACACGATCATCTCCCTGAACGTCGTCGAGCACATCGAGGACGATCGCGCCGTGCTCCGTCACTTCTCGCAGATGCTCCAGCCGGGAGGCCACGCCGTGGTGCTCGTGCCGTGCCATCCGTGGCTTTACACCGTCTGCGACAAGACGCTCGGCCACTTCAGGCGGTACACGCCGGAGGATCTCTCCGCCAAGTTCCGCGAGGCGGGCTTCAAGGTCGTCTCCGCGAGCCAGTTCAACCGCCTCGGCGTGCTCGGCTGGTGGGTCAGCGGCCTGATGAAGAAGCGTGAGATCTCTCCCCTGCAGATGCGGGTGTACGAGCTGCTGATGCCGCTGGCGCGAGTCATGGACTGGCTCAGGATCGGGCCGGGTCTGAGTCTGATCGTCGTCGGCCAGAAACCCATCACGACGCCGGATGCCGAGCGCGAGCCGCCGGAGATCGTCGTCACGAAGGGGCAGATGCCCGCGGCACGCGATCGGGACCGGGCCGAGGTCGATTCCGTGGTGTCGTCGCACGGATGAGCACGCCCGCGATGACGCACCCGGAGAGGTTCGATACAAGATCCCACCCGGTATTGACGTAGCCGCCGACGTTCGTGTTCGGGAAGATGAGCGTGGCGATGAACTCGATGATCTCGTTCATGGCCGACAACCCCATCGAGACCATCATCGCCGCGAAGATCGGGCCGAACGTCGGAGGGAGGGACGCTCCCGGCAAGAGACCTCCCGCGACGGTCCCATCCTCGCGTCGGACGCCTCCGACCGAGGCGTTCAGGGCACGCCAGGCGACCAGCGTCGTGGTGAAGAAGCCGAAGGCGTGGACGACCTGGTCGTACTTGGGCAGGAACGCCGCGACCCGGAGACTGTACAGAACAGATTGCTCGCCTGGCTCGGTGAGCCGATCGGGGATTGGGACGGTGCCCCCCATCATGTGGGCCAGCCCCCAGATCGAGAGGCACCACAGAGAGAGCGTCGAGAGACGGATGCGTGTGTCCAGCCACCAGACGATGCCGATGAGCGCGAGCATCACAAGCCCGTAGAAGATGAACTCGTGGTTGAAGGCCCTGAAAGCCAGGGCGGTCGCGACGACCATGTAAAGGGCGGCGAGGATCGCCGGTCCGCGCAGCGCTGGCCTGATCGTCATTCTGCTAACCTACCTCTCGGTCGGGCGGTGCTGGAGCATGCGTGCGAGGCGTCCCGGGCGGCGCATCAGGAGTGCATCGGCGATTTCATCTGATCCCGAACACCACGAGCCGGCACGGGACCTTCGCACGCGACTGCGTGCGATCGAGCTGTCCCGCGTCTTCGATGCCATCGGCCTCGGGCGGGAGTGGTACCTCATTTTCTGCGGCGGCATCGTCGGCGCGATCACCGCGCTCGGGGCGGTGGGGTTCGCCAAGGCGCTCCACGCGACGGAGAACGCGACGTTCGGGTTCCTCGCGAACGCGCCGATCTGGCTCATCCCGCTCCCGCCGATCCTCGGCGCGCTGGTGACGGCGGCGCTGGTGCACTACCTCGCGCGGGACGCGAGCGGGCATGGCGTGCCCCAGGTGATCGAAGCGATCCACAAGCGGGGAGGCCGCATCCCGCTCAAGGTCGGGCTCGTCAAGATCGTCGCTTCGATCGCCACGGTCGGTTCGGGTGGCTCTGCCGGTGCCGAGGGACCGATCGTGCAGATCGGCTCGACGGCGGGGAGCGTGATGGGACGCGGGCTCCGCGTCGGACGCGCGGACATGAGCACGCTGCTCGGCTGCGGCGCGGCAGCGGGGATCGCATCGGTCTTCAACGCGCCGATCACCGGCGTCTTCTTCGTGCTCGAAGTCTTGCTCCGCGACTTCTCGCTGCGGACCTTCACGCCCATCGTCGTGTCGAGCGTCTTCTCGGTCGGCGTCACGCAGTCGCTGCTCGGAAAGGACGAGGCGATCTTCGGCGTCGCGCTGACGGGGTACGGCTTCACGATCATGGAGATGCCATCGTTCATCGCGCTCGGAATCCTCTGCGCGGTCATCGGCGTCGGATTCACGCGGATGCTGCACCTGTCGGAGGATCTGTTCGCGCGGCTCCGGGTCAGCCCGCTCATCCGCCCGTCGATCGGTGCCGCACTGCTGGGGCTTGTGGGCCTTGTCTGGGCGTTGTGCGTCGTCTCGCCGGATGGGGGCCACTCGGTGCCGGCGTTCTTCGGCAATGGATACGCCACGATCCGCTCGATGGTCGATCCCGCTTCGTACGGCGCGGCGAGCACCGGGGGCGTGGTCTCGTTGTCGCTGGTCGCGATCCTCTTGCTGTGCGTGCTCAAGTCCGTCGGCACCTCGCTCACGCTCGGCTCCGGAGGGTCGGGCGGGGTCTTCGCGCCCTCGCTCTTTGTCGGGGCAGCGGCGGGCGGCGCGTTCGGCATGCTGCTCGAGCGAGCAGGGCTGATGCCCACGGGCGGGACACCCGCCTCTTACGCGCTGGTCGGGATGGCGGCGGTGATCGCGGGCACGACGTTCGCACCCCTCACGGCGATCCTTCTCCTGTTCGAGCTCACGCGCGAGCCCAAGGTGCTGCTGCCGGCGATGCTGGCGTGCATCGTCGCGGCCGTTGTCGCGCAGCGCTGGATGCGCGACTCGATCTACACGGCCCGGCTGCGCCAGTCGGGGCTGCTCTTGGGCGGAACGCGTGACCTGACGGTGATGCGCCGCGTGCATCTCTCGTCGATCCGGCTTGCACCGCTCCCCCCGGAGCCGATTTATCCGTCGGATCCGCTGGCGAAGGTGATCGGGCTGCTCAGCGCGCATCGCGCGCCGGACTTCCCGGTGGTTGATCCGTCGGGGAAGTATCTCGGCATGGTCACGGGAGAGGATGTGCGGGCCGCGCTGATCGATCGCGAGGCGATCCCGCTCCTCCTGGTTGCGGAGTTGCTGCGCACGGACCTGCCCGTCCTCTCGCCCGAGGAAACGCTCGACACGGTGATCGACAAGTTCGCGCAGCATGATGTGGCGTGCATCTGCATCGTTGAGCCGGGGAGCGGCGTGCCGCACGGCCTCGTGACGAGGGCCGCAGTCATGAAGCGATACCAGCAGGCGCTGAGCGACTCCTGATATTCCGCCATGGTTCGCAGCCCGTGCTCAGGCGGGCAGAAGCACCGGAAGAGCGCGCTCGCGAACGCTCAGCACGAGCGGACCGTGGGCACGATCGAGCGATGCCGCCTCGCCGTCGAGCTGGAACGCGTGCAAAGCGTTGCCGCTCGTCGATGAAGAGATCCGAATCTCTCGTGCCCGCGCGCGGACGATGCGGCGCGAGAGGTGTGTGAGCCCAGCAAGGCCGATCGCCAGCCACGCGAGCGTGCGCGCGCTGGAGCTGCTGGGCGCAAAGAACATGTCGAGATGGCCGTCGGTCATGCTCGCGTTCGGCGACGGGTCGATGCCGAGCGCGTACCTGCGGCAGTTGCTGACCACGACGTTCCCTCGCACGCCATCGACGATCGTCCGCCCGTCGGCCTCGATGCGAAGCGCGCGGATCGACGGGCGCAGCAGGCACGAAACAACCGGGCGCACATACGAGGCGTGCGAGATCGGGCCGCTGCGTCTGGCCGCCAGCGCGTGCAGCACGTCGGCATCGAAGCCCACGCTGCACATGAGCATGAAGGCGCGGTCGTGCGCGCCCGCGCCGGCGCAGACTCCGCTGTCGAACCGCCGCACGTTCCACCGCTCGATCGCACGCACCAGCGACGCGGCATCGGGCTTCATGCCGAACTCCCGCGCAAACAGGTTCTCCGTGCCGCGCGGGATGTGGTAGATCGGGATGTCTCGTTCCAGCGCGACGGACGCCGCGGCATTGACGGTGCCGTCTCCGCCGCAGGCGACGATGAGGTTGCGCCCTTCCGCCTCTCGCTCCCACGCAGGACCGATAGGGACCGAGGCGGGCTCGTGCCCGGCGGCGCGGAGCGCCTCGGCGATGCGCGGGCCGAGTGCGTTCGATCCCCCCTTGCCCGACGCGCTGTTCATCAGGATGAGCGGGCGCAGCCGATCTGGCCGGGGCGGTCCGGTGTGGGTCACGACGCGCTCTCCGCGTGGGGCGGCTCATTGCGCTGCTTGTATGTGATCCACTCGAGGCAGAGCCCGCTGGCGGGGAAGGTCGGCCCCGCGAGGCGTCGATCGCCGGTGCGGAGCGCGTCGCGGATGCGGGCGACGTCGGCTCTGCCTCTGCCCGCATCGGCGAGCGTTCCCGCGATGATGCGGACCATGTTCCAGAGGAAGCCGCTGCCGCTGATGTCGATCCGGATCCGGTCCTCAAGGGGCTGCCCCGTCTGCGCGTCGATCGCGTGCGCGACGGTCAACGCGTGCACGGTGCGGATCGTGGACTGCCTGCCGTGTCCCGCCGCGGCGAACGCAGCAAAGTCGTGCTCGCCGACGAGCTCGGCGGCAACGTCGCGCATGGGCTGGATCTCAAGCGGCTCCCACACCTGATGAACATAGCGTCGATCCCAGAGCGGGCGCTCGCGCGAGGCGTGGATGGTGTACGAATACCCCTTCGCGATGCAGTCGCCGATGGGGTCGAAGTCGCCGGGCACAGGGCGGGCGTCGGTGACGAGCACATCATCGGGCAGACGCCCGTTGATCGCGCGCCGGAGCGCGTCGGTCCCGCGCGAGAGTGGCCACCCGCTCCCACGCGCCTGGAGCGCGGGGTCGTCGGTTGCTGTGAACGCCGCGACCTGCCCTCGCGCGTGAACGCCCGAGTCGGTGCGGCTCGCGCCGAAGAGCATGACCGGCTCTCTGACCACCTCGCGGACGGCGCGTTCAACGATCGCCTGCACGGTGCGAAGGGCGACGCGCCCCGGATCGCCGGTTTCGAGCGTCGGATCGACGTGCGCCCCGGAGCCGGTCGCCTCCGCCTGTGCCGCTGGCGGCTCCTGCTTCTGCCACCCGCAGAAATCGGTGCCGTCATACGCGATCGTGAGCATGTAGCGTGGCATCGCGTTGTGGGCCCGGAGGTCGCGTGATCGTCAGTCTTTGGTGGGTGTGTCGAAGCCGGTGACGACGATCTGTGTCGCGCGCGTCGGCTGGCGAGTTCCTGGGGTGCGCTGGTCGGGGCTCCTGCCGGGTACGGAAGGATCGACGCGGGTCTCGGGTCGCGAGGCATCGACATCCTCACCCATAGACCTCTCGTTGTCGGCCCAGGTGTACGCCGACCTGCGGGCGAGCCACGTCCCAGCGAGGGTGAGAACGAAGAAGACGATCGTGACGATGATCACGATTTGCATGGATTCAGCATAGGCGAGCGGGGATAGAGTCTGCCCCACCCGACCGAACAGGGGATCACGGATCGTGAACGCATCTCCAGCCCGTGTGCTCTGGCTTTTCTCGCTGATCCGCAGCGGCTCGTCGATCGCGGCGTATTCCGCCGCCGCGCCGTGGGGCCACGCGGTGGCGGATGAGCCGTTCGGGCCATGGGATCGGACGGGTCCGCCGTACGGGTATCCGCGCGAGCAGGACGCGTTGCAGAAGACGTTCGGGGAGAGCGCGCACGAGCTTACGCCCCCTGTCGTCGCGCTTGCCGGGTCGTTGTTTGCAAAGCTGGCGCACGATCCGGCGCACGGGCTCGCGACCGGGAGCGTGGTGGTCAAGATCCCGCATCACGTCCCGACGCCCGGGCAGGTGGCGCGGGCGTGGCCGACCCAGAGAGCCGCCTTCCTGCTTCGCAACCCGCTGCACCGCCTGAACTCGCTCTACGTGCGCGGGTGGCTCGACCCCTCACCGATCGGGCCGAACCACGACCTGGAGCAGTACCGCGCGTTCGCGCGGGTGTGGATGGCCCAGCCCGCGGGCGTGCGGATCACCTATGACATGATCCGGCGCGAGCCCTCGGAGATGTACCGCAGGATCTTCATCGCGTGGCGCCTGGCGTTCACGCATGAGCATCTGGAGCGCGCTGTCGCTTACGCCATGGCGAACTACCACCACGCCTCGCGCGATGTGACGACGGAGCACGACACGCATCGCGTGCTGAGCGAGTCTCGCAGCGCCCTGCCCCCCGAGGCGGTGCACGCGTACCTAGATGATCCGGAGATGCGTGAGCTCTTCCGGGTCGCGGGGTGGTCGCTCGATCCGCGGGCCTATCTCGCGCCTTGATCGATCACATCCCCGCCTCTTCGAGGATCTTCTCTTCCCAGGCCCGCCGGAGCTGTCCGGCCACCCGGCCGGGCGTCGCGTCGGCGATCGCCTCGCGCTCGATCTTGACCACGGGCAGCACGCCCCACGAGGAGTTAGTCAGCAGAACCTCGTCCGCGCCGAGCATGTCCTCAATGGTGACGAGCCGACGATCGACCGTCATGCCCCGCTCTTCGGCCCATTCCAAGGCCCACGCGCGGACCGTGCCCGGCAGAACAGGGCTCGGCATCGTGGCGCGCGCCTCCTCGCCACGAGCCAGCGGCGTGATGACCGCATCGCCCTTGACGATCAGCGCGTTGCTCACGCATCCGCCCGCGAGGTGGTTGGTCACCTGCATGACAAGGGCCTCGGCCGCGCCCTTGCTTCCCGCCGCCCGGAGCTCGCGGAGTCGGCCCCAGTAGTTCAGTGTCTTATGACCCGCGAGCGGGTCGAGAGGATTGGCACGCATGTCGGCGATCGTGACGGCGACGCCGCGCTCGAACATCTCGGCGGGATACGCGGTCGCCTCTTGCACAAGGATGAGCACCGTCGGATCGACGCCCGTGGAGGCGGGCTCGCGCGACGCGGCGTCGGGATCGTCGGAAGCACTCGGGGCGTTCCTGGCCTTGTCCCACGTGCGCGAGAGCAGGTTCAGATCGCCACCCGTGAAAGTCAGACGGATCCGCGCAAGGTCGAGCCCGGAGGCCTCGATGGTCTCGAGCACGGCATCGCCGAGCGCGGTGGTGTTGATGTGGTCGGAAAGCCCGAGTTCCGAGGCCGAATCACGCAGGCGCAGCATGTGGTCGGTGAGCTGTGCCGCCCAGGGGCCGGACGTGCCGTTTCCACCGAGCATGGTCTCGAAGAGCCCGACCGCGTGCGTGAAGCCCGCATCGAACGCGGAGACACGCGCCTCATGCGCCGGGACGATTCTGCCGTTGAACCAGACTGTTGCCATAGGGGGATTCGGTGTCGGAGAGCCAGTGTGACGGAGAGACGAGGTGGCGGATGGTATGGTCCAACCCGCGTCTCACTCCGTCACTTTGCCGCTCCCTCACTCTCCCGCCGGAACGCCGCCCTTGCGGGGGTCGGAGACGGCGTCGAGCGTCCCTGCGGGGGTCCTGTGGATCAGCTGAACGACCGCGCCGCTGGTTGCATCCTTGACGTTGTGCCGAAGCTTGCGAAGCCAGAGCGACACGCCCATCCCGCTCATGATCTCTTTGTCGTCGAACCCGCGCTCGATCTCAAGAACGCTGGGGAGCCACTGGTGGTGCATCCGCTTGGCGGCAACGGCGTCCGCGGCATTCATGTTGCGAACCAGAATGTTGAGGATCGACTGAGCCGTTGCCGTGATGATGCGCGGGCCGCCGGATGCGCCGGCGACGATGATCGGGACATCGGCATCGAGCACGATGGTGGGAGACATGCTGCTGAGCGGGCGCTTGCCCGGCTCGGGGAGGTTCTTCTCTGATTGGCGGAGCCCATAGGCGTTGGGCTTGTCCAGACGCGTGGTGAAATCATCCATCTGATTGTTGAGGCAGAACCCCGAGCCGGGAACCGCAACATACGAGCCGAACTCGGTGTTGATGGTCTCGGTACACGCGACCGCACCGCCCCGGCCGTCGATCACGCTGATGTGGCTGGTGCCGGAATCGATCTTGATCTGCCCGGGCTCGCCGTAGTACTCGGGTCCGTACGAGCGGGAGGGGTTGATGCGCCTGGCAAAGTCGTCCAGACGCTGCGCCCCGAGCAGCTTCTTCACCGGGATGGCCGTGAACTTCGGATCGGCCAGGTAGTTGGAGCGATCCGCAAAGGCGAACTTGAACGACTCGGCCAGTTGGTGCGCGTACGACGCGCTGTTCCCCTCGGACCAGAGTGTCGCAAGCCCGCGGCGTTCGGCGAGCCCCAGAATCTGCCCGATCGCGATCCCTCCGGAACTCGGCGGCGGCATCAGCAGGACCCGCTTGCCGAGAAACTCGACGGTCAGCGGCTCGCCGTCATCGACACGCGGGAGTCTGAAGTCGGCCTCGGTAAACCATGCCGCAGAACGCGGGGCCGCTCGCCCGCCCGCTGTGTACGTGACCAACGCGTCCGCGTTCACGTGCTCGATGAGCGACTGCGCGAACGCGCCGCTGTAAAAGGCATCGGCTCCATCTCGGACGATCGCCTCCAGCAGCGCGGCCTGCTCAGGGTTCTTGATGGTGTCGCCGAGCGCGATCGCGCCCGAACCGAGGAATCGCTCCCACGTGAACGCGAAGCGCGTCTGGTAGTCCTTGTTGATCACGAACCGCTCGGTGGCGTTGATGGCCGCACGCATGTACGCGCCGTCCGTCTGGAAGCCCTCGCGTGCGGCCCGAATGGCCGGGGCGAGCACGGTGGCACGGTCGAGCGTGCCGTACGTCTCGAGGGCATAGAGCAGCCCCGCGACAGTGCCGGGCACACCCGAAGCGAGCGCACCGTCGAGCGAAGCACGCTCCTGGTCGAGAGACTCGTAGAAGTTCTTGCGTGCGGCACGCGGCGCGAGCTCGCGGTAGTTGATCGCACGCTCGACGCGGGGGGCTCCGGGCTTCGCGTCTTTGGGCGGAAGTGAGATGAGCATGAATCCGCCGCCGCCGATCCCGCACGAGAAGGGGCGAACCACGGAGAGCGTGAACGATGCAGCGACGGCCGCGTCAACGGCGTTGCCCCCCTTGGCGAGCATCTCCGCGCCCACCCGCGAGGCGATCGGATGATCCGCTGCAACGGCGTACCTGGTGAAGGTGGCGCCGAAGCCCGAGGTGGGAACAGCAGCGGGGGCGGTCTCGGATTGGGCGGAAGCGACTGCCGGTGCGAGAAGGAGGAACACCGCAACTCGAATGAGAGAGTGCATAAACAAACGCGGGCTGAGGGAATGAGCGAGAGGCATAAAAGCTCCAATCATGAACCAGACAATATGTGCGGACACGCTGATAAGATTCTCACAATCCGATACAACTGACTTGACAGCCGGTGGGGGGGGGGGGGGTAGAGTGGCAATATCAGCACTCAACAAGGGAGGAACCCATGGCTGTGCGTGCTCAACTTTCTCGATTCGTCGTGATCTCTTTGACGTTGTTCATGTCTGCTTTCTGGGTGCTTACGTCGAGCGCCCAGGTATGGGATGAGGTCGGCGCGACCGAGGCGCTGACTGGTCAGCCATACGACTGGACCGGCACCGCGGGAATCGCATACTCGGACGGCGAGTTGTGGTACATGGATTATGACGGCGAGAACTCGCCGCCCGCGGTTGATCTTGTCGCTGCGACCATTGCTTACCGATTTCCGGTGTCTTGGTACACAGAGTCAGTGTATACGTTCTTTGAAGACAACCCGGGCGATTCTCCCTTTGGCGAGCCCATGATCGTGACGGTCTCGGTCGATGCGGTGGCATTCGAGGTGGCAACGCCTTTCTATGACGGCTATGTGGTTGGACTCATGGTAACCTATGCGAGCAGTGCGGGGGAGTTCCGTGGTTCGGAAGAACTCGAAGTCTTCTCTCCGGGCGATCTGTTGCCGGATAAGCAGAGCGCGAGGCGAAGCGTCAGGCGTCTGGCGGCAACGCAATCCCCTTCTCCCACCAATGCCGGCCCGGCCGGAGTCGAGCTCACCTGTGAAGAGAAATGCGCATTGACTCGTCAAACAGCACGAAAGAATGCCTTCGACAATTATACTACTCACGCAAAGTTGTGCAGCATCGCTGCGGGGGCTGGAGCCGGGTCGGGGTGCCTGGCAGGCCTTACGGCGTGCGGCTGGCTCGCGCCGCCGTTTACACCTGTTATCTGCTGCATAGGTGGGGGCATTATCGGTACGGGGCTTGGGATGAGTGCATGCTTGTACAGTGTCACCGAGCTGTACGAGTCTGCATTGCGAGGCATCGAGCGTGAGTACAGAGACTGCATGCTTACTCAGTGTGGTATCGTGATCGCAGATGAGTAAGCAGAAGCGATTCAACCTGAATGCGCATGACTGGGCACGCCACCTGCCCCCGTCGTATCTTGCCTCTCGAGTGCGTCGGCGCATACATATCTTTGTCGGCGCGATCATGACTCCCCTCTTTGTTGTTCTGATCTCTTGGTTCGCCACGACTATTTCGCCGGATCGAGTCCGGATTCAGATTCTGTGCTTGCTTGCGTTCTGTGCGTGCAGTCTTGCGTACTTGGCGTGGATCTTGATCAGATGGACAAGTGCAGCGAGGCGGGCGAAGTCGATGGGCTGGCAGTTGTGTCCGGTCTGCCTCTACGACCTCTCCGGAGACGGCTGCTCGCCCGATGCCGACGCGATGCTCTTCGTCTGCCCAGAGTGCGGCGGCCGCTACGACATGGATGACCTGAGAACCGCCTGGGCTGCTGGCCAGCGCTGACACTCAGCACGGCTTCGTTGGGGGTTGGCATTGCCTGTGTCTACCGGATGATCCGCTGCAACGGCGTACCTGGTGAATGTGGCGCCGAAGCCCGAGGTGGGAACAGCTGCGGGGGCGGTCTCGGATTGGGCGAGCGTCGGCGCGGCGTAACCCCCGACCGCGAGAGATGCGGTCACGAGCCAGTGAAGCCAGGGTACTGATCGCATCAGGCCTCCGCCTTCCATCCGTAGTTCATATACCGATACCCGAACGTGCCGTCCTCGTTGAGGTCCAGAAGCCCGTATCCCTCGTTGCACTCGTGGTGCGAGCCCTTCCACCAGTTGCCGCTGACGGCCCCGTCGCAGATGTAAGAGACGCCCCGATAGTCAAGCCGCTCGTTGCGGTGCATGTGCCCGCTCAGCGCGACCTTCACCTGCGGGTTCTCGCCGAAGAGCTTCACAACACGCGCCATGTCCGTCAGCATCAGCCCGCCGGAGACCTTCCACCCCTCGCGCGGCTTGTCTTTCATGTCGATCAGCGGCGTCGCCGAAACGATCGAGATGTGCGAGACCACACAGGTCGGGCGATCGCGGTTCGCCGCGAGATCGGCCTTGAGCCACTCGAACTGCTCGTCCTCAAGACGCCCGATGTAGCCGGTGTCGCCGTCGGGCTGGACGCTGTCGAGGATCACGAAGCGCCACGCACCCTTGTTGAAAGCGTGCCACGCTCTCTCCATGCCCAGATTCTCCAGTGCCCAGCGCTTTCCCCACCTGGCCTCATCGCCCCTGGTCTGGCTCTTCTTCTTGTTCCAGCCCCAGATGTCGTGGTTGCCGAGCGTGTGGCGCACGTCGCCGGCATACCCGGCATCCTTCCACGCGCGGAGAAAGAGATCCCACTGCTCGCGGGTGCGCTGCTCGGTCGCCTCGAACCCATCCATGATCAGGTCGCCCCCGGTGATGATCAGATCCGGGCTCTGCCCCGAAGCGTGCCGGATGCACGCCAGCAGGCCGTCGTACGCGCGCCGCTCGGGTTGCACGTGGGTGTCGGTCATGTGAACGAGCCGGAGCGAGCCCGAAGCACGCCCGACACCCGCGCCCGATGCCGCCTGCGCACGCGACCCTGCACCGAGCCCCGCCAGTCCCGCGGCTCCGACACCGATGGCCGCGATCGCTTCGCGACGAGAGAGCGAGAGACGGTCGCCGTGGTTTCGCATGCCAGAACTCCTTGTCTGTCAGAGTGGGGGTCTTCGAGTGGGGGGGACAACCGTGGGGGCTTTCGAGCGTGGTGGGGCTTCGAGCGAGCGCGGAGCAACGAATAAAGGATCGAGCGAAGCGGATCAGTGGGCTCAGCGGCCGCCCGGTGCGCCAGCATATCGCGATCGGGGTGACGATTGCGAGCGTGCTCGCCAGTGCCGGGCCTGCCCGAGGGTCTAAAATGCCCACGCACCTTCGCGTACCCGTCGTCCGCTCGCGGCAGGGAGGCCCCCTCGTTGACGCTCCTGGCGATCGTCATCTCCGGTTTCGTTCTCGCCATTGCCGCGCCGTGGGTCACGCGCGCGACGGGCAAGTCCGCGGGGTGGATACTGGCGGCCCTTCCCGCTGCGATCGCGGGCTACCTCATCTCTCAGGTCTCCGGCGTTGCCTCCGGCCAGACGGTCTCCGTGGCCTACCAGTGGATTCCCGGGCTGGGCATCGACCTTTCGTTCATGCTGGACGGTCTCTCGCTCCTCTTCGCGCTGATGATCAGCGGGATCGGCGCCCTCATCCTTATTTATGCCGGCGGCTATCTCGCCGGGCACCCCCATCAGGGGCGACTCTTCTGCTTCCTCTTGCTCTTCATGGGCTCGATGCTGGGCGTGGTGCTTGCTGCCAACGTGCTGACGCTCTTTGTCTTCTGGGAACTGACGAGCATCACCTCCTACCTCTTGATCGGCTTCGACCATCGGCGGAAGGAGGCCCGTGCCGCGGCATTGCAGGCGCTTCTCGTCACCGGTCTGGGCGGGCTCGCCATGCTTGCAGGCCTGTTGCTGATGGGGCATGTCGCGGGGTCGTACTCAATCTCGGAGATCCTGAGCCGGCGTGATGTCCTGCAATCGCACGCGCTCGCGCCCGCCATCACCATACTAGTTCTTGTCGGTTGCTTCACGAAGTCTGCGCAGTTTCCCTTCCACTTCTGGCTCCCCGGCGCGATGGAAGCGCCGACGCCGATCAGCGCGTACCTGCACTCGTCCACGATGGTCAAGGCCGGGATCTATCTCATGGCCCGGCTCACTCCCGCGCTCGGCTCGACCGAGCTCTGGCAGTGGCTGCTGACGGGCGCGGGAGCCGCCACGATGCTCGCCGGCGCACTCCTGGCGATGCGCGAAGCGTATCTCAAGCGGCTCCTGGCCTATTCGACTGTCTCTGCACTCGGCATCATCACGATGGGGCTGGGGATCGGCACAGAGAAAGCAATTTCCGCGGCGATCGCCTTCATCCTCGCCCACGCGCTCTACAAGGGCTCGCTCTTCATGGTCGCGGGAGCAATCGATCACGAGACCGGCGAGAAGAATGTCGACAAACTCTCGGGCCTGCGCAGGGCGATGCCGATCCTCTCGATCGTCGCGCTCCTCGCCGCGGCCTCACAGGCCGGGTTCCCCCCGCTTGCCGGTTTCGTGGCCAAAGAGATGATGCTCGAGTCCGCCCTGCACGCGCCGATCATCGCCGTGGTGCTGACCGCCGCCCTCACGCTCTCCGCGGCGTTGCTGGTCGTCGTCGCCGGGCTCGTCGCCTTCAAGCCCTTCTTCGGGGGCGAGCGTCCGACGCCCAAGCACGCGCACGAGCCGCCGCTCTCGCTCCTGCTCGGTCCCGGGTTGCTGGCGATCCTCGGCGTTGCGGTCGCGCTCGTGCCGGGCATGCTGGCCGATCCCCTGATCGCGCCCGCCGCATCCGCGACGCTCGGCACCGAATCGCACACGCATTTCAAGATCTGGCACGGCTTCAACCTCGCGCTCGGGCTGAGCGCGATCGCGACCGGCGTCGGCGTCCTGGTGTACGCGACGCGATCTCGCTGGATGCCGCTCGCAGGAGCCACGTCCGGGCTGGACCGCCTCTCACCGACGGCGTGCTACCACGGCGTGCTTCGGTTCGTCACGGCGTTCGCCGAGAGCCAGACGCGCATGATCCAGACGGGGCGCCTGCGCGACTATCTCATCGTCATCTTCCTCGTCACGATCGGTGTCGTCTCGTACCCGCTGCTCACGCGCGTCGGCCCGCCCGTCTGGAACGAGCTCGGCACCCTCCACTGGCTGGACGTCGGGATCGCGGTCCTGATCCTCCTCTCGGCGTTCGCGGCGGTCACCGCGAAGAACCGCCTGCTCGCGATCATCGCGCTGGGCATGGCGGGCCTGGGCGTCACGATGTTCTATGTGATCTACGCCGCACCCGATCTCGCGCTGACGCAGATCTCGATCGAGGCGCTCTCCGTGGTGCTCTTCGTGCTCGTCTTCCGGCGCCTGCCGGACTTCCGCTCGCTCTCGTCTCGCGCAGGAAAGTTGCGAGATGTGCTGATCGCGTGCGCGGGCGGTGGGATGATGGCCGGGCTCGTGCTCATGGCGACGAGCTACCCGTCCGCGACGAGCGTGAGCCGCGACCTGGCCGAGCGGAGCTACCCGGAAGGCCACGGCAAGAACGTGGTCAACGTGATCCTCGTGGACTTCCGCGCGATGGACACAATGGGCGAAATCACGGTGCTTGCGATCGCCGCCCTCGGCGTGCTCGCGCTGCTCAAACTCCGTGACCGGATCGACGACGAGCATCCGACCGCAGCGCCAGACGCGGGAGGGAGCACATGAACTCAGTCATCCTCCAGACCGCAACGCGCTTCCTCATGCCGCTCATCCTGGTCTTCTCCGTTGTCATCATGCTGCAGGGGCACAACAAGCCCGGCGGCGGGTTCATCGGCGGGCTGCTCGCCGCCGCGGCGTTCTCGCTCCACGCGCTCGCCTTCAACCCGGCAGAGACGCGGGCTTCGCTCCGATTCGACCTCCGCAGCATCATCGCGATCGGGCTGCTCATCTCGCTCAGCGCGGGGCTGCCAGCGCTCCTCACGGGCCAACCCCTCTTCACCGGGCTCTGGCACGAGATGATGGTTCCGGGCATCGGCGTCGTCCATCTGGGAACGCCCCTGCTCTTCGATCTGGGCGTCTACATCGTCGTGATCGGGATCAGCGTGCTCATGGTGCTCACCCTTGTCGAGGATTGACGAAAGGAGTCTCCGTTCATGCAGATTCTGATCGCGATCATCATCGGCGGCATCTTCGCGTGCGCGATCTACATGATCCTGCGCCGCAGCATCGTGAAGCTGATCATGGGGCTCGCGCTGCTCGGGCACGCCGCGAATCTCCTCATATTCTCCGCTGGCGGGCTTGCCAAGGGCCACCCCGCGCTCGTCGCGCCCGGCAGCACGGCCCCGCCCGAGCCCTACGCCGATCCGCTGCCCCAGGCCCTGATCCTGACCGCGATCGTGATCAGTTTCGGCGTCCTGGCGTTCATGATGGTTCTGGTCAGTCGCGCGTACAACGCAGTGGGGAACGACGATACCGATGAGTTTGTGAACACCGAACGATGAGCACACTCGCAGTCCTTCCCGTGATTCTCCCTCTGGCCGCAGGCGCGATCAGCGTGCTGCTCTGGAAGTCGCTCCGCGTGCAGCGTGTGGTCGGCGTGGTCGCGACGCTCGCGCTCGTCATCGTCTCGCTCCTTCTCTTCAGAGAGGTCCATCGCGAAGGGATCATCGTCGTCCGCATGGGAAGCTGGCCCTCGCCGCTCGGCATCAGCTTCGTCGTCGATCTGTTCGGCTCGATCATGGTCGTGCTCGCCGCCATCACCGGCGCGGCAACCGCCATCTACTCGGTCCGCGGCATCGACAAGCGGCGACAGTCGTTCCTCTACTTTCCACTGCTCCATATCCTGCTGATGGGCGTCTGCGGCGCATTCCTCACGGGCGACATCTTCAATCTCTACGTCTGGTTCGAGGTACTCCTGATGTCCTCGTTCGTGCTCCTCGCGCTCGGCAACGAACGCGACCAGCTCGAGGGCGCAATCAAATATGTCACCATCAACCTCATGTCCTCCGCACTCTTCCTCACGTCGATCGGCATCCTCTACGGAACCTTCGGCACCCTGGACATGGCCGATCTCTCTCGCAAGATCGCCGCCACGCAGAACACCGGCATCGTCACCACGCTCTCGATGCTCTTCCTCATCGCCTTCGGCATCAAGGCCGCGATCTTCCCCCTCTTCTTTTGGCTCCCCGCCTCGTACCACACACCCCCCTTCGCCGTCTCCGCCATCTTCGCGGGATTGCTCACGAAGGTCGGCGTCTACGCGATCATCAGAGTCTTCACGCTGCTCTTCCCCATCGATCCGGGCTTCACGCGCCCGCTCATGCTCTTTCTCGCGGCCATGACGATGCTCACCGGGGTTCTCGGCGCAGCCGCACAGATGGAGTTCCGGCGCGTCCTCTCCTTCCACATCATCAGCCAGATCGGCTACATGCTCCTGGGGCTCGCGCTCGCGACGCCCCTCGCGCTCGCCGGCTCGGTCTTCTACATCATGCACCACATCATCGTCAAAGCTAATCTCTTCTTCATCGCGGGGCTGGCCGAGCGTATCCGCGGCACCTCCGACCTCAAAGCGATCGGCCCCGTCAGCGTCTACGCGCGGTCCCCGCTGGTCGCGATCCTCTTCTTCATTCCGGCCATGTCGCTGGCGGGCATCCCGCCGCTCTCCGGGTTCTTCGCAAAGCTGGTGCTCATCCGTGCCGGGCTCGAGATCGGCGAGTGGGCGATCATCGCCGTCGCCCTCGTCGTGAGCATCCTCACGCTGTACTCGATGACGAAGATCTGGGCCGAGGCCTTCTGGAAAGGGCCCGCTCGGCGCGAGGACGAGGCCGAGAGCGTCACAAAGGACGCCGTGCCCCCCTCGATGCTGCTCCCCGTTGCAACGCTCGCGGCAATCACAGTCGCCGTCGGCCTCTTCGCGGGGCCGATCTTTGACATCGCGAGCCGCGCCGCCGCCCAGTTGCTCGACAAAGAGGGGTACGTCCGCGCGGTGCTGGGCGACGACGCGATGCAAGCGGAGGGATCGCCATGAGTCTCCTCGCCGCGAACCTGATCCTGGCCGTTCTCTGGGGCCTGACCACGGAGAACTTCTCCGTGATGAACCTGACGATCGGGTATCTCGTCTCGCTGGGAATCCTGGTCTTTGTCCGGCGCGCGCTGGGCGATTCCCATTACTTCCGCGATATCAGCGAGGTGCTCGCGCTCGTCTGGTTCTTCCTGAAGGAACTGGTGATCGCCAACATCCGCATGGCCAAGTACACCCTCTCGCCGCTCGACCGGCTGAGGCCCGGCATCATCGCGGTGCCGATGGACTTCATGACCGACGCCGAGATCACGCTGCTGGCGAACCTGATCACGCTCACGCCGGGTACGCTCTCGATCGACGTCTCGAAAGACAAGCGGACGCTCTTCGTCCATGTCATGGACATCACCTCCGCCCAGGCGGTGCGCGACGAGATCAAGCAGGGCTTCGAGGCCCGTGTGCTGAGGGCCGCACGATGACAGAGTTCGGCGCATCCATGCTCGGCTGGACGGTTCCCGCCGTGATGGCGATCCTCGCGCTCGCGACCGCGATGGCCGTCTTCCGACTCGTCCGAGGCCCGACACTCCCGGACCACGTCGTCGCGCTCGACCTCATCGGAACCATCGTCGCAGGCATCGTCGCGATCCACGCCATCCGAACACACCAGCCGGTCTACATCTACGCCTCGCTCGTCCTCGGGCTTGTGCTCTTCCTCGGAACGGTTGCCATCGGCTACTACCTCGAACGGAAGGTGACGCGATGAAGGACATCATCGTCTCCCTCATGCTCTGGGCCGGCGCGGCGTTCACACTCCTCGGTGCGCTCGGCACCCTCCGCATGCCCGACCTCTACACACGCCTCCAGGCCTCGACAAAGGCGGGAACGCTCGGCGTGACCTGCATCATGGTCGCCGCGGCGATCCACTTCATGGAACTCGCCGTCGCCGTTCGCGCACTCCTCGTCGTCGCATTCCTCTTCCTCACCGCGCCCGTCGCCGCCCACATCATCGCCCGTGCGGCACACTACATCCGCGTCCCGCTCTGGGACAGAAACGTCATCGACGAACTCGGCGACACACGCCGCAAACCACTCGCGCCGAGCTCACCGCCCGAGCCCGGAGTGCCCGGGCACGGACCGGGATCAACCCGCTGATAAACCCGTAAGCACGCGACTCAGCGACGGAAACTCCGTCGCCGACGCGGACCCGTGCGTGCCGTCGCGGCCCACAGCGTCGCGAGTGGATTCGAGACCATCCACGCCTTTCGTGCCCGGTCCGCACCGAGCATCTGCTCGGCGAGCGTCGGCACGCGATGCCGCCGATGCCGTAGCCACGCCAGCATGCCGAAGACTCGCATCACCTCGTCGAGCTCCTCACCCGGCGAGGCGGTCTGCGTCGGCGATGCAAGCAACAGCAATACCGGTGCACCAGTCCTGGTCACGCTCCCATCTTCGTTCAAGCGCGCACCATTGGCACGCAGCCACATCGGGTCGAACCACTCATCGCCCGTGCGAATTACGGTCTCGTGATCCTCACCCGGAGAGAACTCCGGCGACCCATCGTCCCGTGACTCGGCGCCGGAGTCCCCGAAGTTGTCGCTGTCCCTTTCCATGCTCTCTTTGATGCCTCCGAGACCTCCGGAGGTACGCGCCTCACCCTCTTCTTCGGACCCAGCCCCTTCGCGTTGCAACACGAACGCGCGTTCGTCGTGCACTTGGCGGCATGCCAGCCCGCGCACTTCAGTCTCGATTCATATCCCTGTCATGCCTTTCTCTGCGTCCTCTCTGTCTCTGTGGTGAGTCAGTTCTTCGTGCCTTGGTGCCTTCTCCATCACTTCTTCTCGAACACGAACGTTCCGCCACGATAATCGCAGAAGATGGAATCGCCCGGCCCGAACTCGCCGTTCAGGATGCGCGTCGCCAGCGTGTTCTCGATCCGCTGCTGGATGGTCCGCTTCAGCGGGCGTGCGCCGAACGCGGGGTCCCACCCCTCGGCGCCCAGGTGCTGCTTGGCCTCCATGGTGAGCTCCAGCGACATGTCGCGCTCGGCGAGCCGCTTGTGCAGACGCTCGAGCTGGATGTCCACGATCGCCGCGACCTGATCGCGCTTCAACTGATGGAAGACAACCACCTCGTCGATGCGATTCAAGAGCTCGGGCCTCATCAGCCCGCCCGACATCGTCGTCGCCGCCTTGCTCATCACCTCCGTCACCCTCGGCGGCAACCCCGCGGCTTTCGCGAACTCCTCTGCCGCCATCCCCGCCGGACCACGCTTGAGCATCTCTCGGATCGCGGCCTCGATCTCCCAGTCCTCCGCGCCCGTGGATGCGAGTTCCTGGATCTGCGCCGAGCCGTAGTTGCTCGTCATCACCACGATCGTGTTCTTGAAGTCAACAGTCCGCCCCTGTCCGTCGGTGAGGCGTCCATCCTCCAGAACCTGCAGCAACACATTGAAGACATCCGGATGGGCTTTCTCGATCTCGTCGAGCAGCACCACGCAGTACGGCCGCCGGCGAACCGCCTCCGTCAACGCGCCGCCCTCGTCGTACCCGACATAGCCGGGGGGCGCGCCGATGAGGCGCGACACCGAGTGCTTCTCCATGTACTCGGACATATCAACGCGGACCATCGCCTCCTCGGTGTCGAAGAGGAACGACGCGAGCGCCTTGCACGTCTCGGTCTTCCCGACCCCCGTCGGCCCGAGGAACAGGAACGAACCGATCGGTCGGTTCGGATCGCCAAGCCCCGCCCGCGAGCGACGCACCGCGTTCGACACGGCCTTCAGCGCCTCATCCTGCCCGACGACGCGTTGCGCCAGATGCTCCTCCATCTTCGCGAGCTTCTCGCGCTCGCTCTCGATCAGCTTGCTCACCGGGATGCCGGTCCACTTCGCGACAACCTCCGCGATCTGCTCGGCATCCACCTCTTCGGTCACAAGCGCCGTGCCCCCCGCGCGCCGTGCGGCGTGCGCCTCCTCCGTCTGAGCGATCCGCTTCTCAAGGTCGGGGATCTCGCCATAGCGGATGCGTGCCGCACGCTCCAACTCGCCCCGACGCTGCGCCTGCTCCAGCTCCGTCTGCTTCTGCTCGATCGTCGAGCGGATGGTCTTGACGGCGTCGAGATCCTTCTTCTCCTCTTCCCATCGCGCCGTCAGAGCACGGTTCTTCTCCTGAAGCTCCGCCAACTCACGCTCGATGCGCTCAAGCTCTCTGTTTGGTGTGCCTTTGGTGGCACCGCTCTCCAGAGCGGTGTCCTTGCCTCGCTTTCCAATGCTCTGGAAACCAGTGCCACCCTCAAGCTTCAGCGCCTCGCGCTCGAGCTCCAACTGCATGATCCGACGCCGCAGCTCGTCGAGTTCCGTCGGCATCGAGTCGTTCTCGATGCGGAGGCGGCTCGCCGCCTCATCGATCAGGTCGATCGCCTTGTCGGGCAGAAACCGATCCGCGATGTACCGGTGGCTGAGCTGAGCCGCCGCGAGGATCGCCCCGTCCTGGATCTTCACGCCGTGGTGCGTCTCGTACCGCGACTTCAATCCTCTCAGGATCGCGACCGTCTCCTCCACACTCGGCTGATCAACAAAGATCGGCTGGAAGCGCCGCTCAAACGCCGGATCCTTCTCGACGTGCTTGCGATACTCATCCAGCGTGGTCGCGCCGATGCACCGCAACTCACCCCGCGCGAGCGCGGGCTTCAGCAGATTCCCGGCGCTCACCGCGCCCTCCGCGGCACCCGCGCCGATGATGGTGTGAAGCTCATCGATAAAGAGGATCACCTGCCCACCCGAGGCCTGCACCTCGCGCAGCACACCCTTCAGCCGCTCCTCAAACTCGCCGCGAAACTTCGCGCCCGCCAGCAACTGCCCGACATCCAGCGCCATGATCCGCTTGTCGCGCATGCCCTCCGGGCAATCGCCATTGACAATCCGCAGCGCCAACCCCTCAGCGATCGCGGTCTTGCCGACGCCCGGTTCGCCGATCAGCACGGGGTTGTTCTTGGTCCGCCGACTGAGTACCTGCATCGTCCGACGGATCTCTTCATCGCGCCCGATGACAGGGTCCAGCTTCCCCTGCTGCGCCTTCTCCGTCAGGTCGATCGCGTACTTCTTCAGCGCCTCGAAAGAGCCCTCGGCCCCGGGATCGTTCACGTTCTGCACTCCCGATTGTTCACGGATCTGCCTGATCGCCTGCTCGATCGACGCCGGCTTCACGCCGACAACGCCGAGCAACTCCTTCGCCGGACCGCCCACCGTCGCCAGTGCGATCAGGAGGTGCTCGACAGACACATACGCATCGCCGAACTTCTTGCTCTCCTGCTCCGACCTCGCGAGGATCTCCATGATCGCTCGCCCCGCGGCTCCCGCATTGCTCGAGACCGTCGGTTGCCGAGAGAGCTCCGCCTCAACCACCTGAGCCACACGGTCGGCCCGCACGCCCGCCTTCTCAAGGATGGACCGCGCCGGCCCGGCCTTGTCCTCGACCAGGGCCGCAAGCACGTGAAGCCCGTTTACCTCAGCGTGAGAACGACCCATCGCGCCGGATTGTGCGTCCGCGAGGGCCTGCTGGGCGGCGGTTGTCAGACGGTCGGTGCGCATTGGCGATATCCTCCGAACGGGCCGTTTGGCGGTGTCGGTTTGATGTGCCGCCGGACACACCACTCGCAGAGTGGCACCGCCCATGAGCGGCGCACCTTGCCGGGGCGAGTGGCCAACTTGGGGGTATGAGCAATTTGCGGGCCAGACTACGAAGTAATCAACTGAATCGTGGAGCGACTCACAAGCATCAGGCGTTGTTTGTTCGCAATGTGTATGCGCAGTTTCGTGCAGATAGAGAAGATGTGCTATGCCAATATGGCGGCATAGTAGAGCTTCGAGTTCCGCGCCAGCGCAAGATCGCGTTTGACACCCCTCTAAATGGTGGTATGCTCATATCGCTGTCAATGGAGGTCCACAATGAAAAGTCATTACGCAAAGTGGTGTGCTCTTATCCTGTGCTGGGTTTCCGGGCTTGGATCCACGGCGGGTGCAACGGCCGACGCGCGGGTCTCGCACTTCCATGTCGATATTGGGGTGTGGACATTTGTTCAAATTGTTGAGGAACAAGGAGCTGTCCGTACAACGATCGCATTTCTCGCCACGCGGCATGACGGAGGAGCAGTTGGCGACAACATCATGGCCATCCTGTTTGAGCGTGACGCCTCAACCTCGCAGTGGACCGGCGAGGCGTGGACAAACACCGATGCTGGTGATGTGGTGGTACACGTCAAGGCACGGTACGCGATCACGAGCGATTGGGACCATGCTTGGTTGATCGAGTTTGGCTCCACATCAGTTGATGCAGGAGTTGGTGAACCGTACTTCAACGGGCTGCTCGCCGCAGACCCCCTCCAAGGAGTTGTGCAGTTCCTGTCTGACCCCACGGAGTTGTTGGAAGTGCTCGTCGAAATGGGACATCCAGCTGCGACTGCCGTGCCAGCAAGTATTGGTGGGGGAGAGGCATGTCCTAATCCTGTTGTCCCGGCAATCGCTGAGGGTGTAGACGCGGCCGAGAATGACCCGCTCGCCAATCCAGAGTTGATCGCGTATACCGCTCTCATAAACTCAGACTGCATCTCAGCTTGTGTGCCATGGACATGGACAACGGCGGGTCCAACACTCGTTGGCTGTACTTGCACGGCGTGGGCCTTGAGTACCACTGCCATACCTAACCCAAGCTTCGTGGCTGGTGGGCAATGTGCAGCGACGTGCTGGCACAAGTCCACATCTACATGTACATACACTCGGACAAGGACGAAGCGCAAGGCAAACTGTGCGACATGCACTTGGACGCAGACTGCAACATCGATCAAGACGTTCGAGGCGACGAGCGTCACAATACATATCGATCCTTGTGCTCTTCCACCCGGGTATGTCTGTCCGACGACTCCCGACGACCCGTCTTGTCGCACTGCGCCTGCGCCAAGCGGCGGATGGGCACCTGGCGCTCCATGCTGACTAAAGCATGGATGCGCGTAAGTTCAGACTGTGGCTGATTCTAGCGATGTGGATGACCACTGTCGTTGCAAGCGGCTGCTTGCTTTCGCTTACGAGCGCGCTCGTGGGACTCCGGGGAACTAATCCAGAAGAACCATGGGGATACTGCACGCCAGATTTATACTATGCGCAGAACAGGGAACTTGCCTGTAATCAGGACAGATGGATGACTCTGCGAATCGGCGGCGTGATGTCTGTCTGTTCCGGATCACCCGCGAGAGCCGTTCTCGGCTTTCCGTTCCCCGCTCTCGAGGCAGAGAACTGGTCACCCCTGCAGAAAGCCACGAAGTACGCGCCGAACTCTGGAAGCAGTTCTCTCGACTCGCTTTCTACGATGAAAGTGCGGATCGTCTGGTCGAGCATGGTTGCCGATGTCATGCTCTGGGGGGCGCTTGCTTCCGGCATGATCGCTGCGGTGAAGCGCAGGAGATCGGCGGCCACGGCTCTGCTCACGCTTGCTGCGGGCGGCTGGATCGCCTTGGGTGTAACGATCCTGTGCGCGAGATTCTTGCCGGCATATCTGGGAGAATCCACAACGGTGTATGCAACCGTGGACGCCTTCCTGGCATCTGGTCCGATTGAGATCACAAACGTGGAGCGTTCAACGGGCTTCCATGCAACAGTGCAAGGTTCGTTCGGTAGAGAATCACGGTCCTACACGCACTACTTGAATGCCGATCATGTGGACGCGTATACGCCACACGCGATCACATTCCGACAAACACGGCTTGGCTGGCCGACCAGTAGTGTCATCTTCTATCAATATCCGAAGAGCAGATGGTGGCAGTCGCATTCGCCTGACGGGCCGATGTCGGGCACGGTGGCGGATGTACTCACTGGCAAAGTTATGATGAGACCATTCGTTGTAAACATGCTGGCATTCACCCTGTTACTCTGGACTCCTGTCTTTATCCGACGAGCCGCAAGTCGGTATGTGGTTTGGCGTCGTTCAAGCCGCCACGCTTGTGCAGAGTGTGCATACCCGCTCGCTCGCGGGGCGGGACAGGACACATTAACTGTGTGTCCGGAATGCGGCACGCCATCGCCAACTCCGGCACGAAGCGAAGCAGTTAACCCTCCAGCGCCAACCTCACCATCATCTCCACGCCCGCCTCGATCGCCTCATCATTGAAATCGAACGTCGCCTGGTGCAACTGCGGCACCCTCAGCGGGTCCGCGCCGGGCGGGCACAACCCGAGCAGATAGAAGCACGTCGGCACGTGCTGCCCGTAGTACGCAAAGTCCTCGCCACCCATCGTCGGCGACGGCGTCACGCTCACACGCTCCGCCCCGAACGCCCCCCGCGCCATCTCAAGCACACGCGCCGCCAGAGACGCATCGTTCACCGTCGCAGGATACCCCTCCGTCCAACGCACCCGCGCAGCGCACCCATACGCCCTCGCGGTCGTCTCGATGATCTCAATCAACCTGCCGCGGCACTTCTCACGCATCTCCCTCGTCAGCGTCCGCACCGTCCCGCTGAAGATCGCCACCCGCGGGATCACGTTGTTCGCCGATCCCGCCCGCACCTGCCCCGTCGTCACCACCACCGGCTCGAACGGAGAGACGTTCCGCGACACGATCTGCTGCAGACTCACGATCGCCTGCGCCGCCGCGAGAATCGAGTCCGCGCCCAGGTGCGGGAACGCCCCGTGCGCCTGCACGCCCTCGATCGTCGCCTCGAAATCGTCCGTCGATGCCAGCAGCGGGCCGGGCCTCGTCGAGATCGCCCCAACCGGCATCTGAGGCCACCCGTGCAGCCCGAACATCCGAGAGATCGGCTCCACCCCGGCGGGGCCGGCACCCTCAATCGCCCCATCGATCGCACCGTCGCGGCACATCTTCTCGCCCCCCGCGCCGCCCTCCTCCGCCGGCTGGAAGACCAGCCGAACGGTCCGCGGACGATCGTGGAGCTTGCTGAGCACACGCGCCGCACCCAGCAGAATCGTCGTGTGCCCGTCGTGTCCGCACGCGTGCATCGTGCCCGGCGACTTCGATGCGTATGGCTTCCCCGTCTCCTCAAAGATCGGCAGCGCATCCATGTCAGCGCGCAGGCCGATCGCCTCGTTCTTTGTGGCACCGCTCTCCAGAGCAGCGGTGCCCGCCCGAGGAATCACACCGATCACACCCGTGCCGGTGCCCGGCTCCGGGCCGCCCACGTTGGCCTTGAACGCGATGCCGAGCTTCGACAGTTCTCGCTGGACAACCTGGCTCGTGCGGCGTTCCTCGAACCCGACCTCGGGGTGCGTGTGCAGGTCGTGGCGGATCGCCGTGAGTTCCGGCAACTCACGCCGGATCATCTGGCGGAGCGTCTCGGTGGTGAGGGATGTGGAGCCGATGCCGGAAGCCGTCGATGTTGTGCTCATGTGACAAGGGTAGATCCGCAGTGATCGAGAGGGAGTCCGAGATCACTTCGCCTCATAAAACGCCCGCGCATCCCGCGTCAACTTCTCCAGATCCACATCGCGCACATACATCATGTGCCCGGACTTGTAGTACGTGAACGTCATGTTCTTGCGCACCGCGGGGTCGAGGGTCATCTGTGCCGCCACACCCTCCGCCGCAAAGTACGGCGTCGCCAGGTCGTAATACCCGCACGCGACCAGCACCCGAAGCGTCGGCGAGCGGTGCATCGCGTCCCGCAGCCGCGTCGCCAGGTTCGCGTAACGGTTCTGCTCCCCCTGATACGACCACGGGTGCACACGCCCGGTCAGAATCTCGTACGGAAGATCCGACGTGTACCCGAGATTCTCGCGAAGGTGCTGATAGAGCGACGCCGTGTAAGGGGGCACGATCGCCGAGTAACTCGGATCATGCTCATACCCCGCGCGGATCTGGTCGGCATCCATCCCTACATACCTGCTGTCAAGGCGGCCGACCGTGCGCCTGTCATCCAGCATCAGCCGCTTGGCAAACGCATCCAGCGTCACGCGCAGGTTCGCCCGCGCGACGAACTCCTCGGGCAGGCCAGTGAGCCGCGCGTGCGTGGCGATGATCTGCTTCCGCTTCGCATCGTCCAGACGATCCCCCGCCGCGAGCGCGGGCGCAAGCTCCTCAGACGCGAAACGCTCCGCCTCGCGCCGGAATCCGTCGAAGTCGGTGTCGAATCTCGCCTGCGATGCCGCGGGCAGCCACTTGTGATACCCAGCCGTGAGCGCGTACGACGGGAAAATCCCCACAAACGGTCGATCGTTCCCCTCGTGGAAGCGGATGCTGCCGAACTCGATCACAGGCGAGACCAGCACAATCCCGTTCAACGCCATCCCGTGGTCGTTGAGCAGCATCAGCGAAAGCCCCGCTGCTCGCGTCGTGCCGTACGACTCGCCCACAAGATACTTCGGCGATCCCCAACGACCGCTCCGCGTCGTCCACAGCCGGATGAACTCCGCAACCGCCCGAAGGTCCTCCTCCAACCCGTGGAACTGCGACGGGCTCTCCCCCTCCGCCGCGCGGCTGTACCCCGTCGAGACCGGATCAATGAACACAAGATCCGTAAACGGCAGCCACGTGTGCGGGTTCTCGCGACAGTGATAAGGCGGGGCGAGCTGCATCCCCTCTTCGTCGAGCCCGCCGACACGCACAGGCCCCATCGCGCCCATGTGCAGCCACACACTCGAAGAGCCCGGGCCACCGTTGAACGCAAACGTCACGGGGCGCGTCGCGGTCGCCGGCGCGCCCGACTTCCCATCATCGAGCAGCGTGTACGCGATGTGGAAGACGTGCGCCCTGGGCTTCCCCTGCTCCGTCGGTAGCGTCAGATATC
The DNA here is from genome assembly GCA_019454185.1 of Phycisphaeraceae bacterium. Classification (NCBI taxonomy): domain Bacteria; kingdom Pseudomonadati; phylum Planctomycetota; class Phycisphaerae; order Phycisphaerales; family Phycisphaeraceae; species Phycisphaeraceae bacterium. The sequence goes on from CP075368.1 coordinate 3,266,331, forward strand.
CCGCCGTCGCGCGATACCTCAGCACGCGCCCGTCAAGAGTCGCCTCGTGCTCCGTCACCACCGGCTCGGGCTGCACAACTTCCGGGGGTGTCGCCGCCTTGGGCTTGTCCGCGCTCTGAGCGAACCCCTGCGATGCCCCAGCCAGCAGCACACACAACCACGCCAGTCCCGCCCGGACCCCGACGCGAACTCGCCGCGCCCCCGTCTCACGCCATGCGGCTACATACAGGTGTGTCGGACCGTTGGTCGTCGCGGGCGATGGGTGCGTCTGCAGTGACATGCTCGGCTCCGTGCGAGGATGCGTGTGGTACACGACGGGGTGAACAGAATACCGCCGGCACGCCGGTTTGTGGCGACCTCTTCTTGGTCAACCCGCATTCTGGTATGATCGCGTTCGGTTTCGGGTCTCCGCCAACAGGGGCGCACCGTGCTCACGCGCACCACAACGCGGCTGATCGAGGATCTGCGCGATCCCGCCAACGGCGCGGCGTGGTCCGCCTTCGACGCCCGCTACCGCCCCGTCCTCATCGCCTTCGCCCGCAAACTCGGCTTCTCTCAGGACGATGCCTCGGAACTCGCCCAGCAGACCCTCGCCGAGTTCGCACGCTGCTACCACGACGGCCGATACCAACGCGAACAAGGTCGCCTCAGCTCATGGCTCATCGGCATCGCCCGCAACGTCGGCTCCGGCATGCGCCGCAAACGAGGCGGGGGCGAGCGCGTCGGGGGCGACACCATGATCGGGCAGATGCCGGGCGAACTGCCCGATGAGCAGCAACTGACCCAGGTCTGGCGACGCGAACGCGAGCACGCAATCCTCGCAGAGGCCATCACCATCCTCCGAGACTCCGCACGCATGGAGGAGCACACCTTCCGCGCGTTCGAGCTCTTCGCGCTCCGCAATGTCCCCGCCGAAGAGGTCGCCGAGCAGTGCGGCATCGCCGTCGATTCGGTCTACGTCATCAAGAACCGGCTCACCAAACGCCTTCGCGAGATCGTCGCCGAGATCACCCAGGCATACGACGATGGTGAGTGATGCCCGACCGGGCCCTTCGCCCGCCGCGAGAGAAAGAGCCCCAGCGCAACCGATCGCGCCGGGGTCTGCCGGACGGACCGAGAGAGCTGGTCGTCCGACGGGGGGACTTCAGATGAATGCAGCTCGGTGCCTCGCGGGTGATCGAGCGACGTGGCAAACGAATGCCCTGTACTGACTTCTCTCAGCGTGAGTCGATCTATCAATCGGCGCGCCAAAATGAATGCAAGTCGTGAAGAACGCTTCTCGCCGTTGCGGTGGCCTGCTCTGGCCGCATCACGCAGATCTCGGCCGAGTCAGTGGCCTCAGGAAGCCATCTCGATCGACACTTGGAGGCAAGCAGAAGAAATATCGCCGGTATCGGGGAATCAAAGCGCAATGCCACTACCACTCTGCGCATATAAGTGAGGGCGTGCGGTCCCTCTGTTGCCGCGCTGCTCTCTGAGTTCGCTGCTGCAAGACAATCTGAATCGTGATCCCTCCAGTCCGTTCGGCGATGCTGCTGACCCGTATTGTCGAATGGGCACTCCTCACTCGGAGGTGAGGTCGGCGTGTTCCGGCACGCCGACCTCTTTGCGTCTGCAAGAGAGCCGAAGATGCCGGATCCGGCCCCGTGCGTACCAGCCCATCCGTGCGCCAACACGAGCGACCCGCTGCGTACGGCTTCTGGACTGGTCCCGACTTCGTACACATCGCCATTACGCGTGAAGATGGGCAACATGGATGTCGATAGACGGCTGGAGCGGTGATACCGCTCGGACACGCGCCCCTCAAGCGGTGTGGGGACTGTCCGGGCGCGGTCTTCGCGTCATCGGACACCCTGCATGGGCGGCGAAGAGAACAACTCAAGTCCCGCCAACTGGGCGAGCAAGAAGATCTTCACCACGGGTGAGGCCGCCGAGGTCTGCAAGGTCTCGCAGCAGACCATCATCCGCTGCTTCGATTCCGGCCGACTGACCGGCTTCCGCGTCCCCGGCTCCAAGTTCCGGCGCATCCCGCGCGAGGAACTGATCCGTTTCATGCGCGAGAACGAGATCCCCACGTCGGCCCTCGAATCGGGGCGCACACGCGTGCTCATCGTCGAGGACGATCCCGAGATCATCGACATCCTGACAGAGGTCCTCGATCGCGACGGACGCTTCGAGGTCCGGGCCGCGAACAACGGCTACGACGCCGGCCTCCTCACAGTGTCCTTCAAGCCCAACGTTGTCATCCTCGACTACCTCCTCCCCGACATCAACGGCAACATCGTCTGCAGACGCATCCGCGAACGCGACGACATGGCCGGAACCAAGATCATCTGCGTGAGCGGCGTCGTCCGCGACGAAGAGATCAAAGGGCTCATGCGCTCGGGCATGGACGAGTTCATCAAGAAGCCCTTCGATGTCGACTTCCTGATCCTCCGAATCGCGACCCTCGCCGGCCTCGCCGCCGCGACCCGGGCCGGGTGAGCCGCCGGAGCATTGCCCGTGCCCCCAGCCAGCGCAACTCCAAAGCCGCCGCACCAACGAACGCCCGCACGCCAGGTCGAACTGATCCTCGAGCGACTGGACGCGCTGCCCACGCTCTCTCCTGTCGCCGTGCGCCTTCTCTCCGTCGTTTCGAGCGACAACGCACGCATCGAAGAGATCGTCCGTCTCATCGAGTCCGATCCCGGACTGACCACGCGGATCCTCGCGCTCATCCGGCGCGCATCACACGGTCTGGGCGATCGCGTCACCACCGTGCGCCACGCGACCACCATGCTCGGGCTCGAGGCGATCCAGTCCGCCGTGCTGGGGCTCAGCATCTACGAACTCTTCGAGCACGCCGGCCACGAACAGGACAACGCACTCGCCTCCGGCCCGGCGCTCGCGCAACTCGCCGACGCTCCCGCGCTCGATCGCGTCCGCCTCTGGACACATCTGATCGGCGTCGCCTGCGCAGCCGAATCGCTCGCGCGCCACAACCCGGCCTCCGGCGTCAAGCCCGCCGAAGCGTTCATCTGCGGCCTGCTCCACGACATGGGCAAGCTCTCGCTCGATCTCTGCCTCCCCGCCTCGTACGCGCGAGTGATCGCGCTCGCGGAGCGTCGACGCATCGCAAGCGCAGAAGCCGAACGCGCCGTGATCGGGCTCGACCACCACACCGCCGCCAAGCGCCTCGCCGAGCGCTGGGGGCTGCCGACGCTGCTTCGCGACGCGGTCTGGTTCCACAGCCGCCCGCTCGAATCGCTCCCCGCCGAGGCGCCCCGTTCACTGCTGGGTGTGCTCGCCGCCGCTCGCGCCCTCTGCCGCGAACTCCACATCGGCTCCTCCTTCGACTTCGGACGCGCACCTTCGTCCGTCCGTTGCTGCGAAGAAGCAGGGCTCGATCCCGGCATGCTCGGACGCGTCACCGAAGAACTGCACGAGGCGGTCGCCGAGCGCTGCGCCGCCCTCGGACTGAGCATCCCCACGGCGCAGGAATCGATGCTCGGCTCGATCGCACAGGCCAACCGCAAACTCGCCTCCCTCAACGCCGCGCTCGACGAGCGAGCCAGACAAGCCGAGGCGATGCGCGCCGCGCTCGCCGCAGTAGGCCGCTTCAACCAGGAACTCAGAGACCCGCGCCGCCCGCGCTCAACCGGGCGGACGCTCGCGCTGATCGCCGACTCGCTCCGCTCCATCGATGCCGCCCGCCGCGCCTTCGTCGCGTTCGTCGTGCAGGACACGCCCGGCGACACGTGGCACGCGTGGTACTTCGGCGCATCCGCCGATCACCACCCCGATCAGCCCCGATCCGACGAGATCGACTCGCCCCGGGAACTCGACGGCTCATCGCGCTCCCTCTCAGACATGCTCCGTGCGCCAGGCGCGGACGCGCGCATGCTCGGCCTCCTCCCCTGGCTCACCGACTGCATGTCCGGCGCACCCGATCTGCTCAAGGTCCGGGCGATCCCGCTCTGCATCGGCGCGCCCGTCGGCTCCATGACCGGCGAGCCCGCGACGGTCATGCTCACCGATCTCGATGCCACCGCAGCTGGGCTCACGCCCGGTGTCTTCGAGACCCTCGTCGCCTCGTGGGGCGCAGCCGTCGCCGCAACAGGAGCCATCGAGCGTGCCCTCCGAACCGGCGAGTGTCTCGCGGCATCCGCGCGAGAGCTCGAAGCCACCCAGGCGCGCCTCACCGAGGCCCAGGCCCTCTCCCGACTCGGAGAGATGGCCGCCGGCGCAGCCCATGAGATGAACAACCCCCTCACCGTCATTAGAGCCAGAGCGCAACTCCTGCTCAGACGCCTCACGAATCCCGCCGACCGCGCCGCCGCAGAAGCAATCGCGCAAGGTTCGTCCCAGATCTCCGACCTCATCACCTCGATGCACCTGCTCGCCCACCCGCCCACACCCGAGCCCGGTCCCGTCCGCCCCCGCGAACTCGCCGAGATCGCCGTGCGTAAAGCCATGCAACGCACGGGCTTGGATTGCGATATCGACATCGAGGTGCCGACCTACCTCCCCCATGCTCACGTCGATCAGGAGATGTTCTCCCTCGCGCTCTCCGAACTCGTGGCCAATGCGATCCAGTCGTGCGCTGCCCGGAGTGAGGATCAGAACGCTCCTCACGGGAAAGTCCGAGTTCACGCTCACATCGACCCCGCGGATGACCGACTTTGTTTCCTCGTTGAGGACCAGGGGCCCGGCATGTCCGAGCACACCCTGGCGCACGCGTTCGACCCCTTCTTCAGTGAACGGCCCGCGGGCCGGAGACGCGGGATGGGTCTTGCGCGTGCGAGGTCGATCATCGCGGCACACGACGGAACGGTCACGCTCGAGAGCTCACCCGGATCCGGCGTCAGGGCACGAATCACCCTCCCCGTGTGGCGCGGGGAGCAGCAGATCGGGCAGGCCGCCTGATCATTGGCGACGCGAGGCGGAACGAGCGGAAGCACAGCGGGCAAGCACACACGCGCCGGAGAGAAGACGTGATCCGACGGAAGAAGCCAGTTGAGTTGCAGCGGGAGTCGGCTCCCACCGATGCCCCCGCGCCCCGCTTCCCCGAGGCCCCCGTCAGCGCGCCCCAGCCGCTCTCGCTCTGCCCCGTTCCCGCTCGCGTGCTCGTCGTCGGCAACGCCGAGACGCGCCGATCCGTCATCGAACGAATCTCAGGGCTCGTCATCCGATGCGCCGGCGCGACCGACGCCGCAGACGCCGGCTCGCAGCTCGGCGACCAGACATTCGATCTCGTGCTCATCATCACCGGCGACGGGTGGACGCAGGTCGCCGAGAGCGTCCGGAGCTCGGGCTCCGATGCCGCGATCGTCGCGGTCGCGCCGACCTCATCCGACGCATCGCTCGAGCTGGCGATCAGCGCGATGCAGGCCGGTGCGGCGGATCTTCTCGATGCCGGCGCGCCCGCAGACGAGATCGCGACCCGCATGCGGTCCGCGCTCCAGCGCGCCAGAAAGTCCCAGCACGATCGCGAGCGCATCGAGCGCCTCCGCAAGCTCTGCAAGCACCTCAACCACGCGCGGCAGGAAGTCTCCAAGCAGGTCGGCTCGCTCTGCTCCGACATGGCCACGGCCTACCAGGAGCTCGCCGACCGCATGACGCACGTCGCGACCGCGTCCGAGTTCAACGGGCTCATCCGCCAGGAACTCGACCTCGAATCGCTCCTCCGCGTCGCCCTCGAGTACGTGCTGGCCAAGACCGGGCCGACCAACGCCGCGGTCTTTCTGCCCGCCACCAGCGGCGAGTACACGCTCGGCGCGTACGTGAACTACGACAGCCCGCGCGAGACCGCCGAGGTACTGCTCGATCATCTGGCCGGCGTCATCGCGCCGCGCTTCGAGTCCTGCACGCGCCTCGTCCATATCAGCAGGCCCGCGGAGCTCCACGAGGCGCTCGGCGACAAGGCGACGTGGATCGGCGACAGTGAGCTGATCGTTCTTCCCTGCGTCCACGACGGGGAGTGTCTCGCCGTCACCGCCCTCTTCAGAGACCGTCGGGCTCCCTTCCCCGACACGCTCATGCCCCTGCTCCAGTGCGTCTCCGAGCAGTTCGGCCGCCAGCTCGCGCGCGTCATCCATGTCCATCATCGGCACCTGCCCAAGCACAAGTGGGGGAGCCCCGGCGACGGGGGCGAGGCCGACAACGGACCGGACGACATCGACCTCGCGGCATAATCCCCGGCCATCTACTCCGCCTCCGCTCTCTCCAGTGCCTCGCGCCACGGCTTCGCCCTTTCGGCGTGGCCCTTGCCGGGATCGGCCTCGTTCCACTTCTCGTAGAGCATGACCACGGATTCGACCACGGTGCGGCGCGTCCCGTTGCCGGGGGGGAGCGACTCCGTCGCGATATGCGCTGCTTCCAGCAGCGTTCGCTCGGCCTCATCGAATCGCTGCGTCGAGATCAACGCGCGCCCGAGGTTCCGCTTTGTGGCGATCGTGGCCTCGTTGGTCGGGCCGAGCACGCGCGTGCGTGCTTCGAGGACCTCGCGCGTCATCGCGAGCGATTCGTCCGGCCTGCCGGCGCGGTCGATCGCCGAGGCGAGGTTGTGGCGCAGCGTCAGCGTCGTCGGATTCTCCGCGCCGAGCCCGGCGGTCGATGCGGCGACACCCTCGCGCAGGATCGCCTCGGCCTCGGCGTTGCGGTCGCTCTGCATGTAGAAGTACGCCATGTTCGAGAGCGCGATCAGCGTAGAGGGATGCCCGCGTCCGAGGGTGCGCGTTCGCCCCTCGAGCGAGCGCTGGTACAGCGCCTCGGCCTCCTCCATCCGCCCGAGCGATTCGAGCACGCCTCCCAGGTTGTTCATGCCGATGAGAGCGTCGAACGAGTCCGGGCCGGCGGTGCGGACGAACCCCTCCATCGACTCCCGGTAGCTGCGTTCGGCCTCGGCGAGCTTCCCCTGCGCCTCTTGCAGCCCGCCGATGTTGTTGAGATAGAGCAGCGCGTCCGGGTTGTCCTTGCCGAAGACGCGAGCCGCGCCCTCGTAAGCTCGCTGGTAGAGGGCTTCGGCCTCGGAGAGTCTGCCCTGCGCCTGGCGAGCGTTGCCGAGGTTGCTGATGATTGCGAGCGTGTCGGCGTCTTCTGAGCCGAGCCAGGTGTCAGCGAGGCGGAGGGCTTCTTCGGCGTAGCCGACGCCGCGGTCCAGTTCGCCGATGTACATCAGGATGTGGGCCATGTTCCCGATCGACTGGATGGTGGCGCGATCCTGCTCGCCGAGGTGCTTGCGCCGCAGGGCGAGCGTCTGTTCCTGGAGCGGCAGGGCGCGGTCGAGCATGCCGAGGGCGACATACGACTCGGCGAGCGTCTGCTTGAGCGATGCCGCGACGGCCGGGCTCTCCTTGAAGCGTTCGTCGATCGCCTCGGCGGCGGGGGCGAGCATGGTCTGGTCGATGACGCGGCGCGCGACCTCGGGCGCATCAACAGCGTCGAGCGCGGCACGTCGGCTCTGGATCACGGCGATGCGCTCGGGCTCGCTCATGCCATCCGTGCCGTCTCTGGCGATCCGCTCGACGATTGCTGCGCCCGCGGACTCCGGATCGATGCCCGAGATGATCGCGGCCTGGAACTGCGTGACTTCCTTGAGTTCCTGCTCGCTGCGCTCGGCGCGGACGCGCTGCTCGTGCTCCTTGGCCGCGAAGATCAGCGTGGCGGCGACGCCCGCGACCACGGCGAGGAGGACGGCGGCGACGCCGACGACTGCGCCGGTGTGGCGTCCGACGAACTTGCGGGCGGTGTAGGTGAAGCTCTCTGGGCCGGCGCGGAGGGGGAGTCCGTCAAGGTAGCGTTGGATGTCTTCGGCGAGCTCGTTGGCGGACTGGTAGCGGCGTTCGCGGTCCTTGCGCATCGCCTTGAGGGGGATCCACTCGAGTTCGCCGGAGAGGAGGCGGGCGAGGTCGCCGACGGTGGTGGAGCGTCGGCCTGCGAGTTCGTCGGCCGAGGGTGCGTCCCAGGGGAGGGAGCGTCCGGCGTCGGCGGGCTCGCGCCCCTCGGTGATGCGGGAGGCGGGCTGCATGAGTCTGGTGCGGAGCCGAGGGGGCTCGGTCTCGCGGATGAGGCGGAGCATGTCGAGCGGGGACTGGGACTCGAGTCGCTTGGGATCGACCGGCGGGGAGCCGGCGAGGAGCTCGTAGAGCAGGACGCCCAGGGCGTAGACATCGGAGCGGGTGTCGATGTCGCGGCCGTCGCCCGAGGCCTGCTCGGGGGACATGTAGATGGGTGTGCCGACGACCCAGCCGGCCTGCGTGACCTCGACACCGGGGGCGGGGGTGATGGCCTTGGCGATGCCGAAGTCGATGACCTTGACGGTGGGGGTGTCGCCGGACTGGCTGACGAGGACGTTGGCGGGCTTGAGGTCTCGGTGGATGACGCCCTTGTGGTGGGCGTGCTGGACGGCGTGGCAGACGGAGGTGAAGAGGTCGAGGCGTTCATGGATGGTGAGGCGGCGGGCGTCGGCGTAGCGGTCGAGGGCTTCGCCCTGGACGTGCTCCATGACGAAGTAGGGGCGGGAGCCGAGGGCGGGGGAGGTGACGCCGCCGTCGAGGACGCGGGCGACGTTGGGGTGGTCCATCAGGGCGAGGGTCTGTCGTTCCTGCTCGAAGCGTGCGATGACGGCGTGGCTGTCCATGCCGGGCTTGATGATCTTGAGGGCGACGCGCTGGACGAAGGGTGTGGTGCGCTGGGCGAGCCAGACGACGCCGAAGCCGCCTTGTCCGATGCGTTCGAGGAGGGTGTAGGGTCCGATCTGGTCGCCGGGTCGTTCGCCGCCGGGCGGGGGCGTTGCGCCGGGGCGGTCGCCGGGTGGTGTGTTGTCGTTGCCTGATGAGCCGCTGCCGTCGGCGGGCCGACTGGCTGTCAACATCGTGCTCATCTCGGGGTCGATCATGCGTGGGCACCGTGCTCCTGCGGTGCGGCATGGTATCGGCGCGGGAGAGAGGTCAGGCGGCGGCGGTGGTGTTCCACGGGACGGTGTAGCCGAAGTAGGCCATGGCCTCGGCGCAGGTTCGATCGAAGGCGAGTCGGTCGTCGGGGTTCCAATCTTTCCAGCGTTCGGCGCGATCGCGGAGGGAGAGGTTGATGGGCTTGGTCGGATCGGCGGGAGTGAGGGCTTTGGCTTCGAGGATGGAGCCGGGTCGATCGCTTGTGGGGTGGACGAGTTCGCTTCGGAAGTGGTCGGTGCAGGGCTGGTGGCGGGTGAGGCCGAGGAAGGGGAGGATCGTGTCCATCATGCGCTCGGGGCCGTCGGGCGCGAGGAGCCACTCGTGGCGGACGAGGAGGAACTCGCGGCGTTTCTCTCCCCAGCGGGCCATGTCGTGGGCGACGCGCCAGGTTTCGGCGTGGGAGCCGACATCACGATCCTGGAAGGGCGCGAAGCGGAGGCGGCTGCCGACGACCTCGATGCCGTTGCGGACGATGTAGATGATGCGCGCATGGGGGAAGAGGCGCAGGAGTTGATCGGCGCCCTGTGGTCTGAGATTGGTGTAGGCGAGGAGGCGTTCGGGTGTGCGGGCGCGCGGACAGGGCCAGAGGAGGCGCAGCAGGAGCGCGGCGAAATGTGCCTCGTAGATCGCTTCGGGGACGCGCAGGGCGTGGAAGCGCGAGGGGATGGTGCGGTTTCTCGATGCGGCTTCGAGCAGATCGAGGATGATGTTGTTTTCGAGATCGGTTGAGTCGAGATCGGGGTGCTTGCTCAGGGCTTGTCTGAGGATGGTGGTGCCCGAACGTCCGACTCCGGAGAGGATGGTGAGTGGGACGCGGTCGTATGGGTGCGTCGGCGGGCGTGTTGAAGGAAGGGGCACCTGGGCGTGGAGCATGCCGTTGTTATCGGCGCTTGGGTGGGAGGGCTTTGGAGGTGTTGTGCCGGATATGTCAGAAAGCTGAGCGGGGCCGGCGTGAGTTCCGGCCCCGCTTGTCGAACGGGCGTGTGGATGTGAGTGTGTGATCAAGCGCGGCGTCGTCTTGTCGCAATGAGACCGCCGATTGCGAGCGCGGCGACTCCGGACGGAGCGGGGATGACGGCGTAGAACCCGCGTATCTCGCCGCCCGGGAAGGCGGTGGAGTGGATATTGAGGTAGGACCTGCCTTCGTCGAGCGACATGAGGAGTGCGCTCAGCGCGCCGCCGATGGTGCCGCCGCTCGCGGCGATGAACCCGGGGTTGTATGCGCTCGCACTGGTGAGGTCGAAGGTCATGTCGAAGGAGCCGCTGGAGACGCCGTGGGGGAATCCTGGGAACGAGGGGAGCGGTGTCATGACGCCCGCGACACCTGAGAACGGCATTGCGGTGGGTCCGTGGATGTGAGCAGCGGTGACGGTTCCGATGAGTCCGCTGAAATCGGCTTCGATGCGCATGGTGACGAGATCGAGATCGATGGTGATCCTGGAGAAGCCGATGCCGGGCGAGGCGTTGGGCGGCGCTTCGCTGGGTCCGTCGAGGTGCGCGGTGTAAACGACTTCGTGAGGATGCGCCGAGGAGGCGATGAGAGCCGCGGCGCAGAGCGTGGAGATGGTCCGAGTCTTGAGCATGTGAACCTCCGAGTTGACACGCGCGTGAGCGAGTGCCCCGCGATGCGGCATTGGCACGAGTGAGGACCGTCCCGAGCCGAGTCGTTGCGGGGTGGCCGACGTGGCTCGAGGGCGACCGCGCGGCCGCCGGTCGTCCTTCTCGATGTCGAATGCGTAGACGAGAACGCGGCGAGGACTTCCCCGGATTCAATGGAGATCGGAAATATGGCGTGATCGGGGTCGCGATCGCGGCTCGTTCATTCCGCGTGTTTGCGGCCTCTCCGGTCGTCGCTGCGGCGTGGGGAGATCGCACCGTCTTTGTGGAGGCGTTGCGTGCGTTCGTCACTCGGATGTTCTTTGCCGTCGAGCGCGGGGCTGGGTGTGTGTGGGTGCCTTGCGGCGGATGGGGAGCGGCTATCCTGGGTTTGTGCGTTCGGGCTTGTGTGTGCGCGGCGGGTCGCCGCGGATTCTGGAGGTGATCGTCTGCGTCGAGGCGTCGGTAGGTGTCGCGGGTTGTGGGGATGGTCCTGAGATGTGTGAGCGGGTGTGGACGCGGATGTGCTCGCGAGTCTCTTCGGACGCATGGGGCGGATTGTGCGGAGGTTGGGGCGTGTGTCGCGTCGGGTTCGGCGCGGGCGCGGGTTTCTCGGTTGTGTTGCGGGTGTGTGCGCGATGGGAGGGATCGGCGTCGAGGTGATGCGGCGCGGGTGTGTCGGATGGGGGGCGCGGCTCGGCAGGGGGGATGGAGCCGCGGACGGCGGAGCCGTCGATGGGTGTGAGCCGCGTGAGTCGGTAGAGGAGCCAGATCGCCTTGCGTCCGGCGGTGGAGTGGCGGTGGTATGAGAGGGGCAAAGGGGAGGAGGGGGAGGCGGGTGATGGGGAGGAGGCGGGCTCAACGCGGATCGAAGACTCGCCAGGGCGAGGAGCCGCCGTGTGCCGCGGAGGAAGAGGTTCACAACTGAGGGGGGCGGAGGAAGACGGAGCAAGCGAAGTCGAGTCGGGGGAAGAGGGGAGGCCGAGCGCGTTTCGGGCGTCGGTGAAGTCGGTGATGATGTGTGAGAGGGCTGTGACAGCCGCGGGGAGTTCGAGGGCGGCGGCGAGGCGTATGTGTGCGTGCACGCCCCGTTCGATGGCGAGGAGTGCTTCGCGGGCTTGGGGCGAGTCGAGCCAGAGTGCGAGGGCGGCGATGGAGATGCGGTGCTGGGCGGCGACGGTGGGGAGTGATGCGCCGGGGCGCGAGAGGGCGTCGAGGATGGAGGCGACGAGGGCGCCGTCGGGGTTGAGGAAGGGATTGGTGGCAGCGGCGACCATGGTACGGGTAAGGTACGGTCAGTGGCGGGTTGTGTCAAGTTTTTATTTGGATATGGAACGGAATGTGATAGGTTATTTTCGGCATGTATAGTGAAATCTGGGAGTTTAGGTGAAAATCCAAAGATGCCCGGGAGGGTCACGGGTGGGGCGGTGGGGGAGTGAGGGAGGTCGTGCTGTGCAGGGGGACACCCCCTGCAACCCCCGGGGGGAGAAGAGCTGGAGTTCTGTCGCCCCTCCGGGGCTTGGGGAAGAAGAGGAAGGAGAGGGGTGTGGGGTCGCTATCCACGGGTTCCGGCCGCGAAGCGCGACCTTCACCCGCGGCTACATACGGCGGCCCCGTTGGGGCCTGGAGGGGAGAGACAAGGCACGAAGGCATGAAGGCATCAAGGCACGAAGGCGCGAAGGCACGAAGGCGCGAAGGCGCGAAGGCGCGAAGGCGCGAAGGCACGAAGGCATGAAGGCGCGAAGGCGCGAAGGCGCGAAGGCGCGAAGGCGCGAAGGCGCGAAGGCACGAAGGCATGAAGGCGCGAAGGCGCGAAGGCGCGAAGGCGCGAAGGCACGAAGGCACGAAGGCACGAAGGCACGAAGGCACGAAGGCACGAAGGCACGAAGGCATGAAGGCACGAAGGCACGAAGGCATGAAGGCATCAAGGCACGAAGGCGCGAAGGCATGGAGGCATGAAGGCGCGAAGTGTGGGGCGTGTGGAGTGTGCATGCATGCAAGGACGGCGCGACCGGGTGGCCGCGCCGTCGTGTGTTTCGGGGTTTGATGGCGTGATCGGTCTCTCAGCGGCGGCGTCGGGCGAGGAGTCCGAGTGCGGCGAGCGAGAGTGCGCCAGCGGGAGCGGGGATGATGGTGATGGGGGTGTCGGGTGTGGTCTCGTAGCCCCAGGAGAGCGGGCGGTAGAGGCGGAAGTTGGGTGAGCCCGGCGGGTTGGTGGTTTCGAGTTCGATGAAGCCGTAGTGGGTGGCACCCGAGAGGACGATGCGGATGCCGACGATGTAGGGGGATGTGGTGGGGACGGTGTCCCATCTGCCGAAGGGGTTACGCATCGTGAGGACCGGGCTGCTTTGCCAGTCTTGAGCGGCTCCGATGGTGTCGCCGGGGCCGAAGGTCTCGGGTCCGAGGATGCCGATGGGGAGGCCGTCGTAGCCATCGAGCATGTCGGTCGGTGTGGAGGAGCGGGCGATGAGCGACTGTGTGCGGCCTCTGAGATACTGCCAGGCACCGTCTTGCGAGCTGCCCTCGGCGTAGTTCACGAAGACTGACCAAGCGGGGCCGAACGTGCCGAATGCGGGCTGGTTGGCGAGCGGCTGGGTGATGTCGAGGGACTGGCCGATGTCGCCGCCGTCGAAGTTGGTTGCGGTGAGGATGAAGGAGGGGTTTGCGCTGGTGAAGGTGAGGAGATCGGCGTTGGCGTTGAGAGCGAGGGCGGCGGCCGCGGCGATGCAGAGTGTGCTTTGGAACATACAGAGACTCCGGCTTTGAGCATGGTGGCGTGGGCCGCGGCGTGCGTCACGTGCGCACAGCAGAGAGTGGGGCGGCCGAGGCGTGCGAGTCTGAAGTAAAGAGATACCTCAGGTCCGCGAATATGGCCATGGATTTTGCGGATTAAATCCCGAAATCAAGGGTGAGTACCTGAGGGGAGGGGGGGGTAGCGGGTGCGGAGTAAGGGTGTGGGGGTGCGGGCGCAGCCCCACACGCACTCCCTGCAACCCCCGGGGAGAGAGGGGCTTGCTCTGTGTCTGCTTCGCAGACAGGGGCGTGAGGAAGGGGGCAAGGCGGAAGGGGGAGGGGTGTGTGGTCGCTCTCCAGGGGCTGCGCGGTCCGGCCTTGTGTGTGCGTGGGGGGACGCGCTGACCCCTGGCAACCGCCGCACGCTGCTCCGCAGCGGAAGAGTGCCGGACGTGACGCAAGAGGGGGTGCGTGGGGCGATGTTCAGGAGAGGCGCGGTCTGAATCCATGTGAGCGTGGGGGGAAGACCGGTTCCCAGGCAACCATCGCTTGGCCGCCGTCGCTCGCCTGCCTCACCCCCTGGCCCGCCCCCCACCGCGCCCCGCGGCTGCGGACGGGCGTGCGGCTCGGGCGCGGGGAAGGGTGGGCGATTGGGTGTGGCCCGGGACTGGCCGCGGGGGATGGAGGGTGAGGGAGAGAAGAGCACCGAGGTTCGTCCAGAGCGACCAACAAACGGGGTGCACGTCGGGCCACCTGCCGAAGGAGAGATGAGCGCCGAGGGTCGTCCCGAGGGACAAGCCTAGGGGACGGTGCACTGTGATGTACGGGGCACCTGCTCCGAATCGTCTACAAGTCCTTCTTCAGCTTCTCATTGAACTCTGACCCGAGTAGCTTTATATCAAGTCGCTCGCACGCCTCTTGCTTGATGCGATACTTCACCTTAAACAAGTGCAGGTGATACCACACGAGATCTCGCGCGAGCATCATAGGAAAGAACTTATCCTTGAAATCCTTGCCGATATCCCGCACTTCTGTCGAGGGAAACACTGTGAAGTTATCCAGCCTAACAGCAAGATCGATTAATCTGTATGCGGGAGTATTGCTATCACGTACCATCTGTTCAAATGTTTTCTCGAGCTCCTGCATGCCCACCGATGACGAAATATGACATATCGTGCCCAACGCGACTGACTCAATTAGACTGAGCAGTTTGTTCTTTACGTCCATTTCTATGACATCATTAATACTTCGATACTTATCGATCGCTCTCGGATCGTTGGCACGCGACATTCGAGCGCCGGCAATATATCTTTCGACGACAATGTCTTGATTCTCGCTGATAAAGTCGAACATCGCTCGAGTCGCCCGTAAGCCAACTCTGTAGCATTCGTGTGCAACTTCGAGCTTTCGCTCCGCTCTCATGGAGCCGCCAAAGTTCTTTAACACCTGACCAAGTATCTGCACCATCGCGAAAGCCGAGTTCATGTTTGTCGAGAGATCCATGGCTTTCGAGAATCTCTCGTCTTGGGGCTGCACAAGAACGTGTGATGCGCAAGCCTCGGCATGCACCTGCTCTTGACGCTCCAGCATCAAGCGACGCCGCTCTTCTCGCTTTGCACTCTCGAATACTCTGTTGGGAATCAGATTGCTGATATCACCTATGAACTTAGTATCTGTCTCAAAATCAACTTCGGCAACACCGGCGAACAGTTGCGTTGAACGCGCGATAATCTCATTAATAACAAACGGATCTTTGCTAGTATGACAAAGGCAGATGATTATACTGGCATTATCCTCGAAATACACAGAATCGATCAATGCTCGTATATACGCACGCATTCTCTCGTCGCCAATGTTCTTAGCGATGCACTCTGCAACGAAATAGAGCTGCACGTACTTGTACTTGAACCAGACCTCACCATCATCACACTCGAGAATGCCGCAGCCTGCAAGATCGTTGCGCATGCGGGCATAGTCGAGTTTGTGAGCAAATGACTCGCAGTGCTGCCGATGCCAGTCCTCGACGCGAGCATCCTTCCAGTGTTCCTCTTGCGACGTATGCATGTCAAACGCCAAATGTGCCAAGTAGTTGTGCTTGGTGTCGATAGAAGCAATCGTGCTACTCGATGACAACAAGGCTGTATTGACCAAGACTTCGTATAAGTACCCGAATGAGCCGTTCGACGACTGCTCTCGGTGCGGCGTATCAATGGTGTGAAGCAGAATGAGCACGAAGATGGGAAACGAGGGGACAAAGTCATGACGCAGCGAACTAGATACGAGACGCTCGGCCTCAGATATTTTGCGCTCAAGCTCCTCGTCATCAACTTCGTCTGTTATATTCAATGTATACCATCGGCGAATCAATTCATGTCGAAGCAAATAGCCGAATTCTAACAGCTGCAAATGGCGAAACTGGGACAACACACTTGGAACCGACTCGTCAGCGGTTAGTTCGTCAAGGATTGCTTGGTCTGTGCTGAGAAATACAACAATACCAAAGTGCTGTTGCAGATTCAGTATGAACTCATTGCGCAGTTTTCGATTGAGTCGCACTAGGTGGTAGTCATCCACCACGGCCACTCGTTCTTCTCGCTTTAATTGCCAAAATCGAAGGCTGGTATCCTTGCCATACTGCTCTTCAACAAGTCGGTCGTACAGCGAGCGTAGTTTTTTGGCGTCAGCCGATTTGACGTGCGTGCCGCTGAGGTGTAGGGGCACTCTGGCGTTCTTTAAGAGGTCCGTGGTAATTGTCTTGGCAAGGGCGGTCTTGCCGCATTTGTTGGAGCCAGTGATAAGAGTGCAGGGGGTTAACTGCACAAGGGAGATGAGTTCGCGTTGTCGCACCATCGATAGCGACGGCTCATCAGCAAACTTGCTGATGTCTCGCAAGAATGGATAGACGAACATTGAGCTTAGTCGTAACGGACGCCGTCCGCCGTAATGGTATGTGGCTCCGACATCCTCAAGGAAGCCTCGAAAAGCGTCCGTGTGCACAAATTGGGTGCCCACTCGGCGCTTTTGCCGATGGAACGGTTGGGGGGGCGTGCGCGAGGCCAGTTCATAGTGTTCACTACCATTTAAGGAGTACGTATCAACACTAAGTTCAAATGTAGAAAGATCGAGGTGGATGACATTAAAGCCACTTCTGGATTCATCTTCGTCTTGGAGGACGGATCCTTCAATATACTCATTGCGTTCACCCGTAGCTTGTAGGACGCTGTAGGCTGCTTGGCGGTGCATGTGCCCCGTCATGATGACGTCGGAGTATGACTGTAAATACTCGCGTATCGCCAACGCGTTGTTTGGTTCCAGCCATGAATATGGGTGATGAAGTACAGATATGTGTGTATGCGACTCGCCCCGCATATGGGGTGTAGTGTCGGAGACGGGTAAATACAGCGTGCCGGGTTGCTCATGCAACCGTGATAACCATGAGGAGTTAAGCAAGTGAAACGACAAGTGATCCGAACCGAGTGTGAACACATACTCATGGTGAAGCATGGAGTGGTCGACTCGTTCCGGCGGCGCTGTGAAACCGCGTGAGAACGAAGGTAGCGAGTTCTCAAATACGCGATAGGGTGTTTGCACTTCCAGACACGCATTCACGACTGAGGAGTCGGGTGATCGTGGTGGATTGGCTACGAGCAGGTCACGAACTTGTGTGTGACTAGATAAATCACAGTCATGGTTACCAGGAACGGATAATATAGCCAACGGCATGTGATTGTGGTCTTGAGAAAGAGAATCACATAGCGTTGTCAGGAACTGCGTGGCGTATTTATACTCGTCTTCGTGGCCTTTGTCGGCGGTGTCGCCATTAAGAACAAGGAAACACGCGTCTGAGGTCAACGTGGCTTCGCGAAGAGCGCCAATGATGGCTTCTGTTCTACTTGATAGAGGGTTGGGATCTGTCGCGGAGAAGTGAATGTCGCTCAACTGGATGAGTGTAATACGCGGCATGCTGCCCCCGTGGCGTCAAGTGATGGTCAACTACCTAGAGGTGTTGATTATTCCCAATCCCGCAATCCTCGTCCTTACGTTATCCAGCGTGTTCATGAAGTTGATGTACGCGTCATAGGGGGAGTCGTACGGGGAGAAGTACTTGTGGACGTCGCCGTCGGCCCAGTACTTCGTGCACATGTAGTAGAAGTGGTCGGAGGTGGTGAGTTTGCGCCAGTCTTCGAGGAGGTACTCGGCGTGGGCGAGGGCGGCGGGTGTGCCGGATTTCTGGGCGGCGGCGAGGGCACGTTTGATGGGGGCTTCCAGCCGGTAGGTGTCGTCGAGGGCGTTTGTCTGCATGGCGTTGCCGCGCCAGGCGGTGAGGTCGCGCTCGGTGTCGGCCCATGAGATGTAGTCGTGGACGTCGTAGACGCCGACGGGCTCGAACTGTTTCGCGGCCATGCTGGGCGTGATGAAGTGGTTTTCTGTCGTGCCGTCGTGTTTCTTGGCGACGTCGAAGATGGCTTCGGGGAGTTTTTCGAGGAACTGGAAGATGCCGGTGTCGGCCCACTGGTGCTCGCCGAAGGTTTCGTAGTCCATGAAGAGGTTGCAGAGGTAGCCATCGCCGTTGATCTGGTGGACCCAGTGGGCGAAGCGCTCGGCGGAGAGGGGCCACTCGGCCCAGCCGCGGTTGGAGAAGCGGAAGGCGATGTCGTCGGAGAGGCGGTAGTTCTTGAGGAGGACGGAGAAGGGCCGGCCCTCGCGGCCCGGGCCCGAGACCATGTGGGCGGGGGGTGCGTAGACGTAGTTGGGTGAGCGGAAGCCGAGCTTGTGGTCGGCGCCTTCGCAGATGATGCCGTGGAAGCGGGGGTTGCCGCGGGCGTCTTTCATCTGGGAGACGTGCTGGGCGAGTTCGTTGTTGTAGATGAGCTCGGTGTTGCGGAAGAAGGTGGGTGTGTGGCCGAAGAGATCCTGGATCTTCTTCGTGTGCATGTCGACCTGGCGGTTGAACTCGTCCTTTGAGTAGAGGAAGGAGAGGGAGTGGTAGTAGGTCTCACCGATGAACTCGCAGCAGCCGGTGTCGGCGAGCTCTTTGAAGAGGTCGATGACATCGGGGCACCAGGCCTGGAGCTGGTCGAGGCAGACGCCGGTGATGGCGTAGGAGACGCGGAAGTTGCCCTTGTGGCGTTTGACGAGGTCGAGGATCAGGGCGGTCGCGGGGCGATAGCACTTGTCGGCGACCTTGTTGGCGATGGTCTGGTTCTTGAGGTTGTCGAAGTAGAACGGGTCGGCGTCGAAGACGGAGTAGCGTCGGAGGCGGTAGGGCTGGTGGACCTGGAAGTAGAAGCAGACGGAGGCCATGGGGGTGCCCTCGGGGTGAAGTCGTGCAGAGGCAGGGTAGTGTGGAAGTGCGGGGAGTGGTAGAGGATGAGAGGGCAAATAGGAAAAGGGGCGGAGGCACGGAGGCATGGAGGCAGGGAGGCAGGAAGGCACGAAGGCACATAGGCACAAAGGCACAAAGGCAGGGAGGCATGAAGGCCCTCTGTGCCCGTCCGTTGCTTCGTACCGAACGCCGAACGCCGAACGCCGAATGCCGAATGCCCAATGGCTGATGCCGAATGCCGGCTTGCCTCAATCCGCGACGATGACGGGCTGGGCGGGCGGGAGGTGCCAGACGGCTTCTTTGGTGCGTCCTTCGTCGAGGTACCAGCGGACCATGCGGGCGATGCCCTCGGTGAGCGGGATGGGGGGCGTGAAGCCGGCGGCGGTGAGTTTGTCGGCTTCGAACTTGGTCTCGGTGCCGGCGAGTTTTTTCACGCGGGCGGAGGAGACGGGGAGGTTCTTGCCGGTGAGTTTGATGACGATGTCGAAGGGGAGTGCGAGGAGGAGGCCCAGCCCCATGGGGATGGAGAAGGAGGGGAACTTGCGGCCGAGCGCGGCGTAGACGGCTTCGGCGATCTGGCGGCTGTTGAGGTCGGGCTTATCGATGTAGTTGTAGATGTCGAAGGGGGCGCGGTCGGATTCGGGGCGCATCCAGAGGAAGTTGGTCGCGCTGACGATGTTCTCGACGTAGGAGAGGGACTTGATGTTGGAGCCGCGGCCGATCTGCAGGTAGCGCTTGTTGTGGATCTGGCGGATGAGGGAGTACATGTTGGCGAAGTTGCGCGGGCCGAAGGTGATGGTGGGTCGGATGATGAGGGCGCGGCGGTTGGCGCCTTGATCGGCCCAGGGCTTGATGACCTTCTCGCCGGCGAGCTTGGATGCGCCGTAGGGGGAGTTTGGGGCGGTGGGTGAGTCTTCGCGGAGGGGGGGCTTGGAGTCGCCGAAGACGGCGCAGGAGGAGTAGAAGCAGAGGTCGCGGATGCCGTGGGTGTCCATGGCGTCGCAGATGAGTTGGGTGCCGCGTTCGTTGACGGCGAAGTAGGTGTCGTGGTCGATGCCGAAGTCGTGGTGTGCGGCGGCGAGGGCGAGGACGCGGTCGCAGCCGGCCATGGAGCGTTTGAGTTTCTCTCCGTCGCGGACATCGCCCCTGATGAAGGTGGCGTTTTTGAGTGCGAATGGGGGTTGGACGAGGTCGTAGATGACCAGTTCGTGGCCTGCGGTGGTGAGCAGGTCATGGAAGTATGAGCCGATGAAGCCGGAGCCACCTGTGATGAAGATTCGCACGCCGATCGTCTCCCTGACCATTGCGCGGGGAGGGGCAGCCATCGCCGCGCGGGGGTAGGTTATGGTCGGTCAATCGGGGCGTGGGCTGAAATCGGGATTCGTTTGGACAAGAAGTTCGGGTGAAGGGGGAGCGTGGGGATCGGCAAGGATTGCGCGTGGGGGGAGTGTGGAGGGGGGCGTGTGTGTGGGTGGGGGAATTCGAGCGGGTGATAGTCTGTCGGCCGCGGGAAGAAAATCTGAGAATCGCATGCGATGACGCTTGCCCCCCCCCCCCCCCCGGTTTGGTTATCATGGTGACATGCTGAGGATGCTGATCATTGCGTGGGTGACTTCTGTTCCGGTCGCGACCTCGGCTTCTGCTGCGGATGATGTCGAGACGTGGTTCCTGCGGCTATGGAATGAGTCAAGGGCGTTTCCACGCGAACTCTCGCAACCACTGAGATTCACATACCAGACTCGAGAGTTGTATGTCCCGTCTCGGGAGCAACTCGAGGAGATGCGATCGCAGGTGGAAGGGAAGCCGGACCACCCGCTTCGGCACGAACTCGGGTTATATGAGCAGCGTGCGCGCGGTGAATTTACGACGACCACGGTCGAGGTGATCCTCGGCGATCCGATGTATTGGCGGTATTCAGCCGATTCGGAGTTCGGCAGTGAGCGACGTATCTACATAGACAGAGGACGCGATGGCAAAGCGGTTTGGTCCCTTACTGCGGGTCAACTGAACATCGCTGATGCAGCGACGCCTCCTGAGGGCTACGGCTATGCGAGCTACATTGATGAGATTCGTGTCATGGCACAAATGTTCTTCTTTCAGGGGATCGGTATAGGTATATCCGAGGAGCTCCAATTACCCCCGTCATTCACTCGTAATGGACCTCACTGGACAGCGACCATCTCCGCCGCGGGGTCGGTGTTTCGATATGATGGCTTGTGGGACGATGCACTCGGAGAGGGCAGGATACAAGTATGGACGGTGGTATCGAGCGAGCGGTTCCCTGATACGGTTGGCGAACGACTGGTCTTCGGTGGGCATCGTGCTGACTCTGTGTCGGGGCACGTTGTTTCCGGGCGCGTTACGCAGCACACGTCAGACGGATCAAGGGACAGGGAGTATTCGTTGCTCGGTTGCGAGCAAGTGACGCCGGAAGTTGTAAAGAGTGCGACTCAGATTCCATCGCTTGATAGAGACGACCCCAAGCGTGGGGCGCTTTCGGTCGACTCGATTTATGACCACCGATCTGGTGCTCCCTCGTGGGCACGCTCGCCGGATACCGGTCAGTTTGTAAGGACATCATCGCCGATCAGGCGCTACGACTCGCTGCGACTGGCGGGGTGGGTGACGCTTGCTGGGCTTGTCGTGATCGCTGTTGCTGTTCGGCTCGCTCGACTGACGCGTACCGGCTCGGCGTAGGCGATGACGTTACTTTCGTATCGGACTTACTTACATATGGAGTAAAGATCATGAATCAGATAAGAAGCGGATGTGAAGCCAGGATCATGCTCGCGAGCATTCTGGCGATCGCTGTTGTTCCGGCCGTGTATGCGACTGCGACTTCGGGATGCGTCGTCACCAGGAATTCGAGCAGAGACTCGTGCAGCATGGCGAACATCTACAACGGGCCGTGCAGCCCGGAGATACACCAGCACGGGACATGCAGCTCGACCCAGCAGATGTCGTCGGGGCTGGCTGAGGCCGAGGTATATGACAGAGATTGCGTCTACACACCGTATAAGCTCATGAGCCCCGGACCCACATGCAGGCCATTGTCCCCAGTGACTTACACGGCTTCTTGCGCTCGTGCGAAAGGAGCCGGTTGCAATCAGAATAGCAATCCCGGTGAGCCGGGAGAGCCAACCGAGCCATGAGATCGCTGCCAGATTCAGCAATGAGCGCATCTCACTTCGCGATGCTGGCATCCTGTCCGGCTTTCGTCGTGCTCGGCATCGCCTCGGTCGCGAAGCTTGCTGACCTGTCCGCGTTTGCTTTGTCACTTGAGACGTGGGAGTGGATCCCATCATGGTCCATTCCCGCGCTCTCGACAATTGTGCCGACCCTAGAGGCGCTGGTGGTTGTCGGGTGGGTCGTCTCGGCGCGGCGCGAGCGGTTCGAGTGGCTCGCGCTCGGGTTGGTGATGTGTTTCACGGTTGTGTACGCCGGGCACGCGCTCTTTGCCAAGCCCCCTGATTGCCAGTGCCTCGGGCGGCTCTCAGCTTTCTTTGCGACGAAGGACTCCGCATCGGGCGTGCTCGTGCGAAACGGCGTGCTCATCGTCCTGCTCGGGTTGGCTCTGGCGTTGCGTGTGCGGCGCAGAAAGAAGTCTGGTCCGGTGCGAAGGGACCGGGCGACAGAGGGAGATACGATCGGCGCGACGGCGGTGGTGACTCGCCCGGGCTTTTCGCTTCTTGAGGTGCTGTTGTGCATCGCAATCGTCGCGGTCCTTCTCGCGCTCGTGACACCTCTGCTGGGTGATGCACGCGACGCGGCTCGGCGCACGGGCAGCATGTCCAACCTGCGTCAGCACGGGTCGATTTTCCTTGCGTACACGAGCGACTACGGTGAGCAGTTTCCCTACTTTACTGATCCAAGGGCGACCGTGACGGTGCTGCGTCACAGCGGGTATGAGATCGCGATCGAGTACTTCAGCATCCACGCCTTCTGGAACTTCGGGATGGCGGACTACGGCTACGACGGGCAACTGGCCCACAGATCGATGTCCCCGCCTGGAAGGGAGCGGTGCGTGGTGATGGAGAGTTATCTCTACGCCTGCTCGCTGATCGCTGCGCCCGAGTTCTGGAACGCAACGACTCGCACCGGGCCGGACCAGTGGAGGCCGACGCGAGTTTCCGCCGTCCTCTTTCCTGCGCACAAAGGGCTCATGATCGACAGATCAGAGGAGTTTGCGCTGGATGAGATGATTGTCGATACACGGGACGACCCTCGGGATCCGCTGCCTGAGATTCCGGCATCTCTGCGAAGCCGCGTGCGATGCCCGACGGTGTTCATCGATGGCCATGTCAGGAGTGTCAAGCCGACGGAGTTTCTGCCGAGTTACTTTCGCGGCGACGGGCATTGGACGGGATCTGGCATCCATAACGGCCCGGACCCGGTGCTGCACACCATCGACGGCGTTCGTGGGCGAGACATTCCCTGAGGCCTGGTGTAGGCAGTTCTTCTGTCACATTCCATAAGTCTATATGAGACAATTGGATATCTCCGGATAGGGCGAGCCGTTGCCGGGTGGAGCGATGTGGCGTCTGAGGTCGCTGGCGCACGGTTGTCGGGGAATTCGCGGGCCGATCACAGAAAACCGGGCACTCTCGGGCGAACTCCGGTCCGCGCGGACCGATAAGGATGGTCCTGCTTTTGGTTGAACGGCGACGGTGCCGAGGAGTGTCATGGCATGGGCTGGGAAGCGTGGCTTGTGATCGGGATGATTCTGGTGGTGCTGGGGGCGTTGGCATCGAACCGGGTGGGCGCGGACATTGTGCTGGTGGGCGCGGTGACGGTGCTGGTGCTGGTGGGTCTTGTGACGGGCGCGGACATTCTGACGACGAGGGATGCGTTGGCGGGGATGGCGAACGAGGGGATGCTGACGGTTGCGATCATGTATGTGGTGGTGCGGGGTTTGCAGGAGACGGGGGCGGTGGGGTGGATCGGGCAGAAGGTGCTCGGGCGTCCGAAGACGCTGCTGGGCGCGCTGCTGCGGATGATGCTGCCCGTGACGAGCATGTCGGCGTTTCTGAACAACACGCCGATCGTGGCGATGTTTATTCCGGTGATCGGTGATTGGTGCAAGCGTCAGGGGATGAGCCCGTCGAAGCTGATGATGCCGCTGTCGTATGCCGCGATTCTGGGCGGGACGTGCACGCTGATCGGGACGAGCACGAATCTTGTGGTTGCGGGGTTGTGGGCGAGCCAGTTCGCGGATCGTCCGGCGATCGCGTTGTTCGAGATCGCGAAGATCGGTCTTCCTGCGGCGATTGTGGGCGTGTTGTATCTGGTGTTTGCGGCGCGGTTCATGATTCCGGATCGGAAGCCGGTGCTGGACATGGGGAAGGACCCGCGTGCGTACACGCTGGAGATGGAGGTCGAGGCGGGTTCGGGGCTGGTGGGCAAGACGATCGAGCAGGCGGGGCTGCGGCATCTGCCGGGGTTGTATCTGGCGGAGATCGAGCGCGGCGAGCAGTTGCTTGCGGCGGTCGGTCCTGATGAGAAGTTGAGGGCGGAGGACCGGCTGGTGTTCGTGGGTGTGGTGGATTCGATCGTGGAGTTGCAGAAGATCCGCGGGTTGCGTCCGGCGACGAACCAGGTGGTGAAGCTGGATGCGCCGCGTCCTCAGCGTTGCCTGATCGAGGCGGTGGTCTCGAACACGAGCCCGCTGGTGGGTCGGAGCGTGCGTGAGGGGCGTTTCAGGACGGTGTACAACGCGGTGGTGATCGCGGTGGCGAGGAACGGCGAGCGGATCACGAACCGGAAGATCGGCGACATCGTGCTTCGGGCGGGGGACACGTTGTTGCTGGAGGCGCACAAGAGTTTCCAGGAGCAGCAGCGGAACAGCCGCGACTTTTTCCTGGTGTCGGCGGTTGAGAACTCGACGCGCCCGAGGCATGAGAAGGCGGTGCTTGCGGCGGGGATCATGGCGGGGATGATTCTTCTGGCGACGTTCGGCGGGAGGTTCGGGATCGGGATGATCCACGCGGCGGCGTTGGCGGCGGGCTTGATGCTGTTCACGCGTTGCTGCACGGGAGCGCAGGCGCGTTCGAGCGTTGACTGGCAGGTGCTGGTGGTGATCGCGTCGGGGTTTGCGCTGGGGAGGGCGTTGCAGGTGACCGGCGCGGCGGATGTGATCGCGACGCAGTTGATCGCGATCGCGCAGGGGAACCCGTGGGTGACGCTTGCGGTGGTGTACGTGACGACGACGCTGTTCACGGAGTTGATCACGAACAACGCGGCGGCGACGCTGATCTTTCCGATCGCGATGAGCACGGCGGCGAAACTGGGCGTGGACCCGATGCCGTTTGCGATCACGATCATGATGGCGGCGTCGGCGTGTTTCGCGACGCCGATCGGGTATCAGACGAACCTGATGGTGATGTCGCCGGGGGGGTACAGGTTCAGCGACTATCTGCGGGTGGGTGTGCCGATGAACACGCTGATGGCGATTGTGTCGATCACGCTGATCCCGATGATCTGGCCGCTGGTTCCGAGGTGAGGCGGAGAGACGACAACTCGAAGAGACCGCAGATCGCAGACCCGCATGGGTGGGGGTCGCAGAGAGCGCGGAGGATCACAGAGAAGAGTTTGGGGAGGGGAGGTTGAACGCGAAGTTCGCGAAGGTCTCGAAGGAAGACGGGTGGTGAAGAGAAGATAGAAAGGCATTCACCTCGGAGGCGGAGAGACGACAACTCGAAGAGACCGCAGAGGTCGCAGAGAGCGCGGAGGATCACAGAGAAGAGTTTGGGGAGGGGAGGTTGAACGCGAAGTTCGCGAAGGTCTCGAAGGAAGACGGGTGGTGAAGAGAAGATAGAAAGGCATTCACCTCGGAGGCGGAGAGACGACAACTCGAAGAGACCGCAGAGGTCGCAGAGAGCGCGGAGGATCACAGAGAAGAGTTTGGGGAGGGGAGGTTGAACGCGAAGTTCGCGAAGGTCTCGAAGGAAGACGGGTGGTGAAGCGAAGAGAGAAAGGCATTCACCACAGAGTACAGAGGGCGCGGAGGGGGTGGCGTGCGGAGGGTGTAGTGCGGCGGACTCGCTTGTGTCGCCGCTTTGGGGCGGGGCTGTCTCGCTGCGTTATCAGCCCAGGCGATTGTGCCGCGGCCGAGTCTTGAGATCACTCATCGCAGCCGGTACCGAAGGCGTCAACGAAGTCGAGGAGGTCGAGGATATCGACGAGTGTGTCGCCATTGAAATCGGCGTTCGGTGTGGCGCCACACGGGCCCGGCAGTCCATCGCACTCGCCGAATGCGTGCATGAAGTCGAGGAAGTCGAGGATGTCAAGGAGCCCATCGTGGTTGACATCTGCTTTGCAGCCGATGGCGGGCATTGAGAGGGTTGGGCTGAAGGTGCTGCCGCACGTGTTTGAGATTCGGCAGACGTACTGACCCTGATCGAGATGTGAGGCGTTTGAGATGATGAGTGTGGGTCCGCCGGGTGAGTGGACGATGGAGCCGCGTTCGGTGGGGCCGACCTTGAGTGGTGTGCCGTTGAATGTCCACTGGTATCCGAGATCGCCGCCGCCGATTGCGCGGACGGTGAGTGCGAAGGCGCGCGTCTCGTGGTTTGTGCGTGGTTCTGGGATGTCGAGGATGCGGGGTGGCCCTTCCATCCAGCGTGCGATGCCTTCGATGGGTCTGGGCGGGTTTGCGGGATCGTTGTATGTGTTGGTTGTGACGAGTTCGTAGAACTCACCCGAGTAACTGGCTATTTGAAGATCTGGAAGGAGTGGATGTGAGATCAGGGATCGCATGATGGTGTAGTCTTCGGGCCAGCCGGTGCCGTTGTCCCAATAGTTCACCATACCGCCGACGAAGTCGGTGGCGTGAGGGAATCCGTAGGAAGCAACGTTGAAGGCGGGTGTGTTCGCGCCGTTGAATCCCACGACAAGTCGAGGTGGGATGGGGCCGGGTCCGTCAGGGTCGAACTCGGCGAAGACGCTTGGCGGGCCGTCTGACCACGACCACGAGCTCGATCCGTAGATCTCGTATATAGACGTGTATGATCTGTAGCTCCACCACGACTCTCCGTACAAGCCGAGCAGGTTGTAGTTCGTGCGGCACCCGTTGTAACCGCTTCCACCGCCTGGGTCGTCCCAGCAATTCTGGGTGTAGGTGTACCCTGCGAGTAGTCTCGGGTGCGTCGAGTTCGCGATACCAGCCGAGAGCGCGATGAGGGGGCCTCCACCGATCATGGCGGGCGATGTCGGGAGGAACGGCTGCAGGACCGATCCGTTCCATTTCGCGAGCGGTACCTTGCTTCCACCCGGCGTGAGCGCGAAATTGCCGAGAAGAAGCAGTTCACTCGGCATCGGTCCGGCACCATCGGGGTCCCAAGCCAAGGCCTTCGAGACAATGTCGAGACTGCCTGAGCTCGACAGCGGGAAGACGCCGTCGCCGAGCGGCATCCATTGATTGCCGTCAAACCGGGCGACGGACCCGAAGGAATCAGCACCCGATCCCAGGATGGCTCCGTACGCGATCAGTTCCGCCGGCAAAGGTCCGTCATCGTCGGGGTCCCATGTGGTGATGCCTCGCACTCCGGACCAGGCGCCGTACGATCGAAGCCCTTCACCGAGCGAGACGAGTTGCTGACCGTCCCACGCGACGATGTTCACCGCGTCCGGTGCGCCAGGGATTGGGGTATTGAAAGCGCCGCCGATGACGAGGAGTGGTGCTTGAGGACCGCTTCCGTCGGGATCCCACTGTGCAAGGGCGTTGATGTACCTCGCTTTCAATCCGAGCGAGTGTGTCTCCCACGTGATGCCGTCCCAGAGGATCAGATCTCGGTGTTCATCTGTCTGGTACTCGTTGATCCGCACATGGGCGATGACGGGACGGCTCGTGCCGTCACCGTCACGATTCCAAGTTGCCTGCACGGATTCCGATACCCACGGTGCCTGCGCAACCACGCGCCACTGCTCTCCGTTCCAGATGAACAGGCCCGGCTCTACCCGAGGCGTGTCGTACTCATTCGTGATGAGCGCGAGAGCCGCGGGCGGGTCTGAGAGCGGGCCATCCGGGTCCCATCTCTGGAGGGCGGCGGCACTCGCGATGAAATCCCGCTTGTCTCCGGCATCGCGCCACTGGGAGCCGTCGAATGCTCTGAATCGCGAGTTGTCGTTGTATCCAAGTGGGCCTGAGGCGGCCGCGAGCAGTTCCTCGCGACCTGTCGTGACGTGTGTGTAAGCGGCAATCGAATGGGCTTGAGCGCCCACATTGTCGCCGAGTGAGACCCAACGAGCGCCGTCGAACATGGCGACGCGATTCAGATTCGCGGCGCCTGATTTGTTGAATGACCCGCACGCAACAAGCCGCGGAGGTGTCGAGGCGTCAGCGTCATGGTCCCACGATGTCACGCCGGTCACAGTTCCGCCCTGTAGCCCATCGCCCATCGCGACCCAGTCGTTGCCATCGAATCGTGCGATGCCGTTGGCGAGCGGGAACCCTAAGCGGGAGAAGTTTCCGTAGATAACCCACTCGTCACCGGCACCGCTTGTCGATGGTGTAACGAAGAGTCGTGCCCAGGTTCCGAGGAGCATGGAGCCGCGCCGCTCCCAGTCGGAGCCGTTCCACTCAAATACGACGAGTGTTGTCGCGGAGGACGAGCCGGCGCAGACAACGATCGGTCGCGCCCGCTGGGGGCCTTGACCGTCCGGGTCGGTGAGTCGCATGTGATAGACCTGGCCTGGCAGTGGCGTGAGTGGGTGAGATCCGATCGAGCCGGTCTGGGGCCAGGGGACAGAATCCAAGTACGGGGCAGCACCGGGCGGTGTGGTCGAGATGCCGAAATAGAGGCGTGGTGTCATCGGGCCGGGGCCATCGGCGTCCCATGCTTCCAATGGGTAGGCGTAACCACTGAGGCGGCCGCTGAGGTATGCCCAGTCCTCATCGGTCTTCATGATAAGACGACCGGCGGAGGTTCCGATGATTCGTGGGATCTGCGCTCCATCGGGGCCGTCGCGGTCGATCACGCGAGGCCTGATGAATCGCAGGAACTCGGGTCCATATGATCCCAGATCGTGCACCCAGCCGCCGCATTGTGCGTTGGCGGCGCTCGGGGGGACGAGGAACAGTGTCGCTGCTGCGGCGAGCAGCGTTGTCCATTTTGTTCGGGATTCTGCGAGTTGTGTGTTCACACGGATTCTCCCACATCCATGAAGCCACGTTCCGTTGATCATACTACATCGCCTCGTCCGCACACCCAGACAAAGAGCTGATTCGTTGCAAAGGAACTGGAACTGATCCGGCTGTGCGTGCTGGTCGGTTGCGAGGTTGAACTGTTCGATTCTGCTCTCGAACCGCTTTGTGCGGGTGTTGCTGGGTGTTGCCGGGTGTTTTATTCCGAGCTCTGCGCTGGTTCCGGCACGTATCGGGGGCGGGATGGTCATTGGATTGTTGTGGCTGCGGGTTCTGGCGTGGGTTGCGCATGGAGTGTGGCAACCCGGGAGCCGGGCTTCGTGCTGTGTCTGCGCGAGGCGAGGCGAGCGGTGATGTCCTCGGAGCGATCGATGGCACTGGATAAGGAACTGAATCAGGCGCGTTACGAGGCGACGGAGTTGGGGGGCGGGCGGGTGAGGTTTGTGGTGACAGCCGCGCCGGTGCCGAAGTTGGGGTGTATGTATGTGTTTGTCGGCGGCCTTTGCGCGATGCTTGGTGGGATTGTTCTGTCGTGGGGTGGCTTGCTGTCTCTTGTGGGTGTTGTGGGTGGCGGGATCGGGGGGTACAAGTTGACGAAGTGGTTCTGGAAGCGGAACGTGGACAAGCGTCGCGCGCCGGGGGGTGAGTTTGTGGCGGGTCCTGAGGGGGTTGAGGTCGGCGGCGAGAAGATCGGGAGTGATCGGATCCATCAGTTCGTGATCCGGAACGGGATGGACCTTGCGCGAGAGGCGAGTGTCGTGAGGGACAATGCTTCGGCGGCGCGTCACGCGCACCTGGCGATGGCGGCGCAGGTGTCGTACATGCTGCAGGTTGAGTCTGGCGGGCGGGCGACGACGCTGGCGGGGGGGATGACAGAGACGTGCGCGACGGGGCTGCGGGCGGATGTGATGGGTGCGATGGGGGGGTGAGAGAGGGAACGAAAGAACCCAGGGATTGCAATCCCTGGGTTCTCGAATGTCCTGCTTCACGATGGGTCCGCGTGGATTCCGGCTCAGCCGAAGACCTGGTTCGCGTTGGCGAGGGTCTCGGGGATGGCGGCTCTGATTTGTTCCATGAGGGAGGGGTTGAGCTTGATGGCCTCGAGCACGGCGGGGTCGATGGTCTTTGAGGTGAGGTCGGCGGTGAAGCCCTGGCCGAACTCGGCGCAGAGGCGGTCGGCGACGTAGACGATGCCTGTGAGTGTGCGGGCCTCGGCGGGGAGGTCGAGGGGGCGGTGGTGGTAGCCGGTGACGGAGGTGAAGGAGGCGGGGAACTTCCACTTGGAGCAGAGCCCTGCGCCGAAGTCCTGATGGGTTGCGCCGAAGGTTTTCTCTTCGAGTTCGAGGAAGGGCGTGGAGGGGTCGGCGGCGAACTGCTCGAAGACCTCGATGAGTTTGTTGCGGTCGTACTGCATCTCGACCATGACGCCGATGTCGTGGATCAGCCCGGCGAGGAAGGCCTCGTCGGAGAGGCCGACCTTCATCTTGTCGGCGATCATCTTGCAGACGGCGGCGACCTGTGTGGAGTGCATCCAGAGGTCGCGTGCGGAGAAGTTGCGGGTGAGTTCGCCGCCCCGGAAGAGCTTGGCGAGCGACGCGGCGATGGCGATGTTCTTCACGGCGTTCAAGCCGAGGAGGACGATGGCGCGGTTGATGGAGCCGATCTGTCCGGGGAGGCCGTAGAAGGACGAGTTGACGACCTTGAGGATGCGTGAGCAGAGGGCGGGGTCGTTGGAGATGACCTTGTTGAGGTCCTGGGCGGTGGACTTTGGGTCCTCGACCAGCTCGATGATCTTGAGGGTGATCTCGGGGAGCGTGGCGATGTGGCTGATCTCGCGGATTGCGGAGGCCACCACTTGCTCGCGGGTCTGTGTCGTTGCGCTCATTCCCTGTGCTCCCTTGTGACTGTCGGCGGGATCGTGTCGCCCCCGGACAGGCGAAGATCGGACGGAAACCGGGGTCACTTTGCTGAAGGTCCGGGATATCACCGGCGAGCGGCGGTCGGTGGGGTCGAGCGGAGGCGGGTGTGCGGTTATGGGACAGCCGCGGGGCGGGGAACTACACTGGACGGATGCGGATGGGGGGCGGGCACTGCTCTGGGAGAGCGGTGCCACCATGAAGCGGAGCGGATGATGCCGAACCCGATGGTCTCACCGGATGGACGCCCGTGGGTGATTGCTGCGCCGGATGTGCCGGAGGGCAAGCGGGCGATCCCGAACCCGGAGTTGGCTCATTACCCGCGGCTGCGGGGGGAGCACCCGAGGCGGTGGCAGTATCCGTCGTATCTTGTGAATGACGCGGTGCCGTGGCTGCGTTCGCTGCGTGAGCTCTACGAGAATCCGCTGGCGTTTCCGGCGTCGCTCTCGCCGGAGGCGGGGCTGATGCTGCACGGGCTGGTGCGGAACGCGCGGCCGCGTGTTGCGGTGGAGGTGGGGACGTTTGTTTCGGTGAGCACGCACTGGATCGCATCGGCGTTGAAGGAGAACGGTGAGGGTGCGACGCTGCACTGCTTCGATGACTTCGGTCCGATCAAGAAGGGCGCGTGGCGGGATGCGGAGATGCTGTCGGGGCGTGAGGAGTGGGTGAAGGATCGGCTGGATCGTGCGGGGCTGCTGTCGATGTGCCGCCTGTATCCGGGGAACTCGCCACACAAGTTGAAGGAGCAGCGTGAGGCGTTCCAGGCGATGGGCGGCGTGGACCTTGCGTTTATTGATGGGGACCACGGGGTGTACGGGGCGGTGCAGGATTTCTGGGCGATCGAGCCGGTGCTGAACACGGGCGGGTATGTGGTCTTCCACGACATCTTTCCGGACCAGTGCGGCGGGCATAATGGGCCGCGGGAGATTCTGGACCGGATCAACGAGATCAGCGCGGGTTTGTATGAGAAGCTGGAGTTGTACCTGTCGCCGTTGAACTATGGGATGGGGGTTTTGCGGCGGGTCGGGTAGTGCTTTGGGAGAGATGGCATCGGTTGTATAATGGTGGCGAGCGTTCACCATGGTGATCAACGGCGTCAACTTCCCTGAGGATCGGATCGCGGAGTTCTGCGGCCGGTATGGCGTGAAGCGACTGAGTCTGTTCGGCAGCATTCTGCGCGAGCAGGGTCCTGAGGGCGGATACGGATTCCGTCCCACGAGCGACATCGACATCCTTGTCGAGTTTTTGCCGGGCTGTGTTCCAAGTCTCTTGGACTTTGCCGGCATGCAGATCGAGATGTCGGAGATCATCGGACGTGAGGTTCAGTTGGCGACGCCGCCGATGCTGTCGAAGTACTTCCGGGATCGAGTGCTCGCTGAGGCGAGGCCGCTGCATGCCGCGTGATCCGAGCAAGGGCGGCCCGACCGACCGCGAGCGCTTCCTTCACATGCGCGATGCTGGACGAGACGTGTTGACGATCATGCGAGGCGTGTCGCGTGAGGCGTTTGAGTCCGACATGATTCGTCAGCGTGCTGTGGTGAACGCGTTACAGATCGTGGGAGAGGCCGCGGCTCGGACGTCCGATGCAGGCAGGTCGCGTTGTCCCGCGCTTCCATGGGGGAAGATCGTTGCGACCCGGAACATTCTCGTGCATGTCTATTGGGGCATTGACCTTGAGCAGATCTGGCTGATGGCTACGGTGAACGTGCCGGACATGCTGCCCCATGTCGAGGCCGCGTTGGAATACTGGCCGCCTGATCAGCAGGGCGTTTGATTGAGCGCGGGGCGGGTTGACCCTACACTCGGCCCCGTGCCCGACACCACTTTCCTCAGGCAACTCGGCGGCAGGTTCATTGTCCTTGACGGGCCGGACGGCTCGGGCAAGTCCACGCAGTATCGGCGTCTGGCGGACGACGCTTCGGCGGCGGGCGTGGCGGTGTGCGAGGTGCGCGAGCCGGGGGGGACGCAGGTCGGGGAGCAGATTCGGAGCATCCTGCTCGATCGATCGAGCGAGATGACGATGCTGTGCGAGATGATGCTGTACATGGCGAGCCGCGCCCAGTTGATGGAGCAGCGGGTGTTGCCGGCGGTGGCTCGGGGTGAGTTGGTTCTGGCGGATCGGTTTCTCTCGTCGACGCTGGCGTATCAGGGGAGCGCGGGGGGATTGCCGGAGGCGGACATTCTGGCGGTGGGGGATGTTGCGACGATGCGCAAGAAGCCGGACCTTGTGCTGATCTTTGATGTGGATGCGGAGACGGCGGCGCGGCGGACATCTGGGGTGGAGAAGAAGGGGCGGAAGCCGGTGGCGCGTCAGGGGCCGTCGCTGTTTGCGGATCGGATCGAGCAGCGGGGGAACGAGTTTCAGTGCCGCGTGAGAGAGGGGTATCTGGAGCAGGTCTCGAAGTACCCGGATCGGTACGCGATGGTGGATGCGAGCCAGGGTCCGGACGAGGTGTACGCGCAGACGCTGGCGACGCTGCGGCAGCGGCTTCTTGGTGCGTGAGGGTTTCGGATGGGATTCCGCCCCTCAGATTCACCCTCACATCCGCCGATCTTTGTGGATCGTGGGGCGGGGTTGTCCGTATACACTGGTATAAGGTGGGGGTGGTCATTGCGGCGGTGGTGCGCGCTCGGAGGATCCCATGGACCAGATCATGCGAGTGGTGAAGCAGGCGACGTTCCGGCTTGCGATCATCGAGACGCTGCGTGCGCTGTGCGTCACGATCACGCTCGGGTTTGCGTTGCTGGTGGTGATCCGGCTGGTGGAGCGTCTGGGCGGGGTGGTGGTGCCGTGGGCGGACATCGTGCCGGGTGTGTTTGTCGTCGCGGTGATCGGTGCGGTGGTGTGGGCGTTTGCGACGCGTTCGCGGCCGATCGCGGCGGCGCGTGAGCTGGATGAGCGTGCGGATCTGCGTGAGTCGCTCTCGACGGCGATCTGTGTGCAGTCGGAGCGGGATCCGTGGTCGCAGCTGATCGTTCGCCAGGCGGCGGAGCGTGCGTCGTCGGTGCGGGTTGCGAGGGCGATTCCGATCCAGACGCCTCGGCTTGCGCCCGCGCCGTTCTGCGCTGCGCTCGCGCTGGCGTTGATCTGGTTCACGGTTCCTCGTGTTGATGCGTGGGGTGTTGCGGCGCGTCGCGACAACTCGGCGCGTGAGGAGCAGCAGATCCAGGAGGTTCGCACGGAGTTTGAGCAGGGGAAGAAGAAGATCGAGGAGATGCTGGCGCAGGCGAACATCAAGCTCGAGGAGGGCGAGGGTGAGAAGTCGGGCGCGGATCGCGAGGCGCCGAAGTCGCTCGAGGAGGCGCGGCGCGAGTCGGTGCGCCGGCTGACGGACATGGCCGAGCGTCTGGAGCAGTTGCGCGCGGGGGAGAAGGGGCAGGTGATGGATGCCCTGAAGGATCGCATGGGGCGGCTCAAGAGCCCCGGCCCCGGCGAGTTGACGGATATCGCGCGGTCGATGGCGCGGGCGAACTTCTCGCAGGCGAAGGACGATCTGGAGAAGTTGGCGCAGAAGCTGGGCGAGAACTCCGAGTTGTCGCCGGAGCAGAAGGAAGAGTTGCGCAAGCAACTGGAGAACATGTCCGGGCAGTTGTCGAAGCTCGCGGCGGATCGCGGGGAGTTGTCCAAGGCCCTTGAGCAGATGGGGATGGACGGGCGACTGGCGGCTGATCCCGAGGCGCTGAAGAAGGCGATCGAGCAGGCGGCGAACGAGATGACGCCGGAGCAGAAGAGCCAGCTTGAGAAGATGCTCCAGCAGGCCCAGGCGCAGCAGGAGATGGGTGACAAGCTCGGGAACATGGCGGACGCGATGGCGAAGATGTCGCGCGGGGCTTCCGAGCGGGGGATGACGGGCGAGGGGATGCAGGGGCTTGAGCAGTTGGCCGAGGCGTTGTCGGAGATGGAGTTGTCGCAAGCGGATCTGAAGGCGTTGGATGCGGCGTTGTCGGAGTGCCGCGGGCAGTTGGCGGGGCAGTGCGACGGGTTGTCGCAGTGCATGGGGGGCGGCAACGGGGAGGGGATGCCGATGATCGGCGAGTGGAGTGCGGGCGAGAGCGACGGGCGGATGGGGCTCGGCTCGGGCGGTCCGGGGCAGGGGAGTGGCGGGGGCGGTCCGGCCGAGGAGCAGATCGACTTTGCGATCGAGAAGCGGAAGGCGAACGTGCAGACGGGTCAGGGGCCGATCATCGGCACGAAGCTGGTGCAGGGGTCGCAGATCCGTGGTGAGTCGGTGGCGGAGTTCTCGGCGGTAGTGGAGGCGAGCAGCCAGGCGGCGGCCGAGGCGCTGGAGACGATGCAGGTTCAGCGTGAGCACCACGACGTGGTGAAGCACTACTTCGGTACGTTGAACGCGAAGGTGAAGGCCGAGCAGGCCGGGGGCGGTTCGAGCGGGAGCAAGTGAAGATGCACGAGCAGGGAGCGGGCGTGCGCCTGACGCGGCGCGGGGCGATGTCGCGGCTGCTGGCGATCGGCGCGGGGGGGGCGATCTCGATATCGGGGCTTGCGTCGTGCCGCAGGGCTTCGCCGGAGGGCGAGGTCTCGCTGTATTCGAGCGTTGACGAGCCGCTGCTGCGCGAGGTGATGGATGTGTACGCGCGTGAGCATTCGGGGCGCGTGCTGGTGGTGGGGGACACGGAGGCGACGAAGACGACGGGGCTGTTGCAGCGGTTGGTCGCGGAGCGTGCGAACCCGCGGTGCGATGTGTGGTGGTCGAACGAGGCGTTCAGCACGATCGGGCTGGCGAGGCAGGGGATGCTGGAGCCGTTGTCGATCGCGTCGGAGCTGCGTTCGATCGGGTGGCCTTCGGAGTTGATCGGCGCGGGTGATCAGTGGGTGGGGTTTGCGCAGCGGGCGCGGGTGATCGTGTACAACACGGCGCGGGTGTCGAGGGACGCGGCTCCGACGTCGCTCTCGGAGTTGCTGCGAGAGGAGTTCCGGGGGCGGGTGGGGATTGCGCGCCCGCAGTTCGGGACGACGCGCGGGCACATGGCGGCTTTGGTCGCGGCCCACGGGGGGGAGCGGACGCGGGCGTATCTCGCGGCACTCAAGGGGCATGGCCTGCGCATCTACGACGGCAACTCGCTGATCGTCCGCGCGGTGGCGCAGGGTGAGATCGATGTCGGCCTGACGGACACGGATGATGTGTTCGCGGGGCAGCGGAACGGGTGGCCGGTGGAGTTCACGCTTGAGCGTGCGGATGATCCGGCGATCGGCTCGGAGATGATTCCGAGCATCGGCCCGCTGGTGATTCCGAACACGGTGGCGCGGATCAAGAACGGTCCGGAGTCCAGGCGTGGAGGCGGCGTGGGGGGGCGTAGCGTGGGGGGGGCGGATGCGCTGGTGGCGTTCCTGCTCTCTGAGAAGCACGAGCGGCTGTTGGCGGCGAGCGAGGCGCGGAACATCCCGGTGCG
This sequence comes from Phycisphaeraceae bacterium, assembly GCA_019454185.1. Classification (NCBI taxonomy): domain Bacteria; kingdom Pseudomonadati; phylum Planctomycetota; class Phycisphaerae; order Phycisphaerales; family Phycisphaeraceae; species Phycisphaeraceae bacterium. The sequence goes on from CP075368.1 coordinate 3,302,385, forward strand.
TCCGGGGCTGGCTTCGAAGGTGGAGACGGTCTCGATCGCGCGTCCGATGGCGGTGCGGCTTGAGGATGTCGAGTCGCGGATCGACGAGGCGCTCGCGATCGTTGCGGAGACGCTCGGCGTCTGAGATGCGTTCGTGCGGCGTCACCGGTCGAAACAGATGCGCTCGAGATGGGCGACCATGGCTTCGGCGCTGAAGCGTGTCTCACAGAGTGTGCGGCCTCGTGCGGCCATGGCGGCGCGCTCGGCGGGGTGGGAGGCCATCCAGAGGATCGCCTGGCGGAGGGCGTTGCGGTCGCCGAGCGGGAAGAGGAGTCCTGTTGAGTCGGGCTCTCCGACGCGCGCGGGGTCGAGGCATGCTTCGCTTGTGCCGTCGACATCGGAGGCGACGACGGGAGTGCCGCTGAGGAGGGCCTGGGGGACGGTGCGTGGGAGTCCTTCGCGGTATGAGGGATGGACGAGGGTGTCCATGGCGCGCATGAGTCCGGGGACGCGATCGGGGGGGACGAGTCCTGTCGCGATGACGCGTCCTTCGAGCCCCATGCCTCGGACGCGGGCGAGGAGGCGGTCACGCCACCATCCGTCTCCGACCCAGAGGAGGCGCCATGAGGGATTGTCGCGGAGGTCGTTGCCGATGGCGTCGAGGATGTCGTCGTGTCCTTTGTGCTCGGCGAGGCGAGCGACGGTGCCGATGACGAAGTCGCTCGGGGTGAGCCCGAGGGATGCGCGGACCTCTTCGCGTGTGTGTCCTGGGGAGGCGTGGAGGAAGGTCTGGGTTTCCATGCCGCTGTAGACGGTGCGGTAGAGCGAGGGTGTGCCGATGCGTCGGGCGAGGAACTCTCTGGTCATGGCGTCGGCGACGGAGAGGATGGCGTGGCACCGGTGGGCGGCGTGGCGTTCGGCGATGGTGTAGATGTGGTTCTTGGCGCGGACGAGTGCGCGGCGGAGGGGCGTGCCTTCGATGGGCATGAACGGCGGGCCGTGGATGGTGTGGATGACGCGGCTCACGCCGGCATCGCGGCGGACCTTCCATGCGGCATCGCGTCCGAGGATGCCCGCCTTGCTGGAGTGGGTGTGGACGATGTCGGGACGGAGCGTGCGGATGAGCGCGACGAGCTGGCGTCGGCAGCGGGCATCGCGGATGGGGCTGAGCTCGCGGACGAGGTCGGGGACGATGTGGATGCCGATGGGCGCGGCGGCGTCGCCAGCGGTTCGGACCGGGGAGAGGCCTCCGACGGAGCGGACGCGCTCGGCGCCTTGGGCGCAGGCGCGGTTGAAGGATTCGACTCGATCGAGCAGGGATCCTTCGGGTCCGTAGATGGGGCCGAAGGCGAGGTGGACGGCGTGGCCGAGCCGGGCCTGTCCCTCGCAGGAGAGGACGGTGTTCTCTTGTGAGCCGCCGAGGATCAGGCGGGTCGAGATGTGGAGGATGGTCGCCACGTGTGAGTGAGAGGGTACCGGGATCGGGTGTGATGGGCGTGCGGGGTTGCGGGCTCGGGCGATTGGGGAGAGACTGGGCGGGTGGAAGTGAAACCGAGCGAACCGAGTGGTGGGAGCGATGGGGCGGGGATGGGGCGTGTGCGCGCGAGGGTGCTCGGGCTTCTGGCGGGTGTGTACTTGTCGCAGAGCGGCGCGGTGCGGGCGCACGCGATGCAGTTCCGGAAGGATGGGCTGGGGCATCGGATTCATACGTGGGTGGCGATGGTGACGCTCGCGGGGATCTGCTCGCGGACGGCAGTGGCGGAGTTTGCGCTGGTGCCACTGGCGGCGTACTCGGCGGTGCGCGTGCTGAACGTGTGGCGGTGCTGGGTGTACGCGGCGTTGTCGCCGGTGGGTGTGCTGATGCTCGCGCTGGCGGCGTGGGCGTGGCTCTCGTTGCTGTGGACGCGCGACATCGGGCAGGGGCTCGACGAGGCGTACAACACGAGGTGGGTGCTGCTGCCGGGGATGTTGTGGCCGGTGCTCGATCAGCGTCGGAAGCTGATCGGCGCGCTGGCGGTTGGGATGATCCTGGCGAATCTGTCGCAGGTGTGGCACGCGATCGGCGTGCGGCTTGACGTGGAGTGGATGCGGTTCCCGCGGATGCCGGATCGCAACAGCGGGTGGTGGCAGCCGGTGGTGGGGGGGGTGATGCTGACGGGCGCGCTTGGGCTGCATCTGCCGGCGGCGGTGATGGGGAGGGGGAGCGTGCGCGTGATCGGGGCCGTGGGCGCGATCGTGACGCTGCTGGGGATCTTCGCGACGGGGACGCGCGGCGCGATGCTGGCGAGCGTCGGGCTGGTCGCGATCGTGTGTGCGGTGGCGGCGGTTCGGGGTGTTCGTGCGGGTGGGTTGCGCCGGCGCGGGGCGTGGGTGTCGGTGGGTGTGGGGCTGGCGGCGGTGGTCGGCGCGGGGGTTGTGATGGGTCCGGGGGTTGTGCGCCGGGTGGAGCAGGCGCGCGTGGATCTGAGCCGCGCGATGGAGGAGAAGGACTTCTACAGCGACACGGGTGGGCGGCTGTTGATGGGATGGAAGGGGATCGAGGCGGCGCGGGCGCATCCGTGGATGGGGATCGGAGTGGGCGCGTACAAGCGGTGGTGCCTGGAGGATCTGGAGCGGCAGGGGATCGATCCGGCGACGCGGAACATCCAGGGGCACGCGCACAACGCGTACATCCATCTTGCCAGTTCGTTCGGTGTGCCGGCGATGCTGGCGGCGATGGTTGCGGTGGTGGGGGCGATTGTGGGCGGGTTGTGCGTGGGGGGGTTGGGCGTGGGGTCGGAGGGGCGATGGCGCTGGGTGGACCCCGGGAGTTATGACGCGGGCCCTGCGTGCGCGATCGTGGGGCTGATGCTGGTTGCGATGTTCGATCCGATCGTGTCGAACATGCAGACGTGCGCGGTGCTGTGCGCGTTGATGGGGTTGTGTGTCCAACCAAGGCCGGGAGAACGCAGAGGAGGGTGAAGTGGCCGGATGCGGCGATGGGCAATAGGCAAGAGGTGATGGGCGGGGTTATTCGTCGCCACCGATTGATTTGGGGCCGCCCTTTCCGGCGACGCGTTCCATGTAGCCCTTGCCCTTGCGTTCGTACTTGGTGAAGCCGAGGCGTTCGAGGTTCTTGTTGGAGAGTTTGCCCTTGGACTTCATCTCGGACCAGTTGCCTGCGATCATGGGTGCCTGGGGGACGCGGCGGACGGGCTCGCCGGTCTCTGGGTGCTTCTTGAGGGCGTCTTCCTTGATGGACTGGACGATCTCGAAGGTCTTGCCGGTGCCTTCGCCCTTTTTGGTCAGGATCTCGTAGACGTAGGTGGGCATGTGGGATGGTATGGGGCGAGAGTGAGTGGAGACGCGTTGCGGCGCACGATCGAGTTGAGCGCGAGTGCCGGGCGTGTGGGCGGACGATCAGAACCTGCGTCGGTATTGGTGGATCCAGCCGACGCTGCCATCGAAGAACACTGCGTTCGTGCCGTACATCTCTGGAGGCGAGTTGGGATGGAACCCATCGGCATCGCTGAAAAGTCGCAGTCCCGGGGGTGGGGAGTGCTCGTATCGCCGTGTCGCCTCGATCGCCAGATCGGGATCGACGCGACGATCGGGCCAGCGCTCCAGATAGGCGCCGACGTCGTAGTCGTAACTGAACCCGTATCGCGTGCCGAAGCGATCATCAGAAGGGCACATGAGGGGAGATCGGCGTGGGTATCGGTCTCCGTCGGGTGTTGAGAAGCCCCCGGTCCAGTCGCGCAGGACATCGTTCAGGAGATCGCCCCTCAGCGCGCGGAGCCGCTCGTCCGGCCGGGATGCGTGCAGACTCGGCTCAACCGGGAGAATGCCGCGGCTCTCCTGGTCCATGTACATCCTGACCGCGAGTCCGAGTTCGCGAAGGTTCGTGAGGCAGACGGCTCGGCGGGCCGATTCACGGGCACCGGCGATGGTCGTGAGCGCGAGTGAGGTGAGGAGCATGATGATGGAGAGCGAGATCATCGCCTCGACGAGGGTGAACCCAGGGGCGGACCGCGCGGATTCTCTCGCGCTCGGATTCATGGAGTTCCTTGGCGCCGCCCGTCAGACTGGAGCGGCGCAGCCGGTGTGGGCTGCGGCTCGCCTGGCAGGGTGATCATCTTGGCGTGCTCCGCGACCTCGGGATGCTCGTCTCGCCTGAGCGCACGGATGGAGGATGCGACCTGTGGGTTGTTGAGCATTCCCGCCTTTATCGCGGCGTTCATCGCGGCTCTTCGCAGTCGCCAATCGGGGCTGTCGAGCGCGTCAGATACGGCCTGTTCGAGGGTCGCGCGAGAATCCGGCGCGAATCGTCCTGTCGCGAGTCGATCCGCCACATACGCGAGCGCCCAGCGGCTGACGACGATGTCGTCGAACCCGTGCACGGTCTCGTAGTAGAGAAGTGCCTCGTCGGGGGCGATCTTGTTCCTGGGTTCGAGTTCGTCGCGCAGGTGGGCAAGGCGGACCTCTGCCTCGGTCAGTTGAACGCCGATGTCGGTTCCCTGTGGTTCTGAGCCGCAGTTCCCGCAGCCGGAGCCGGAGGAAGTGGCGGCGGTGCTCTGGAGCGCGGGGAGCGGGTGGCGATGTGGGCGAACGGTTGTGTTCCAGATGCTCATGGCCAGCGTCGCGGCGGAGACAACGAGCGCGATTGCCGCGAGTGCGACTCCGAAGCGTGTGCCGCCTTTCATGCAGATTCCTCCGCTTTTCAATCTTCATGTATGATAACAAAACACGCCTTTCGGTACAGCACATACCGTAGAAAGGCACTACGAGAACGCTCGCAGCGGCCGGTTGCGCACGCGAGATGCTCGTCGCTCATCGTAAGGATCAGGGATTTGAGGGCGGATCTGCCGGACGGGTATCGCACCAGTTCTGGCAGCCGACTTTGTCCGTGCAGTTGTTGTTGCAGCATGTGTAGCAAGCCACGGTGCCCTGACTCTTTGCGGATTTGCAGTTCTTATCACCGCAGTCAGCACCAGTTTCCATGGTTACAGCGAAAGCAACCGATGAGAAAAGCACTGACACGATACCCGCGACTTTGGTCAGCCCATCACGCTTCATAGCAGATCTCCCTTTACATGGTGTGATGATACAGACGCCATGATAACGGGGGGGGGGCGTGTCAACACCCATATTACTGGCATCGCCGGGCGTCCTGTTGTCCGTATCACATGTGCTGCGCGCCGAAGATGCGTCCGGTGCTGGGGTCTTGCAGGGCCCAGTTCTGTGTGCGGCAGAGGCGCATGAGGACGGGCCAGGCGATGTCTTCTTCGACGACGGTGATGAGGGCCTGGTTGACGAGGTCCTGGCCGCTGGGGAGTTCGACGAGGATGCCGGGTCCGTGGAGGATCTCGGTGCCGAGGGACTTCTTGGTGCCGCCGTCGGGTGCGGTGTTGAAGCGTGCGAGTGTGGCGCGGATGTCCTTTGCGGTTCCGAGCGAGGGCGCGGCGTGTGTGGGGGTGTTGGAGCCGGTTGCGCCGTTCTCGGGTGCGGGAACCAGTACGAGTAGTCGCTTTGACGCCACGTTGTCCTCACGGGGTCTGGGTTGGGGCGATCGCGCGGGGGCGAGCCATTGAGGTTCAGACGCGCTGCTCGTCGGCGCGTCGCTTGAGGAGTTCGACCGCCTTGTCGAGGAGGCGTTCGAGGGGGAAGGGCTTGAGCAGGTATCCGTCAACGCCGAGTGTCTCGGCGTAGGCCTGGTGGCGTTTGCCGGAGTTGGCGGTGACCATGATGACCATGGGGCTGTCGCCCCGTCCTTTGATGCGTTCGAGGACGAGGAAGCCGGAGCGGCTGGGGAGCATCATGTCGAGCACGACGAGGTCGGGCTTGTGTTCGAGGCAGAGCTCGACGCCCTCGTTGCCGTCCATGGCGGTCATGGTGAGCGCGCCCTCTGACTCGAGGGCGGCTTCGATGGATTCGAGGACATCGGGATCGTCGTCGACGATCAGGATTCGGGCGTTCTCGAGGCGTGGTGCCGACATCGTTCCTCTCCGTCATTCCCCGTGGGTTCGTCTCCGGGGTCGGTTGGCCCCATCGCCTGCGATCGGCTGATGGTACGGCGGTTTCGGGGGGCGAGGGGGCAGGAGGTGCTGTGTAGGGGAGCGTGGTGTGTGTGGTGGGGGTGGGGGGGCGGAGTCAGAACCGTTTCTGTTCCGAGGTGCGGAGGATCTGGCGATCGCGATCGGAGCGATCAACGACGGACTGGACGTCGGCATCGCTCATCCACGGGAGGGCGGCGATCTTTCGGCGGAGCGAGTCGGGGAAGGGTTTGTCGTTGCGTTCGTGGGGGGGGCGGCTCTTCCAGATGCGGTGCATCCAGAGGTATTGCTCGGGGGCCCAGCGGACGGTCTGTTCGATGGCGCGTCGGTAGCGCGCGGTGATGTAGTAGAGGGGATCTTCGGTGTGCTTCCAGGTGTCGGGGCCGAAGACGTCGGAGATGCGAACCTCGTAGCGGAGTCCGTCGCGGCTGAACCACGCCTCGCCTCCGAGCTGCGTGCCGTCGTGGGCCGGGGTGGGAGGATCGAGGTCGGTGGCGTTGTGGGCTGGCGGATCGCGGCGGGTGCGGATGCACGAGCCGACGACGATCGTTGCGTCGGTGTGGATGGCGAGGAGTCCGATGGACTTGTAGGTGCTGGCGAGTCGGCCGAAGTAGGGGACGAAGATGCCTCGGTCGCCTGCGTTCTGGTCGGCGACGAAGCCGACGGGCGCACCTGCGGTGATGGTGTCTCCGAGGGAGTTCATGGCTCCGAACTTGTCGACGAGGACGAGGCCTCGTCGCCCGCGCACGTCGCGGACCCACTGGTCGAGGGGTTTCATGTCGAGGGGGCGGTAGACGGCGTGCATGGGGAAGCCGAGGAGCGCCATGATGTAGCCGAGTGCTTCCCAGTTGCCGCAGTGCCCGCAGAGGAGGAGGGTTGGTCTTCCTGAGACGAGGTCGCGGATGGCTCCGAAGACACCGTCGATGCGTGCGTGCCTGACCCATGCGTCTTCGGAGAGGAGGCGCGGGGTGTAGAGGACCTCGACGGCGAGTTCGAAGAGGTGCTGGTAGGCGTGGATGGCGATGCGTTCGCGTCGTTCGGGTGCGGCATCGGGGAACGCCTGTTCGAGGTTCTCGATGGCGCGTCGGAGGCGTTTGCGGTTTGAGGGGAGTCGGGCGAAGCCGGACCCGATGGCGCGTGCAACGCCCATGGCGTTGGATGCGCCCGCGACGAGCGGGAGCGACGTGGCGGCACGCATGGCGTAGTAGAGCGGAATGTGGAGGGCCTGGGGCGGCCCTTTCTTTCCCATGCGGGTTTCTCGCGCGGGTTCGGTCGCGCTGCTTCGGCGAGTGTATGGTCGGGAAGACGGGGCGATCGGGTGGGGCGACTGGGGGAAAGAAAGGACCCCGATTGCTCGGGGTCCGCGTGGGGATCGTGGTGGTGATGGAGGGAAGCTTTCAGTAGCGGCCGATGAGGGTGTAGAGGCGGTTCTCGTTGAGCACGGGGAGCCCGGTGGCGGCGGCCTGGTTCTGCAGGTCGTTGTAGCGCTGGACGGTGCGATCGAGGCGGATGTATTCCTGCATGATCTCGATGGGGGAGCCGGGGCGCGGGGGCGGGGGGAGGATGGGGCGCTCGCCGAGGACGAGGAAGTCGACATCGCCGGTGAGTTCTTCGACGACTTCGCCGCCCCATGCGAGGATCATGGCCTCGATGTCCATCTTCTCCTGGGGCGTGCGTCTTCCGTCGCGGTCGGCGTCGAAGTTGCCCCAGACGAGGAACTTGTAGGTCTTGCGCGGGTCATAGACGGCGTTGGCGATGACGTCGCCCTTGACGACGGGGTTGCCCCTGCTCTCGACGAGGACGCGGCATGCGGAGGAGTTCTCGTCGACGGCGATGACCTCGATGGAGGCCTTGCCTCGGGGGTAGTTGCCCTGGTCGTCGGGGCGGATCTCGGTGGCGTTGTTGTAGACGGCGAAGGTCATGCCGAGGCGGACCTTCTGGTTGCGGCCGAGGTTGATGAAGACGCGCCCGCCCGCGTTGTCGAGCCCGGCGACTTGTCCGTCGACGAGTGCGTACTCGTCCTCGGGCTTGAGGATGTCTTTGTTCTTCTCGCCCCGGAGCTGCGAGACCTGGTTCTGGAGGACGAGGTTCTGATCCTGGAGCTGGCGGATGCGCTCGGAGAGTTTGGCCTCGTTGTCGCGTGAGTCGGTGAGGAGGCGCTCGACGCGTGTGTCCATGTCCTTGCGGGTGTCGTTGATGCCCTCGCGGTAGCTGTCGACCTCGGAGCGGTAGGTGCCGATCTCGGCGTTGAGGGCGGCGACGGCGTTGTTGTGGCTCTGCTGCATTCTGGCGACGCGCTCGGACTCGTTCTGGAGGTCTTCGAGGGCGCGCTGGCGATCGGCATCGGCCTGGGTGACCTCGTCGCGGAGGCGGGAGATCGACGCGTTCTGGTCCTGGATGACCTGGAGGAGCGACGAGCCCTCGGCACCGGGGATTCTGGCGATGCGCTCTTCGAGCTGGGCGACGGTGTCACGCGGCGAGCCGGTGACGCGGCGCATGGTGCCCTGCATGGAGTCCTGCAGGTAGCCGACGACGCTCTTGCGCGACTGGTTCGCAGCGGCCCTGACCGAGCGGATGTCGTCGCGCTCGCGTTCGTCCGGGCGGACGAAGTCGGACATCTGCGCGACGTTCGCGTCGAGTTCGCGTTTGGCGCCCTGGTAGTTGCCGTAGAAGACAACGGTGAGCACGAACAGCGTCAGCGCGAGCACGCCGAGCACCGAAACCGTGACGATCATTCCCACGCCCGCGCCGCCTCGACCCGCCATAGCTGCCTCGCTCCGAAGGAGTTGCGCCGGCGTTCGCGCCGACGTGAAGAACGTTCATGACAGGCGGCCACAACGGATGGCGCGCCTCGCGAATCTCACACCGCTCTGGTCCGCGTCCGACACGGGCCTGAGCGAACTGTACGAATCAGATGCGTGGGGGGATCCGTCCCGCCCGTCGTGAACCCGGGCGGTATGTGCCCGAGGGGTGGCAAGTGTCGCGTCAAGAGGCCGCCACGTCAAGGCGTCGAATCCAATCCACCCGTTGTTCAACCGGATGATGATGGGGCAGACGCCCCAGAGAGGGCGCGATCGCGCGGCTCAGCGGGGGGTGGAGAGGGGGGTGGAGGCGAGGGCGTTTGAGGTGTCCGGGTCGGGGGAATGAGTGGGGGTGGTAGGGGGTGTGGGTGAGAGGGCGGTGGTCAGGTCGAGGGTGCCGCTGTCGGAGATGGTGGCCTTCGGACGCCGGATCTCGCGATCGAAGAGGATCTCGGCGAGTGCTCCGGGCATGAGATAGGTGATGGTGCCGTTGAGATTATATGGTATTTGTAAGGAAGAGGGCATGTCCTCGGCGGGGATGACGACCGGGAGTGCGAAGCGTTGGACGCCGTAGCGTCGGAGGGTGGTTTCGGGGGTGCGGATGGCGCGGAAGACCTCTCGGCCTTCGATCGAGAGGGTGTAGTTGGCTTCGAAGAGCGGGACTTCGCGGCCGTTGGGGTTGGCGGCCTCGATCTGGAAGAGGAACTCGCTGGCGCGTTCGTTCTGCTCGCGGAGCTGGACGCCAGTGACTTTGAAGGTGGGTGGCTTGGAGGATGAGCAGCCGGTGAGAAGGAGGAGTGCTGCTGCGAGGAGCGGGATTGTGTGGAGTCGGATGGAGATCATCGCCGGAGAGGGTACCACGCCCGATGGTTCGGGGCGTGAGCCGGCGAGATGGCCCGTGTTACTTGTCTCTGGGCCCGATGGAGACGAAGTCGGTGAGGTTGTGCTCGTCGATGAGGGCGAGTGCGGTGGTGAGTTCCTGGGCGTTTGAGTTGTACTCATCCCAGCGGAAGAGGAGCCAGACCATGACGAGTGCGCAGGTCCATGCCGCGATCTCTGCGCTGGGTCGTGTTCGTGCGCGGATGAGGACGAGTGCGAAGAGGATGATGGTGAGCGACCTGAACGCAACGACGACCCACGGGCAGTTGTAGAGCATGAGCGCGCGTGCGAGCGGGTTTGCCTCGTGGAGCCCGACCGAGGTGGCGTGGATGAGTGTCATGTAGAGGTCGGCGAAGGCGACGGTGACGGTGAGCCCGACGAGCCAGAGGACGCGGGAGGCGCGAGTGCCCGCGGGGCGGCTCGCGACGGGCGGGTGCGGCAGTGGCTGGGCTGCGCGGGTCACGATGAGCCATTCGGGCGGTCGGGAGTCCGGGTTGAGCGATCCGTCTCAGGGTGGCCTGCGGAGATTCCGATGGGATGATCTAGCGTTGTGGCGGGGTCTGTGTCGGTGTGTGAAGAGGAGGACTGAAGGCGTGCGAGGTCCGATAGCCGCAGTGTTGATCCTGATCGGGGCTCTCTCGGCGAGGCCTCAGGGGGTCAACCCGGTGTATGTGGACGACTCGACGGCGGCCCGCGACACGCTGGCGCGGCTTCTGGATCTGGTCGCGGTGGGGAACCTGGGCGAGTCGGTGCGTTCGTTGCAGCGGCTTCTTGATGGCGAGGCGCATCGCGCGCTGGAGCTGCCCGGGGACTCGGAGATCTTTGTGACGGTGCGTCGGCGGGTTCACGATGCGCTGCGCAGCGATGCGGCGTTGCTGGACATGTATCGGCAGGTGCAGGGGCCGGTGGCGGATCTGCACCTCTCGCGCGGCGAGCATGCACGGGTCGAGACGTCGTATTTCCTGACGAGCGCGGGGGCGATCGCGACGCTGCGGGTGGCGCAGTCGCATCTTGAGGCGGCGCGGTTCGAGGCGGCGCGGATCTCTCTCGATGCGCTCTCGGATCATCCGGACGCGAGGGCGGCGAGCGTGGCGGGGCCGGCGGCGGCGCTTGCGGCTCAGGTGGCGCGGTATCTGGATCGTCCCGAGGTGTGGGCGTGGGCGGGCGCGTTTCGCGCACGAGCGGGGCTTGATCCGGGTGTGCGGGGGAGCGTGATCGATGCGCCGCAGGGGTTGTTTGAGCGGCACTCCTCGGCGTTGACGCGCGGGGAGCGGCCGGTGATCGGCGACATGGTGTGGACGCCGATTCGTTCGGCGCCGTTTGCATCGCGGGTCGCGGAGGAGCGTGCGGGCGCGCTCGACGCGGTGCGTCGTGCGGCGGGGCAGCAGCCGATCGTCGAGCCGGCGTGGGCGTTTCCCGCGATTGTCGGGGAGATGGTGTACATCAATGACGGGGCGACGATCGCCGCGCTGGATCGATTCACGCTTGAGGAGCGTTGGCGGACGCGCCCGATGGATGCGCAGGGCCGGTACGAGCCGCTGGAGTTTGGTCGGCGTCCGAATGAGCGTGCGTACTCGCGTGGATTCGATGATGGGAGTTCGGTTCTCCTGACGCGCGGGGTCGTGCTGGCGACGACGGGTGTGGCGACGGGCAACGGGCGTTCGGGGGATCCGCGTGTGCACGCGATCGATCGGGCGACGGGGCGGGTGATCTGGTCGGTGGACGTGTCGGATCTCGATCCGCAGTTGTCGGGCGGTTCGGTGCGCGGGCCGCTGCTGGTGGACGGCACGACGGTGATCGTGAGTGTTCGCAAGCACGTGCCGCAGAGGCGGCTGATGTCGGTTGCGCTTGTGGGGCTGGATCTTGAGGACGGGAGTCTGCGGTGGGCGACGACGATCGGGAGCGCGGGGATCCAGACGACGAGCCGCGGGGGGCGATCGGCGGAGGGCGCGACGCTGCATCGCGGGATCGTGTATCGAACGGACGAGGTCGGCGTGATCAGCGCGGTGGAGGCGTCGAGCGGTCGGATCGTGTGGATCCGGCGTGCGCCTTCTGCGGCGTTGATGAACACGATGATGGGTTGGCCATGGGGGACGGTGATCCCGATCATCGACGAGGGGGCGGACGGGTCGGCCGGGGGTCTTGTGACGCTGACGCCCGATCGGCTGGATGTGGTGCGTCTGGATCTTCGCACGGGACGCCTGCTTGCGAGCCGCTCGTCGGGCTCGCTGGAGCAGCCCCGGTATCTGGTGCGGATCGGGCGTGATCTTGCGGCGATCGGGGACCGCCGGATCGCGTTCGTTGACTTTGCGATGTTCGAGAGCGCGCCGGTGCGGACGAGCGGTGCGTTCGAGGGGGACTCTGGGGCGATGTCTGGCCGCGCGTTCGACGCGGGGGGCCTGCTTGCGGTGCCGACGCGTTCGGGGTTGACGCTGATCGATCCGGCGAATCCACGCGAGCCGATCGTGGTGCCACTGGAGCGGAGCGGGAATCTCGCGATCGCGGGTGGGCAGGTGATCGTCGCGGATCACCGGGAGTTGCACAACTATCTGGTGTGGGACGTGGCGTCGGCGATGCTGCGCGAGCGGATGGAGCGTGCGGGGGATGATGCGAGTCCGGCGATCACGTTCGCGGGTCTGGCGTCGCGTTCGCGGCGGTGGGAGGACGTGGCGCCCGCGCTCGATCGAGCGATCACGATTGTTGAGCGCGGCGCGGGTTCGCCCGTGGTTGAGCCGGCCCGTGTGAGGATCGTGACGCTGCTGGGCTCGCTGCTGGGCGCGAGCGCGATCGGGTGGAACGTTGGGAGTGCGTCGGCGGATGTGCCGGGCGCGACACCTCGGATCGATGATCTGGCGTTGCTGGACGTGCTGGTGGATCGTCTCGGGCGTGTCTGCTCATCGCCGGAGGAGCAGGTGCTGCACGCGATGATGCTCGGGCGTCTGCGGACGGGTCAGTCGCGGATCTCGGAGGCGATCGAGGTGTACCAGCGCGTGCTGGCGGAGCCGGTGCTCGCCGAGGCGACATACCGGACGCCGGGGCTCTCGCTGCGTGCGGCGACGGAGGCGACGGTCCGCCTGCGCGAGGTGTTGCAGGTGGCCGGGCCGAGGGCGTATGACGCGTTTGAGTTGGAAGCTCGGGGCGCGGTGGCGCAGTCGTCGGGCGATCCGGCGCGGCTGCGTGCGACGGCGGACAGGTATCCGGCGTCGGCGGCGTCTGTGGGCGCGCTGCGTCGCGCGGCGACGGCGCGGCTCGCGGCGGGCGATCGACTCGGGGCGATCTCGGATCTGCGGAGCGCGGCGGGGTTGATCGACTGGGCGATGCTCACGGGCGTGCCGATCGATGTCGCCGAGGCGTCGGAGGTTGCGGGGTTGCTTCTGGTGACGCTCGCGGATGCGGAGCAGGTGGATGCGCTCGCAGCGACGCGTGATCGGGTGCGGCGCTGGGGCGGGGTCGTGCCGGTGGCGCAGGGGCGGGGGGTGGATGCGGAGTCGGCGGTTCGCGAGGCGAGCGCGCGGGCGGCGGAGCGGTCGCGTCTGGCGCGGGTCGGAGCGCCGGCGGGTGCGGATGTTGCGCAGGCGCTGGTCGGGTGGACGCTGGCGCGATCGATCTCGGCGGAGCGGGACGGCTCGCCGACGGTTGCGTTGCTTGTGGCGGCGGATGGGCGGGCGATCGCGGGGTATGGCACGCTGGAGTCGGGATCGGGCGTGGAGCAGCTCTGGAAGCGCGACTGCGACGCGGCTCCGCGGGTGCTCTGGCACGATGCGCGCGCGATCTATGTTCAGTGGGGCGGCCTTGAGGGGGGCACGATCGAGCGGATCGATCCGAGAACGGGCGAGGGTGTGTGGGTGTCGCCGACGCTTCGCACGCTCTTTCCGCTGGATGCGCTGGCGCAGCGTCGGTTGCTCGATCCGATCGGCAGGCCGCAGACGATCCCGACGCCGACGGCCGGACCGGTTGCGTTGACGGATCTGCTTGTTGCGCTCGATGGCGGAACGCTCGCGCTGGCGGAGCGTGGCGGCCGGATCGCTTCGATCGACGCGGCGACGGGTCGGGTTCGTTACACGACGCGCACGGCGGTTGATCGCGTGTATGAGGTTGCGCTCGGGGGTGGGATGTTGCTGGTGGGCGGGGCGTCGGAGCGTCAGGCCGCGCTGGATCAGCCAGTGGAGCTCTCGCCGGTGCTGGCGGCTCTGGATGCGAGCACGCTGCGGACGCTGAGCGTGTCGCGGGATCTGCCGGGTGATGTCGCGTGGATGCGCGTGGACGGGAACGCGAACCTCTTGGCGGGATTCGACGAGGGGATCCTGTCGATGGCTCCCGAGAGCGGGCGGCGGAACTGGGTCCGGTTCAGGGATCCAGCGGATCGCTTTGTGGATGCGTGGGTGCTGGGGCGGAGCATCTTCCTGATGGATAATGCGCGGCTGATCTGGATCGCGGACGGGGCGACGGGCCAGATCGCGGATGATCCGCTGCGGACGGATGATCGGCTGAGCACGCGTCAGCGGATTGTGGGGCGGGTTCTGGGTGATCGTGTGGCGTTTGTCTCGGCGCGGGGCGTTGTGATCTATGGGGCGGACGGGAGGCGGATCGGCTCGGACGCGATCGGGGCGATGGACTCGCTGATTCCCGCGAGGTTCTGCGCGGATGTGCTGGTGACGATCGACACGCGCGCGACGGAGTCCGCCGAGGGGAGGCGGACGTACACGCTGAGCGTGATGGACAACACGAGCGCGCGGCTGATCGCCTCTCGCGAGATTGCGCTGCTCGTCCCTCCGGACGGGCTGGGCGTGTTGGACGGGCGGATCCTTGTGAGCGCGGGGGGCGTGACGATGGTGATCGGCGCGCCCGCGCCGTGAGCCGCGGGCGGGGCTCACTCTTTGAGCGTTGAGGGGTCTTCTCCGCGTTCGATCATTGCGATCTTGCGGAGGCGTCGCTCGTGGCGGCCTCCCTGGAATGACGAGCCGATGAACGAGTCGACGATTTTTTCCATGATGCGCTGGCCGAGCAGGTCGGCGGAGAGGCAGATGACGTTGGCGTTGTTGTGGGTGCGCGAGAGCTCGGCGGTGAGTTCGTCGTGGACGACGGCGGCGCGGATGCCGGCGACCTTGTTGGCGGCGATGGACATGCCGATGCCGGTGCCGCAGATCAGGATGCCCGCGTCGGCCTTGCCGGAGGAGATGGTGTGTCCGACTTCGTACGCCCTTTCGGGGTAGTCGCACGGTGCGTTGTCGAGCGCGCCGGCGATGGAGACCTCGTGCCCTTCGGTGCGGAGTTTGTCGGCGAGCATCTTTGCGGCGGTGGACCCGCGGTGGTCGGCACCGATGGCGATCTTCATGCGTCATCACTCCGTGGCGCGCGGGGCTCCGCGAACCGTCGCAGGATCATTCGCTCGATCTCGGACGCGACACGGCGATATTCGTCGAGGGGTGAGCCGATGGGGTCGGGGACGTCGCGTCCGTCGGGGTCGAGCACGCGGACCTTGTGTGCCGCGTGGGGGGCGATGGCGACGACAGCGCGGGCGTGGGAGGCGGTCATGGCGTAGATCTCGTCGGCATCGTCGATGAGTTGGCGCGTGAGGGGTCGGGAGCGGTGGGCGGAGAGGTCCAGCCCCATCATGCGTGCGGCTTCGGCGGCTTCTCGCGTGGCGGGTCCGGGTCCGGCGGAGGTGCCGGCGGAGCCGACGATGACGCGGATGGGGCTCGGATCGGCGGTGTCGGCGATGCGCTTGGCGATGGCCTCGGCCATGGGGCTTCGGCAGGTGTTTCCGGTGCAGACAAAGAGCACGTGTCGCTCCATGGCGCGTGCGACATCCCGGGCTCCGGCGGCACCGTCTTCGCTCACGATTACGCCTCCTGCGATGGTCAGTGTCACGGTTGTTGAGGGGAGACGCCGGGCGTCTTCGGATTCGGTGGAGCCGATCCGAGCGAGCCCCGGCTCGCCCCATGTGCGTGCGAGCGCATCGTTGGTGCGTGTGCCGAGCGCCCGCGCGGAGACGGCGACGATCGGGACGCGGGCGGCGGCGAGGAACTCGGCGGCTTCGGGGTGGCGGGGGACGCGGACGGCGAGGGCGGAGCCGACCTCTGCGGCGCCCGCGATGAGGCCGAGCGTGGCGCGGACGCGTGAGAGTTGCTGGGGCGTCATCTCGATGAGGAGACGGAAGGGGCCGGGGAGGAGCGAATCGATGAGGCGGCGGTGGCCGGGCATGAACCCGTCTCCATCGCCGGCCATCGCCTCGCCGATCCGCAGGAGCGAGCCGACATCCGGGAGGTGGAGGGTTGCGCCCAAGGGGCGTGGTTCGGGTGCGGGGTCGATCAGGTGGGCCAGACGCTGGACGGGATCGGGGCGATCGGCCCGGACGCCTGCACCGTGGAGGGTTTCGGTGGGGAAGAAGACAAGGCCGCCTGCGCGGATGGTTTCGGAGGCGTGGGCGAGTGGTGTGCCGCGGGCCGGGTCGGCGCGTGGCTCGCTTCGGGGGTGGCCCGCGCTGGTTGGTGTGCCGTGGCTCACATCATCAGTATGGGAAGAGGGGGGTGGAAGTTCAAGCCGGTGGCTTGGTGGGGGGGTGTGGGGTGGTGGGGGGTTTGTGCGTGTTGATCAGGCCTTGCCGATGCCCAGGTCGCGGATCGCGCCGATCATGAGGCCGTGGACGCGGGGCGGGGCGCAGACGATGCCCTTGTTCTTTTCCAGGCCTCGGCCGTGCGAGAAGTCGAGCGGGTTGCCGTGGATGTCGGTGACGAAGCAGCCGGCCTCGACGGCGACGAGTGCGCCCGCGGCGTGGTCCCAGATGCGCTCGACGTAGCCCTTCTTGGTGGGGAGGCGGAGGTAGGCATCGGACTGGCCCCGCGCGACGACGGCGTACTTGGCCTGGCTGTCGAGTCGGATGGGGCTTGAGGACTCGCCGATGTGGGCGAGGATGCGGTCGGTATCGTCGGCGTTGGAGTGGCCGGATTCGACGGAGGCGCAGACGCGGATGGGCTCGCCCTTGGCGTGGTCGAGGCGCGTGATGCGGCGGGGGTGGGCGGTCGGGTCGTTGGCGGGGACTTCGGAGACACCGTCGCCCCGGAGGGCGAGGTAGATGCAGCCCCTGGGGTCGGGGGTGTCCATGCTGGTGCTGAAGTCCATCGGGAGGTTGGGGCAGCCGAGGGCGCCGACGGTGGGCGCGCCCCGTTCGATGTAGGCGAGGGCGACGGCGTATTGCTGGTTGCGGAGGAATCCCTTGGTGCCGTCGACGGGGTCGAGGGTCCAGTAGCCGGCGTGGTCGGTGTCGCCCCGCCCGATGTCGATGGAAGAGACCAGAGATTCTTCGGTGCACTCGGGCCAGACTTCCTGCACGGCGGCGAGCGTGGCGGCGAGGAGCGTGGCGTCTTCGCGGAGTGAGTTGGATTCTTCCTCGCCGACGAGGATGACCTTGCCGAGTTGCTCGGTGAGGACGTGGGCGACGATGGCTTGGGAGGCGAAGTCGGCGACGGTGACGGGGCTCTTGTCGTCCTTGGTCACGGCCTTGACGGCTTCGAGGTTCTTCTGCACGACGCGGCAGACGAGCGAGGCCTGGGTGACGGCGTGGCGTGCGGCGGCGAGGTACTGGGCTGAGGACATGGGGGCTCCGTTGGCTTTGGGGTGATGGGGCATGGTAGAGGCGCGGGAAGGGGTCACGGAAGCGAAGAACCCACGGATTCAATCCGTGGGTTCTGGGGTGGAGAGTTGATTGGGTGCTATGTGATGTGAGCGGTTAGCGGGCGTTTTTCAGCATGAGGAAGCCGACGACAGCGGCGATGACGCAGACGCCGGCGAGTCCGCCGACGATGGCCATGAAGTTCCCGGCGACGAGGCCGAGGATTGCCGCGCCGCCGCCTGTCATGGCCATGAGGACGACCACGGCGGTGAAGGCGAGTGCGAGGACCATGCCGATGGCCAGACCTGCGGCGAGTCCGGAGCCGGGTCCGTCGATGACTTCGGCGAGGACCATGACGGGTGCTGCTGCTGCTGCGGCGGCGGTGATGTCGGAGGCGGCGGAGGTGGACTCGAAGAGTGCGGCGGCTTCGCCTGTGCCGCCGGGGCTGGTGGAGCCGAGTGCGGTCTCGGCCTGTGTCTCACCTCCGTAGACATCTTCGAGGAGGTCGGCGCCGAGCGAGGTGTCGTCGGCCTCGCGGGTCATGTCGAGGAGGCCGGAGCCGGAGCCGCCCGCGTCGCCGGGGGAGAAGCCGGCGGCGGGTGAGGTGGTGATCTGTGTGGCCGCCATAGGGTCGGCGGAGTCTGTGTCTTCGGTTTCGAAGATGGAGATGCCGGTCTGCTCTTTGGGGTTGTCGAGGGAGAGCGAGGGAGCGGAGCCGGAGGAGGCGAGCGACATGGGCTCGAGATCGTCGGCGAGGGGGATCATCTCATCGTCGTGGTGTCCGGCGAGGAGATCGACCTGATCGACCTTGAACATCATGCGGTCGCGGTCTCGGAACTCCTGGAGCTGGCCGCTCTCGGCCATGGCCTTGACATCATCGGGGCTCTTCCCGAGTTTGGCGGCGGCTTCTTCGAGGGTGTAGAACATTTTGGCCATGGTCGTGGACTCCGGGGCTGGAACGCGCCGTGGGGCGCGTCTGGGGGCCGTTTGTGCCGCGCGGCCCGGGAGGGGGCGCGGGGCAGAGACTTTATCTTACGGCGGTGAGCCCGGCGACGGATCCGTGAAAGGTGAGGGAGAGACCCTGATCTTCCACAGGGTGTCCACAGGGGGAGGGGCAAAGGGGCGGAGGGTGAGGAGCAAAGGGCCAAATAGCACATGGCAAAGGGCCAGACTGTGGGATGGCGACGGGAGGACTGGTTGGAGACGGAGTAGGAGGCACAGGGAGGTAGAGGGGCAGAGGGGGGCGTGGAAAAAGGCAGAGGGCAGTGTTCGGGGACCAATCCGAGCACTGCCCATGCCTTGAAGGAGTCTTGCGGCCCTTTCATCGCACGTGTCGCACGTCGAGTTGAGCGGGTTGCGATGAGTCGGTGAGAATCGGTTGGATGGGTGCGGGCGCGCGGGATTGGGGGATGAATGGACAGGGCAGCGGCCCCGTTGGAGAGGCCGCCGCCCGTGATGCCCGAGGGTACGAAGTCTCGTTCGGGAGGGGTCCCGATCGCGTCTCCTGAGATCTTCAGGGGTACCCAAGCAGTCGAACGATGAACACGTCGGCTTTGTAGGTGAACGACCCGACGGCGACCATCGCTTTGGAGTTGCCCGTTACGTCTTCAATCGCATTCAGAGCGAGCATGGAGAGTCGCGGGGCAAGCAAGAGTGTCAGAGCTACCGACACGCCTGCGAGCGTGGCGACCCACCGCCTTGAGCGGGATCCGCTCGGGCATGTTGCGAGTGAAAGAACGGGTGGGCTGTTGGGAGCGCTGGGGCAAGCTCCACATTCGGGGCACGGATATCGCCTTTGGTCCGGGAGTGGATACATGCAGTGGTCGCACACTGTCTGGGGGTGGTCCGCGGATCGACGTGCTCGATAGCGTGATGCTGTCCGCCGGATCTGCCATGCGACGAGCAGGGCGTGACATACCAGAGCGCCGAGGAGCGACGTGGCGATGAAAGTGGGGCTATCGGTGATAGCGATCACTCGGAAGGTCCGAACCACGGTGGTGTCGCCGCGCATGGGTTCGCACGCGGCGCCCCAGAACATCCACAGCGCATACCACATGACGGGGATCGAAAGACCCATCGCGGCCGATACGACAGTAGATCTGGCGGCTATTGAGAGCACGCCGCCAGATCCGACGCACGCAGAATGGATCAAGCGAGGTCTCCCGCGCCAGCCGTACAGGCCGAAGATGCCGGCATGCAAGAGCAAATGAATCGTGAAGAGCCACGCGGCCACAAGGAGGGTCTGGGAGACCATTCCCGAACCTACCAAAGGTCTCGCTCGCCAGACCGGCGCATCATTGGAAGGGTCTAGCATGCTTCCGCCCATGAGACTGTCGCCAAGAGGGTGGTAGTTCAGGGCTTGGAAGCCGTTGTAGACAGTGCTCCAGGCCGGTTCACTCCTGAGGAGCGTGATGCAGCACCCGGCAATGATCGCCAGAATGGCCGTTGCAAGTCCCGCTCGCAGGAGAGACTTGAAGATCGATGCTGCGGCATCATGTCGAGCGATGTTGTTCAGCATGGGAATGGAGGCCGCGGGAAGACCGTCGCTGGCGCTGGGGGACAGGGCTCATCTGGAAGCACTGTGATGGTGCCGGCCTGTGTGACGGTGCATTGGTAGCCGAGTGCCGCGCACGGATCGCATAGCACGCGGGTCAGTCCAGACTTGGCTACGATCTTCGTCACCGATCTTGAGTAGTTGCAGTGCTTGGCGCTCCCGATGGTGCCGCTGCTCGTCACCCCCCATGCACCGGTGATCACCGTCGTCACAGACTTGCATCCGGAGCAATACGAGGCACAGGTTTCGTTAGTGGTGATCGTGGACCCACCGAAGTGGTCTGTTTCGGCCTCCCAAGTCAATCGATTCAGCATCGCTCGCATGACTGGCACAACGGCATCGAGGGCCTCGCACGCGGATGCGGATCCCGACGCCAATGCCGAGGGCGAGAGTTCCGGAGCGGCAGCATACCCGGACTCGATAAGGGAGAGCATTGATGCGACTGGATCTGGGAGTAGTGGAAGAATCGTGGCCAGAGGATCGCCTTCGATGAGTCCGTTGAAGAGCTCAACGGGCTCAACAGGAAAGTCGATTGGACCGTCACCGACCATCGCTTTCATGGCGTCGTCATTCTGCCAGAGATCTGGGATGGCAGTTGCGCCACGAACGTATGAAACAATCTCCGCCAGTTCGGTGCCGACCCACGTCCACGCAGACCATTCGTTCACGTCCTCACGCGCATACCACACGACACTCAGATTGTCGCCTTGTGCCACGCCCGGCTTCGCGACGGCGAGGAAGCCGACGACCTGAGTCTCGTCGATAGCTGCGAAGAACAGCCAGTCGCCATGGTCGGCGACCCACCCTCGCTCGGTGACAACGTTCTGACCGAATGATAAGAGGGTGACAAATGAGCTGAGTACACACGCACACAGACGATCCAGCATTGTGATGTCCTCCTTACGCAGCAATGGAACCGTGTGTATGAGAACCAGTTTCAAAGCGGATGTCAAGTGAGATTTCGCAACACCATTCCAGAATTTTCTAGCAAGCTCGCAAGGTGCTCGGCCAGAAGTAGTTAGGTCGTGCGGCCACATCGCAGAGCGACCCAGGGTTATCTCGGAACGTTGACTCCGGCGACGCGTGGAGCCGTTTGTTCGTGAAGCAGTGGATTGGCTCGGTATCGGCGAGTCAGATGAGGGCCAGCGAGAAGGGCAGTGTTCGGGGACCAATCCGAGCACTGCCCATGCCTTGAAGGAGTCAAACGCTGAAGGTGTCGGGGCCATTCATCGCACGAGCGGCGGGGTGAGTTGAGCGTGTTGCGATGAGTCGGCGAGAATCGATCGGAAGCGTGCGGATGCGCGCGGTTGTGTGCGAGAATGGAGAGGGCAGCGGCCTCGCTCGGAGACCGCTGCCCGTTGGTGGATCAGGGTGATGGGTGGCTCGGATCAGTTGCGACGGCGACGGGTGGCGACGAGGCCGGCCAGCCCGGCCAGGGCGATCGGGGCGGGGGCGGGGATCACGCCGGGGACCTTGTCGGAGCCGCCGTCGGTGAGGCCTCGGAAGCGGGCGAGGATGCCGGGCGCGTTGGAGGCGTTCAGGAATGACATCTCATTGAGTGACGCGGCGTCGGAGGCGTTGATCTTCCAGACGAAGGTGGCGGTGGCGCCGATTGCGAGGCCGTTTGATGCGGGTCCACCGCCTTCGAATTGGCCGCCGGTGCCCGCACCGCCCTTGAAGGTGCCGTAGGGAGAGCCGTTGACGGTTCCTGTGTTCGTCATCCCGCTGATGGTGCTCGAGATGAGGGAGGTCCATGCGGAACCGTCAACGGTGTCGAATCGGAAGACGATGGCTGTGAGGCGGCCGCCGACTGAGGCGGGGGTGTCGTTGGTGAGGGTGATGGTCAGTTCGCCGACGGAACCGGCGATGTGCTCGTAAACGAGGTTGCCGGAATAGGTTGCGCCGGTCTGTTCCGCGCTGCCCGCGACATCGCCGAAGAAGACATCGGCGGAGGCGAGCCCTGCGGTCGAGGCGATGGCGATGGCGGCGATGGCGTTGCGTGCGTTCCTCATGTGCGTCTCTCCGTGGCTGTAGGGATTGGTTCTGATGCTGGCTACAGCATGCAATAGGAACGGGAGAAGGCCCGGCGCGGGAGGGAGAGAAGGGATCGAAGGTGGTGATCGCGTCGGCGCGAGCCCCAAGGTTCACCCAGAGTGATGTTGCTGGGGCGAGAGGAGGGCGCGATAACCGGCGCGCGGGGGCGGTGTCGAGGCGAGCCGGCACTCGTGGGGTGGGGGAGCGTCCGATACAATCGCGCGACGCGGCTGAGCCACCGGGTGTGGTGATGCGGGTGTGATGGGTTGCTTTGGCGGTCGGGCGATCGAGCGAGAGGACGAGTCTTCGGCATGCTCTGGCTTCTTTATCCTCTGGCCGGGTTCGTGTGCGGCTCGATCCCGTTCGGGCTGTGGATCGCAAGGGCTCGGGGCGTTGATATCCGCGCCCACGGGAGCGGGAACATCGGCGCGACGAACGTGTGGCGGGTTCTCGGGCGCGGGCCGGGGATGCTCTGCTTCACGCTGGATGTGCTGAAGGGGCTTGTGCCGTCGCTGGGCGCGGGGGCGCTTCTGGGGACGTTCGGCCTGGGCGGGTTTCAGGACTTTGGGCCGGGGGATGCGCCTGAGTCGCACGTCTGGCTGCACCTGGGGACGGGTGTGGCGGCGATCCTGGGGCACATGTTTACGCCGCTCGCGGGGTTCAAGGGTGGGAAGGGCGTTGCGACGGCGTTTGGCGCGTTGCTGGGTGTGTGGCCTTTGATGACGTGCGCGGTGCTGCTCGCGCTCGTGGCGTGGATCGTGGTGTTCAGGGTCGGGCGAATGGTGGGGATCGCGTCGGTGATCGCTGCGGTCGTGGTGCCGCTCGGCGTGGTGGGGCTTGGGGTGATCGATGAGTCTCTGAGGTGGAGGGTGCCCCACCTGGTGGTGGCGATGGGGCTTGCGGCGATGGTGGTGTGGAAGCACCGCGGGAACATCAGGCGGACGCTGGCGGGGACCGAGCCGCGCTTTGAGAAGAAGGCGAAGCCGGGTGGGTGAGCGCGGTTGGTGGGTGGTGTGGCGGGGCTTCGCGCCGGATTTGCGCGGGTTCTCGGGCGTTTACCCGGTTCTTTGCAAGTTGTGTTGAGTCGGTGTTGTTAGCCGATAACCGGTGGAGCACGTTGAAGCGGACCTGAAGCCGCGCAAGGTGTGCCGGTTTCGCAACCGTTCGAGGGCATGGATGCTCGATGGGCGGGTGTGGGCGGCAAGCTCCGAGGGCGGAGAGCCGATCATGGCTGGTGCCGCTGGGACAGGAGTGCGACATGCCGAAGTTGCGTCTGATCAAGGACGACCCGAGTTTGCAGGACATCATCCCGTTTCCGACCTCTCTGGCGTCGGGGCTTGAGGGCCCTGTCGGCGGACGTATCGGGGGGCGGATCGGCGAGCGGATTGCTCCGCGTGAGTGGGGTCGTGTGGCGGGGAGAGCCGCGGAGTCTTCTTCGCGTGATCTTGAGCACGAGCTTCTGGGGACGATCGATCGGATGAAGGAGCAGCTCGACGAGTTGTCGGGGATGCTTGATCCGATCCCGCTGTTTCCGCAGGACGACCGGCCGACGGCGGCGTGAGTGAATCGGCTGCTTGAGTCGGAGTGGCGGCGGCGAGAGCCGCCGGAATGAATGCGATGTCAATGACGGGCATGGTCGAGAGACCGTGCCCGGTTTGTTTTTTGGGGGAAGTGACGGAGTGACACAGTGACAGAGTGACGTAGTAGTGAGGACAGGAAGACCGAAAGTCACGGCGTCAGGAAGGCACGAAGAGAAGAGAACGCAGAGGACGCCGAGGTGGCGGAGGAACGCGGAGAAGAGGGGAGTGGATTTACGAAGCGGCGGGGTAGTCGGTGTAGCCCTTGGAGCCGTCGGTGCCGCGGGGCGTGCCGTAGAAGGTGGATTGGTCCCAGGGCGTGAGTTGGGGGGAGAGTGGCGCGTCCTCTGCGTGCTGTTTGCGGGTGGTTCGCGAGTGTGCGGCTAGTCCGATGCGGTGTGTGAGATCGGGGTTTGAGATGAAGGGTCGGCCGAAGCACACGGCGTCGCACCAGCCGCGTGAGATGGAGCGTTCGGCGAGGTCTGCGGAGTAGTCGCCGTTGGCGACGTAGATGGCTCGTGGCGAGGCGGCGCGGAAGGCGTCGGCGATCGGTGGGATGACTTCGGGGATTCTGGGGTCGAGTGCCTGGCGGTTCCAGGTTTCGACGGCGTGGAGGTAAGCGAGGCCGAGCGAGCCGAGTTGGTGTGCGAGTTCGGTGAAGGTCTCGCGGGGGTTGTCGTCGCGGGCGTCGTGATGGTCGCTGAGGGGGCTGATGCGATAGCCGACGCGATCGGCGCCCCAGACGGCGCAGACGGCTTCGGCGACGGCGATGGGGAAACGGAGCCGGTTGGCGAGCGAGCCGCCGTAGATATCGGTGCGGAGGTTCATGCCGCTGCGGGTGAACTGGTCGAGGAGGTAGGTGTTGGCGCCGTGGATCTCGACGCCGTCGAAGCCCGCGTCTTTGGCGCGTTGCGCGGCGGCGCGGAACTCTTCGACGATCTCGGGGATCTCTTCGGTGCGGAGGGCGCGGGGGGCGCTGGCCTCGACGCGGTTCATATCGGCGTCGATGTAGGTCTTGGAGCGGCTGGGGACATCGGTGGGGCCGAGGGGGGGCTCATTGTTGGGTTGGAGCGCGCTGTGACTGACGCGTCCGACGTGCCAGAGCTGGCAGACGATGAGGCCGTTGGCTGCGTGGACGGCGTTTGTGACGAGGCGCCAGCCGCGGACTTGTTCGTCGGTGTGGATGCCGGGAGTTGCGTAGTAGCCGTGGGCGCGTGGGGAGATGGGCGTTGCTTCGCTGATGATGAGGCCTGCGCCGCGGAGGCCGCCCAGACCCGCGGCACGCTGGGTGTAGTAAGTGGCGTTGAGTTCGTGCGGGATGTTGCCGGGCATGTGGGCGCGGGATCGTGTGAGCGGTGCCATCCAGACGCGGTTGGGTGTGTCGAGCGCGCCGGCGCGGATGGGTGTGAGGAGCTTGATGTCCGAGGGGTTGGGCATGGTGCGAGTCTATGAGCCGCGCAACGAACACGGGCCGGGATTTCTCCCGGCCCGCGTGGGGTTCTCTCTCTCACTCCACCGGCGTGTGGCCGGAGGAATCGTGCTCGATGCGATCAGCGGCGGCGGCGGCCCGCGGCGAGGGTGGCCAGGCCGGCGAGGGCGAGTGCGCCCGGGGCGGGGATGTAGTAGAAGCCGGGGTTGCCGAAGGTGCCGGCGTTGGAGAAGTAGGAGTTGAAGAGGTCGCCGGGTGCTGAGAAGAACCAGGCGGCGACGTTGTTGGTGCCGAGGTCGGCGAGGAAGGCGTTGCCGCTGGTGCCCTGGGTGCGGATGGTGCCGGGGGCGAAGACGGAGTCGCCGTAGGTGAGGCGGTCGACGAGGGTGTTGGAGGCGTCGTAGATGTTGATCTCGTCGTTGCGGCCGAGGTTGTTGGTATAGCCGCCGAGGACCTTGACGGAGGCGGAGAGGCCCCAGTTGGTGCGGAATGCATCGGCGGAGACTTCGGTGAAGATCACGCTCTCGCCGGGGGCGACGGTGCCGAAGCCGGAGAGGTCGAAGACGCCGGGGAGGCGGCTGTCGTCGTCGTAGGACCAGCCGGTGAGATCGATCGGGGCGGCGCCGACGTTGGTGAGTTCAACGAACTCGCCGCCGGTGCCGTCGTACATCCACTCGGTGATGCGGATGTCGGCTGAGGCGATCGCCGCGGCTCCGGCGGCGATGATGATGGCGATGGTGCTCTTCATGTCTATGTCTCCGTTTCTCTCTCGTGTGTGGAACGAATCCGTGCCGGTCGGTGTCACGCACGCCGCTCTCGGCAAGGGGCATCAGTCAAGCATGCCAGCGTGGACGGAGTGTCAAGACGGCGCGAAGTCGGAGGGGGATTTGCGCACTCTTGACACGATGCTGACGCATCGCTTGCGATCCGGTTTCCCAGTTTGAAGCGGCTCTATGCTTGGGGATGGGCACGAGCGATGAGGAGGGCGTGAAGGGCGTGAAGGGCGTGAAGGGCGTGGGGGGCGTGGGGGGCGGGCGGCATCGTGTCGCGCCGGACGCAATGTTCTTCTTCATCGCGGGGAGTTATCGCAGCGGGACGACGTGGCTGCGTGACATGCTCAACGCGCACCCGGAGGCGTTCGTGCTCGACGAGGGGTGGATGCTGAATGACAAGGGGCACGGCGCGGAGCACTGGGTGGATCGCGACGCGATCGCGCGCTGGCGCGACACCGGCCACAACGCGTGGGCCGAGCGGATCGGTGATGCGGAAGAGGTGGCGCGGGTTGCGACGAGGGGCGCGGTCGAGGGTGTGATGCGGGCGGCGGCAGCGACAGCGCACGAGGGGAAGCGCGTCCGCGCGATCGGCGACAAGACGACGTTTTACTATTGTGATCGAGTGGATGCGCTGCATCGGTTGTTCCCCGATGCGAGGTTCGTTCACGCGCTGCGCGACGGGCGCGACGTGGCGGTGTCGCACTGCTTCTATCTGTTCAAGTTCCGGAGCAGGGAGGGGCCTTCGCAGTTTGAGGTGCTGCCGGCGGGGGCACGCGAGCACATGGAGCGTGCGTATCGGTTCCATGCGCTGGGCGAGGGTGAGCGCGTGGCGCTGTTCTGCGAGGAGTCGCTGAGGTACTTCGCGGGCGTGTGGGGCGCGTGCGTGCGCGGCGCGGCGAGGGCGCGGACGCTCTATCAGGAGCGGTTCATCGAGGTTCGCTACGAGCGCGTGCTGGAGCGGACGGCGGAGGAGCTCGCGCGGGTGCTGGGCTTCCTCGGGCTGGATGCGCGGGGTGAGCTGGTGGCGCAGATCGTTGAGCGGCACAGGTTTGAGGCGAGGACCAAGCGCGAGCGTGGTGAAGCGGACCCTCTGGCCAAGACGCGCAAGGGGATCGCGGGGGATTGGCGGACGTATTTCAGCGCGGAGGATGAGCGCGTGTGGATGGATGCCGCGGGGGAGGCGATGCGCGAGGCGGGGTATGTGTAGGTGAAGTGCGGCGAGTGGCGTGCGCGTGAATCACCCGCCCCCGACGCCGAGTTCTTCTTCGGAGTGGTCGGCGTCGGCCTTGGGGGACTTGGAGACGTTGGCCTTGACGACGATCTCCGGCTGCGACGCATTGGAGCAGTTCTGGCCGTTCTGGGCGGCGTGTGGCGCGGCGGTGAGCTTCTTCTCGCCGGAGCCGGCGAGTGAGCTGCGCTCGTGTGTCGCGGCTTCGCGCCCGTCCTCCGTCGTCGCGTAGACGATGCCTGTGGTCACTTCGGCTTCGCCGAGGATGAGTCGGTTGACGACTTCGACGCCTTGCATGAGGGTGTGGTCGGTATTGGAGACTTCGTATTTCCAGAGGCCGAAGCGGCCTCGTGAGTAGATGGCGCGGGATTCGAGCCAGGGGATCACGACGCTCAAGATCTCGTCGCGCTCGACGCTGGGCGTGGGGTACGAGTAGTCGGCGTGGTAGACCCAGGTGCTGACGATGTCGTTGCGTTCGCCGGGCGCCAGCAGGCCTGCGTTCTCGAGGCCGGTGATCGTGTCCTCGATGATTCGGGAGCCATCGACGGGCTTGGCGTCGGATTGGCTGGTTTCGCAGAGGAGCGAGTAGTGCGAGCCGTTGCGTCGGCCCGTCGCGTCGGTGGTGTATGGCTCTGGGGTCATGTAGGGGGAGTAGTTGGAGAGGTAGGTGACGCGATAGAAGGGGCAGTTGGATTCGGGGAAGTACATCCAGGACTTGGTGGAGGGGCAGGGTCGTTTGATGCCGATGCCGACCATGTAGCCGCTGGAGTGGAGGAGTCGCTGTGATTCGTCGCGGACGTTCGCGGGCACGTTGCCCTTCAGGATGTCCTTGCAGAGGACGTCGACGGGCATGGCGCTGATGAGCGTGTCGTACTTCTCCTGCGAGCCGTCGGTGAGCGTGATGAGCTTGGCGTCAACGTCGATGGAGGCGACGGCGGCGTTGAGTCTGATCTTGTCTTTCACGCGCTCGCCGATGCGCCGGTAGAACTCGCCTGTTCCCCCCTTGAGCGGGAACTTGAACTTGTTGTTGGGTCCCCAGCCGTAGTCGTCTTTCTCAAGGACGATGTTGCGGATAGCGCGGTCGACATCGAGCACGGCGACGCGCTCACCGATCCACTGCTTGTTCATGCGCTCCGGGGGATAGGCCCAGACCTTGAAGTTGTACGGGCGCATAAAGTGCTTGGCGATTCCCTCACCGAAGACGGCGTCGATGAACTCGCCGAAGTTGGTCGCCTCGGTGTGGCTCTTGAACTTGCCCTTGCCGGACTGGGCCTGTACGAGCCCGACGAGGCACTCGCACGCGGCTTCCCTGGGCAGGTAGCGGATGTTGTTCTGGAAGGGGTACGGGACCCAGGTGTCGAACATGCGGACCCAGGACTCGCGGTCGTTGAGCGTGAAGTCGTCCCCCATGACCTTCTCGAAGAGGCGGTCGTAGTAGGGGTAGTGGCTGAACATGACGTGGCCGCCGATGTCCCATGTGAAGCCCTTCTCGTCGGTGAACGACGAGGCGAGGCCTCCGATGTAGGGGTGGCGTTCGAGAACGATGAAGTTCTCGTGTCCGAGTTCACGGAGTCGGTACGCGGCACCGAGTCCTGTGGGGCCAGCACCGATGATGACGACCCGTCCCGGGCCTCCGGCTGAACGTCGATCCATGACTGCTCCGCAGTATGGGGGAGATCGGGTGGCCTCGGTCCTGGCAGACCTTCGCCGGCCCCTCTGATACTCGCCCCTGACCTCGTCCGTGGTGTCGGACAGTGTGTAGGTTAGCGCGGTCGTTGGCGAACGGGCGGGGCGATGGAACGAGCGGTATCCAGTCCTCAGCCGCGGGAGGCATTTTGAAGAATACCGTTCATAACCCAACCTGCCTATCCATTTTCGCGTGGTTCGGTGTTCTGTACCCAATCGGTGCCACACGAGCATACACCAGCAGCGGTATGTGGCTATTGTGGTGCGGCTGCATCGGAGAACGCCCTCTTGGGCGGCGGTTGGACCTGAAAGAGGTGTCCGATCGTTGCGGGTCTGGTCATGGGATGACGCGATCTGGGATAGCGGCCACAAAAAAGACCGCATCAGCATCCACCTTAAAATGGGGGAATGTATGCATATCCCGACCGGATCATCCGCTTTCTCCACGGTTCCAGGCACACTGAACGCATCGCATTACACCATGACGCCATCAGATATTTCCATGAACGCGTACAGCCGTGTTGCCTCGTATGTCGCGACGCTTTGCGAGTTGCCAGCGGTTGCGACTCCGGACTGGTGCCAGCGTGTTGCTTCGGCTGCGGCTGGCCTCTGCCCCGGCTCTCGGGCAGGCGCGATCGTCGCGATGGTGGAGCCGAGCGGGCGGATCGTGGCCTCTGAGACGAGCGGCTACGCGGCCTGTCCGACGCACGCGATCAATATTCGTTCAAACGAAGAGGTCTCGGCGCGGTCGCGGATGGAGCGGCTGGCATCGATCGGGTTCAGCCCCGGCGAGCATGCCGCGTCCGGGCATGTGAGCGGGCGTCTGAGCGCTCTGCCGGTTTCTGAGGTGACGCGAGCCCCGCTGCCGACGGATGCGCTGGATGCGCCCGCCTCGCGCGTGGTGGTTTCGTTCATCCATCTGCCCGGTGCCGCGCCAGGGTGTTCGTTGGTGCTGTTTGTGGCGGTTCCGGAGTCCGGGGCGTCGAGCATCGATGAGATCGCGCACGCGCTCGACGCGGGTGCGCCGATTCTGGCTCGCCGGGCCTCGATGGCGCTCGGGAACGCGCCGTGCGAGAGTGCGCCGTGGCTCACCGCTCGTGAGCAGGAGGTGCTCGAGCAGTTGATCCTGGGGCGGTCGGTCAAGCAGATCGCGGGTGTTCTCGGCAGGAGCCCCCACACGGTTCATGACCATGTGAAGTCGCTCCATCGCAAGTTGAACGCTTCGACGCGAGGCGGACTTGTCGCTCGCGCGCTGGGTCGGCCCGACCCCGGGCCGGAGAGCCCGGAGGATGCGCCGAAGCCCCAGTCCGTGAAGGGCACGCCCGCGGCGTGAGTCGCCGCCGACTCTGAGTTCGGGGCTTTCCGCGAGGTGCTCGCTACGCTCATGCGCTGTGGAACCGAAGCGCGCAGAGCGTGAGAGGAGCGATGCGGTCGCGATGCTGCGTGATCTCTATCGGCGCGGCATGTTTCTGATGGCCGACGAGGAACGTGGGGAGATCAACGCGTATGAGGCGGATCCCCGGGCGATTGTGCCGCTGCGTGAGGAGGAGGGTCTGCGGATCCCTCGTTCGCTGCGTCAGCGTGTGCGTTCCGGCCGGTTTCGTATCACGAGCGACGTGTGCTTCGGTCGGGTGATCGAGGCGTGCGCGGAGGAGCGTGAGGGTGGGACGTGGATCTCTCCGCCTCTTGCTGCGTTGTATACCGCGCTGCATGTGAGCGGCGAGCGTGACGGCGTTCACGCGCACTCGGTGGAAGCGTGGGTGGATGGGCCTGAGGGGGCGTTGCTTGTGGGTGGGTTGTACGGGGTCGCCGTCGGGGCTGTCTTCTGCGGTGAGTCGATGTTCTCGAGGCCGGGTGAGGGTGGAACGGATGCCTCGAAGGTGTGTCTGGTCCATCTGATCCGCCATCTGAACGAGCGCGGGTTTGAGCTGCTGGATTCGCAGATCTGGAATCCGCACCTGGCACGATTCGGGGCACGGGAGATCCCGGCGTCGGCGTATCGCGCACGGCTTGGCGAGTTGCGCGATCGCACGGTGGGATGGGGTTCATTCGCGCAAGGCCTTTGATCACGGGTCGAGCCGGCTGGGCGCGAGCTCAGGCGAAGCGGTTTCATCGTCCCATAACTTGCGTGACAGGTAGGGGATCCCTATTCTGTCGCCGCGTTCGGCGGCATGTGCCGCGGATTGAGGTCTCGGCGATGGAGCGCACGGGACGGTGGCGCAGCGGGTCTGGTTGTGCCCGTTGGTGCTGTCGGCGCGAGATGGAACTGGCGGAGCCAGCAAGAGATGGGGTCAATTCACGGAATCGGACCTTTGTCGGCAGGATTTGCGGTTTGGCGCGGCCATATGGGTGGCCAAACTCAAACCGTGAGGCACACTACGTTCGGTGCGTCCGCTGAAAGCGATTGGATCGGGCTGTGTACGCTCGGTTCGACGGGTATCGGTGTGTCGCCAATCCCTGGCCTCGGGGAGTTGTACCGGCGATGAGCGCGATCACCCGACAAACCGATCTGCTCTTTGCCGTCACGGACTGGGAGCCGTCCGTCACGCAGTTGATGGATGAGTCCCATCTGGTGGCGTGGTCGGACGCGCCGCGCCGGCGAAGTCAGTTCGCAGCCGCGCTCGGGCAGTTCCTCGGAAGCATGCGGGACACTGAAGTTTGCCCGCTGATGGGCGAGCACATCACGGATCTCGATTCTTTCTGCGATCAGCTGGAGCGGCTTGTTCCCGGTCCGACGCTGGAGCGGAAGATCGACGGTTCTCGGGGTGTGACGGCGCTCCTCCGGCATCGGCACACGCTGCGTGGGCGTCCGGCCTCGAAGTTTCGCTACTACATATGGAACGATGCGGACGCGCTTCTGAAGCGCAACCACCGCTTGTTCGGGCGTCTGGTTGATGCGATGGCGGGGGTTGCCGCGGAGTCAGAGTATGCCAGCGACGATCTGTTGCTGATCCATCGGGTGGTTCTGGTGGGGGGGCCGGCGATGGACATGTACGCGGAGGACCCTTCGGGCCAGTGCCGCACATGGTTCAGCGAGCACGACGCGGAGCCGTTCTGGCGGATCGTGACGGGGCTTGAGGCGCCGGCGTTCATGCGGTATCAGATCGACCTGCTGGCGCGGGAGTGATCGGGTCGGCGGTTCGGTGTTGGAAAGAGTGGTTGGCGCTTCCCGGCCCGTGCGTTGCGATGCACGGGCTGTTTTTATTGCGTCGGGGTGAGAGATTGGGGTGCGGGACGCGAACTCCTTCTGTGGCCGCGTGATGGAGTGTCTTTACCCAGGAGGCTGACAATGAGATCTCGATCACTTGCTCTGTTCGTCGCGTTTTTCGGTTTGTCGCCCTTGCTCGCATCGGCACAGGGCACGCTGTTATGGACCGACAACAGAACGGGGGCGGGGGTGCGGTACTCAGCGGGCGGTCCGTACACGGACAGATGGGGCTTGACCCCGGACACTTTCCGGGGCACGAACTATTCCGCGATTCAGGACCACTGGATGTGGGATGACGGCTTTGAGGCGAGGGGTTTCGCTCATCTGGGGGCGACATATCTCCCATCGAGTCCGGGCCTCGGCGGTCCGTTCAGTGGCGCGATCCTCGACGCATGCACTTCTGCGGAGGTCTTTGCGTCGGATATCGGCAGCGGGGTCACGCAGCACGACTTTGAAGTGGCGTGGGGCTGGGCCAACGGGCATATCGAGTTTTCTATCTCTCGGCCGATGAACTGGTCCTGGATCGGCGGGTGGCAGGGGAACACCTACAACACGGGCGCGTACAACGAGGTCTCCGCGATTCATGAGTTGATCGATCTCGGGACGGGCTTCGCTTATGTCAATGAGGCGCGTGCTTCGATCAACGGATCCGGCGACTGGGTCGAATACTTCAGCAGGAGCGGCACGATCCCGGCCGGAACGTACCGCCTCACGTGGTCGCATGAGTCGCTGGTTGCGGGCGGCTATACGGTCTTCGGCTTCTACTCGACCGCCTTCGGCGGTGCTCCGCTGGTTTCGTGCATCAACAGCGAGTTCCGGATCTGGGATGTTCCCGCGCCGAGTTCGCTGGCGTTGCTGGGCGCGGCCGGGTGTGTTGCGGCGCGACGCAGGCGCTGATGGTTTGGGCGTCCGGATCATCGTTTGAAGCCCTTCTGACCGCCCCGGCATTGCTCCATTCGTGGGGATGTCGGGGCGGTTCGTTCGGCTCCGATGGCTCCGCGGTTTCCCTACGATCGGGGACACCGACCGGAGAACAACGATGCTCGTGCAGGACCTGATCGATGCGCTGGAGAGGATTGCCCCGCTGTCGAATGCCGAGCCGTGGGACAAGGTGGGGCTGATGGTGGGCTCGCCGCGTGAGGCGCTGCGCGGGCCGGTGTTGTTCTGCATCGATCTGACCGAGAAGGTGATGGACGAGGCGATGGGGATGGGGGCGGGCGCGATCATCGCGTACCACCCGCCGATCTGGAAGCCCCTGGAGCGGATCACCGACGAGACGCCGAAGGGGCGTGTGATTCTTCGTGCGGCGGGGGCGGGGATCGCGATCTATTCGCCGCACACGTCGCTGGATGCCGCGCCGGGCGGGCTGACGGATTGGTTGTGCGAGGGGTTGAGCGGGAATGTGGGTGCGAAGGACGGGGAGGGCGTGATCCACGGCGACTCGAGGGCGTTGACGCCTCGCTCGGTGCCGAGCGAGACGCAGGAGATGAAGATCGTGACGTTCGTGCCCGCGGGCGATGCGATGGAGAAGCTGCGGAACGCGATGGCATCAGCCGGTGCGGGGATCATCGGGAACTACCGCGTCTGTTCGTTCGGCGCGGAGGGTGTGGGGACGTTTCTGGGGGGCGAGGGCTCGAAGCCGGTGATCGGCGAGCCGGGGCGGCTGGAGAGCGTGCGCGAGGTGCGGCTTGAGATGGTCTGCTCGCGGAGCGCGGTGCCGCTGGTGGTGGAGACGCTGCGGTCGTTCCATCCGTATGAGACGCCCGCGATCGATGTGTACGAGTTGACGGGTGTGCCCGAGCGTCATGTCGGCGTCGGTCGTCGGCTTGTGCTCGATCGTCCGGCGACGATCGCGGAGCTGGGTGATCGGCTGCGCGGGCATCTTGATCGTGTGCGTCTGCGGATGGCGCTGGTGGAGAGCGACAAGCCGCTGACGCACGTGGGCGTGGTGGCGGGGGCGGGCGCGGAACTGGCGATGACCGCTGTGCGTGAGGGGTGCGAGGTGTTTGTGACGGGCGAGATGAAGCACCACGAGGTGGTGGAGATGCTCAACGCCGGGTGCAGCGTGCTGCTGGCGGGCCACACGAACACGGAGCGCGGGTATCTCAAGCGACTGGCGAAGCGGTTGACTGCGGCCCTGCCGGGGCTGGCGACGCACTGCTCGACGGCGGATCGGGATATTCTGGTCGCGGTGCCGTGATTGAACGAGCGGTCCGCGTGCGACGGGCGGACTTATCGTGTGCGAGCGCGTGCCTCGGCGTTCGTTCCTGATCTTGTCGCGCCGTTCACGAGTGATTCGCTCCATATCCAGCCATCGGTGGCGGTGACGCCCCACGATCGTCCTTCGTCGAGCCAGATGCCGCGCCAGTGCTGCATGCGCGGGTCGGCGGATCTTCTCTGTCCGGTTGATTGGTGGACGCTTTCGGGCTCGGTGTGAAAGAGAAGATCGACGGCCTCGCGGATCGCGCTGCCGTGGTGGGGCATTTCGAGCACGCGGGCTCGCAGCCCGGGGTGCGAGGCGATGATGCGTGTGATCGCCTCTTGTTGGATGTCGCCGGTCAGGAGGAGCGACGCGGGCGCTTCGGCCTTCAGGGGAGTGGGGGGTGTGGAGGGCGGGTGGAACGGGTGGACGACTGCGACGAGTGAGCGTTCGTTCGGTTCTCTGGAGGTGAAGCCATCTTCGGGCCAGATGAAGTGCACGATTGAGTCTCCGAGGGTGAGGGAATCGCCGGCGCTGATACGACGGATCGCCACGCCTCGGCGTTCGAGCTCGGCGAGGGTGCGGGCGATCTGGCCTCGTGGTGATGCGTCGGCGTGCTCGATGGTTGCGTCACCGATGAGGAGGGTGCGGAGCCCCATGGTCCGCGCGGCATCCACGAGCCCGTTGGCGTGATCGATGTTCGGGTGGGTGAGGATGGCGAGGGGGATGCGCGTGATGCCGAGTGCGCGGGCGGCGCGGGGGAGCGTGCGTGATCCGATGTCCGAGCGGGAGAGAGAGCCACAGTCCCAGAGCAGGGCGTCGCGTCCGGAGCGGACGATGTGGCACGAGCCGTCTCCGACGGCGAGCGAGTCGAGGCGGAGGACGACGCCGCGCGGGAGCGTGGATGTGGTTCGGAGTTCGAGACCGGTCCAGGCGATCAGGAGCAGGGTGGCGATCCAGTGGCGGGTGCTTCGCCAGCGGCCCGAGGCGCACCACCAGAGCGCGAGGGCGGCCGCTGCTCCGGCGAGCGGGATGGAGATCGGCGCGATGCGAACGAGCGAGAAGGGTGATTCGTCGAACCAGATGACCACGTCGGTGATCCACCCTCCGAGCGAGTCGATGATGCCGCCGAGGGTGTGCCCGAGCGACGGCGAGAGCAGCCCAGCCATGACGGCGAGGAAGCCGATCCACATGAGGATGATGCACATCGGCACGACGATGAGCGTGGCGGGAACCGCGAGCAGACTGATGTTGCCGGTGTGCCACGCGATGATCGGGAGCCCGACGAGCCAGCAGAGCAGAGAGGCCGATACGAGCGACTTTGCGCCTTCGAGCAGGCGGCCGGGGATCGTGGGGTCGGGGGTGGTGACGGTGCCTTTCAGGCGCGGGCCCCAGAGCCGATCGTGAGTCGATGTGCCGAGCCAGAGCAGGGTTGCCGTCAGGCCAACCGAGAGCTGGAAGCCGAGTGAGAACGCGTCCGCGGGTCTCCAGAGGGCCAGGGCGCACGCGATCCAGCCGAGCAGCGCGAGGCGATCGTGGCGTCGTCCGAGCGCGTCGGCGAGCAGGAAGCAGATCGCCATCGCCCCGGCGCGGAGGATCGGCGCTTCGGCGGGGACCACCATGAGATAGAACACGACGAGTGCGGCGACGCAGAGCGGCTCGAGCGGGCCTCTGTCGCCCAGGGTGCGGAGCGCGAGCGTGATCGACCAGACGAGCACGACGAGGTGGAAGCCGGAGATGGCCAGCACGTGCGAGAGGCCGACGCGCGTGAAGGCATCTCGGGCTGGCTCGAGCGCGGTCTCGTCTTCTCCGAGCAGGAGCGAGCGCGTCAGGGCGAGCCCTTGCGAAGGGCTCTCGTCTTCGTCTTTGGATGGCGTCAGCGCGGCGAGCGAGCGGGCTCTGAGGCGTGATGCGAGGTGCGCGAGACTATCCCGCGGCGTCGGTGTGTGCGCGATGTGCTGGACGAGTGTGGGCGTGGTCTCGATGCTGCCGAGGCGTCGGTCTTGCGCGGCGCGGATGCGGGCGTCGGGCTCGCCGGGGTTCAGAGGTCCCTGGAGCGGGATCCAGCGACCTTGGACCTCGACGGTATCGCCCATGCGCAGCGATTCGAGGCGACCCGTGACGCGGACACGAACGGAGCCGCCATCGGTGCGGAGCGTGAAGAACTGGCGGAGGGCGGGACCGAAGGAGATGGGGCCGCGTGGATCGATGAGGCGAGGTTCATCGGCGACGGTGCCGCGGACGATACGGAGTTCGGTTGTCTCGTCGCTGGTGCTCGCGAGGTGGGCGTTGATGCGAAGGGTCCACCATGAGGCACCGAGTGTGAGGGCCGCGATGATGACGGATGAGGCGTATGCGCGGCGCTTGATGAAGCATGAAGCGAAGGCGAGCAGCGCGGCGAGGATCAGCCAGGGGGTGGGATCTGTGAGGCCGAGAGTGCGTGCCAGCGCGAACCCGCAGATGAGGCAGGCGAGCGCGGTCCAGGCACGGGCAGCAGCGTCCCATCGCATGACAGGTGCCAGCGTGGCACAAAGGGCCGGGGACGTCAAGCCGGCCGTTCAATCTGTGAGGGTGATCGGGACGGGGGGATCGGTTTAGAGCAGTTTCAGTCCATTCGTAGCGTCCGGAGCTGGCTGCGACTTCGCGTGGCATTGTCGGCCTGTATCGGCGTATCACTGGGGATACGCCTGCTTCGGCCTCCGCGCCACGCTTGTCTCGCCGACGCTCCAGCCGCTACGCCTGAACTTCAACCGCTCTAGTTGCCGCCGGAGACGACGATGTCGTCGAAGTCGTCGAGCACGTCGATGGTTGTGGGTGTGCCCTTGCCGTCGAGGAGGTCCGCGCCGCTGCGGTTCTTGAAGTTGAGGCCGTAGGCGAGGCGCTTGGCGGTTCCGGAGGTGATGGCGTGCTTCGCGCCGGAGTCTTTCACGCCGAGGTAGACGCCATCCACGCCTGCGGAGTGGACGATGAACCGGCCTCTGGCGGCGGTGGGTCGGATGTTGGCCACGGTCTTGGATCGGTCGTCCGGGTAGCCGGGATGGCCGAGGAGGCCGTTGAGCGTTGAGATGCGATCGGCGTCGGAGAGCGGTGTGCCGACACCGCCGCCCAGCATGCTCTCGACGGGCATGTTGACGAACTTGGGACCGACGGCGTTTGCGGAGAGGAAGGCGGAGTTTGAGTTCCAATAGAAGCGGGCGCGCGGGCCTGTGCCTGGGGCCGGGCCGGAACTCATCCGCGCGAAATCGGTCTCAGCTGCGATGGGTTGGGTGGCGGTATCGTCCATGACCCAGGCGAGGATCGGGGTGCCGAAGGCGTCGATGAGATCGGGGAGCTGGCGCCGCGCGGCTGAGGAGACGTCAGAGTGCGGCGGGGCGGAGTTCTGGGCCTGGCGGTCGCTGCCTCGTGAGAACTGGGGCTGGTAGAACTTGTTGTCAGGGACGAAGTATGGGGCGAAGCCGTTGGTTGATACCCCGATCTTGGAGGTGTCAACGTCGACGCGCTCGGGTACGGAGCGAAGCGGGCCGACGCGCTCGGCCAGGTTCTCAGGGAGGACGGACGGCGGGGGCGCGCTGCCGCCACCACCGCCGCTCGATCCCGCTGTGGAGCGCGGGACGACGCCTCCCGCGAGGTCGAGCATGACGTTCTCCATGGAGGACATGCCCCTGCCGCTTCCGGTGCCGGCGAACTGGTCGTTGTTTCCCATTTCCGTGGGTGAGAAGTATCCCGGGAGGCGTCGCTGGTCCTGCTCGAAGCGAGAGACCGCGCTGAGGAGTTGCTGGATGAGGTTCTGGGTGGCGGTCTTGCGCGCGACGTTGCGTGCTCCGCCGAGGGCGGGGAGCAGGATCGCGGAGATGATGACGATGATGAGGATGACGACGATGAGTTCGATGATGGTGAACGCGCGACGCGGGGCGTAGGCGGACTTCACACGCGAGATGCACTGAGCCATGCGGCCTCCCTCCCCTGCGCCGGTACACGCCGCGCAGGGGGATGCTGTATCCACCGCCCTCTTCTCTCCCTTTCGACGGTGATGGCCGTCGTGTTGCTCCGCGATTGCCGGAAAGCGGGCGATAGGGGAGAGAAGAACCCAAACACACACCGGCTTAGGAAGTGTAGCGGAGGAGCGGCAGGGGGGCGAGAGGGTCAGCAGCTGGTGCCGAAGGCGTCCATGAAGTCGAGGAAATCGATGATGTCGATGATGGTGTCGCCGTTGAGGTCGGGGTTGCCGAGTGTGCCGCAGGGAGCGGGGAGTTGGTCGCACTGGCCGAAGTCGTCGAAGAAATCGAGAAAATCGAGGATGTCGACGATGGTGTCGCCGGTGTAGTCGGCGGGGCAGGCAGGGGCGTTGCAGGTTTGGCGAGCGAAGAACCCGGCGGCGGTGCCCGCTGCGA
Source organism: Phycisphaeraceae bacterium (assembly GCA_019454185.1). NCBI lineage: Bacteria > Pseudomonadati > Planctomycetota > Phycisphaerae > Phycisphaerales > Phycisphaeraceae > Phycisphaeraceae bacterium. The sequence goes on from CP075368.1 coordinate 3,340,768, forward strand.
TCTGGAAGCCGCCTGCTACGACGATGTCTCCGTCGGGCAGGAGATCGATCGCGGTCACGGGGGGATTCGGTCCGTCACCAAGCGAGGACCACGATGTGCCATCCCACACGGCGATGCCGCGGATCTGCGAGCCGCCTGCTATGGTGAATGCACCCCCTGCGAGCAGTCGTCCATCGGGAAGGACTTTCAGGGCTTCGACGATGTGATTCATGCCTGAGCCCATCGGGTGCCAGGTTGCGCCATCCCAGCGAGCGATGCGTGAGAGCCCTGTGATCGCGCCTGATGCCGAGAAGTTTCCACCGGCGATCAGATCTCCATTCGGCATGACAGCGAGTGACCAGACATCGCCGTTGAGGCCTGCGCCGAGCGCGGTCCATTCGGAGCCGTTCCATCGCGCGATGCGGTTCGCGGGGATGGCCCCCGCGCTGGTGAATGAGCCGCCGACGTAGATGTCATCGGTCATGCCGATCGCAACCGCATCGGTGGAGTTGTTGACTCCGGTTCCGACCACTGTCCACGCGGAGCCGTCCCACCGTGCGATATGCCCGTGCGAGAAGAGAGAGCCCGCGGCGTAGATGTCGCCGCCTGACGTGACGACCAGGTCTCGCACGATGCCGAAGCCGAGGCCGGTGCCGACGGGCGACCATGTGGAACCGTTCCATCGGTTGACGTTTGAGACCATGAAGGGCGCGGAGCCACCAGCGATGACATCGCCGTTGGGCATGCGCGCGAGCGCGTTGCAGGCATCTGCGGGGAAGCTGCCGATGGCGGACCACTCGCCGTTCTGCCAGCGAGAGACGTAGCGCACGTCCGCGTCGCCAGCGGAAAGATGGCCGCCTCCGACGATGACGCTGCCGTCGGGCATGGCGAGCACGGCGCTCGTGGTGACGTTGATGCCTCGACCCATGCGGGTGAAGCCTGTTCCGTCGTGCTGGGCGATGAGCGTTGCGGCTTTCTGTCCTGGGCCTGTCGCGAGGATGCCGCTGCCGCCTGTTGTGTAGAACCAGCCGCCGACGGCGTAGCGTCCGTCGGGAAGCGTGCCGATGCAAGTGACCTTCTGTGCGAGGCCGTTGCCTCCGCCGGGGGAGGGGATGGCGACCCATGTTGAGCCGTTCCATCGCGCGATGTAATTTGAGTCCGCGCCTCCGGCGGCGGTGAACCCGCCCCCTGCGAGGATGTTTCCGGAGGGGAGGATGGCAAGCGATTCAACAGGGCCGTTCATGCCTGAGCCGATCGCGCTCCATGCGGAGCCGTTCCAGCGCGCGATCCGGTTGATGGGCGCTGCGCCGGAGGCGGTGAACGATCCGCCCGCGATGATGTCGCCCGAGGGGTGCGTCGCGAGCGCGAAGACGGTGGTGGATCCGGCGACGCCGAGTCCGGCATCCATCGCGCTCCATACGGAGCCGTTCCATCGCGCGACGTTCAGTGCGGCGGCCGCGCCGGCCTGCGTAAATGTGCCTCCGGCGACGAATCCGCCTGCGGGGTGGGGGGCGAGCGTGCGCACGATCGCACCGGTGTCCGGCATTCCGGTTCCGAGGGCGACCCATGCGGAGCCGTTCCATCGGGCAACACCGTTGGCGGGCGCGCCGAAGGAGGTGTGGAAGCTGCCCCCTGCGATAATGTCGCCTGCGGTGGTGATGGTCAGTGCGTAAATGTTGCCTGTGATGCCGGAGCCCACGGGGAGCCACGCTGTGCCGTTCCACTTCGCGACGTTGTTGAGGGGCGTTGCGCCCGAGATCGTGAACTGGCCAGCGGCGACGAGCTCGTTGTCGGGCGTGACCACGAGCGCGCGGACGCGTTCTCCAAAGGTTCCAAGCCCTTCGCCGATCTGTGACCACTCGCTTCCATCCCAGAACGCGACGCGGTTCACAAGCCCCTCACCTGCGACGTTGAACTCTCCGGCGACGGCGTAGCCCATCGGGCGCGGGCCGGGGCCGTCGGGATCCCACGCGACGATTGCGTGGGCAAAGTTGTTGATACCGGGGATGCCGCCCTCGGAGACCCATGCCGGGTCGCACTGTGCGGCGGCGTGCGAAGCCATGCCCGCGATGGCAATGGAGGACAGAATGGCTCTTTGAAGACGCATATCACTTTCTCCTTCCAACCGGTCAACGCGCGGTCTCTCCCGATACTCATGCGGAACCGCGATGGGACTCCGCATGCATTTTATTATCGAGAGAACAGATGCGTAGCCAAAGTCCCAGAGACCGGGGGTTGGGCGTGCGGGCTGGCTTGCGGCTTGGGAGCAGTATGGTTGTGCGAGATTCCATCTGCGTGGTGGGGCGTGGTTCTGTGACGGGGAGAGAGATGGTCGAGGCGGTCAACATCCCCGTCCGAACGCGTCAAGGAAGTCGAGGAAATCGAGGATGTCGATGATGGTGTCGCCGTTGACATCGGGGTTGCCGAGTGTGCCGCAGGGGGCGGGGAGTTGGTCGCACTGGCCGAAGTCGTTGAAGAACGCGAAGAAGTCTTCGTCATCGACACGTGTGTCTCCGTTGAAGTCCGCTGGGCAGACTGGTCCGGGCGGCACGCGGACGATGGGCGAGATCACACTTCCGCAGTCGTTCGTCACGACGCAGTCGTACTCACCATCCTCGTTTGGCGAGAGAGCTGAGAGCACGAGCGTGGGGTCGGCGGGGGAGTGGACGACTCCCCACGGGAAGATACCGGGCGTGAGCGGCACGCCGTTGCGTCGCCATCTGTACCTGAGATCGCCACCGGCTACGGCCCTCACCGTCAATCCCGCAGCCCGTGAGGTGGGGTTGAGGCGAGCTTCGGGCTCATCTGCAAGAATCGGAGGGCCGACCATCCAGCGAGCCAGGCCGCGTGAGGGGCGGGCCTCACTCTCGGGATACGGCCTGATCACGAGTGTCTCGAAGTCGCCACAGAATGACAGGATGGCCCGATCGTCGGTGATCGCGTATGAGTGGATTGAGGAGATGACAGTATCGTCGTAGAGGATCCCATCCTCTATTACCTGCCAGAACGGTCCTCCAACGAGTTCGAGTGGTTGTGGAAGTCCCCGTGCACCAATGTGGTACGTTGTTCCCCCGCCTGCATACGCGAGCACCGGGCTGGCCGGACCAATGCCGTCGGGATCGTGGACCGTATGGAGCCGAGATGGCGGAGGACCCATCCAGGTGTAATACCAACTATTCTCGAACCACCATGTGTATGTGACGGTTTCTTTCCAGATGCCGCCGTCCCATCGATAGCCGGTGAAGTAGCGGTAATCATCGCAAGACCACCCGTTGCATATTTCCTCGTACCGCTCCGAGTAACCGATCCACGGCTGCATCAGTTGCGGTCCGTCGCCGTCTGGGTCCGCGCTCACGACATAACTCGGGTGGTGCGTGAAAGGTGGTAATGGACCGCCTACTGCGGACCATGTTTGACCATCCCATTGCGCGAGATGCGTGATCTCCGGATCGTCCACGACCGTAAACGTCCCCACGACGAGAAGCACTGCACCTTGTGGTCCATCCCCATCCGCGTCCATGACGTCGAGGTCGCGAATCGTGAGCGAGTTATGACTTGTGTGCGTCAGTCCGTTGCCCAGCGGCAACCACTGATCTCCGTCGAACCATGCGATCGAGCTCGCGGTATTGGTGCCGGAAGCGGTGAAGTTCCCGCGTGCGATCAGTCTGGGCGGCAACGGGCCGTCGCCGTCGAAATCGACAACTTTGAGTTGGTCGATGCTCCCTGCATTGGTGTTTCTCACAAAGCCAGCGCCGAGCTGGAATCGGGATTCGCCGTCCCATGCCCACACGCGGACAGTCGGAGCACCCCAGGTTGCCGCCATCCGCTCGCCGAAGACGAGCAGGGGTTTCTCTGGCCCATCTCCATCGGGATCCCACACCGCGATATCCGACATGATCGACATGTTGATGCCGGGATCCTGGATCTCCCATTCGACGCCGTCCCAGAGAGCGAGTCGTGCGGGCAACCCGTTGTCATACGACTGCGCGCTGGAGTAGACGAGCTTGGGGCGTTGCGGGCCGGGGCCGTCCGGATCCCAAGTTGCCTGTTTCGAGTACGCCGCGTCGATGAATGGGACGGGAGTCGTCCACGTCGCGCCATCCCATGCGTACACGCCGGCACCCCGAACATCGGAAATCGTTGTCGCGTAGCGGACAGCGAGGAGTGTCTGCGGGCTGGAGAGCGGTCCGTCCGGGCTCCACTTCCACATCCGTGTGGAATCGATGTAGGGCAGGAAGTCGATATCGCCCGCGGATCGCCACGCGATACCATCGAACGCGGCGAACCCGTTTGATGAGACGCCACCGATCGATGTGAAGTGGCCGGCGACCAGGAGTGACTCTCTCGTATCGCCGGGAGCCGTGGTTGCGGAGACTGAATAGAGCGTTGGCACGGCACCGCCGATGGCTCGCCACGTTGAACCGTCGAATCTGGCAAGGCCACGTATCTGCTCACCGATGTAGTTTGTGAATGTGCCGCATGCAACGAGTTGGCGCGGCGTGGCATCGTCGGCATCGTGATCCCAGGTGGTGACATCACGTACCGTGCCGCTCGTGAGACCCGTTCCCAGCTGTCGCCAAGAGCCGTCTTCATAGACGAGGACGCCTCGCACGCCGGGGATACCGCTGTGGGTCGCATCACCGATCAGGAGCAGACTCGCTGTTCCGGCGGGCGTGGCGTTGATGACTTCGACAGCGAGTCTGACGGTGGTGCTGAGCTGGATGGTTTCTCCGAGCTTTGTCCAGCCGGTGGCGGTCCACATGAGCACGCTGCCTGAGGCCGAGTACGGCGCGTCCTTGCACAGCACGATGAGCGTCTCGCGTTCTTGTCCTGAGCCGTCGGGATCCCACGAGATGATGTCCAGCACTGGCCCCGGCACGGGTCCGACGGTGTGGGCACCGGTCGTCTCCCCGGGCCTGTTCCACGGCACGGAGGAGAGGTACCAAGCGGGAGAGACGCCGTCGTGCTTCGAGCCAAGGTAGATTCGTGGATCGCCTGGCCCAGGCCCATCCGGATCCCACGCCCACATGGAATGAACCTCCGGGGCGTCCGGTCGATTGAGGAACAGCCAGTCATGTGTGCCGCGAACGACGAGTTGTTTGTCCTGAGTATAGACGACGAGTTGGGGGAGTTCGGGGCCGGCACCGTCACGATCGAGGAGTTCGACGATCCTTGCCTCGCGAGTCATCGCGGACCCGTATGACGCCAGGTCATGGACCCATCCGCCACATTGGGCGATTGCTGCGGCAGGAGCGAGAGCGAACGGAACGAGTGCCGCGAGCGTGCGGCATCGGTGCGCTGCGTCGGGTGCTTGCATGTGTCTGCCTCCTCCTATTCCGCACGAGAACAGAAGATTCTATCAAAGTGGACCGGCATCGCTTCCGGAATCTACAGAATGTCTGTGTCTGTTGATCTCGGTGCGGTCAGCATCCCCGTCCGAACGCGTCAAGGAAGTCGAGGAAATCGAGGATGTCGATGATGGTGTCGCCGTTGAGGTCCGGGTTGCCGAGTGTGCCGCAGGGTGCGGGGAGTTGGTCGCACTGGCCGAAGTCGTTGAAGAAGTCGAGGAAGTCGAGGATGTCATCGCCACCGTCATTGTTGTAATCAGCGGGGCAGCAGGCGGGGGGAGTGGTTGGCCATGAGATCGAGCCCGAGTCGAAGAGCGCGTCGATGGCGGTGCGGGCTTGTCCGGCCCAGTCGCCGCTGGGGGCGCGCTTGTTGAAGATTACGGCGTAGGTGATGCCATCGCCGCGCTGGCGGATGAGACTGTTGGTGCCGGCGAGGGAGCCGGTGTGGTTCCATCGCCAGGTGCCGCTGTCGTTGGCGGGGCGGGGTCTGCCGATGTTGGGACCGTTGACGTAGTAGTGTGCCGCGAACTTCGCGAGTGCGGCGGCGGTGGCGATGTGTGCGCCCTGTCCTGCGCGGGCCTCGTGGTCCCAGGTGCCGTAGGGTGCGCGGACGAGTGGGCCACCGGGGTTGTAGACGTTGGGGCCGAGTGCTGTCGCGTCGTAGAAGGGCTCGCGCGGATCCTGATCGGCCTTGAAGGTGCGCCCGATCTGGTGGTCGTTGATCGCAACGCCCGAGGCGGCCATGATCGGATCGAGCACTTCCTGGAGCGGCTTGCCTCGATATTGCTCGACGATGAGACCGAGGGCGAGCATGCCGATGTTTGAGTATGACTCGGTGGTGCCGGGCGTGTGCTGGAGCGGCTTGCCGAGGATATAGCGGACGGTGTTCTCGCGTCCCGGCGGGCTTGAGATTCCCATCGCGGAGGCGATCGCGATCTCCATATATGTGAGATCGCCGGCGATGTCGCGGTTCCAGCCCCCTTTGTGCTCGATGAGGTGGCGGACGGTGACATCGGCAAGGCGAGGATCGCCGAGCGAGGGGAAGGGCGCGAGGTCGAGAAGGCCGCCTCCGGGCTGGCCGAGGTTGAAGGCTTTGGTGTCGAGCGTGAACGCGCCCTCGGCGATGAGTTCGCGCACCGCGGCGGCGGTGATCGGCTTGGAGACGCTGGCGATGCGCATGAGCGCGTTGGCGGCAATGGGCTGGGATCGGGCCTCGTCGGCCCAGCCGAAGCCGCGCTCGTAGATCAGGGTGCCGTTGCGGGTGACGGCGATGGTGGCAGCGCCGATGTTGCGGGTGCAGACAAACTCGAGCATCAGCGCGTCGAGCGACGAGAGCGCGGGGACCGCGCACCCTCGCACGGGGCGACAGGGATCGGACTCCGGCTGCGCGACGGCGGGCGCGACAGCGACGATCGCGAGAAGGAGCGCGATCATGGTGCGTGGTGCGGCGAGCGATCTGCGTTGCGTGTGTGCGGCCATCCGTGGGAGTTTACAGGAGATCGGCTTTGCATCGCATGAAAAAGAAGAACCCGTGGACTGCGGTCCATGGGTTCTCGGGTGGGAATCAGGATGGAGATGGAAGGAAGGAGGGGGCGTTCACCAGTTCCGTCGCGAGCCGCGACGGGAACTGGTGGCACCCAAAACGTCACGCGTTGATGACGCGCCGGCTTTGCTGCGAGCGAGGGCGCGACCTGCCGGATCGGATCAACAGCCGGTGCCGAAGGCGTCGAGGAAGTCGAGGAAGTCCAAGACATCGATGACGGTGTCGCCGTTGAGGTCGGGGTTGCCGAGTGTGCCGCAGGGGGCGGGCTGCTGGTCGCACTGGCCGAAGTCGTCGAAGAAGTCGAGAAAGTCGAGGATGTCAACGGTGGTGTCGCCGTTGTAGTCGGCGGGGCAGACATAGACGGGTGTGGCGACGAGGATGTATTCGGTGACCCAGCCGGGGCTCCAGCAAAGGAACGCGACTTGCCCGTGATTGTTGATCGAACGAGGTCCGACAGTGCGATCCTGTGTGATACGCCACACATGCACGGACGTGTCGCCCGCCGTGACGATATCGCCTTCGGCGACGATGAGTTGGCGGCTGCCATCGGCGCGATAGACCCACAAGCCGTAGGGCTCCGTCTCCGATGGTTGTGATGGGTAAACGACATCTCCCAAGTCATTGATTCCCAAGTGAGAGTCTGAGCCACCCGGATACTGCTGGAGTGTCGCGTGGCGGGTTATGATGACGCCATTGTCGTATGTGTAAAGCGTGGACAGCGCCGAGCTTGAAGAAATGGGCTTTGCGACGAAGGCAACCAGCCCAGTTCCACTTGCAGCAACTTGATTCGTGTGGTCGAGAGTGTCTCGATCGACGATGACGCTGTCGTTCTGCCAGACGACGAGTCCATCCGTGGTGTTGCCGTTCCCTGTCCAGACGACGTCGCCTGAATCGGTCATGCTCGGGATGCCGTTGATCGCGATGATGTCGCTTCCGGGGCCGCCGATGGTGGACTCGACGCCGAAGGCGGAGAGACGCCGGATGATGCTGTAGTTGTCGTACGCGATGGCCCCGTCGTCATTGCAGACGACTCGAAAGTTCTGCGTGATCGCGCCGGCGACCGGTTCGGAGAGGTCGATGCTGCCATCTGTCCAGCGCTTGAGGAGGTCGCCGACGGGCGTCGCCTCGATCCACGCCGCGACGCGGCCATCGCGGCTTATCTGATTCTGCCACGAGGGCTGGCGCCCTTCCGTGCTCAGACGCCACGTGAGACCGTGATCCTCGAGGAGCACCGCTCCGGATGCGTCCTGATACTGCGCGGAGAAGAGGACGCGACCGTTGTTGCCGATCGAGGGCTTCGACAGTGAGACGCTCAGGAACTCACCCGAGGGCGAGCCGGTGGCGACGATGCGGAACTCGTACCGGATCGGTCGGGCTTCGGCGAACCCGGCGAACGATGCGGCCATTCCCAGACCGAGTCCGGCGGCGACGCCGCGCAACGATTGAGCGAGACACAGTGCCATGGAGCACCTCCCGGCGGGAGACTACCGAGAGGCCGGGTCGGATTCAAGAGAAGTTTGCGCGAAAGCTCAGGGTTTGCGGGACGCAGCGCGCAAGGCGTATCAGCAACCATTGCCGAAGGCGTCGAGGAAGTCGAGGAAATCGATGATGTCGATGATGGTGTCGCCGTTGAGGTCGGGGTTGCCGAGCGTGCCGCAGGGGGCGGGGAGTTGGTCGCAGGTTCCGAAGTCCTGGAAGAAGTCGAGGAAGTCGAGGATGTCAACGGTGGTGTCGGCGGTGTAGTCGGCGGGGCACGTTGCGGCGAGGGTGGAGACGGCGTAGGCGTACACGTTGGCCTCTGTCCGGACCGACGCCTTGAAGGACGTGGTGGCGGGGAGGGGTGTGCTGGCCGGGACGCGCGCGGTGATGGCGAGCGGCGTGGAGTCGCCGGGGGCAATGGGTCCGACCGGGCCGGGCGCAGCGAGAAGCCAGGGCGACTCTGATCCGGGCGTGAGGGTGCGGGGGAGCGGCCCGGAGAGGGTGGCGATGAAGGGGATGTCGAGGGGCGCGTTGCCTCGGGTGGAGAGCGGTGCGGGCGGAGCGGAGAGGGCGAGCCGGGAGTCGATGACGAGCGCGAGGCGTGGGTCGGTCTGGGCTTGTGGGTCCCAGACGAGCGGGGCGCGGGAGTGATCGTCCTTGAGGTGCAGGTCAAAGACGGCGGCGAGGAGGGCGCGTGTGAGGGCGAGTTGGTCCGCGCGCGACATGGACCCGCTGTCGCAGCCGAAGGTGCTCGAATCGATGTACCCGCAGTGAAAGCCGCCGATCTGGCTGATCATGCGGCGCGGGCCCGGGGCCGCGTTGTACATGAGCTGGCCGTGGCTGGCGGTGGGGGTGATGGTGTCCCGCGTTCCCACGATGGCGGTGAAGGGGATGGAGAGGTTTGCGGCGGCGGCGGCGGCTGAGGGGCTCGTCTCGGCGGGGGCGAGGGGCGCGAGGGCACGGATGCGCGAGTCTGCCGCGGCGGCGAGGATGCTTGCCCCGCCCCCCATCGAGTGCCCCGAAGCGCCCAGGCGCAGCGGATCGACAGCGCCCTCGAGCCAAGAGCCCGGGGCATGGCTCTGCTCGATGAGGAACGTGAGGCAGTGGCTGAGGTCGCTGGCGAAGCGGGAGTGGCTGGGGAAGAGCGACCCCTCCGATTCGGAGGCGATCACGATGTAGCCGCGGGTGGCCAGGTGCTGGAGCGTGGATTGGTACGCCGAAACGGGCGTGAGGAACCCATGGCCGAAGGTGACGGCCGGGAGCGGGGGGAGAGCGGTGTCGCGGGGTGCGTTCAGTCCTGCGGCGAGGGCGGGGTAGTGGACCCGGGCCGAGAAGGTCGTCAGGTCGGGGCGGGTGACCGTGACGGTGCGCCATCCGGCGGGGTACGGGCCGGGCGTCGACAGATCTTCGGCCCGCGCCGTGGCGGCCGCCGTGAGCGTCAGAATGGTCAACAGTGCGAGGATGGGCTTCATGCACTTTCTCCCGGCAGGCAATCGGAGCCGGCGCGGTGATGGATGCGGTCTGTCGTCAGTATCCGGGATATCCCGGTTGACGCTTTGTCCACGACCTGTGGCATCGCTGGATCGACGCAGAGCCGCTCGTTCCCGAAGATGAGCGAGGGGGGCGGCCGGGGGTCGAGCGTGTCAGCAGCCGTTGCCGAAGGCGTCCATGAAGTCGAGGAAATCGATGATGTCGATGATGGTGTCACCGTTGAGGTCGGGGTTGCTGATGTTGCCGCAGGGGGCGGGCTGGCCGTTGCAACTGGCGAAGTCGTCCATGAAGTCGAGGAAGTCGAGGATGTCGACGATGGTGTCGCCGGTGTAGTCGGCGGGGCTCGCGCTAGCCGTCCAGCGAAACGCCCGCAGTTGGCCCGCGGCGTTTCCTGCATAGCCCACCACCACGCTGCCGTCCGCGGAAACGCCGCCGGCCCAAGCCGAACTCCCCCCCAGCGTGCCGAGGTCCTTCATGCCGCCCGAGTCCGTCCAGCGAAACGCCCGCAGTTGGCCCGCGGTGTTGCCTGCAGTGCCCACCACCACGCTGCCGTCCGCGGAAACGCGGTTGGCCCAAGCCGAACTCCCCCCCAGCGTGCCGAGGTCCTGCATGCCGCCCGAGGCCGTCCAGCGGAACGCCCGAGCTTGGTTCGCGGCGTTGGTTGCCTCGCCCACCACCACGCTGCCGCCCGCGGAAACGCCGTAGGCATAAGCCTGAGCCCCCCCCAGCGTGCCGAGGTCCTGCATGCCGGCCGAGGTCGTCCAGCGGAACGCCCGAGCTTGGTTCGCGGCGTTGGCTGCATAGCCCACCACCACGCTACCGTCCGCGGAAACGCCGATGGCCCAAGCCGAACTCCCCCCCAGCGTGCCGAGGTCCTGCATGCCGCCCGAGGCCGTCCAGCGGAACGCCCGATATTGGTCCCCCGCGGCGTTGGTTGCGTCGCCCACCACCACGCTGCCGTCCGCGGAAACTTCCCAGGCCCGGGACCACGTCCCCCCCAGCGTGCCGAGGTCCTGCATGCCGCCCGAGGCCGTCCAGCGGAAGGCCCGCTGTTGCCCCGCAGCGTTGCGTGCCTGACCCACCACCACGCTGCCGTCCGCGGATACGCCCCAGGCATTAGACTGAATCCCCCCCAGCGTGCCGAGGTCCTGCATGCCGCCCGAGGCCGTCCAGCGGAAGGCCCGGTATTGGCCCGCGGCGTTGGTTGCCTCGCCCACCACCACGCTGCCGTCCGCGGAAACGCTGAAGGCCCGAGCCCAGGTCCCCCCCAGCGTGCCGAGGTCCTGCATGCCGCAGGATTGGGCGCGCGCTGTTCCGGCAGTGACACCGACGAGTGCGATCAAGGTCGCGGCGACGATCCAGCACTGGCGCGACATGGCGGAGAAGGCGCGGAAATTCATGGGAGACTCCACATTCGACAGCCGCTCGCAGGACCGATGCCGCCGCCGGGCACGATGCGGTGAACAGATGAACGCATACTCGGCCACGGCGGCCCCTCGCTCGCTCTTAGCAACTGCCCTACGTTGGGGTTGTCGGGCTAGTTTATTGGAGTCATCGTGCGACGCAAGGCATTTTGAGTGAAGACTGGTGGCGATCCGGAGCGAGGGGGGAGAGAGCATCAGTTCCGCCTCGGGGACTCGGCGGGAACTGATGGCACCCGTCACAGTCACATGGACCCGGTGCAGTCACATGGAAAGGAAAGAACCCATGGACTGCAGTCCATGGGTTATCGGGTGGATGGAAGGATGGAGATGGAAGGAGGGGGCGGGGGCGGTCAGGCGTTGATGACACGTCCTTCGGCGGCGAGGGCGGCTTCGCGGACGGACTCGTGCATGGTCGGGTGGGCGTGGACGGTGTAGATGAGTTCTTCGGTGGTGGCTTCGAGGCGACGCGCGAGTGAGAGTTCGGCGATGAGTTCGGTAGCCTGATCGCCCATGATGTGGGCGCCGAGGATCTCGCCACGGGGGAGGCCTCGGATGATCTTGACGAAGCCGTCGGTGTGTGCCGCGGCGATTGCTTTGCCGAGCGCGGTGAAGGGGAAGGTGCCGACCTCGTAGTCCTTGCCCTTGACGAGGCCCTTGGCCTTGAGGGCCTGCTCGGTGAAGCCGACGCTGGCGACCTGCGGCTGGCAGTAGGTGCAGCCGGGGATGACGGAGTAGTCGATGGGGAGCGGCTCGTGGTGCTTCTTGGGGTCGATGCGCCACGCCATGCGCTCGACGCAGGTGACGGCTTCCTCGCCGGCGACGTGCGCGAGCCACGGGGGGCCGATGACATCGCCGATGGCGTAGATGCCGGGGAGATTGGTCTTGTAGTCAACGGGCTGGTTGATGGTGACGCCGGGCTGGTAGTCGGTCTTGATGTGGTCTTTGACGGTCTCGAGTCCGAGGGAGGCGTCGAAGAGGCCGTCGTAGCGACCCTTCACGCCGATGGCGAGGAGGACCTTGTCTGCCTCGATGGTTTCTTTCTTGGACTCGTCGGCCTTGCCGTTGACGAAGGGGGCGATGGTGACCTTCACGCCGTCGCCGGTCTTCTCGATGGCGGTGGTGACGAAGGAGGTCTTGAGGGTGAAGCCCTTCTTGGCGTAGAGCTGGCCCATCTTCTTCGAGACTTCCTCGTCCTCGACGGGGAGGATGCGGTCCATCATCTCGACGATGGTGACCTGTGAGCCGAAGGAGTGGTAGAAGTAACCGAACTCCATGCCGATCGCGCCGGCGCCGACGATGACGAGGCGGCGGGGCTTCTCTTTATTGAACATCGCTTCGCGCGCGCCCCAGATCTTGTCGTTATCAAACTTCGCGAAAGGCAGGTCGCGGGCGACGGAGCCGGTGGCGATCATCACGTTGGTGGCGGTGATGGTCTCGCGGGGCTTGGCGGCGGGGGTCGCGGGTGAGTCGGTGCGCTCTTCCTGGACCTGGCAGTCGTAGATCTCGACCTTGCAGGGGCTGGATGCGCCCTTGAATGCCTGCGTCACCTTGGCGTGGGCGACGTAGTGGTCGATCTTGTTCTTCTTCATCAGGAACTCAACGCCCTTGTTGAGTTTGTTGGCGACGTCGCGCGAGCGGGTGATGACCTTGGACCAGTCGAACTCGACCTTGCCGGGGAGTTTGAGCGCCCAGAAGTCGCCGTGGGCGAGCTTTTCCATGAGCTCGGCGTTGGAGAGGAGGGCCTTGGAGGGGATGCAGCCCCAGTTGAGGCAGACGCCGCCGAGCTTGGCGCGGTCGATGATGGCGACCTTCATGCCGAGTTGTGCGGCACGGATGGCGCCGACGTAGCCGCCGGGGCCTCCACCGATGACGATGAGGTCGTAGTGCTTGGCTGATGCTGAAGGGGCTGACACGTGGAGGGCCTTTCTTCGAACGAGCGTGCCCCGACGCCGACACGGGTGGGGATCGCTTTGGGTCTTTGATGCCGCCCGACCGCGGGATGGGGTGCGGGCAGGGGCGGGAGTATAGGAAAGTGCCCCGGCGACCCCGAGGTGGCGGATCCACGCCAAGGTGGGGCAGGGTATGGATGGTTATTGGACGTTGTTTGGGAGTGTGGAGAGGGAGGAATGAGTTTGTGATCGAATCGTTGGAGGTAGGTCTCCGATAGTGCTTGTGTTGGGGCATTGAGTTTGGATGATGAGGAACCAGCCCTAGGGGCTGTCCGAATCGGATAGTGGTCGCCGTAATGGCGGGTGTGGTGTCTTTGTCGCTTTCGGCCCGGGTGACCGAGTGAGTGAGGTCGGTGCCGGGTGTGTGGATGGCATTCGAAGTGGAGCATGAAGATGAGCTCAGCGGGTCATAAGCGTGTGGGACGTCTGGTTGCGGTTGTGGCGGCGGGTCTGTGCGGGTTGAGCGCGAGCGCTCAGACGCTGGAGGACTTTGCCGCGTTCCCGGGCTTCCGCCAGGGGCATCCTCAGTTGACGTTCCCGTTGCCTCCTCAGATGACATCGATCTATTGGTCGGGTCAGCAGGAGATCGCGGACCAGTTGGAGGAGCGTTGGCGTCCGATGTGTTTCAACCGTGCGCCGATCAGCGCGGACGAGCTGCGAGGGATTCGCCTGACCCATCGCAACGAGATTGGTGCCGGCGATGTGACGATTGTTGATACGCCGAGCCGCTCGGCGGGGATCAACATCGTGTTCGTGCTCGGCGGGAGCGTGCCCGGAGCGGCGATCCCGAGCTTCGCGGCTGCTGAGGCGTATCTTGAGTCGCAGTTCTCTGACCCGATCACGGTGACCGTGAACGTGACGTTCGCGAACCTGGGTTCGGGCGTGATCGGCGCGACGGGCTCCAACTTCATCAACAACCGGACGTACACGAACGTGCGGAACGGGCTGGTGAACGGGATGGATGCGAACGACACGATCCAGGCGATTCTGCCGCCGGTTCCCTCCGTGCCGGTGCGGTACAACGGCACGACAGCGACGGTGACGAACGAGACGCTGATCGATCTGACATGGGCGAACTTCAAGGCAACGGTCGGCACGCTGTCGGGCTCTGACGGCGACATGACGTACAACTCGTCGTTCAACTTCGACTACGACCCTTCCAACGGCGTGGGCGGCTCGCAGATCTCGCTGGTCGATGTGATCATCCACGAGGTCGGGCACGCGCTCGGGTTCGTCTCCGCTGCAGACAATCAGGCGGGCGGCCAGTTCGCGATGATGGATCTGTACCGCTTCCAGCGGACGGACGGCACGGGCAACTTCAACCCCGACACGAACGCCCAGTTCACGACCACGGCGCGTCTTGTTCACTACAACACGCCCAATGACGACCACAACACCGACTTCATCTGGGCCGAGTACCGCATGTCGGACGGAACGCCCTATCAGGCGTCGCACTTCCGCGAGCAGTCAGCGAACATCGGTATCATGGATCCGGCCTTCGCGAACGGCCAGACCTTCTATCCGAACTTCTTCAAGACGTCGGACCTCGACGTCTTTGATGCGATGGGGTACGACTATCCCCCGGGCGGCGGCGGTTGCACCGGCATCACGATCACGCAGCAGCCGCTCTCTCAGTCGGTTTGCCCCGGATCGAACGTGACGTTCACGGTGACTGCTTCGGGAACGGACCCCATCTATCAGTGGCGCAAGGACTTTGTGGTGATCCCCGGCGAGACTTCGAGCTCGCTGACGCTGACGGGCGTGACGAGCGCGAACGCCGGCAACTACACCGTGTCGATCAACAACGACTGCTCTTCGACGGTCCTCTCGTCGATCGCGACACTGACGATCAAGACCGCGACCTCGGTCACGACGCCTCCTTCTTCGCTTGAGGTGGACGAGGGCGATCTCGCTTCGTTCAACGTGGTCGCTGCGGGCACGAACCTGACGTACCAGTGGCGGAAGAACTTCGTCGTGATCCCCGGCGCGGAGTCGAGCACGTACACGATTCCCGTGACCACTGCTTCCGACGCGGGCTCGTATCGCGTGACGGTCACGGGCGACTGCGGCGTGGTGACATCGGCGGAAGCAATTCTGACGGTGAACCAGCCGGGCCCCGGGTGTGCCGCGGATTACAACGGTGATGGCGAGTTTGACATCCTGGACTTCCTTGACTTCCTGGATGACTTCGGTCAGTGCGAGAACCAGCCCGGTCCGTGCGGGCTGCACGACGCTGATTTCAACGGGGACACCTTCGTTGACGTCCTGGACTTCCTGGATTTCCTTGACGCGTTCGGCACCGGTTGCGGCTGAATCTCTCGGCTCGGCTTGAGATATGCTCACGTCCCAGGGCTTCGCGGCCCTGGGACGTCTTTGGATGGAGGAGAGTGCCGCCGTGGCGCTCGCTCGCACGAGGACGTCGCATCGGCGGCGTCTGCTCTTTCGGTGGGACCAACTCTGATGAATCGCAACACGATCGCGCGTGGCTCGGCCGCTCTTGCTCTGTTCACTCTCTGCGGGCTTGCAAACGCCCAGGTGCCCGGCATCGCCGTGCCGCCTGATGCGGAGCCGGCCCGTCCGACGTATCCGGAGGGCGCGGCGATTCCGCGGAACATGACGGATGCGGAGCGTGCGTGGGTGGAGCGGAACCCGATCACGGCTCCGGTGCTGCGTGCCGCGAGCTCGCCGGTTGGCCCGGTCCACTGCGTGGCCGAGTACGAGCCGATGGAATCGATCATCATCGCGTGGGAGGGCGATGCGTCGTGGAACGCGATCCAGAAGACGATGGTTGAGCACATCACGACGACAGGGAACGCGGATGTGTGGATCGTGGTGGACAACACGACCGAGCGGACGGCCGTGCAGTCGACGTTCGCCTCTTCGAGTGCGAACGTTGCGCGGATCAAGTACGTCGTTCGGCCGACGGATTCGATCTGGATCCGCGACTATGGGCCTCGGTACATCTACGAGGGCGATGTGCGTGCGATCGTTGATCACACCTACAACCGTCCGAGGCCGAACGACAATCTGCTGAACGCTTACTACGGCGGGACGACCCGTCGCCAGAAGGTGTACCAGTTGCCGCTGGTGCACGGCGGCGGCAATTACCACCTTGATGCGAACAACAACGGTCACGCGACGCGCCTGATCAACAACGAGAACCCGTCGCTGACAGAGTCGCAGATTCTGGCGTACTGGCAGCAGTACCAGAACCTGGACACGACGCTCTACACACCCTTCCCGACGAGTGTTGACTCGACGCAGCACATCGACATGTGGATGCAGATCATCGCTGACAACAAGATCGTCATCAGCGACTGGCCCGCGCAGCCGGGCACGACGCAGGACGTGATCTGCGACAGCGTTGCAGCTGCGTTCACGTCTGCGGGGTGGACGGTCTATCGGACACCGGCGCGCACGGTGAGCGGCGTTCACTACACCTACACGAACGTGGTGATGTGCAACGATCTGGTTCTGATCCCGACGTACACGAACTCGACGATCACCTCGCCCACGAACTACAACAACCTGGCGCTGGCGACGTGGCAGGCGGCTCTGCCGGGCAAGACGATCGTGCAGGTGAACTGCCAGAATCTCGTGACTGCTGCGGGCGTGATGCACTGCATCGTGATGCACATCCCAGCTCACAAGGGCGGGACGAATCCGACGGCGTACATCCAGTATCCGCAGGGCGGCGAGACGTTCGCGCAGGGGCAGAGTGTCTCGATCGAGTGGATCTCCGACGACGACGTGTCGCCGTTGCTCGCGGACATCGCCCTTTCGACGGACGGCGGCGCGACCTTCCCCACCAACATCATCACCGGCACGATCGACGACGGCCAGCACACGTGGGTGACGCCCGCGATCGACACGGCGAACGCCAAGATCCGCGTGACCATCCGCGATGCCTCGGGCAACACGGGCTCTTACGTGACGCCCGCGTTCACGATCGGTGATCCCTCGTGTCCTGCCGACTACAACGGCGATGGCGAGTTCGATGTCCTGGACTTCCTCGACTTCCTTGATGATTTCGGGCAGTGCGAGGCGCAACCGGGTCCATGCGGCGCGATCTCCAACGCCGATCTGAACGGCGACACGATCGTTGATGTGATGGATTTCCTCGAGTTCCTCGACGCGTTCGGCACAGGATGCTGAGTGAGGCGCGATCCGGCGCGGGTCCTCGCGCATGGGTCAAGGTCTTGTTGTAGAGGTTTGCCGCAACTCAGAAGTGTCGGTCAACAAGCGGAGCAGAGCATGAAGAGCAGAGCGTGTCTGGGCATCGTGGGAGCGACCGGGGTGTCGCTGGTGCTGCTGGCGGGGTGTGCGCAGGAGAACCTGAGCGTGCAGGGGCCGCAGACCTCGTCGACTGCGGTCGCAATGGCTCCCGTCGCGGCGGGTCCGGA
Source organism: Phycisphaeraceae bacterium (assembly GCA_019454185.1). Classification (NCBI taxonomy): domain Bacteria; kingdom Pseudomonadati; phylum Planctomycetota; class Phycisphaerae; order Phycisphaerales; family Phycisphaeraceae; species Phycisphaeraceae bacterium. The sequence continues at coordinate 3,358,384 of CP075368.1, forward strand.
GGGCTTCCGCTGGAACGCTGAGGATCCTCGTCCGGCACTTACGCCGATCGATCTTTCGGAGCCGGGGCGTGCGGCGTGGTCGACCGGCGAGGCGACGATCATCGACACGCGGGCCTTTCCGGTGCAGATCCAGGACATTCGCAGCGATGTCGTGGACATGCGGATGAAGAACAACCTGCCGCCTCACCAGCGGCCGAAGATGGTGACGGCTGTCGAGGTGGTGGACGATGTCGAGATCGGCTCGATGCTCGGGGATTCGCGTGCGTCGCTTGACGCGCTCTTCCCGGGCATGGCGCAGACGCCGTGGACGCCGCCGGACGTCACGCTGGCCGTCGGTCCCAACCACATCGTCTCGACGGTGAACATGGCCGTCGCGTTCCACGACAAGCAGGGGAATCTGCAGTTTCAGGCGAACCTGGACTCGACGGGCGATCCGGGTTTCTTCGAGGTGGTTGGCGCGTCGACGTTCACGTTCGATCCGAAGTGTTTCTATGACCATCTCGCGCAGCGGTACGTGATCGTTGCGCTGGAGGTGTACGGATCGACGCAGGCGTGGATCTGTATCGCAGTCTCCGACGACAGCGATCCGCACGGCGTCTGGTATAAGTATCGCACGAACGCAGTCATCGCGGGCGGCGGCACCCAGACCTACTGGGTCGATTACCCCGGCTTCGGATACGACAACAACGCGTACTACGTCACGGGCAATCTCTTCGGGCTCAACGTGGGTGGGTTCGGCGGTACGCTTTTCCGGATCTATCCCAAGACGCCGCTGTTGAGCGGGTCTCCGGTGACGTTCGCGGATATCAGGGATGCCGGCGTGGCCTCGGTGCAGGTGGCGCAGTGCTTCGGCAGCAACATCGCGCCCTTCTTCACCTCGATCGTCGACAACGCCAACATGCGGATCCAGGCGATCAGGAACCCGTTGACGACGCCGACGATCTCGACGGCTGCGGTCTCGGTTCCGCCTTTCTCATATCCGACGGGAGATGCGCCGAATCCCGGTGGGCTGGTTGATGTGCTCGACGGGCGCATCATGAACGCGCACTGGCGCGACGGCAAGCTCTACTTCGGACATGGCGTGTGGTCCTCCGGGAAGGCGGTCGCCCGCTGGTACCAGATCAACACGAACAACTGGCCGAATTCCGGATGGCCGACGATTTCTCAGGCGGGCACGCTCAATCTCGGTGGAACGATGGCGAGCTTCTTCCCGGCGATCGGAGCGAACAAACACGGCGATGTCGGTCTCGTTGTCGCCGGGTGCAACAGCACGACCGTGCCTTCTGTGTACGTCGCTGCCCGCCGGCAGACCGACGCGCCGGGCACGCTCGGCGCTGCGACGCTTGTCGCGACCGGCACCGCCGGCGCGAACGGCCGCTGGGGCGATTATTTCGACATCACGACCGACCCCAATGACGACGCGACTTTCTGGTACATCGGGCAGTATCAGACGCCCGCCGGGTGGCAGAGTGTGATCGGCTCGTTCATCGTGACGTGTGCCGCGAACGTCAACGGCGATCTCGATCTCGATGTTCTCGACTTCCTCGATTTCATCAACGCCTTCGGTTCGTGCGAGGGTCAGCCCGCGCCGTGCTCCGCGGGTGGGATCAGCGCCGATTTCAACGGCGACACGATCGTCGATATTCTCGACCTGCTCGACTTCCTCGACGCCTACGGGCGTGGGTGCTGAGCAATAGACGCACGATTCATCGCATCATCCGCAACGCCCCCGACCCAGTGTCGGGGGCGTTGTCGTATGGGCATACGTCGCCTGTGTGTTGTATGCCCCCCTCGTAGGGCTGTTCGGCCGTTGCAAAGCGGATCAGGGCGCTCGCCTTGCCCTGCGGCTGGATCATTCGGACTCGTCGTCCTGCTCGTCGTCCTGCTCGTCGTCCAGCTCGGTGAAGAGCACGCCGAGCATGGTGACCTGGAGAGTCGCGGCAAGCGCCTCCAATGCCTTGTAGCGCTCAGGGAGTGCTTCCTCCACATTCTCGCCTTTGACAAAGACTTCGAGTTGCGGGAGGCCGTCTCCCTCACGCAGCAGCATGTCCTCGGTCGTTGCAAGCTCGGCTTGGACGATCGCATCCTGGAGTTGCATGAGGTGAGACTCCTGGGCCTCGAAACCGAAGAGCCATGGAACGTACGCGCCCTCTTCCAGTCCGGTGTCGGTGTAGTGGCTGAGGAGCCAGCAGGCAGAATCGAGATCTTGCCACGAATCGAGCCCTGAGGCATCGAACGATGCAGTATCAACGTATCGCGCGCCCACTTGTGCCGCGAGTGCTTTCAGACGTTCTTCGAGCGAGGCGACGTCAGCGGGGGTGAGCGCGGCATTCATCTGCACGGAGAGCGATGGCGGGCCTTTTTTGGAGACCCCATCTTCAATCACTTCGGTGAACTCATCCAGCCGAAGCTCAAACTCGTCCCCGAGCATGTCATTGAGCTTCCGGAGGGGTTCGATGTTGTCCGCTTCGAGGAAGAAAGCCCAGTGCATCTCTACGGGTTGGTCGGTCGATTCTTCGTTCATCGGGCACTCCTTGTCAGCATGTGGTGTGGTCATATCTCAGCGTCGCTCCGCGCGACGCTTGCGGACCTCTTCGAGCCGCTCTTTGAGGATCTTCTCCGCGCCGTTCTCGGTCGGCTCGTAGTACCGCTTCTCGACGCCGAGATAATCCTGTCCCGTCAGGGTGTCCTTCGCATCGTGTGAGTACTGGTACTTCTCGTGCGAGGCGTTCTTGGTGCGGACGCCCTCGCCGACGGGTGAGGAGTTCGGGTCGCGGAGATAGAGGGGGACGGGGATCGTGCGGCCCTCCTGCACATCGGCGATGGCGGCGTTGATGGCGAGATAGGAGGCGTTGCTCTTGGGCGCGAGGGCGAGGTACGTGGCGCACTGGCCGAGCGTGATCCGTGCCTCGGGCATGCCGATCCGTTCGACCAGCTCCCAGCAGGCCGCGGCGACCATGATGGCCCGGGGGTCGGCGTTGCCGATGTCCTCACTGGCCAGGATCGCCATGCGCCGGGCGATGAAGCGCGGGTCCTCTCCGCCTTCGAGCATGCGGGCGATCCAGTAGAGCGCGGCGTCGGGGTCGCTGCCCCGGAGCGATTTGATCATCGCGCTCGCGGCGTCGTAGTGCCCGTCCCCCGTCTGGTCGTAGACGGCGGCCTTCTGCTGGATGGACTCTTCGGCGACGGCGCGGTCGATCACGAGCGGTCCGAGCACGGCTTCGGCATCGTCTCCGTCTGGCTCTTTGGCTCTTTGGACCTTTGGCTCTTTCGCTTGGGACAGCACCGCGACTTCCAGCGCGGTCAGCGCCCGCCGCGCATCCCCGTCGCTCTTGACCGCCCACACATGCAACGCCTCGTCCGTTACTTCAAGATCCAGTTTGCCGTACCCGCGTTCGGGGTCGGCGATGGCGCGCCTGAGGACTGAAGTGATCTCTTCTTCAGTCAACACCTCGAGACGTAGCAGCGTGGAGCGGCTGACGAGGGCGGAGTTGCAGGCGAAGAGAGGGTTCTCGGTGGTGGCGCCGATGAGGGTGACGGTGCCGCGTTCGACGTCCGCGAGCAGCACATCCTGCTGCGCCTTCGTGAATCTGTGGATCTCATCCAGGAAGAGGATGGTGCGCTGGTTCTTGTCTTCGAGGCGTGCGTAGGCCTGATCGACGATCTCGCGGATGCGTTTCACGCCGACGCTCGCGGCGTTCTCGCGCTCGAAGTGGCGCTTGGTGTGGCGGGCGATCAGTTCGGCGAGGGTGGTCTTGCCGGTGCCGGGGGGGCCGTGGAGGATGAGGGAGGTGATGACGTCGGCCTCGAGCATCCGCCGCAGGAGCTTGCCGGGGCCGAGGATGTGCGACTGTCCGGCGACCTCGTCCAGAGTCTGCGGACGCATGCGTACGGCCAGCGGCTCGACCTGTTTCCTGGCTCGGGCGCGGGTTTCTTCCCAGAGGCCGCTCATGCCTGATGCTACACCGAAGACCCTGCCAAGACCCTTCCAGGTGGGCTTGCCCGCCGAATATGGCGCAAAGGTCCTGTGTTGGCACAAGCATTTGTAGACGCTTGATTTGTGGCCGCTAACATCCGCCCACCGTGATGCCAGTTGTTGGTTCCATCCTTGTTCTTGGGGTTCTCCTCGGGCTTGGCCTTCTGGCCCGTTGGTTGAAGGACAATCCGCGCGGGGATATCGAGACGGGGTTGTTCGTCAAGCTGGCATCGCTGTATGCGCGTGTCGTGCATGGTCTTCGGGTGGAGGGGATGCCGCACGTCCCGCGCGAGAAGCACCCGGGATCTCTGATCATCATCGCGAACCACACGGCGGGGGTGGATCCGGTGTTGATTCAGGTTGTCTGTCCGTTCGAGATCCGCTGGATCATGGCGATGGATATGCGCCTGCCATCGTTCGAGTGGTTCTGGACATGGGCGCGGATCATCTCGATCCCGCGCGGGAACGAGCTGCCCGCGACCCGAGAGGCGATCCGCCATGTTCGTGAAGGCGACGATGGGCGCGGGGGCGTGCTCGGCATCTTTCCCGAGGGGGCGATCGAACGCCCGGAACGTCAGATTCTGCCGTTCCTGCGCGGCGTCGGGTTGATCATCAAGAAGTCCGAAGCGATCGTTCTGCCGGTCATCATCGAAGGAACGCCCCAGGTGGACCCGGCGTGGGCCTCGCTCTGGCGACCCAGCAGTTCGAAACTGACGTTCAAGCAACCGTTGGACTACCGGGGGAGCGGGCTGTCTGCGGAGGAGATCAGCGCGGATCTCCGCCGCCGGTTTGTTGAATGGACCGGCTGGCCGGCGAACGAGATCCACGCGGGCCTGATCCCCGGCAAGGGGTATTGAGGCCCGGCGCGGGCCGTGATCCTCAAGTGTTGATCTAATAGAGACTTGTGACGAATGAGTGCTCGTCTGCCGCGGCTGTCTCACACGGATCACGCCGCGGGATAGCGTGAGCGGGCTCTCGATACCCGATTGTTACACAAACGAGTAGTGAAGATACCCCAAATACCGTCTGGACGGTAGAAACCGACCGTCTGGACGGTAGTGTTTGGGATGCAGCAGAGTTCATTCGTCGCATTGCGGGACCGGGTGCTCGACGCGGCCGAGGGCGTTGTCGTTCGCCAGGGGATCGCGAATCTCACGCTCGAGGCCGTTGCCGCGGATGCCGGCATGAGCAAGGGCGGCTTGCTTCACCACTTTCCGAACAAGGACAAGCTGATCGAGGCGATGGTGGTTCGCTGCGCGGATCAGTGGCGCGAGCACATGAACGAGGCGTACGCGGCAACTCCTGAGGGTCCGGGGCGGATGGCCCGCTCCATGCTGAGCCACCTGAAGGATCCGGACTCTTGGACGGAGCAGTGCCAGCGTGGGTCGTGCGCGGTGTTCGCGGCACTCGCGCAGAACCCCGCGCTCATCCAACCGATGCGGGCGGTGTACAGCGAGATTCGCGAGCGGCTGTCGAAGGACGGCCTGCCCGAAGGGGTGGGGGAGACGGTGATCGCCGCGATGGATGGGCTCTGGCTCTACAGGGTGCTCGGCCTGACGACGGTGGACAAGTCGCTGATGGATCTGGTGCGGAAGGTGGTCGAGCGCCTGGTGTGCGGCTCGATCGGCACGGACGGCGCGTCCGGCAACGCTGACGGGAGGAACGACGCATGAATCGCAAGTGGATAGTCGGGACGACGATTGTGGTTGTCGGCGCGATCGCAGCGGCTGGCGCGATCGCTGCGGTCAAGGGGCGTGAGAAGGGCAACGAGGCCGGTGCTCCGAAGTTCGAGCCGTTCGAGGCGGCCCAGATCGTTGAGGCGGGCGTGATGACCTTCCAGCCGACGGCGGACATGGTGGGAACCGTCTTCGCGAAGCGATCGGTGATGGTGCGCAACGAGCTGGCGGCCCGCGTGCTCGAAGTGGGGTTCGACTCAGGCGTGGTGGTCGAGGCGGGCCAGGTGCTGGTGAGACAGGACGACACGACCGATCGCGCTGACCTTGAGGCGGCCCTGGCCTCGGTGCGCGTTGCGGAAGCGAGCATCGAGCAGGGCGACACCGAGATCGCTCTGGCGGAAGTTGAGCTTCAGCGGCTCTCGGCGGTGCAGACGCGTGCGATCGCGGAGGTGGAACTTGATCGAGCGCGTTCACGCCTCGACGCGGCCCGGGCGGCGCGTGTCCGCTGGGTTGCCGAGGCGGATCAGGCCCGGGCCCGAGTTGCGCAGGTCGAGTCCAGGATCGAGAAGCTGACCATTCGCGCGCCGTTCCGCGCACGGGCGGGGATGCGCACGGTCCACGAGGGCCAGTATCTGGCAGAGGGCACGGACATCGTCGGTCTGCAGGAACTGACCGACACGATCTATCTCGATTTCGCCGTGCCCCAGGAGTACGCGGAGCGGGCACGGGTCGGCACGGTCGTGATGGCCTCCGGCGCGATGCTCGGCTCCGAGCCCGCGAGGATCGAGGTCGTTGCCGTGGACGCGACGGTGAACAACAGCACGCGCAACCTGCGGATCCGCGCGATCGTTGACAACTCAAGGGGCGCGCTGGTGCCGGGTATGTTCGTGCAGGTGAGGGTGCCCATCGATGCGCCGTCGGAGCACGTTGTGGTCCCGAGCGTCGCGATCAGGCGTGCGCCCTACGGCAACTCGGTCTTCGTGATCAGCGCCGATGAGTCGGGCGAAACGCGGGCGTTCCAGCGTTTCGTCACGCTCGGCGAGACCGTCGGAGAACAGGTCATCGTCCTCGACGGTCTGAAGCAGGGAGAGCGCATCGCGGCGGCGGGCTCGTTCAAGCTGCGAGATGGTGTGAAGGTCGTCACCGGAGAGCCGGGGGGCGGGCCCGGAGGCGGCGCGGAAGGTGGCGATCGCGCGGGCGGGCCATCGCCGGCATCGGGCGGCGCGACGAAAGCCGACGGGCAGAGCGGCCCAGAGAAATCCTGAAGACGCGGAGCGCGTCGATCGAGGTGTGAGCAGCGGAGTTGGTCGGGTCTGGATGCGGGGAGCAGCGCCGCGTGTCGGCGCGGGAGTATCGCGTGCGATCATTCACGGACATCTTCATCAAGAAGCCGGTGCTGGCGATCGTAATCAACCTGATCATCCTTGCGGTGGGATGGAGATCGATCGACGCGCTGGCTGTCAGGCAGTATCCGCGCCTGGAGTCGAGCGCGATCGTGATCACGACGGTGTACGTCGGTGCGAGCGCGGAGACGGTGCGCGGCTTCATCACAACGCCGATCGAGCAGGCAGTGTCCGCGATCGACGGCATCGATTACATCGAGAGTTCAAGCCGCGCAGGCGTGAGCACGGTGACGGTGCGTCTGCGCCTGAACCATGACAGCAACGACGCGCTGGCGGAGATCAGCGCTCGTCTGAATCAGGTGCGCAGCCGCCTGCCGGCGGATGCCGAGGCGCCCGCGGTCGATATCCAGCGGACGGACAAGCCCTACGCGACGTTCTATATCTCGTTCACGAGTGAGCAGCTGAGTCTGGTGCAGCTGAACGACTTTCTGATCCGGGAGGTCCAGCCGGAGTTCCAGACGATCGCGGGGGTGCAGCGTGTCGCCGTCGAGGGCTCGCGCGAGCTGGCGATGCGTGTCTGGCTCGACACCGACAAGATGGAGAGCTTCGACATCTCGCCCAGCGAGGTGTGGGACGCGCTCGGCCGCAACAACTTCCTCGCGGCGGTGGGGCGCACCAAGAGCCGCGACGTGCAGATCGATCTGCTGACCGACACGGACCTGAAGGCCGTCTCGGAGTTCCGCGACCTGATCGTGCGCGAGCGTGAGGGGACGCTGGTGCGACTGGGCGATATCGCGAAAGTGGAACTCGGGAGCGAAGAGCCCACGGGGCAGGCGGGCTTCAATGGCACGCCCGCGATCTGGCTCTCGGTATGGCCGCTGCCCAGGGCGAACGAGCTCGAGGTGGCCAAGTTGCTGAAGAAGCGGATCGAGGAGGTCCGTCCGACGCTGCCGGCCGGCATCGAGATGACGCTGGCGTATGACGGCACATACTACATGGAGAACGCGATCAAGGAGATCACGAAGACGCTGGTCGAGACGGTGGCGATCGTGGCTCTGGTCGTCTTTATCTTCATGGGGAGCGTTCGGACAGTGATCGTTCCCCTGTTCGCGATGCCCGTGTCGCTGATCGGATCGTGCATCGCCATCCTGCTGTTCGGGTTCTCGCTGAATCTCCTCACGATCCTCGCGATCGTGCTGTCGGTCGGGCTGGTCGTTGACGACGCGATCGTGATGGTCGAGAACGTCGAGCGTCACATCCGCGCGGGGAAGGCCAGGTTCGAGGCGGCGTTGATCGGCGCGAGGGAGCTGGCAGCGCCTGTGGTCTCTATGACCATCACGCTCGCTGCGGTGTACGCGCCGATCGGGTTCCAGAGCGGGCTGACCGGGATGCTCTTCCGCGAGTTCGCCTTCACGCTCGCGACCGCTGTCGTGATCTCCGGGATCGTGGCGGTAACGCTCTCGCCCGTGCTCTCGTCGTGGATGATCCCGCCGGGCGGCAAAGAGGGGCGCCTGACACGAGCGGTGAACAGGGTCTTCGCGAGGATCCGGAGCGTGTACGAGCGCGTGCTCGGCGTCGTGCTGCGGGCATGGTGGGCGGTGGTGATTGCCTCGGTCGCGATCTGTGCGCTCGCGCCGTCTCTCTACACAAGGTCAAAGAAGGAACTCGCGCCCACGGAGGATGAGGGGATCGTCTTCGCGGTTGTGCAGACCGCGCCCGATGCAACGCTCGACTACACCGTGCGAGGATTCTCCAAGGTTGCCGACGCATTCATGTCAGTCCCCGAGGCGAAGTTCTTCTTCCAGGTCGCGGAGCTCGCGATGGGAGGCGGATTCGGCGGGATCCAGACGATCGATTGGCACGAGCGTGATCGCACGACCGAGCCGATCCAGGGCGAGGTCATCGGCAAGTTGATGATGATCGAGGAGCTCCGATCGATCGCCGTTCGCCCCGCTCCACTTCCCGGCGCGGGCCAGTTCGATGTCGAGTTGATGGTCACCAGCGGGGCCGAAGCGCCCGAGATGGAGCCCATCATCAACCAGATCATCGGCGCTGGATACGCATCTGAGAAGTTCGTGTACGTCGATTCCGATCTGAAGATCGATCTGCCGCAGACTCGCATCGAGATCGATCGGAAGAAAGTCGCCGACCTCGGTCTTGATCTTGCCGACGTCGGTCGCGATCTTTCCGTCCTTCTCGCGGGCGGGTATGTCAATCGATTCAACTACGAGGGTCGTTCCTACAAGGTGATTCCGCAGGTGGGCGACGAACTCCGGCAGATACCGGAGCAGGTATTGCAGTGGAAGGTCCGCACCCGCGACGGCGGAAGCGTCACGCTTCGCTCGCTCGTGACGCTGCGGACAGAGGCGGTGCCCCGCGTGCTGACCCGATTCCAGCAGCGGAACAGCGCAAAGGTCTACGGCGTGGTCGCGCCGGGGGTGACGAAGGAAGAGGCGCTGAGCGCGCTGGAGCAGGCCGCCCGGGAGATCGTGCCCCCCGGCTACGCGATCGACTACGCCGGCGAGAGCCGCCAGATGCGCACGGAGGGCGCGACGCTCGTCTCGACGCTCGGGTTCGCGGTCGGCATCATCTATCTGGTGCTCGCGGCACAGTTCGGGAGTTTCCGTGATCCGTTCATCGTGCTCTTCGGCTCGGTGCCGCTGGCGCTGACCGGCGCGCTCGTGTTCACCGCGACGGGCATCACCACGGTGAACATCTATTCGCAGGTCGGTCTGATCACGCTGGTCGGTCTGGTCGCGAAGAACGGGATCCTGATCGTCGAGTTTGCGAACCAATTGCAGGAGCAGGGGCTCTCGAAGCGTGACGCGGTACGCCAGGCCGCGGGGACGCGCCTTCGTCCGATCCTGATGACATCCGCCGCGACGATCTTCGGGCACTTCCCGCTTGTCCTGGTCTCCGGCGCGGGTGCGGAGGCACGCAACAGCATCGGTATCGTGCTCGTCAGCGGCATGGCCATCTCGACGGTCTTCACGCTGTTTGTTGTTCCATCCATTTACATCCTCCTCGCGGCACGGCGCAAGCCGAGCCACGCGCCGGATACCCCGGCGACAACCGGAGCAGGTGATGCCCCATCGCCGGTCCACGCTTCGGGTGGCAGCGGAACCGGGCCGGTGTCTGCCGGGCCTGGTTCGCCTGGGCCTGGTTCGCCTGGGCCGGGATCACTGGCGCCCGCATGATCCGCAGCGAAGTCGATTCATCAACGAGCATGAGATGCACGATCAGATCACGATCCGAGGCCAATCGATGAAACTCGCCTGGACATCCGCCCTTCTCGGCTTGTGCCTGCTCAGCGGCTGCACGGTCGGTCCGAATCACGCCGAGCCGGTGACGCTCGCGCCCGGTGCCTGGCCGGAGTCGCCTGCCGGAACGCTCGCGGAAGCCGAACCGGACCTGCGCACATGGTGGGCTCGCTTTGAGGACCCCACGCTGAACGATCTCGTCGGGCGCGCTCTTGAAGGGAACCTCGATCTTCGCGAGGCGGCGGCCCGAGTCCGTGAGGCAAGGGCTCTGCGAGGCGTCGCGGCATCGGACCAGTTCCCGACCATCAACGTCGGCGCTTCGGCCTCCTATTCCCGGGACAGCGAGAACGCGTTCGGGAACGGTGGAGGTGGGAGTGGGGGGGGCGGCTCCAACAGCGCGGGCCAGGAGAATGATCTCTACGACGCGGGCTTCGATGCCGCGTGGGAGATCGATGTCTTCGGGCGTGTCCGTCGCTCGGTCGAGGCGGCCGACGCGGATCTCGCGGCTTCGCTCGAATCCGAGCGCGACGTGCGGGTCATCCTAGTTGCGGAGGTTGCGCGGACGTACATGGAGCTTCGTGCGTCACAGTCGCGTCTGGAGATCGCCAACCAGAATGTGAGCACACAGAAAGAAACGCTCGAACTCTCGCAGGATCGTCTCGGCGCGGGGCTCGGCACGGAGCTCCAGGTCTCTCAGGCGACCACACAGCTCGAATCGACGCGCTCGCAGATTCCCGTTCTTATGGCGCAGGTCAGGCGCGCAGCGCATCGGCTGGATGTCCTGCTCGGACAGCAGCCCGGGACGCTTCGCGATGAACTCGGGTCGGCGCAGGTCCCGCCCTCGCCAGAGCTGGTGCAGATCGGCCTCCCCGCCGAGCTGCTCCGCAGGCGTCCGGATATCCGGCGTGCGGAGCGGGAGCTCGCCGCGGCGACGGCCCGCGTCGGGGTCGCTACCGCCGATCTCTATCCGCGTCTCACACTGAACGGGAGTTTCGGTGTTCAGAGCGAGGACACTGGCAATCTGTTCGATGCGAGCAGTCGGACGTGGAGTGTGGGTCCGCTCGCGGTGCGTTGGCCGATCTTCACGGCCGGCCGCGTTCGTTCCGCCATCCGCGTGAATGAGGCGCGCCAGGAACAGGCGCTGATCGCTTACGAGAGAACCGTTCTCCTCGCCTACGAGGAGGTCGCCAACGCGCTGGTCTCGTACGCCCGTGTCCGCGAGCGCCGGGAGTCGCTCACGCGCGCGATGCTCGCGAGCGCGACAGCCGTCGAACTCTCACAGGATCTGTGGACCCGCGGCCTCACGGACTTCCTCAACGTGCTCGACTCGCAGAGGGCCTTGTTCCTTCTCCAGGACCAGCTCGCCGAGAGCGCCGCCGAAGAGGCCACCAGTCTTGTCGCGATCTACAAGGCCCTGGGGGGCGGGTGGGACGACCAAGCCGTTGCCGCGGCATCGTCTCGGTGAGTCAACCCCTTCACGCGGCCCCCCTGTGTGCCGATAAACTCTGGTATGCTCCCGCGTGAGAACTCCCATGATGGACCAGATCGGCCCCATTCGGCCGCCGGATCGCCATCGGACTCGGCGGGCAACGCGGGGAAAGTCGGCGGCAGCGGGGGGGCCGAGTCCGATCGAGTCCCCTCGGACGATCGTGCAACAACACGAGCCGCGTTCGATCGTGTGTACGCCGAGCTGCGCGAACTAGCGCACAGCCAGATGCGCCACGAGCGAGCAGGACTCACGCTCCAGCCGACCGCGCTGGTGCACGAGGTGTACCTGCGACTGAGCCGCGACGAGGGCGTCGTGTGGGAGAACTCGCGCCACTTCTTTGCCGCCGCCGCAGAGGCCATGCGCCGCATCCTCGTCGAGCGCGCCCGGCGCGTCGCGAGCCGCAAGCACGGCGGTGGGCGCAAGCGTGTGGAACTCTCCGAGGGAGCCGAGGCGATCGACGAGGCCGACCCGGAGGCCATGATCTCGCTCGACGAGGCCATGGAGGAACTGCGTGCATTCGACCCCCAACTGGCAGAGGTCGCCATGCTCCGCTACTTCGCGGGGCTTTCCGTCGAGCGGACGGCTGAGATGATGGGACGGTCCGAGCGATCCATAAAATATGACTGGGCGGCTGCCCGTGCCTGGCTACTCCGTCGCATGGATGGAGACGGGGACTAGTCCGGCTCGCCGGCGAGCATTCGCCCGAGCATGAAGCATGGGAGCGTGGGCGTGTCGAGTGAGTCATGGGCACGGGTGAAGCAGATCGTCGCCGAGGCCCTTGAGCTCTCTGGCGCAGAACGCGCACGCTTCATCGAAGCACGCTGCGCGGGTGATGACGGGATTCTCTCTGAGGTACGCTCTCTCGTCGCCGCGTCCGACTCCTCAACCGCCGTGCTCTCCCTCCGGACCGATGCGTGGCTCGGATACGCGGGACCGGAAGAGATCGACCTAAGCAACCAACGCATCGGGCGATACCTGCTGCGTAGGAAGATCGCCGAAAGCCCGGGCGCACTGATCTACCTCGCCGCCCAGGAGAACCCCGAGCGACAGGTCGTCGTGAAACTCCTGCGCTCCCCCCTGCCCGTGCCCGAGGTCACCGAGCGATTCAGGATCGAGGCCTCCGCGCTAGGAAGGATCGAGCACCCCAATGTTGCGCGTATCTACGAGGCCGGCGTCCATCGCTCTGGTCTTGGTGCGCCGATCGCATACATCGCCATGGAGTATGTCGAGGGCGTGCCGATCACGCAGCACGCCCGGGAGAGTGCCCTTTCGCGAGAGGCGATCGTCCGGCTCATGATCAAGGTTGCGCACGCCGTCCACGCGGCACACCAGCGCGCCGTGATCCACCGAGACCTCAAGCCTGCCAACGTGCTCGTCGACCAGTCGGGCGAGCCCCGCGTGCTCGACTTCGGCATCGCGCGGATCACCAGCCCCGATCGCGAGGCCCCGACAGCCCTGACCCACGCCGGCTCGCTCCTCGGCACGCCGGGGTACATGCCGCCCGAGCAGGTCTCAGGACGCCCGGACGGCGCGGACGTCCGCACCGATGTCTGGGCGCTCGGCGCGATCCTCTACGAACTGCTCACAGGTCGCCTGCCGATCGACGTCGCCGGACTCGGGCTCCTCGAATCCATCGCGCGCATCGGCTCAGCTGAGCCCCTGCCGCCATCAAAGCTGGACCCCTCCCTCAGGGGCGACCTCGACGCGATCGTCATGACCGCCATCGCGCGCGAGAAGCACCGTCGCTACGCCTCCGCCGAGGCACTCGCGCTCGATCTCGAACGATGGCTGCGCCACGAGCCCGTCGCGGCACGCACGCCGACGCTCTCCTATCGCGCCGCGTCCTTCGCCAGGAGGCATCGCGCGGGCGTCGCGATCGCCGCGATCACGATCGGGGCCATTACCCTGGGCACGATCGCGCTCTCCGTCGCGTTCGTGCGATCCGAGCGCGAGCGAGCGAGGGCCGATGCCGCGAACGCTCTCCTCCGCACGCTCATCACCTCCGCCGATCCGGCCTTCGGCGACCGCGACGCGACGATGCTGAGCGTGCTGGACAACGCGGAGGCCCGCATCGACGGCGAGTCGGGCCTCCACCCGCTCGTGGAGGCGGACGTGCGATCCTCCCTAGGCTCGATGCGCTTCGGCCTCGGCGACTACGACCGCGCCCGCGAGCAACTCGAACGGGCGATCGCGCTCCGTGAGCGAGCGGGCGCAGAGCGCAGCCGCGCCGCGTTTGAGGATCGCGCACGGCTCGTGAACGCGCTCCGCTGGCTCTACCGCGCTGCCGATGCCGAGTCGCTCGCAGAGACGCTCGTGCGCCAGGCGACCGCCCGCTTCGGTCCGAGGGACCGCGTGACCATCTTTGCCCGGGAGGTGCGGGCCGGATGCATGCAGGATCGCGAGGATCTCGCAGGCGCGGAGACCGAACTCCGCGATCTGGCTTCACTCTGTGAGCGCACGCTCGGCGCGGCATCCGAGCAGGCGCTCGCCGTGCAGGGCCAGCTCGCATCGGTGCTGATGGCGCGGGGCGCTTACTCGGAGGCCGAGTCTCTGCAGCGGCGTGTGCTCGCCGAGCGCGAGCGAGTGCACGGTGCGAACAAGATCGAGACGCTCACGATCCGGGCCAACATCGCGGCACTTATGGGCGAGCAGGGGCAGACCGCTGCCGCCGCCGACGCCCTCCGCGTCCTCCACGCCGACGCCGTCAACGCCATCGGCCCGGTCCATGAGCTCTCGCTCACGATCGGGTCGAACCTCACAGAGATGCTCATGCGCCTCGGGCGGGGCGAAGAGGCCGCCGCGTCCTCTGAGGCACGCCTCGCACGCTGCGTCCAGGAACTCGGCTGGGGCCACGCCCGCACCCAGAGCGAGGCCGCCGCGCTCGGATCACTCCGCCTCAGACTCGGGCAGCACGACGCCGCGCTCGAACTCGCGCACCGCGCCGGCTCCGAGGCCGCACAAGCCCTCGGTACCGAGAGCCAGTGGTACCACCGGCAGCGACAGAACCAGGCCGCGGCACTCTCCGCCTCCGGCCGCTTCGAGGAGTCCGAAGCGCTCTACACGCAGGCCATCGACTTCTATCGCATGTCGTTCGGCCCCGATCACCAGCTCACGCTCGGCGCATCGAACAACTACGGCCTCATGCTCGTCGAGCGGGGAGACGGTGAGAGGGCAGAGGCCGTGCTCCGCGACACACTGGATCGGGCGTTGGCCAGCGGCTTCGCCCCGATGGAGCCGGTCGTGCGCCGCAACCTCGGGCGCGCGCTCGACCTGCTCGATCGCGACGACGAGGCCCTCGCCGTACTCGAACGCGCGTACACCCTTAGTGTCGAGCGAGGCGAGCAGGAGCACGCCTCGAAAGCAGCCCAAGCCCTCGCGGCGTTCTTCGAGAAGCGGGGACGCGCCTCAGAAGCCGGCGCGTGGCGAGGCCGCGTACCCGATACGGGTACGCGCGGTACGGGTTCGCCGTGAGACCAGCGCACCAGCGGAAAGAATGGAGCCGGGGGGAATCGAACCCCCGAGCTTTCGCTGGATTTCGCCCAAGATTCGCGATCTTTCGAGTGCGCGCAGCACCAGGCGCAGCGCGCGACGCTTGGAGCATGGTTGGGTCATGGAAGGGGTGGAGATCACAAATCTAGAAGCCCCCCATCGAGCGTTACGCGGAAGCCATCAACTCCTCGATCCTCGCGGAAGAGAACTTCCACGACTCGGGGATCTGGTCAACCTTCCCGCCATGCTTGGCGCGGTCGGTCCAAATCCTCTTCTCCATGAGCATCGTCTCTCCCCGACCGCCCGCGCTCGCCTTCAGTTGCAGCGCGACCTCCGCCGGGGTCGCCAAGTACACGCGAGGCATGGCGTCGATTGGCACGTCGATGAACTGAACGAAGCAGAACACGGTGCGAGGTTTGTGCCGGGCAAGCCACGCGTCAATCGCCTCGTGGTAGTTGGCCATGCCCTTCTTGAGGTAGGATTGCGTGAGACCCCAGCCGCGGTCCTGACTGCCCTTAACAGACACCTTTAACATCTGCTGGCCGCGAATCACCGCAAGGTCGTATTCGGGCTGATTCGCGCCGTATTGCACAGAAACGTCGTACCCACAGCGAGCGAACAGTGCGGCCGCGATGGCCTCGGCCGCGACTGCTACGTGCCATTGACCCATCTTCGGTGAGAGCATCTCGCTTGACATCATGAGATAATAGAGGATTGCGAGTGCACTGCTGACATACTGCGACACGGGTCACAGCCCGGGACGGTTCTTGCCCATCGCGGAGCGAGCCGCGATCCCGCCCGTCCTCTGACACCTGACAGAACTGACAAAACCATCGCGGATGTAGTGGGGATGCCAATGGGCCATTACCGGCTATCGGCTGTGCCCTAGTGGTTGTGACGGCAGGCCGCGGTTCCGCGTAGCCCGCTCGGCGGTCTCTATTCCAGCAGCCCGGACACGGCCGCCCTTGTCCATGCAGCGATCGTGAATGAGTCGGTGATCTCGCCGGAGGCGATTTTCGACCGGAACTGGGCGAGCGGCACCTCCATGCCCTCTGATTCCTCGTTCTTGGCCTTGGCGGGGTCCCACGTCATCACGTGAGCCACGAACAGATGGGCGAAGTCCGATGTAAGTCCCGTGTTGGTGTGCATCTGACCAAGAGGAGTCCACATCGCGTCCTCGCTCCCAATCTCCTCCTTGAGTTCACGGCGGGCTGCCGCCTCGCAGGTCTCTCCGGCCTCTGCAAACCCTCGCGGGATTTCAAGGTGCCATTGACGAGTGGCGTGGCGGTAGTGGTTCAGAAGGACGACTTTGTCGTCGCCGAGGATCGGAAGTATCGCGGCTCCGGCAGACCCTCGGGCAACTGCTGGCGGGATGATCCTGACGTACATGCCCAACTTGCCCGAGGCGAACCGGACAGGGTCGCGTAGTACTCGGAAGTATTCGTCCTCATAGTGCAGACCCGGACGCGCCCATTCTTCCGGATGACCCGCCTCGCGGAGTCTTGCGGCGGTCGCCTCGCGGGCACGGTTTATCTCCTCGGCTGCTGTGAGGATCTCGATGGGTCGCTTTCCCTCTTTGGCGAACAGAGCAGGATCTGCTGCAACAAGTGCTTGGTATCTGGACCACGCGTGATCGTTCACAGTAAAAGTCTCCACAAACGAGGCATCTACTCTGGCGCTGTGTCGCGCAGTATCCGTTCGATGCGGCCCTGAAGTCCGATAGAGCGCCGGCGGTTCGCGGTGCGTGCGAGTCGATTGTATGAATACGCAAGCCCGCTCGGTGCTACGGACTTGATCACGTCGGCGTTGGCCGACACAAAGCCGGATTCATCATCGATCGTTTTCTGGACGACAACTGATGCCACATCAATGAAGAACTCCAGACCCTTCCGTTCGAAATCCCGAAGGAACGCGCTGCCGGGTGCCATGTCGCGCACCACGCTCCAGTTCAGGCTCACGCGTTGAGCGACCGTGCGGGCGAATGCGAGCCTCCGATCGGCTCGTTCTTCCGGGGCCGCTGCCCGAAGCGCGGCGTGAGCGTCGCGGTAAGCGCCCGACTCGATCGCATCCTCGATATGCTCCCAACTGATCTCGTCGAGTACATCTATGTCCCGAACCGCGAGGAACGGGTGCTCCCCAGCCTCGGTCGTGCCTCCACTTGGTCTCAAGGTGTCGTCCCACAATGAGTGGAGCGCGTCAACGGTGCGAGGGCTTACCCGATCGACCGAACCCAGTTCATCCACCAGCGTGAAGAGCGGAGACTCGGCCGCGAAGACGCGATCCGATCGGAACGACCCGGCGACGACTTTGTTGTAGGCGTTATTCACGACGCACCGCGCGATCTCATCCGTCCATGTCCACGCGTCTAGTCTGCTGGCTGCGATCTCGCTGAGTTCGTTGAGCCATGTGGTCCTGGAGTTGCCAGATGGCTCGGCGCTCAGGCGAGCCAGCAGAGCTGTCAAGCGGCTAGCTGACTCCATGCAATGACTGCGTTCGTCGTCGGTAGCCCAATCGTCAAGACGATCCCCGATCTCGATACGCTGTTGCAACGTCGCTATGCCCTCGCCAATGCGCGTGCAGAGGTTTGGGTTGCTGCCGCCGAACTGAGGCGTCAGGATGCGTGGGCTGAAGTCAGCCTGCTTGTGGGCGACGATCTCGTCGAGTCGATGGAGACCCTCGATGAGCAGTGAGTTCGCTTCGCACGCAGCCACTGATCCGTTCGGATCGCTGAATGCGTCCGCCGGAGTCCGGTCTACACCACCCGCGAGCCATGCGCGAAACCTGTCCGCCTGTGACTCGTGTGGACGCCAGGCCGAGGATGCCCACGCTGGATTGGCCGATCGAGTGGCCAGGATCTGACGGGGTGTCGCGGGCTTTCCTCCGATTGCGAGGAAGAATCGGATCCCGTTGTGGTCGCGGATTACCTTTGCGAATGCTGGCGAGGTCGCCAGTTCCCGCAGCACGAAGGTGTTGTCTACGAGATGTGGTTCTCCCAAGTCGATGGGCTCGCCCAGCAGGATCGCGAGTTTGATGGTTCGGCGTGCAAGGTCCACGAACGGCTCAACAACCGCTCCGTTCAGTTCTCGCGCAACGTTGACGCTATCCAGCGACCAGATATACACCGAAGTCCTCCCTTCGCGGCAAGCAGTCAGGCATTATTCGTGGAGGAGGGAGTCAGGGTTTCAGGGTTGGGGGCGAATCTCACGGGGGTATGCAGACCTCGCGGAGTGATGAGAATCTGGCGGGGCGGGGTACGATCAGGAAGAATCGGGTCCTCAATAGCAATCTTAACAATGTTGCGGTGTGCTTCGCCACGGCGAAGCGTGCAGCGCCCTGCGCCGCTACGCGGAGACCCTGTGTACTGAGCAAGACTATGACGTGGGCCGTCGGTGTGGATGCACCGTCGGGAAGAGCCCATCATGTCACCAACACAAACTCCCTGCGTGTGACCGGCTGGAGCCCTGCGGGCGCATCACACTGGCGACGAGCCGCCATCAATGGCTCGACGTGCTTGAAGTCGGCGGATCTGACCTAGCCGCCGCCGGAGACTTGCTCTCCGCGCTTCTGCTGGCCTGAGAGCGGCTCGTCGCACGCGAGCGAAATGGTGCAAAGACCAGCCATGGGAAGCCAACCGCGGCTCCGTCGGGATCATCTCCCTTCTTCCTGACCCGGAAACACTGGGTCAAGGTGCGCTCCCGCTCACCATCGAGATGCCCGAGGACATGACAGTCCTTCTGGTCCGTATGGATCGAGCCTTAGAGCGACGACGGCGACGACAGACTGTTTCGCGCGAGTGCGCGCTGACTGAATGAAGGGTCGCTGTGGGAACAAGGGGAACGACATGACGAGCGCGACGACGACGGGAATGGCGATTGAGATGCGGGGCGTGGACGAGATCACCCCCTACCCGAACAACCCGCGCGTGAACGACGGCGCGGTCGAGGCGGTGGCGAAGAGCATCAAGGAGTACGGGTTCAGGCAGCCGATCGTCGTGGACAAGGACGGGGTGGTCATCGTCGGACACACGAGATGGAAGGCGGCGAAGCACCTCGGGCTGGAGAAGGTGCCGGTCCACGTCGCCGACCTCACGCCGGAGCAGGCGAAGGCGTATCGGTTGGCCGACAACCGCACAGCCCTCATCGCCGAGTGGTCGGACGAACTGCTCGCGGTTGAACTCGGCGAGTTGAAGGCGCTCGACATCGACCTCGCGGGACTGGGCTTCAGTGATGTCGAGATCTCGAAGTTGCTGGAGCCGGGGCTGGAGGTCGGCGCGACCGATCCCGATGATGTGCCCGCGCCGCCCGACGAAGCGATCACGCAGCCGGGAGACCTGTGGATCCTCGGCAACCATCGACTGCTCTGCGGCGACAGCGGGAGCGTCGCGGATCTCGATCGCCTGCTCGACGGGGCTGTGATCCACCTCTGTAACACGGACCCTCCGTACAACGTCAAGGTCGAGCCGCGGAGCAACAACGCGATTGCGGCAGGTCTGTCATCGTTCAGCGCGACGAACACGCAGCCGCGCAACCACCACCAGCGCTTCGACGCGGCTCGCAATCCCGGCAGCAAGAAGGGGACGGGCAAGCAGATGCGGGCCAAGGACCGGCCGCTGGCCAACGACTTCGTCACCGACGAGGAGTTCGATCGTCTGCTGGATGCGTGGTTTGGCAATATCGCGCGTGTGCTGATGCCTGGTGGTGCGTTCTTTTGCTGGGGCGGCTATGCGAACTGCGCGAACTACCCGCCGGTGCTGAAGCGGCACGGGCTGTACTTCAGCCAAGCCATCATCTGGCACAAGATGCATCCGGTTTTGACGAGAAAGGATTTCATGGGAGACCACGAGTGGTGCTTCTACGGGTGGCGTGAAGGCGCTGCGCACCGCTTCTTCGGGCCGAACAACGTGCCTGATGTGTGGCAGGTGAAGAAGGTGAATCCGCAGAGCATGGTGCACTTGACGGAGAAACCGACTGAACTCGCGAAGCGTGCGATGGAGTACTCGTCGCAGCCGGGTGAGAACGTGTTGGATTTGTTCGGAGGATCGGGGAGCACTCTGATCGCGGCTGAGCAGACGGGCCGCAAGGCGTTCCTGATGGAACTCGACGCGCCGTACTGCGATGTCATTCTGGCCCGTTGGTCCGCGTTCACATCGAAGGACCCGGTGCTGGAACGCACCGGCGAGACGTTCTCCGCGCTCAAGCGGGCTCAGGCGGGAGGCAAGGCGTGATGGCAAGCCGCGTCAGTAGCGCGTCGAGTCGCTCGAGCGGCTGCTTGCCGGGGTTGCGAGTGCCGGGGCGATATCCGAACACCGCATGGAGATCCGCGTCGTGAACTCTCGGGGCGCTCCAATCAAGGTCTGTCCAGACTCGGTCGCAGACGACGAAGCGCGGGTGAAGCGCCGCGCGACGCTTATATCCGGCGTCCCAGCCGCACACGTCCACGCAACCTCCGCACCGCTGCTTGGTCCGCTGGTGGCTCTTCTCAACCGGGAACGCGGAGTTCCCCTCGACCATGCAGTTGCTGGGCAGGGGCATGCCGCGAGCGCGGTACCAGTCTGCAGCAGCCGCGTGGGAATCGAGAAGGTGCGCGACCCGAAGCACGGCTGTCAGACGCCGGTGGTGCGTCTCGGGACCATATCTGTGCTTGTGGGTCATGTAAACGACCACATCGCCAATCGCCAGTCGAGGCGCAAAGAGGCCCGCGCGACACAAGCATGTGATCGATGGGTGCTGGTGCTCGAGGTCGGGCTCTCGGCGAATGGAGCCATCGATGAACGGTGGCAGATCGTGGGCTTCGCTGGCCCGCAGTCCCTCGGGGGTGATGACGAGCGGTGCGTAGGAGTTGAGGTACAGGTGCGGCATGGATCCTCCCACTGCATGCTATTGACGCTCTCGCCGAAGAAACACCCCAGCGTGCTGCCGGGGTGGATCTGGCGTGGTGGCGGCCGGAGGTCAGGCGTTCATCGTGGCATTGCGAGACGTGACGCTGGCGAACATCCCGCGATCGACCTTCCTGAACCGGGCTTCGGTCCCCTTGGCGGTGATCTCCCTGATGATGGCGGCGTAGAGGGTCGCCTCGGGCGTCTTGCCGCCGGGGCTGGTCCACAGGCCCTTGGCGTGCATGACCTCGATCATGTCGATGGCGCGGAGGGGGCGATCGGACTCGGCGAGGACCTTGGCGGCAGCGTCGAGCGCGGAGATGCGCTTGGGCTTGGCTGCCTTCGCGGGCTTGGCCTTGGGGGCCTTCGCGTCCTTGCCACCCTTGGCCCCACGTTCCGCCGTGGGCGATCCCTTGGCGGCCTTGGCCTCCGTGGCCGCCTTCTGGTCGCGGAGCACCGTGACGCGGACCTTCTTGCCGTCGCCGCGCGTGACCGTTCCCTCGTGTACGGCGTCGCTCGCGCTGTCGGGCTTGGCGTTCAACTTGGCGAGCGCGTCGGCGCGTGCCTCGTCGTTTGCGGCTGCATCCGGCGCGGGCTTGCTGGCGGGCTTGGACTTCGTGGTCTTCTTGGACATGACGTTCTCCGTCGTGGGTGTGGAACCCGTCGCACATCGCTCCGGGGAATCGCGCTCGCACCGGTCTCCCGGAGCGGCGCGTGGATGAGCGAGGCGTGGGGGTCACCTGCTCTGCACGATGCTGATCTGGAAGACCGAGCCGTCGCCGAAGCGCAGGACGATCCCGGCGTTCGTGGTCATCAATCCGGCCCGCTCGAAGGTGGTGACGTTCGCGAGGTCGTCGAGGTCGCTGACCATGTCGCGGGCGATCTCCGCAAGGGCGATGTCGTCGTCCTCGCCCTCGACCTCGTCCCTGGCGTCGAGGATGTTCTGGATGGCGTTGAGCAGGATGTCCTGAAGGTCGGTGTCGTGCATGGTGGTGCTCCTGTCTGTGGTGGGGAGCGCGTGGTCGCGCCCGGTGGTACTGGGTCCAAAAGCAGCGAAGCCCGCAGATCGCGGGCTTCAGGTCGTCGGGTCGGTTGTGGATCGGTCTACGAGGTCGGGGTTGCGGGGCTGGGTTCGGGCCTCCTTGCCGCGTGCCTCGTCGCAGGCATCGCTTCGCCCCTGGCGGTAGCCGGTGTGCAGTCCGGATCTGTACCCGCTCTCGAAGGCGTGCCGCACGATGTCCCGGATCGACCAGACCGGGATCTCGTGGAAGTCGAGCGCATCGCGGCCGCGAGTCTCCAAGGTCTCCAGCAGGAGTTCCGCCTTGGCCCAGTCAAGTTCCTCATCGAGGTCGTGACGCTTGGCGAGCGCGTCGAGCGATGGTTTGGGGTTGGTGGGATCGGGTATGGTCTCGTGGGGGTTCGTCATGAATCGTCTCCTTCGGTGTGTAGTGCGTTGGTCGTTGGTTCAGCGGCTCGTCGGCCTCGGGGCGTACTCGTACCCGGCGTTCACCAGCCGCTCGGCGTCGGCGAGGCAGACCACCCAGTACGCGCCCTCGCCCAGGACCACCGTCCTCGCGCTGGTGTGGTCGGCGATGCTGAATGCGCTCTCATCGCTGCGGACCACCACCGGTTGGTGGCGAAGCCCGAGGCGCTCGTGCGCCGCCCTCGCGGCGGCCTTGAGTTGGTGGAACGGCGAGATCTGGTTCGCGTGCGTCATGGCGTTCTCCTACGCGGGCGGCTTCGCCCAAGTGGAACACATCAAGCCATGACACTCGTACACATGCAAGGCGTCAGCGACCGGAATATGCTGTATTCCAGCGGATTCCGAGGGGTTTGTGGGCAAGTGGGCAAGCAGGGCGGACATGTGGGGGCGCAAGTAGGCAGTTGCCTACAAGCAGGTGCGACGGGGTGCGGGCGGGTGCGAAGGCATGTGATGGGGTCAGGGGTCGCGGGGGCCGCGTGAGCGCGGCGCATGGGGGCACACGTTGGCAACACGAAGGTCCAGTTCGGGTCTGACGACGGCGCAGGAGAAGGCGATCCTCGCGCTGCTCGACGAGCCCACGGTTGCGCACGCCGCCAAGGCCGCGGGCGTTGGTCGCCGCACGATGTACCGGTGGATGGACGACCCGAACTTCTCGAAGGCGTTCCGCAAGGCGCGGAGGGAGTCGTTCTCGCAGGCGATGGCGGCCAGTCAGAAGTTCGCGCCGGTGGCGGTGCAGGTGCTCGCGAAGATCATGGCCGACACGTCCGCGCCGATGAGCAGCCGCGTCTCGGCCGCGACGGCGCTCCTGAAGTTCAGCCGCGAGTCGATCGAACTCGACGACCTTGCGACGCGCGTGGACGACCTGGAGCGGTCGATGAAGGAGGCGTCGAGTACGCCGCCATCACCACAGCAAGTCAGTTGGGGGGATCGAGCATGCGCCTGACCGGACGGCTGAAGCGGCTGGAGGAGCGGCGCGGCATCGTCGGGGCGTGCCCGAGGTGCAACGGGCTCGGCTGGCCGCAGCACTTCGTGCAGGGGCCGCCCGAGTGCGATCTGACGACCCGGCCCGGCGACCGGATCGGGTGCGACCGTTGCGGGCGCGTGTCGCACCCTCGGCTGGTGATCCTCGACAAGGCCGCGCCCAACCCGCTGGAGCAGTGGCTCGCGGCGGGCGGGACGTTCGTGACCTCGTAGCGAGGAGGAGCCGCCCATGCGATCGCTGCGATCGCGTCTGAACAGAATCGAGCGGCAGTCGCAGCGCGACGACGCCGAGAGCCGCGCCCGCGACAACATGCTCACGCACCGGATCTGCGCCCTGAAGGCAGCGCGCGAGCCGGGCTTGGCGCTGGTGAAGCCCGAGCACACCGACGGCGAGACGTACCGGCACATCCAGGAGACGCTGGCGTGGGCCCGCGGGGACTTCCGGGAGGCGGAGCGCCTGGCGAGTCTGGACCCGAGCAAGCACGTCCCGCCTCCGCCCGGTACGCCGTGGGAGGAGCAGATGCGTCTGGCGCGGGAGGCGCTCGATGCGACCGCCGACGAAGCGCACGACCGGACCAAGCGCGTAGCAGCGGCCGTGCGCGCGGCGATCGGCGCGACCGCCTAGGTGGACCCGTGCGGCCCATGCGGCCCGTTGACGGGGAAGACGCTCACACGGCGAGCGGGAGCCCGGCATCCCTCGGCTACGTTCGCCCACTCAAGGCGGTACCGAGCGATGGCGGCTCAGCACCCCTGCCCGAACGCATCGATGAAGTCGAGGAAGTCCACGATATCCACGATCGTGTCGCCGTTGATGTCCGGGTTGCCGAACTGGCCGCAGGGTGATGGAAGATTCGTACACGACCCGAAGTCGTCCATGAAGTCGAGGAAGTCGAGGATGTCGCCCGCATCGCCAGAGCCGTTGTAGTCGGCGGGACAGTGTGGCAGGCCAATGGCTTGGGAGACACGAAACCCGATGTTGAAGTTGCCGCCCCCCCCATTGATGTCCATGCGGTTGTCGGCCCGCTGGAAGAAATCGCTTTCGTTGTACGACCCGCCCCGGTGGCTGCGGAGGGTGCCGAAAATGACGGCCTCGTTCCACTCCCACACGTTCCCGCCCATGTCGAACGTGCCGTAGAAGTTCGCGGCGTACGAGCCGACGGGCGTGGTGTTGCCGATGACGCTGTTGTAGTTCGCCTGCGAGGTGTTGATCGTGTTGCTCGATGTCGGGTACAGCCAGTAGTTGTCGCTATCGCCGCCCGCGCTGGCGGGCTGGTGGTACGCGGCCTTGTACCACTCGTTCTCGCTGGTCACCGCCCACTGCCAGCCCGCATTGCGGGTGACAGTGTTGAGGGCGATGCCGTCGGGCGTCAGCGTGTACGCGCCGGTCTCTGTGTCGCCGCTCCCCTGACCGTTGTGCAGCCAGTTGGCGAACCTGCACGCATCCCAGAAGGATACGAAGTTCACCGGGTTATTCGCCCGGCCGCTGATGGTCGAGTACGTGTATGAGCCCGGCGAGCCCGAGCGGGTTATGCCGCCCACCGACCCAGCCATGTTCGGGTCGTACAGGTCGAACGGGTCCGACGCGGCCTTGGCGTTCAGGAACGCCGCGTACTGCGCGTTGGTTACCTCGGTCTGCCCGATGTTGTACGTGTACGCCACCGAGCCGTAGAGATTGCCCGTGAACGGGTCCGGCGCATTGCCGGGATTGCCGATCGGCACGGTCGGAATGGTGATCTGGGCGGATGCGCCAGCAAAGCACATTCCGATTGCAGCAGACAAGGCCACGACTCGCGCACACAAAATCCGCATCATGATCACTCCTGCGTGTTTGCCCGTCGGGCATCTTGCATGCTACCGAGTCGCGTGCATTGTCTCAATGCCGCGCGGCCCGATTCGCCGTCTTTTGTCGCTTGCAATCCACTCCTGACGCTTCTTCATCACCCGCTTCACTTCGGGTCCGGTTTACACGTGGCATGTACGCGCGGTCGAGTGTTGAGCGGCCATGACATTCTTCCAGCGATCGCGGCGAAACGCGGTAAACGTCGCTCCTGCCGGACAGCCCCAGAACGAAACCAGCCCCTTCCCGTTGAGGAAGAGGCTGGCTGCTGAGGACGCTTGGCCCGCAAGGGCCGCGACGCGGGTGCTGCTGATCAACCGGTCGCAACAGCGTCCTGGGAGGATCTACGACCAATATACCCCATGATCTGCTGATCGGCCACCCTCACGCATGGGGAACCCCCAACATCGCCGTGGATCGTTACTTGGGAGGGAACGGAGCGGTGCGATGCCGGCCGCCGGGTGCATGCAAGTTGGCATCGGGTCAACCGCCCGAGACAGCGAGGTGCAACAGGGCGATGATCTCCATTGGTTCTGCACCCCTCTAGGAAGTGCTCTCAACACTGGAGTGCGCCGACCTCCGGGAGCATCAGCGGGTAGACCATGAGGCAGCGCGAGGTACATCTCGGCCTACCGACGAAAGTGTCGGCAGGATCCGCCGGAAGCGCAGCCTGGACTTTCAAGGAGGTAGTTCATAGGCGCGGCACGCGCTACATCTTGAGATCGAAGCTGCCGACGCTCGTGCCGTTCTTGTCGTCCTCGATCTCCACCCAGAGCTTGCTGCCAGCGGGTATGGGATTTGGAACCTCGGCGTGGACGTGCCAGCGGTTCGGTTCGGCGGGGTTCTCGATCTCGGCCTTGGCCTTGACCGACCCCTTGGCGTCCTCTGTTCCGATCCAGAATCGCACCGCGACGGCTTTCGCGGTCGCATCGGCAGCGGCCGTGATCGTCACGTCGATGGGCGCGTCCTTGCCTGCGACGATCTGTCCCTCGTCGCGGGTCGCCCTCGCGGAGAATGAGCCAATGGTCTGCTCACCGAGTGCGATGACAGGGCCGCCGTGGCCTGCGATCGGAGCGTCGTGGTCGCCCCCTGTTCCAGCTGTGCCGTGGTCGTGGCCGTGGTCGTGGTCGTGGGCATGATCGTCCGCCTTTGCGGGAGTGGACGGAGTCGGCGCGGGCTGCTTCTCTTCGCATCCGGTGAGGGTGCTTATAGCAGCGAGCGGGGCGAGCGACAGTGTGGCAATCAAGATCAGGTGTGGACGCATGGGGACTCCTTTCCAAAGGGTAAGCGATTGGCGACGGACACGGTGGTTCCTGTGGTCACACGCAACCGTTCAGGACGAGCGACGCTTGAACGCCCGGGACACGCGTCCGAGCAACGATGACTCAGCTGAGTTGGCGTCAGCCGGAGTGGACGACGCGCAGGGGTCGAGCGGGGGCACGCGGTGGACAAGCGCGTACCCCGCCGGCACGACAATGACATTCAGGAACGTGGAAGTGAGCAGCCCGCCCAGCACGACGACCGCGAGGGGCGCGAGAAGTTCGCTGCCGGGCTTGCCCGAGGCGAGCGCCAGCGGCAGCAGACCGAGCGCTGCGGACAGTGCGGTCATGAGGATCGGTACGAGCCGCTCCACCGAGCCCTGAACGATCGCCTCGCCGACCGGCTTCCTGTCGATCTCGATGAGGTGTCGGTAGTGATTCACAAGCAGAATGCCGTTCCGGACGGCGATGCCGAAGAGCGTGATGAACCCGACGAGACTCGCGATCGAGACGACCGGAGCGATGTATGGCCTAGATCCGAGGCCGAAGAGGGCGAGCGTGTTCTTCAGCAGCCCCGTGCCCCCGCCCGCATGGAGAAGTGAGTCGGTGATGAATACCGCGGTGATCCCGCCGATCGTGGCGAGGGGAAGGTTGATCATGACGAGCGCGGCCACCTTCAGCGACCCGGTCGAGAGTTGCAGCAGCATGAGCATGATGATTGTGATGCCCGCTCCTGCGTACACGAGCGTTCGGCTGGCCGACTGCTGGGCCTCGAACTGTCCGCCGAACTCAACCAGGTAGCCCTCGCGCTGCACGATGGGCTCGACCCGTGCCCTGACCTGGGCGACCAGGTCCCCAAGGTTATAGCCGTCGGCGACGTTGCACGAAATCACAGCCTTGCGCTGGGCGTTCTCGCGGGCGATGATGTTGGGCGTCTTCTCGGGGCCGATGTCGGCCACGTCCCGCAGGCGCACCGTCGGACCGGGCTTGCCGTCCTCCGCGGTGCCCCGGAGGATGAGGTCCTGCACCTGATCGATGCTCTCGCGTTGCGATTCGTCGAGTCGGACGACCATCGCGTAACGACGCACCCCTTGATTCACCTCTGCGACTTCTTCGCCGAACAGGGCCATCTGCACCTGTTCGGCGGCATCGGCGGGCGTCAGTCCTGCGGCCGCCAACTCCTGATGGCGATACCGGATCGGAACGCTGGTGACGAGCACTTCGCGGTTGGCCGTCACGTCGCGAGTGCCGGGCAGTTCCTTGAGCTCGCTCTCGATCTGTCTGGCGAGTTGACGGAGGGTCGGGAGGTCCTCGCCGTAGACATTGATGGCGATCGCCGCGGGGGTGCCCGAGAGGATGTGCGAGAGTCGGTGTTCGATGGGCTGGCCGATCTGGACGGTGACGCCGGGGACCGCGGTGGCGATGGCCGCGATCTCGCTGCGAATAGCAGTCTTATCGCCTCGCGGCGCGACGAGTATGTCGAGTTCGCTGTTGCTCACCGGTTCGGCGTGCTCGTCGCGCTCGGCCCGGCCGGTCCTGCGTGTAACGCTCTTGACGCCCTCGATCCTGATAAGCCGGGCCTCGATGGCCTCGGCGGCCCGGTTGCTCTCGTCCAGCGATGTGCCCGGAGGCGACGACACAAAGACGGTGAACGACCCCTCGTTGAACTCGGGGAGGAACGATGTGCCGAAGGTACGGGCGAGGAGGAGCGAGAGGCAGGTCGTCGCCATCGCGGCACCGACTACCAGTTTGCGATGGCTGAGGGACCAGCGCAGGGAAGGTTCATAGCGGTGTTTGAGCCACCGCACCAGGAACCCATCGCGTTTGGAGTGTCCGTGCTTGTGCGTCGCGGCCGCATCGCGACTGGCCGCAGGGGCCTTGGGCTTGAGCAGCAGCTTGCACATGGCGGGCGTCACCGTGAGCGCGACCACGAGCGAGGCCGCGATAGAGACGATGTACGTCGCGGCGAGGGGTTTGAAGAAGCGGCCTTCCAAGCCATCCAGGAACATCAGCGGGAGGAAGACGATGCAGATGAGGACCGTCGCATACACGACCGACGAGCGGATCTCGTTGCTTGCCGAGTAGATGATCTCGACTGAACCTCTGCGGTCCGCCTCGGGCAAGAGCGCGTTCTCTTCGAGCCGTCGATGCACGTTCTCAACGTCGATGATTGCGTCATCAACAAGCTCGCCGATGGCGACGGCCAGACCGCCGAGCGTCATGACGTTGAGGGTCATGCCGAGCGTGTCGAGGGCGAGCAGCGCCGTCGCGAGCGAGAGCGGCAGCGCGGTCAGCGTGATGATCGTCGTGCGCACGTTGAGGAGGAAGAGGATGAGGATGACGCCCACGATCACGGTCGCCTCGATGAGGACCTTGAAGACGTTGTCCACGGATCGCTGGATGAAGTGGCTCTGGCGGAAGACGTCCTTGTTGATGAACACGCCTGCGGGCGCAGACTTCTCGATCTGGGCAAGGGCCGTGTCGATGGCTTCGGTCAGTTGAAGCGTGTTCATGCCGGGAGACTTCTGGATCGTCAGCACCACGGCCGGCACGCCCTGATTGGCCGCGGTGCCACGCTTGGGCGCCCCACCGAGCGTCACGTCGGCGACCTCACCGATGGTGATGGGCAATCCGTCCTTCATCGTGATCTTCGTCGCAGCGATGTCGCGCACGCCCGTGACGCGGGCCGCCTGGCGCATGGGGAGTTCGGCGCGGTCAACATCCCGCAGGTACCCCGCGCTCGCTGTGCTGTGCGCTTTGCGAGCGGCCTCCACCACGTCCTGCACCGTCAAGCCATAGAGCGACAGGCGTTCCTGCTTTACGTTGATCTGGTACTCGGGCAACTCGCCGCCGATGGCGGAGACCTGCGAGACGCCGGGTATCGCGAGCAGCTTGTTCCGCAGGTCAAACTCCGCGTAGGCCCGCAGGTCCAGGTCGGTCACGGTCTTGTCGGGGCTGGAGACCGCCAGCAGCATGATCTCCCCTGTGATGGACGAAATCGGTGTCATCACCGGCTCGACGCCGGGTGGCAGACTTGCTTTTGCCCCGGCCATTCTCTCGCCCACCAGCTGCCGGGCGCGGTAGATGTCTGTCCCCCATTCGAACTCGACCCACACCAGCGAGAGCGAGATCGCAGAGGCCGAGCGCACTCGGCGCACGCCCGGGAGCCCATTCACGGCCGATTCAAGGGGAAACGTCACGTACTGCTCGACTTCGTCGGCCGCAAGCCCGCCCGCTTCGGTCAGTACGACCACGGTGGGCGCGTTGAGTTCGGGGAAGACGTCCACCGACATCTTCGGGAGCCGCGCCACGGTGTACACGAGCAGCGCCGCGGCGATAAGGATCACCAGCGTGGACTGCTTGAGCGAGAATGCGATCAGGTGCTTGAGCATGATGGGTCCTTCGGCCGCGGGCTCAGTCGTTGCCTTCGTGGAACGTGCCGTCCGGGTGGAAGTGACCGCCCTTGGTGATGCTGCCGCTGGTGGCAACCATGAGCTGGTACACGCCGTCGAGGACGATCTCGTTGCCCTCGCCGACGCCGCTCTTGATGACGACCCAGCGCCCGTCGTCAAGTCCCAGGTCGGCCTCCATGCGGATGGCCTTGTTCGGGTCTGCGGGGTCGCGTCGGAAGATGATTGCGGCGGTGCCGTCGCGCGCGACGCACTTGAGCGGGATGGCGAGTTCTTCGCGCCCGCCTCCGCTGGTGACGACCTCGAGGAACGCCGAGACCCCGGCCTTGGCCCAGGGAGGTGCGCTGGTTCCGACGGCGGGAGTCAGGACGAGTTCGAGCGTGCGGCGCTCGGCGTCGGCGGTGGGCGCGAGCATGAGCGTGCCGGTGAATCGGAGGGCGGATTCGCCCGAGTCGGTCCCCTTCATGGTCTGTGCCGCCTCCACGCTTGCCTGCTGGCCGTCCGCGAGTCGCGGGAGATCGCTCTGGAGACCGACGGCCCGGAACCGAACCTGGTCCGGTTGCACGGTCGAGAGGATGTGGGCGTGCTGGTCAATCACGCCCCCGGAAACGACGCTGAGATTCTCGACAACTCCCGGGGTCAGGGCGCGAACCTCGATCCCGTTGATCGTGCGCCAGCGTGGCGTGCTCGCATCGCTGGCCGAAGGCGAGCGGAGATCTGCGGCTGTGACACCCACGAGTGACGAAGCCGCTTCGTAGAGGAACGCCAGACGCGATGTTGCGGCGTCGAGCTGCGCCGCCGTCTCGGCCTTGCGGGCGAGCAGTTCGGCTTCTTTCTCCAGAGTCTCGGCGAGCTCCGACCGTGAGGACGCCAGCGCGGCTTTGGCCTGGGCAACCTCATCGCCGCGTGCGCCACCGGCGGCTTGAAGCTGTTCTAGCGTGGCCACCCGAACTGTCCAGAGATCGACGGCCTTCTGGATCTCGGTGTGGTGATTCTCGTGGGCAACCAGCATCGGATCGATGCTGTCAACGCCCGCCTGGGCCAGCTTCACCGACGCCTCGGCGTCGGCGAGTTCCTTCTGCATCTCGCGCCAACGCGGCGAGTCAAGGCGGTAGAGGGGCGTGCCTGTCGTGACCGGCTGATACTGCTGCACGAGTACTTCGACGGTTCCCGACGCAGCGGCTCTGTACTCCCGTCTGGCCGTCGGGAGCAACTCGAATCGTCCGGGGACGCGAAGGGTTCGGGCGACGTTGCGGCTCTCCACCCTGGCGAAGGTGATCCCCATGTTCTGGCGCACCGACGCGTTGATATCGACGCGGTTGGTGGGAGCCGGAGCGGCATCGCTTGCCTTTGATTCCGGCGCATCATTGGGCACTTTCTCGCACCCAAGCAGCGCAAGCCCCAGCAGGAGCGGCAGGGTCGACCGGGTCATGCGGTATCGCGGGCGGTGGGTTCTCATGGTCGGTGTCCTTCAGCGCTGCGCCGCGGAGTGGTTCGGCGTGGTCGTTGGTGCCGCCGGTGCGGGCACCTGGGGAGCGGGTGGTGGGATGCTGGGAGTCGGCGGCCCGATGAGCTCATCGAGTCGCACGGCCGCGATCGACTCGCTCGCCCTCGCTTCAACGAGCCGGACCTTCGCGGCGTGCTGGGTCTTGAGGGATTCGAGGAGTAGCAAGGGATCGATCCTCCCGAGCGCCGCGACACGGCGCACATCCGCTTCCTGCTCGTCGGCGAGCGGCACGACGCTGGACTCGACAAGGGAACGCTGGGCCTTGCCCGCCTCGTGGCGTGTCAGGGCGATGGCGAGCCTGGAGGAGAGACGCTCGTAGGTCGTCTCGAATCGACCTCTTGCAACTTCGCGTTCGGCGGACGCCAAGGCAATGCCCTGCTGGTTGCGGTTCCAGAGTGGGATCGGAAGGGAAAGCCCAAGCAGGACTCTGTCGTCGCCCTGGTCGCTTCCGTAGCCCGGCCCGATGGTAAGGTCTGGGTATTGCTTGCGCACTTCAGCTCGCAACCATTGCTCAGAGAGCTCGTACTCGGCGCGCACGGCAGCGAGTTCAGGGTTGCATGAATCCAGCAACGGCACGAGCTCGTCGGCGCTTGTCGTGCGTGCCGCGAATGTCAGCGTCGGCACAAGCGTGGTCGCGGCGTCCGGTGCAAGGCCGAGCATTGCCTTCAGTTGCAGTTCGAGCTCCTCTACCCTAGCGGTTGCCGCGATTAGGTCGGCCTCACGACCGGCAAGCTCCACGCGGAACAGGCGAGCATCGACGCGGGTCATGGAGCCCGCTTTCTCCTGCTGGTCCGCGAGCGATGCGATCTCACCGAGTCTTGTGATGAGTTCTTGGGTGACTTCGGCGAGAACTCGAGCGGCCGACCACTCGACCCACAGCTCTCGCAGTGCGGCTCTCGTTGCCCACTCCTTGGCAGCCACGCGGTCGAGTTCGGCGGCAAGTTCAGCGTCTGCTCTGGCTTTCTCGGCTTCCAGTCTGCCCGATATTGGGATCGTGATGCCGATGGTCGAACCGGCCACCCACGGGTTCGCCCCTCCACCCGCACCGGACACGATGCGTTCCAGATCGACACCGAGCACGGGATCCTGCCAAAGGCCGGCATGGGCAGCGGTCGCACGGGTCACATTGGCCTCAAGGCGTGCCTGGCGCAGGTCCGGGTTGAACACCAGCGCGACCGCTTCGGCTTCGGCGAGTGAGATCCCATCCGACGGATCGAAGCCTTCGGCCTGGGAGCCACCCTCGACGCGATCGAGCGCGGCAGCAAACTCGCGGACCGACGAGTCCTCCGGTGATCGGCTGAGCCACGCGGATCTGGTTGCGTCCAGATCCAGCGGCTTCGGCTCGTAGGACTGGCAGCCGGCCAGGCTCGACAGCAAGCCCGCGAACAGTGCCTTTGAAGCGGCGGCGCACCGGCTGGCGTGCCGCGCGCGTGCGACGTTTGTGGACGCAGTTTTCAAGATGAGATCCTGATGGAGGTCGCGTCGAGACAGTCGGGTCAAGACGCGGACTGACGCACCGATACACAGACGCCCGGGCCTCGCCAGAATGGCGAAGCGATGTGGCGCGACCATGAACGATGACAGTGGCCTAGATCAGCAGAGCGCAGCTCGTTCTTACGAGCCGCTGGGCGGCCGTGAGCGATGAGAGATGGGCCGGCCCTTGCACAAATAGCCCGCCCGGCGATCCGACTTCCTCGGCCACGGCCGGCTGAGCCCATCCCAGAGCGAGAACGCACGGGACGGCCTGTGCCGCGTGGAGCGTTTGTGCCAAATCCGGCCCGCGAGACAGGAGTTGCTCGAGGTCGGGGATGGAAATGATCAGACCGCCCGGTCGTTCCGGGTCGGATGGATGGTCATGGTGCCCTGTCGGTCTGAACTGTGACTGATCTGACTCTGATGGGACGCCGTGATCGGCCTCGACATCGCTGCATGTCGCGGAGCCCGATGCATGGCCGAGCCGATGCTCATCCGCGGAGTGCCGAGCCGCTTCGGGAGAAAATGAAGCGTGGAGGTGCGAACCATGCCCGTCGTGCGCGTGAGACAGGAACGTCGTGCCGCCGAACACCTGAAGTCCCAGCACCGGAGCGATGAGCGTCACCACCAGCCAGAGCACGACCCTGGACCGCTTGATGCGGGCGATCATTGCCGATGACTTGGCGCGGTGAGACTGATGCACAGGTTGACAAGTGTATCGGCGAGGAAACGGGGGAGCCATGACCCCGCATTGGTGCGTGGAGCGCGGTGTGAACCCGACGCTGCCTCAAGTCTGGCGAACAGTCGCGTGAATACTTCGAAAGAGGATGCGTTGGGCAGCATCCGGTTGAACCGCCACCAGGTTTCGCACGTGGCATCTGTTGGCAGAACATGTGTTTCGGCGGCAGAACGAACGGCTTGATTCAAGGCCAAGTGTCGCGGTGCCGAGGCTTGAACTTGCTCCCTGCTCGCCCCTCCATCACCCGGTACCGCTTTGGTCGCCGGAACGAAGCCGCGGGATGCTCCCGCGAACGGCTCCCCGAGCGGTAACTCCAGCGGGAGCAAGGGCATGCGAGGTAGCCAGACGGGCAGGAGCAGAACGGACGGGGCGAAGCGGAAGCGGGAATCGGGTGTCGTTCAGAGACGGGTCGCACGGGCCGCATGGGCCGCGGGCGAGCGAGTAGAACGGGTACGGGGAACCACGGCCGCATCGGCCGCAACGGCCGCACGATCCCAGAGACGCCCTAAGCCCAAGCGCCGCCTGCCGCCCGAGGTGCTGACCGACGCGGAGGTCCGGGCCCTGCTCGACGCCTGCGGCAGGTACACCGCTGTCGCACTCCGAAACCGCGCCTTGATCACGTTGATGTACCGGGCCGGGCTCCGAGTCTCCGAGGCGCTGGCCCTCCAGCCCAAGGACGTGGATCTTGGGAACGGGATCGTCCGCGTGCTTCACGGGAAGGGCGATCGGTACCGGGCCGTGGGCCTCGACCCCGGGGCGGCCGCCGTCGTTGCGGCCTGGCTCGCCGAACGCGGCAGGGGCCAGCGCGTGGGGGGGCGTGCCGCGGCACGGGCGAACCCCCGACGGGGACGGGCGGGTGACGGCCAGCGCGACCCACTCGCAGCCGCTCCGCTGCTCTGCACCGCCTACGGCACGCCCGTCACCACCGGATACGTGCGGCGGCTGATGAAGCGACTCGGGCGGCAAGCCGGGATCGCCAAACGCGTCCACGCGCACGGGCTGCGGCACACGCACGCGGCACAACTCCGGTCCGAGGGCGTCGATGTCGGGATCATCTCCCGCCAACTCGGGCACCGATCGCTGCTCACGACCATCCGCTACCTCGACCACATCCAGCCCACGGAGGTGGTGGAGGCGATTAAGAGAAGAGAGTGGACGCTAGGAATTTAGCGTCTACCCGAAAGGAGTGTACATTTGTATAATGACATCGTGAATCAGTGTGTCGTGGGAGCAACTGTGTTGCCAGCGTGCGACACAGCAGAATAGGTGGGACGTGATGGTCATGGTGATAGTGCTTCTCGTTATTGTCGGCTGCTGCAGGATTGTTCAAGAGTTCAAGAATATTGACAGCGGTCGGTAATCCAAGCATTTCACATGAACTGCTTTTCAGTGGACTGCCGGACTCGCAGCATGATTTACTCGCAGTACATCGCCGCAGAATCGTTGATCTCTAGATCATTGCCGTGATCGATCTGTGGCATGAACTTACCGCTCCGTACCCGCCGTAGTTGCGATCCCCGGTGATGGGAGGACCGCCGCCTGTGGGGCGCGGCTCTCACCTCCCGCCGCTGGGGACGCCGTGGGACGAGCAGATGCGGCTGGCGCGGGAGGCGCTGGACCGGACGTTCGAGTAGGGGAGCGGCAAGACGGAGCGGCTAAGGGCAGCAGTCGCGGCCACGCTCCGATGAAGCGTCGTCGATCCACACCTCCACACCACCTCCCGCCGGTCGGTCTCCATCCGACCGCACCACCGGACAAACGCCGCGCATCGCCGAGCGGCGGACCCAGACCGCGAGCCGCTCTCTGGGCCGGTGCCGACCACTCCGAGCACACGCCGCTGATATGCTGGGACTTGGTCTTCCTCCCCGCAACTGCTGAACGCTGCGCTCGCCATGACACAGAAACTGACCCTCGCCAAGCTCGAAAGTCTGCTCCTCGCCGCCTGCGACATCCAGCGCGGCAAGATGGACGCCTCCGACTTCAAAGAGTTCATCTTCGGCATGCTCTTCCTGAAGCGGATGAGCGATCAGTTCTTGGCCGACCGGGCCGCTATGCAGGCCGACCTGGAGTCCAAGGGGACCAGACCCGCTGTCATCGAGAAGCTGCTCGCCAACCCCGACAAGTACGCCTTCTTCGTCCCTGAAGACGCTCTCTGGGAGAAGATCCGCCACCTCAAGACCAACGTCGGCAACAAGCTCAACAAAGCCCTCGCGGCCATCGAAGATGCCAACCCCAACACCCTTCAGGATGTCCTCAAGGGCATCAACTTCAACAAGAAGATCGGCCAGCGGCCTCTTGAAGACGAGACGCTCGTCGAGCTGATCCAGAACTTCGACAGCATCCCTCTCCGCAACGAGGACTTCGAGTTCCCCGACCTCCTCGGTGCGGCGTACGAGTACCTCATCAAGTTCTTCGCCGACTCAGCGGGCAAGAAGGGCGGCGAGTTCTTCACGCCTCCCGAGGTCGTCCGCACGCTCGTCCAGCTCATCGAACCCGCCGAGGGCATGAGCATCTACGACCCCTGCGTCGGCTCCGGCGGCATGCTGATCCAGTCCAAGCAGTTCGTCGAAGAGGTCGGCGGTGACCCCCGCAACCTCGAACTGCTCGGCCAGGAGAACAACGGCACGACCTGGGCCATCTGCCGCATGAACATGATCCTGCACGGCGTCATCGCGGCGGACATCCGCCAGGGCGACACCATCAAGGACCCCCAGCATCTCGAAGGCGCTGAGCTTCGCACCTACGACCGCGTGATCGCGAACCCGCCGTTCAGCCAGAACTACAGCCGCAAAGACCTGAAGTTCGACGGCCGGTTCCACACCTTCATGCCCGAGACGGGCAAGAAGGCGGACCTGATGTTCGTCCAGCACATGGTCGCGGTCCTGAAGCCCAAGGGTCGCATGGCCGTCATCATGCCGCACGGCGTCCTCTTCCGAGGCGGCGCGGAGAAGGAAGCCCGGCAGAGGTTCATCGAGAGCGGCGTGCTCGACGCCGTCATCGGGCTGCCGCCTGCCCTCTTCTATGGAACAGGCATCCCCGCCTGCATCCTCGTCGTCAACAAGAACGGTGCGAGCAACCGCAAGAGCGTGCTGTTCATCAACGCCGACCGCGAGTACAAAGAGGGCAAGAACCAGAACTCGCTGCGACCCGAGGACATCGAGAAGATCGCCCACGTCTACCACAACCGCCAGACCGTCCCCAAGTACAGCCGCGAGGTCTCGGCCGATGAACTCAGGCGTGAGGAGTTCAACCTCAACATCCGGCGCTACGTGGACAACTCGCCGCCGCCCGAGCCGCACGATGTCAAGGCCCACCTCTTCGGCGGCATCCCCACCCCCGAGATCGAAGCCCTCAAGCCCTCCTTCGACTTGTACCCCGGTATTCGGGAGCGGCTCTTTGCCAGGCGGAAGCACGATCCCGCCTACTGCGACTTCGCCGCAGACATCGAGGAGAAGGACCAGATCAAGCCCCTGATCGAAGCCGCGCCCGGGCTGACCGCCAAGACCAAGGCGTTCCATGCCGTCCTGCAAGTCTGGTGGGAGAAGAACGTCGGCCTGATCGAGAAGCTCGCCCCCACCAAAGGCCAGCCCGGCAACGTCTACGAACTGCGCCGGAAGTTTCTCGCGTCCATCACCGACGCCCTTGTGCCCGAGGGCATCCTCGACGGCTTCAAGGTTCGCGGCTGCTTTGCCAGCTACATGAAGATCCTGTCCGCCGACTTCAAGTCCATCGCCGCGAGCGGCTGGACGCCGGAGTTGATCCCCGAGGAAGAGATCCTTGAATCACAGTTCCCTGAGGTTCGGGCGGCCTTGGAGAAGGACGAGGCGCGCATCGCCGAGCTTCAAGCCCTGTTCGACGCTGCCGCCGGCGGCGACGATGACGAGGATGGTGCGGACGACGAGGTCGATGCTGCCGACGATGGGGGTGATGGGGGGGGCGTGCTGCCCAAGGCCGTGGCCAAGGCGCTCAAGGAGCAGCGGAAGAACCTGAACGGCGACCTCGGCGACAAGAAGAAGTCTCTCAAGATCATCGAGCGGGACTTGAAGGGCCTCGGCGGCGGGCGTGGTTCCGGCGGCGGAAACGCCGATTCCACGCGCCTGAGAACCGAGAAGGCCACCCTGGACAAGGAGATGGCTGAGCTTGAAGCGAAGATCGCCGCCATTGACCAGCGCCTCGAAGCCCACGCAAAGCTGGAAGAGGAACTGAAGACTCTGCGGGCCAACATTCGCGCCGGGGAGAGGAAGAAGGATGAACTGATCGCCGCGGCGCGGGCGAAGATCATGCCCGAGCAGGCCAAGACGCTCATCCTTGCCCGGCTGCGCAGAGTGCTTGGTGAGCAGTTCGACGGCTACCTCCGCCAGCATCAACGCGCCCTCATCGAGGCGGTCGAGAACCTGCATGGCAAGTACGCGGTGACGGCCCAGACGATTCTCGATGAGCGCGATCGAGAGGCAAAGAAGCTCGACGAGTTCCTCGTGGAGTTGGGCTATGCGTAAGTCGTTGCGTGAGTTGGCCCATGTTGAATACGGAGCCTCTCCATCGCTGGTTCGCGACGAAGATGGGCGCTACCCCATCTATGGCACTGGCGGGGTTCAGGGATTTGCCCTGCGAAGCTTGTTCGACGGTCCGATCACAGTCGTCGGTCGCAAGGGAACGCTAGGCAATCCGCTCTTCTCTGCGAAACCATGCTGGGTGATCGATACGGCATATGGCGTCGTCGCCAAGGCGGAGGTCGATGCGAAGTGGCTGTTCTTCAACTTGGCAAGGTTTGATCTCGCATCCCTGAACGAGGCGACGGGCGTTCCGAGCATCAACCGAAACTATTTGTATCGCGTTGAGTTCTGGTCGCCCCATTACCGAGTTCAGCGTCGCATCGCCGACATTCTGACGACGGTTGACAACCAGATCGAGAAGACCGAGGCGTTGATCGCGAAGTATCAGTCCATCAAGCAGGGGCTGATGCACGACCTGTTTACCCGCGGCGTCGATGAGCATGGCCGCCTCCGCCCCACCCACGACGAGGCTCCGCAGCTGTACAAGGAATCGGAGGTCGGGTTCATCCCCGCTTCGTGGAGTGTTGCTGCGTTGGAGTCGCTCGTCGCGGCAGGCTCTTCCATCACATACGGCGTTGTTCAGCCTGGCGCGGAGGACGATCAAGGCGTGAGGTTTCTTCGAGGCGGCGATGTTTACGATGGAGAGATCGCGATCAGCGAGTTGCGGACGATCTCGAAGGCCATTTCGGCGACCTATAGGCGGACCCTGCTGCGAGGCGGCGAGTTGGTGATGTCATTGGTTGGTTATCCCGGTGAAGTGGCGGTCGTTCCAGTTGAACTGCGAGATGCCAACATTGCTCGCCAAGTCGCGCTCATTCGTCTCGATGAAGAAGTAGTTACGCCATTCGTCATGGAGTACTTGCTCTCGTCCATCGGCAAGACTCGCTTGTTCGAGAAGCAGAATGGGTCGGCGCAGCAGGTTATCAATCTCGCCGATCTGAAGTTTGTGCAAGTCACTTTACCGCTGCGCGACGAGCAGACCGCTATCGCCAACCACCTCAGGGCCGCCAGAGATCGCGTTAGCAGCGAGAAATCGCATCTTGCGAAACTACGCCGCATCAAGCTGGGACTGATGCAGGATCTGCTGACCGGGAAAGTACCTGTGAAACCGGAGCACAATGATCCGGGCAACGGCGTTACGTCCAATGGCTCGCCCAAAGCAGGCGTGAAGGCGCGAACGGAGGGCGTTCATGCCTGACCCGAGGAACGAGGGGCTGGGAGCATGACGGCCTCGAACGCCATCACGATCGCGAACGACCAGACGCTTGGGGCGCTGATCTCTTCTGCGCAGCAGAAGATCGTCTTCCTCGCCCCCGCTGCAACGAAGGTGGTTGCTGAGGCACTGGTTGCCGCGTGGCGGAGATTGGGGAGGGACAAGGTCTCGGTCATCCTCGATGTTGATCCCGAGGTCTACCGCCTTGGGTACGGCGACCCGGAAGCGCTCACGTTGCTGGAGGACGCCGGGCAGGAACTGCGGACCATGTTGCACCGGCAGGCGGGCATTCGCATCGGCCTGCTGATTGCCGATGATCAGACGATGGTCTTCTCGCCCACGCCGCGGCTGATTGAGGCGGGGCCGAAGCAGGCGAGCCAGCCCAATGCTGTGCTGCTGGGCACGCCTTCGGCAAAGATCGCAGCGGAGCTGGGCCAAGGCCCCGAGGGCGTCAAGGCCCAGACAATCGGATTGGACAAGGCGGAGTTGGACAAGATCGCCGAGGTGAAGACGGAACTGAAAGAGAACCCGCCGCTGTCGTTCGACATCGCCCAGAAGGTTCGGGTCTTCAACGCGTATTTCGAGTTTGTTGATCTGAGCCTTGAGTCGGTCCTGATTCAGAAGCGGTCGGTGAAGCTGCCGCCGGACCTGGCGAAGTTCACGACGGATGAGGAGTTGAACAGGGCGATCAAGACCTCGGTGGGGCTGATAGGGGACCATCCGGAACTTTCGGGCGAGCGGATGAAGCGGTACTGCGACGCCATCCGCAAGCGATATCTCGTTGTCCTGCGTGGGTACAAGCCCGTGGTGCTGCGGAAGAACAAGGCCGCGTTTGAGGCCCGAGTGAGACGACTTCGAGTCAGGGTCGAGGCGTTCGGCCAGAAGCAGGAGCAGGAACTGCAGAAGGCCATCGATGCGACGCGAGACCGTTTGACCGCACAGATTCTGCCCAGGATCGTCAAGACGCCGCCCACGCGCTGGTTGCGCTTCATTGGCCACAGTCCAAGCGAGGCCGACATCCGCGACATGCTGGCGCAGGAATTGGGTAGTGTCCTCGGGTCTGCCGCGGAGATCGTCGGCAAGATGCGGGTGAAGCTCTTGTTCATGGGCGTGACGTTTGAGTCGTTGACGGATCCGGAGTTCATCAAGGTCGCGCAGAAGGCGCTGCCGGGGCTGAAGCGGTTCCATGACGAGTACGACGCGGCGAAGGGGA
This sequence comes from Phycisphaeraceae bacterium, assembly GCA_019454185.1. Taxonomy (NCBI): domain Bacteria; kingdom Pseudomonadati; phylum Planctomycetota; class Phycisphaerae; order Phycisphaerales; family Phycisphaeraceae; species Phycisphaeraceae bacterium. The sequence continues at coordinate 3,399,160 of CP075368.1, forward strand.
AGGACAAGGGTGGCATGTCAGGACGCACGCCATGAGGAGCCCACACCGGGGATTGGCTAAACCCCTGCGAGAAGATGATGCGTAGCCAAGCTCTAGCCATTCGGTTAGCCAATCCGATGATGCAAGAGTCTTGATAGCAGTGGTTTAGGATTGGCTAGCAGGGCAACAGGAGAGTTTCCAAACGAGATCCAAACGCCATGTCTGAGTACAGGTACGTCGAAAGGCCCTTCCTTGACCAACTCGCCGCGCTCGGCTGGGTGGTCATCGATCAGGGTGAGGGCGTCCCCATCGACCCCGCGGCGAGTCTGCGGACGGACTTCCGTGAGGTGGTGATCAAGGGCGAGTTCTTTGCGGCTTTGGACGCACTGAATCGGCTGCCCGACGGCCGCGCCTGGCTGACGGATGCCCAGAAGGAAGACCTGTACGAGGAGATCAGCGGCGTCCGGCTCGCGACGGGGAAGTCGCTGCTCGAAGTCAACGAGGCGATCCTCAAGCTCCTGTTCAAGATCCAGGTGGACCGCAACGAGGTGACGGGCGAGGAGTATCCGACCGTCACGCTCATCGACTTCGAGAACCCCGATCGCAACCGCTTCGTCGCGATCAACCAGTACAGGATCGATACGCCGGGGCGGACGCGGGATCATGTGCGGCCCGACATCGTCCTCTTCGTCAATGGCATGCCTCTGGTGGTCGTGGAGTGCAAGGACGCCAACGAGTTCACCTCGAACCCGATGTACGAGTGCTTCCTGCAGTTGATGCGGTACAGCAACCAGCGGCCGGAGACGAAGGCCGCGGGGCTGCGTGAGGGCGACGAGCGCCTCTTCTTCACCAATCAACTGCTGATCCGCACCTGCGGCGAGAAGGCCGACTATGGGTCCATAACCTCGACCGATGAGGAGTACTTCTTCGTCTGGCGCGACATCTACCCCGATGCGAACCGGACGTACACGCCGCCGCTCGGCAAGGAACGGGCGCAGGAGAAGCTGATCCAGGGCATGCTGCCGAAGGCGACGCTGCTGGACATCATCCGCAGCTTCGTCATCTTCATGGACACGGGGAAGCAGCGGGTCAAGGTTGTGCCTCGGTATCAGCAGTACCGCGCGGTCGGCAAAATGCTGGCTCGCATGGAGACCGGTGCGAGACCGGAGGAGAGGTCGGGCGTCGTCTGGCACACGCAGGGCAGCGGCAAGAGTCTGACGATGGTCTTCGCCATCCGGAAGCTGCGCCGCACCGAGGCGCTCAAGGACTACAAGATCGTTCTGGTCAACGATCGCGTGGACCTTGAGGACCAGCTCAGTGAGACGGCGACGCTCTCCGGCGAGACGGTCACCGTCATCCAGTCGTCACAGGAGTTGAAGGAGAAGCTCGCGACAACGTCCTCGAACTTGAACATGGTGATGATGCACAAGTTCAGGGAGGCGTCGGAACGGAACACGCCCGACTACCTCGCCAAGGCGCTCAAGGGAGGCAAGCCGGTGCCCGAGTTCGCCAGCTTCGGCGAGATCAACACCTCCGACCGCATCCTGCTGATGATCGACGAGGCCCATCGGACGCAAGGGAGCGACCTTGGAGACAACCTCTTCGAGGCATTCCCTCGCTCGACCAAGGTCGCATTCACGGGTACGCCGCTGATCATGGACCGCCATGTCAAGAAGACATGGCAGCGCTTCGGCGGCTACATCGACAAGTATCGGCTCCATGACGCAGTCGAGGACGGGGCGACGGTCCAGATTCTGTACGAGGGACGAACCGCCGAGACGGCCATCAATGACCCGGCTGGATTCGAGACCAAGTTCGAGGATCTCTTCAAGGACCGTACCGAGGCGGAACTCATCGCGATCAAGCTCAAGTACGGAACCTCGGGGGATATCTTCGAAGCGCCGAAGCGCATCGAGGCGATCGCGAAGGACCTGGTTCGGCACTATGCCGAGAACATCCTGCCCAACGGGTTCAAGGCGCAGGTCGTGTCGTCGTCGAAGATGGCCGCGGTGCTGTACCGGAAGTACATCGACCAGGCGCTGAAGGAGTACGTCGCGGCGGAGAGGATGAAGCCCAATGCGGACCCCGCGTGGATCAAGAAACTGGAGTTCCTGAAGACGGCGGTAGTGGTGTCGGCGGACGAGACCAACGAGAAGGCGGAGATCACCGCCGCTCGCAAAGAGGGCAAGCTGATGGACGCCGTCGAGAACTTCAAAAGGAAGTTCGAGTACGACGATCCTGAGAAGGCCAACACGGGTATCGCGTTGCTCTGCGTCTGCGACATGCTGCTGACCGGGTTCGACGCGCCCATCGAGCAGGTCATGTACTTGGACAAGAGACTGACGGAACACAGTCTCTTGCAGGCCATCGCTCGCGTCAATCGTGTCAGCAAGGGGAAGAGCCGCGGGTACGTCGTGGACTACATCGGTCTGGCTGGACATCTCAAGGAGGCCCTTGGGCAGTACAGCAGGGAAGACGCGGATCCGGATGAGAAGCAGGACATCGAGGACTCGCTGAAGAACATCGAGACCGAGGTTCCGATACTGGAGAGCCGGTATCAACGTCTGGTGAATCTCTTCAAGGACAAGGGCGTCGGCGAGATCGAGGCGTTCGTCCAGCAAAGGATGAGGGACCCAAAGCAGACCTATGCGGTGCTGGAGCAGGCCGTGGAGGCCCTCAAGGACATCCGCATGAGGGCGACCTTCGAGGTCTATCTCAAGCAGTTCATGCAGAGTCTTGACATCGTGCTGCCGCACACGCTGGGAAATCCGTTCAAGGTGCCCGTGAAGCGGTTCGGGTACATCCTCGCTCAGACGCGTGAGCGGTACAAGGACAACAGTCTGAACCTCGCGGGTGCTGGGGAAAAGGTCAAGCGGCTCATCGACGAGCACCTGATCAGTCTGGGCATCAACCCAAAGATCGCGCCCATCGAGTTGATCGACCCCAACTTTGTCAAGGGGTTGTCCAAGCACGCCAATCCCCGGGCGAAGGCGAGCGAGATGGAGCACGCCATCCGCAAGCACATCAAGGTTCACATCGAGGAAGATCCGGCGCTCTACACCAAGCTGAGCGAGAAGCTCGAAGCCCTTATTCAGAAGCACAAGGAAGACTGGACGCTGCTCTGCAAGGAGCTTGATGACCTGCGCCAGGAGGTCGAGAAGGGACGCGAGACGACAGAGACTGGCGTGCCGCCGATGGTCGCACCGTTCCACGATCTGATGGTTGAGATTGCCTATGGCAATGACGGAACGCCAAAGGGGCAGGAAGAGCCGGTCAAGATACTCGCGGCGGCAGTGTTCGGACTGTTCAAGGAGCGGATCGGTCTGGTTGCGTTCTGGAGTAAGGGGTACGAGGTTGCCCGGCTCAAGGGCGACCTCGCGGAGATGCTGCTCGTCAGCGACATCGAGGCCATCATGGAGAGATCGGACAAGCTGGTGACTGAGTTGACGGCGTTGGCTCGTGCAAGGCACAAGGATGTGGTTGGTTGATGCGCCAGTACAAGGACATCCTGTACACGCTCACTCGGAGCCGTCGCAAGACGGCGAGTATCTATGTCGAGCGGGACGGTAGCGTTTCTGTCCTTGTGCCCGAGAAACTCACCGATCCCCAGGTTGACCGGATCATCGAGATCAAGCGACCGCAGATCTACAAGGCCATCGCTGAGTGGGACGAACTCAATGCCAAGCGGTACACACGCGAGTTCGTCAATGGTGAGGGGTTCCCGTATCTCGGTCGCTCCTACCGCCTGAGAATTGTGGAGCGGCAGAAATATCCGCTCGCCCTGAGGGATGGTTTCTTCTGTCTGAAGTCAAAGGTGACACCCGCCAGCCGGACCAAGGCTACCGCGTCGTTCAAGGCGTTCTACAGGAAGAGGGGGCTTATCTGGATTCGGCGACGCGTCGCGCACTTCAGCAAGCGGATGGGGGTGACGGTCAGGACCGTCCGTGTGATGGAGCTTCGGCATCGATGGGCTTCATGCACACAAAGCGGTGCGGTCAACTTCAACTGGCGGACCATGATGGCTCCTCCAACGATCATCGACTACATCGTTGTTCACGAACTGGCCCACTTGCTGCATCCGAACCACTCCGCTGCCTTCTGGAACGAGGTGGACAAGGTGATGCCCGACTACCGCGATCGGCGAGAGTGGCTTCGACGCAACGGAGCTGGGCTTGGCTTGTGATGCCGCTGTGGAGAACGTCATCGCGGAGTGCCGCTTTGTGAAAGGGACCGTAGCCGGGCGATGAGAGTGATCGGGCATGGCCAAACGAACCCACAGCGCGATCGAGTCCAACGCCGATTCAGGTGATGGGCCCGGCGCGCTGGACCGTGCGATCGACCGCTTCTCAATGCTGCATGTGTTGTCCAGGCGAGTTCTTCAGGCGTGGGCGGCGTGGCAGGCGTCCATCGCGAACAGCCCGGTCGGCGAACGGCCGGACACCGAGGACGTCGCTTGGGGGCTTGCCGAAGGGATAACCACGCTCAAGGAACTCACTGCGCGGAAGGCGGAGCGCCGCGCGCGAGCGCCTCGGATGTTCCAGAGTTGGTGCCGCCACTACGACGCGTACGACGACATGGTGTTCGCGGTCGATCGATGGCGGGAAGCTCTCGATGCTGCGAAAGCCTCGCTGCCCGAGGTCGCCCGTTGGGTTGACGACGAGCGGGGACCGCCACTGAAGCGCTGGACAGCCGAAGCGCAGCGATTGCTGGGGAAATTCGGAGGGCACATCAACCGTTACACGGAGGCCGAAGTCCCAGCGCGACTGGACGCCGCAGGATTCGAGGCGTGCATGGCTGAGGTCTACGCCAAACTGAGCGATCTGAAGAGCATCCCGCATCATCCAGAGCCCGAGAGTGCCCCGGCGGGTGCGGACATGGTGAGTGCCGTGAATGCTGCCTATGGGGCACTCATGGAGTTCCTCGACGTAGCTGCGACACTCGCGCACATGGCCCGTCATGCGTCGGGGCCAAACGCTAGAGGGCTGGGCCTCGCGTATGGCAGAGCGCTGGTGTCATGGCTTGACCTCACAGCCTTGTTGACGCCAGATGTGCGAGGCGCGGCAAGATCGTGCTACTCGGCCGGATCACCGCCCATTCGCGTTGGAAAGCTCCGGCCATCTCCAAGCGTGATCGAGGCAGTCGCGGACGGACTTGGAGTCGCTGTCCGAAACGCGGTGTACCAAGACCGACTGCACCCGCTGGAATCGCGCGCGAGCGAGTCATGGAAGGAAGCAAAGGCGCGACTGGGAACCCAAGCACCGATGGATGCTTGGGCCGTTCTTGAGTCCGATTGGAACAAGTCGAGGCCGGAGATTCGCGAGCGGGCATTGCTCTTGCTCAAGTGCCCCTCCATCGAGTTCGACGATCTTCTCGTACGCGCAGGGCGAGAGGCGGAGGCGGCGCTTGCAACGGGAGCAGATCGAGCGACACCCGACCTCAGTTCGGAGACGGTCGAGAATCTCCTGAAGAAACTGCTGGCGCAGACCGTACAGGCCACTACGCAACTCTCTCAGGACCGGAAGGCTACGGACTGGAAGCAGGTGCAGGCGCTGCTTCTTGCCAAGCGGGAGCGCGGCGAGAGCTACACCGACAGCCGCACATTGGCAAAGGAGTGTGGGTGCTCCACGGGGACAGTGCTCAAGGCGATCAAGGCAAGCACCCTACTCCGAGGGTGGGCGAAACGGAGTGGCCAAGGAGCGGGCTCCCGAAAGACCCAGCAGATGAACGAGGTAGTTCGTGACCGTGCGACTCAGAGGAAAGAGGCGGCACCCGATCAATACATCCCCCCAGAAGACGTGGATGCGACTATGGCTGAGCTAGTCGCACAGTCGAAGCCTGCTGAGCAAGAACGCCTCCGAGCGCTCTCTCCTGATCAGCAACGCCGCATCGCGCAGTTGTATCAAGAGCAACAGAAAGACGAGCGGGCAGGCAGTTCCGCATCTCGCGCGCGTCAGCGGCGAGGAAAGCGGAAGCAAGCGAACAGCTAGGGGTTGATGGGTCGCGCAGGGGGGCGCGCACGTGCGCGCCCGGGGTGCTGTCCGTATCGAGAATTCCAGCACTTCCAGGTTGCGCACGTGCGCGCGCGTGTTCCTTCAAAGGGATGTATCCCGGAAGGAGCCCGCTACGTGAAAGCCCCAGGTCCCGTACCAAAGTTGAGAACAGCCGGTGTGCTTGCCGCCGATCTCGGTGTGCCGATTCACCGGGTACTTCATGTGCTTCGCACGCGAAGCCACATCCGACCCACTGCGAGCGCTGGGGGGCTGCGTCTGTACGACCGGGCGGCCGTAGAACTGGTGCGTAAGGAGCTCGAAGCCATCGATGCGTCCCGTGGGCGGGAGGTGTCGCATGGAGGGTGACCGAACCAGGTCGATCCGCGCTGTGTCAGGCGTCGTCCTTGCACTGCGGTCGTCCGAGGCCGCGAAGGCGCTCGGCATCTCGCCTCGCCTGCTGGCAACGCTGGTCGCCCAGAACCGGATCCCTCATGCGCGGATCAACCGAGCAGTCGTGTTCCCGGTCGCGGACCTCACGCGTTGGCTGTCTGAGCAAGCCGCGAAGTCCAATGGCTCATCGATGCCGGTGGGTGCGTCGCAGAGTGGCGGTGCCGCATGAGCCACGACATCGCGCTCTCAACGCGGGAGCCCACCATTGAGTTGGAGCGCCTGCTTACCTACCGCCAGGCCGCCGAGGTACTTGGCGTGACGGAGCGGACCGTCCGAACGTACGTTCGCACCAGATCGCTCCTGAGTGCGCGATTCGGGCGCAGCGTGCGAATCGATCCCGCTGACCTGCGCACATTCATCGATGCCGCGAAGGGCAATCGTGGGGGAGGTGACGTTTGAGCACCTCCGACGACCCCACCAATTCCTTTCTTGCGACGCTCCGTGCCAAGGGCGTTCACGTCCGCCGCAGCGGCGACGGGTGGGTCGGCCAGTGTCCCGCCCACGACGATAACCGTCCCAGCCTGAGCATCGCCAAAGGGGACGACGGTCGCTGCCTCGTGCGTTGTCACGCTGGGTGTCGCCCTGAGGAAGTCGTGGCCGCTGTTGGGCTCTCGATGAAGGACCTCATGCCGCCCCGTGATGGGGAGGTGAGCCAACGACGGGCTTCCCCGAGGGCCGCTCAATCGCGAGGCGAGTCCGACCAACGCTCCTTCGCAACAGCCGACGAAGCCGTCGCCGCGTTGGAGAGAACCCTCGGCTCCGAACCTCGGCGATGGACATATCGTGCCATCGCGGGTGATCCGGTCTTTGAGGTCGCCCGTTGGGACCTTCCCAAAGGCGAGAAGGAGATCAGACCGGTTTCTCGTCGTGGCAAGCGGTGGGTCATCAAAGCCCATCCAGAGCCGAGGCCACTGCTACATCTCCCGGAACTCGCACGCCTGCCGGACGGTGCGTGGGTACTCGTGGTTGAGGGTGAAACGTGCGTGGACGCGGCAAGGTCGATCGGATTCGTCGCCACGACCAGCGCGGGCGGCAGCCAGGCGGCATCAAAGTCGGACTGGTCGGTCATGCGGGGCAAGGTCGTCGTCTTGCTCCCGGACAACGACGAAGCGGGCGAGGAGTACGCCGCCGATGTCGTCCGGCTGTGTCTCGCGGCGGGTGCCGCTGAAGTCCGCGTCGTACGTCTCGTCGAGCACTGGCCCGGGCTGCCGCCGCGTGGTGACATCGTGGACGTGCTCGCGATGGAGGGCAGCGACGCCGAGGTCGTGCTTGCGAAGATCGACTCTCTGGCCCAGACCGCCAAGCCGTTTGTGCTGGAGCCGTCCGTCGTGGGTGGATACGGCGACGGTCCTGTGTTCGACATCACCACACTCTTCACCCCAGACCTCGCCGCCATTCGCGACTTCTTCGCTGACGTTTCCCGTTCCACACAAACGCCGCCGGAGATGGCGGCCCTTCTTGGAATGGCGATCGCTTCGGCGTGCATCTGCAACGTCGCGTGCGTGCGCGGCCATGGAGATCACATTGAACCCGCACCGCTTTGGGCTCTCGCGCTCTCCGAACCAGGAACTCGGAAGTCGGCCGTGCTCTCGGAACTGTTGCAGCCGATCTTGAAGTGGGAAGCCGACAAATGCCACGAAATGAGCCCCGTCATTGCCGCAGCGGCCCAGAAGCACCGGATCGCTGAACGACGCCTCCGAGCCCTCGAAGATCAGGCAGCGAAGTCTGACGATCCCCAAGAGCGAGCTCGGCTGGAGGGCGAGACGATTCGACTCGCGCAGGAGATGGGTGCGTCGCCCGTGCCGACCGTGCCTGTGCTGCTGGCAAGCGAGCCAACGCCAGAAGCGCTGGTCCGCCAGATGAAGGAGAATGACGGCCGTGCCCTGCTCGCAAGCGCCGAGGGCGACGCTCTGGACATTGTGCAGGGCCGGTACTCGGGCGTGCGGAACTACGGCGCGATGCTGAAAGGTCACGCGGGCGACCCGATCCGGGCGCAGCGCGTCGGTCGCCCGTCTGACGTGATCGACCGCCCGGCGCTCGCGGTGGCCCTGTGTGTGCAGCGGGCAGCGGTGGAAGCGGTGTGGTGCGATCCCCAAGCCGAGGGGCGCGGTCTGCTCGCGCGCTTCGCGATCATCTCGCCGCCCGATCTCGTTGGCTCCCGAGATGTCCGACCCGCCCCGATTCGACCGGCGGTCCGTGAGACGTGGCAAGCCGCGCTCTTGCGTCTGCTGTCGTTCATGCCCAGCGATCACCCCGACAACGGCCCAGTCATCATCGGCCTGAGCCCAGAGGCCGACGCCCTCTATCACGCCTTCCAACTGCGCACCGAAGCCGCGCTCGGCTTTGGCGACCTTGCCGAGCGAAGGGCGTGGGGCGGCAAGGTGTGCGGACTCGTCCTCCGCATCGCCCTCACGCTCCACGCGCTGGCGACGTGGGGCAGATCCGGTACACCGGTCGACGCGCCGAGCATCGACGCCGAGACGATGGCCGCCGCGATCGCGTGGGCCGACTATCTCGCTGCGTCGGAGCGTCACGCGCGACTGAGCATCACCGAGCCAGCCGAGCAGCGAGTCCTGCGTCGTCGCCTCGCGCTCATCCAACAACAGGGCGGTTCGGTCAGCATCCGCGACTGGCAGAGGACGCGGTCTCTTGATCGGGTGTCGGATGCCGAATCGGAACTGGAAGCCCTCGTGAAGGCCGGTCACGGGGACTGGTCCACTCCCGCACCTGGCCCGCGTGGGGGGCGTCCGTCGCGGCAGTTTGTTCTGCGGGCCCATGCGCCGACCCCTGACACAGCCCCGCCCACGGCGGCACCAATCGCCCCTCGCGGCCTGCGAAACGAGGTTTCGTCAGTTTCGTCAGTGTCAGACGCGGACCGCCCGCCACCCGCGGCCAATCCCGCCGACCCACTCCCGGAGTCTCCTTGACCCTTCGGCATGCCGAGCCCTCACTGCGACACGGAGGTCCGCCCGATGGCAAGCGTCACATCACGACCGAACGGCAGCCGGTTCATCACGTTCCGAGATGGCAATGGGGCCGCCCGCCACATCACGCTCGGGCAGGTCCCGAAGCGGTACGCCGACGCCGTCAAGGTCCGCGTCGAGGATCTCGCGGCCGCGGCGCTGCACGGTCACTCTCCCACGGACGAAACCTGCCGCTGGCTCTCGACCCTCGAAGAGCGTCTCTACTCCAAACTCGTCGCGGTCGGCCTCGTGCCGGACCGCCAGAACGCAACCATCGGCGGGTTGGTGAGCGCCTACATCTCCGAACGAGAGGGTGAACTCAAGCCCGAGAGCATCCGCAAACTCCGGCAGACGGAGGTGAAGTTGCTGGAGTTCTTCGACAAAGACCGGCCCGCGCGGCAGATCGCCGTTGAGGAAGCCGTCGCGTGGCGCAGGTCGCTCAAGGACCTCGGGCTCTCCGAGGCGGCCATCAGAACCCACTCTGGCAACGTGAAGACCATGCTCGCCGAGGCCAAACGCCGCAAGGCGATCGACGCCAACCCGTTCGAGACGCTTCGGAGCGGCTCAACGCCGAGCAAGTACACCCGGTACGTCACGCCCGACGAGATCGATCGGGTCATCGACGCCTGTCCGGACTCGGAGTGGCGGCTGGCCTTCGGACTGGCCCGATACGCCGGGTTGCGCGTTCCGAGCGAAACGCAGGGCCTCACGTGGGCCGACGTGGACTTCGAGCGCGGTCGCCTGACGGTTCACAGCCCGAAGACCGAGCGGTGGGAGGGGCACGGCCAGCGGGTGGTCCCGATCACCCCGAAGTTGATGGCGCTGCTGCAGGAGCGGTTCGACTCGATGCCCGAGGGCGAGCCGCGGCTGGTCACCATCGGTGGCAAGGGGGCGGTCATCCGGCGCGTTCGCCGCATCTGGGCGGCGGCCGGTGTCGAGCCATGGGCACGGCTCTGGCAGACGCTTCGGTCATCGTGCGAAAAGGAATGGGCGATGACTTACCCGCAGTTCGCCGTGAGCAAGTGGATCGGCCACAGCATCACCATTAGCGGCAAGCACTACGCTAACTCCGTTCCCGACGAACTGTTTGATAGGGCCGCGAGTGCGACCCCGACGACCGCCGCACCATGCGCGCAGCGCCAGGCGCAGCGGAAGGCGTCGGAAACGGCAGGAAAGCAGCGGAAATCGGGAAACGCGCCAACTCGGCGCGCTGCGCAGAACGACGCGGATCTCCGCGAGATTCCGCGACTTTCCGCAAGTTGCCGCTGAATGAGAGAATGGAGCCGGGGGGAATCGAACCCCCGTGCCGGGACAGTCAGATCGATGCCTCTACGCGTGTAGTCACTCTGTTATCTCGAACCGCGGGCGGCGAGTGAAAACCTCCCGCGGAACACAGCACCCGGCATACATCTCGGCCTCACCCCCGCGTGCGGCAGGATTGGCCCAGCCCGATGTCTTCGTTCCGCACCCCATCGGGCGTCAGATACGGAACGTAGCCGCGATTAGGCGGCCAGAGCGTAGCTGTTGTTGGCAGCTGAAATTGTGCATGCTTTTTACGTGGCCGGCATGCTCCACGACGCGCCACATCGACCCTCGCATGTCCGGTCGATACCACTTCGGCCCCGTGATGTCAGAGATCACACTATCCTACGCGCGTCCAACACCCCGCGGCCGCGTGCCGCAAAGATCACCACCGAGGCACAGACCATGCCCATCGCCACCGACTCAACACACCCGCGCCGCACCCCCAGCCAGCTCCTCACTCTCCTCCTTCTCTGCGTCAGTTCGCTTGGCGTCTGCGCGCTCGGCGCGTGCCAGAAGCACCGCCTCATCGACGCCCCCTACGTCATGCGCAGTGACGCCGGGCGTCAGCACTTCCAGGACGTGCCCGAGCACCTCCGCACCTCGGACATCCCCGTGCTCTATGTCACGAACAGGGCCGTCGATCGACATACGCCCGAAGGCCCCCGCTTCGGCTACGGCAGATCCAAGGAGCTTGCATACGGCATCGCCCGCGTCGCACTCTCCCCCGAGCCGACCTGGGACAAGCTCGTCAACGACAGCGTCACCGTCCCGCGCGACCACCACTACCACATCCGCGTCGCGTCCGTCGAGCCGGTCGGCGTCGTCAAGCCGGTGATGGACTACATGGTCGTTGAGGATGGGCGAATCCAACTCGCCAGAGATGCCATCGTGCCCATCACCGCCGCCAAGGACGAGTTCGATCGGCTCTTCGACACCTGGCTCGGTCCCGGCGGCAGCGGCCCCGCATACATCTACGTCCACGGTTACAACAACACGTTCGACGACTCGGTCTTCCGCGTCGCCGAGTCCTGGCACTTTGCCGCCCGACCCGGTCTGCCCATCTGCTTCTCGTGGCCGGCCGGCTCCGGCGGCTTGAAGGGATACGCCTACGACCGCGAGTCCGGTGAATACTCCGTCGTCCCGCTCAAGTCGCTGATCTGGATGCTCGTCGCCTCGCCCCGCGTTACCGAGATCCACATCATCTCGCACTCACGCGGCACCGACGTCGCCTCCACCGCACTCCGCGAGATCCAGTACGAGATGCGAGGCCTCTACGGACGATCCCTCTTCGCACCCGTGGCCGGACGCGAGTTTATCAACGAGATCCACCAGAACACAGAGATTTACCGCGCGCTCAGACTCCGCACCCTCGTTCTCGCCGCCCCCGACATGGACCTGGACGTCTTCATCCAGCGTTTCTTCAACGAGGGCCTGATCCACGTCGCCGACCGCATCGCGATCTACACCTCGCGCGAGGACGTCGCACTCAGCGTGTCCAACTGGCTCTTCAGGGGCCGCAGCCGCCTCGGCGACCTGAAAGTCGAAAAACTCGACCCCAAGGGGCTTGCACTCATCGATCAGATCACCACCCTCCAGCTCATCAACTGCGACGTCAAAGGGACAACCTCCCACGGCTATATCTTCCAGCACCCCGCCGCCTTCTCCGACCTCATCCTTCTCTTGCGAGACAATCAGGATCCCGGACCCGGCACCGTGCGCCCTCTCTACCGGAAGACGGCCGGAATCTGGCAACTCGACAACGACTACCTCAAGCCCCGGTCGCCCTGATCCCCGCCCGGCGCGCCGATCAGGCCTGTGCCTCGCATGCGCGTTTCAGGTTCGCAAGGTCCGATGCGATGCACTTCATCAGCGTCTTCTTCATCATCGGCGCCATCAGCATCCCAGCGAGCTTTGCGATGAACGTCGTCGGCACACCCTCGAACGCGAAGGTCACGATCGTCTGGTCTGGTCCCTCTGGCTTGAAGTCAAACGTCGTGTAGTAGTCTGTGCCGCAGTTGTGGGCCGTGACCGCGTAGAACTCGGGCGCGCGGAAGTCCGCGATCTCGAGCAGCTCGGTGTGCTCCTTGCCGAACATGATGCGTGTCTCGCGCCAGCGCGTGCCCTTGCCGATCGGCCCATCACCGAGCACATCGACGCGTGTGATCTCCGGGATCCGCGACGGAGCGTTGCGGATGTCCGAGCAGACCTCAAAGACCCGCTCACGCGGGGCGTTGATCGTGATCGAGTCCGAGACCATCATGTCGTCGCTCCAATAAAAGCCGCGAGTCACTTGCCTGATGCAAGGCGTTTGCGGATATCCTCGGCCAACCGTGCCGCGAGCAGGTCGTCGCGCTCCCGCGACACCGAGTACGACGGCTGCATGCCGCGCTTTGTCAGGTCGGGATCCTGAAATGTCGATGAGTGCCGGATCGACGTGGTCTCGATGCGTCGACCCGGCCTGTAGATGCGATCGACAACAACATCGACACGCAAGAGCATCGCGCCCGGCTCATTGCGAAGATCGTCGTCGAGCGATGCGAGCAGCGAGCCATCCGCCAGCAGCCCATCGGGCGGCGGTGGCTCCGCGTACACCTCCGACGCATCGTCGGACGAGGGGACAGAGTCCTGCATCGCCTGCGTCTGGCCGTCGTCCGGGCGTGCGAACACGATCCGCACCCTCCGTCCCTCCTGATTCCCGAGTTCGCGCACTTCCTGCTCGGCCGTCGACTGCACCGGATCAAACGGGTTCATCAGCCCGAGACTGAAACGCGGGCCCGCCGTGATGACGCCGGAACGGGCGTCCACGCGATCCAGCGTGAAGTCATATCGGCGGAGTGTCTCTCGTGCGGCATCGAACGCCGCCTCGTACTGACCCGGGGCGACCGAGACCGATCGCGACTCGGGATCAACCTTGTTCGACGCGCATCCCCCCAGGAGTGAGATCGCGCCGGCACATATCGCCGCAACCGCGCCGATACGCGAGAGGATGCACAAAGTGCCTTCAGCCATGCCCACACTCTATCTCAGCCGAAGCCCTCGGGTTTGCCCGGCACGCACGCACCAACAACGCGTGCCGAGCGTGCGGCGGTTGGCTGTGTTGGTGGGGAGAGTGGGGGGGGTGGTGGGGGAGTGGTGGGGGGTGGGGGGGATTCGATCTCAGCAGCCGCTGCCGAAGTCATCGAAGAAATCGAGGAAGTCGAGGATGTCCACCTGCGTGTCGCCGTTGTAATCCGCGCTGACGCCGCTCGAGCCCGCGCACGGCGCGGGTGAGCCATCGCAGGTGCCGAAGGAATCGAGGAAATCAAGGAAGTCGAGGATGTCGGTCTCGCCGTCCTCGTTGACGTCCGAGGGGCAGGAGGTTCGGTAGGCGCGCATGTTCGTGCCGGTTCCGGCGACGATCAGCGTGCCGCGCTCGCCGAAGGAGGGTCCGCCGATGTTGATCGACGCGAAGGGCACGGACCAGAGCAGGTCGAGGTTCTCGTCGTAGCAGTAGACGCGCCCGTTCGTGAACGCGCCGTTCGAGACGTAGAGATTGCCGCGCTGGTCAACCGCCATCCGCACGGTGGTGTTGCTCCCGTCGTTGACGATCGGCGATTCCGCCTGTGCGATGAGCGCACCGGACTCCGAGTCGCGACGCGTCACGAGCAGGCCGGGATCGATCATGTACACGGAACCGTCGCTCGGGTTCGCGGCATACTCCGAGAAGGTCGTCCACTGCGCGGGAACAGACCACTTCTGCACGAGCGACGCGCCCGTGTCCTCAAAGGCATAGAAGAAATCCACGGCGGCATTGTTCTGCGTCCGTGAGAGATAGATGGTGCCGTCGGACCCGATGAAGGGCGTGTTCTGGAGCGTGAAGCCGGGCATCACGCTCGACTGGTACAGCAGCGTGCCCGTCGCCAGGTCGAACTTCTTGATCGCGTGCCCCCCGACCACGGCATCCGCGACGTACAACGCGCCGTTGTGGATCGCGCCGCCGCACGACGAAGAGACCGAGCAGACTCGATTCACACGCCAGACGGTCGCGCCCGTCATGTGGTCGATGCGGGTGGCGCGGTTGAAATCGGCGATGACCGGGTCGCCGTTGTCCGCGAAGACAACGCCGTCATACGGCCCCGAGTTCACCGTGTCCTGAGACTGCCAGAGTTCCGCGCCCGTCGCGGCGTCGAGGCAGAAGACCTTCGCGTTCACGCTCGCCCCGTTCCCGGCGCGCGAGGCGTACAGACGCCCGTTCTTCACACCCGCGACCCATGTCGTCCACTGTCCCGTCAGGAAGGGGATGTCCTTCCGCCAGCGTTGCGCGCCGGTCCCGACGTCAAGGGCGAAGATCGGCGAGAGATTCGAGGAGGGCTCAGGGGGGAATCCGGTCTGACGGACCGCGTACACGGTCGAACCATCTGAAACGGGCTGCCACGCGATGATCGAGCTCGGCGCTGTGGTCCAGATCGTCGTTGCGCTGTCGGGACCGCGCTGGTTCGTGAAGCCGTTCCGTCCTGAGTTGCCGCCGGCATTCGTCCAGTCCTGTGCCGCGACGGCTCCGGACACAGAGGCAGCGATGGCAAGAGCAAACGCGCGAGAGTGAGACATGCAAAGGACCTCCAGAAGCCACCAACGTACCACGAATCGGCCGTCGTACTCAACACGATCTTCGTTCAGATGGGAAGAATCGTCACTGCCCGTGCCCGTCCGCCGTTGCCCATGTTCACACGTCGCGCCGAACGCGGGAGCGGAATCAGCGCGGTGGCGCCAGGATAAGGGAGAGATTGTCGGCGTATCCGTCGTTGCTCACGCCCTCGGTGCGTCGGCCGATGAGCCGGACCTCAAGCCGCTCCGCATCAGGGTGGAGAAGCCCTCTGGCGCTTCGCTGGACGAACGCGGTGCCGCCTCGCTCCGATGCGGTGACCGGCCCGATCGAGGTGCGCGCAACCTCTCGCCCGTCCCGCCCATACGAGAGCACAATGACCTCGACAGAATCCTCCTGCTGCTCGAACCCGCCGAGCCACCCGTCCAGCATGTAGCGCACCCTCCCGGTTGAAATCTGCTCACGGAGAGGCGCGAGATCGATCATCTGAGAGAGCGAGGACTCCTCGCTTGCACCGGCGCAGAAAAAGTTCCGCCCGCGTTCGACAGGGCCGACCGTCTCCGCATCGGGAAAGCCCGGCGCGCCGTATCGGATGACCGTGAAGCCCAGCGGCCCCGGGTCGATCCATCCGCTGATCGCCTGGTCGAGTTCGGACGAATCGAACCCCCTGTCATCCTCGGCATCGCCGTTGTAGATCAGGTTCACGCCGAACGCGGCGAGCGGGGGCGAGCTCGGCGCGAGCCCGACGATGTTCCCGTCGAGGTCGGTGAGGGACTCAGGGGCAAGGCCCATGTGGGCGAGCGCGGTCTTGACACCGTCCACGTTCTTCGGGTTCGGAAAGATGCGATGCGGAATCACCGTGGCGTCGTTCGACCAGACGATGAACGGGATGGTCCGCTTCTCGAACGTGCCCCCCGCGTGCTCACCGTCGATCGAGCCCCCGTGGTCCGTTGTGACGATGACAAGCCACGACTCGGACGCGTAGCCGGGCCTGGACATCATCGCGTCGAGCACGCGCCCGACCTGCCGATCGGCGCGCGTGATCGCGTCGAGATACAGACGCCGTGACGGATCAAAGCCGTGCGCGTGCCCCGCCACATCGACATCGCCGAGATAGAGAAAGATCGCGTCGATGTCGCGCGAACCATCCGCGTTGACGGGCTGGTCGGCGTGCTCCCCGCGCATCAGCAGGGCCGCGTCATCCGAGACACGCTCGTCCCCGTTCTCCTGATAATCGTAATAGATCGCAAGATCCGCGCCTGTTGGCTGGAACTTCTGGATCGCGTCCCACGTCACAAGCCGCGCCGTGTTGAGGTTCGGATTGAAGGCCTCGAGCCGCGCAAACAGATCCGGGTACTGCTCGATGCGAGCGCGGCGATAGTCGTTCGTCGTCACGTTGTGCCTGTCCCGATGCACGCCGTGCAGAATCGTTGACCAGTTGGGGCCGCTGAACGTCAGATCCTCGCATTGCGCGTCCGCGGCATACGCCCCCTGCGTTCTGAGGCGCGCGAGCGAGTGGGTCTCTGCGACCTCCAGGGCATCCGGGCGGACTCCATCGATACCGATGAACAGCAGCTTCTTCGCACTCGGGGCCTCGCCGCGTTCCGGCTCGGATGCCGCAGCCGCGCCCGCGAGAAGCGTGACACTCAGCACCGGAATCGCGGCATGGATCTGTCTGCGCATGCTCCATCGTACTGCCGTCTGGTCCAGGGCGTCCGCGCCGCCGCGCCTCCCCGAGCGCGGCAATCGCCACGCCCTTCATCGAAAGCAAACGCGGACCCGTGGGGGGTCCGCGTTCGCGCGGTTCCGGCTCTATCTGAGTCAGATGCCTCGATCAGGGGCATCCCTGGCCGAAGGCGTCGATGAAGTCGAGGAAATCGAGGATGTCGATGATCGTGTCACCGTTGTAGTCGGCGTTGGAGCTCGTGCCGCACGGTGCCGGCTGCTGCTCGCACGCGCCGAAGTCATCCAGGAAGTCGAGGAAGTCGACCACGTCCTGCACGGTGTCGCCGTTGTAATCGGCGGGGCACGGGCTCGGCAGGTTCGACATCCACGCGCCGCGCCCGTAGGTGGCAACGACGATCCGCCGCCGCGCGCGATCGATCGCGATGTCGCCCACGTTGGCGTTCGGGAACGTGGCGTTGTTCTTCATCCACGTCGCGCCGCCGTCCAGCGAGTGATAGATCCCCGCACCCGAGCCCGCGTAGATCGCGCGCGGGTTGAACTCGAAATCCACCTCGAGAGCCCGCGGCACGACGCCCGAGGGAAGGTTCGAGCCGACGGCCGTCCACGTCAGGCCCGAGTCAACCGTGCGGAAGATCCTGCCGCCCGTGGATGTGTAGAACGACGCGAACGCCTCCGCGGCATCGCTCGGGTTGATGATGATGTCGCTCACGCCCGAGGATGGCAGGCCCGTGGATCGCGTGCTCCACGTCGAGAGGTTCGAGGTGTACGAGACACGTCCGTTCGAGGAGCCGGTGTAGATCACATTGTTGTTGGAGGTCGCGACCGAGATCGCGTTGAGCGTTCCGCCGTTCGCGATCGAATTCGTGCTGATCGCCGTCCAGCTCGGCGTCGTGACCGTCGCGTTGGTGGTGCGCCAGACCCTGTTCGTGCCCGCGTACAGCGTTGACGGCGTCACCGGGTCGATCACCAGCGGGCTGATCCAGTTCGTCGAATCGCTCCCCCACGGGCCGGTGATGTTGCGGCTGCTCGAGTTCGTCCAGCGATAGATCGAGAGGTACACGTATGTCGTGTACCTGCGCGACGAACTCGAGTAGTCGAACGCCGAGAATCCGCCGTCGCCCGCCTGCAACTGTGGCCACTCGGTCGATGCGCTCACACGCTCGGGCGTGCCGTTGTCCTGCGTCCCCCCCAGCATGCGATCGGGGAAGGCCGGATGCAACGCGATCGTGTACAACTGCGCCGTGCCCAGCCCGTTGTTGCAGTTGATCCACGATGCGCCGCCGTTGGTGGATTTCCACACGCCACCGTCGTTGCCCTCCCAGATCGTGTTGCCCGGGCCGAACACCAGCGTGTGGTGATCCGGATGGAGCGTCCCGCCCGAGAACTGTGAGATCTCCGTCCACGAGTTGCCGCCGTTCACGGACTTGAGCACGCCGGCAACCGCGTACCGCGGATCGACCCCGCCAAGATACACAACCTCAGGATCGTTCGGATCGACCGCAAGGTAGATGTCGTACCAGCACTGAGGAGAGCAGAAGTTCGGCGTCGCGGTCTTCTTGACCCATGTCGCACCACCATCCGTCGAGCGGAAGACGCCGTTCACAGAGCCGCCCGAACCAACGATCGCCGTGTACATGTCATCAGGGCTCGTGCGGCACAGATCCACCAGCACCATCCCGATGCTCGTCGTCGGAAGCCCGCCCGCCAGCTTCGTGTATGTCAGGCCGCCGTCGATTGACTTGTACACGCCCTGGCTATGACGCCCGACAAGCACGTTGTTCGGGTTGATCGGATCGAGCGCGAGCGATGGGCACGCGCCGCTCATTCGCTGCGACCATGTGCTCCCGGAGTTGAACGAGATGTACGTTCCGCTGTTGCTCGTCAGATGGATGATGGCCGTGTTGTTCGGGTTGATGGCGATCCCGGTGATGCGTGAACCGACCTGCGAGGCGTTCGCGAGCTGCGTCCACGTGGCGCCGCCATCGTCGGAACGGAAGAGGCCGTCGCCGTTCGAGCTCGTCCAGTACTCACCCGTTCCGTAATACACACGCTCGTGGTTGACCGGATCAACGACGACATAACCGCTGTTCAGGATCGAGAGCTGGTCCGTCAGCGGGAACCACGACGTCCCGCCGTTGGTCGTCTTCCACAGGCCGCCCGAGGCCGAGGCCGCGTAGCACGTGTTCGGGTCCGTCGGGTGCGGCGCGATCGAGATCACACGCCCGGAGGCCTTCGTGTTCCCCGACCAGTACTCTGACGGGATCGCGGAAGGGCCGACAAACGTCCAGTTCAATGGGTACGAGGACCGCTCGAACTGCGACTCCCACGTCCAGTTCGGCACCGGCTCGCCGACGATCTTCGGATGCCCGGGAGGCGGCGGGCCGAGCTTCTTCTTGTGCTCGACGATCACGCCCTCCGGCTTCACCGCGTGGTCCGGATACAGC
The DNA here is from genome assembly GCA_019454185.1 of Phycisphaeraceae bacterium. Classification (NCBI taxonomy): domain Bacteria; kingdom Pseudomonadati; phylum Planctomycetota; class Phycisphaerae; order Phycisphaerales; family Phycisphaeraceae; species Phycisphaeraceae bacterium. The sequence continues at coordinate 3,418,559 of CP075368.1, forward strand.
GAGGTCAGGGCCACCGGGTCGGATGAACGCGTCGCCGAGCACCCCGTCGCGAGGGTGAGCGCCGACATGGATCCGACGACAGCCGCGAAACCCGCCACAACACGCCCGGCCGCAGCCGCGGCATGGGAGATGGCAGCGACAGCACGGGCGCGAGAACGGGAAGACTTCGTCTGCATGGAACTCTCCGCAAAGCCGATCGGCCGAGATATGTTTCGGCGGGTGTTCGGCGGAGGTTCCGCCCGATCACTGAATCGGTCTCCGGAATAGGTATCCTCACCGGTTCATGCCCGATCTCGCATATCGATTCGGATTCTGAAAGGGGAAGACTCGCGCGGCTCGGCCGAGGCGTGTGCGCTCAGTCCGCTTCAGGACACCGCCGCAGACTCAGAGCGTGATCGATTGAAGATCCGGCCCAGATCATCGAACAGTGAATACGCGACAGGGGTCACGACCAGTGTCAGAAGCAGGCACAGCGACTGGCCGCCGATCACCACCACCGCCACGGCGCGTCGTTCTTCCGCGCCAGGACCCGTACCAACCGCCAGCGGCAGCATCCCGGCAACGAGCGAGAGCGTCGTCATCAGGATGGGGCGAAGACGATCTCGATTGGCCAACAGGATCGCCTCGGCACGGGGCATCCCCGCCCGGCGCAGCCCGTTCATGTGATCGATCTGCAGGATCGCGTTCTTCTTCACCACGCCGAACAGCACCAGGATCCCCAGCGCGCTGAACATGTTCAGCGTCCCGCCCGTCAGATACAACGACCCGAGCGCGAACGGCACCGAGAGCGGCAGCGACAGCAGGATCGTCAGCGGGTGCGTCAGAGACTCGAACTGCGACGCCAGGATCAGATACATGAAGACGATCGACAAAAGGAACGCGAAGCCGAACTCCCGGAACGTGCGCTCCAGCTCGCGGCTGCGACCCGTCAGCGACACCGAGTACCCCGGCGGCATGTTCATGTCCTTGGCCAGCTGCTGCATCACCTCCAGGCGATCGCCCAGCGCGTAACCCGGCGCCACGCCGCCCCGCACAGCGATGATCCGCTGGCGATCGAGTCTGTCAATCCGCGAGGGCGCGAGCGTCGGCGTGATCGACGCAACGCTCGACACTTCGACCAGCCCCCCTCCCTCGCGCGGCAGCTTCAGCGTGTCGATCAGCTCGGGGCGGCTCCGGTCATCCTCCACGAGCCGCAGACGCACGTCGTACTGCTCATTCGTCGCTGGATCAAGGAATCGCGTGACCTCCTCCGCGCCGCCGACCATGAGCCGCAGCGCGGTGCCGATGTCGCGGGCCGCGACGCCCAGGTCCGCCGCACGGTCGCGATCGATCGAGACCCGCAGCTCCGGCTTGTTCAGCCGGAGCGACGTGTCGAGGCCGCGGAACCCGCCCGCCTCGATGGACTGGTCACGCAGACGCTCTCCATACTCAAAGAGCTTCGAGAGTTCCGCGCCCCTGATGATGAAGTTGACGTCGAACGGGCCGCCCCCGAGATTGAACGCCTGGAAGTTCCTGACCTGGCAGCGCAGCTCTCGGAACTGCTTGAGCTCCGAGTCGATCCGGTTCATGACGTCGGCCTGCCTGTAGTTGCCCCGGAAGGCCTCCAGCGGCGCGCCCCTGAGTGTCGATTCGATAAGGCGCGAGAACGAGAACAGACGCTGGTTGTGCGGCTCGATGCGCACGTAGACGCTGGCCGAGTTGATCTGAGAGCCCGTAAAGCCGCCCGAGGTCACGAGCGTGTCTGTCACCCCCGGCACGGCCCGGATCACGTTCTGAACCTCCAGCATCGCCGCCTGCATCGCCCCCACGCTCGTCCCCTCCGGCGCGGTAACCGAGACGGTGAACTCGGCCTCATCAACGTCCGACGGGACGAACTCCCGCCCGACGATCCCCAGCATCGGGATCGACGTCAGAGAGATCAGGATCGCACCCGCCATCACGATCAGGCGATGGCCCATCGACCAGCGGATCATCGCCGTGTACGCACGATCGATCAGCCGGTAGAACCCGCCCCTCGACGCGGGCGCGGCCCCGTGCGAGCCCGACTTCGGCGCACGAAGCATCTTCGACGCCATCATCGGCGTCAGCGTGAAGGAGACAAAGAGCGAGACCAGCACCGCCACCGCAGCGGTGATCCCGAACTGGTACAGGAATCGCCCGGCCACCGACGACATGAACGAGACCGGCACGAAAATCACCACCAGCGAGAGCGTCGTCGCGAGCACCGCGAGCCCGATCTCCCGCGTCCCCTCGATCGCCGCCGCGACCGGGCTCATCCCCTTCTCCTCGATGAACCGGTAGATGTTCTCCAGCACAACGATCGCGTCGTCGATCACTACGCCGACCATCAGCACCAGCGCCAGCATCGTGATCGCGTTCAGCGTGAAGTCCAGCGCGTCCATCACGGCGAACGTCGCGATGATCGACGTTGGGATCGCCACAGCCGCGATCAGCGTCGATCGCCAGTTCCGCATGAACGCCAGCACCACCACGCTCGCGAAGATGCTCCCCAGCACCAGATGGAGATTGATCTCCTTCAACGCGGCATAGATGTAGTTCGACTGGTCGAGGATCACCTCCGCACGGATATCCGCCGGCAGCTCCGAGCGCAGCGCGGCAAGGTTCTTCTTGACATCCTCGATCACCTCGACCGTGTTCGCCCCCGACTGGCGATAGATCTCCAGCGTGACCGTCGGCTCGCCGTTCAGACGCGCCAGCGTCCGCAGCTCCGCCGTTCCATCCTCCGCGTGACCAACGTCCCGCACGCGGATCGGGATCCCGTCGCGCGTCGCGATCACGACATCGCCGAAGTCCGCCTCGTCGCGCAGCCGGGCCGCCGTGCGCAGCGAGTACTCACGCTCGAACGACGAGACGTTGCCGCCGGGGATGCTCGCGTTCTGCGCCTCGATCGCGTCGCGCACCGCCGTCACGGGGATGCTGAGCGCGTCGAGCCGGTCCGCGTCGAGCCATATGTTCATCGTCCGGATCAACGCCCCGGCCAGACGGATCTCGCCGACGCCCCGCGAACGCTCGATCCGCTGACGGACAAGCTTGTCCGCCAGCTCCGTCAGCTCGCGCTGCGACCTCGGCCCTGAGATCGCGACCGTGAGGGCCGGGTCCGAATCGCCGTTCACCTTGCTGATGTTCGGCGGATCGACATCCCTCGGAAGCCGGCGCAGCACGCCCGACACCCTGTCGCGGACATCTTGGGCCGCGACGTCCACGTTCCTCTCGAGATTGAAGTTGACCAGGATGAACGCGCGATCCGGGTTGGAGACCGATCGCAACTCGTCGATCCCCTCGACCGTGTTGATCGCCTCCTCCAGCTCGTCGACGATCTCGGTCTCGATCTCCTCGGGGGCCGCGCCCGCGAGCGTCGTGCTGATCCTCACCGTCGGGATGTCCACCGAGGGCAGCCGATCGACGCCGAGCCGCTGGTAACTCACCACGCCGATGATGATCAGCGTGAGGTTCAGCATCGCGGCAAACACCGGACGCTTGATGCAGATCTCAGCCAACTTCTGCACGTCTGCTCCTCGAATCCGCGAAGTGAATCAGCACGCCCCGAACGCTCACCGCTCCCCGACCCCCCCGCCCGCCACGCCGGTCTCCGCGACGATGCGGACACGAGATCCTGTCGTCACCGAATTCGGCGGCGAACGCGCGATCGTCTCATCACCCTTCAGTCCGCTCAGGATCTGAACGAGATCGCCCGCACGCGCGCCGATCTGCACACGCCGCTCCTGGGCCGATCCATCGGCCACGATGATCACCTTGTGAACGCCCGCGAAGGTCAGGATCGCACTCGCCGGAACCACCAGCGCGTCCTCCTCGCCCACGGCGATCTCCGCCGTCGCGAACCCGCCCGGCTTCAGCCCGCCGCTGCTGTTCGGGATCAGCACCTCGATCGGCAGCGTCCGCGTCGAGACATCGAGCGAGGGCGCAAGCCGCGAGACCACGCCGACAACCGGATCTGTGTTCCGCGGATCGACCGCGTCGGCAACCACCGAGGCGCGCTGGCCCGGCGCGATCTCGGAGAAACGCCGCTCCGGCACGTTGAGCCGCAGCTTGATCGGATCAGAATCGACCACACGCATCAACGCCTGGCCGACCTGCACGAAGTCGCCGACAGAGACGCCCCGCGATGCGATCCTGTACAGCCGGTCCCCACCCTCGCCCGACTCCGGCGCGCGAGCCGTCGAATCGTCGATCCGCTGGGCCGCGATCCGCACCTGGGCCTCGAGCGTCCGTGCCCGCGCCAGGATCGTCCTCGCCTCGAGCCGCTGCACCGTCACATTCGCCCGCGCCACGTCGTACGCCGTGCGGATATCGCTGAACTCCTGGGGGCCCATCAGCGGCTGCTCGCGCTCGGCCAACTGGCGGGCCCGCTCGAATCGCACGCTCGCGTTCTCGGCTTCAACAATCGCCCGCGCCACCGTCGGCACCTCGTCGATCGAGAACTCCTCATCCACATCCGGTAGCCCGTTGAGGCCGATCGAAGCAAGCGTCTCGACCATCGCCCGCGCCCGCTCGTCACGCACCAGCACATAGTCCGTCGGGTCGATGCGGACGAGCGGAGCTCCCGGTTCGACAGAGTCACCAAGATCCGCCAGGATCTCCACCACACGCCCGCTCACCTTCGAGGCGATCGTCGCCTCTTCCTCCCCAAACAGCGTCCCCGTGACACGCACCGTCCGAGGAAGCATCGCCCGTGTCGGGGTCGTCACCTCCAACTCAAACGACTGCGGCTCTGCCCGGGCCGCCTCGTTGCTTGGGGCTCGCTTGCACCCCGCCGCACCCACGCACGCCCCCACGCACGCAAGCACGCACGCCCCCAGAACAACGCCCACGTGAAGCGAAGAAAGACGACTCACGCGATGTCCTCTGAGAGTCTTCAGACCACAACCTCCAAGGCCCCAGGAACCATGCATGCTGACCAAGCCACCGGCTCCCACATCCGGGGATCTCGATCCGGGTGCGCCGTGTCCGTTTCAACAGGCGAATCGATCAAAGGTGTCCGACCGGATGCAGGACCAGACGAGAATGCGTGATCCTACGGGGCCAGCGGCCGCCATGTGTCCAGCGGGTGTGCCAATGGGTGGGGGGTGCCATGCCTTCTCAAAGTGCAGGCATGAACGAGATGCAAGCTCTGCTGGTCGCCAACGGCGACACGCTCCCCGTGCCTACGCAGTCCGCTTCGGACTTCATAGCGACGGTCACGCTCCGTGACGAGACTCTTCCGGCCTTCCCCCGTTCCCCTCTTCTCCGCGTTCCTCCGCGTACTCCACGTTCAGCACTTCTTCCGATTCCTCTCCGCGGCCCTCGGCGGCCCTCCGCGTTGAGTCCTCTTCTTCGCGTCCTTGTGGGGGGCGAGATCTTCGCGTTCAACCTCTTCCTCGTCCCTTTCCCCCTTCCCTCTGCGTCACTCCGCGTTCTCTTCTCTCACTTCGACTTCACATCCCCCCTTGCGAAGATCGACGCCACATAGTTCAGGACATCCGTCGCCGAGACGTCGTTGTACCCGAACTGCTTGATCAGCCGCTGCTTCACGATGTCGATCTTCTGCTGGGTCTCGTCGTCCACAACGCTGGAGACCAGGTTCTTCAGCTTGATCGTGTCGCGCTGATCCTCGAACAGCTTGAGTTCCAGGGCCTTGTACAGCCGTGCGTTGGTGTTGTACTCGAACTTCTTCCCATCCAGCGCGAGCGCACCGATGTAGTTCATGATCTCCTGCCGGAAGTCGTCCTTGCGACTCTCGGGGATATCGATCTTCTCTTCAATCGAGCGCATCAGGCGATCATCCGGCTCATCGTCGCGCCCCGTGTAGCGGTTCTTGACGCGTTCCTTCTGCGTGTACGCCCGCACATTCTCGATGTAGTTGGCGCACAGCCGCCGGATCGCATCCTCGTCCGCGCTGATCGCCCGCTGCACCTCGCCCTTGATGATGTCCTCGTACTCCTCCTTCACGACGGCGAGCAGCTCTCGGTACTGCTTCTTCGTCTCCTCGTCGTTGATCAGCGAGTGGTGCGACAAGCCGCTCTCCAGCTCGTTGATCACCATGAATGGGTTGATCGTCTTCTCCTCGATCGCCTGGCGGCTGACCAGCGTGTTCGAGATCTTGTCCTGGATGTAACGCGGGCTGATCCCATCCATCCCCTCGCGCGGCGCCTCTTCCTTCAGTTCCTTCACCGAGTCCTCGGTGAAGCCGGGGATGCTCTTCCCGTTGTAGAGCTTCAGCTTCTGCATCAGCGTCAGGCCCGCCTTCTTCGGCTCGGCCAGGCGCGTCAGCACCGCCCACATCGCAGCGACCTCCAGCGTGTGCGGCGCGATGTGGATCCCCTTGATCCGCTGCGCGGAAAAATCCTTCTGGTAGATCCGGATCTCATCATCCAGGCGGATGTTGTAAGGGACGTCGATCTTGATCGTGCGATCGCGGAACGCCTCCATCATCTCGTTGGATTGCAGCCGCTTGTACTCCGGCTCGTTCGTGTGCCCGAGGATCACCTCGTCGATGTACGTCTGCGCGAACTTCTTGGGCTTGATCGTGTGCTCCTGCGTCGCGCCCAGAAGGTCGTACAGGAACGCCACATCCAGCTTCAAGAGCTCAATGAACTCGCAGATGCCCCGGTTGGCGATGTTCAGCTCACCATCGAAGTTGAACGCCCGGGGATCCGAGTCGCTGCCGTACTGCGCGATCTTCCGGTAGTTGATGTCGCCCGTGAGTTCCGTCGAGTCCTGGTTCTTCTCGTCCTTGGGCTGGAACGTGCCGACACCCACGCGATCCTTCTCACTCAGCACGATCCGGCGCACCTTCACGTGGTCCATCACCTTCCGCCAGTCGCCCTGGTAGAACCGCATCAGGTCCTCAAACACCTTGCGGCAGAAGGGATCGGGCTCCCCGTACAACCGGATCTTCCCCCCGTGGTGCTCCGGCTTGTACGCCTCGTTCACCTGCATCAGGAGATCGCCCCGCGCTTCCTTCGGAATCAGGATCAGCGGGTCCTCGTGCATGGGGCAGGCGAACTCGTGTGTCGCCGCCGCGATCCGCGCGTCGTGCGCCGATGGAGAGACCTCGCACTTCTCATCCAGCATCCAACTGAACGAGTAGAGCGCGCCCTCCGGCGTCCGTGAATAGTGCTCCAGCCCCTTCTTCAGCAGGCGCGCGATCGTGCTCTTGCTCGACCCCACCGGCCCGTGCAGCAGCAGCACGCGCTTGTCCGTGCCGTACCCCTCGGCCGCGGACCGCATGAAGTCCACCAGCTGCATCAGCGCAAAGTCCAGCCCGAAGATCCCGTCCGCTCCGTTGTCGATCGGGTCAGAGAAGAAGTGGTAGCGCACACAATCCTTCTTGAAGACGCGATAATGCTCAAACCCATGCGCCATGATCGCGTCATAGAGCCGTTGGTACGCGTTCCGCGCCACCGACGGATTCTTCGCGACGATATCCAGATACTCCGAGAACGTCCCCGTCCAGTGGTGCTCCTGGAAGCGCTGACGATCAAGGCGGGACTCAATCAGTTTCACAAGGTCGGCCATAGCGAGTTCCCTCCAGGGACGCGGCGTGCACTGGCACCCGGAAGGACGCTCGCTCTGGCTGTCGGGAGAAGCCCCGCCGCTTCATGCGGCGAGCACATCGCCGTCAACCGGGGGAGGAGCGCGATCCTGCGCCGCTTCGCACTTGCTATCGGCCCGACGCGCCCCCCGCGTCAATCCCGGGCTCGAATTGTCATCCGAACTGTTATACGTCCGACCTCGCCCTTGGATCGCAGTTCCGCGCCACGAATCCGCATCGGCGCACAATCGGCGCAACCGCCCACCACAACCGATGTGGGCCGCGTGTGGAATCCCACCCCCTCGACGCGCGACACCCCACGGACTCCGCACGCAGTCGCACAGCCCGCACACACCCCTCCACCGGACCGCCATCAAGCACGCATCGCTTGCCAGAGCCGCACACGCAACCGATCCACACCCGATGCGCGCCGAGGCGAAGCCCATCACTCTCCGCTCGATCCGCGGGCCGCTCTTCACCAATCTCCATTGGGCGTTCCTGGCGTGGCTCGCCACTTTCGAGGCCGCGTGGGCCATCCGCTGGTTCCTGCACCTCCTCTGAGCGACCGCCGGGCACATAACATCCCCGATGCACGACCCCGGGGCCGCCCCACCCCTTCACGGCACGAAATTCGACGACGCCCCCGGCGTCATCGGTATCGCGCCAACCGAACTCCCACCCCTCCCCGACTCCATCCTCACCGACCCCGACAGCGGCCGCCTCGACCCGCGCAACTGGTTCAAGAACCCCGCTCTCCCCTTCGAGCTCGAGATCGGGTGCGGCAAGGGCACCTTCATCCTCGAAGAGTCCCGCGCCCGCCCCGATACCAACTTCCTCGGCATCGAGTGGGAGGGTGAGTACTACGCCTACTCCGCCGACCGCCTCCGCCGCGTCAACGCCACCAACGCCCGCATGCTCCGCGCCGATGCCACCGAGTTCCTCCGCTGGCGCATGCCCCCCGGGATCGTCCGCGTCATCCACCTCTACTTCAGCGACCCGTGGCCCAAGAGCAAGCACCACAAGAACCGCGTGGTGCAGGACCGATTCCTCGCCGATGCGTGGCGAGCCCTCATCCCCGGCGGCGAACTCCGCATCGTCACCGACCACGCCGACTACTGGACATGGATGGAAGAACGCTTCACCCGCTGGACCGCACCCCACACCGAGCGCCCCGCGCAGATCCCCGCTGACATTCCCCTCCCTCCCTTTGAGCGGCTTGAGTACACAAAGACCTCCGCAGCGGGAGAGGGCGAGCTCGTCGGCACCAACTTCGAACGCAAGTACCGGCGCGAGGGAAGGCCCTTCCACTCGTGTACATTGAGAAAGTGCTCTGAGGGAGCCCCGAGCGCAAGCTCGGGGTCGCACCAAGCGACGTGACCGACCTCTCATCAACCTCCTCACAACGACGCGCCGTCGTCCTCCTCTCAGGTGGCCTCGACAGCGCGGTCACGCTCGCCGTCGCCCAATCCCAGGGCCTCACCTGCCACGCCATCTCCTTCGACTACGGCCAGCGCCACCGCATCGAACTCGACGCCGCCCGCAAGATCGCCGCCCACCTCCACGCCGCCGATCACCGCATCATCCCGCTCGATCTCCGGCTCGTCGGCGGCTCGGCCCTCACCGCCGACATCGACGTGCCGAAGCACGCCACGCCCGCCTCCTCCATCCCCATCACCTACGTCCCCGCCCGCAACCTCGTCTTCCTCTCCATCGCGCTCGGCCTCGCCGAAGTCGTCGGCGCCCGCGACATCTTCATCGGTGCCAACGCCGTTGATTACTCCGGCTACCCCGACTGCCGCCCCGCGTTCATCGAGTCCTTCGAACGCACCGCCAACCTCGCCACCAAGGACGGCGTCGAGGGTCGCCCATTCCGCGTCCGCGCACCCCTCATCGATCTCACCAAAGCCGACATCATCCGACGCGGCCACGAACTCGGCGTCGACCTCTCACTCACCACATCCTGCTACGACCCCGATCCCCGCGGCTTCTCCTGTCGCTCGTGCGACTCCTGCCGCATCCGCATCAAGGGCTTCGCCGACGCCGACATCCCCGATCCCACGCGCTACGCCACCCCTCACACATGACCCTTCCACTCGCACACCCCGACGCCTCGCGCGTCCGCATCGCGGAGACCTTCGTCTCCGTGCAGGGCGAGGGCAAACTCACCGGCGTCCCCAGTTGGTTCTGCCGCGTGAGCGGCTGCAACCTCCGCTGCGCCTGGTGCGACACCCCCTATGCCAGTTGGAACCCCGAAGGCCCGACACGCACCGTCGATGACCTCATCACCGAGGCCGCTGCGCACATGCGATCAGAAAGTGGGGGGGGCGGGGGGGGCGGGGGAGTCCGCCACGCCGTGCTCACAGGTGGCGAGCCCATGCTCTTCGATGCCATGGCCGCCCTCGGTCGCGAGCTCGCCTCACGCGGCATGCACGTCACCTACGAGACCGCCGCCACCATCTTCCGTCCACCCTCCGAAACCGGCTGCGCGCTCATGAGCATGAGCCCCAAGCTCTCCAACTCCACGCCGCGCGGCCCCGGCGGCTCGCTCGACCCGCGCGATCCCACGGGCGCATGGGCAACCCGCCACGAGGAACGCCGCCTCAACATCCCCATCATCCAGCAACTGATCGACGCCTATCCCGATCGCCAACTCAAGTTCGTCGTCGCCCAGAACTCAGAACCCGCCGACCTCGCCGAGATCGACGCCCTCCTCGCGCAGCTCACCAACCTCGCGCCCAGCGACATCATGCTCATGCCCGAGGGCGTCAAGCCCCCGACGCCCGAGCACAAGGCCTGGGTTCTCAACGCCTGCCTCTCACGCGGCTGGCGCTACTGCAGCCGCCTGCACATCGAACTCTTCGGCAACGTCCGCGGCACGTGAACGAAACGGGATGCAGATGCACCAGATCGCGATCATCACCCTGTACATTGCGGCACTTGTGGGATGCACTGTTGTGGAGATCGTCATCGACCGACGAGCGCACGGCACACACGACTACTCAAACCTTGTCATCGGCGCCTGTCTCCTGGCCATGCTCCTCGCCGGAGTTGGTTCTCTCATATACGCACTGCTAATAATAAAACACAGCATTCCTACGGGATTCGATGTCTCGGCTGTAATCGCGGTCGCGGCACTCTTCTTGATTGACGCAGGATACGGAATCTGGCGCTTCCGCCGTATAGCGACTCAGTGACCCTGCTCGCTCTCGCGCCGCATCACTCGCCCGGCCTCGGCAAGGGCATGGGTAAAACTACTGATACTCGCCCGGTTCGCCCACCTATTGCCGGGTACCAGGGTCGCTTTGCGCGTCGATCCGGTGCCCATCGCTGAACGCCCGCTCAGGCGTTGTCGATGCATTGACGGCGAATCGCTCATCTCTCCCTCTCGGTGTCTCCCAGCTCTGAGTCCTCCATGAAGGCCTTCCTCGCAACCCGCTCTCTCGCAGCGATCGTGTGCCTCTGGCTCGGCACGCTCGGCATCGGCATCGGCTTCATCGAGCACTACGCGAATCGGCCCGGCCCGATCGGTCCTGAGCCCGCTGGCCATGAGTCTGCTGCCCGAGAACAAGCCCCCCGCCCCCTCGCCCGCATGTACGTCCACCCCCGATGCCCATGCTCTCGGGCCTCGTTGCTCGAACTCGCCGCTCTCATGTCCTCACCCGGTGTCGAAGCCGACGTCGAGATCCATGTCTACCGCCCCGCCGATGCCCCCGACGACTGGGCGAAGGGCCGCGCCTGGCGTATCGCAGAACAGATCCCGCGCGCCCGCGTTCTCATCGATCCCGAAGCAGCCCGCGCCCACGCCGATGGAGCCCTGACATCAGGCCACCTCGTGGTCCGGACAGCCGCCGGCTCGGTCGCCTTCTCGGGCGGCATCACACGCTCCCGGGGCCAGCAAGGACACAGCCCCGCGCACGAACGCGTGCTTCCCCTTCTCCGTGCCCAACGCGATTCCGACGACACGCTCACCCTCGCACGCGTCACACCAGAGGCAAGCCCCGTCTTCGGCTGCCAGATCACGCATGAGCGAGACTGCGCCCCGGGGGCGAAGCGATGAACGCGTCGCAGGCGGACACCGCTCTCCACGCCAGGGCCGATCAGATCTATCGCGACGGGCTGCAACGCAGCCGCGCCTCTACCGACCGCATGTTCGCGGGTCTCATGCTCCTGCAGTGGATCGGGGCCGTCCTCGCCTCGCTGCTCATCTCACCCAGAACATGGATCGGAGAGACCAGCACACTTCACATCCACGTCTGGGTCGCGGCCATTCTGGGCGGCGTCATCGCGTCCCTCCCCATCGCGCTCGCCATACTCCTCCCCGGACGCGCAGTCACACGCTACTGCGTCGCCACGGCGCAGATGGCCTTCTCCATGCTCCTCATCCACCTCAGCGGCGGCAGAATCGAGACGCACTTCCATATCTTCGGCTCGCTCGCCTTCCTCGCCGTCTATCGCGACTGGAAGGTGCTCGTGACCGCCACCGTCATCGTCGCCGCCGATCACTGGGCCAGGGGTCTCTGGTGGCCGATGTCCGTCTTCGGCACCACCGCAAGCTCGGGTTGGCGGTGGATCGAGCACGCGGCATGGGTGCTCTTCGAGGTTTCGGTTCTCCTCCTCGCGATCTCCCGCGGCCTGCGCGATGCGCGGGGCGTCGCGCTCGGCCGCGCCGAGGCGGAGCAGCGCGCCGAGATTGTCGGCGCGCTCGTCGAGGCACGAACCCTGCAGCTCGAAGACGCAAAGGCAGAAGCGGAGGCCGCCAGCCGCGCCAAGAGCACCTTCCTCGCGAACATGAGCCACGAGATCCGAACCCCGATGACGGCCGTCCTCGGCTTCGCGGACCTCATCCAGGATCCCTCGCTCTCGCCCGAGCAGCGCAACGCCCACATCCTGACCATCCGGCGCAACGGCGAGCACCTGCTCGGGATCATCAACGACGTCCTCGATCTCTCGAAGATCGAGGCAAGGCGCATGGACCTCTCGCCCGAACGCTGCTGCGTCCGAACCATCGTCACCGAGATCGAATCGCTGATGCGCATCCGCGCCGCCGAGAAGGGCGTCACGCTCGAATCAAGATTCGAGTATCCCCAGCCCGTTTCCATCACCACAGACCCGCTCCGTCTCCGCCAGATCCTCATGAACCTCGTTGGAAACGCCGTGAAGTTCACCGAGTCCGGCTCCATCACCGTCGTGGTGCACGCCGTGCGCGGCTCCGACGCCGAGCCGATGCTCCGCGTCGATGTCACCGACACCGGCATCGGCATGTCAAAGGAGGCGGTCGCGCGTCTCTTCACGCCATTCACACAGGTCGACACCTCACCAACCCGCCGGTTCGGCGGAAGCGGACTCGGCCTCGCGATATCAAGACGCATCGCCGAGCTCATGGGCGGCTCTCTCTCCGTCCGCAGCAGCCCCGGCGCGGGCAGCACCTTCACCCTCGCCATCCCCACCGGAGACCTCTCGGGCGTCGCGATCCACCACGAGCCCGTCGCGCACATCGCCGCGCCCGACGCCGCACGGATCGCCAACCGGCCCGCGCGCATCGAGGGCCGCATCCTGCTCGCCGAGGACGGACCCGACAATCAACGCCTCATCGCATTCCACCTTCGCAAAGCCGGAGCGGACATCGAGATCGTGCCCAACGGCGAGGAAGCGATCAGGGCCGTCGAGCGAGCAGAACAAGACGGAAAGCCGTTCAGCGCGATCCTCATGGACATGCAGATGCCGAAGTTGGACGGGTACGACGCCACCCGCGCGCTGCGAGCGAGCGGCCGCACGCTCCCCATCATCGCGCTGACCGCACACGCCATGCAGGGCGATCGCGAACGCTGCCTCGATGCCGGGTGTACCGACTACCAGACCAAGCCCATCAACGCTCCCGCGCTGCTCGCATGCATCGCCCGGCACATCGAGCGCGATCAGTCGCCGACGACCGAACGCCGGGGCTCCCCCGAAGCCAACGCCGCGTGACCCCGCCGACCGCCCTCACACCGCGATCACACGCCCCGTGTCCAACGCCGTCCACACGCTCCCCGTCGGATCGAACCGGAACAGGATCAGCGTCGGATCATCGGATCTCGCCCTCGCGCCCACGCGCAGAATCGAGCCCCAGATCGAGCCGCCGATCGGGAATCCCACATCGCTCGAAGCGGTCGTCTGCGTCACGTTGGTCGAGAGCCACGAGTTGCTCGAGGGGCGATACCGCGTCGAGATCAGCTCATCATCCACCGTCGTCGCGAACACGTAGATGTTCCCGTCCGCCGAAACAAACCCCTGCGCCCCCGGCCTGAGCGTCGGACCAGAGGACTCGGCCGTCAGATCGCGCACGCGCCAGCGGTTCGGCTCGGGCGAGAGCCCCGGCTTCCACCAGTACTGCTGAAGGTGACCGCTCGGATCGACGCCGACGATGTTCAGCCCGCCTCCCGCCGAAACGAACGCATCGATCTGTCCGACCAGCGCGGGCAGGTCGAACCGCCGCGTCATGTTCAGGAACGTCCAGTTCCCGTCCCCGAGCGCGGGGGACCACCAGTACACGATCACGTCCCCGTTGCTGTTCACGCCCGCGAGGTTGAGCCCGTTCCAGCTCGTCACATACGAGGTCAGACCCCCGACAAGCACCGGGCCGTTGATCCGGCGCGTCAGGTTCGCGAACTGCCAATCGGGAAGCCCACCCGTGAACCAGTAGTTCACGGCGTTCCCCTTCGCGTCAACCCCGCCGATGTGGATCGAGCCCCACTTCGGCTGGTACGTCGTCAGATCCCCCGTCACGCCGGGGAAGTTCCGCTCAACCGTCAGGTTCCGCGCGGTCCAGACGCCGTTCAGCAGGTTGCCCGTGAAGAGCCACAGGTTCCGGTTCTCATCCGTCGCCGCGAGATACGCCACGTTCGTGTTCGTGCCCCGCACATACGCCGTCATGTCCGTGATCCGCCCCACGAACCGCGTCAGACGCGCGATCGGAATCTCCGTCGTCACGCCCGTCGTGTTGTGGACCTGCGTCGCAAACGGACGACCCGCAGCGTCCAGCGCGAACGTCAACTGCCGGGGCCCCGCGCGCAAGCCCACCACGACCTGCGGCTGCTCCGGCGACTTCGCACGCGCCCTGAACTTCAGCACCACGTCATCCGTGAACGTCGGAAGCGTGACCGACAGATTCCCGATCCCCACATACGCCGCCTCGACCGTCGCGATCGGCCCCAACTGGTCAGGGCCCGGCGACCAGATCTCAACATCCACCACCATGTCGCGCCCGAGCCCCGAGACGACCAGCGTTCCGTCCGACACGGAACCCGAAGAGACGTTGCGATCGTGCATCACATACACGATGCCCTGCGACCCGTCGGAGATCCCCCACGCGTGCAGCCCCTTCCCCGACGCGCTCGAAGCCGACAAACGCCCGGCGAGCGTCCCGAAGTTGAAGCGGCTCCAGTCGATCCAGACGCCGCTCGCGCCCCCCGTGTACGACGGATCGACAAAGGCCCTGACCGTCGTCTGCACCCCGCGCATCACGTCCGACAGCAGGAAGCCGTTGCCCGCGAGCGTCGCCGACGGCATCCGCAGGCCCGTGCCGATCTGTCCCGACGCAAGCCCCGACCACATCATCACGCGGAAGACACCGTTGTCGTCATCCGCCGTGAAACCCGGCGAGTATGTCGGCACGCCCCCCGGCCACACCTCGCGCGTCGGGCCCCACTCGCCGTTGACCATCGGACGCTTCAAGTGGTCGCTCGACATCCAGTACGCAGACAGATTCGCGTTGTCGAACGCCGGCTTCACCAGGATGTCCGTGTGCGGGTTGTTCACGCCCTCCTCGTTCCCCATGGTGTAGAGGTGGGGCGTGGCGAGATCGAACGCCCGGTGCGTGAACGCCAGACGCGCCACCGGCCCGCGCGGATCGGGCGCGATCGTCGACTGGATCACCAGACGCAGCGGATCACGCTCGCGGATGTGCGTCGCCAGCTCCCCGATCCACACCGCCCGACGCTGCATCTCGGGGTCCCGCGACGGCACCGAGTCGCCCTCGGTGTTCTTCGTCCACATCGCGTCCCACTCGCTCATCACCTCCCAACCGATCGCACGGTGCGCGTGCGGGCTCGACTTCAGCCAGTCGATCACCGTGTTCATCCGCGTCTTGGCCATCGCCAGCGTCTGAGGCGTCTGATAGAAGTTGTTCAGGTCCGTCAGCGGCCCGCCCGCGCTCGTGTGCCACGGCGTCATCGTCTCGAACACGCCCGGCCAGAAGTACGAGCCGAACGGCGACAGAATGATCTGCATGTCATACTGCTCGGCCTTCTGCAGCGCGAGCAGCATGTGGTCACGCATATCCGGGTTGAACACCCCGCGCGGATACTCCAGCCAGTACCACCCGTTCGGGCCGTCCGGGTTGTTCTCGTTATGGATGTCCGACACAAAGTCCAGGTACAGACGCAAGGTGTTGACCCCCTTGTCCTTCAATTCCTGGAAGTAAGCGTCCGCCGTCCCCTCCACCGGTGTGTTCTCGTAGAAGTTCTGGAAAATCAGATTCGTCCGGTCCCACACATCCCCGGGGAACAACGACCGCCAGTACTTCCACGACGAACCCAAGTGGTCGCCGACCATCACGAACGGCGTGCCGTTCTCGTGCACCAGCGTCGGACCGGTCGGCGAGGGAACGATCCGGTTCCCGCCGCTCGGGTCCTGCACCACGCTCCGCGTCGTGAACGCGACGCTCGGCGTGAGCGGCCCGGGATTCCCCATCGCGTCCACACCCCGAACCGCCACGTGATACCCCGTGCTCGGCGAGAGACCGATGAGGCGAAGATCCTCCGCCCCTCCCGCAAGCCGCGGCACATACACGTTCTCAAACACCGTCGCCCGGTCCCACGCCGCCTCGCTCGTGATCGGCGTCGTGGCGTACCGAATCTGATAGCCCACCACATGCCCCGCGCCACCCGACGTTCCGGTCGGCGCGGTGAAAGACAGGTTCGCGCCATATCCCGTCGTCAGCGCGACAGCGAGATCCGACACCCCCCGCGGCCTCGTATCAACCGCCGGATCAACGATCATCACCTCCGCGTAGTTGATCGGGCCGCGCAGCCCCGCCAGCGTCGATGACGACGACGAGTGAACCCCCTGCAGATGGTCGTCGATGATCCCCGGCAACGTCCACTTGTTCACGCCCCGCCGATTCACGTTCAGGTCGCGCAGCCCGCCATCATTGTCGAAGATCACATCAAAGTTCATCCCGAACGTGAAGCCGTGCGTCGGCGCGCTCGTCCGGCCCAGCGACGACCACGGCACAAAGATCTCCGTCGACCACCCCTTGTCCTTGTCCGCGTTGTTGTTCGGCGTGCCGACATACGCCGACGCGTACACGATGCCGTCATCCAGCAACGCGCCGAAGTTCACGCCCACGCCCGAGCCGAGCCCGTCTCCCTTGATCCACTTGTACCTCGTGACGATCGACCCGTTCTCAGGGCCCCCCTGCGGGCCGAGCCCCACGCCGATCATCCGGTCGCTCTCCATGAAGAACGGATCGCGCGAGTTGTTCATGTCGAAATAGAACGACACCGAATCGTCCTGCTCGATCTCCCAGTAACGCCCCTCGCCCGAGCCCCGTCCGTCGATCCAGATCCACTCGTCCGCGACCTCGGCCGAGAGATACACCCCCGCGCTGTCGTACAGCATCCGGATCGTCGCGCTGCTGTTCTCCCGATACGCCTGTGCACGCGTGATCGGCACCGCGTTCTGCCACGCCGGGTCGTTCAGGTTCCCATCCACGACGATCGCGCCCGATGCACGCTGCATCACCCACAGCGGATGGTCGGTCGTGATCGGGTCCGCCGCCAGCAGCACCCGCGGCTCAAGCGTGTCAATCACCGCGCCCGCCCCGCCGGACCAACCCGCCGCACCATTCAGATCGCCGCCCTCGGCGCCTCTCGCAGTACGTCCTCGCATCGTCGGCTCCCCTCGGGGTCTGGCCCCGATCTCCAACGTCGGCGCGATCCGCAAGGCGGGCCGGCCGAAAATCTGATCGCGATGTGCGTTTGCACCGCCGCACGCCGCAGAAACCACCCACGTCTATCGATCGAAGCACCGTCTCAACCCGAGAACGCAGCACTCGCCCGCGTCCCTCGTAAGGAGAACGGACTTTACCGGATCGGCGCGCCAAAATGGACCGGACAACGCCCGAATAACCGCTAAATAGAGTGCACTCCGGTTCTCGGGCCACGATCCGGATGCAAGAACATCCTGCGCCCGGCTCTGCCCCTCACTCCTCGTCCAGCGTCTTCTTCCGCCTCAGCACGTGGTGATAGTGCTGCGCAAACCGATGCGCCTCGTCACGCACCTGCTGGCACAACCGAAGCCCGAGGTTCTCCCGACCCAGGCGCACCGGCTCCGAACGCGCCTGGATATAGATCAACTCCTCCTTCTTCGCCAGCGAGATCACCATCGGCGGCTTCACATCCAGCTGCTCGAACGCGCCCATCGCCGCGTGCAACTGCCCCAATCCCCCGTCGATCAGGATCACCTCCGGATACAACTCCTGCCCCGCCCCCGCCTCCCGATACCGGCGGCTCACCACCTCGCGGATCGACGCATAGTCATCGTTCGTCACCGACTTGATCCGGAACCTCCGGTACTGGCTCTTCAACGGCCGCCCGTCCACGAAGCACACCTTCGAGCCGACAGTCTCCCCGCCCTGAAGGTGCGCGATGTCGATCCCCTCGACACACCGGATCGGCTCTTCCATCCCCAGCGTCCGCTGCAGCGACGCCAGCGCCTTCTTCGGGTCCAGCCGCTCCAACTCCGCCTCCGGCTGCCACCCCTCCGAGCGATCCGCACGCTCATCCAGTTTCTCGATCGCCCGCACCTGGTCCCGCAGCACCGCCGCTCGCTCAAAGTTCAACCCCGCCGCCTCCCGCTCCATCTCCTGACGCATCTCCCGCAGCATCACGCTCCGCTTCGACCCCAGAAACCGCACGAAGTGCTCCACGTCGATGCGATACAGCTCCCTCCCGATCTTCGCGGCACACGGCGCAGTACACTGGTTGATCGCGTACAGAAGACACGGCCTGAAATACCTGTTCTTCTCGTCTCCATCAACGATGTCCAGCTTGCACGTCCTGAACTTGAAGACCCGCTGCAGGATCTGCACCGCCTCACGCAGCGCCCCCACATTCGTGAACGGCCCATAGATCCTCGCGCCCTTCATCTCCGGCGCGACCGACCCGTCCTCCTCGATCCCTCCCGGATTCCGCGTCACGAACACCCGCGGAAAGTCCTCCCGCTGCGTCACCACCAGGTACGGAAACGTCTTGTCGTCCGTCAGCCGCTCGTTGAACCGGGGCTGGATGTCCTTGATCAGCCGGTTCTCCGCCAGCAACGCCTCCCACTCCCCCTCGCACGGCAGGACCTCAAAGTCGTGTACCAGGTCGAGCATCGGGTGCTTCTTGAACCCCAGGTCCGCCGACGGCACGAAGTACGACGACACCCGGTCCGGCAGCCGCGACGCCTTCCCCACATACAGAACCACACCCGCGTGGTCCTTCATCAGATACACGCCCGGAACCTCCGGCAACGCCCGCGCCTTCTTCAACAAGCGCGACAGCCGATCCTCACGCGTCTCGCTCCCCCACGGGGGCGGCGTATCCGACGGGAGGAAGCCGTCGGCATCGGTTGGGGCTGGGATGGGATCGTCGGGCACACCCCATTGTTCGCGTG
This sequence comes from Phycisphaeraceae bacterium, assembly GCA_019454185.1. Classification (NCBI taxonomy): domain Bacteria; kingdom Pseudomonadati; phylum Planctomycetota; class Phycisphaerae; order Phycisphaerales; family Phycisphaeraceae; species Phycisphaeraceae bacterium. Next base: position 3,437,808 of record CP075368.1, read on the forward strand.
AAACCCGCCCGGCGCGACGACGCCCCCTCGCCGCAACGCGGGCGAACACAATCTTCCAGGCCGAAGGCCTGAGAGTGGACAGCCGTGGGTCAGGTCGCCGAAGGCGGCCGCAACCCACGGAAAGCGCACCACGAGGCGATCGCACCCCGCAGGGGTGCAGGTCACACGCACGCCCCTCGCCATCGTCTCCCGCTCCCGCGAAGTGAGCGAGCAACTGCAACCAGCAGCTCCGCGACGCCCGGCACCACTCGCCGGTATCTTGTGCGTGGCAAGTCCAGCCGAGCACCCAGGAGTCGATCGATGCCCCGCCGGTTACACACCCTCGCCCCTCTCGCCGCACTCTTCCTCTCTGCGCTTCCCGCCCTCGCCGCACCCCCTGTCTTCGACGACACCGACTCCCTCCACACCCTCATCGAGCAGTACAACGCCGACGAACGCTCCATCGCCATCTTCTACGACGCCGCGTGGTCCGAAGCCGCCCTCGCCCGGCGCGAGGCCCTCATCGCCGACGGACTCAAACGCCTGAAGGCCGTCAACCACTGCGAGCTCGGACGCAGCGCCCGCGTCGACTACCTCCTCATGCGCACGAAACTCGAAGCCGACCACAACGAGATCCAGCAGAAACGCCGCCAGTGGGAGGAGATGCGCCAGATCCTCCCCTTCAAGGACGACATCGTCGCCCTCGAAGAGCAACGCTCCCGGCTCGAAGGCGTCAACGCCGAACAGGCCGCCGCCACCCTCGCCACCTTCAAGCAGCGCATCAAGGCCGCCCGGCAGCGCATCGAAGAGGGCAAGAAACCCGCCGACCAGCGCAACGCCACCCACGCCGAGGGTCAGGCCCCCCTCGAAGTCTCCCCCGTCGTCGCCCGCCGCGCCGCCCGCGCCATCGACGAGCTCCGCTGGACCCTCCGCCAGTGGAACGACTACTTCGCCCAGTACACACCCGAGTTCGACTGGTGGGTCAGCGCGCCGTACAACGAGGCCCAGCGCGAGCTCGACCAATACGCCAGGTTCCTCCGCGAGAACATCGCCGGCATCAAGGGCGAGCCCGACGACCCCCTCGTCGGCGACCCCATCGGCCGCGAGAAACTCGTCCAGGATCTCGCCACCGAGTGGATCGACTACACGCCCGAAGAGATCCTCGCGATCGGCGAGCGCGAGTTCGCCTGGTGCGAGCAGGAGATGAAAAAGGCCGCCACCCAGCTCGGCTTCGAGAACTGGCGCGATGGACTCGAGCACGTCAAGAAGCAGCACGTCGGACCCGGCGAGCAGGCCGCCCTCACCACCGAACTCACCCGCGAGGCCATCGACTTCGTCACCTCCCGCGACATGCTCACCGTCCCCGAACTCGCCAACGAGATCTGGCGCCAGACCATGCTCTCCGCCGAGGGACAGCGCACCCTCCCCTTCGCCGCCTACGGACCCCAGGCATTCCTCATCGCATACCCCACAAGCGCCATGGCCCACGACGACAAACTGATGTCGATGCGCGGCAACAACCGCTACTTCATGCGCATCGTCGCTCCCCACGAGCTCATCCCCGGCCACCACCTCCAGGCCTTCTTCGCCCAGCGCGAACGCCCCTACCGCCGCGCCTTCTCAACCCCCTTCCTCGTCGAGGGCTGGGCCCTCTACTGGGAGATGCTCCTCTGGGATGTCGGCTACGGCTCAACCCCCGAGCAGCGCATCGGCATGCTCTTCTGGCGCATGCACCGCGCCGCCCGCATCATCGTCTCCATGAAGTTTCAGCTCGGACAGATGCAGCCCCCCGAGATGATCGACTTCCTCGTCGATCGCGTCGGACACGAACGCCTCACCGCAACCAGCGAGGTCCGACGCTTCATCGCCGGCGACTACGGCCCCCTCTACCAGATCGCCTACATGATCGGCGGCCTCCAGTTCCGCACCCTCCGAAAGGAATGCGTCGATTCCGGGCTCATGACCGAGAAAGAGTTCCACGACGCGATCCTGAAGTGCGGCGCGATCCCCGTTGAACTCATCCGCATGGAACTCCTCAACCACAAGGTCGGGCCCGAGGCCCGCCCCGGTTGGAAGTGGGACAGGTAGTCCCTCGCTCGCCGGCTCCCCCGCCCACGATCAGCGCGAGTCCAGCACGATCGTGATCGGCCCGTCGTTCCGGATCTCGACCATCATCTCCCCCCCGAAAAAGCCACGCTCGACATCCACACCCCGCGCGCGCACATCCTCGCACAGCCGCTCGAACTCCGGCCCCGCCCGCTCCGGCCTCATCGCCGCATCGAACGACGGCCGCCTCCCCTTCCTCGCATCACCCGCAATCGTGAAGTTCGGCACAAGCAGCACCGCGCCGCCCACATCAATCGTCGAGAGGTTCATCTTCCCGGCACCGTCCTCGAAGATCCGAAGGTTCACCACCTTCTCCGCCATCCACGCCCGATCATGCTCCGTATCGCTCTCATAGATCCCGACAAGCACGACAAGCCCGCGTCCGATCGATCGGGTCTCCCCGTTGCACGAGACAGACGCGCCGGCCACACGTTGCACCACCGACCTCATCGCTCCTGCCCTCCCTCGTGACCGCCCAGCGCGGCTCGTAGTGACAGCCGCTCGAGCCGCGCACACTTCGTCGCCGACACGCCGAGCCGCGCCCCGACCTCTGCGCACGTCGAAGGGCGGCACGCCCCAAGCCCCGCACGCTCGCACCACTCCCTCCACCCGTGACGCATCCCCATCACCGCGCACGCCAAGGGATGCACGCCCGAAACCGCATCGATCGAGCCCCGCACCCGCGCGTCCGGCTCCAGCCACGCCTGCCATGATGCAACGCGACGCGTCCAGTCCGGAATCACAACCCCCGCCGACAGCCGAGGGCTCGCCCGCCCCGCCGGCTCCTGCATCGCCGCCGATTCACCCCGCATCCATCGCGCCGTCGCACGTGTCACCATCATCGTGATCGGTGCCGCAAGCCGACCCCCCTTCGATGGATCGAACGATTCCATCGCGCTCCCCGCGGCTTCCATCGCAATCTCCACCAGCTCCCGCGCCCGCCCCGCGCGCTGCTCCTCAAGACGCAGCCCCGCACGCGCCTCGATCGTCTCGATGACCAGCGCGAGATTCGCGCGCAGCAACTCGCTCCTCAATCGCGCCGCCCATCGCAGCGCGGTCTCCGTCCGATCCAGAACCACCGGCGACGGCCACAACGGATCGATCGCGCGCGACCACGCCGCCGCCCGCACCACGAGCTCCCTCGCCGCCGCGGCCTGCGCACGCTCGAGCGCGCCGATCGGCACGCGCCGCTCCCGCGCTCCCCGCACGAACCCCAAGAGATCCGTCTCCCCCGGCAACCCGATCCCCTCGGCCACACCCGGCGCATCCAGCGCACCACCCGACAACGTCTCCGGCGCGGGCTCGCCCCGCGCACTCCGCTCCAGAACCCCCTCAAACTCCGCCCGCAGTCGCTCCGCCCGCAGCACATTCACCGCGCGCCTCACCGCCGCAGGCGAACGCCCCGCCTCCCGAGCAATCGCCCGCGGCTCACGCCCACGCGAAACCTCCTCAAGCGCCCGCCTCGACCTCGAACTCCGCACCGGCGCACGCCACCCGAACAACGGCGCACGCCCCGACGCCTCGCACATCTCGTCGTGCCTGATCAGTTGCTTCCGGATCGCCTCCTTGCTCCGGTTGTACCGAAGCGCGATCCGCCCCGCCGCCTGGTTCAGCGTCAATCCCGCCTCTCGATACAGCCCCGCGCAGCGGATCACACGCTGCCGGATCCGATCGTCCGTTCTCGAATATCCCGCCGCACGCTCGACGATCCCGCGATTCAACTCGAAGAACCGCTCCGTCGGCTCGCGCGAGAACGACAGCCGCGAACGCCCCGTCGCGCCCATCACGCGCCGCGCGATCAGCCCGCGCCGCCGCAGCCGCTCGATCGTCTTCGTGCTCACGCCCCATCTCGACGCCAGCTCATCCAGCGTGTACGCACCCTCAGACGCCCGAAGCCCGCCGACCGCGCTCAGCCGCTCCGCCAGCGCAGACAGATCCCTCAGCAGCTCCGATCCGGTCACCATCAGCGAGTCCTCGCCCCCGCTCCGAAAGCCCGTCACGCGGAACACCACCCACTCCGCCGGATACCGGGCCTCCGGGTCGATCTCGTGCGCCAGCCGCTCGATCCGCTCCACATCGCGCTCCAGCGCATCACGCGGCGCGAACCGCAACTCCTCCGCCAGCCGCGCGAGTGCCCCGACCGAAATGCGTGGAAGTGGGGGCATCGCTCACACACACGCCGAAGGTGCGCCCGCCCCATCGAACCACCTCAACGTTCCCTGGTCAACGATCCCCAACCCGTGCGCACGCTTCGCGAACTCTGATGCCCCACGACGCTCACGCTCACCGATCCCGAACCGCAGCAGAGACCCCAGATACATCCGCGCCAGATCGAGCGGCCAGCGATGCTCACCCGCTCGCCGCGTGATGATCCAGTCGATCCGCGTCATGTTGTGACGAAGCGTCCGATCCAGAATCTCGCACCCGCGACGCACACCCTCGCTCCCCTCCTCACCCGTGCGGCACGCCCACACCGCGTACACAAACGGAAGACCCGTCAGCCCATGCCACGCCTCGCCCAGATCCACCTGATACGGATACCGCACCGCCGGCGGCGAATCCGTCACAACCTTGTCCCCGATCAGCAGCATCGCCTCCGGCCACGCACCCTCCTCCGAACCCCCGCTCAGCCACACCGGCATGTGCTCACGCGCATCAAACGGCTTCACACCCACCATCCGCCCGTGCCGCGCATGCAACACCACCTGCGCCAACGCCACCGACGTGTGGCTGTCCGTGTCCGCGTGGATCTCCGTGATCTCATCCAGCGGCACACGCGAAAAGACCCGCACCGTCAGCGTCGGTCCATCACACCCGATCATCCCCACAGGCAAAAGCGTCAAACCGGACGAATCCGATCCGCCCTCGCCCCCGCCCCCCCCGCCCCGCAGCGCATCCGCGAGCGAGACAAGTCCGATATCCGCCTCGCCCCCCAGCACCATCTCCGCAATCCGCGAAGGAACCGTCGGGATCAACCGCACCTCGTCCAGCGCAGAAAGCCCCTCGACAAGCACCGAAGTATTCAGATACCGAACGCAGGCAATGCGAATGGGCAACATGGTCCATTGTTCGCGACTCCACGCCCGCCCGCCGAGGGTTTCCCAGCTTCGCGCCGAGTTCGGAAAAGTTACGTTTCCCACGCGCCAGAGAACGCCGGTATCTGCTACCTTGAAAGCAGTTCCGTCTCGGGCGGCCTCGTTGTACATTCAGCGCCGAGACCAAGAGCCCGGCTGTTCGAGAGAGAGTCCTGTCCACAACCATGGAGATACCCACGATGCCCCGTCGCCTGCTCGCCGCGATCGTTGTCGTTGCCGGTCTGGCCGTTGCCCCTGCCGCGCCCGCGGCGCCCGTCACCTCGGCATTCACCTACCAGGGCGAGATCCAGAAGTCCGGCTCGCCCGTCACCGGGAACGCAGACCTCCGTTTCACCCTCTGGGACGCCGTCTCGGGCGGCAACCAGATCGGCTCTCAGATCAACCGCAACAACGTCGCCGTTTCCGGGGGCGTCTTCACCGTCTCCCTCGACTTCGGCATCGACGCCCTCAAGACCGGCCAGGAACGCTATCTCCAGATAGAGCTCCGCAGCCCCGCAGGCAGCGGCGCTTTCGTCACCCTCCCAGCACGCCAGCCCCTCTCCGCAACGCCGTTCGCCACCACCGCACTCGGCGGCGCATCCCCCTTCGTCGTCCATTCATCCACGAACGATGCGAAGATCCGGTTCTATCCAGAGAGTTTCTACCAGATCGAACTCTCGTCCGCCGCCGGCAACCCGACCGGCGGTGTCTTCAACAACTCCAACGGATCGGTCTTCTTCGCCAACAACGCCACCGGCGTCCCGGTGATGTACGCCGGACACTCAACTGACACCTCCGGCTTCATCGAACTCCGTGCAAGCAGCGGACACCTGAACGTTCTCATCGAATCCGAATCATTCGATTTCGCCCAGTCCGGACTCATCAGACTCTCCAGCTCCTCGCCGGGAAACCAGGGAGGCATCTACCAGTCCACAAACAACACTGGCCGTCTGACCTACCAACTGCGCGGCGGTGTCAACGATGCGGGCGCCGACCTCCGACTCTTCGACTCCGGCACCGGTGCAACGTCGATCCAGATACTCGGCGAAAACGAACTTAATGTCGATGGCGGTGCTATACGATCCCTGAACCAGTCAGGGCATGCTCATATCTCCCTGGAGCCGGACTTTTCCGCCGGTGGTGGCGGCTACTTCAGTCTTGTCAACCCGACCTTCAATTCGTACATCATCATGGAAAGCAACGACGGGGCACAGAACTCCGCGCAGTTGCTGATGGCGGGAGCAAGCTCAGCGATGGCCCTCACGACCGGAAACACCGGCGATGACAGCGTCGCACTCCCCGTCAACGCCATCAACTCCACCGAGATCCTCAACGAACCCGGACTCGCCCACAACCAGGCCGGAAACATCACGATCACCACGACGAGAACCTCCGTCATCTCGCGGTCCATCACCGTTCCAGCCCCAGGATACGTCCTCGTCCTCGTCAACGGCGACTTAGCGATCAATCACGTGACAGGCAGCTTGTCATATGTCGAGTGGAACATCGACGACACAGCGGGCGGGCTCGGATCTGCTTTCGATGACATGCTCTTCCAGATCCCCTCAGGCGCCCCCTCCGGCACCTATGACTCGGGCGCAGGAGCGCACGCCGTCTACTCCGTTCCGTCTGCTGGAACGTACACCTACCACCTCAACATGGTTCGCTTCGGAGGCACCGCCACCCTCTTCGACGTCCAGTTCACCGTCATCTACTTCCCCACCGCCTACGGCACCGTCAACCCCTCCATCACCGGCGACGACTTCCGCGGCTCGCCCTTCCTCGGCAACAACGGCCCCACCCGCATGCCCCAGACCGCCGCTGAGATCGCCGCCGAACGCAACCAGTCCCGTGCCGACGACCTCGCCCGTGTCCAGGGCGAACTCGCCCAGATGCGCCGCGAAATGGCCGAGCTCCGGGCCATGATGCTCCAGAACCCGAACGTCAAGGCCAAGAAGCAGGACGCCGTCAAGGCGCCAGCGATCATCAACACTCCAAACATCACCCCCGTCGCGCAAGCCCCCGCACAGGAAGCCGCGAACGAACAACGCTGAGCGCGAATCACATCACCCGCGCATCAGGAGATGAACATGATCCCACGAATCTCACACAGACGCTTCGCCATCGCCGCAATCGCGCTGGCAGCACTCGCCGCTGTCGCCTCAGCCGCATCGCCCAACATCCTCCGCCACGTCATCGCCGGAGGCGGCCGCCGCTCCGTCGGCGGCGCCTACGTCGTCACGGGCACCATCGGACAGGCCCTCGCAGGTCCGGTCTCAGGCCCCATGACCGGCGGCCCATACTCCGTCCAATCCGGATTCTGGCCCGGCCCAGGTCCCATCCAGTGCCTCGCCGACTACAACCTCGACGGAGAGGTCGACATCCTCGACTTCCTCGACTTCATGAACGACTTCGGAACCTGCAACGGACAGCCCGCACCGTGCGGCGAAACCTTCGACGCCGATCTCACAGGCGACACCATCGTGGACATCCTCGACTTCCTCGACTTCATGGACGCCTTCGGCAGCGGCTGCTGAATTCCACAACGCCCACCAATACCGTGTGCCGGGGCGTCATCGCTCCGGCACACTTTCTTTCCACATCACGCTTTCCACATCACGCTATCGAAGCCGGTACGTCGCCGCCGCCACCGTCGGCAGCGGAGGAAACCGCATCCGCAGCCGGTACAGACGATACGAATCCGCACGCTCGCCGATCGAACCAAGCATCCACGACACCAGGTCCGCGTGCCGCGGCACCTCCGCCGCCGGTGTCGCCTCATCCACCGTACCTATCAACTCCAATTCCTCCGTGACAGGGATCCGGTCCCGAGTACCGCTCACATACGGCAGATCCGAGTGAATCGTCGTGAACACCTCGATCCGCGGCTGTCCCCGGCTCGCAATCGATTCGTGCAGCATCACGTCGTAGCAGAACCGCTCGCACGGCGTCGAGATCCTCGCCGTCACCGCGTCCTCCTCATCGCCGTGAGAAGGAATGTTCTCGACAACCTCGCCGATCACAACGTCAACCGCCCGAGAAAGCCCGACAGGCCCCGCCTCTAACTCGTCCTGGTACACAACACCGTCCATCAGACGCCTCGCGACAACCGGCAACGGCGATGTGCTGAACGCAGCAGCAACCGGCGCACACCCCGCTGCGCACTCGGCATCACCCAAGGGTCGCCGCGTGTACGCGCTCGTCTTCCCATCCGGCGTCACCATCGTCGAACGCGACAGAACCCATGACACGCCCGCTCGCATGCGCGTCAGCCCGTAGTGTCCCCTCACTCGAGCCACACGAGGCATGCCGCCGCGAACACCAGGCGCAACCACGTCCGCCTGAAACAGCGTGTCGCACTGCACACCCAGAAAGTGCGCATTCGCCCGGAACGCGTTCCGCCTCAGCGACAACTCAAGCCGCCCGCGCCCCTCGGATGTCAACGCCCCAAGCATGATCTCCGCCGAGGCGCGATCGCGAGCGTGCGATTTCGAGAGCTCCTCGAACCGCGCAAACGCCTGACGCGCCTCATCCACGTGCGGCTCCGATGCCCCCGCACGACTCGCCGCGTCCAGAAATGTCTGAAACCCCGCCCGACCCGGCACATGCTTCGGCGATGGGTTCGTCGAAGCACCCTGCGCCAAGGTCCAGATCTTCCACCCCAGCGATCGGTCCAGCCCCAGCTCAGTCGCCAACGCCGACGCCCTCACGCACGGACGCAGATCCCCTAACACCCGCGCAACACATCGCCGCAGATCACGCAGAACGATCGTTGCCTCGGCCTCAAACCCATGCTCTTGGACTGAAACAGCCATCGTGATCGACTCCGCCGCTGGTCACTTCCACATTATGCCAAACGACCGACAGTTCTTCCAGAAAAATGTTCAAACACAAGTCTTGACACAGAATGATACCCTTGTAGATTGGGCATGCACACCCCTCAATCAGGAGCCCTCTTCCATGCTGAAAGCCCACACGTCACGCAGGATCCCTCTTGTATTGCTCCTCGCGGCTCACCTGACTGCCTCCGCCGCAGACCTCCACGTACCCGCCCAATACCCCACGATCCAGGCCGCAGTCGATGCCGCACTCCACAGCGACACCATCCTCATCGCACCCGGCTCCTACTACGAGAACATCAACCTCGGCTCCAAGGGCGTCACCCTCAGATCTACCTCCGACCCCTCAGACACCCTCCTCTACCCCTTCGTGGGCGGCTCCGTGATCTCACTCTCCGACACCGTCGGACAGGCAACCCTCGACGGGCTCACGATCCGCGATGGCATCAGCACCGGCTCCGGAGCGGGAATCCTCGCCACCAACGCCAACCTGCGCCTGATCTCCTGCATCCTTCTCTCAAACGAGAGCGGCGATGCAACGGGAGCCGCCCTCTACGCCTCCGGATCAACCATCTCCCTCGAATCCTGCGAGGTGCTGGAGAACCAGGCCTCGCTCTTCGAGCAGACCACCGTTGCCGGCGGAGCAATCTCCGTCTCGAACTCAACCCTCAGCGTCTCCCAGACCCACTTCACGTCCAACCTCTCGTTCGAGATCGGCGGCGCCGCGCTCGGCGCCTACGGCAACAGCGCGGTCACCATCGACTCGTGTACCTTCCTCAGCAACGCCGCGTCATCCGTGCTGGTCTTCGGAACAAGTCTCACCTTCGGCGGTGGCGGCGCAATCCTCGTCCGCGATGCCACATCCCTCACCATCAACAACACACTCTTTGAAGACAACCTCGCCACAAGAGGCAGCGGCACCGTCCGCACCATCTCGCTCACGGGCCCCGTCCTCATCGAGAACTCACGCTTCATCGCCAACCGCACCAGCGGCGGCGGCGGCCTCTCCCTCTCCATCGGCGCGCCCGGCATCACCGTGCGCGACACCATCTTCGAGAACAACGACGCGGGACTCGGCACCGGGGGCTCAGGCGGCGCAGTCGCTTTCTCCGCCGCGTCCGGCTCCGTCCCCAACTCCTTCGAGCGATGCCAGTTCATCAACAACACCGCCTCCGCAGCCGGCGCAGTCCTTGCCCGCGGACTCATCATCATGGAAGACTGCCTCTTCCAAGGGAACCGAGCCACCGGCGCCGGCAGCGTCGGCGGCGGCGCAGGCGCCGTCAGAAACCAGCAGACAGCCAACGGCACCCGATACACACGATGTCGCTTCATCGATAACGCCGTCCTGCTCGACGCAGGAGAAGCCGGCGCCGTCAGCAACTACCGCACACGCGCCCTCTTCGAAGACTGCCTCTTCGACTCAAACTTCGCCGTCAGCCAGCAGGGCGGCGCGGTCTTCAACGAGAGCAGCAGCTCCACAAACCCGACCAACCCCACCTTCCTCCGCTGCATCTTCACCAACAACTACGTCCAACAGGTCAACTCATCCCCCTTCGTCAACGGCGGGGCCGTCAGCAACATCGACGGCGCGAGCCCGACCTTCATCGAGTGTGCGTTCGACAACAACTCGGCATGGGGTGAGGGCGGACACATCTGGAATCGAAGCTTCGGCGTACTCACCATCGATCGCTGCACATTCACCAACGGCACCGCAAAGTCCGGCGGCGCGATCTACAGCAGAGCCACCGGTTCCGTCATCGTCCGAAACTCACTCATCGCACGCAACACCGCCACGAACCCCAACGGAGGCGGCATCTACGTCGCCGACGCACGCCCCATCACCATCACCAACTCCACCATCGTCGAGAACGTCAACGGCGGCGTCTACCACGAAGGCAGCACCACAAGCCCCATCGTCAACTCCATCATCTGGGGAAATCTCCTGAGGCCCCAACTCGCCGCGGGCGTCTCCGGCACCATCCCCGTGACCTACTCCATCGTCCAGGGTGGCTGGCCCGGCGCCGGAAACGCCTCCGCCGATCCCCTCTTCGTCGACGCCCCCAACGGCGACTACCGACTCCTCCCCGGCTCACCCGCCATCGACAGCGCCAACAACACCGCTCTCCCCTCCGATGCCCAGTTCGACCTCGACGGCAACCCCCGCTTTGTCGACGACACCGCCACTTCCAACACCGGCGTCGCAGGCGGCGCGGGTGGAGCCATCATCGCCGATCGCGGTGCGTACGAGTTCCAGGGCTCCGGCGCGTGCCTCGCCGACTACAACGGCGACACCGAAGCAGACATCCTCGACTTCCTCGACTTCTTCGACGACTTCGGCAACTGCGACGGACAGCCCGCGCCCTGCGGCTCAAACGGCAACCCCGACTTCAACGGCGACACTACCATCGACATCCTCGACTTCCTCGATTTCTTCGACGCCTTCGGCACCGGCTGCTGAGCGATCATGCCGTAGGCATTCAGCAGTCGCAGCACCGGCAAGGAACACGATTCGGGGCGCCTTCGTGATCCATGCCACACGAGGGAGGGGCTGCAGGGGGAACACAGCGCCTCGGGAAGTATGTATGGAACAGGACAATTGGAATGCCTCGGGACCGGACGTACCGGGTGCGATTGTTGAGAAGGCCATCCCCAACGACCACGGCGGTGCATTTGCTTGGAAACCAGCGGACTTTCCCTCCGCCGCATCTCGGGCGGCTCCTGGGAATATGAACGCGTCGAGTGGGTCCTCGTCGCCGATGTGCACGCCTTCGTCCGCGATCACCAACTCGTCCCGCAGGGCAGAGAGATGGTGCGCGTGCTGGCGAGTGAGTGATGCAGGCCTCTGGGTAGATCGGCGCTCCGCCCCGATTCGGAGCGGGGTGCCACCAGTTCCCGTCGAGCCCGCGCGGCGGGCGAGACAGAACTGGTGCCGCTAGGAGACAGGTCCAGGCCGATCTCGCCCACAATCGGCGCGGAGATCCCGCGAGCATCTCCCCGTACGTCAACTCATACGGATCTGCGATCAGGCGCGGGAGAGGCTCAGATTCTGAACCACAATGTTAACTACGCTTACAATGTGAAAATAGTCCGATGTGGGGCGGGAATCCGTAATACACCTTGTGATGCACCGATGGCCTCATCTGACCAGCACCATAGCGGCCTGAATCACTGGTATTTCAAGTGAACTGTCCATTCGATATCGGCCAACGCAAAGCCCGAGGACTACGACGTCGTCGCGAACATGTCCCTCTTGCATGATTGGGTCTATAACGAACACTCTCCGAACAACGCTGTCCGCGACTAAAACGACCTCTATGATTGGCACAGCTTGAGTTGAGTATCCAGCGACCGTCAGTTCTGATCGACCCACGATGACGCCGTGGAACCACACGGGTAGCGGAGCAGCGAGCGTCGCCCGCGACAATGTTGTGTCGGCGTGCTCGTTGAATGCAGGATGGACAAGATGCTCCTCGAACACTGCCTTTCGAACTTCATCGCGAATCAGCTGGATCCGCTTAAAATCTCTTCCGTCATCCACATCGCTCTTCATGCGAGAGAGAAGTTTGCAGAAGTGCTCCATCGCCCTAGCGGTTCGGGCGCCATCGTCAAATCGAAGCCCCCTACACGGGCTGCACGTAGACTTTACATCGTTGAATACAGGAACTGAGAGTCCGTTGATGTTACGAGACCCGGTCCGTTGGTGCGATGTCGTGTACCCGGCACCAGCGCATCGTGAGCATCGAAGTTTGAGTCGGAGTTCCTTTGCGATGGAGAGTATGTCTCCTGTTGACCTATCTCGCGTCAACTTGGCCAATCGGAACGAATCGTCCGTTTCAGTATTACGGGAGCGTTGACTTGGCGCGTCAGGAAAGGGTAGATCGGAAGTGCCGGCTAGTGCACGTAACTCAGCAATATGTGACGATGAAGATGCAAAAAACAAGCTGTGCCCGATACTTTGTGCGTACTTCCATGTGTTGATTCCTACGACCTCGCCAGAACTGTTTATCAATGGTCCACCCGAGTTCCCAGCGTTGATGGCTGCGTCGGTCTGTAGCCACAAGCATCTCGGATCATAAGCGGACCTCTCGCCTGCTCGAAAGGCCTCGTCGCCACGGCGGATTCCACTGACTACGCCACGTGTCATCGTGAAGCCGTTCGATGGCGATGGGTAACCTACTGCCCAGATGGTTGTGCCTTCCAACGGCGGCTCATTTGATACCGCCAAGCCGCGGGGTGTAAAGCCGGAATCAGAAAGATCCGCTCGCATCAACGCTTGATCGAATCCCGGCAGTGCCGCAAGCAAAGAAAGTCGGAACTCGCGTCCGTCACTAAGTCGGACGGCTGTAGCTGATCGTGCACCGTAAAGCACATGAACATTTGTTATGGCAAGACCTTCGGGCGATACGTAAAACCCGGAACCCTTACTTATCAGCTCATTGCGATCATTACGTACCCTTACTTCAAAGACATTCTCTTTCAAGAGATTAACGAGATCAGCATGAGTCTCAGGCTGCGGCTGAGCATGCGCCCCAGACGCACCGGATAGCACGATGGCAACGATAAGTAGTACAATGTGCAGCATGAACTAATCGTACTGATGTTCCAGCACAGATGCAACCAGAATTCTGGTCCAGTGTTGAGCGATCTCCCGGCAGGGGCTACATACACAGATAGGTAACTCCTGTCGCCATAGGCACCTACGCGCGCCACCCCTGGATCTCCTCCCACGCCCCCCGCACGTGCCGCTCCTCCACCAGCGTCGCCCCCACGCACATCCGGATCGCCAGCCGACCCGCCAGATGGTCCCGCTCCGTCCCCTTCCACTCACGAGGAAGCACCACCGGCGACACAAACAACCGCCCACCCCGATTCACCGCATCCATCAGGTGCTTCGTCCGCGCATCCTGTGCCGCGCCATCCTCATCCTTCCTCCCCCGCGGCCTGAACACCACCAGGTTCATCGTCCGCTCGGCACACACCTCAAACGCCCCATCCTCCGCCACCCACCGCTCAAGCAGCATCGCCAGGCGAACATGCTTGCGCAGGTACGCCCGAATCCCCTTGAGCCCGTAGTGCCGGAGCACGAACCAGAGTTTCAGCGCGCGGAACCGTCTCCCCAGCGGCACGTGCCAATCGCGATAATCAAACACCGCCCCCGACTCCGACGCCTCATTCTTCAGGTACGCCGGGTTGATCGACATGGACGTGATCAGCGACCGCCGATCCCGTGTCCAGAAGAGGTCGCAATCAAACGTCGTCAGCATCCACTTATGCGGGTTGAAACAGATTGAATCCACGCGCTCCAGCCCCGCGCGCAGGTGCGCGAACTCCTCGCACAACCACAACGCCCCCGCGTGCGCCGCATCCACGTGCAGCCACCCGCGCGCCGAGCCCTCCGCCCCGCGCCACCCCGGCACACCCTCCAGCGCAGCCGCGATCCCATCCACGCGATCAATCGCCGTGATCCCCGTCGTCCCCACCGTTGCGCACACCATCAGCGGCACGCGCCCCGCCGTCGCATCCTCCCGCACCATCCGCGCGAGTTCATCCTCGCGCATCGCGCCCGATGCATCCACCGGCACCAACCTGATGTGCGGATCCTCCGGCCCCTCCGCGATACCCGCGATCATCGCGGCCTTCGCCACCGACGAATGTGCCTGCGTCGATGCATACACAACGTACTCCAATATCCCTCTTCCATGTCTGTCCTCTCCTCCCAATCCCTTCCTCTCTCCGTGGCCCTCCGTGGCCCTCCGTGGTGAGTTCTTCTCTTCCGCCTTTGCCCGCGCTCTCTGCCTCGCCGCCAGCAATGCCGCGAGCGTGGACTCACTGGCCGTCGCCTGGATACACCCGCCACCGTTCGCGCTCGTCGACAGAAACTCCTTCGACAACCCCATCGCCCCCGCGATCCAATCGAGCAGCCGCGTCTCGAGCTCCGTCACAGCCGGACTTGTCGCCCACAGCATCCCGTTCACACCAAGACCCGCACTCAGCAGTTCCCCGAGAATCGCCGGATAACTCCCGTTGCACGGGAAGAACGAATAAAAGTTCGGGCTCTGCCAGTGCGTGAGCGCGGGCACAATGACCCTCTCAACATCCGCGAAGATCGCATCCCACTCCCCCGCGCCCCCCGGCACCTCCGGCGCACGCTCCGGCAACTGCCCGAGCACCCACCCCGGCCCCTTGTCGCACATCACGGGCGGCGAATCCGCACCATCCAGGTCCCGCCAATACCCTGTGATCGCCTCCAGCATCCGCGCCCCCAGGGCCCGGAACTGCTCCGGAGACATATGTGGCACCCCGCCCCCTCGATCCGTTGCTTGTTCGGTGTTCGCCATGATCCTCAGCGTAGCGACGAAACCGCTTCGCCAAGACTCCCAACAGAAGTAGACTGGTGCCCAACGGCGCATCCGTCCGATCGCACCAGTCACGCCCGGAGCCCCCTATGGATCCCACCCTCTCCGACATCCTCGACCGTCTCTTGGACGAAGAAATCCTTGTCCCATGCATGATGTGCCTGGTCGGGATCACCGCCATCGTCTGCGGCACGCTCTCCTCCGCCATCAAGTCCGTCGCGCGCGAACGCACCCGCCGCGAAATCGCCGCCTACCTCGCCGAGGGCTCTCTCACCGCCGAGCAGGCCGAACGAATCCTCAAGGCCAAAAACCCCGACCGCTGCTGCTGATATCGCGCCGCGGACGCAGTCGATAGATGGAGGTGATACATGCTCGCAACGCTCACGCTCGCCGCCGCTACAGCTCAGACAAAGACCGTCACAGTCGAGACAAACGCCGTCACGATCCTCCTGATCATCGGCTCCTTCTTCGCCTTCTGGATCCTCCTCGCCACCATCGACTCCATCCACAAGACCAACCAGCGCGAGCGCACCGCCCGCGAGATCGCCGCGTACGTCGCAGAGGGCTCCATCTCCGCAGCAGACGCCGGGCACATGCTCGAATCACAGAACCGCGCCAAACTCCGCGAACGGCTCGCCGAACTCGTCGCCGAGCAGTGGATCGACACCGAGACCGCCGAAAAAATCATGGGCGACGGCGTCACCCTCTCCGTCCACACCAACTTGCCGCGCTCCTCACGAACCTCTTCCCCCGACGCCGCCGTACACAACGCATAGATACATCGCCCCAACGCTCCGCCCAACACCCGACGCCACCGAGAGACCAGCACATGCTCACGCTCGCAGAAATCCAGGGTGAAGTCATCACCATCGTCGCCATCAGCGGCGGCATCTTCATCGCCGTCATCTCCATCATCCTCTCCAACATCCGACGCGTCATCACCACCCGAGCCATCGAACAGTCCCGCCGCGAACTCGCCGCCTACGTCGCCGAGGGCTCCATCTCCCCCGACGAAGCCGAACGCCTCTTGAAGGCCGGACCCGCCGCCGCACGCCAAGGCGGCTGCTGACCTCTCGACCACACACTCGCCGAGCCCGCAACCCATGAACCACCACGCCCTCCTCACACTCGCCGCATCCGACGGTTCAGAAATTGTCCTCATCGGCGGCGTCGTCATCGCGCTCGTCGCCATCGTCTTCAGCTTCGTCCGCTCTATGGTCCTCGGTACCGCCCGCGAACGCTCACGCCGCGAGATCGCCGCATACGTCGCCGAAGGCACCATGACCGCCGAAGAAGGCGAACGACTCATCAAGGCCGGCAACCCTCCACCCGACGAATAAACCCGAAGCCGCCATCACACGCCGCGCGCACCCCGTTCGATCTCCGTCTGGGTTGCCCTCTTCTCCTTTGGCCATTTGCCTCTCCTCCTTGACCTCCACTCGCTCGCCTCTACTCTCATCTATGGCGACCCTCTCAACTCGGTCCGGCTCCACCTCACATCAAACACCCGCGTCCGCTGCCGCCCCCCACGATCCTCACGCGGCACACGCAACCCCTGCGCAACCAGCCCCCGCGCATCCCGACGCCGCGCACACGCCCATCTCCTCCGGCGCGCCCCTCATCTCTTGGCCATCACACCCCAAGATCGTTGCCGAGGGTGTGACCTTTGACGACGTCCTGCTCATCCCGCGCTTCAGCGACGTCATGCCCGGTGATGCCGACACCTCGACGAAACTCACCCGCGCCATCACCCTCAACATCCCGCTCCTCTCCGCGCCGATGGACACCGTGACGGAGTCCGCCCTCGCCATCGCCCTCGCGCAAGAAGGCGGCATCGGCATCATCCACAAGAACCTCTCCGTCGAGGCCCAGGCCCGCGAGGTCGCCAAGGTCAAACGCTCCGCCAACGGCATCATCGCCGACCCCATCACGCTCGGCCCCGGCGACACCGTCGGCCACGCCAAGCAGTTGATGCGCCAGCACAACGTCAGCGGCTTCCCCGTCACCGAAGACGGCTCCAAGGACCTCCGCTCCAAGGGCAAGCTCGTCGGCATCCTCACCCGCCGCGACCTCAAGTTCGCCGACCACGACACCACCCTCGTCCGCGACCTCATGACCAAGGACAATCTCATCACCTCGCACGCGGGCACCACGCTCGCCGAGGCCGAGACCATCCTCAACCACGCCAAGGTCGAGAAGCTCCTCCTCGTTGACAAGTCGTTCAACCTCGCCGGTCTCATCACCATGCGCGATGTCGAGCGCCAGAGCCAGTTCCCCCGCGCCAGCCGCGACGCCCGAGGCCGCCTCATGTGCGGAGCCGCCGTCGGCGTCGACCAGTACGACCGCGTCGAGGCCCTCCTCGCCGCCGACGTCGACGTCATCACCGTCGACACCGCGCACGGCCACTCCGCCAACGTCATCCGCACCGTCAAGGCCATCAAGGCCAAGCACAACCTCCAGGTCATCGCCGGCAACATCGCCACCGCCGACGCCGCGCGAGACCTCATCAAGGCCGGCGCGGACGCCATCAAGGTCGGCATCGGCCCCGGCTCCATCTGCACCACCCGCGTCGTCACCGGCGTCGGCGTCCCCCAGATCACCGCCATCATGTCCGCCGTCGAGGGCGCACGCGGCACCGACGTTCCCGTCATCGCCGACGGCGGCATCCGCCTCTCCGGCGACATCGCCAAAGCAATCGCCGCCGGCGCATCCTCCGTCATGATGGGCTCCCTCTTCGCCGGTCTCGACGAATCCCCGGGCGAACTCGTCATCTCCGGTGGCCGCCGCTACAAGACCTACCGAGGCATGGGCTCCGAGGGAGCCATGGCCGCGGGCTCCGCCGATCGCTACCGCCAGGCCGACAAGGTCGGCGCCGATGGCAAGCCGCAGATGAAGTTCGTCCCCGAGGGCGTCGAGGGCCTCGTCGCCTACCGCGGCACACTCGCCGAGTTCGTCTACCAGCTTGTCGGCGGGCTCCGCTCCGCCATGGGCTACTGCGGCTGCCGCACCATCGAACAGTTCCGCGCCGAGTCCCGCTTCTGCCGCGTCTCCGGCGCGACGGTCGTCGAGAACCACCCGCACGACATCCGCATCACCAAGGAATCGCCCAACTACACGGTCGAGCACGCGGCGAAGGTGTGAGTGATGGCCCGCCTCTGGCAATGAAAGTGCAGTGTGCCCGGCGGCAGCGAGAAGAACGGACCAGAGTCTGAGATCGCAAACTCAATGAGTCTCCGGCATGGAATCCGCATTCGCCTGCGCGGCGTGCCGAAGGTGAAGCACATGCACCGTGCGATCACGGATGATGAAAATGAGACGATGGGACGCATACATGAGCTGGCGGAGTTCGATGCCCGGAATGGACTCATTCTCTCTCGCAAGCCCGCATCGTGCGGGCATTGACTCCAGCGAGCGGACCGCGGTCTCGAGTCCTTCATACCATCGCTGCGCCGCCTCGGGAGACCCAGTCCTGGCGATGTAGTCGGCCGCGTCGAGCGCCTCGTCGCGCGCTTTGGCGCGAAAGAGAACCGTGTAGCGCATGCGTGATCACTTCCGCTTCGTGCCGAGGCGTTTGCGTACATCGGTGAGGACCTGGTCCGCCGGGATGCCCGGCTCCTTACGGTCGACGGATGCCAGGCGGTCGCGAACGATACGCTCGGTCTCAACCGCGTCGAGCGCCTCAACCATCTTCTGATACGCCTCGGCGTCCTGAACCACTATTCTGGCCTTGCCATTGACCGTGAGCACCTCCGGGCGACCGGTCGCGGCCAGCCGCTCCATGTGCTCCTTGTGGTCGCGGAGAAACCCTGTCAGCGGGTGGATGTCCGTCAGTTTGACCACGGGTCGCTCCATCAAAGAATAATCAGACTATTCCATGATACATAGTCGGTGAGCTGGATTCAAGAGGGCTGCGAGCGGGTCACGTCCGATATTTGCGGAGCCGTGCTCTCTTGGATCGCTTGGTACACCACCTCGCGTGTGAGGCCTTAGAGTGGCGAGCATGATCGAAGTTCCTCCTGCCATTGTCCGTCTCCAAGACTTCATCGAACGCTCGCTGACAGGCGTTCCATTGGAAGTCCGATCCGGTGAGTCGTTCGACAATATGTTGTTTGATTATCAGGTCGGCATCTATCGGGTGCGGATTGTTCGTGACCGGGGCGAGTGGCGCGTCGAATGCTCATTTGGAGCGGACGAATGGCACGACCTCTGTTTGCTCCGACAAGCGCGCGGACACGGTGATGACATGCTCGCATTGCCGCTCGAAGTTCAGGTCGATTATGCGATCGAACATCTTCCGACAATCTTCTACTTGATTGGCCAAGATCATCGCTTGATCGACGCGATGTCATCGGCCTATGCAGAACGCCGGCGCAGGTGGGAGGACAAGTGGAACAACTCATGAGGTGCTCTCTTGCATGGGGCGGGTGGCCCCAACCTTCTTTGCCCCGTGCCACCGCATCTTCGCCGCCGCGGCGGAGATCGGTCCTCCCTTGAATCCGTCTTGCTCCGAGCGTCCCGTAAGGGACGCCGGGCTTATAGCCACTCGTGGGGGGGCGCAGCGCTGTCGCGCAATGTGGGGGGGCGACAAGCCAGCCACCGGTCAAGTCCCCGCGCCGCGGCTTCCTCAGTGGAGGGTCCCCAACGGAGACCCGAATCTCTCCCCGCACCGCTCAACACTCACGCACAGCACCAACACACTCTGCCGCCCCTACAGGGCTCATCACCACATCACCGCACACCCGGGGCGACGCTTGCCGCTCCGCGGCTGCGCTTGCCCCGGGCTCCGCCTGGCCCGCCCGCTTGGGGCTTCCAATCAAGATCCCTCACACCCGCCCGCCCCCTCCCTCTGCCCCTCAGTCCCTTTGCTCCTCTGCCCCTTCTGCATCCCCCTCATCTTCTCCTCCGTGGCCCTCAGTGGTGAGTCCTCTTCCCCTTCCCCTTCTTCCCCATTGCCTATTGCCCATTGCCCATTGCCCTCTCCACGCCCCTCCCGCGCCCCGCCATAGCGTGCGAGCGCATCTCCGCGCACCATGCCGACATCACGCACCCGGCTTCGGCACATGCTGATCGATCAGGATCGGGTTCCCATCCGGATCGGTGATCATGATGTACGCTGTGCCCGTGCTTGACTCATCCGCCGCAGGCTCGGGTTCGATTCCCTGTGCCCGCAGCATCCTCTGGATCTCGCGTACATCGTCAAACTCGGTGAGCGGCTGCGCACTCCTGTCCCACCCCGGATTGAACGTCAGCATGTTTCGCGGGAACATCCCCTGGAAGATGCCGATTGTGGCCGAATCGTTCTGCATCACGAGCCAGCCCTGGGCCTGATCCCCGCCCATCGCCTTGAAGCCGAGCTTCTCATAGAACGCACGCGATGCCGCGATGTCCTTCACGGTCAGACTTACGGAGAAGTTGCCGAGCCGCAGCCCGTCGCCGTTCTTCGCCTCTTCCTTCATCTTCTGCTCCTTATTCTTTGTGTTTTCGGTGCTTTTCGTATCCGGCGGCGGGCCGTTGCGCGTCGCCACCAGCGACGCGCCGTGCATGCCGCCGATGCCAACAAAGAAGGAGAGGAACGCTGCGGGAATTGTGCGGGACATGGGGCTACTCCGGTGGTGCGCTTTGGATGACAAAGTGTACCAAACGAGGTGAGCCGTTCGCCCAAGCAGCGAGTCGTTCGTTGGAGCGGTCCAGATGGGCCAGCTTGGGCTACGGGGGTGCGCGGTTCGAATACGCGGAACATGCTGGTTCAACGCGCAGGGCTTTGGAGGAACTCGGAGGAAGCGATGATGCGGAAGGGGCGGAGGGGCATAGGGACTGAGGGGCTGGGGTCTGCTCGCTGACGTTTGCGGTTCGGTTCGAGTCGGATGCCTCGGACTGGAGCACTGGTTCCGCCTCGCTGCGCTTGGCGGGAACCAGTGGCACCCGAACATCCTGTGGCACCGGAACAACCTGTGGCTGGAGCACTGGTTCCGCCTCGCTGGGCTCGGCGGGAACCAGTGGCACCCGAACATCCTGTGGCACCGGAACAACCTGTGGCTGGAGCACTGGTTCCGTCTCGCTGCGCTTGGCGGGAACCAGTGGCACCCGAACATCCTGTGGCACCGGAACAACCTGTGGCTGGAGCACTGGTTCCGCCTCGCTGGGCTCGGCGGGAACCAGTGGCACCCGAACATCCTGTGGCACCCGAAGATCCTGTGGCACCGGAACAACCTGTGGCTGGAGCACTGGTTCCGCCTCGCTGGGCTCGGCGGGAACCAGTGGCACCCCAGCAATCTGTGGCACCCCGACATCCTGTGGCACACGAGCAACGTGTGGCACCCGAACCGAGCGGGCGAGCGTGAGTGTGGAGTCGTCGATGGGGAGGATGCGGGAGAGGCGGTAGAGGTGATGGCAGGCGCGGCGTGCGCCCTCGGCTCTGCGGAGTTCGAGGCGCTGGGCTTGCAGCGATGTGTCGGCGAGGATCGCTTCACCGGGGAGGAAGGCGCGGTGGGGCGCGGCGTTGAGGTGCGAGGGTGGGAGCGGGTCGTGGCGTGAGGCAGCGGGCGCGAGGTGTTCGTGCTGGGCGCGGAGCTCGCGGGCGTGGGCACGGGCCTCGGTGTAGTCGTCGATGATGGTTTGCAGGACGCCGACGGTGGAGGCGAGAGAGACGGAGGCGGCCATGCGGGTGTGGGCGCAGCCGCCTTTCTCGATGGCGAGCATCCGTTCGCGCGTGTCGGGCTCGGTGAGCCACATGGCGAGGATGTCGACGGCGATGCGGAAGTCGCGCGCGACGGAACAGAGCGATGAGCCGGGGTGGCAGAGCGCGGAGAGGATCGGGCTGTGGAGGTGGGCGGGGATGAGGGAGGAGGGGGATGGGGAAGGGGCAGAGGGGCATAGGGACTGAGGGGCAGAGGGAGGGGGAGCACTGACCCGAAGCGGGTCAGTGATGCGGGCGGAATCACCGCTCTGGAGAGCGGTGCCACCAAGGCAGGTTGCCGCGGCGTGTGCGACCATGCGACGACGATACAGCGCGGCGATCGTGATGCAAGAGCGTGTTGCGAAGAAATCTCGGAGTGTGGGTGTTTGGGCGCGCAAATGGCATGAGTGCGCGCGGTGTCACTGACAACAGCATGTCAGTGAGGTGGAGTCAAGGGGGGAAAATAGCAGATCGCAAAGGACCAGATGGCAGACTGGTGAATGGTGCCGGTGGGTCGGGCGAGGACTGAGGGGAGGGAGTCGGGGGCGTCCGCCCCGCTCCACCAAGGAAGCCGCTGCGCGGCG
Source organism: Phycisphaeraceae bacterium (assembly GCA_019454185.1). Classification (NCBI taxonomy): domain Bacteria; kingdom Pseudomonadati; phylum Planctomycetota; class Phycisphaerae; order Phycisphaerales; family Phycisphaeraceae; species Phycisphaeraceae bacterium. Next base: position 3,460,422 of record CP075368.1, read on the forward strand.
TGCTTTCCGCCAGTTCCGCTCGGTCGCCTTCGGCGACTATCGCTCCACTGGCGGCTACATACCTGCGTCCCTTGCGGGACGCTCAAGCCGGTCGCCTTCGGCGACTCAAAGGTGTTTCAAGGAAGCCCCATCGCCAGCTTCGAAGTTGGAGACTCTTGTTGGATATTCGCGGTCAGCAACGCCGATGCTCGCGCTCGGACTGTTTGTCGTTTGCGGGGAGGTGCGGAGGGGTGTTCCCTCCGCGCTGCTCCGTTTCATCAGAGTACGAATCCCTATCCGCCGCCAGTACTCTTGCTGATCACATCGACTTCCTGCGTGTTCGCGATCGCCTTGACGGTCGTCGCCACATTGTCGAGAGAGGGCATCAAGTGAGCGTGGCTGAACTGTTCCGCCATGAGCAACTGGAGCAGTCGTGGCGCTTGCCCGGCCTCGAGCTCGAGTCGAATGATCGATCGTTCACCGCAGCTAGACTCGATGGAGTCTCCGATGCAAGGCCATGTGCCTCGGGCTGCGAATGTACTTTCTGAATCCCGATGAAACAGAAACACGCCCGACTGGGCATGCAAGTACCTGTTGCGAGATCTCGGATAAGACAGGACTTGGAGTCGCTTGTCCATGGCCGCAAGACGCGACTCACGGATCGCCCACACTGCCAAGCGAGTCGCGCCGAGCGGCATTGTTGACGCTGCGAAGTAGGCCGCTACGTACGAATGCCGTGCGCAATCGAGCAATCGAGTTTGGATTCCGTGGTGCTGTGCAAGCGCGGTCGTCGAGCTAGGCTCCAGCTGGAAAGTCGTGAACTCTCCAACTAACCATGACTTCGGGACATCCTTGTCGGCTCCAATGAGGTCCGGCGGCTTGTCCGCTTCCAACCCCAGTGCGTCTGCCAGTCGCCAAAAAGACCACACTGCCCATGCCTCGGCGAGCCTCGCACGAAAGATCTCTATCCAACGTGGTCGCTTAATCGCATCAACGATTCTGCTCTTGTCCACCAACGAAGTGGCCTCAAGCTCTGATTGCCGCCAGAAGGGGTTCTTGTCTCGGTCATCCCGGCACCGCCACAGGCTCGGAAGCAATGGCCATGCTGCGTCACCTTGGCCGCGAAACACCCAGTCCGAAACGTACCCGTTGCAGTTCCCCCAACGCGGCGACGACATCCGCAGCTCGTGCAGGAACTTCTCCGCATCATCGAACTTCTCTACATGAATGGCCATCCTGCCCTCTTACATGCATTTGAACGCTGCCCACCTCACACCGCACTCACCAACAAACCCTTCATCTCAGCCACGGCCTGTCGCATGCCCGTAAAGACCGCGCGGCTGACAATCGCGTGCCCGATGTGCAGCTCCTCTATCTCCATCAACTCCGCGATCGGCTTCACGTTCGCATAGTTGAGCGCGTGACCGGCGTTGAAGCGCATCCCCAGCCCGGCGATCCGCTCGCCCGCATCGCTCACGCGCTCCAGCGCACCCGCGAGCACACCGATGCGGAAGTCGCCACCCGCTGTTGCGAACGCCGAGGCGTAGGGGCCGGTGTGGATCTCGCAGCAGTCGAACCCGGCCTTTGCCGCGGCTTCGACCTGGGCCGCATCCGCATCGATGAACGCAGAGACGACAATGCCCGCGTCCTTCAGCTTTGCGACAACGCTCTTCATCCGCACGTGCTGGCCCGCAACATCGAGCCCGCCCTCGGTCGTGACTTCCTGGCGCCCCTCGGGGACGAGCGTGACCATCTGCGGGCGGCCGCCGTTCATGCTCGCGGCGCGATGCTTCAGCGCGATCGCGACCATCTCGTCGGTGGCGGCCATCTCAAGGTTCACCTTTACCCGCGCGACGCGGCAGAGCAGGTCAAGATCTCTGTCGTTGACGTGTCGGCGGTCTTCGCGGAGATGGATCGTGAGGACATCCGCCCCGCCGAGCGTGGCTTCGTGAGCCGCGAGGATGGGGTCGGGCTCTTCGGTGCCCTCGACGACGCCGACCGCGCCGTGGCGATAGCGGGCCTGGCGGATGGTGGCGACGTGATCGATGTTGACGCCGAGTGCTGGCATGTCGAATGGTACGACGCCGCCCGCCTATCAGAGTTTGCCCATCTGCCGCCAGATGATGAAGACGGCCATGGCGAGGAGTAAGGCGGCGAAGACCTGTCGCAGCACGCGCTGGTTGAGCTTCGAGCCGATGGCCGCGCCTGCGAACGAGCCGAGCATGCCGAGCAGCGAGAAGACGAGGATGGTGTTCCAGTCGATTCCCATGCCGAACGTTGCGAGCGTGACCTGGTACTTGGCGAAGCCGACGACGCAGTTGACGACGATGAGCGTGAGCGAGGTTCCGACGGCGTGCTTCATGGGGACGCCCGCGAGCAGGACGAGGGCGGGGACGATGAGGAAGCCGCCGCCGATGCCGACCAGGCCGGTGATGAGTCCGAGCCCGAAGCCGATGAGAACGAGGAGCCAGGAGGGGGCGGTTGAGGTGCGGTCGCCGATGGTCTGCTTGGCACGCGAAGTCCCCGCCATCCGTGCCGCGGCGACCAGCATGATCGCCCCGAGCATCACGAGCTGGACCTCGCCGGGGATGAAGCGGGCCAGGTATGCGCCGAGCAGCGAGCCGCCGATGCCGGGGATGCCGAACCACGCGACGGCGCGCCAGACGACGTGGCGCTTGATGGCTTCGCGGATCGCGCCGAAGCAGGCGATGGCGCCGACGATGGCGAGGGACTCGGCGATGGCCTGTTTTTCAGGGTGTTTGACGAGGTAGACGAGGATGGGGACGGTGAGGATGGAGCCGCCCGAGCCGAGCAGGCCGAGGGAGAGGCCGATGAGGATGGCGCCGATCCAGGCGGTGATCATGGGAGAACCGTGAGGATACACGGTAGAGCCGGGAGCGGGAGAGCGAAAGCGTGTGAGAGAGGACTATGAGCCGCGTTCGACCGAGCCGCCCGCCTTTTCCCACGCCATGAAGCCGCCGGCCATGTTCGTCACGGTGTGGCCGCGTCGTTGGAGATACGCGCAGGCCCGTGCGGAGCGCACGCCTCCGCGGCAGTGGACGAGGATGTCGGCATCTTTGGGAATCTGGTCGAGGGCGGTGGCCAGGCGCGTGTGCGAGACGTTCATAAGGCCCGCGGGGTGGTCGGCGACGCGTGCTTCGGTGTGCTCGCCGAGCTTGCGGACGTCGAGGACAAAGGTCTTGCCCGAAGCGATGCGGGCCTTGGCATCGGCAGCGGAGATCTCGGCGATGGTGGCGAGGTTCACGCCGGAGGCCGCGGCTTCGACAACCGTGTCGGGCGTTGCCCAGCCGACGATGCGGTCGATGCCGACGCGGACGAGGTCGCGGATGGCTTCGTCGAGCTTGGCGGGCTCGATGATCAGATAGACATCCTCAGACGGGTCGATCAGCGAGCCCGCCTCGGTGGGGAACTGGTTGTTGACGAGGAGGGAGAGCGAGCCCTTGATGTGGCCGCTGGCGAACTGATCCCACGGGCGGGTGTCGACGAGGGCGACTTTCTGTGTGTCGAGTGCGGCGACGGCCTTGGCGTCGATCTTCAGTGGCTTCGGAAGCGAGCCGAGAATCGCCGGGCCGTCGCGGTTCTCGAACTTCATGCGTGCGAAGTACGAGGGCGGATCGGGCTGGTCGCTGAGGACGTAGTCGGTGAAGGCGTGTTCGGTTGTTGCGGCCTTGAGGGCGGGGTTGAAGCGTTTCTCGTAGCCGACGGTGGTCTGGGGGACAGCGCCGAGGGCCTTGCCGCACGCGGAGCCGGATCCGTGCGCGGGCCAGACCTGGAGGTAGTCGGGGAGGTCCATGAACTTCGCCGTGCTGCGATGGAGGAGGGCAGCCGACGAGGCGGCCATGCCCTCGATTCCCGCGGCGGATTCGAGGAGGTCGGGGCGGCCCACATCGCCGACGAAGACGAAGTCACCGGTGGCGATGCCCATGGGCTCGGACGCGCCGGCACCGAGGTCGGTCACGAGGAAGCAGATGTGCTCGGGTGTGTGGCCGGGCGTGTGGATGGCTTTGAACTGGATGTTGCCGACGCTGAACGTTGTGCCGTCCTTGAGTTCGACGTGGTCGTACCAGACCGGTTGTTCCGGGGTCGAGCCCGACTTCTTGTCGAGCCAGCGGTAGTTCCACTCAGGCGCACCCATGCCGGAGATATAGAGCTTCGCGCCCTGCTCGGCGAGTTCGCGCGCGCCGGAGAGGTAGTCGGCGTGGATGTGAGTCTCGGCGACGGCGACGATGCGCAGCCCTTCCTTGCGGGCGATTGCCTGGTAGCGGTCGACATCGCGCTCGGGGTCGATGATGATGGCCTCGCCGGTTTTCTGGCAGCCGATGAGGTATGCGCCTTGTGCGAGCGTCTCGTCGTAGATTTGTCGAAAGAACACACGACCTCCAGATTCTCGCGGCGTGGCAGCCGCGCTCATGACACCATCTTAGAAGAGTTGTCACCATTCCATTGGACGTCCGCTCCGAGCGCTCTCCAGTTCGAGTTCCAGCAACCGGCAGACCAGCACGGCGTCATGGGCTGTGACGCGAAGGTTCCGTGTCGGATTACGGGTCGAATACCTCCGAGCGACGTACTCGACGAAGTGACGGACCTCGCCGTCGTAGCCGCTGACGGGGGGCATCGCAACAGTGCGGCATTCGCCCCCGACGCTGAGTTGCAGGGGCTCGGGCCTCGCGAGGTCCCAATCGGCGACGCCTCGCTCAAACTCCGCGGTGTAGCGCATGCGGAAGGGGAAGCCGTCGGCAACCCACGCGCCCTCGGCGATGACGATATCTGGTGCGTCGCGATGCGTGTAGTGATAACGCGTGACGATGTGATCGACGTGGCCCGCGCTGGAGACGGATGCGGGCGGGCCGAAGAGCCAGAGGACGATGTCGGCATCGTGGATATGGAGGTCGAAGAGGGCTCCACCGCAGCGAGAGGGATCGTTGTAATAGTCTCGCGACCAGCCGGGGCGGCTGCCCATCCGCTGGAGCGTGAGGGCGCGGAGAGGTCCGAGCGACCAATCGTAAACTCGGGCCTTCAGCCAGTCCCAGCCGCTCCAGAATCGCATGCAATGGGCGGGCATGCAGAGGACATGCTGGCGTTCGGCTTCTACCGCGGCTGCCGCGACCTCGCGGGCCTTGGCGCTCGAGAGGGCGACGGGTTTCTCGATGAGGGTGTGCTTACCGGCGCGGAGCATGTGGATGGCGATCTCGGCGTGCGTGTCGGTGGGTGTGCAGACGCTGACAAGGTCGATGTCGGGATCGGCGGCCATGGCGCGCCAGTCGGTCATGAAGCGGACGCGGGCGGGATCGATGGAAGCGGCGGTGGAGCCCGCCTGCTCGATGTTGCCGGCGATGCTGCTGGTGCCGGAGATGAGTTCCTTCCAGTCTTCGGGGCGCGTGGCGCAGCAGGCGACGACCTCGCACGGCATTCCGTCCGCGGCGGCGGCCGTGTACGCGCGCAGGTGCGTGCGCCCCATGAACCCGAGACCGATGATTCCAACGCGAACGGCACGTTCAGGCATGCTCACGCTCCGCAATCCAGATTCGGGACACTCAACGGGGCCGGTGTCGGGTTCGACTGCCCGGCCCGGATGATCCGGCTGCTCAGAAGAATCAGCGTAGCGACGGGTCGGATGTCACGCGTGCTTCTTCAGGCGTGCGGCGAGGAGGCGAGCGATGCCCTGTCCCGGCTGCTTCGGGGCTGCCTGAACGGTGAGCGGGAGCGCGGGAGCGGGGAGGAAGATCCCCTGCATCGCGCCGAGCAGCACGCGAGCGTGTCGCAGGGGGCTGATCCCCGCGAGTTTGTGGGCCCACAGCCAGCCGAGCACTGCTGCGCGCAGGCGATCCGTTCCGACGCCGTGGCGTTTGGCGAGCCAGATCCAGTTGCGGGTTGCGCAGCGGAGCCAGCGGTTGCTCTTGCGAGTCGCGATGGGGCTGTGGTGCTTGACGACGAGTGTCGGGTCGAAGAGGACTCGCCCGCCCAGGCGTCGGATCTTGAGTGCGAGGTCGGTGTCGTTGCGATAGAGGAAGAACGCGGGGTCGTAGCCGCCCGCGCGGGCCCACGCCCACCTTCTGACAAGGTTTGCGCACCCCATGACGGGCCAGTCGTCGCTGATCGCTTCGCCCGCGAATGGCCACTCGCTGCGGTCGTTGCTCGGGTGGCGTGGGTGGAGTGTGACGGCCCATGCGTTGGGTCGCTCGTCGAGCATGCGCAGTGCCGCGGCGACCGCGCCCGGTTCCGGGATCGCGTCGTCGTCTAGCACGAGGACGACATCCCCGGTCGCCTCGGCGACGCCTCTGTTGAAAGCGCCCACGCCGATGTTCCGCCTGAGCGCGACGACCCGGACATGCGGGAATCGTTCGCGCACGGCCTCGGCGCTCGCATCGTTCGATGCGTTGTCAACGACGATCAGCTCTGCTCCGGCCGTCGCCTCGTCGCTCCCCAGGGCTTCGAGCGTCTGCAGCAGTGTCTCGCGGCGATTGTGGCTCAGGACAACGATCGAGAGCGTGGATCGAGCGGGGGGCGTCGTCGGGATCGCGTCCGGCCACGGCTCGACCCTGAGAGGGTTGAGCGCCAGCCGCACCGATTCTCGCGTTCCTGCGGCGAGGGTCGCGAGCGTGTCCCGGAGTTGCGCGCGGCGGTGGGGTTCTCGGATCACAAACCCCTCGGGCGCGAGCTGGACCTGTGTGCGTCCGACCATCCACGACTCGGGGCGGCCTCGTGTGGGCACGATCGAGATCGAGCGGGGCACGCCTGTGAGCAGTCGCCACGCCGCGCCGGGGAGTGAGCGATAGATCGGCATGCGCGAGTTCAGGCCTGCGCGTCCCTTTCGCGTGTCCGGGCTCGGAGGGCGCGGCTCAACGACGATGGCGCCCGCCGCGCTGAGTTGCGTGCGGATTCGATCTCTGACAGCCGGCGGCACGTTCAGGTACGGATGGATGTAGACGCTGCGTCCTCTGAGGGGCTTGCCCGCGCCCGCGAGGTGCTTCTGGAGCGTTTCGCGGAGCGCGTCGATCGGGGTGAAGGGCTCGAAGCGGGTGATCTCGTCGGGCGCCTTTCCGTTCGTGACGCCTCGCGCGGCGTCGCGCAGCCCCGAGATGTGCATTCCGGCGAGATCTGGTCGCTGCATCATCGACTGGCAGGCCCCGCGGAGTGTCTCGCGCATCGCCTTTCTGAAGCGTGTGAGGCGTCCCTGGCCGACTGTCGCCATGGGAACGAAGACGTTGCGGGCGTAGTAGTAGCGCACCCAGGTTTCGAACCTGTCGAAACAGGGGTGGATTGCGATTGACTTGGGGGCCGCGACGATCTGTCCGCCGGTTGCGAGGGCGAGGCGCACGCCCCACTCGACATCATCGGCCTTGATGAAGACATCGGGGAGGAGCCCCGAGGCCTCGATCGCGCCGGGTCGAACCATGAAGGAGCAAGCGGCGACGTAGTCTGATTTCAGGGGCGAGACGACGCCGGGGCGTTTGTCGTTCTCGCCTGCGTGCATGGGGCCGAAGCCGCCGCTTCCCTTGAAGACCTTGCCGCCGATCTCGTAGATTTTGCCGGTGGCTGGATCCTTCAGTGCGGATCCGACGCCGACGCGTTCCGGGTCTTCATCGAAGCAGTCGACGAGCGCGACGAGGGCTTCGCGCTCGACGCGTGCGTCCGAGTCGAGCATCCAGATGAGTTCGCACGGGACCGATCCGTCGCGGCGATCGGCGAGCGCACGCGACAGCCCGAGATTGAATCCGCCTGATCCGCCTGTGTTCAGTTCGGATCGCAGGAACTCGACGCGCAGGCCGGTCGGGACTGCTGCCTCTGAGAGGGGCTTTGTGCTCGCGTTGTCGATGACCAGCACCTTGATGGCAGCGTGCCATGCTCCGTGCCGACCGGGCGTCAGCGGTCCGTCGAGCCGGATGGCGGCAAGATCCTGGAAGAGAAGCTCAAGGTCCGCGCGCCTGTTGAAACAGGGCACCACGCAGCGAATCCGGCGGAGGCCTGGCGCGGGGGTCGGCTGGGTTTGGGTGTCGGCGCGGGGCGCATGCGTCACGTCTTGCACGCGAACCTCGACGGGAGCGGAAAGGAGCGAGCCGGGCGCGGTCGTCATGGTGTGCGCGCTCCGGGCGTGTGCCGGCGTGTGGGATCCGGCGCGTGCTCGATGGTTGACCCTCCTGGCGCGCACGGGGCGAGAGGGTCGGGGGGAACGACACCGGCCGGGAGGGTGTTTCTCTGTGCTTCCTGCTGCATCTCCGGCGGGGCTTGGGCCCGATCGCGGCTCTGATCTCGTCCGGCACCGATCGCGGAGGCGATGAGGCGCGTTGTGAGTCCGGCGGCTCGCTTGAGCGGGCGCGAGAGGAAGGAGGGGAGCGAGGCGAGGAGGCGATGGGACGCGTGGTGCAGGCGCACCGCGCCCATGCGCTCGTACTCGTTCGCGATCCTTGCGTTCGATGCGCGGAGGCGTGCGGCCTCGTCGCGAGCGACATCGCGTTCTGCTGCGAGTGTCAGCGCCTCACGCTCGGCCTGCTCGGCACGGGCCTTGAGCGTGCCGACATCTGCGCCGAGCCGATGGTGGTGCTCGCGGAGGCGAACGAGCTCGTCTCTGGCGCGCTTGAGGTTGATGAGCGGGATCGGCTCGCCCGACTCGTCGAGCCAGTTCATGTTCCACGCGCGGAGCATGTTGTTGGTTCGGCGCAGGAGCGTTTCGAGGCGAGGCCCGTACATCTCAGGATGGGCTCGGATGATGTGGGCGTAGAGCTCGTCGTGGCGCCGCACGGCGTCGAAGATCATCGTGTCGTTGCTGTGGCGTCGCCAGTTGAAGAGCACCTTGGGGACGCGCACGCCGCGGAATCCGCGCGACGCGAGTGCGATCCACAGCTCCCAGTCCTCGTATCCCAGGCGCATTGTCTCGTCGAAGGGGGCGCGCGGCCGGGCGGCATCGCCTGCGGAGAGCGTGTCGATCGCGCCCCAGCGGACGAGGCACGTGACGGGGTGGAGGTTGGTGATGAGCAGGAGGTCGGGGTCCCACTCGGGGACTTTCCAGGTGCCGTGGCCGAGTTCGACGAGGCGTTCCTGGCAATAGGCGTGCGAGACGTCGGACGGGGCGTCGCCGAGCGCGTCGGCGAGTTCCTTTGCGAATGTCTCTTCGATGAAGTCGTCGGCGTCGAGAAAGGCCAGATACTCGGCGTGCCAGTCGCGTCCGAGTTCGCGTGCTCGCGCGATTCCCGCGTTGCGAGCCGCGGGAAGGCCCCTGTTCACCTGGTGCATCACGTGGACGCGATCTGATGCGAGGGCATCGCATGCGTCGGGGGTTGAGCCGTCGGTCGAGCCGTCATCGACGATGACGACGCGGACGTCGGCATCGCGTTGGCGCAGGCACGACTCGACCGCGGCGGCGACAAATCGCCCGTGGTTGAAACAGGGGATGACGAACGTGACCCGGGGTTCGGGCATCTTTTCTCCGGGTGGGCGTGCGGCACTTCGGCACGGGCCACGGACAGTTCAGGATCGTGTGAACCATCCTAGTTCCCGCCCACACCCCCCGCCAGAACGCCCGAACAAGTCCCGCTACACACGCGGTGCTCCAGCCGCTTTATGATCCCCCTCCCATGTCTCCCTTCTGGATCTTCGCAAAGGGCATGTTCCGCGACCGTGCCGCACTCATCGGCTCGGTCGCGTTCGCCTTCATTTCGGCCGGGAGCATGGGTGGCGGGCTTGTTGCGATCGCCCCGGTGCTGAAGACGTTGCTCGAGCCGGGGGGCCGGTCGCTTCAGGACCTCGCGCGGGAGCAGGCGGCCAAAGGGCCGCTGAAGGGCCGCATCCCGGAATCGATCCTCGATGCCATTCCGACCGACCCGTTCCAGGGGTTGGTGCTGATCATCGCCGGGCTTGGCGTTCTCACGGTCGTCGGCGGCACGGCCAACTTTCTTCACCAGTTCCTTTCTCTGACGGTTGTCCAACGCACCATCACGCGCATGCGTCGCGATCTCTTTCATAAGGTCATCCGGCTTCCGCTCAAGGACATCGTGACCGACGGTCCGAGCGACACGATCAGCCGCATCGTCAACGACACGGCGGCGGTGGGGGGTGGGCTGACGGCTCTGGTCTCCAAGGCCCTGTCGCAGGTGACCAAGGGAATCGCGGCGTTTCTCGCGGCGCTTATTCTCGATTGGCGGCTGACGCTGGTCTCGCTCGTCGTTGCGCCGCTGCTGTACACCGTTATTCGGAAGCTCGGGAAGCGCATTCGGCGGGCGTCTCGGGCGGCGTTGGAGCAGCAGTCGGGGCTCTATGCCGCGACGGCCGAGGCCCTTCAGGGGCTGCGTGTGGTGAAGGTTCACACGACGGAGCGTTACGAGTCGGGGCGATTCCATCGCATCAACAAGGAGGCGATGAAGCAGGCGATGCGTGTGCGCACGGCGCGGGCTCTGGCGAGTCCGCTGGTGGAGGTGCTGACGATCGTGGTTCTCGGTGGTCTTGCGCTGGTCGCGTTCAAGGCGATTCTCGACGGGAAGCTCAACGCTTCGGACTTTCTGGGCGTTTTCATCGCGCTCGGGGCGGCGGGGGCGTCGATCAAGCCGTTGACGGGGCTGTCGAATGACATCCAGCAGTCTTATGCCGCGGCGGATCGGGTCATGGCGCTTCTTCAGGCAGCGCCCGAGCAGGGGCACGACCCATCGCTCACGCGGCTTTCTCGTCACGCGCGGTCGATCGAGTTCAAGGATGTTCGGTTCTCGTATCCGAACGCGCTTCGGCCGGCGATCGACGGTGTCACGCTGCGCATCGAGCATGGTGAGACCATCGCGGTGGTCGGTCCGAACGGATGCGGGAAGACGTCGCTGCTTGCGCTTGTGCCTCGGTTGTTTGAGCCGCAGGAAGGGCGCATCGAGATCGACGGGCACGACATCGCGTCGGTGTCGATCCGCTCGCTGCGCCGTCAGATCGGCGTGGTGACGCAGGAGACGGTGCTTTTTCGCGGGACGATCCGGTCCAACATCGCGTATGGGGCGGAGAATGCGACGGAGGAGCGGATTCTGGACGCGTCGAGGCGGGCGCGTGCGGATGATTTCATTTCGAGGTTGCCTCGCGGGTATGACACGCCGGTGGGCGAGCAGGGGCTGACGCTCTCGGGCGGGCAGCGGCAGCGGATCGCGATCGCGCGGGCGATTCTGCGCGATCCGGCGATCCTGATCCTTGATGAGGCGACGAGCATGATCGATGCGGACTCGGAGGCGAAGATCGCCGAGGCCGTGGCGGAGTTCTCGAACGGGCGGACGTGCCTGATCGTGGCCCACCGGCTGTCAACGGTGGTGAACGCGGACCGCATCGTGGTGATGGATGGAGGGAAGGTCGTGGATGTGGGGCGCCACGATGAGCTGCTGGACCGGTGCGAGGTGTACCAGTTGATCGCGCGGAAGCAGCTGGTGCCGGCGTAGGGCGATGCAATCATTGGGTTGGGAGGCACTGCTTATGCCACGTGCTCTGTGCGGCGTTGTGTTGCTCGCCTTGCTCTCGCTCGCGAGTTGTGCGCGGACGTCTTACTTGATCACCGTGCAGGATGCAAAGACGAGAGAGCCATTGGGTGGCACAGTTGTGAGATACGGCACTAGGGCGAAGTTTCCAGCCACAAGATGGCCCGGCAAGGTCACACTTTCCGAAGATGGCACGGGTATCGTCCGAGTTCGAGATGGCGGGAGTGGCTACATCACGATCGTGGATGCCGACGAAGTGACACATAAGCACATCTTCCGGTCGAACACGAACTCCGATTGGCACACGCTTCGAAGTACTCTCCCAAACGAGCATGGAGCCCCCTTTCAGCCCGGCCCCACGAAGTACCTCGTGCGTGTGCAAGCCATGCCTGTCGAGGACTCGGAAGAAGTCGAAGCCGGTGAATGACATGCTGAGCAACAAGACATCTCGGAATGCTCTCAGTCAGCGCCGAGAAGAGCTGCGGATGTCATTCACTGTACTTGGCAGGCGCAGCGGCGTTGCTCTGTCAACCGTTCGGCGCATCCTGGGCGGTCGCCTGGCCGACCCGTCCGATCCGCGAGTGATCGCTGTTGCCGACGCGCTGGGCATTCTGCCCGATGGCGGTTCCGTTCCAGTGCAGACGACGTGCGAGCGTCAGGCCCGAATTAAGGCCGAGCAGGTCGCGAGACTCGTGCAGGGAACCTGTGCGCTCGAGGATGCCGCGGTCGATCAAGCCACGTACCAAGAGATGATTGAGTTGACGTACGGGGAGATGCTCGCGGGATCGCCACGCCGATTGTGGGCGAGATAGGCCTGGACCAGTCTCCTGGCGGCACCAGTTCTGTCTCGCCCGCCGGGCGGGCTCGACGGGAACTGGTGGCACCCCGCTCCGAATCGGCGGGAAGCGCCGATCTACCCAGAGGCCTCCATCACTCACTCTCCAGCATGCGCACCATCTCTCTGCCCTGCGGGACGAGCTGGTGGTCGCGGACGAAGGCGTGCACATCGGCGACGGGGACCCACTCGACGCGTTCATATTCCCAGGAGCCGCCCGAGATGCGGCGGCGGGCCTCTTCGAGGCCTATGACGAGCTTTGTGCGCATGACCACGTCGTAGGAGCGGGCCTCTTCGTTGAGGACGACCATCACCGGGTCGCATGCGCCGAGGGCCTCGGCGGGGAGGCCGACTTCTTCTTCGAGTTCGCGGACGAGCACGCGGCGGAGGAGGAGCGAGTCGAACGTCTGACCCTCGCCGGGGGGATCGACGCCTCCTGCGGGCGCGAACTCCCAGAGCCCGCCGTACATGCGTGTTTTTGCGGCGCGGAGGCCCAAGAGGACGTGGTCGACGCCGCCCCGGTCGCGGGCGGTGACGACGCCGGTGAGTGCGAGCAATCGCACGCTTGCGCACTCGGGGACGATGCCCGCGACGGCCAGGCGTCGGTAGCGTTCGACGCGGCACGAGAAGAGGCCAGACGCTGCGGCTTGTGCGGTTCCGGGGCGCCCGTTCGCCGCTTCCGGTGGTGACCAGTCTTCGACGCTGAGAAACCAGCCGTCGAAGAGGCGGTCGTTGTCAGCGCACATCTCTTTCCATGCTTGATCGATCGCCTCTGATCCCGGCGAGGAGGAGCGCAGGAGACGGAATCTCAGCCCTGTGCCGGGCCCGAGCGTCCATGCGCGGCATGTCGAAGCCCGATCGTGCATGAATTCTCCGGCTGGTTCGATCACGCGAGTCAGTATCGGTGATCGGGGTGGATCTCGTGGGCCGGTGCGAGAAGGGGCGGGGGTGCGATCCCGCACAGACCCGCGCACGAGATGATTATCGGAGCAGGCCGCCCAGCGACGCGCCTAACTCGCCCGACAGATCGGGCAGTCCGAGGGCGTCGGCCTCTCGCTTGACGACCTCCTGTGCTTTGGCACGGGCCTTTGTCAGTGCATCGTTGACGGCCTCGGCGATGAGGGAGTGGGCCATGGCGCGGTCGTTCTCGCTCGCGGCGATTCCCGCGCCGAGCGTGGGAGCGATGTCGATGGAGATGAGGCGGAGATCGCCGCTGGCGACGGCTCGGACGAGCCCGCCTCCGGCCTCACCGGCGACGCGCGTGTGCTCCAGCTCGAGGCGCACACGCTGCGCGGACTCGGCGAGTTTGTCCTTGTTCTTCATCAGGGCCGAGAGCGCGCCCAACGCTTTGAGGTTGTCGAACATCATGTTCCTCCGTCTCGTGCCGCGAGGAGCGCGTCCAGACCCGCGATGACTGAGTCGGTCGTGATCCGCTCGATGCGGCAGCGTTCCGGATGGTCGTTGGCCAGTTCCGCCGCGGGGAGCGACGGATCGGCGACGAGCACAAGTTCTTCGCCCCCGGGGCGCGTCGGGATCGTGGTCCAGCGGTGGTCCGTCGGGCCGAAGAGCGTGACGAGTTTCACGCCGAACGCGCCGGCGATGTGGCGAGGCCCGGTGTCGTTCGTCACCATGATCGAGGACCGGCGGACGATCCCCTTGAGCGAGCCGAGATTCACGCCCATGTCGCACAACGCGGCGCAGCGATCCCGAAGGGGCTCGCGCACGTCGTTGATCACGGTGCTGATGACGTCGCGCTCGCCGGGTGCGCCGTTGACGAGCACGCGCATGCCGTGCTGTTCGATCAATCGCTCGGCGACACGAGCGAACCGATCGGGGGGCCAGCGCTTGGCGGGGTTGTTCCCGCCCGGGTTCAGGAGCGCGACACGTCCGCCGGGCTCGACCCCCGCGCTTGCGAGTATCTCCTCGGCTGCTTGATGCTGTTCCGGCGTGACGGCGAGTTCGAGCTGCGCATCGGCGGGTAGATACTCGGCGTCGTGCCCATCGATGCCGAGCAGCGCGCACGCCGCCCGGTGGTAGTAGAGGCAGGCGGGGATCGGCGCCCACGAACCATCGGGACGCTTTGGCGCGTGGAGGCGATCGGTCAGCAGCATGCCTCGTGCATCGCGGTCGTACCCGATGCGGCGCGGGATGCCAGCGATTCGTGCGATGAGCGCGGTTGAGAAGGAGTTGGTGAGCAGCAGGGCGGTGTCGTAGCGGCGGGGGCGTACCTTTGCGGCGATGAACTTCGGCCCCATGACGCCGGAGCTCCGGGCGACGTGGATCTCATCGTGGGTGTCGAGCCCCGCGAGGACCTCGTCGATACCCGGCTTGCAGAGAAGGCCGATGAAGATGCCGGGCATGCTCCTGCGGATCATCCGGAGCGAGGGCGTGGCCATGACCGCATCGCCAACCCATGATGGGCACACAACCAGGAGTCGCAGCGTCTTGCTCGGGTTGGGCTTTACGGGTGGCATGGTGGGGTGTCGGATCGTTTGGGCGGGGGAGGAGGGTCTGATTGTTCGCAGCCGCCTCACACCGTATCTGGCCCGTCGTGGGGTGTATCGGGGGGTGTGTCGGTCTCGTCTTCGGTTTGCGGGGGCTCATGCCAGAGTCGCTCGCCCGGATGGCGACGCGCGTACCACGCGCCGGTGAGGCGCCTGAGTTCTGCTGCGAGCCCGAGCGCTGCAAGCCGATCGCCCTCGACGATGGCGGTGATGCCGGACTCATCCGCTTCGATCGAGACGAGGCGGACGCCGGTGCGTTCGGCGATTCCTTCCGCGCTCGCGACCACCATGTCGTGCACCGCGCTCTCTGCGAGCGCGCCCTCTGAAGCCGCGTTCAGGCGCACGCGGTTCCACTCCGGTCGATCGCGATGGGGTGGCACTGTCACGCTCCGAGGATAACCCGTGTGGCGGCATGAAGATCGGGCAGTTCTCTGCCCGGTCCGACCAGCAGGCACCTCGCGGGGTCGATTCCCGCCGCCTGCCCGGCCTCGATATCCCGTGGTGCATCGCCAACCAGCCACGAGCGGGCGAGATGCAGATCTAGTTCCTGTGTTGCCTGCAGGATCATCCCCGGCGCGGGCTTTCTCAGCGGATGTTCCACGTTGTAGGGGGGGACCGTGCCGTTGGGGTGATATGGGCAGACGTAGACGCGTTCGATCAGGGGGCGGCCTGTTGGTTCAGAGGTGAGCAATTCGAGCAGTCGCTCGTTGGTGCGGGCGACATCCGCGAGGGTGCCGACACCGCGCGCGACAAGCCCCTGATTGCTGACCACGACGAGCACGAAGTCCGCGTTCACCATGCGTTCGCATGCCTCCCGCACGCCCGGCAGGAGGCGCACATACGCCGGATCGCAGAGGTCGCCGCGTGGGGTGCCGATCTCGGACCAAGGGAGTTCCCGGTTCTCGATCAGTGTGTCATCGCGATCAAGGAAGACGGCTGGTCGCACACCCGGATTATGGGCATGATCCGACGCCTCTGCGCCCCACACCCCAACCAACATCCGAGCGGCCATTGGTCACCCCTGCGTCACGGATTCGGGCTTGCGGGCCATGGAATCGGAACGAACCCGGTGTCAGGACGTATAACACAGACGGAGAAAGGGGGTGGGTCATGACGATCCGCCTTGCGAACACCGGCTCGGCCACAACTTCTGGCGATCTCTTGAAGCGTGCGGCTCTTTCGATCGCGCTCCTGGCGGGAGCATGCTCGGCTTCCGCTCAGGACCAGTTCAGGTTCGGCGACCCTTCCGTCGGGCGTGTGAACGAGTCGCGGGGTGCCGCGCCGCGCGATGCGGGTGCGGGGCGCGGCTCCGACCGTGCGTCGGGGCGCAATACGAGCAGTATCGATGCGTTCGCGAACTCGCGGACAATCAGCCGCCCGACCACTGTTGATCGAGCCCCGAGTTTCAACCGTACTTCTCCGGACGCTTCGTACCGGGATCGCGCATCCAACTCGTCGCGCAGCAGTGCGCGTTCCGGCAACGATCGCATCACGTGGACCGGCACCGGGCGTTCGGCGATCGATCCGGATGGCGATGGCATCGGGATGCGCAACCCCGGCTCGTCGCGCGATCGCGACAACAGAGGCGATTGGAACTCCGCCAATAACTGGAACAGCAAAGATCGCGATCGGCGCGGCTCTTCATCGTCGAGCTGCTCCTCGGGATGCGGATCTTCGTGCTCTCACGTCTCGCATGGGTATCGCGGGTATCGAAGCTCCTCGGCCAACACGTGCGGCGTGAACGCCTACCGCTGCAGCGGCTGTTCGTCCTGCTCGGGATGGTCGGGCGTCTCGGTCGTGTATTCGAGGGCGTCCTCTTCCGGCGGTTGGATCGACCCGTGGAGCACGGCTTATGTCGCGCCATTGGTTGTGGAGCCGGTGGTGGTTGAGCCAGTCGTTGTCGTGCCACCCTCCTCGGCTCAGCCCGTGTACATCGTTCAGCAACCGGTGGTGGTCTACGCGACGACCGATGTTTCCAACGCGATCCTGGCGGCGGACGCCGGTGCGCACCCCAGAGCGATCGCGCTGATGCGTGCGTATGCGGGACAGCATGGTCGCCTGCCCGAGTACGCCGAACTCGGCCCTGCGGCGCGTGCCGCCCTTGAGAGCGTCTGGAGGACATATGAGCGTGCGGCTCTGACTCCCGGGGCGAACGCCGACACGTACTTCATGCTCGGGGCGTGCCGCGCCCTGAGGGGGGATACCGAGATGGCGGTTGCGGCGTTCGAGGCCGCGTTGGCGTGGGGAGATCCCGATCCTTCGACCCAGCGGATGCTTGCGTGGTTCAGGGGACCGTGATCCATGGTGTGTGATGAATGGCCCGAAAGGGGCGGCGTGACGGGCATTGTGTAACGACGCACCGGGCGAGTGCATCCCGGGTGCGGGAGTGGATGAACAAGTAGAGTCGCGGCCTCGGGCGTGGCCCGAATGCCGTTTCACATGGGAGCCACACGATGGTCCGTTTGAGGAAGAGCAACATGCGAATGGGACTGGTCGCTCTGGCGGTCTGCGGTCTCGCGGCGACCCCGGCGATGGCCGGCGGTGGGCGCGGCTGGAGCCGCTCGTGCAGCGACGGGTTCTCCGTCTCATCGTGGGGCGGCTCGCGCGGCTCGGGGTTCAGTGTCTCGATCAGTTCGGGTTGGAACGATTGCGGGCCTCGGCCGGTCTACTCCAGGCCGGTGTACTCCAGGCCGGTGTACCACCGACCTGTTTATGTGTGTCCTCCTCCGGTCGTCGTGAGTCGGCCCGTGGTGTACACACAGCCGGTCGTGTACGCGGCTCCGGTTGTGGTTGAGCCCGTGCGGGTCGTGCAGCCGGTTGTGCAGCAGGCCGTGTACCAGCCGGCGGTCCAGCAGGTCTCTTACCAGCCGACGTACCAAGCGCCCGTGCTTGCGCCCGCGCCCGCGACGCTCGCGACAGGTGTGGTGCCCGCTGCGCCGGTCTCTTCGGCGGCAGAAGATCTGACGCGGGCTCTTGCCGCGGCGAATCAGGGTGAGGATCGGCGCGCGGTCGAGTTGATGCGTGCCTATTTCCGGATCTATGCGACGCCTCCTGCCGGGCTTGTGCTCTCTCGGCCGATGCTGGAGCGTCTGGAGGGCGCGTACGCCAGGCGGTGTGAACTGGAGGAGCCGAACGCCGACACATATTTCGTGCTCGCGGTGCTGCGTGGACTGCTCGGAGACCGCGTGGGAGGCACGGCTGCGCTGGACGCTGGACGGGCCTGGGGGGATCGCGACGGATCCGCAGCACAGGCACGCGCATGGCTTGAGAGCCGATAAGCGGTCGAGAGTCTGATTTTCGTGCGATGCTGCCCCGGCACTCTGTTCCGGGGCACTTTCATTTTCGTGTATCTATGCGATACTCTGTGCACTGCGTCAACCCATGGTGCCCGTGCGGACATGAGCCAGCAAACCCCAGGACAAGATCGAGACGACGACGCTGCACGATCCGGCCCGGGCGGAGCGTCCGCGAACGATTTCTCCGCGATCAACTCCGGTGATATGTGGGAGAGCGCGGCGCGGGAGCCCCTGCCCGCGTCGATCGGGAAGTACACGATCATCAAGGAACTCGGCTCCGGCGGGATGGGCGTGGTCTATGAGGCGTCGCAGGAGTTTCCCTCGCGGCGTGTCGCGCTCAAGGTTGTTCGCGGGGCATCGCCCTCGCCGACGATGATGCGGCGATTCGCGCACGAGGCCGAGGCGCTCGCGATGCTCCAGCACCCCGGCATCGCGCAGTTGTACGAGGCGGGTTTCGCGGAGACCCCGCGCGGCAAGGTGCCGTTCCTCGCGATGGAGCTGGCGATCGGCAAGCCGATCACGACCCACTGCCGGGAAGAGGGACTCAACGTTGCGTCACGCCTCTCGCTGATCGTCAGCGTCTGCGAGGCGGTCGAGCACGCGCATCGTCGAGGCGTGATTCATCGAGATCTGAAGCCGGGCAACATCGTCGTTGTCCCCGGGAGCGGCCCGAAGGTGCTCGATTTCGGCCTGGCTCGGCTTGTCGCGCCGGACACCGCGATGACCGCGGCGACCGGGCAGGGGGAGCTGGTCGGCACCGTCGGCTACATGAGCCCGGAGCAACTGTCGGGCGATCCGCGTGCGATCGACACACGCGTCGATGTCTTTGCGCTCGGGGTCGTGCTGTATGAGATCCTCGCGGGGCGTGCGGCGTTTGATATCCGGGGGAAGTCCGTCGTGCAGGCGCTCGAGGTCATGCGGTCTGTCGAGCCGCCGACACTGGGGCGTGTCGATCCCGCGCTGCGTGGCGACATCGAGGCGATTGTTGCCAAGGCGATGGAGCGTGATCCCGATCGGCGGTACTCGTCTGCGGCGGAACTCGCGGCAGATATCCGTCGCTCGATGTCGAGTGAGCCGGTGACGGCCCGGCCGCTGACGACGTTCTACCAGTTGGGGCGGTTCGCGCGTCGGCACCGCGGCATGGTCGCTGCGGCTTCGATCATCGTGGGCGTGATCGCGATCGGCGTTTCCGCGACTGCGTGGCAGGCCTTCGAGGCGACGAGGGAGCGTGATCGCGCCCGCCAGGAGGCCATGCGGGCGACGCAGACCCGCGAGTTGCTGGAGCGGATGCTTCGCCTGGCGACGCCCCACGGAACGGGCGGGCTGACGCTGACGCTGCGGGAGATGGTTGACACTGCGGCGCGCGAGCTGGAGGAGCGGATCGGCGGCATCGAGCCGCTGGTTGAAGCGGACACGCGTCGGATCCTCTCCGAGGTCTACGGCAACCTGGGCGAGTACGCGATCTCGGAGCGGCAGAGGCGGCGCGCCATCGAGATCTACGAGAAGGAGCGGGGGCGCGATTCGTTCGAGGCGATTCGCGAGATCGCTGCCTTGTCGATCGCCGTCGCCGAGCAGGACCGGGGCGAGGAGGCCGAGCGCATCGCGCGCGACGGGCTCGAGCGGGCCGAGCGGTCGCTCGGGGTTGATTCAGCGGCCGCGATCGATCTCTGCCATTCGATCGGGTATGCGATCGGGTACGCCCGTCCCGAGGCGTGGGATGAGATGCTCGAATGGGAGCAAAGGGCATTCGAGCGATCAGAGCGCAGCCGCGGGAAGACGCACCCGCTCACGCAGCAGATGGCGATGAATATGGCTGTCACGCTTGAGCAGATGGGGCGTGTGGCGGAGGCCGCGCCGATCCTGCGGGAAGTGCATGCCACGCGTATCCAGACCCTCGGCCTCGATCATCCGGACACGATGATCGCCGAGAACAACGTGATCACGGTCGAGGCGAACATGGGGAATACCGATGTCGCGCTCGGCATGATCACCGAACTCGAGCGGCGTGCCTCCCGAGTCCACGGCGAGAGCCATCCGAGCACGCTGCTCTATCTTCGCAACAAGCTCATGCTCAAGGCGACTGTCGCGCCGCCGGCCGAGCTGATCCCGGAGGCACGTCAGTTGTACGAGCGTCGGCTTCTGCGCTTCGGGAGGGACCATCGCCAGACGTTCGAGGCCCAGGGGTTCCTCGCGAACATCCTGTTGCTGGCGGGGAGCATCGACGAGGGAGAGGCGATCGCGAGGGATCTTTACCCGCGCGTGCTTGCCATGTTCGGGCAGGACCACATCGAGACGACGAAGGCGATCGGGCTCATGTGGGATGTTGCCGAGCAGCGTGACGATCACGGGGCGATGCGCACATGGGCAGACGCTCTCCGAGGCACGCCGTACGAGCAGGAAGTCGAGCGCCAGATGGAGGCCAAGGGGCTCGGGCGAGTGGACTGAGGGGAAGGGAAAGGCACGAAGGCATGAAGGCATGAAGGCATGAAGGCATGAAGGAATGAAGTCACAGGCGGCGGAGTGCATCCACCAGGGTGTCGATATGCTCGGTCGTGTGCGCTGCGGAGATCTGGCAGCGCAGCCGGGCGTGGCCCTCGGGCACGACCGGGTAGCCGAAGCCGATGACGAAGACGCCCATTTCAAGCAGGCGCTTGGACATGGCGATCGCCTTGGCCGTGTCGTGGACGATGATCGGACAGATCGCGGTCGGTGATTCGAGCACGTCGAACCCTGCCTGCTTGATCTTCTGGCGTGCGTAGGCGACGTTGGAACGAAGGCGCTCGACGCGCTGCGGCTCCGTGAGCATGATTTCGATCGCCTTCCGCGCCGACGCCGCGACCGTCACCGGGAGCGCGTTCGAGAAGAGTGTCGGCCTGCCGCGCTGGATCAGCATGTCGATCGCGTCGCGTGTTCCGGCGACGAAACCTCCTGCGCCGCCTCCCAGGGCCTTGCCGAGCGTGCCGCTGAACATATCGACGCGGTTGGTGCGGGTCGGCGCGGCGTGTGCGGCGTCGATCATTCCCCAGTGTTCGTGTGTGCCGCGTCCGGTGCGTCCCATGACGCCGTGCCCGTGCGAGTCGTCGACGACGAGGATGGCGTTGTGCTTATCGCAGAGGACGCGCATGGTCGGCAGGTCGGCGATGGAGCCCTCCATCGAGAAGACGCCGTCTGTCACGACCCAGATCTGGCCGGTGACGGCGGGGTTTGCCGCGGCCTCGGCGAGGCGCTGCTCGAGTGAGTTCTCGCCCGTCAGCACGTTGTTCTTGTAGACGGCCTTGTGAACGCCCTTCTTGATGGTCGTCGCGAGGCGGATGGAATCGATGATGCAGGCGTGGTTGAGTTCGTCCGAGATGATGATGTCGCCCGGCTCGCAGAGCGTCGGGAAGATCGCCTCGTTCGCGGTCCACGCGGAGACGAAGGTGTATGACGCTTCGGTTCCCATCATGCGAGCGATGAGCTGCTCGAGATCGTGGTGCGGGCCGAATGTGCCGCAGATGAAGCGGACGGATGCGGTGCCAGCGCCGTAGTCTTTCAGGGCCTTGACGCCGGCCTCGACAACCTCCGGGTGGTTCGCGAGGCCAAGGTAGTTGTTCGAGCAGAAGCAGAGGGTGTCGCGGAAGGAGCCGTCCGGCTGTTTCAGACGAACCACCGCGTCCATGGGTCCGTCGATGGTCTGGAGGTGCTTGTACTGCCCTCCGTCGCGGAGAGCATGGAGGGTGGCGGCGGCACGAACGTCGAATGGTGTGGGCATGCCCGGAACCTCTGTGGAGCGGGGAACTCTGACCGGCGGGAACATCTACGGGAAGGGGCAAGAGTGTAGGGAACGCGGGTTCTTCCAGCGCGCAGCGAAGCGGCCCCCATGCCACTCGGGGGGCCGCCCGCCATCCCACTCCAGGACCGAGACTCCGCACCTTCGCGATGTTCACACCCTGCGACGGCGGCTCGCGACGAGGCACCCCATGCCGACGAGCGCGGTCGCGCCGGGAGCGGGGACCGCGTTGTAGTTCCAGAACGTGATGTCATTGACCGAGACGCCCGACAGCTGGCCATCCAGCGACTCGAAGACGAACGCGACGGCGTACTCGCCGCTCTCGAACGTCTGCCAGAGCGACACCGGCCCGCTGGACTGATCCTCAGAGCCGGCAAGATTGAAGGACTGGCGTGCGGAGAAGATCTCCAGCCACTGGAACGCGCCCTCAAACTCGTAGGCGACAAGCACTGAGAACATCCCGTCGCGCTGGCTCGGACCGCTGTCCGCGAACGAATACGAGAACGTCATGGCATCCACGGGACCGTTGTTCCGAGTGTCGACGTTCAGGACCATCCAGGACGGCGCCGCCCCCATCGCTTCGAGGTCGAGCCCCGTGATGCGATCTCCCGTCGTGCGCACTGTCGCCATTCCCGCGCTCGAGTCGACCGTGACGCCCGGCGTCCTTTCCTGCTCGGGCAGAACGCTGAGTTTGTCGTTTGAGTCGAGCCATCCCTGATTGCCGATCGTGATCAGCCGGCCGCGATTGTGCTTCGAGGCGTCCACCACGGGCCATGCGTTGTCGCGCTCCATCGCTCGCTCGTAGGAGTACCCCCATCCGAACCTGCCGTACCCCGACTTGGGCACCGGCCCGAGGTCCACGACGCCGGAGCCGCGGATGCCCTCGTCGTACCACTCGACCGGCCACTTGTGGTGCTCGTTGGGCTGGACCGCGGGGATGTACCGCGTGGTCGCCGCGACATTGACGTTGACGGCGGACTTGAACGTGTGCCCCGTGAAGCCCACATAGCCGAGGGCGCCGCCTGGCGCGAAGTAGTTCTCCGCAACATCCGCCGTGCCACCGAACCACTTGCCCATCGCACCATCAGGGTCGATCGCGGGATCAAGGAAGGTCTGCTGGACCGTCTTCACGCCGTACTTCTTCAGCCCGCGAGCCGCTAACTCGTTGATCGGCGCGCCCAGACTGTGCGAGATCAGGTGGACGTGGTCCCATTGCCCCTCGCCGCCGATACGCCCCTTCGTGATGATCTGGTGCAGGAGATTGTCGGCCTGACCACCGGTTGTCCCGATGGCGTCAACGAAGTTCGCCGGCTTGTTCAGGAGACCGGGGCCGAACGTGCCCGCGGCATCCGTCCGCCAGTCATACTCCCAGACCGCAGTCCCCGCGGGGAGAATGTTGATTCCGTTGGGAAGTCTCCTGTTCATGGACGCGTGAAGGTTGCCCCACATCGCGGGCGTGTCGTCGAATCCGTGGATCATGACGACCAGTGTCTTCTCACCGTTGGCCCGTTGGGTCAGGGCCGCGTTGTTGTCGTACTTGCCGATCTTGCCCTTGGGCGGGTCGGCGGGCTTGGCTGGCGCGGCGTGCGCGGGCAGGCCGACGGCGGCCAACCCCGCGAGGATCGCGATCAGCGTGGCGCGGCTCTGAACGATGGAGCGTGTGGCTTTCATGGCTTGGACTCCTTTGGAACGGTTCTGGTTCTGTGGTGGTGGTGAGGGGGAAACGACTGACTCCACACGCTCCAGCGTGAGTCACGCCCCCGACCGGCGCGGGATTCTCGACCATTCCCAGAAAAATCACTTCCGGCCTCGGCCCAGCACACCGGGCCGGCCGCCCGATATCCTTCAAAACCCATGGCCACCCAACCCCACACGTCGCGCGCTCCGTCGAACGCACACCACGCCGACCCCATCACCGATCAGGTCTTGTCGCTCATCGGGCGTGCCGACCCTGAAGCGGCGGCGTTGATCGCCAAGGAGCGTGAGCGCCAGGAGACGACGCTGGAGCTCATCGCCAGCGAGAACCACGTCTCTCCGGAGGTGATGCACGCCATGGGGACGTGTCTCACCAACAAGTACGCCGAGGGGTATCCGGGTGCGCGGTACTACGGCGGGTGCGAGTTCCACGATCAGATCGAGGATCTCGCGCGCGAGCGGGCGAAGAAGTTGTTTGGGGCCAAGTACGCGAATGTGCAGCCGCACTCGGGGGCTCAGGCCAACACCGCGGCGTTTATGGCGCTGTTGCAGCCCGGCGACACGTTCTGCTCGCTGGTGCTGAAGGATGGCGGGCACCTGTCGCACGGGATGAAGATCAACTTCTCGGGCACGTTCTACCGGCCCGTCCACTACCCCCTGCACTATGACAAGGCCCACCCCGAGCATGAGCGGATCGACTACGACGCCGTTCGCGCGGTCTGCATGGAGCACAAGCCGAAACTGCTGATGTGCGGCTATTCGGCCTATCCCCGCGTGATCGACTTCGCGAAGTTCCGAGAGATCGCCGATGCCTGCGGTGCGCTGCTCATGGCGGACATCGCGCACATCGCGGGGCTGGTGGCGTCCGGCGTGCATCCGTCGCCGTTCCCGCACGCGCACGTGGTGACGACGACGACGCACAAGACGCTGCGCGGGCCGCGGGGCGGGCTGATCCTGACCAACGACGAGGAACTGGCCAAGAAGATCGACAAGGCGCTCTTCCCGGGCGTGCAGGGGGGGCCGCTGATGCACATCATCGCGGCGAAGGCCGTGGCGTTCGGCGAGGCCCTGCGCCCTGAGTTCCGGACCTATTGCGAGCGAGTCGTGCGCAACGCCGCGACACTTGCTTCGGAGTTGGTCGCGAAGGGGTATCGCATCACGACCGGGGGCACGGACAACCACCTGATGCTGGTTGACCTGCGCGGCAAGAGCGACCAGTTGACCGGTGCGGACGCGGAGAAGTGGCTGGAAGCCGCGGGCATCATCACGAACAAGAACGGCATCCCCGATGATCCGCGGCCGCCTCGTGTGACGAGCGGGCTGCGGCTGGGAACGCCGGCGTTGACGACGCGCGGCTTCGGCGAGGCCGAGATGCGAGTTGTTGCCGCACTCTTCGATCGTGTGCTCAGCGCGGGCGTGCAGGGGGGTGATGCGCTCGCATCGACGACGGCGTCGGTGCGCGAGGATGTGCGCACGCTCTGCAAGCGCTTTCCGCTGGGATGATCGGAGCGAAGACGTCGATCATGGTGGCACGGCAAGGGAGGATCTTGGTGCGACCAGTATCCACGAGGGAACGCCCTTCGTGCACGGGAAGCCGTCGCGCGCCGGTCTATCGCCTTTGGCTCCGAAGGAGCCGGTGTGTGTAGCCGCGGGCGCAGCGCAGTCCCGAAGGGACAAGCCAGCCCGTGGTAAGCTGGCACAGGTACATCGCCCCGGCAGGGGCGTGGGAGGAACCATGCCCGGAACCTATTCACAGATTCTTCTGCACGTCGTGTTCAGCACGAAGGAGCGCCGGCCGTTGATCGATACCGGTCTCGCGCCACGCCTGTATGCATACATAGGAGGGATCATCCGTGCAGAGAAGGGCGTGATGTACGAGATCGGTGGCATCGCGGATCACGTTCACTTGTATCTCCGGTGGCGCACGGACGAGAGCATCGCGGGCCTCATGCGAACCGTGAAGTCGCGATCATCAAAGTGGGTGCACGAAGAGATTGGCCTGCGCGAGTTCGCCTGGCAGGAGGGATACTCGGTGCTCTCGGTGAGCAAGTCGCAGGAAGAGCATGTGAAGCGGTACATCCTCGGGCAGCGAGAGCACCACGCGAAGGAGGACTTCAAGTCGGAGTTGCTGCGGTTGCTGCGGGCGCACGAGGTGGAGTTTGATGAGAGATATGTGTTTGAGTGAGGAGGTCGGCGCGGTGAGCGCGTTGAGAGGGATGGTCGATGGCGTTCCTCTGCCCCGCCGGGGCAGCGTGCGAAGGTGGAACGAGCGTGTGATGTGTCGCTTTCCACGGGCTGGCTCACGCCTTCGGCGTTCGCTGCGCCACGTGGCTACATCCCGGCGGCCCGGTGGGCCGCGAAGAGGAATGCGTTGTGGGCACAGGGCGGGGTAGGAGAGCGGAAGAGAGGGTGGGTGGGCCGCGATGCACCGGTTGAAGCCGGTGTCGCCTCCCCACGGGCAACCAGCCGTGCGCCGAAGCGGCGAAGAGGGGGGTACACCGAGATCGGCGGTTGGCTCTCCTTGTGGGCCGGCCGATCTGCGGTGGCACGGCGCAAGGAAGGTCGGGGCTACACGCCACGGGTCGGGAAGAAGGGACGGAGAAGAGGGGAGTCCGCTCTTCACGGGTTCCCGAGCATTCATTGGGAATCCTTGTCGCCAACTGTGTGCCCTCTAAGCCATCGAATGAACGCCATGCGCAGACCGCGAGAAAAATCCCGAATCAGGCCCTCGTCAGCATACAGACGCCCACCGAATGGAGCAAGCCAAGGCAGGCCGTCGCCCAACATGTGTGTACCATGTACGATCTTGGAACGAAGATCGTATATCAATCCGGCGAACTGGCGACTGGATGCGATTTCGAGCATGTACGAATCCACGAAGTCACGAAACAGCCGTGTCGGCCCGGGACCCGTGGGCCTCTTGCACGATTGGCAAGGCGATGACGGCACCACCGGCAGTAATGATTCGACAGCCGCTGCGAGACACATCAGCCGCACTTCTTCGTGTCCAGTATTCACGAGAGATGATGTATGAAGCCAATGACACGCTCTCAGGAACCGCTCCTGGACATCTCGTTCAGCTTGGTCGTGCAACGTCAAGAGCGACGTTAGCGTATCTGGAATACTGAAGTCATCTCGAAGCCATGGAGAGATCGCAGGAAGGGAAACAGAGAAGTACTGCGATTCAGGAATGGCCGGGATCAGACCACATTTATCCAACAGACAAACTGAATCAGGAGTGATGTGCGTGGGCCAGTAATCTAGTTGCACATACTCACATTGAGGAGTACCGTTACGCTTGATTATTGCATAGTCGTGCATGCCATAAGGATGTCGTGCTCGCACGCCAATTGTAAAGGCATTCAGCAGAAGCAACCATCGCCTGCCCTCCTGTTCCCGAGAGATTCGATCAAGCTGCGAACTATTCGGGAATCGCAAGTACTTCAAGCTTACGACACATGGATGCTCGCCCATCAGAAAGGGCGGCCTCGGATCCTTGGGCGGTGCGGGCCGCACCTGCATTCGAAGCTTGCTGTCAATAAACTGCCCGCCAATCTGCTTCGAAGCAAATGCGGTGAATGCGTAGATTCCCTCCGAGCGGTCCGTGACTAGCTCTTCATGTATACGGCGGACATACTCATTAGCCTCCATATCACTTGATGACTTCACCTCGACTGATGCAATTTCGTGGCTGCTCTTCTTGTATCGAAGACGGACGCTTGGTGCGTCAGATGCATGCACGTGAACAACATACGGCTCCTCTTGCATCAGGCACGAGCCGAGGGAGTTGATCGCGTGCGCCAGAAACCGCAACTCCGGCTTGCCAAGCAGCGGGGCCATGATCTCCGGGGTGATTTCACGATACGACGCCATGTCGGTCGCCTAAAACTCCGCCTGCTTCGGCGCGCGGGGGAACGGGATCACGTCGCGGATGTTCTGCATGCCGGTGACGAAGAGGATGAGGCGTTCGAAGCCGAGGCCGAAGCCGGCGTGGGGGACGGTGCCGTAACGCCGGAGGTCGCGGTACCACCAGTATTCCTTGATCGGCAGGCCCATCTCGGTGATGCGTCGGTCGAGGATGTCGAGGCGTTCCTCGCGTTGGCTGCCTCCGATGATCTCGCCGATGCCGGGGACGAGCACGTCCATCGCGGCGACCGTATCACCGGGCGCGCCGTCGGTGCCGGGGTCGTTGAGGCGCATGTAGAAGGCCTTGATCTCTTTGGGGTAGTTCATGAGGATCACGGGCTGCTTGAAGTGTTCTTCGGTGAGGAAGCGCTCGTGCTCGGACTGGAGGTCCGCGCCCCACTTGATGGGGAACTCGAACTTCTTTCCTCCGGCGATCGCGGCTTCGAGGATCTTGATGGCTTCGGTGTACGGCAGCCGGCGGAAGGGGGTTTCGAGGACGTGGGTGAGGCGCGCGATGAGGCCCTTCTCGATGCGTTCATCGAAGAACTTCATGTCGTCGGCGCGCTCGGTGAGGACGGCTTTGATGAGATACTTGATGAACTCCTCGGCGAGGTCGGCGTCTTCCTTCAAGGTCGCGAAGGCGATCTCTGGCTCGATCATCCAGAACTCGGCGAGGTGGCGCGAGGTGTTGGAGTTCTCGGCGCGGAAGGTGGGGCCGAAGGTGTAGACGCGTGAGAGGGCGCAGCAGTAGGTCTCGACGTTGAGCTGGCCGCTGACGGTGAGGTGGGATTCCTTGCCGAAGAAGTCGTGGGAGAAGTCGACAGGAAGGGACGAAGGCACGGAGGCACCAAGGCACGAAGAGGAAGGCGCAGAGGAAGCGGCAGAAACGCCCTCGCTTGCGCTTCGGGCCTCATTCGATCCGACCCGCGGCGGATTGGCGAGGTCGAGGGTGCTGACGCGGAACATCTGGCCCGCGCCCTCGCAGTCCGACGCCGTGATGATCGGCGTGTGGACGTAGAAGAAGGTCCGCTCGTGGAAGAAGCGGTGGATGGCCATGCTGAGCGTGGAGCGGACGCGGGCGACAGCGCCGAAGGTGTTGGTGCGGACGCGGAGGTGCGCGTTCTCGCGCAGGAACTCCATGGTGTGCTGCTTGGGCTGGATGGGGTAGCCATCGGGGTTGTCAACGAGGCCGTGGACGGTGACGCTGCCGCCGGAGGCGGGATCGACCTGGAGCTCGATGCCTCCCTTGGGCGTCTGGGAGGCGACGCCGGTCACTTCGACGGCGCAGTGGGTGGTGAGCTTGGCGATCTGGTCGGCGTAGTTGGGGAGCGAGCCCTTGCAAACGGCCTGGATGGCGTCGAAGCAGGTGCCGTCGTGGATGGCGACGAAGGAGAGGCCGCCGTCGGCCTTGGAGTCGCGGCGGGTGCGGACCCAGCCCTTGACGGTGAGGGTGGTTCCGACGGGTGCTTTGAGCGCATCAACAACCTTGAGCCAGGGCATGGGGGACTCCTGTGGGGAAGGGGAGGTGATGGTAGGGGGAAGGGATCAGACGACGACGTTGACCATGCGTCCCTTGACGACGATGACCTTCTTCGGCGGCTTGCCCGAAAGCAGCTCCGCGACCTTGGGCTCGGCGAGGGCGACGGCGGTGACGGAGGCATCGTCCGCGTCTGCGGGCACGGTGATGCGGGCGCGGACCTTGCCCTGGACCTGCACGGGGAGTTCGACCTCGGAGTCGCGCAGCATGGACTCGTCAACGGCGGGCCACGGGGCGAGCGAGCAGGCGCTGGTGTGCCCGAGTTTCGACCAGAGTTCTTCGGCGATGTGCGGCGCGAAGGGGCAGAGGATGAGCGCGAGTCGCTCAAGCTGCGGGCGGGTCAGACCCGGCCCGTTCTCCGCGCCGACGGAGGATGTCGCGGCGTTCACGAATTCGATCAACGCGGCAATCCCGGTGTTGAAGGAGAGTTTCTCGATCGCCTGCTCAACCTTGACGGTGGTGCGATGGAGAAGCTTCTCGATGGACTTGTGGGCGTCGGAGCCAGCCGATGTGTCCGGCGCGAGGCGCAGGTCGCCGGTCTCTTCATTGACCGTGAGGCGCCAGAGCCGCTGGAGGAAGCGGAAGAGCCCCGTGATGTCGCGTGTGTTCCAGGGCTTTGAGGCCTCCAGCGGGCCCATGTACATCTCGTACAGCCGGAAAGTGTCTGCGCCGTAGTCGGCGATCACGTCGTCGGGATTGACAACGTTCTTCAGCGACTTGGACATCTTGGCGGTGATCTGGGTGACTTCTTCGCCGGTGTCGCGTGCGATGTAGCGCGGCTTCTCTTCGGTGCCTTTGTTGTCGACCATATCGACGGCAACAAGGCCCTTGTCAGCCCGCTGATATGCGTAGCTCGTGATCAGCCCTTGATGGAACAGCTTCTGGAACGGTTCGGGTGTGGAGACTTCGCCGAGGTCGAACAAGACCTTGTGCCAGAATCGCGCGTAGAGCAGGTGGAGGACGGCGTGCTCGTTGCCTCCGATGTAGAGATCGACGCCGCCGATGGGCCTGGGGATGGGCGTGTCATCGGAGGTTGCGACGCGTCCGGTCATCCAATAGGACTCTGCGGGCTTGCCGATGAGGCGTTTGTCGTTCTTTGCGTCGCAGTAGCGGAGGTAGTACCAGCATGAGCCGGCCCAGCCGGGCATGGTGTTGGTCTCACGCCTGACGATCGCATCGGCGGGGAGGTCCTTGACGCCGACATCCTTCGCCGTGGCGCGCATCCACTCCTTCGCTTTGGCCAGGAGGGGTTGTGGATCTTCGGATTCTTCGGGCTTGAAGTCTTCGAGGGGTGGGAGCGTGACGGGGAGCTTGGACTCGTCGACGGGGAAGTGGAAGCCGCGCTCGTCGTAGACGATGGGGAAGGGCTCGCCCCAGTACCGCTGCCGGCTGAAGAGCCAGTCGCGGAGTTTGTAGTTGATCTTCTTGCGTCCGATTCCTTTGGAATCGAGCCATGCGATGATGCGCTGTTTGGCGTCGGGTGTGGAGAGCCCGTCGAGCGAGACCTCGGCGTTGGCGGAGTTGATGGCGTGGCCCGCGCCTGAGTATGCGATGCCGAAGCGTTCGACGATGGTGCCCTCGGCGAATGCGGTGCGGAGATCGTCGAACGAGGCGAAGCCCATGGAGGCGATGGTCTCGAGCCATTCGCCCTGGGTGGAGCCGCGTTTGCCGACGCCGGCGTCGCCGCTCGCCGCCTCGCCACCTGCCCCCCCAGCTGCGCCCACAGCCGGGCGAGCCGCACGGACGCGAGCGAGGAGCGCGGGCATGTGATCGGGCTCGGCGTTGGTGCTGGTGACGAGTCCGAGGAAGTCGGCCAGGTGTGTGGACCAGGTGTCGCCATTGCGTTCGTCGTCGGTGGCGTTGTTCGCGAAGTAGGCCATGGCCCAGTGGATGCGGGAGAGGACAACATCGCGGATGGGGAGGTTGAACTGACGTGCGAACTCGAAGTCGCGCTCGTCGTGCGCGGGGACGGCCATGATCGCGCCGTGCCCGTATCCCATGAGGACGTAGTCGGCGATCCAGACGGGGATCTCTTTGCCGGTGGCGGGGTTGACGGCCATGATGCCGCTGAACACGCCGGTTTTGGTCTTTGTGTCCGCCTGGCGATCGACGTCGGTGCGTGCCTTGGCGCGGGCGATGTAGGCCTCG
Source organism: Phycisphaeraceae bacterium (assembly GCA_019454185.1). NCBI lineage: Bacteria > Pseudomonadati > Planctomycetota > Phycisphaerae > Phycisphaerales > Phycisphaeraceae > Phycisphaeraceae bacterium. The sequence goes on from CP075368.1 coordinate 3,491,544, forward strand.
ACCGCTGGGATGTCGGTCTCCGGGCGACACTCTTCGAGCGCGGAGGCGACGAGCGGGTGTTCGGGGGCGATGACCATGTAGGTCGCGCCGAAGATGGTGTCGGGGCGGGTGGTGTAGACGCGGAGCGTGCGTGTGATGGACTTGTCGGGGTCGAGGAGTGGGAAGTCGATCTCCGCGCCCTCTGAGCGACCGATCCATTCGGCCTGCTGCGTGCGGGTGGAATCGGGCCAGTCGAGCCCCGTGAGATCGTCGATGAGGCGGTCGGCGTAGGCGGTGATCCGCATCATCCACTGGCGGAGGGGCTTACGGACGACGGGGTAGCCGCCTCGTTCGGAGCGGCCATCGATGACTTCCTCGTTGGCGAGGGCGGTGCCGAGTTTGGGGCACCAGTTGACGAGCTGCTCGGAGACATAGGCCAGCCGGTAGCTGTCAACGATGGAGCGGCGTGTCTCGTAGTCGACGCTGTCCCACGGTCCGGCGATGGTGTTGGCGGTGACGCCTGGGGCGTGGGCGTACTCGGCGGCCTTGGGGTTGTATCGAAGAGGGCGGGTGCCGGCGCGGAACTCGGCGATGAGGTCGTCGATGGAGCGCGCGGTGCGCAGCTCTTCGTCGTACCAGGCGTTGTAGAGACGCAGGAAGATCCACTGCGTCCAGCGGTAGTAGTCCTCGTCGATGGTGGCGAACTCGCGGGTCCAGTCGTAGGAGAAGCCGAAGCGTTTCAACTGGCGGCGGAAGGTGTCGATGGCGCGGCGCGTGGTGATGGCGGGGTGGACGCCGGTCTGGATCGCGTACTGCTCGGCGGGAAGGCCGTAGGCGTCCCATCCCATGGGATGGAGGACGTTGAAGCCCTTCATCCTTCGGTAGCGACAGATGATGTCGGTTGCGGTGTACCCCTCGGGGTGTCCGACGTGGAGCCCCGCGCCGGAGGGGTAGGGGAACATGTCGAGGCAGTAGAACTTGGGGCGTGAGCCGTCGAAGCCGGGGTCGCCGGGGTTGGGCTGCACGAACGTGCGGTTCTCGTCCCACCAGGTCTGCCAGCGGGTCTCGATCGCCTCGGCGAGCGCGGCGGTGTATCGGTGGGCCGGGCCGGAGTCCGGTGTGCGGGAGGGAGATGGAGTCGCGGCGTCGCTCATAGAGGCCCAGAGTCTAGCGATACCCGAACATGGGATATCGGTCGCCGGGCGGCCAACTCGGTTCACAATCTGGCCGGGCTCGGCCGATAACACTGGCATGTCTTCGACCCCACCGGCCTCTTCCATCCCCAACGACCCCGGCGCGAAGATCCTGAGCAAGGCCGCGCTCCTGGAGCGCCGCGACCTGGCCCGGGGAGCGGGGCGGCGGGTGGTCCACTGCCACGGGTGCTTCGATATTGTGCATCCCGGGCATGTCAGGCATCTTCGCCAGGCCAAGGCGATGGGTGAGATCCTTCTGGTGTCGATCACGGGGGATCAGGGGATCAACAAGGGAACGGGGAGGCCGCTGATTCCGGAGGAGCTCCGGGCGGAGAACCTCGCGGCTCTTGACTTCGTGGACTGGGTTCACATCGAGCACCGACCGACGGCTTACGAGTTGCTCGACGAGGTGCGACCCGATGTCTATGTGAAGGGGCGCGAGTATGAGCACAACAGCGATCCTCGCTTCCGTCGGGAGCGCGAGGCGGTGGAGCGCCACGGCGGGCGTGTGGTGTTCTCTTCCGGCGATGTCGTTTTCTCTTCGACTGCTCTGATCAACGCGATGGAGCAGTCTGTCGATCCGTTCCATCAGCGGCTGACGCAACTGATGGGGACGACCGAGCTGCAGGGCGCGGAGTTGTTCACGTTGCTGGGTCGGATACGGGGCAAGCGTGTCGTGGTGGTGGGGGAAACGATCCTGGACACGTATGTGCTCTGCGATCGTCCCGACGTTGCCGGCGAGAGCCCGGTCATGACGCTGAGGCCGCTGGAGAACAGGCATTATGACGGTGGCGCGGCGATCATCGCGAGGCATGCTGCCTCGCTCGGGGCTCGCCCGATCCTGATCACCGCGCTGGACGATTCGGAGCAGTCGAGGGCGTTCAGGGCGCGGATGGTCGCGGATGGCGTCGAGGTGCGATCGATCCTGAGCCGCACGTCGATGCCGGAGAAGCAGAGGTTCCTGGTCGGCGCACAGAAGGTGATGAAGCTCGACCTTGTGGAGCCGTACGTGCTCGACGAGTCGGAGCACGACCTGCTGCTGCGTCTTGCATCGGACGCGGCGCGGTCGGGCGGCGGGTGCGACGCGGCGATTGTCGCGGACTTCGGTCTTGGTTTGATGACACCGGCGACGCTGGGGCGGATGTGCCGCGGGCTGCGCCCGCACGTCGGCACGCTCTCCGGTGATGTGAGCGGGCGTCGGAGTTCGCTGTCTTCGATGCGTTCGATGGATCTGTTGTGTCCGAGCGAGTCGGAGGCGCGTGAGGCGTTCCGTCTGCACTCGGAGGGGCTGCCGATGGTGACGTGGCGTCTGCTTGAGGAGACTGCGTCGCGGGCCGCGATCGTGACGATGGGTCCGGAAGGCCTGATCGCGTTCGATCGGCTGGCGCGTCCGGGGGATACGGGCGAGGGATGGGCGAACCGATTGAAGGCGGAGCACGTGCCGTCGATGACCCCATACGCCATTGATCCTCTGGGGTGCGGGGACGCGCTGCTGACGATGGCGACGCTTTCGCTGGCGTCGGGGGGCTCGCTGCTTGCTTCGGCGTTCCTCGGGGCGTGTGCCGCGAGCTGCCAGGCGCAGCGGATCGGGAACGTGCCGATCGGCGCGACCGATGTGCGTCAGACCGTGGTGCGTGTGCACAACGCGCACCTGACCTATGCGACGCCCGAGGTGATCCACTCACCGGCGCGGGCGGCGCTGCGCGCATCGTAAGAGCTGTGACGGAGTGACACAGTGACGGAGTAAGAACCGATCAACGAGGGTAATTGCTGTGTCACTGCGTCACTCTGTCACTCCGTCACTCGCCTACGTCCTGCCCACGCGTAACCGGCCCGAGGTTCTGGCCCGCACGCTCGCTGCGCTCGGGGCTCTGCCGCGCCACGATGCGGAAGTGATCATTGTTGATAATGACAGCGACCGTGTGCCGCAGGTGGCGCGCGAGCTGGCGAACGGGATCCCTGTGCGTCTGATCCGGATGGATGAGAACGCGGGAGCCGCGGCGCGGAACGTGGGCGTGCACGCCTCGGACCCGAGCGCAGCATGGATCGTGATGCTGGACGATGATTCGCACCCGATCTCGACCGACTTTGTGGGCGTGCTCGGGGGGATGGCCGGCGATGTGCTGGCGGTGAGCGCGGACATCCATCTGCCCGCGGAGCGACGACGCGAGGATGGAGGGTTGCCCGAGGTGTTCATCGGGTGCGGCGTGGCGGTGCGCCGTGACGCCTTCCTCGCCTCGGGCGGGTACGACCACTCGTTCAACTACTACGCGGAGGAATATGACCTTGCGGCGCGGCTGATGCTGATGGGCGGGCGCGTGGTGTTTGAGCATCGGTTCGTGGTGCATCACCACAAGGTGACGGCGGGGCGCGACAAGGGCGTGATCCTCGGTCGGCTGATCCGCAACAACGGCTGGGTGACGCAGCGGTACGCGCCCGAAGAGCGGAGGCGCGCGGAGCTCAGGAACCTGCGCCAGCGGTATCGCGCCATCGCGATCAAGGAGCGGGCGACCGAGGGATACGGCGCGGGGCTGGTTGAGCTGCGTCGGACGATCCGTGGGCAGACTCGGCGAGCGATGCCGGTGTCGCTGCACGACAGGTTCACGGGCGCAGCGCAGGCGCTGGAGGCGGTGCGCCACGCGATGTGGGAGCGAGCGTTCCGAACCGCGGCGATCATCTGTCGCGGCAAGAACGACTGGGCGGTTGAGCGTGCGCTCTTCGAGAGTGGCGTCAGTATCGCGTGCGATCCCTCGGAGGCGGACGCTCTGGTGATCGGCACGATGTCGCCGGGTCCGATGATCGACGCGGCGGTGCGGGCGTTTCGTGAGTTCCCGGAGAGGCGTGTGCTGACGCCGTGGCTCGGCGCGGGTGTGCGGCGGGTGCCCGGCCTCGCGGCGTAAGTGCTTTCTGGGAAATCTCTTAAATGAGCGCGACGCGGCCTTGCGATCACCGTTAGTGTATGCTAGCATAGCGTGATGTCACGGCTTCTGCTTGCGATCCTCTCGTGGGTCGGCTCGTTCCTGTACGAGCACCGTGTGCTGGTGATCTATGCCGCGGTCGTTCTGTTCTGCGTCTTTGGCACGCAGTGGCTTTTCTTCGCGGGGCTGCGCGCGGCGAAGCCGACGTAGGCAAGAGCGCAACTGCGGCGTCGTATGGCGATGCACCAGTTCCGTCGCGAAGCGCGCCGGGAACTGGTGGCACCCAGCACCCAGCACCCAGCACCCAGCACCCAGCACTCAGCACTCAGCACGCTCGGGCCACACACGCAGCCACGGCTCTGAGAGGGAGCCGGGTTTGAGGATCTCTTGCCTGATCTCGCGGATCGCGCCGCGCTGACCGGGCCACATGAAGGACTTCTCTGCATCCGATGCGCGGACCCAGCGCACGGCGTCGTGCTCATCGTTGAGTTCGGCGTGCCAGTCTGTGACGACCTCGGCCGCGAAGCGTGGCGAGAGCATGATGGCGTTCTTCGACGCGAGGAAGTAGGGGTGCACCTGCTCCAGCGACCAGAGGCCGAGCAGTTCGGGCGAGTGCTGTTCGAGCCCGACCTCTTCTTTCAACTCGCGCCAGGCGCAGTCGGTCGCCGTCTCGCCGGCTTCGATGTGTCCCATGAGTGGCTGCCAGGTTCCGGCGAGAGAGCCGCCGTGCTCGGGGCTGGCGGCGCGACGCAGTTGCATGACCTCGACGACATCCTCACCCCCGATGGACTCTCCGGAGGGATCGATCCGGGCGCGGGATGGGCGGCGGCGGAAGATGAAGACGTCAACGACGTCGGAGATGATGCGCGGGCCTGCGTTCGATGGGTCGGATGTCATAGGTGCGAGCGTAGGGCGAGAGAGCGCGGAGATGCCGCCCGACGGGATGGAGAGTCACCGAGAGCGGATCAGCGGTGTTTCATCCGGGGGCGAGCCCCATGATGGGCCACGCCTTCGCGAGCGTCTCGCTCCACTCGGATTCGGGATCGGAGTCGGCGACGATTCCAGCACCCACGGCGTACTCGATGGCATCTTCGGAGATCGCGGCGGTGCGGATAGCGACGTTGAGGGCCAGGCGTCCATCGTCGCCGAGGTACCCGATGCAGCCGCAGTAGAAGCGTCGGGGGTGGGCCTCGAGTTCGCGGATGATCTGCATGGCGCGGATCTTGGGCGCGCCTGTGACGCTCCCCGGGGGCAGGGCGTTCCAGAGGAGGTCGAGGGGCGAGCGGTCGTGCCGGAGGATGCCGGAGACCGTGCCGGTCGCCTGGAGAAGACCTCGCCCGGTGCTGTCGGTGTGAATCTCGATGGTGCGGGGCTGCTCGACCCGAACCGAACCGAGCACGCAGGACTTCCCGATGTCGTTGCGCATGAGGTCGATGATCATGTTGAGTTCGGCGCGGTCTTTCTCGGAGCGATCGAGTTCGTTCGGGTGGGCATCGCCGGAGTTGCGTGTGCCCTTCATCGGTCGGGCCCGGACGATGCGGGTGTGCGGATCGAAGTCGAGGAAGAGTTCCGGGCTGACGGAGGCGAGCGCGTGCGTGCGGGCTCGGTCGCCCTCGGTCCATTCGAGGTATGCGCCGTGCCAGGGTCGGGCGGCGGACGCGAGCGCGGTGAAGAGGCCGCGCGAAGAGCCCCGGAAGTGAGATCGCAAGGGATGGCTGAGATTGACCTGATACACGTCACCATCTCGGATGTAGGTTTTGGCATGCTCGACCGTGCGGACGAATCGCGCGTGCCCGGTTGCGCTGGTGATGGGGCCGATTTCGAAGCCGGGGCGTGCGTGCCGCGCAGGGGCCGGGAGTTGTGGCGGGTTCTCCCCAAAGGGGGACCAGGAGTTGGAGTGTCCATCATGGATCCAGCCCCGGGAGATGCGGGCCACGATGGCGGCGGGGGTGTTGGCCGATTCGGGACGTGGCTGGACGGCGGGCTCAAGAGAGGCCGCGGCTTCGTAGGAGATCGCGATCAACCAGCCCGGGCCGAATGGGGCGGTTGAGGTGTGTTCCGGTTCTGCCGGGCGGGATCGAGGGCAGGACGAAACGAGGATCGTGGCGAGTGACGCTTTCACATCACCATCAATGACAGACACTTGCGACGGATTTGCGAGAAGCGACCAGCGTGAGCGGTCGTGGGATCCGATGCCGGAATAGAGGGCGACAAGTGGGTCGGATTGGGGCCAGGCGTCGATGGCTTCGAGAGGTGAGAGCGTGGGGAGGGTGTGCGGCGCGTGGGGGTTCGGAGGTGAAGTCGGGTCGGAGGTGGGCACGCGTGGCGAGTTTAGTCCTCGGGCGGGGTGCTTGAGCGGCGGGTTTCGCCGGGGCCTGACGGGTGTTTGAGGCGAGATTCCGGGGGAAAGTCGAAAGCGGGGGAGGGGGTTTCTAAACTCTGCGTCCCACGGGCGGCCGCGTGCCGCGCGGGTTCTGTCGCCACCCTTCGCGTCCGTCAACGGGCGTGAGATCACCCCCCAGGCAGGTGTCTATGGCCAAGCGAGTCACGAAGTCCGGATCGAAGAAGACCCATGCAGCGAATGCTCGGCGGACGAAGCCAGTGAGCAAGAAGGTTGCTCGCAAGGCGGGAAGTGCGCCGAGCGGTCCGACGCCCAAGGGCGGGAAGATGGTGTACTACTTCGGCAAGACACGGACCGAGGGCGGCCCGTCATTGAAGATGCTGCTGGGCGGCAAGGGGGCGAACCTCGCGGATATGACGTCGATCGGTCTGCCGGTTCCTCCCGGGTTCACGATCACGACGGATACCTGCGCGAAGTACTACGACGCGGGGAAGCGCCTGCCGACGGGGCTGATGAACGAGGTTCACAAGAACATCGCGCTGCTTGAGAAGGAGCTCGGCAAGGTCTTCGGATCGGTTGACAATCCGCTGCTCGTGTCGGTGCGTTCGGGCGCGGCGGTCTCGATGCCGGGGATGATGGACACGATCCTGAATCTCGGCCTGACGGACGCTGCGGTCGAGGGCCTTGCGAAGGCGACGAAGAACGAGCGGTTCGCATTCGATGCGTACCGGCGTCTGATCAACATGTTCGGCGACGTCGTGATGGGCGTTGATCACGAGCACTTCGAGCACGCGTTCGACGAGATCAAGCGGAAGCATCGCGCCGAGGCGGACACGGACGTGCCCGCGGCGGGCCTGCGTGAGTTGTGCCAGGCGTACAAGGACGTGTACCGGAAGTATGTCGGGGATGAGTTCCCGCAGAATCCGTTCAAGCAGCTCGAGCTGGCGATCGAGGCCGTGTTCAAGTCGTGGAACGCAGATCGGGCGATCTCGTACCGGCGCCTGGCGGGGATCAGCGGCCTGAACGGCACGGCCGTCAACGTGCAGTCGATGGTCTACGGCAACATGGGCGAGGACTCAGGGACGGGCGTCGCGTTCACGCGCAACCCCTCCACCGGGGACAACACCTTCTACGGCGAGTTCCTGATCAACGCGCAGGGCGAGGATGTGGTCGCGGGAATCCGCACGCCCAAGCCGGTTGACGAGATGCCCGCGTGGAACAAGCGAGTTCACCAGCAGCTCCTGAAGATCAAGCAGACACTCGAGAAGCACTACAAGGAGATGCAGGACATCGAGTTCACCATCGAGCGCGGCACGCTCTTCATGCTGCAGACCAGAACCGGCAAGAGGACCGGAGCGGCGGCGGTGAAGATCGCCTGCGACATGGTCAAGGAGAAACTCATCGATGAGAAGACCGCGCTGCTCCGCATTCCTGCGGGAGACCTGACGCAGCTGCTGCTCCCGTCGTTCGACCCGACCAAGAAGTCGATCGCGAAGGTGCTGGCCAAGGGGCTTCCGGCGTCGCCGGGCGCGGCGGTCGGCAAGCCGGCGTTCACCGCTGAGGAAGCCGTGCGTCGCAAGCAGGCGGGCGAGAGCGTCATTCTGGTGCGGAAGGAGACAAGCCCGGAGGATGTCGAGGGCATGCACTCCGCGGCCGGGATCCTCACGAGCACGGGCGGCATGACGAGCCACGCGGCGGTGGTCGCGCGCGGCTGGGGCAAGTGCTGCGTGGCGGGCGCGGGCGACATCCACATCGACGCCACCAAGGGTGAGTTCACGGTCGGCGGGAAGTCGTACGGGCGCGAGGACGTGATCTCGATCGACGGCTCGACGGGCGAGGTGATCTCGGGCGCGGTGCCCCGGGTGGAGCCGACGCTCTCCGGCGACTTTGCCAAGATCATGAAGTGGGCGGACAAGTACCGGACCATCGGCGTCCGCACCAACGCGGACACGCCGGCGGACGCGAAGCGCGGGCGCGACTTCGGAGCCGAGGGAATCGGCCTGACGCGCACGGAGCACATGTTCTTCGAGGGCGATCGCATCAAGGCGATGCGCGAGATGATCCTCGCCGAGGTCGTCGAGACGCGCGAGCGGGCCCTGGCGAAGCTGCTTCCCTATCAGCGGGACGACTTCATCGGGATCTTCCGCGCGATGGACGGGCTGCCCGTGACGATCCGCCTGATCGATCCTCCCCTGCACGAGTTCCTGCCCCACGAGCCCGAGGCCCAGAAGGAGATGGCCCAGTCGATCGGCGTGCCGCTTGAGAAGGTGAAGCAGCGCGTGGCCCAGTTGCACGAGATGAACCCGATGCTAGGGCATCGCGGGTGCCGCCTGTGCGTGACCTATCCCGAGATCCTGGTGATGCAGGTGCGGGCGATCGTGGAGGCGGCGATCGAGTGCGTGCGGGAGAACGTGAAGGCACTTCCGGAGATCATGATCCCGCTCGTCGGCACGAAGCGCGAGTTGTCTCTGCTGCGTGAGCAGGTCGAGAAGACGATCGCGAAGGTGAAGGCGGACGAGGACTTCACGGCCCGCCTGGACATCAAGATCGGAACGATGATCGAGATTCCCCGTGCGGCACTGACAGCGGACGAGATCGCGCAGCACGCGGACTTCTTCTCGTTCGGCACCAACGACCTGACGCAGTTGACCTATGGGTTCAGCCGCGACGACATCAACTCGTTCCTGCCCGACTACCTGAATCGCGACATCCTCGAGAAGGATCCGTTCCAGTCGCTGGATCAGACGGGCGTGGGGCAGTTGGTGCAGATGGGCATCGAGAAGGGCCGCAAGGCATCCAAGGGCCTGAAGATCGGCATCTGCGGCGAGCACGGCGGCGATCCGTCCTCCGTCCACTTCTGCCACAAGGTCGGCATGGACTATGTGTCGTGTTCGCCGTTCCGTGTGCCGATCGCGCGTCTCGCGGCGGCGCAGGCGGCGATCATGGGCGGGAAGTAAACCCCTCCGATCGCCTTCATGTCATCCGTTGACCCCAAAGAGCCCGGCCCTGTGCCGGGCTCTTTCAATTCATGCCACCGATTTCCGTGCGAATGAACCGCGTCGCTACAGCGAGTGCGAACCACGGCGCACTGCTCTGAGCGGCCCGCAGGGACGCGAGTAGACAGCCGTGGGTAAGGGAGGTCGCCTCTGGCGACCGACCGCCACCCACGGTACATGCGGTATATTGGTGTCGACCCCGCAGGGGTCGGAGGATGCCATGTCGCAAACGCTGTCTCGCGTGCTGATTCATTACGTCTTCTCGACGCGGAATCGTGAATCGCTCATCACTCCCGATATTGAATCTGACCTGTACGCGTACATGGGCGGCATCTGCCGGGCGCACGACTCTCCATTGCTCTCGATGGGAGGAATGCCGGACCACGTCCACATGCTTGTCGTGCTGGGTCGGAAGATCTCGATGAGCGATCTGATGATGGAGGTAAAGAAGGACTCTTCAAAGTGGATCAAGACACGGGGACGCGAGTTCAGCGGGTTCCATTGGCAGGACGGCTACGGGGCTTTTTCGATAGGTGAGTCGCAGCGGAATGATATTCTGCGGTACATCGCGACGCAGAAGGAACACCACAAGACTCGTACATTCAAGGAAGAGCTTGTCGCGCTTCTTGAGCGCTACGGCGTGGAGTACGACCCGGAGCATATCTGGACGTGAAGCGAGGGTTGTGTATCTTGCAGAGTGGACGCCAGCTGATGGCGACTTCCGCGTGCCGTCGGTCCAATCAGGAGACTCCGACCCCTGTGGGGTCGAGTGAAGAAGACAGTCGCATTCGCGCGCGTCGCCTTCCGTGGGTCGCGGTCGCTTCGCTCCCTTGACCCACGGCTGTCAACTATGCCCCCTGCGGGGGCATCATGATTCCAACACGTTACAAATTACAATCCAAAGTCGGAACTCATCGGCCATGCTTGCTTGACGAACGGCTTCCCGCTTTCTTTGTTTGACCCTCAGCATCGTTAATGCGAGCGTGGAGTGGGGCTCTTGCACGGACGGCAGAGACGCGCTCGGTCTCGTCGTTCTTAGAAGTTCTCGGAGGGCGTACGCGTGGTTCTGGGTTTACGCGATTGGGCACGCCGAGACGCGAATCGATTCGATATGACAGACGAGCACACGCATCGGGCAGTTGGAACAGCCGATATCGGCTAGCACCCTCCATTCCGGATGGGGAGCTCAGCACCTGTGTGATCTCATCCTTTACCCATCGTGCGACAGCGTCCAAACTCTTGAGGGTGGGACGAGCCGATGCACGCTTTGACTTCGGCTGCGGATTGGGTTTGCGCTTTGGCATGAGGTTTGCCATTTCACAGAGGCTCACGCCCCCATTGCCTTGAGGATGGCGTCGAGATCGTCGGCGACTTTGATGGGCGGGTTGGCGTTTCGTCCGATCGGGATGTGGACTTCGCGCGGCTCGGTCTTCGAGGATCCCGCGCCGTCCGCGGACTTCTTCGCACTGATCCCCGTGTGATACTCAACCGTCACGTCGGGGTCCTTCAAGACGTGCCCCGTCAGGATGCAGACGACCGTTTCGTGGGGCTTGATGACGCCCTCCTTTACGAGCATGCGAGCGCCGGCAACGCTCGCGGCGCTCGCGGGCTCGCAGCCGAAGCCGTAGCGTCCGACGAGGGCCTTGTGCTCGACGATGCAGCGGTCGTCCGCGACGCGAACCACGCCGTTCATCGCTTCCAGCGCGCGGAGGGCTTTGGGGAGGTTCACGGGGCGGTTGATCTCGATCGCCGTCGCCACCGTGCTGGCGCGTTCGCCCGCGCTGTCCATGCGGTCGTACTCGGCCTTGACCTTGGCGCGGTCGTAGCGGCCGCCATTCCAGCGGACGCCGAGCCCGTTGTAGATGCGATCGAGGGTGCTGGCGCCCTTGGCGTTGATGATTGCGAGGCGGGGCATCCTGTTGATGAGTCCGAGCCGTTGGAGCTCGATGAAGGCCTTGCCGAAGGAGGAGCAGTTGCCGAGGTTGCCGCCGGGGACGACGATCCAGTCGGGGACCTGCCAGTCCAGCCCCTCCAGCACCCGGTACATGATGGCCTTCTGTCCTTCGAGCCGGAAGGGGTTGACGGAGTTCATGAGATAGACGCCCGTCTCCGGCATCTTCTCCGCGATGTGGCGGATGCGAGCGAGGCAGGCGTCAAAGTCGCCCGCGACCTGCAGCGTCGTCGCGCCGTACTCCAGCGCCTGCGACAACTTGCCGTAGGCGATCTTTCCATCGCCGATGAAGACGAAGCACTTCATGCCGCTGAGTGCGCCGTAGACCGCGAGCGATGCCGACGTGTTGCCCGTCGAGGCGCAGGCGACGCGCTTGGCGTTGACCATGCGCGCGTGGGTGAAGGCGGCGGTCATGCCGTTGTCCTTGAATGAGCCGGAGGGGTTGAAGCCCTCATACTGGAGGTAGAGGTTGGAGCCGTCGGGCCCGAGGTCCATGCCGATCTCGCGTGCGATCTGGTCGGCGCGCTGGAGGTTGGTGCGTCCCTCGCCGATGGTGACGATCTGTGATTCATCGCGCCAGAAGGGGAGCAGGTCTCTGAAGCGCCAGACCCCGGAGAAGTCGAGTGCGGAGGCCGTGGCGAGGCCCTTGCCGGAGAGGCCGGTGCCGGCGGCACCGCGCGGGCCGCGCGTGCTCGAGCGCAGCTCGAACCAAGACCAATCGCGATGCGGGAACTTCGACCAGTCGTAATCGACATCGAGAAGCTCGGCGCAGCGCTCGCAGGCGACAAGGATGCGATCGACGGGGTACTCGGCTCCGCAGTCGGGGTTGATGCAACGCTGGTAGGCGGTGGTCATGGATGGATGGTAGAAGGGGGGCCCACGGCCGTAGAAGCGAGATTCAACGGCAGCGTGGACGGGGTGGTGGTACGCTGATCTCTATGGACCAGCGACGCCACAAAGACGGGCGAGAGATGAACGTCAGTTGGCGGGTGATGCTGCTGATGTGGCTGGCACAGACGTTTCTGGCGTGGGTGTTGCCGCTGGTGGTGATGCAGCAGTGGGGCGACGCCTGGGACTATCTCTTCAGCCGCGAGTCGGTGTCGTTCGCGCTGATCGTGGGGGCGTCGCTGGCGGCGTTGCAGTCGATCTTCCTCTGGCCTGTGCGGAAGCCGGGATTGAAGCGGACGGGCCGGTCGGCGTGGACCACGCTTGGGTTGGCGTCGTTCGCGGGGGTTGCGCTGGTGATCGCGCTGATCGCTACGGGGATCGAGATCGCGCTCACGCTCTTCAATATGCCCGAGATACTGGAGTGGAAGACGGTGTTCTGGGGGCTGGTCGCGCTGCAGGCCGTCGGCTGGGCGACGGCGACGCCCCTGCTCGTGGCGTTCTCGAGGCGTGAGAGGCAGGAGGGGACGCTGGCGCGCTGGTCGGCGCGCCTGTTGACGGGCACGATCGTTGAGGTCGTTGCGATCGTGCCGCTCGATGTGATGATCCGGCGGAAGCACGATTGTTACTGTGCCGCGGGGACGTTCTGGGCGCTTGCGATCTGCGGCGGAGTGGGGTTGTTCGCGCTCGGGCCGGCGATCTATCTGCCGATCCTGATGAAGCGGCGCAAGCGGTGGTACGGCGGGCACTGCGAGGTGTGTGGTTATGACATGAGCGGCACGCCGAACGCGGAGCGATGCCCGGAGTGCGGGACGGGGTGGAGAACCGGTAACGCATTGAGCGATGGTGGAGCATGAGTGGCCACAGTCCATACCAAGTCGCCAACGCAGGACGCGAGATAGCCGGATTCTGGCTCATCCAGACGATCGGCTTGCTGCTCTTTGTGATCGTGGCAGGCGAAGTGTTCTTCGGGGGTGGGGGCTCGCTCTTCTGCGTCGTACCGGCCACGATCCTCTCCATGATCACCATGGCGATGCAAGCGCTCTTTGTGTGCGATGCGAACAAGCTCGGCGGCACGCGCACGATCGGTGTATTCCGTAGGTGGACTTCGTCTCTCGCGTTCGGCGTGTGCGTGATGATCGCAGGCGCGGTCCCGATGTGGCTCTTCCTCATCCCGCTGCTTTCACGCCTAGTGGGGAACGTGGCGCTTGCCGTGTTCGGTCTAGGATGTGGCGGCATGATCGTGATGCTGGTGCTCGGAACGGTGTGGATCGAGATGCAGGCACGCGCAGCTCCACGTGAGAGCAGATATCTTGACGCCGCACGCCGGCTAGGGATATGGAGCATTGCCTGTTTCGGCGTGTGCGTCTTGTTCGCATTCTTCGCGGCGGCGGCGGCCCCCGACCCAGGCACCTTTCAGTTCGTGATGCTTCTCACCTCGCCGCCGATCGTGTCAGTTGGTCTTGTCGCTCTCGGCTGCTATCTCTATCTGAAAGAACTCGCCATCGCTCGCGAGCCGTGGTACCAGTCACACTGTGCCGAATGCGGCTATGACCTCTCGGGAAACCTGACCGTCACGCAGTGCTCGGAGTGTGGCAGCGCGTGGAAGGGCGGGCCGGCATCGGACGGCCGGGCATAAGAAAAAACTTTACTGAGGCGCGCCGGGAACGCGGCGTTGTGTCTATCCCGAGCGGTCAGGGAAGCACGACGAGCGATGGCCCGGGACCGACGACCGGGAGCGTGAGGAAGGACATCGGCTGAGCCGCGAATCGGGCTGCTGTGCAGCCCGGGCTGTCGCTCGATCGTGGTCGGCAGAGTTGGAGACGCGACCCGTGACGGGGTCGTGTCAACGGATCGAACTGAGGACGCATCTGGCGGTGCAACAGTCCAAGACTGCCAGATGAGCGCTGAGGGTGCGGGCGCTTTCTCGGGCGTCCGCACTCACTTTTCTCCCCGCTGATAGAATCCTCTCGCACAGACCAGCGCGAAGCGATCGTTGTTCATCGACCTGTTGATAAGAAACCTCAGCCGTTGGAGCGGCGTTTTCTGGCGAGCCGCTGGCTCAGATCGGGCACGACGAGATAGATGACCTCGCGAACGCGCTTGCTGGTGACCATCAGTCGGCGACGGACAAGATCTTCGAGATCAGATCGGGCCGTGTTGACCGAGATCCCGTTCGAGTTCATGTGGGACTTGACCGTGTACTGCGTGTGAGGATGACGGAGTGAGTGCTCGAGCAGCAGGCGCTGACGCAGGTTGAGATCCCGGGCGAGAATCAGGAACTGTCGGCTGCTTTCGATGCGATGCTCCTCGGTCTTGAGGTGCACGGCGAGGCGATCGAGGGCCTGCTCGATCACGTCGAGGTGGTAGAGGACGAAGTAGGTGAGATCGCCATCGTCGGTCTCGGTGTCTATGTATGCCTGTGGGTAGCGTGCGTAGCCCTTGCGGATGATCTCGGAGATGGTGAGGTACTCAAAGATGCCGTACCCGTGCTTGAGAGCGAACCAATAAAAGAGCGCTCGCGCTGTGCGACCGTTGCCATCGACGAAGGGGTGCTCATATCCGAGCATGAAGTGCAGGATGCACGCCTTGACGACCGGATGAAGGAAATCCTTGCCCTCATGCCGATGGTTCGCAAACATGCACAGCCGTTTGAGCCGCGCGTCGATCTGTTCGGCGGGTGGCGGCACGAAGATGGTTGATCCGTCGCGTTCGTCAACCACCCGCACGTTCTCGTCCGCCCGACGGAACCGGCCGGCATCGGATGGATCATCCAGCGTGCCTTCCGTAAGGGTCCGTTGCATGTCCTTGAGCAACGAGACGGAAAGCTCCTTCTCGAGACATCCTTTGAGTTGCTGCATGGCCAGGTAGTTGTTGATGATCATCCGCTCGCCCTTGTCCTTGGGCGACCGTCCCGATCGAAGCAGGTCGACAGCATCCTTGTGTGTTTTGGCCGCGCCTTCTATGATCGAACTCTCCGCGGCCTCATCGATCAGCGTGCGTATGCGGAAGCGAGTTCTGAGCGTCTCATCGCCGAGCACGCCCCCGTCCGGAGAGAGCGCGGCGGGTCCGCCCCCGCCGGTTGCGCGATCGATCCGGTGCAATGGCTCGAGCAGGTGGGAGCCCTCGGACAGGCCAAACGCCTGACCACCCTCATGACGAAGAAGTCCGTCAAACGGGCGCCACTTCATGAGGCGTATGAACTTCAGAGCACTCCATGTGGCTTCCGGATTGAGTCCGTTCTCTCGGGCAACGTAGCGGAGTTTGCGCCAAGCGTCATATCGCTCCGCGATCTCCCTGACCTGGGGGTTGTTGATGAGGATCAATTCTGGCAGAGCATGTTCGGCGAACAAATCCATAAAAGTGGCAGGCGGCTGTTCGTCTCGCATGTGGCACCATGTGTCAAGAACGATAACATCGACAGATGGATAGCGTATCGTGACGTGCAACACATGTCAATAATCAGAATATTGATAGTTGTTGACACTTGCGCTCTTTCGCCCGGCGTGGTGTCCTGTCCGCCTTCGCGTTGAGTTCATGATCTGGAGAAGGGTTCACGAACCCCGATGGTGAAGTTGCGGGCAAGAAGCGCGTCACGCGCGACCTCAGGAGCCCTACCTCGCAGCACTCGCCATGGTTCCGGGCTTGCTCACCACAACCGGCTCAATCGACGCCCCCGCCGACGCCGCCAGCGCCTTGTACTCCTGCATCGCCACGGTGTCCCAGTCGCCGGCCCGCAGCGCCTCGATCGCCCTGACGGCGGCGTTGGCGCCCGTGTTGGTGGTGATCATGGGGATACCGAGGCGGACGGCGGTGGAGCGGATACGCCCCTCGTCGGTCTGCCAGCCGGTGCGTGTGGGCGTGTTGAGGACGAGTTGGATCTTGCCGTCGGACATGAGGTCCAGGACGTTGGGGCGGATTGCCGCGCCGATCTTCTCGAGCACGACGGGGCGCAGCCCGTGACGCCGCAGGAAGTCGCCCGTGCCCTTGGTGGCGTACACGGTGTAGCCCATGGCCATGAGCGTGCGCGCGGGGCCGACGATCTCCTTGCGGTCCTGCTCGCGGACGGAGATGAAGACGCCGCCGGACTTGGGCAGGGTGGTCCCCGCGCCGAGCAGCGCCTTCAGGAACGCCAGCGGCAGCGACACATCCATCCCCATGACTTCGCCCGTTGAACGCATCTCCGGACCCAGCACAACATCCACGCCGGGGAATCGGTTGAACGGGAAGACCGGCATCTTCACGGCGTACGCGCCCGTGTCCGGAACCTCCTTCACGCCCATCTCCGCCAGCGACCTGCCCATCATCGCCATCGCGGCGATGCGCGGCCAGGGGACGTGCTTGGCCTTGGCGACGAACGGCACCGTGCGGCTGGCGCGGGGGTTCACCTCGATGATGTAAATATGCTCGTCCTTCACCGCGAGCTGCACGTTCATCAATCCGCAGACCTTCAGTTCACGCGCCAGATCCCGCGAGATCTGGCGGATCCGCTCCACGATGTGCCGCGGCAGCGACCACGGTGGCAGCGTGCACGCCGAATCGCCCGAGTGAATCCCCGCCTGCTCGATGTGCTCCATCACGCCGCAGACGAGAGCGGTGCCGCCTGACCCGCCAGACCCGAAATCGGCGACAACGTCAACATCGACCTCGGTCGCCGCATCCAGGAAACGGTCGATCAAGACCGGTGCATCCTCAAGATCGCTCGAACGCAGCGCGTTCGTGATGAAGTGCCGCAGCGCCTTCTCGTCCGGGCAGATCTCCATGCCCCGCCCGCCCAGCACGTACGACGGACGCACCAAAACCGGATACCCGAGCGAGCTCGCGACCGTGACCGCCTCATCCAGGGACCTTGCGATCCCCGCTGCAGGCCTCTCCAGCTTCAACTTCTCCAGCAACGCATCGAACCGCTTGCGATCCTCCGCCAGATCGATGGAGTCCAGCGTCGTGCCGATCAGCGGCGCGCCCGCGAGCGCAAGCCCCTTGGCGAGGTTCAGGGGCGTCTGGCCTCCGAACTGGACGATCAGGCCATGAACCAGTGACGGAGTGACGGAACTTGGAAGTGATGCAAGCCACTGCTGTGCACGAGCACGGTCCTCAGTTTCCGTTTCCTCGTCATACCACTCCGTCCAGTGCGATAGCCAATCCGTTTTCAACAGTTGGCCATCAGGCGAGAAGTATGCGTGGCCAACGGTGCCATCAGAAGTGAGAACTCCGACCGAGATCACGTTCGCTTCCAGGTCTGGCAGCCACGTGCGGCCCGCGCTGATGATTGCGAGATGCGAGACGTTCTGTGCCGAGCGAACCCGATCAAGTTGGTCGCTTAGATCGGATGGAAGCGACAGATCGGTGAGGCCCGGGATCTCGCTCGCTCCGCCCTTGCCAAATGGCTGATGTGGCATCGCGCCGACGGCCGCCATTTCAGCATCTGTGAGCAGGTCGACCACGCGCGTCGCAGAAGCCGCGGTGCTTCCATCCAACCTCTCCACAATGTTCAGCACATCCTCAAGCGTCAGCGGCTCAAAGAACAAGAGATCCGACGTGTCGTAGTCCGTCGACACCGTTTCCGGGTTCGAGTTGATCATCACCGACTCAAAGCCCAGGTCGCGGGCCGCGTACGCCGCGTGAACGCAGCAGTAGTCAAACTCGATCCCCTGCCCGATGCGGTTGGGCCCGCCGCCGAGGATGACGACCTTCTTCTTGTCGGTGACGCGGATCTCATCGTCGCGCTGGACGACCCCCTTGCCGTCCGCGCCGATCACCTCGTACTCGTTCTCGTACGTGCTGTAGTAGTACGGCGTGATCGCCTCGAACTCGGCAGCGCACGTGTCCACCAGCCGGTACGTCGGCTCGATCCCCAGCGACTTCCGATGCGCCCGCACCTTCAGGATGTTCTCGCTCGAGATGTTCCCGAAATACAGGTTCGCGAGCTGCGCGTCTGAGTAACCCCACTGCTTGGCCAGGAGCAGCACCTCGCGGGGTAGCTCCTCCAGCGTGCGATACCCGCACAGCACATCCTCGAACTCGACCATCTGCTTGAACTGATCGAGGAAGAAGGGGTCGATCTTCGTGAGCTCGTGCACCTGCGGGATCGTCCACCCCATCTTGAACGCGTACCGCACGTAGTACAGCCGACCTTGGCTCGGCACCGCCAGCTTGCGATGCAGCTTGTCCAGCGGGATCGGCCACTCGATCGGCGCGCCGTCGGCGGTGCGGAGGCCCGTGCTCCCGCCCATGCGAGGCGTGAGGTCGAGGACGAGCTGGTCATGCTCGACCGCCCGCATCGCCGTCAGCCACTTGTCGTTCTTGTCCAGCCCCAGCCCGAATCGCTTCACGTCCATCGAGCGCACGACCTTCTGGAACGACTCCTTGAAGGTGCGACCGATGGCCATCGCCTCGCCGACGGACTTCATCTGCGTCGTCAGCGTCTCGTCCGCCTCCGGGAACTTCTCGAACGTCCAGCGCGGCATCTTCGTTACGACATAATCGATCGCCGGTTCGAAGCACGCGCTCGTGGTACCCGTGATGTCGTTGCGCAGCTCATCGAGCGTGTACCCGACGGCGAGCTTCGCGGCGATCTTCGCGATCGGGAAGCCCGTCGCCTTCGATGCAAGCGCGGAACTCCGCGAGACGCGCGGGTTCATCTCGACCACCATCATCTGGAACTTGGGCTTCCCGTTCTCGTTCAGCGGCGGGTTCGGATTCACCGCAAACTGCACGTTGCTGCCGCCCGTCTCGACGCCCACCGCCCGCATGATCGCGATCGCGGCGTCCCGCATCGCCTGGTATTCCTTGTCGGTCAGCGTCAGGATCGGGGCGACGGTGACGGAGTCGCCGGTATGGACGCCCATGGCATCGATGTTCTCGATGCCGCAGACGATGATGCAGTTGTCTTTCTTGTCACGGACGACCTCGAGCTCGTACTCCTTCCACCCGATGATCGACTGGTCGATCTGGACCTGGGTGATCATCGACGCCGCGAGTCCGCGTGCGACGATGTCGCGGAACTCATCGCGGTTGTAGGCGATGCCGCCGCCGGAGCCGCCGAGCGTGAACGCGGGCCGGATGATCGCCGGCAGCCCGATCTCATCCAGGAACGCCAGCGCATCCTCCATCGTCGTGACGGTCTTGGCCTTGGGCAGCGACAGCCCGATCCCCTCGCAGATGTCCTTGAACTGCTGGCGGTCCTCCGCGCGATGGATGATCTTCCGATCCGCGCCGATCATCTCGACCCCGAACTCGGCGAGCGTCCCGTCGTCGAAGAGCTTGCACGCGCAGTTGAGCGCCGTCTGCCCGCCCAGCGTCGGAAGGATCACGTCGATCTTGCCGACCGGCGAGTCCTGAGAGGCCGCGCTCTTCCCTTCGGACTGCTCGAACTCGCGCTGGATGACCTTGCGGACCGCCTCGGGTGTGATCGGTTCGATGTACGTCCGGTCCGACAGCGACGGATCGGTCATGATCGTCGCCGGGTTGGAGTTCACGAGCACGATCCGATACCCCTCGGCCCGCAGCGTCTTGCACGCCTGCGCCCCGGAGTAGTCGAACTCGCACCCCTGGCCGATGACGATCGGGCCGGAGCCGATGACGAGAATCGTCCTGATATCCGTGCGCTTTGGCATCGTGTGTTGCGGCCCGAACGCCCGGCGTCGGCGTCCAAAGTGGCGAAAGGGACCCGCTCCGCGGGACGCCCGTTCCCGCTCGGCGCAAACTGGGACAGAATAGACGCTCACCCGCTGATCGACCACTTTCGGCAGCGGTTCCTGAGGGCGATTCACGCGATTTCCGGGCTCGGGCGGCACGATCCTCGCGTGGCGCGACGGGGTTGGTTCCTCTGGCGGGCCGCGATGAACTTTGCGATGATGCGCCAGCGATCTCACACAAACGAGAGGAGACCGTCCTTTCTTGTGTGGTCCAAGTACTTGCCATCCCGACTTCGATCGATCAACGCACACCCTTGGGGCTCAGACAGGTGAGCGAGTCCGACCAAGGCGCGCAGGGCACGAACCCGGATCTGGGAGAGAGAGTGGTCGCGCCTCTCGCGATCGACCCGGACGACACCCATACCGAGGGAGAACGGCACGCAGTGGGGGCGCGGCGGGTCGATGCAGCGGCATTCGGGGACATCTTGCGGTCTCGCGCGGTCGCGCTCGGCGCGGACAGCCACGAGGCAGAGGATCTGGCACAAGAGACGATCGCCAGAATACTCGCAAGAGCTCCGGAGAAACAGGGGCACATCGGCTACGCGACCCAGACCCTGACGCGGCTCTGGCTTGATCGGCAGCGAACGCTCCGGGCGCGGGCGAGACGGCTCCGGCGCTTCGCGGCCAGCGCGGTGAGCAGCCCCGCTTCGATCTACATCTCGGACGATGCACGCAGCGCCATTGTGTTCAATGCGATCCGATTACTTCCTCCCAAGCAGCGCGCTGCGCTTGTGCTCCGTCTGGTTGAGGGGCTCGGGTATGCCTCGATTGCGGAGGCGATCGGATGCACAGAGGAAGCGGCACGGGCATCGCTGCACGAGGCACGGGCGCGCCTGCGTAAGGAACTGACGCAACGGGGGATCGAACCATGAACCACCACGAGCGAGGCGGCAACGAGGGTGATCAGGGAAGCGTCTGGAACGACGAGATGCTGGAGCGGCTGATCGACGGCGAACTGACCGAAGAGATGGCCGCGGCGCTGCGAGAGGAACTCCGCCGAAGCCCTGCGGCACGCCAGGAGATAGCGGAGATCCGTCGGACCGACGCGCTCGCGGCGCACGTGCTCGACGGGATTCTTGAGGGCCGTATGGATCACGTTGCCGAGGTCTTCGCGATCTACCAGCGTCGAGCGGCACGGCGCATTCTCGCGGGCGCGGCGTGCGTGGCTCTGCTTGTCGGCGGGTCGTTTCTGCTCGGGCGGTCTCTTGCGGGCGGCTCACCCGGATCGCCGGTGATCGAGGGACGAGTCGCCGACGTGGGAACTCTGATACAGACCGAGCCGATACCGGCGGATGAAGGGCCTCGCGTGGTGTCGGAAGCCCGCCCGAGGGTGCGCACGCTCTTCGAGGCGCCCGTTGCCGCGGCCTCGATGGTTGAGATCGAACGTGCATCAGCCGCGACCACGATGAAGGCGGAGGCAACGCGGGTTCGGCACGAGTCCGTCGCGAGTGACGTGGCGAGCGAGAGCGTGAGAGACGCTGAGCGTGCACGCAGGTACATCGCGCTGGGCCGGACGCTGCGATCGGCTGAGCTGGCGAGGCAGACGCTGGACGCGATGTCCGCTTCCGAGCAGCTGGAGGCCTGCCGCGTGTGGGCGCGCGAGCCCTCGCTGCGTCCCGTGGCGTTCGAGCGTCTGGCGCGGCTTCAGAACGATCCGGCACTCGCGGGCGAGTGCGCCCGCATCGCTTCGGAGATGAGCGAAGACAAGGCCCTGCTGGCATGGGCGCGAAGCCACGGCCTTCGCACCTCATACCCGACTGAACAGTGACTCACATGTTGGTTGAGCAAAAAGGAGTAAGAACATGGATCGAAGACTGACGCTGGCTCGTATCGCGCTCGCACTCGTCGGAGCCGCGGCCCTGGCTCCGACGGCTCTGGCTCAGGAGGATCCGATCCGCGTGCTGAGGATCTATGACGCCCGAGACATCATACGCGGAGAGAACACTGGCCAGATGCTCCACCTCGCGGCTCGTGTGAGCGGTGGCGGTGGTATGGGAGAAGGCAGCGGTGTGTCGCCGTTCATCGAGATCGTTCCACACATCGAGCGTGCTCAGGACAAGGATCTCCTCCTCGAGATCGGGACGGCGACAGGCCTGTATGTCTCACGCATACGCGATGGGATCTACGTCGCGAGCGGCTCTCCAGAGGCGCACCAGCAACTTGAGAACGCGTTGGGCGCGTACCGTGGCGTCGGCGGCGCGCGCTACATTGTGAACGTTGAGGCGGTGCAGATGGTCTCGGACTCACTGCCGACCCCGGGCGTGCCGGCACCGGTCACGACGGACGTTCGTCTGATGCGTTCATCCCAGACTGTCACCGCGCAGACGGAGTCGGTCGTCCAGTCGACGACATCAGAGCAATATGTCAGTGGTTGGATCCCAGTCGTCGGAACACAAGCCGTGGGGTATCAGGCCCAGTTCGCGACCGCCGAAGACGGATTCGTCGGCACGCTTCTCGTCGGTTCGGTCGACGCGTCAGAAGGGCATGTCTCGATCCAACTCGCTGGTTGGCTTCTTGATTCCGAGGTGCAGAACAATGCGATGACGATCGCCGGCGACACGTTCTCATTCGGCGTCGTGAGGCGACAGGAACGAGGCATCCAGACCTCCGTTAACGCGCCGATCGGAGAGAGAGTTGTGCTCGCAGCCGTCAACGGATTCGAGCCGAACACCATCATCGTCGTGACCGGGATCGCGGTGCCGGTGGATCGGAAGTAATCCCAAAACCGAATTCGGCCCGCCTCAGAACCCCGCCAGGATCTCGGCGAGTTTCAGGCGTTGACGCTCCGGAAGGTGCGCTGCCGCGGCGAGGAACGCAAGCCCGTAGTCCTTCTCCGTCATGCCTCCGGGGTTGACGCCGAGGAACGGTGCCGCGGCTTTGCGGACACGCTCCGCGTCTTCCTGGCTCAGTTGCAGTTGTGCGAGCACGTACTCGAACGCGATGTGACCCGAGTTCTCAAGGCGATTGATCGAGCGTTCGATGTCGCGTGTAAAGAGAGCGCCCGCATAAGTGGCCGCGACCTGAAGCGTGCCGATGCGTCCGCCCTCGCGTTCGGCCTTGGCCCGGAGATCGGCGTCGAACGCGCGGGTGTATGCGTCGAGCATCGCGTCGAAGCTCTCCTGCTCACTCGGCGAGAGCACATCGCGGATCTGCTTGCGTAAGGTGGGTTCGTGACGAAGGGGCTCGAAGTGGGCGATCAGATCGAAACTCAGCCGCCCGACGGTGAGCTTGTCCTCGGCCTTCTGTGCGGCGTCGATCTCCAGCAGCAGCATCAGGTTCCGCGACAGCACGCGATCGAAGAAGGCCTGACGGGCCGCGATCACGGCGTCGACGCGTTGTCGCGTGTCGGACGAGAGGTTCATGTGCGAGATCGCGGCTTCTTCCGGCGAGGCGTCGAGTTCGCGCAGCGATCCGTCGTAGCGAAGATCCACGAGCGTGGGAGCCGCGGGACGCGTGGGAACCGGCCCGGCGAGCGTTGGACTGTCATCCGTCGGTGGGTTCTGGGCAAGGGCTGGAGATGCTGGACTGGGCGCGAGAAGCAGCGCCATCACAAGCGAGGTCATGGCCGTGCGTTGCATCGGTGTCGCTCCTGGCTGTTCGACATCTCGGGAGAACTCGCGTTGGCTGTCGGGCTGTCCGGTTCTGATTCGTGATTGTCTCGTCGGACTTTCTCGGATGGGTCTTCGTGCGTGTGTATGGTGCGTGAGCAGGAGTGCGGCGATGGGTCAGGCCAGGCCGTGTTCTTGAAGGATGGCCAGTCCCCGCGCGACGGCGAGCTCAAAGTCCGGGCACGCGCTCATCGGCTCGAGCATCTCGCCGGCTCCGGCCCGACGCAGTTGATCGTATTGCTCATGCGAGACGCCCGCGAGCACGAGGTGCCGGTCCTGGGCCTTGAACAGCGCGAGCAACGATCGCAACTCGAACGCCGCGTCTCCGTCGAGCTGGGTCACGTCGGCAAGATCGAGGATGACTACGCGGACCTCATCCCCGAGACGCTCGGCCCACGCGGTCATATTTGGCAGACTGTGCAACTTCGCGCGCCGGCCTTTGCGACGCGATTGGTCCTGGCGGATGTGATAGACGCGGATTGCCTGGGGCAGTCCCTCGCCCGCGCCGTTGGCGACAAGGTCCGACGGCTCGATCGCAGCGATAGGACGCATCGCATCGATCAGGACGATCCAGAGCAGGAACGCGACAGGGGGCACCATCGCGTATGGCCTCGAATAGTCGAACGCCACCGTCCCAAGCCCCGCGCCGAGCGCGAAAGACCCGAGGATCGACGCGAGCAGAGCGACACGCCGGATCACCGGCTGTGAGAGCGTGTGCGCCACCCGAGCCCGCACGCCGGGGTCCAGCTTCGAGAGGTCGCGGTCGCGGACCCAGAGCCAGAGGTGCGCCAATTCGATCCCGAGGTCCGTCAGCACGCCTGTCACGTGCGTCGTTCGCACGACCCCGTTGGAGATCCGCGTGATGGTCGCGTTCTGAAGGCCCATCGCGAAAGAGGCGATGCCGCTGATCCAGACGAGTTGATCATCAGGTGGCTCATTGGTGTGCGTCACCCGCAGCGCGAGCATGAAGAGCGTCAGAAAGAGCGCTTGGAGCGCCATCGGCAGCACATAGATCGAGTCCCATCCCCGACGTCGGCCGATCTCGGTGGTGATCCCCGAGAGGAACGCGCCCCCAAGAAACGTCACCAGCAGGAACATCGCATAGCCAGCGAGGGTCCACGCGCCCGCCGTGCCGCGGATGCCCTCGACGATGTCGCGTCCGAGGTTTGAGGTGGTGCCGCTGACATGCGAGGTGACGGTGCCGCAGACCAGAAAGGTGATGATGTTGGTGTACCCGGCGACCCATGCGAGGGTGATCGCCAGCCGCGCCTGCTGGACGAATGAATGTGCCTGGGCGACGAACACGAAGCGTTCCGGGGAGCGTCAGGGCACGCTCCGTTGCCAATCTGCGATGATACGGGGATCGGCCTGTTCGGGGCCGGTGTTTATCTGGACCCACTCGGAGTCCCGGGGCGAACTTTCGCGCGCGCGGGCAAGTACCATTGACCGAGTCGGTGCCGCTGGCCGATCTTTGGAGTTTCGCCGTCTCACGCCCCGCGTCAGGATCCTTCCCGCGGCGGCATACAGGAGAGAGGTCGGTCTATGTGCGGTATTGTTGGTTATATCGGTTCGAAGCCGGCGCAACAGATCCTGATCGAGGGCCTGAAGCGGCTCGAGTATCGCGGGTACGACTCTGCGGGAGTGGCGATCCTGAATGGCGGGCTGCACGTCTGCCGCGCTGTTGGCAGGGTTGCGAATCTTGAGGACAAGCTCGAGCAGATCGGGGGCTATCACGGCACCGTGGGCCTCGCGCACACCCGCTGGGCCACGCACGGCGGCGTGACCGAGCCGAACGCACATCCACACCGCGATGACAAGAGCGGGATCTGCCTCGTTCACAACGGCATCATCGAGAACTACTCGGTTCTGAAGGCCTACCTGCAGGAGAAGGGGCACGTCTTCACGAGCGAGACCGATACCGAGGTCCTCGCGATGCTTATAGGCGAGCTCTATGAGGGCGATCTTGAGAAGGCCGTGCAGGCCGCGCTCCGCGAGGTGACGGGCGCGTACGCGATCGCCGTCATTTGCGAAAGAGAGCCGGGCGTGCTGGTGTGCGCGCGCAAGGGTTCGCCCCTCTTGGTGGGGATCGGCAACGGCGAGTACATCATCGCCTCCGACGCCTCCGCCATCGTCGCCCACACGACACAGGCCATGCCGCTCGACGACTACAACGTCGTGCGGATCACGCGAGATGGCTTCCGCTCGTCGGACATTCACGACGTGGAGGTCTCGCCGAAGGTGATGCAACTCGAACTCGACCTTGAGCAGATCGAACTCGGTCGCTTCGAGCACTACATGCAGAAGGAGATCTACGAGCAGCCCGCGGCTCTCCGCAACTGCTTCCGTGGTCGTATCGCGATAGAAGATGGAAAAGTCGTGCTCGGCGGTCTGAGCACCTACGCGAAGGAACTGGTCCGTGCGGGGCGTGTGATTCTGACCGGGCAGGGCACGGCCCTCCACGCCGCGATGATCGGCGAGTACATGCTGGAGGATCTCGCCAAGATCCCCGCCTGCGCCGAGTACGCCAGCGAGTTCCGCTACCGCAACCCGATCATCGAAGACGGCACCGTCGTCATCGCGGTGAGCCAATCAGGCGAGACCGCCGACACGCTGGCCGCGCTCGAAGAGGCCAAGGATCGCGGCGCGCTCTCGCTCGGCGTCGTGAACGTCGTCGGCTCCACCATCTCGCGCCAGACCGATGCGGGCGTCTACCTCCGCGTCGGCCCTGAGATCGGCGTCGCCTCCACCAAGGCATTCGTCGGACAGGTCGCCGTGCTCTCTCTCATCACGCTCTTCATGGCCCGCAGGCGCGTCATGTCCGCCGACCAGTGCGCCCGCTGGCTCGAACAGCTCCAGTCGATCCCCGACAAGGTTGAGCGCGTGCTGGAGCAATCCGAGCGCATCAGGAAGGTCACCGAGCGTTACTGCGACCGCGAGAACTGGCTCTTCCTGGGCCGCGGCTACAACTATCCCACGGCCCTCGAAGGCGCGCTCAAGCTCAAAGAAATCTCCTACATCCACGCTGAGGGCATGCCCGCGGCCGAGATGAAGCATGGACCCATCGCGCTCATCAACGAGGGCATGCCCGCCGTCTTCATCGCCAACAAGGGACGCCAGTACGACAAGGTCATGTCCAACATCGCCGAGGTCCGCGCCCGAGGGGGCCACGTCATCGCCGTCGCCACCGAAGGCGATGAAGAGATCAAGCGCCATGTCGAGGAGGTCCTCTACGTGCCGGAGATCATCGAGCCCCTCAGCCCGATGCTTACCGTGATCCCGTTGCAACTCATGGCCTACCACGCCGCGGTGATCCGAGGCCACGACGTCGACAAGCCCCGCAACCTCGCCAAGTCCGTCACGGTCGAGTGAGCTTGAGTGAGTGCCACTGGTTGCCTGCCAGCCAGTGCGATGAACATTGCAATCCGAGACGCTGGTGTGCGCCAGTCGGGTGCCGCCAGTTCCTGTCGCTTGGTGACGGAACTGGTGCTCTTCGCCGCGCACAGCGCGAGCGTTTCTCCTGCGCCAGCGGAGCCAATTGGACTTCGTTTCTTGCCATGCTCCAACTCTCCTCCCGGTTCCTTTCCTCGCCGACCCCATTTGGTACACTCCGCTCTATCCGCGGCTCGCCTCTCGCTGCCGCGATCTGAAGGAGTGTCGTATGCCGTCGATCCGGGCGATGTGTCTTGCCGCCACACTGGCGTGTGCCTCTGCCGCGCAGGATGCGCCTCCCCCGCCCCCCGATCGCGAGGTCTCCCCTGACGCGACCGCTGTCCCCGAAACAGCTCCCGCGACCAACCCCACGCTCGCCACGGCCGAGAGCGTCCGCGCCACACCCGTCTATCAGGCCACGGTAGAAGAGAATCTCGCGTTCGAACGCGCCACCCTCGGTGCCGAGTATGAACGTCTGGGTGATCGCAACTCCAAATGGGACGCCGTCGCCCGCGATTTCCTTGAGGAATATGCCCAGGCATCTGCCGATCAGCGGCTGACGCTCACCGATCGTCCGCGCCTTCGGGGCTACGCCGCGCGCCTGCGAGAAACCGGATGTTCTGATCCCCTCGTGAACGCACTCGTCGCGCAGGTGCGGGTCGCCTTCAACGACGCGAAGAACCCTGTTGCGGAAGTCTCGCAAGCCGCCGAAGCCCTCCGCGCGTCAAACCACTCGCTCAGCCGCAAGGCGTGGGTGGAATGGAAACTCGCCGAAGCCCTCGCCAACGCCAAGCGACCGGACGAGGCAGCGCTCCAGGCCTCCATCGCAGCGGACGCCTTTCTCGCTCTCGCCGCCGATCGAAACGCGCCGCGCATCCCCTCCCGCTACTTCTACTCACGACTCCGCGGATTCGTCACACACACACTGGACGAGACCGCCGCCGCCGATTTCTGCAATCGCTTCGAGCAAGCCACCGACGATCAATGGCTCAGCAACATGCTCTGGGCAAGTCTGCATGA
The DNA here is from genome assembly GCA_019454185.1 of Phycisphaeraceae bacterium. Lineage (NCBI taxonomy): Bacteria > Pseudomonadati > Planctomycetota > Phycisphaerae > Phycisphaerales > Phycisphaeraceae > Phycisphaeraceae bacterium. Next base: position 3,519,561 of record CP075368.1, read on the forward strand.
GAGCATTGGTTGGCGTCGTCGCGGCGGCGGCTTCACCAACACCGTCACCCAGGAGGGTTGGAAGGGCTACGACAAGCTGATGCCGCTCGCCGCCAAGCGCTACGAGGCCGCCCACGCGCTCGCGCCCGATCGTCCCGAAGCCGCCTCGAGCATGATCTCCCTCTCCAACATGGGCTTCGGCTCGCGCCCCGATGACCCCGTCTACTGGTTCCGCGCCGCCACCGATGCCGAGTTCGATCACATCTGGGCTTACCGGACCCTCCGCTGGCACCTGCGCCCGCGCTGGGGCGGGTCGTACGCCATGATGATCTCGTTCGCCACATGGTGCGTCAAGAGCGGGCGCTTCGACACCGAAGTCCCCCTCCAGTACCTCGAGATCCTCGACGACCTCGTCGATGAAGTGGACGACACCCGCACCATCATGCGCGTCCCCGGCGTCTACGAGACCATCGAAGAACTCGCGCAGGCCTATTCGGTCGCCGATCCCCCCGCCGGTGAGGCGCGCCTCCGCCAGCTCCGCACCGTTCAGGCGATCGCCGCATGGCACACCGGTCGGCGCGAAACCCTGGCACGGATCTACAACGACACGCGCCGGAACCTCGACACCGCGACCCTCACGCGCTTCCGCGTCCCGGACGGCAACCTCCGCGCCGAGGCCTTCCTCGCCATGACGGCAAACGCAGCCGCCTACGACCGCATGTGGGATTCAATCCAGAACAACGACTTCGACGGCGCACACGCGATCGCCGTGGAGGCCCGCGCATCCACCGATGAGGCCCGCAAGCAAGACATCCCCATCGCGGACCTCGCCGTGAAGCGCACCCGCCTGCTTCGTGACTACCACGCGGGTGACTGGGCAGACCTCGAGCTCGGCGCCTTCGCATCATGGGATTCCAACGGCGGCGCGTGGATCACCGTTGATCATGGCGCGGTGCGCGTGAGCACCTCAAAGAGCGAGTTCTGCCTCTTCCGCCTCCTGGACGATGTCGGCGCCAGGTACGAAGCCCAGATCGACATCGATTTCAGCGCGCTACACGTCGCGCAAGGCGTGAGCGTCGGCTTCGCAATCGGCTATGAATGGATGAGCTCAAAGAACGCCCGCTGGGTCGGCGCGTGCGTTCTCCCGGGAGCACAGCGCGCCGATGTCGCCTTGGGCTGGGCACGCAAGCCCCGCCACGCCGTGCCCATCGACACCCGCGCACACGTCCGCGTCGTCCGCTACGACGATCGCATCATCTTTACCGTCAACGGCCAGGAGATCCTCGACGGACCACTGCCCGTTGACGACGCATGGTCCGCAGGAAACGGCCTCGCCATCGGCGGCATCCTCCCCGTCGGCGCAGGACAGGTCCAGTTCTCCAACGGACGAATCCGCAAACTCACTGAATGCCCGCCCCAGCCCGGCGGCGACAAGCCCCGCTTCTGACTCGGCCAACGGCGTCCCACTCTACGGGACTCAGATGATGTCTCTCTCCACCATTTCCCCCACCAAGTCCAACGCCGCCCGCGCGCCACGCGGCGTCATTGTCACCATCCGGCCGCGCATCCAGGCCGACGACTCGATCGTCCTCTCCGACCGCGGCTGGCGCTACGCTCGCCGTGCCTCGATGCCCATCCTCAGCGCACTCATCGCGCTCGTCCTCTTCATTGTCTCGCCGCCGTCGAAGTTACCCGCCCACATGGATCTGTACATCGCCGGTGCTCTCGTCGTCATGCTCGTCTATGCGCTGATCCAGTGGAGAGCGAGCGACATGGTGACTCTCGATGCCCTCTCCGGCACCGTGAAGTGGGTCCGCCGCCGCGGCATCCATGCGCGATACGCCGAATACCCGATGAACGACGTCGCCGTTGTCTCCTGCCGCGTCCAGTGGGATCAGGGCACCCGCCGCGACAAGTGGCGGCAGCCGATCGACCTCGGCCTCGCCGACATTTCCGGCGTCGCCATCGTCGCGGGCGACAATGCCATGCTCCTCAAGGGCTCGCACGACGCGAATGAGATCCACGCCTACCTCGACTCGCTCCCCGAGCCGCTCAAAAGCCTTGAACGCGCTGAACCCTGGCTGATCGCGATCGAGTGAGTTCGCGCCTTGTTTTGCGTTCCACATTCGGGACGACGCGAGGTTTCCGACGCCGTGGAGTGCGTTGTGGATAACGCACGGTATCCACTCAGCATGCGAGTCGTGCTTCGAGCCACATGACAAGCATCTCGGCGATAAACCATTCGCTTGCATCAACTTACAATGAATTTGTTATCGGCCCTTCCGTTGATGATTCCGAGTCCAACTGCGGTGGATTCCCGCGAATCTTGGCCATGATTGGCCATGCAAGGTTGATGTGATCCCCCAGTTCAAGTATTCTGCGCGCAACCTGCAAGGAGGTACTGCTATGCGACAGAATCGATTCGTGACCGCTGCGTTCGGGTTGGTCTGCTGTCTCTCAACGTTCTCGGTCGTTCTTGCATCAACGGGCGATGGCGCTCAGTGCGGCAAGACGAACTGCGGCTCGACATTGACGATTCGGAGTTGCTACGCGTGCTGCGTGACGAACTGCACGGACGCGACGGGGTGCCAGGATTGGTGCGACAACAAACTCTTCCCCGCGGGAGATCCCTCCAATCCGTGACTTGACTGGAGTGTGGCCGCACGCGGCTCGATGAGAATCGAGCCGCGTCTTTCTTCTGGGGAGGTCCAGACATGACGGCACAATCGATGAAGGGTGTTGGAATCGCCATGCTTGCTGTGGCGATCTCAGGTGTAGCCGCCGCCTTCAGTATTTCGCGCGCGGTCTCGCCTCCGGCGATCTCGCCCGCGGCCCAGACGACGACGAAAGCGAGCGGCGGCTGCAACGGGTGCGGATCCGGCGAGGGAGAGTCGTCGATCGCGGCTGCCGCGGGGTTGAGCGGAGATGCCGCGGTACGCATGGCGCAGATGGAGAACGAGATCGCCGGTCGAGCCAGGGCGACGCTGGAGGATGCGGAGTTTCTCCACGAGTGCGCCCACGGAACTGATGATGTCTTCGTTCAGCGTTGGGCGATCGCGCTCGCGTCAGACCGGCTCGCGACGAATCGCTGCGACGAGAACGCACGTGCCACGATGGAGCGAGTGATCATCGACGCGCTCTATCACGACAACTGGCGCGTGCGCCGCACCGGGCTCGCAACATCGGAGGAGAGCGGGCTCACCGCTCGCGAGGATGTCGCGGCCCGTATCCGTGAGATGCGTGACGACGAGCGTCCGGAAGTGGCGGCGCGCGCCTCGTATGTGCGGTTGCCCGGCGATCCCCCGCTCTCCTCAGAGCAGAAATGATGCATCGTGCCACACTCCATCGCGGCCGCGGGTTCACGCTCGTCGAGGCGATGGTTGTCGTGTCACTGGTCTTTATGCTGATCACGATCGCGGCCCCGGTCATCGCAGATGCGCGGGCGACGGCCCAGCGAACGGTCTGCCTGTCCAATCTCCGCCAACTCGCTGGCGCGACGCATCTCTACATGGATATCGAGAATCGGGGTGTGCTCCCCGCGAGCCCGAGCGTTTACGCGGCACGCCCTGACGAGCGCATGAGGGCGTATCGCGGGGAACTGTTGCTCGACCAACTCGCCGACTACATCGGCGGCCCATCGTTGCCGGATGGCGCGGGCGGTTTCGTTCGGAAGCTTCCCCACGCCTGCCCGTCGGATCAGACATACGCGACCAAGATCGGTTTCAGTTACGATTATCACGCGGGGCTCCACATGGAAGAGCCGCTGACCATGCGTGTGACACCCGCGATGGCGCGCCGTGTCACAACCTTCTATATGGATGGTGAGCGCATCGCCTCGCGAACGGCTTCGCCGAGATTGCCGCGCCTCTTCGACGATATCGGTCCATACCACCGCTCGGCACCGTCCGGAACCCAGGGCATCAACGCGGTCTACTTCGACACCAGCGCGGACTGGTCCCGGGTTCCTGTACATATCGAGTACTGAAGCGAAGGGAACGCATCGCGAGCACCAAGCCGCCACCCTGATCTCCCTTTGTTGGGCTTCGATATGGGTGATGAGGTGGTGGCAACGCTTCCATCAGAAGCGATGCTGCTGTCAATCTCTCTCAATTCGTCTTGCGTCAGGGTGCCATGATCGGCTACTTTGCATGCCTCGCGGGACATGAGAAAGGGCTTGAGCCGTGGGACGCCTCTCCTTCGCCATGATCGTTCTGGGCGCATCGCTCGGGTTCGCGTCTGCCGCGGCCGCGCCTGAGATCACCCTCCTCCCTGGGCCACCCTCGGACCTCGGCCCGGCGTGGAGCGTCCCCGGTCCGCGCCCGGTCTCCGCGGTTCACGCGACGGTTGACACTGCGGCATTGCGAGTGCTGCTCTCCGATGCGCCGCTGGAGAGCGTGGGCACGCCCCTCGCGACGTACGGCATGCTCGTCCACCTGCCGCATCCGTCGGGTGTGCTGATGCCGTGCTATGTCGCGCTCTCATCGGTGATGGAGCCCGCGCTGGCAGCGAAGTTCCCCATGATGCGCACGTATCTCGTTCAATCCGCTGATGGCTTTGCCAGCGGGCGCATCGAGCTCACGCAGCGCGGTCTGACAGGCATGCTGCGCGAGCCGGCGGACCTCGGCCAGGGCGGCGGCACGTGGATGATCGACCTCTGGCGTTCCGGCGATGACTCGAACGTTGTGGCCTACTGGCTCCGCGACTTGCACGGCGCGACCGACTGGACCTGCCACACCCACGCGGGGCTCGGAGGCGACATCGTTGAACCCGCTCCGATTCGGGGTGGCGCGGGTGGCGACGGCGCGTCACGAGCACTCCAGGCGCGCCGGAACGTGCGGACCGCGATCGCCTGTACGGGCGAGTACGGGCTCCACCACAGCACGATCCAGGGGAACGAGCCAAACGCCGCGGATCCGATGGCCGCGATCGTGACGATCGTCTCCAGATCGAACGTCGTCTTCGAGATGGACCTGGGTGTCCACTTCGATCTTGTCGCGAACAACGACCTGATTGTCTACTTCGATCCCGCGACGGATCCATATCCGGACACCTGCGACGGCCTGGGCGGCAGCGACTGTTCGAGCCCCGTGCTCTCGGTGAATCGCACACACGTGCCAGAAGTGATCGGGAGCGCGAACTTTGACCTCGGCCACTGCGTGACGCGCATCGCCGGGGGGGTCGCGTATCTCCGCAGCGTCTGCACGAGCAACAAGGCCGGCGGCATCTCGGGCATTCCCCGGGGCGGCGATGCCGACCCGTTCTCCGCGCTCGTCGTCATCCACGAGTTCGGGCACCAGTTCGGAGCCAACCACACCTTCAGCGGCACACGCGGGCGGTGCGGCAACAACGCCAACCTCGCGACCGCGTGGGAAGCGGGAACAGGATCTTCGCCGATGGGCTATGCCGGCGGCTGTCCTGTCGGTGACGAGCCGCCCAGCGACAACATCGTGCAGTTCGCCGATCCCTGGTTCCACCACGGCAGCGTGCTCGAGATGCGGGCATTTCTGGACAGCGGCACGGCGTCTTGCATGTCACCTGTCGCCACAACGAACAACATCCCCGAGATCACGTTCCGCACGGCCGACACAGCGATCCCGCCCGGCACACCGTTTGTGCTGAGCGCGACCGCCATCGACGCCGACAACGACACGTTGACGTATTCATGGGAACAACGCGACGACGGGGTCCGCAGGCCGCTCACGGGCGAGGGCTCGGAAGATAACGGGCAAGGCGCACTCTTCCGCATCTTCCCGCCGGTGCTGGATGGCACCCGAACTTTCCCTCAGTGGTCAGACATTCTGTCCGGTGTCTCCACACCGGGAGAGAAGCTCCCGACGGCGACCAACGCGACGCGCAGGTTCCGGGTGATCGTTCGAGACAACAGCCCCGGCGCGGGCGGCGTCGCGATCTCCGGGACAGCAGACCTCTTCATTCCCTCTAGTGCATCACCGTTCATGGTGGTCGCGCCCGCAACAGGCAACGCGTTGGGCGCAGGAGCCGCGGCCGTGGCATGGACCGTCGGCAACACCAATCTCTCGCCGATCTCCTGCTCGCAGGTCGCGATCGACCTCTCGACCGACGACGGGCTCTCGTTCCCGATCTCGCTCGGCACCTTCCCGAACAACGGCAGCGCGACCGTTGATCTTCCCGCTGTCTCCACACCAGGGGCGCGGATCCGTGTCCGTGGCGTCGGCAGGATCTTCTTCAACGTCTCCGGCTCGTTTACGCTCGCGGGCTGTGCCGCGGACTTCAACATGGACGGCATCGCGGACGTGCTCGACTTCCTCGATTACATGGACGCCTTCGGCTCGTGCGGTGGTCAGCCAGCGCCCTGCGCCGGTTCGGGCGGCTTCGATGCGGACCTCAACGGTGACACGCTCGTCGATATTCTCGATTTCCTCGATTTCATGGATTCGTTCGGGATCGGGTGCTGAGCGGCACGAACGGAGCGAGAGTCCCTCTCCGCGATTGCCACCGAATTTTGTTCTCAGAGCGCGCCGGAATCCCTCCGGCCCGCTCTCTCGGTCGTGCTGCAAGGCGTATTGAGAATCGGAGGTTTGAGATGCGGAAGGCCAATCACATTCTGGGTGCGGCGTCCATGCTCGTTGCGATCGCGGGATGCGCGTGGGCAGAGGGCGATCGCGGTGTGCAGCTCTTCGATACGATCGGGGCGTCCGATCCGTCAGGCGGCATGTTCCAGATCCGCATCATCGACATGGCGACAGGAACGCACAAACCGTACATGAGCGTTCCATTTCCTGCCGGGTTCTCGTATGTGAGGTCCGCGACAACGCTCCCGGGCAATCGGCTGGCGTTCTCGATTTTCAAGGATTCCAGCACGCCGCTTCGCGCCATGATTGTTGATCCATTGACGGGTTCGGTGACAGACATCGTGGCAGGCGCTCCATTGAACGCCCGATACTGCGAGGCGTTCGAGTGGTCGCCGCGCCACAACGCCATCATCGTTTCGTACGCGAACCTCGGCAATTTCGGCACGACGTCCATCGCGCTCATGGATGAAACGGGCACGGTGCTCGCGACCGCTGCTTCCTCGCCGAGTCAGGCCGATCTTGACTTTGTGGCATGCGATGCGACCCGTGACATCTTCTTCGATCCGAATCGGACATCGACGAACCGCGTGGTGCAGCTTGCGACACCGTTCCCGGCACCGACGTTCTCGAACTTCGCATCCCCGCCAAGTCTCGCCCAGTTCGGTGATGCTGCGATCCACCCCGACAACGGGCGTATCTATATGATCCACGGAGCGAGTCTGAACCGAATCGCCGAACTGGTGGGTAACACCTACGTCCTCGGTCCGATCTTCGCGGGCGGGTTCAGCACGACCGCACTCGCGATCGTGACGCTGCCGCCTCGGATCCAGGTGCAGCCACTCGCCGACACCATCACATGCAAGGGCGGAACAGCGACGCTGACGCTTGAGTCGACGGGCGGCTCGCCGTCGCATCTCTGGCGGAAGCGAGTGGGTGGCGTGTGGATGCCCCTCGCCGATGGCCCGACCGGCACCGGCTCCATCATTTCAGGCGCAAACATGCCGAGCGTTTCGATCTCGAACTTCGGCGATGCGGACGAGGGTGAGTACTCGTGCATCCTCTTCGACACGGCCGCACCCGCGGGCGTGGAATCGGCATTGAGCTACGTCCGCGCCTGCATCGCGAACGTCAACTGCGATGGCGAAGTCGACATTCTCGACTTCCTCGACTTCATGGACGCCTTCGGCTCGTGCGATGGTCAGCCCTCGCCTTGTGCCGGTTCGGGCGGCTTCGACGCCGATCTCAACGGTGACACGATCATCGACATCATCGACTTCCTGGACTTCATGGACGCGTTCGGGAGCGGGTGCTGACACCCTCGCGTCCCGCTCCTGGTCGGTGGCCGACGGCATATCCCCAGGCGATGGTGCTGATCGTAAAGGTCTGGCTCTGTTGTGCCTTTCCCTCGTGGTTCGCGGCGACCTAGTCTCTTCGTGCGCCTTCTGAGCGCCGGAGACACACGCCCATGCGTCAACCCATCGTCGGCGGCAACTGGAAGATGAACACGAATCGTGCCTCGGGCGTCGAGCTTGCCCGTGCGGTGGCTGCTTCGTCAGCCGGGACGCAAGCACAGGTCGTCGTCTTCCCGCCCTTCCCCTATCTCCTTACCATCGCCGACACCCTCAAGGGCTCGCGCGTCATGCTGGGCGCGCAAGACGTCTCCGACCGCGCGGACGGCGCGTTCACAGGCGAGGTCTCATGCGCCATGCTCAGAGACTGCGGTGCGACCTGGGTGCTTGCGGGCCACTCGGAGCGTCGCCACGTCATCGGTGAGAGCGACGTGATCGTCAACGCCAAAGCCAGAGCCGCACTCGCAGCGGGCCTGGGCGTCATCCTCTGCATCGGTGAGAAGCTCGATCAACGCGAGCGGGGCGAGACAGACATTGTCAACGAGACCCAGTTGCGTGCCGGGCTGGCCGGGGTGGAGCCCGCCTCGCTCGCTCACGTGGTCATTGCCTATGAGCCGGTCTGGGCGATCGGTACCGGCAAGACCGCAAGCCCCGCCGATGCCCAGGCGGCCCACGCCCACATCCGCAAGGTGCTTCGCTCCATGTACGGGGCCGATCACGCCGAGGCGATGCGCATCCAATACGGCGGCTCCGTGACCGCGGCCAACGCGAAAGAACTCTTCTCTCAGCCCGACATCGACGGGGGCTTGATCGGCGGCGCGTCCCTCAAACCCGCCGACTTCGCGCAGATCGTCGCCGCCGCTTCACCCTGAGCACCACCCGCCTGCGGCCTACCATTCTGCCCTGTCTCTGGTGTCGCTTGCACTTCGGTGTTTGTCAGGGTTGTCAATACGACCTGTCAAACGCATCTTCTGGAGTTCGCTCGAATGTCTCCACTTGTCACACTGGCCGCGAATCAGTGGCTTGTCGGCGGTCTGGTGGTTCTGGGCATCGTCGCTTCGGTGCTGATGATCCTCACCATTCTGATCCAACGTCCGCAGGGCGGCGGGCTTGCCGCGGCTTTCGGCGGCGCGGGTGCCGGCTCTGGGCAGACGGCCTTCGGTGCCAAGACGGGCGATGCGCTCACGATCATGACGATCGTGGTCTTTATTTTCTGGCTGCTCGTCTCGATGGGGCTCGTCTACGCGACAAAGAGCCCGAGGCCCACGCCAGGTGCTCCGCAGAACCAGACCCCCGCCGGAGCGACAATGCCCGAGGGTGATGGCGCGGTGCCGCCCGCCGCAGGGTCGATGGATCCCGCCCGTCTCCCCGAGATGCCCGCAACCGACGCGCCAGTGTCTGTTCCCCCCGCAGATGCTGTGCCGGATACCTCGGGTGATGGGGAAGGTGGCCAAGCGGGCGAGGCCGATCCGGACGGCGGCCGCTGATCTGTCTGCAACTCCCGCCCGGGCGGTGTGACCCGCAATCGAGGATTCGCTAGACTGCCACGGCACGCGATCGGGCGTGCTCGTGTCGTGGAGATATTCGTGATTCGCAGCATGACCGGATTTGGCGAGGCCTCAGCGCAGATCGACGGCGTTCACTATCACGTCGAGGTCCGGTCTCTCAACAACAAGTACTTCAAGGCCGTGATACGCCTGCCGGATCAGTTGCAGTCACTTGAGGCCGAGTTCGAGTCCGAGCTGCGCCGCAGGATTTCGAGGGGCAGCATCACGATGACCGCCTCGTGCACCGACTCAGGAGTCGGCGGCGCACACACCGTGAATCACGAGGCGCTCGAGCACTACATCGAGCAGATCCGGCGCGCCCCCATGATCGCTGACGGCACCGTGCGCGTCGATGTCTCCGGACTGTTGACGCTCCCGGGGGTGCTCACAGCCCCTGTAGACAGCGAGGATCGGCTCGACAGGGCCCGCCGCGCGATGCTCCCCCTCCTCCATCGCGCGTGCGAGGGACTGCTCGGCATGCGCGAGCGTGAGGGCCGCCTGCTCGCCGACGAACTCCTCTCCCACCGGACGCAGATCGCGGGACGGCTCTCCCGTATCTCCGAGCGTGCGCCCACGGTCGTGAGTGAGTACGAGACTCGACTCAGGTCCCGCATCGAGATGATGGTCAAGGGGACCGAGGTCGTGGTGAACCCTGCCGACCTGATCCGCGAGATCGCGATCTACGCCGAGAAGTCGGACATCGCCGAAGAGATCCACCGTCTCACCGGCCACATCGAGCAGTTCCAGCAACTGCTTACAAACGGCGATGGCAATCCCCTCGGCCGCACGCTCGAGTTTCTCTCACAGGAAATGCTCCGCGAGGCGAACACGATCGCAAGCAAGTCGCCCGATTCGGAGATCTCGCGTCTGATCGTCGAGGTCAAGGGCGCGATCGACCGCATTAAAGAACAGGTCCAGAACGTCGAGTGATCCCGGCCTAGGCCGAGGGTTGTCTTTCGGTGCTGACCTGGCTTCTTGGACTTTGTATATGGGGGTCGTGAAGGGGGCGATGGTGGGGGGTTGGTGGGGGGTTGGTGGGGGGGGTGCAACGTGCATAAGGCCTGGCGCGTAGAATCCCTCATTGGAGGTTCCGGTGCGGAGCGCCGCTGCACAATCCAGAGTCTTCCGATCTGCGGCTCGCGCGTTGGCCATCCATGCCGCGATCTGCGGGCTTGGACTCGCCGTTGCGGGCAGGGCGTTGGCGCAGCCCGGCAGCTCGGACGCGCCGCACAGAACGCTCGACCTCACGCCGCTGATCCGTGCGCTTGATTCGTCATCGCTCGACGAGCGGGATCGCGCCGTCGAGCAACTCGGCGCAAACCCCGCGATCACGGCGCGAGAGGTGCTCGCGATCCTCAGGGATGTTCAAGGGCTCACGCCCGAGCAGCGTGCCCGTCTTATCGATCTCGGCAGGGCGATGTTCAAGAACTCTCCGCGTGCCGCCATGGGGATCCAGTTCGGGGGCACAGTCGAGAACGGCGTGGCCGTCGCTACGTTGATCGAAGGATTCGACGCGGCCCGGCACCTGCGTCCGGGCGATGTCATCGAGGCGGCCAACGGCGAGCCCCTCTCGCAGAATCGGCTCCGGGCCGTGATCGTCTCGCACGATCCCGGCGAATCCATGTCGTTGCGTGTGAGGCGTCTGGACTCGGAAGGACGAGCAGAGTCGATCGACGTGCGCGTTGCGCTCGGCTCCTTCAACCGGCTGCGCGGTGGCGGGTTCCTCGACAGCCAGACGCTCGAGGAAGCGTGGCGCATCCGCATGTCCAGGGCGGGCATCATCAGCGCGGGGGCCGAAGGTGTGATCGGCGTCGCGGTCGATCGGGACGCGTGGCTCGCGTGCGCGCAGGCACTCGCCAGATGGGCCGATTCCGACACGGGGCCGGGCACGGCACGCTCGCCCAGAGCAGGTGTGGCCGGCGAGTCCCGTTCCGAGTGGCACGATTCCGGCAGCGAGTCGTTCTCGATGCAGGTCAACGGCCGAGATCCGAACCGCATGGAGGTCGATGCCCAGCGCCTCGTCCTGCTCGAACGCCTCCAGGTGCTGCAGCTCCAGATGGAGGCGATGCGGAGCGCACAGCGGGCCAATCTCGCGGCACTCCAGAACCCGTCCCTCTCCCCGAATGAGCGAGCGAAACTGCTGAACGAGAACGAGCGGCTCGCTCAAGAGCTGCTCCCCCTCGAGCGGCAGATGACAGATCTCCGCGGGGCTCTCAACCGTCGGCAATAAGCTGCCCGACGATCTCTATCGCCCACGCGACCTCCGGATGGTCGTTGACATCGGGGCGAGCGAGCAGGATCGCACGCTCGCAGCGTGCCCGCGCCTTCTCGATTGATGGACGCGCGTTGGTCGACATGTCGAGGTAGTTGTCGTGCGTGTCGGCGAGTTTGATCAGCCGCGCCTGCCACGGACCCAGCGAGAGACGACGGTCATAGTCTGACTCGCGCTCGTGCTCAGGCAACGCGGCGTTCTTCGTCAGTGCTGACACACACTCGGCCACATCATGGCCGAAGGTCTCCTCGATATCGTCGTAGTCGGTGGAGGTGTCCTCGATGGTGTCGTGGAGCAGGGCCGCTGTGATAGCGATCGGATCGTCGCAGCCGAAGGTGTCGCGGACGGTCATCGCCACGCGAAAGACGTGCGCGACGTACGGCGTGCGCCCGTCCTTGCGCATGCCGTGACGATGGGCCCGGGCAGCGTACGAGACCGCTTCGATCCACATCGGTGAGGACATCGGGAGACTCCTGCGGCACAGGGCCGTCGCGCCCAGAGTCAGACTCGGATGGCGTGCGCTCCCGCTGCGTACACAAGGCGACACTTCGAAGGGTTTCCGCCGTGCTCGTCGAAGATTACGATCTCATGCGTCTGGCCGGGCGTGATCCACGCGCTCGGGATGAGGTGCGAGGTCTGCGGCCCGACCGCGCCCGCCCCCGGCATAGAGACGAAGTAGCGCCCAAGGTGCTTGTCGTCGATGTAGATCTGGCCCTTGGTCATGCCGGAGAGATCGATGAACAGCGGCGACTCGTTGCTGTTGGCCGTGAAGGAGCCCCGCCACCACGTGGGACCGTTGTGTGAACCCGACTTGGACGCCCTGAACGCCGCGCCGTTGGGCTGCTCCCACTTGGCGAAGGCCCAGTCGGCCTTGGCGGTGAGGTTGTCGACGCATTCCTCGATCTGGATCTTCACGTCCTTGAAGGCCTGCTCGGGTGTGAGCGTCAGCCCCTCGCCGACCAGCGCGACTTGGATCGCGTTGTTTCCCTTGTGCAGCACAGGCGCGTCGAGCAGAACGGAAACGGTCGCGCCGCGCTCGAGGAACTTGATCGGTGTCCCGTTCGCAACGAGCACCGCTCGGGCGCGCGAGTTCTGGACCTTGATAAGGACCGGCGTCGACTTCCGGTGAGAGAACGTCAGCGTGAGGCGCTCAGGGACCGTGGTGTCACCCGTTCGGACCTCCCACAAAGGAGACTGGAACTTGAGCAGGTCGAGTGGCTCCGCGATCACAACCTTGCTCTTCACGCCCTTGATCGCCTGCACGACCTGAAGGTGGCCGTGCAGCCCCTTCTTTTCGGCGAGCGAGACGCCGCCGCTGCGACGCCCGAGATTCTCCGCGAGCATCACCAGATTGTGCGAGCCCTTCTTGAGCGAGAGCGTGATGTGGTCATTCGCGCCCGGACCGACGCCCAGCACACCCAGGAACTCACCGTCCAGGAACGTGTGCAGGCGATCTGCCCCGTGCGGCGCGGCAACCTTCACCCGCTTGGCGGAACCCGACTTGATGCCCAGTCGATACCACCCGTAGCCCCACGGACAACCGAGCGCGACAAGATCCGCAGGCCCCGCGATGGTCGCGAAGCGTGCGCTCTGGCCGGAGATGTAGTCGGCAGACTCGACGGGCGTCATCGCGCTGAGCATTGCTTTCGGGGCGGACTTGGGCGCGGGGCGAACCTTCGCGCCGCCCGACTTCACCACGCCCTCCGAGTCGATGACCGTGACCTGGCGTTGCTCTGACGCGTCGTCCACAATGGGCTCGCCGGACGCGCTGATCGCCGAGGCGCCGACGATCACGGTGCGTTCGGTGACGAATGCCGAGTCGATCTGGCTCTCGCTGCAGAGGACGATGTGAATCCCCTCGTGCGCGACGACGGTCGGCTTCTTCCCGGACGGGGCCTCGAGCTCGATCGGGGCACCATTGATCGAGACAACGCCCCGCGAGCCGGACGGCCCGTAACAGACGAAGACCTTGCCGACCATCGCGAACGCGTTGAACGCGCTGTAGTCGATCCGCGAGCGCCCGCCGAGATGCACGTCGATGAGGCACCACGCAACGTGCTGCTGGCCGATCGGCACGGAGACGTTCGATCCGTCCGCGAGGAGCAGTGTTGCCGCGGCGGGCGTCTTGGTCTGCTGATCGCGGAAGATGAACGCGACCCCGCCCTGCCCGCCGTTCGCATGGGCGACGACAAACCCGCCCGCTTGGGTCTCACCCTTCGCGGGGCGCGCAACGGAGCGTGATCCGACATGCTGCGCAACGTCGAGCATCACCGGCTGGTACGAGGTGTCAAGATTGGAAAGCACGCGCCCGAACTGCGACGCGAAGTGGCAGACACGACGGATCGCCTTGTACGACTCGGTGGGGCGTCCGGCCTCGTCCAGCGGCGCACCGCGGTCGTTGGATGCGCAGAAGAATCCTTCCGAACCCTCGTGCTCACGCCCACCGGCGAAGCCGAACGTGGTGCCGCCGAAGAAGGGCTGCAGATTGAACTGGCCACCCGCTGCGAGAACTTCCGCCAGACGCCGCTGCACGACGAGCGGCTCAACCTGCGGCTTTGGCTCGGAGCCCCACGTGGAGGACGCGCCGAGGTTGAAGTCGATGACGAAGCGGGGCTGATCGGGGCGAACGGTGGCGAGCTGCCGGAGCGTCGAGATCATCTGCTCTGAGCCGCACCACCCGTCGATCTCACCCTCAACACCCTGCCAGAGGTTGTTGGCGTTGACGATGGGGACATTGATGCCCCCTTCGCGCAGATAGCGGATCAATTCGCCGAGATACGCGTTGGCGAGCGTGTCGTCGCCGCACGTCCATGAGAACTCGTTCTGCACGAGCACGATCGGTCCGCCCACGCCGGGCGCGGTGACCTGAAGATCACGGACCTCGTCGGCAACCGCGGAGAGATAGCGCGAGCACGCCTCAAGGAACGCACCCGAGTTGGTGCGCATCGAGATGTTGGGCATCGCCGAGAGCCAGGCGGGGAGCCCGCCCATGTCCAGATCTTGCCCGATGTACGGACCGACGCGCAGGATCGCCATCATGCCGGCCTTGCCGATCAGCTCGACGAAGTGGCGGATGTCATTCTCGCCCTTGAAGTCGAACTGTCCGGCCCGCGCCTCATGGCGCTGCCAGGCGATCGGCACATCAATGGCATTCAGCCCGGCGCACTTCGCGCCGTGGATGCGATCCGCCCAGCTCGCGCGAGGAACCCGGAAATAGGGGATCGAGCCGGAAACGAGCCAGATTCTTCGACCGTCGAGCATGAAGCTGCGGCCGTCGTAGGTCACAGAGGCCATGCGTTGGATCGCTCCGTGCCTCCAAGAGTGAATGGAGGAGGTCGTCTGGGGCCGCCCGACGAGGTTGGGAATACCGACCGTCTACCGCCCACGTGGACGGCCCGCCCGGCGGCTGGGGGGAACCCGAAGGATAGGACCGAATGGACCCGCTCGCAACGAGAGGGGCCGGAAAGTGGTACAGTTGGGCCACTCGTCGCAAGATGAGCATGACAGACGCTTCCCATTTTCCTATACGTTTACGAACAAAGGACTTTCGAGTGCCCAGATTGTGCACCTCTTCAATGATCTTCGGCGTCTTGCTGACGGCCGGCGTGCTCGCTCTTGGCGGATGTTCTCGAGGGTTATCGGACATTGATCGCGTCACCAACCGGCTCATGGCGGCACGAACCGACACCATCGGTGCGGGTCCCACCGCGCCGATCCGAGAGTCACTAGACCCAAACTCTGTCAGGCGGCCGTACCAGAACTCGATCAATCCCGACACAACAAACCCAGATGTCAACGAACTGACGTTCGTTCCTGCGGACGAAGCCAGAGACGTGGCGGCTCGTCTCGAGTCCTACGCAAGGCGGGCCAGCGGCGCAGGGCAGGAGGTTCGGACCCTCACGATCACGGATGTCTTCCGCATCGTCCAGCGCACGGGACGTGAGTATCTCAACGCCGAGGAAGACTATCTCATAGCCGCGATCTCGCTGCTGATCGAGCAGCATCGCTGGGGTCCGCGCCTCTTCAACGACACGGCGGTCACCGTCGGCGCCTCTGGTGACAGCGGCTCGTTCGACCACGCGATCAACGTCGTCAACTCGCTTCGCGCGACACAGCGTCTGCCCTACGGCGGCGAGGTGGAAGCACGCTGGGTGTGGCGGGCGACGGAGCAGCTCCGCAGTTCCGTGAGCGGGCAGTATCGCCAGTCATCGGAACTCATCCTCGGCGGCAGCATCCCGCTCCTGCGTGGGGGAGGCGTCACGGCTCGCGAGAGCATCATCCAGGCCGAGCGTGACATCATCTACGCCGCCCGTTCGTTCGAGGAGTTCCGACGCTCGTTCCTCGCGGACATCGCGGATGATTACTTCGCCCTCCTCCAGACCCGCTCGCAGATCGCAAACCAGGAGCGTCAGATCGAGTCGCTCCGGCGTCTGAATGAGGCGACCCAGGCCCGCGTCGATGCGGGGCGTGAGAGCCGGTTCCGTGTCGCGATCGTCGAGAACCAGTTGCTCTCGGGCGTGGCGTCGCTCGCTTCGCTCCGTGAGCAGTACATCCTGCAGTTGGACCGTTTCAAGGTTCGGCTCGGGCTCGACCCGAAGGAGCCGATCGAGATCGCCGCGCTGGAGTTCGAGCTCGCAGAGCCGGAGATCGACGAGTATGTCGCCGCCCAGTACGCGCTCGAGTACCGGCTCGACCTTCAGAACCAGCGCGACCGCGTGACGGACGCGAGACGTGCCGTCGCCAATGCAAAGAACAACGTGCTACCTGACCTTGACATCAGGGGGCAGGTCGGCGTGCCCACCGATCCGGGCACACGAGAGGGCGGGGTCGATTTCGACTTTGATTACACGCGCTACAGCGCGGGCGTGGATCTTTCTCTTCCCCTCGATAGAAAGATCGAGCAACTCGGTCTCAAGCGGACAATGGTGCAGCTCGAACGCCAGATCCGTAACTACGAGCGAGCCAGAGACGATGTCGTCGTCACGTCACGGAGCGCGGTGCGACAGATCGATCGGGCGAGGTTCTCGCTGACACTCGCCGAGCGACAGGTCTCGATCAACCGCGAGCGTCTCCGCGAACAGAAACTCAAGGAGGACATTGTCGATCCCCAGTCGATCGTCGACTCAGAGAACGACCTCCTCCGTTCAGAGAACGACCGAGATCGCGCCAAGACGGACCTTCGCAACGCGATCCTGAACTACCTCGTCGTGACCGGCCAGATGCGCGTTGCCCCGGGAGGCGAGTTCCAGCCCGTTCCGGGCATGATGCTCGAAACACCGGCCGGTGTAGTGCCGATCCCCCAGCCGGACGAGATCAGACCAACACCGGGAGCAGAGGGGCCGAAGCCCGCAGAGCTGCCGGGTGGCGGCGAGATTGAACCTGACGGCGACGAGCCACGGGACGAATGAGCGTGTTCGCGAATTGTGTCAACCAGCCAACGCGTGCGCATCGAGCACAGTCATGGCATAGATATCGTGCAGCTCCCATCGCTCGCCGACACGCAGATACGACTGCACGCCGCGTTCGTGGCTGAATCCGAGCGAAAGGGCAAGGCGGATGCTCGCATCGTTCTCCGGCGCTATGCCCGCGTGGATCGTGTGTAACCCCAGCCCCGCAGGAAGGTCCGCAAAGGCGTGTCGTAAGGTGGACAAGATCCCCTCGCGTGCGAGCCCTTGCCTGGTATGGCCCGACGCGATCCACCAGTTCATATCAGCGGACGACTGGAGCCCGCGTGCGATCGCGTTCAGGTTGAATCCGCCCACGATCTCGCCGCTCGGAAGCACACCGATGCGACGCCAGGCCGTGCCCTGCGAGTCCCCGGTGGACGCCAGCTGCAACTGACGCTCGAAGAACGCGTCGTCGGATTCGCCCGGGTTGTTGAGCGGGATCCACCGTTCGAGGTGTGCGCGGCTGCCGTTGATCGTCGCAAGAAACGGTTCACGATCCGATTCAATGAGCGGCCGGAGCGTCATCCTGCCGGCCGCGACGCCGCGCGGGGCGACGACCTCGACCGCGCGCTCGGGCGCGATGCGGGCGAGCAATCGCCTGGGCGTCACCGGCGCGGGATGCGTGCCGGAAGTGGTCGAAACGGACTTGCTCGGGTTGTGCATCGTCATGCTTGAACCTGCGGGCGCTCCGGATGGGGCCAGTCGAGATGGAAGAAGGTGCCTCGTGGTTGATCGACGCGCTCATAGGTGTGTGCGCCGAAGTAGTCTCGTTGGGCCTGCAGCAGGTTCGCGGGGAGACGCTCCGTGCGATACGCATCAAAGTAAGAAAGCGCGGATGCAAACGCCGGAACTGGCACGCCCTGCACCGCGGCACGGGCAACGACGGCCCGCCAGTGCCGCTGGGCGCGGTCGATGACCGAAGCGAAATACTGATCAAGGAGCAGATTGGGCAGGTCGGGGCGACGCGCGTACGCCTCGGTGATCTTCTGCAGGAAGCGTGCACGAATGATGCACCCACCCCTGAAAATCGACGCGATCTCGCCGAGGTTCAAGCCCCAGTTGTTCGCCCTTCCCGCTGCGTTCATCAGCGCAAACCCCTGCGCGTACGAGCAGATCTTCGAGCAGTAGAGCGCATCGCGCACGGCCTCGACCCAGTTGTAATCGCCCGAGCCGACAGAATGGGCGTGCGCGCCGATCTCGGGTCCTTTCAGGATGGCCGCCGCCGCCACACGCTCTTCCTTCAGCGAACTGATGTTCCTCGCAAAGACTGCCTCGGCCATGGTCGGTGCCGGCACACCCATGTCGAGTGCGGCGTTGATCGTCCACTTCCCGGTGCCCTTCTGGCCGGCCGCATCCAGGACGATATCGACGAAGGGCTTGCCTGTGGCCTTGTCCGTTTCGCGGAGGATGTCCGCGGTGATCTCGATCAGGAAGGAGTCGAGGTTGCCCGCGTTCCACTCGGCGAAGATCCGCGACATCTCGGATGTGGGCAAGGCGAGCACGTCACGCATGAAGTGATACGCCTCGCAGATGAGCTGCATGTCGCCGTACTCGATGCCGTTGTGCACCATCTTGACGAAGTGGCCGGATCCGCCCGGACCGATGTACGTCGTGCACGGCACAGCGCCCGGCGCGCTCACCGGCTTGCCGGGAGATGCGCCGTCGATCGGCTTGCCGGTCTTCGCGTCAACCTTCGCGGCGATCGCCTCCCACACCGGCCTGAGCAATGCCCACGCCTCTGCCTTGCCGCCGGGCATCAGCGAGGGACCGAAGCGAGCTCCAAGCTCTCCGCCGGAAACGCCGGAACCAACGAAGAGAAGTCCCTTGTCATTCAGTGCCTTCTCGCGCCTGATGGTGTCCTGCCATTCCGCGTTGCCCCCGTCGATGATCAGGTCACCCCTCTCAAGAAGGGGCGAGAGCGAATCGATCACGGCGTCGGTCGGGCCCCCCGCCTTGACCAGAATGACGATCCGCCGCGGTCTCTTGATGGAGCCGACAAAGTCCTTGAGTTCCGCCGCGGGGACCAGGCCGCCACCCGTCGTCCCGAAGACGGCGGGCGGGTTCTCGGCGAGAACCTGCTCGGTGACGGTGGGGGTTCGGTTGTAGACGGCGACCTTGAAGCCGTGGTCGGCCATGTTCAAGGCGAGATTCGTGCCCATGACTGCCAGGCCGACAAGTCCGACATCGGCCGAGTTGGGAGCGGGCGTAGGAAAGGACGCCATAGAGAGATCTCCAAGGGTGTGTATCGGCCGAACCCGCCGCCCAGCACCGGATTCTGGGACGTGCGACGAGTTCTGAGACTTCAGATCGGGCCGCATAGGTTATACGGACCTCGCTCGATCATTGGCCCCAAGCTATGCCCCCGCCTGAGCCAGCGTCGAAACTGCTCAGGGCAGTGTGCGGCTGAGGAGTGTCGGATCCGGCATCGGGCAAGCCCCGGGCGTAAACCTGTGGCGACGCTTGGCAAACCAGAGGTAGGCCCAATCCCTGATCGGGCGCGGGATCAACCGGAGAGTCCCGCCAACCACAGCCCACCCACCCCCGAGCGTGCCCAACACACGCACTGTGGCATCGCTTCGCGTGGAAAGCACCCCGCGATCGAGGTACACCATCGATGAGAGGTCTTGGGGCTTCCCGGGAAGTTCGAGGTCTCGATATGTCTCACCCTGCAGCGGCGCGTAGCGGATGCTCCCGCTCCGGTCGCGGCGGATGACCCAGCGAACCGAGCGGTTACAGAGCCCGCAGTCGCCGTCGTAGAACAGGATCGGACCCGAATCGTGCATCGATACCGGATCGTAGTTCCCGATGAGGGTCGGACAGACGGAACCGCCGCGGTTCTCGGACACCGTCGAGCCGGGCCGCAGCTCTGACCCCACCCCTGGCCCCCCCGGAGGGGCGTAGTCGGAGAGCAAGTTCTTGCGATTGATCGAGCATACTTCAGCCGGAACCGATGTATATTGGTCGCAGGGTGCTCGCAAGCGCTCGTTCGTGGGTTCCACTCGTCCGGGGTTCCAGCATGATTTCGGCCAGAGTCGATGCGTATGACGTCGTCGTGATCGGGGGCGGTCCTGCCGGCACGACCGTCGCGTCTCTCCTCCGCAAGTACAACCCGAACCTTTCGGTACTGATCCTCGAGAAGGAGAAGTTCCCGCGCGAGCACATCGGTGAGAGCCAGTTGCCCGGGATCAGCGGCATCCTCCATGAGATGGGCGTGTGGGACAAGGTCGAGGCCGCCAACTTCCCGATCAAGATCGGCGCTTCGTACACATGGGGCAAGATCGGTGATATCTGGGACTTTGATTTCTACCCGGCCGAGGAGTTCGTGGACGAAGCCCGGCCCGCGAAGTTCGAGGGCCAGCGACTCTTCACGGCGTTTCAGGTCGAGCGAGCGATCTACGACGAGATCCTTCTGCGACACGCGGAGTCTCATGGCGCGATGGTCCGCGAAGAGACGCAGGTTCGCGAGGTCCTCCGTGATGGGGATCGCGTGACCGGGTTGCAACTGGATTCCGGCGAGATCGTCACGGCTCGGTGGTACGTGGATGCGAGCGGCCACGTCGGCCTCATTCGGCGTGCCATGGGCGTCGAGAACCAGGTGCCGCCCGATCTCATGAACATCGCCGTCTGGGACTACTACGACAACGCCGAGTGGAAGGTGAAGATCGGCGTGGGCGGCACACGAGTGCAGGTCCGCTCGCTGCCGTACGGCTGGATCTGGTTCATCCCGATGGGGCCGACCAAGTCCTCCGTCGGGCTGGTCTGCCCCTCGACCTACTACAAGCAGAGCGGGCTCACGCCCAAAGAGCTCCTGCACAAGGCACTCGCGGAGCAGTCAGAGATCGCAGCACTGTTGAAGAACGCGGTGAGCACCACGGGCGAGGACGTCCGGACAACCAAGAACTGGTCGAACCTCTCCGAGCGCCTCGCTGGCGAGAACTGGTGGCTGTGCGGCGAGAGCGCGGGCTTCGCAGATCCGATCCTCGCCGCGGGCATGACCCTGGCTCACACCTCCGCGCGCGACGTGGCGTACTCGATCCTCGAGATGGAGCGGGGCGAGCTCGATCAGAAGTGGCTTCGGACCCGCTACGACGAGAAGAACCGGCTGAACATCCAGCAGCACATCCGGTTCGCGCAGTACTGGTACGCCGCGAACTCGTGCTTCACCGATCTCCAGGCCCACTGCACGCAGATCGCCAAGGACGCGGGATTCAAGCTCAAGCCAACGGAGGCGTGGCGATGGCTCGCGCAGGGCGGGTTCGCGACGGAATTCATCGATCGTGCCAGCTTCGGCTCGTTCGACATCGGCTCGAGCAAGCAGGTCATGGAGCGCTTCAGCGGCGTCGCCGCAGAGTTCGAGTTCGGCAAATACAACCAGTACAAGCTCAATCTGATCGGCGCGAAAGAGACCTACCTCGGTGACCTCAAGGACGGGCGAATCCATCGCGTGAAGTGTCTACAGAGGGGCGTCAACATCCTGCCTTCCGTCGGGTACTACCAGGCGATGGTTGACATTCTGAAGAAGCACGCGGACGTGAAGGACGTCCTGCATGCGGTCGAAGCGAGGTGCGCTCTGGTCCCACAGGGCGGACGCGCGAGCGAGATCTTCGCTCACTTCCAGGCACTGGAGGCGATGCTCCTCGACGGCTGGGTCACCGGGAAACTCAACCCGAAAAAGCCCACACTCAACTTGTCCCAGTCGGGCGGTGGGCGACTGATTCGTTCCAACGACGAAGGAACGAAGGCGCTCGAGAAGGCAAGGCAGAAGCGGGGGGCTTGACGCGAAAGCGGGAGTTCATTCAAGCAACGAGGGCCGAACGATTGTTCGGCCCTCGGTCGTTCTTACGCCAGCTTGTTCAACGCTTGATCAGCCCCGCGGCCCCGCGTTTCGCACCGAATCTGACATCTCGAACTTCGCATCGTTCTCACGGAAGAGCTTGGCCAGCTTCTTCGCCTGCGCGTCATAGGCCGCGCCGTCCTTCCACGTGTTGCGCGGGTTCAGGACCTCGGCGGGCACCCCGGGGACTGTGCTCGGCAGCGGGAGCCCGAAGATCGGGTCCGGCGTGAACGAAGCGTTCGCGAGCGAGCCGTTCATGATCGCCGTGACCATGGCGCGGGTGTACGAGAGCTTGAAGCGGCTGCCGGTGCCGTAGGCACCGCCCGTCCAGCCCGTATTGAGCAGCCACACGTTCGCGCCGTGCTTCGCGATCCGTTCAGAGAGCATCTTCGCGTACTCGGCCGGTTGGCGAGGAAGGAACGGCCCGCCGAAGCAGGGGCTGAAGTTGGGCTGGGGCTCCGTCACCCCCGCCTCGGTGCCAGCGAGCTTCGAGGTGTAGCCGTTGATGAAGTAGTACGCCGCCTGCTCGGGAGACAACCTCGCGACCGGCGGGATAACGCCGAAGGCGTCCGCAGTCAGGAAGATCACGTTCTTCGGGTGCAAGCCGACTGAGGGGATGACCGCGCCGTCGATGAAATCGACGGGGTATGTCACGCGGGTGTTCTCGGTGTACTTCGGCGTGTCGTAGTCCGGCACGCGGGACTTCTCGTCGATCGGCGTGTTCTCAAGGACCGATCCGAAGCGGACCGCGTCCCAGATCTGCGGCTCGCCCTCCTTCGAGAGCTTGATGCACTTGGCGTAGCACCCGCCCTCGAAGTTGAAAACACCCGACGGCGACCAGCCGTGCTCGTCATCGCCGATCAGCGCACGCTCCGGGTCCGCAGAGAGCGTGGTCTTGCCAGTGCCCGAGAGCCCGAAGAACAGCGCGACGTTCGACGGGTCCTTCTTCGCCACGTTCGACGAGCAATGCATCGGGAAGACCCCGACCTCCGGCATGTCGTAGTTCATCGCGTAGAAGATGCTCTTCTTCATCTCGCCCGCGTACTCGGTGCCGAGGATCACAACGATCTTCTTCGAGAGGGACTGCGCGATCAGCACGGGGCCCTTCACGCCGAACTTCTGCTGCTCCTCCGCGGTCAGACGTCGACGTCCGGCGTTGATGATCAGCCAGTCCTGCTTCCAGTTCGTGCTCCCGCCCGCTGCGGGGCTTCCCGGCTTGATGAAGAGGGTGCTCGCAAAGAGCGAGTGCCACGCCTGCTCGGTCGCGACCCGCACGCCCAGCCGATACTTCGGATCCGCGCCTGCGAAGCCGTCGAAGGTGTAGACCTTGGGACGAGAGTTCAGGTGCTGGACGGCGATGGCGTACGCCGCGTCGAAGAGGTCCGGGCGGATCGGCTGGTTGACGTTCCCCCACCAGATCTTCCCGTGGATGTCCGGGGTGTCCTCGAGATACTTGTCCTTCGGGCTGCGGCCGGTGCGATCACCGGTCAGGCACATCAACGCGCCGTTGGATGCGAGCTTCCCCTCTCCCGCGACCAGAGCCCGTTCCACCAGCTCCGCGGCGGACAGGTTGCTCAGCGTCCGATGTGGCGCGAGATCCAGCGACGGCAACGAAGCGGTCGTCATTGTGCATACTCCATTTCTGGACATTTCCGGGTGGAAGGGAAGGTTAGCCCCGAGTGCCCGCCTCCGGCTACTGGATTGTCGCTCACTGAACCGGCGGCAACGGGTGGGCGTGGAGGCGTCGAGGGGGAGGGGGGTGGAGAGTCTCCCCCGTATCCCTCACGAACAGGCATCGGCCCGACCCGCTCGAACCCGATAGTTTCCGGGAGCGGTGCCGCGTCCTATCCTTCTCTCCCGTTGGGTTCCTCCCGACGCAGATGGTGGCCATAGCTCAGTTGGCAGAGCACCGGGTTGTGATCCCGGGTGTCGCGGGTTCGAGTCCCGTTGGTCACCCTTGCAGACGAGTCCGCGCGAGGCAACTTTGGCGCAGGCGTGCGGAACCATCACGCCGCGCGAGACGAGTGCCCCGAGCCCGCCGCGACACATTTGTCAGACGATCGTCCGAGCCACTTGGAGCACGCATCCAGCAAGGACTGGCGTGTGAACGGCTTGGCGATGAAGTCGTCGCACCCCGCCGCCAGACAGAGATTGCTGTCCTCCACGCGAGCGTTCGCGGTGATCGCGATGATCGGCGTCTTGAATCCGCGCCGACGCAACGCCTTGGTCGCCTCGTACCCGTCCATCACCGGCATCTGCATGTCCATCAGCACGATGTCGAATGTGCCGGATTCGATGATCTCGATGGCCGTCTTTCCATCACCCGCGACCACAACCTCCGCGCCGCCCTTGCTGAGGTGGTGCTTCGCGAGCCGTTGGTTATCGGGTCCATCCTCAACGAGGAGGACGCGCCGATTCCTCAGCGGACTCTCGGCATGGGCAGTGCCCGTTGCCCCCTGCGCAGAGCCCGCGAGCGATTTCACTTCATCGTCGGCGAGCGTCTGGCTGACAATCCCCACCTCGATATCCAGCGTGAACGTGCTGCCGACACCAGGGCAACTGTCCACCACGATGTCTCCGCCGAGCATGCGGGCGAGCTCGCGTGAGATGCTCAGGCCAAGCCCGGTGCCGCCAAATCGGCGCGACATCGAGGCGTCCGCCTGCGTGAACGGCTTGAAGAGTCTGGCGAGCACCTCGTCGGTCATCCCGATACCCGAGTCGATCACGCGAACGCGGAGACGCCAGTCCCGGAGAGGATCGGCCTTCACGCCGGCTTCGATACGCACGGATCCAGACGCAGTGAACTTGATCGCGTTGCCCACTAGATTGAACAGAATCTGCCTCAGGCGTGTCGGATCGGTGCGCACACGAGTCGGTGCCGCACCCGCCCACTCGACGACGAGCTTCAGACCTTTCGCTGACGCGTTCTCGAGCATCAGCATCCGCACGTCCTCGAGCAACGCGCCGGGATCACACTCCATCAGCTCGACGCGCATCTTCCCTGCTTCAACCTTGGAATAGTCGAGCACATCGTTGATCAGCGTCAACAGATGCTCGCCGCTCCGCTTGACCGTGCGCAGCCAGACCGCCGCCTCCTCATCAAACTGACGCTCACGTTCCAGCAACTCCGCGTACCCCAGGATCGCGGTCATGGGTGTTCGCAGCTCGTGTGTCATGTTCGCGACAAACGCGCCCTTGGCACGATTGGCCATCTCCGCCTTCTCACGCTCGGCCTGCAACTCAACGGCCTGCTGCTCGAGCGTCGCCGATTTCTGCTCAAGCTCGATCGTCTGCTGGCGCATCGCGGCCTGTGCTGCCATCACCCGCCGACGCTGATCCCACACGATCAGTCCGACGCACGCACTGGCCCCCAGTGCAGGAAGCAGACCATACAGCGCGGCGCGTCGCATAGCAGCAACTTGGTCCAGATACTCGGCCGCGTTCATGTCCACGCCGACACCGCCGACCGCCTTTCCTCTCGAGTCGAGGATCGGGGCGAAGCCCGTCATGAACGTTCCCCATTTGTCGGTGTAGGGCTCATCAGAGGCCGAGCACAGCGGCGTGCCCGGCTGAGACGCAAGCACAACGAACGTCGCCGGGTCCGCGTCCTCGTACAACTCCCACACACCCGCACGATCCTCCACACCATCGCCGTCGTGGTCGCCCGGTTTCGCGGCGTCGAGAATGAATCGGATATCTACGCCGTCCTGGACAAAGGTGTAGATGTACTGCACACCCCTCGCCCGAGACTGCATCGCGCGAAGCGGTGTGATCGCCAGGTCGTACTCGGCCGTGTCGATCTGGTCGGGGCTCCGAATGGTTGAGTGCAGCGCAGGGTCAACCAGCGACGCCGCGCTCTCTGCGATCCGCATCAGACTCTGCTTCAATTCGTTCTTGTACGCGACCGTTGACGCAGTCCAGAGCCCGATGATCGCGATGACCGAAGCCCCGAGCACCGCTGCTCCGGTGCAAAGGCCTTCGAGCGCGGGACGGATCGGCGGAGCCGATTCCGCCTCGGTCGATCCTCGCGATTGACGACCGGCGTCGATCAATGCAGATGCTCTCCGGCCGAGTCTGGTCGTCCCCGCAGCCGAGTGACCACCCGGAGTACTGAGATCGGCCTCGGAGAAGCCCCGGTTGACGCCGATTCCCCAACTGGGGTTTCGCTCATCGAACCACCAGCATTTCGCGTGTTCTCGGACGTTCAATCACGCCGCGTGCTGCTGGGGAGGACGCACCCGATCGCACGCCGCGATCAGAGACCGGATCATCGGCTGTGCCTCCCGAACGCTCCCCGTCTTCGTGAGGGCGAGAGCGGCCTGTTCGGCCGACGCCGCAAGCCCAGCGTACCCCATCGCTGGGGCCGTTCCCATGATGCTCGAACAGAGCGATTTTGCGCGGCTGAAGTCGTTCTGATCGATCGTCGCTTGCAGCGCGGCTGCTGTCGTCCTCAGGTCACCGAGAAACCCGTCGATCAGCGCGAGGTTCGGGTGATCGTTCGGCAGAGACGGATACATCGGACCGGCGCCCCCGCCCAGCAGAAGGTACTCGGCGATGGCGCGAAGCAGCACGTCCTGCTCCAAGGGCTTGCCGAGGGTTGCCTCTGCCTGCGGATCGCCGGAGCAGAGGAGCGAGGCGTCGATATCCGCCGCCAGCAGCACCATCGGAGACGTGAAACCTGTCGCTCTCGCTCGCTTGAGAAAGGCGATGCCATCCGGGCGACCAGGACCGAGGTCCGCGTCGACGAGCGCAAGGTCGCATCCCTCGTTGAGCCAGCGCAGGGCCTCGTCCGCATCGTCGGTCTGACGAAGACGCAGCTGCGTCCCGCGCAGGTAGTGTTGAACCAGACGACGATCCATAGGAGAGTCGTCGATGTGAACGACCGTCCCCTGGAGACGATCCGGATCGACGCGCTCCAGCGAGAACCTGTTGCTCTGGCCGTCGGCGCGGAGATAGTCACGCGCCTCGATCCGCTTCGCGAACTTGATACCGATCTCGTGGATCACACCTCGAACGTGCTGGCACCGGCAGACCGTTCCCTCGATCGAGTTCGTGCCGCCAGCAGGATTCGGCAGCACGAGTCGGACCTTCGAGCCGAGATGGACGTAGGAGCTGTGCAGCACGCTCGCGCCGCCGCACGAAAGATTGCGGCATGCCACCTCAAGATCCGAGGACATGCCCCGCGCCTGCGTGATGTGCATGCGGATGCTTGTCTGGCGGAACGGCCAGCGGACGAAATCGCGCTTCTTCGATGCATCCGCCGCGCCCGACCGTTCATCGAGCTCGTCGAGCAGTTCCTCCAGCGCGCGCTGCTCAAGGTTCACGGTGTTCGGCCTGCCGGCCTTGCTCGGAATCGCGTTGGCGTTGTAACGTCGGATGCTCATGTGCCCATCGCCCTCGCGGGCGGAATGCCCGGCTGTCGCTCAAGATCGGCGATGATCCGGTGCCGATGCGGCACCCAGTGGCGAACGCGCACGACTGGCGCAACGGGGGGACGCTCCAGCCCGCACAAACGTCACAATCTCACTCCGATCAGACGTCCAGGTTCTTCACTTCCAGGGCGTGATCCTCGATGAACTTGCGACGCGGTTCGACCTCTTCGCCCATCAGGATCGAGAAGAGCGAGTCCGCTTCCGTCGCCATGTCCATCGTGACCCTCAGCAGCGAACGCTTCGTCGGGTCCATCGTGGTTTCCCAGAGCTGCTCGGCGTCCATCTCGCCCAGTCCCTTGAAGCGCTTGATCTCAAGCCCGCGCCGCCCGATCTCGTGGAGCGAGCCGAGCACCTCGCGGAGACTCCCCGCCTCGACGACCTTTCCGGAACGGCTCGAGCCCGACCGGGCGCGAACTCCCGGCTCGTCCTGTGTGTCGTCGGAATCGTCGTCACGCTGCGCACTCCCGGAGTCGGTGTGCGCCTCGGCGGAAGAAGTGACCCACGCAAACCTCGCGTGGAGCTTCTCGCCCGTCACCGACTCCTCCCGCACGAGACCGTACTCGTCGATGAAGAGCCCGAGCGTGTGCAGGTCGGCGATGATCCGCTCCAACTCGCGGTTCTCGTGAAGCTCGCGGATCGTCGCGTTCGCCCAACCCTTCCGGGTGGCGATTTCAAGGGCCTCGTGCTCGTCCCACGCGAGCGCGGCATCCGAGCCGCTATCCACCTTGTGCGTGGGCAGTCGCCCGTCGCGCCGGTGCGACAGCGTGTCGATGAACTTCGTGCCCCGGCGCTCGCTGATCTCAACGAGTTCCTCAAGCCGCCTGAGCAGCTTCACCGCGCGCCGAAGCTCCGTCCCCTCAAGGCGTGTGACCTCACGGGGCTCGGCCCCGGCGGGCACGCCCGCGATGTCGCGCACGATGAGCGAAGACGTCTCCAGCCCCATCTCGGTCAGCGAGTCCTGAAGCACACGCTCGTTCAGCACGTATCGCTTCTGGCGTCCGCGCGAGAGGAGATACAGCGGGGGCTGCGCGATGTAGATGTGGCCCCGCTCGATCAGAGGCCTCATCTGGCGGAAGAAGAACGTCAGCAGCAGCGTCCGGATGTGGCTGCCGTCAACGTCGGCGTCCGTCATGATCACGATCTTGCCGTACCGAAGCTTCGAGAGATCGATCTCGTTCGCAATGCCGACGCGCAACGCGGCGATCAGCGTCCGGATCTCCTCGAACGCCAGCATCTTGTCGATGCGCGCCTTCTCGACATTCAGAATCTTGCCCTTCAGCGGCAGGATCGCCTGCGTCTCGACGTTCCTTCCCTGTGTCGCCGATCCGCCCGCGGAATCGCCCTCGACGATGAAGAGCTCGCTCTCATCGACGTTGCGCGTCTTGCAGTCGCGCAGCTTGTGGGGCATCGAGCCGGAGTCGAGCGCGCTCTTCCGCCTCGTCAGCTCACGGGCCTTGCGGGCCGCTTCTCTCGCCTGAGCAGCGACGATCCCCTTCAGGCAGAGTTTCTTCGCCTCAGCCGGGTGCTCCTCCATCCAGGTTTCGAGCGCCTCCGAGACCGCGCCGGCGACAAACCCTTCGATCTCCGGGTTAAGGAGCTTCTCCTTCGGCTGGTTGTTGAAGGTCGGGTTCGGGAGCTTCACGCTCACGATGCAGACAAGCCCCTCTCGCAGGTCCTCGCCCGTCGGTACGGGATCCTTCTCCTTGATGATCCCCGACTTTCGCGCGTACGCGTTGAGCGTTCGCGTCAGCGCGACCCTGAAGCCCTGTGCGTGCGTGCCGCCGTCCACGTTGTTGATGTTGTTCGCGAACGAGAGCACCGACTCGGTGTAGCCGTCGTGGTACTGGAGCGCGACCTCGCACACCAGCGACTGTGCCTCATCGTCCCGGCGCAGATGCACCGGAGACGAGATCGCCGTTTTGCCGATCATCAGGTGCTCGACATACTCAAGCAACCCGTTCTCGGCGCGGAAGACGTCGGCCCGTGGTTTCCCATCAGGGCCGACCCGCTCGTCGTCGAGATGGATCGTCACGCCGGGATTGAGGAACGAGAGTTCCCGCAGGCGATTCGCCAGCGTCTCGTAGCTGAAGTCCGTTACGGGAAAGATCGTCGCGTCCGGCAGGAACGTCACTCGCGTGCCGCTCTTCCGGGTGCTTCCCGCAGGGATGGGCCCGACGGTGTGGAGCGGCGTTCGAACCCTGCCCCGCTCGAAGACGATCGCGTGGATCTGCCCGTCGCGCACCACCTCCGCCTCGAGCCACTCCGAGAGCGCGTTCACGCACGAGACGCCGACGCCGTGCAAGCCGCCGGAGACCTTGTAAGCAGAGCCCTCCTGGCCGAACTTGCCGCCCGCGTGCAGCTTCGTCAGCACGATCTCGATCGCCGACTTCCCGTTCAGGTTCGGGTCCTCGTGCTTCATCGGACCCGTCGGGATCCCTCGCCCGTCGTCGGTCACGCAGCAGGAGCCGTCGGCCAGAACCGACACACGAATCGTCGTCGCGTGCCCGGCCATTGCCTCATCAACCGAGTTGTCCACGACCTCGTACACGAGGTGGTGCAGGGCGTTGATCCCCGTGCCGCCGATGTACATGCCCGGACGCTTGCGAACCGCTTCCAAGCCCTCAAGCACCTGGATCTGTTCCGCGCCATACGCCCCATTCGTCGCGGCGGGGTTCGTCGCGACCGGCTCGGACGCCGCGGAGCCCTTGGGCTCAGCAGCCGAGGTCGGCGATTGACTCTTTGATGCCGATCCCGCGTCGGCTCCCGTCGTTGCAACGTTGTCTGGCATGCACGCCTCGCTCACACGAGCACTGAGGAATCGCTGACGTCAGGACTTGAAGACCCCCGCGACACCGCACACACACGTCTCAAAACTGGAAACGAGGCCGCGGTTATGCGATCCGTCCAAGAGGCGAACAAGCCGCTTGCACGCAGGGGTTCCCAAGGACATGAGATTCTAGGCGAACGCCCCCGAGAACGCCTCGGTTTCGACGCCGATTCGAGCGTCTTTCACCGTCGATTTTTCAGGTCCGTCGCAGGCACAATACAGCCCCGCAGGGGCTTCTTTCCGATCGATTCTCGCACCGCGAAACACGCATTCCGTCGGCATGATCAGGTCTCCATGTATGCCACGTTGCGTCTGTGATGCATAGCACATGTTGGACCCGT
This sequence comes from Phycisphaeraceae bacterium, assembly GCA_019454185.1. Classification (NCBI taxonomy): domain Bacteria; kingdom Pseudomonadati; phylum Planctomycetota; class Phycisphaerae; order Phycisphaerales; family Phycisphaeraceae; species Phycisphaeraceae bacterium. The sequence continues at coordinate 3,550,140 of CP075368.1, forward strand.
CGACGCGGATGCCGCTCTCATCTCTGGCATGGTCATCGAGACACGATCGAATAGTCGAGGCACCCCCCGGGGGGGCACCCCGCTGCCCAGTGATGGCTCATCACGGGGATTGCAGGAACCCTCGCGAACGGGCATACTGATGGGCTACCATCGACTCGCGCAACGCCCGGTTGGGTTGCGTCAAGGATCAAGGGTATCGTGCGCTCCGGATCAGACCCCGGGCGTTTCATGGATGTTTGGACTGTGACGGCGATTGAACCAAAGAAACGAGGCGACTCCGTTGAGGGGTACAAGATCCTGTCCGAGATCGGGCGGGGAGCGGCCTCCATCATTTACGTCGTCCAGGACGTCAAGTCCAAGCAGGTCTGGGCCCTCAAGCACGTCGATCGCGGCGACGCCAAGGATGCCCGATTCCTTGACCAGGCCGAGAGCGAGTACCGCATCGCTCAGGAACTCAACCACCCCGCCATCCGGAAGATCACCCGAATGTTCAAGAAGGGCACGCTCCTGACCACCAAGGAGCTCTACCTGGTCATGGAACTCGTCGACGGTGTCTCGCTCGACAAGGCCCCCCCCAAGAACTTCGAGCAGGCCGTGGACATCTTCCAACAGGTCGCCGACGCGATGCACCACATGCACAAGCGCGGCTATGTCCACGCCGACATGAAGCCGAACAACATCGTCGTCGCTGACGGCGGCGTTGTGAAGATCATCGACCTCGGCCAGGGGTGCAAGATCGGCACGGTCAAGCCCCGCATCCAGGGGACGCCCGACTACATCGCCCCGGAGCAGGTCCATCGCCGCCCGATCACGCCGAAGACCGACATCTACAACCTCGGCGCGACTATGTACTGGGTCTTCACCCGGCAGCACATTCCGACCGCACTCGCCAAGGGCGACTCACTCGTCAACTCGCTCGACGACAGTCTCATCCAGAAGCCCAAGCCGGTTGTGGAACTCAATCCCAGGGTCCACCCGAAACTCAGCGAGCTGATCATGTCGTGCGTCGAGGTTGATGCAGACAATCGCCCCGAGACAATGGCTCTCGTCGCCGACCGGCTGTCGTTGATCCTCGGGATTCTCCGGGCCAAAGCCGAGGATGTCGTCCGTTCGATGGATCAGTCGGAGCGGACCGACACCGACCAATAGATCGCGCCCCGTCCCGCTGGTTCGAGTGCGAGCCCTGTGGGACTCTGAAACGGGGCTCGGAAGGGGGCGCGATGGACCTCTCCCAACTCGATCTGCGTGACCCCGATCTTGTGATGCGCCTCTTCCGCGAGGGTGCCGCGGCGAGCTTGGATGCGCGGTGCCGAAAGGGATCAATCGACATCATCGAGCCGCCGGGGAAGCTCATCGCGACGGGCGACCTTCACGACAACCCCGTGCACATGGGGCGCGTGGTGGAGGCCGCGGGGATGGGCGCGGGGTCGTCGGGGGATTCGGGCGCGAACGGGCCGCATCTAACGCTGCACGAGCTGATTCATTCGGATCGCCTGATGAACGGCATGGACATGTCGTATCGCGCACTAGCCCGGGCGGCGGCTCTCAAGGCGGCGTACCCGGAGCGCGTGCACCTGTTGCTCGCCAACCACGAGCTCTCGCAGGTCGCCGGAGCCGGGATCGTCAAAGACGGCGTGCGCGTGGTCGAGGCGTTCGATGCGGGCGTCGAGTTCGCCTTCGGCGACCGTGCCGAGGCGATCGAGACCGCGATCGATGAGTTCGTGAAGGCGATGCCCCTCGCGCTCCGCTGCGTCACGCCCAAGGGCGACATCCTCTGCGCACACTCCCTCCCGGGCATCGGCATGATGGGCAGGTTCGACCCGACCATTCTCACACGTCCACTCACGCCGGAGGACTATGAGCCCAGGCGTGGGAGCGCGCATCTTATGGTCTGGGGGCGCGGCTACGACGCGGAGCAGTTGGAGGATCTGGTCGAACGCTGGGGCGTGAATCTGTTCATCCTGGGGCACGAGAAGGCGGAGAACGGCGTGAAGTTCGTGCCGCCGAATGTGATTGTGCTGAACAGCGATCACGAGCGGGGGGTGTATTTGCCCTTGGATCTTGAGAACCCGCCGCGAGCCGCGGAGGCGGTGGGGATGGTGGTGGGGTTGGCTTAGGCCAGATGGCAAAGAGCAAATGGCAAATGGCCAGATGGCAGAATGCGATGCGGGGTTGGGGGTGAAGCGAGCGGGGCGGGCGTGACGGATCGGGGGAGCGAGTCGGGGTGAAAGTTCGGAGCGCGGACGTGAACGACGAGATGCCGCCCGCAGCAGAGGTAGAGCTGAGAGCAGGTGGCCCAAGGTTCACGTGCGCGCATTGCTCATACGCACTCGAAGGGCTTGGTGCCGAGGGTGGCGAGGCGCGATGCCCGGAGTGCGGTTTGGGGCAGCGGCTCAATCCTGATGCGTTCTCTGTTTACTCCCGGTTCGACATCATCGCGAGTACTATGCTCGTATGGATCATCGGCGGCGCAGTCGCCTTTGCGACTATCTTTTGGATGGTGCGTAGCCCCGAGGGGGCGCTGATTGCCTTGATCGCATGCGTGGTCGCGCCGTCGCTCATCTTCGCACTCCTTCTCGCGCCCAAGATCAATCGTCCGATCGGATTGACGCGAGTTGGCAAGATCGCGTGCGCGATATGGTGGTGGTTTCTCGGGACGTTGATCTCGCTCATCTTCGCCCTGCTTCTGCTTGTTCCGGCCATCATCCTGTAGGGTGCTAGACGGGGGGCTCGTCGATCTCATCAGATACCAGCTTGACCAGCGCAAGGGTGATCGCCGCCTGGTCCGCATCCGGCTCGGTGACGATGACTACGACACGCAGCTCGCGATCGATTTCGGACATGTATTCAAGTACCCACGCGCCGACCGGCTCGAATGGCGGCAGCGAGCGGCGGACTTGCGAGAGCGGGTCCGTGGCGATCGCGTCGATTCTGGCGATGAACTCGTCGCGCAGGGCCGGATCCAACGCGCGGATGGCCTCGGCGGCGCGCGGCGCGACGTCAATCCGCCATTGCACCGGAGAGGCCCCGCTTGAAGTCGGACCACGGAATGCAAGGGCCGGAACGTGCGTCGGCGATCGCGACGTCGAGTTCCTTTCGCGTGATGCCGAAGCGGTCGCACGCGCGGCTGTCCAGTCCTTGGAAGAATGTACGCAGGGATTCGTGCGTGATCTCGGCGTTGGATGGCGCATCTTCGGAGAGTCCACGTCGCGCATCGAGCCAAGGTGCTTCCGCGTGCGTGAGTTCGCGGAGGTACGAGCCGGAGAAGCGGCCGTAGCCACGCCAGATGGATTCGAGGAGTCGGATCTCGCCTTCGGCGGCGTTGTGTGCCCCGCGTCCTTCGGCGGGATCAATGGCACTCGCGCGGAATGGTGCGAACACGCGGTACAGGTCTGTGACAACCGGGCCGTGGGGCCACGCCTCGATGCGTGATGCGAAAAGCGGCGCGGCGCGGAGCGCGAGCGACCACCCTTGGGCGTAGTACGCGAGTTTCTGGAGTTGCATGTGGGTCACGGGCACCGGCTCGTCGCCCGCGCTGGCGAGGTGGAGCAGGTGGCGTGCGGCGGATTCAGACGTCATCATGAGAACACCGGGAGTATCCTAACAGATCCTGAGTGCCGATCAACTGGAATGAGGCGATGGAAGGTGCGAGTTGAACGATCGCGAGCGGATCATCGAGGCGGCGCGGTTGCAGCGGACCATGCTGCGAATCGCGGGCGTGTTCGTTCTCTCGTTGACCGTGCTCGTGTGGACGCTCCGTCAGAGTTGGGACTGGGTCATGTACATCGCGATCCCCGCGGCGTTGCTCTCGCTGGTCGCGATGGGGGTGGTCAACGTCGCTCTGCAGGTCAAGGTGCGGGCACCTTGGATGATGATCGCGTGGCCAGGCGTGATACTCGCAGGGCTTGGCGCGTGGAGCGCTGTCCTCGGACATCTCTGGCCCATCCTGATCGGCGTGCTGCCCGTGCTGCTCGCGGACTGTGCCGCTGTGAACGGGAGCGTAACGAGAACTCTGAGGCGAGCCGGCGCGCGGGTGGGTTTCCTGGGTGCGGGGGAAGCGGAGCTGCGCCGCTTGGCATCCGGCGTCTGTTTTTTCTGCGGCTACGACATGTCGGGGTTGCCGACGGCGGTCTGTCCTGAGTGCGGGAACGAGAGCGTGCTACACACACCGATCGAAACTCAGACTTCGCGATAGAGCCCTTCGGTACTGAATGGGCGGCTGACCGGACGAATCGAAGTCGCTCCCCACGAGCAAGTCCGCCGATCTCGATGGCACGGGGCGCAAGTACTTGTGGCGTGGAGAGTTGGTGAATAGGTTTGCCGGGCTTGACGAATGCTTTACAATGGGGCGTCCGCGCGTCTTGGTGGGGCGCGCGGGCCGACGCCGCCTCACGCCGGCACGTCTGTTCGGGCCGACGCGGGACGCCGCCGCTGACATACCCCGCCCTCGCGGGCCAGAAGCCCGCAGAGGCCCCCCATGGCAATCCGAAACCCGGCCGACATCCGCAACATCGTCCTCACGGGGCATGGCGGGTGCGGCAAGACGACACTGGTCGAGCGGCTGCTCTTCGCGGCGGGTGTCGTGAAGCGCATGGGCACGGTCGAAGAGGGGAACACGGTCTCTGACTGGACCGATGAAGAGAAGCACCACAAGCACTCCCTCCAGCCCACGCTCGTCCACTTCGAGCACGACGGGCACTACGTCAACGTGATCGACACGCCGGGGCTCGCCGACTTTCTCGGGCACGCCGTCGCCTGCTTCCCCGCCGTCGAGACGGTGGTGGTCTGCGTCGATGCAGCACGGGGCATCGAGCCCACGACGCGCCGGCTGATGCAGATTGCCGAAGAGCGCAACCTGCCCCGCATGATCGTGGTCACGAAGATCGACCACGCGGACATCGATCTCGAGACGCTGACGCAGAACATCCGCGAGACGTTCGGCTCTGTGTGCCTGCCGGTGAATCTGCCGACCGGGAACGGCGCGGACGTGATCAACGTCTTCGAGCACGACGGGAACGACGCCGCGGGAGACACGACCGACTTCTCCTCTGTCCACGAGGCGCACAAGCAGATCGTGGAGCAGGTGATCGAGGTCGATGAAGAGCTGACGCTGCAGTATCTGGAGAAGGGCGAGGGCTTCGATCCCGACAAGCTGCACGACGCGTTCGAGAAGGCCCTGCGCGAGGCCCACCTCATCCCGATCTGCTTCTGCTCGGCCCGGACGGGCGCGGGCGCCGCGGACCTCATGCACGTCATCGCTTCGCTGCTGCCGAGCCCACTCGAGGGCAACCCGCGGACGTTCCTGCTGCGCGAGGCCGAGGACTCCGCCGAGCGTGCGTACCACCCGCGTCCCGATGCCAACGCGCCGCTGCTGGCCCATATCTTCAAGGTGTCGTCGGATAAGCATGTCGGCAAGCTCGGGATCTTCAGGGTCCACCAGGGCACCCTGAAGGCAAAGAGCGAGTTGTTCATCGATGCGGACAAGAAGCCGATCCGCATTGGCCACGTGATGCAGCGCCAGGGCAAGGACGCGTCGGAGGTCGAGGCGGTTGGACCCGGGGATCTGGGCATGGTCGCAAAGATCGAGGAGGTCCGCTTCAACGCTGTGCTGCACGACACGCACGAGCTGGACCACATCCGCCTGAAGCCGCTTCCACTGCCGCGCCCGATGTACGGGCTGGCGGTCGAGCTCAAGAACCACGCGGATGAGGCGAAGTTCTCTGCTGCGATCGCGAAACTCACGGCCGAGGATCCTTCGCTCGTCTGCGACCGGATCGCGGCGACGCACCAGACAGTGCTGCGCGGGCTTGGAGAGTTGCACCTGCGCGTGGTGCTCGAGAAACTGCACCAGGGGTACGGCGTGGTGGTGACGACGTCGACGCCGAAGGTCGCGTACAAGGAGACCATCGGCGCGAGGGCCGACGGCCACTGTCGCCACAAGAAGCAGACGGGCGGCAGCGGGCAGTTCGGGGAGGTCTACCTGCGCGTTGAGCCGCTGCCGGCGGACCACCCGGAGGGGTTCGAGTTTGCGTCGGAGGTCGTGGGCGGCACGGTGCCCCGGCAGTATTGGCCGGCGGTCGAGAAGGGCGTGCGCCAGGTGCTGGCGGGCGGCGCGGTGGCCGGATATCCGATGACGGGCATCCGCTGCGTGCTGTACGACGGCAAGTACCACGATGTGGACTCGAAGGAGATCGCGTTCATCACCGCGGGAAAGAAGGCGTTTATCGAGGCGGTCGGCAAGGCCAAGCCCAAGCTGCTGGAGCCGTATGCCAAGGTCGAGATCACAGTCCCCTCGAAGTACATGGGCGACATCGCGGGCCACCTCTCGACGAAGCGTGGACGCGTGCAGGACACGCAGATGACGTCTGGCGACATCTGCATCGTGACGGCTGTTGCGCCGCTCGGCGAACTCCAGAACTACTCGAACGAACTCAAGTCCATGACCGCGGGGAGCGGCACTTACGCGATGGAATACAGCCACGACGAGGCGACGCCGGGGAACATCCAGCAGCAACTGGTCGCGGCGTTCAAGCCCCAGCATGAAGAGGACTGACATCGTCACCAAGCCGGAACCGCGACAACTCTGTTCTGTCCGCATCAATGGCTGCTGACACGCCGGGAGCGATGCGCGTGGTGGTAGTGCCGCGCGATGTCGCGATCGGGGCTTTCATTTGGATGCCGGTGCGGCTCGGCGCGCGTTACTTCATCAATTCGCTCATGGGCGGCTGCGCGTTGACGTAGCGGGTGTGCACGTCGATGTAGTGCTTCTTGTAGATCGCGTCGATCTTCTCGGTTGAGAGGAACTTTGCGACGAAGCCGGGGCGGGCGGGCTCGATGCAGGACGCCGCGGCTTTGATCAGGTGGGTGATGAGCGTGCGTGGGTCTTCGGTGCCGACCGCGACGCGCGTCGTGGTGAGCGAGATGCCCGCGTCCTTCAGGGCCTGGGCCGACATCTCCGAGTGGCTCGTGATCGCAGGACAGAGGACAACGGTGTTGGGCTGGCCGAGTGAGACCTGGTGGCCGAAGACGGGGTCGAGCATGTCGAAGAATCGTTTGAAGGCCTCGCGGTCGAGGGCAGGTACATCTCCCTTTCCTTCGAAGTCGAAGGTGAAGAGTGGCGGCGGGAACCCCATGTGCATGCACTTCTCTCGGATCGCCGAATTCTCGTCTCCAGGCGCGGCACAACACTTGACGTTGATGTCGGGGTGTGAGCCGAGCACCTCCGCCAGCGTAAGCGTGTTCGCGACCTTCTGGAGCAGACGGATTTCGAGCGTGTGGATCCCGTTGAGAACCTCGAACGCCTTGTCGGCGTCCAGGAACGCCCCCTTGACGTAGTAGACGTTCCAGAAGAGGGTCTCGTCCCACGAGTAGGTGCGGGGCTTGCCGTCAGGGCCGGTGCCCTGCGCGGACTCGTGCTTGCCCATGAACATGCGCTCGTTGCGCCCGATCACGCAGCCCGCGGTCGTTCCACCGTGGCCCGCGAGGTCTTTCGTGTATGAGTGGATGATGAAGTCGGGGCGCTCCATCGGGTCTTGCCTGCGCAGCGGCCTGTGCAGGAAGGGCGTGCCGACGGTGGAGTCGCAGATGACGGTCAGGCCGCGCCTGTGGGCCTCGGCGCAGATCGCGGGAACATCGAGCACATACCCGTGCGGGTTGCAGGGAGACTCGATGTAGACATAGATCTGCTTGCCCGCGGCGAGCCGTGCCTTCTCCTTCACCATCACCGCGTCGAGCGCCTTGACGAAGGCCTCGGCGGAGTAGCCATCGAAGAAGTTGACCGAGACATCCAGGTTGCTGACCTTGCCGTACCAGTCGTGCATGAGCTGGTAGGTGCCGCCGTAGACGTTGCGGCTGGTGAGCAGGATGTCCTGGTATCCGACGAGGTGGGAGAGGACGGCATCGACGGCGGCCATGCCTGAGTTGAAGTTCCATGCGAAGTACTCGTGCGCCAGCGGGCCGGCCTCGACATCGACGATGTGGTTCGCGAGCGAGACGCTGGTGGGGTTGAGCAGGCGAGAGTAGACCTCGAGCATCAGCTCCTTGCCCTGAAAGGCGTCGTCCACCCATTCAGCGCAGGCGTACACGTAGGTGGCGGTACGCGTGATCACCGGCTTGGCGGAGAAGAGCGCGGTGACGTTGTCGAAGATCGGGTAGGGGCCCTTGCGGCTGCGTTGGCCGGCCTGATCCACGATGCTCTGGTAAGTCCGGCGCATCGGGTGCTGCAGGGTGTCGAGGATCTTGGCGATCTGGAAGCAGAGGAACTTCTGTGCCGCGAAACGCTCGATGCGATCCTGGCGGCTGAGCGTGGAGAGCTCGCGGACGGTGTCCTTCCACATGGCGTGAAGGTCGGCGTGTCCGGCGTAGAGATGGCCGGCGAAGCGGGCGAGGTGCTGGCCGTAGTCAGAGCCCGGGTCGATGCCGAAGTGGGCGAGCTGCTCCGCGACCAGACCGTCGATCGTAGAGGCCTCGGTTGACTTCCGGCGTGGGCTGATCTCGCGGGCGGAGTCGAACTCCTTGGAGACGGACTTGAGGGAAGCGGTATGGGGGGCGTGGGGGGAGTGGCTGCTCTGAGTGCTCATGGTCGGATGATAGCGGAAATGACCTGCTCGACTTCTATGGTCTTCATCCCTTTGTCCCATCTTGTCTCCCATACCCTCCTCCGTGATCTCCGACGTTCGATTCACGTTTCTGGGCACGGGCACGAGCGCGGGGGTTCCAGCGATCGGGTGCGACTGCGCGGTGTGCACGAGCGCGGACCCCCGGGATCGGCGGCTGCGGACGAGTTCGCTGATCGAGTTCACGGATGGGAAAGGGATGCCCCGCGCTGTGTTGATCGATGCGGGGCCGGACCTCCGCGAGCAGGCCCTCCGCCATGGGATGAAGCGGCTGGATGCGATCCTCTTCACCCACAATCACGTCGATCACACGTGGGGGCTGGATGAGGTTCGCCGGTTCAATGCGATCCAGGACGGGCCGATCGAGGTCTACGCCGACTCCCACACGGATGCCCACCTGAGGCGTGTGTACACGCACATCTTCGATCGGGATCGGAACGTCAACGACTCGTTCGTGGCGACGCTGATCGGGCATCGGGTGGAGCCCGGGCGGGCGTTCACGGTGCACGGGATGCGGGTGACGCCGGTGCCTCTGATGCACGGGAAGTTGCAGGTGCTGGGGTATCGGCTGGAGGCGGAGGGCGGAGATGTGATTGGGGTCGGGAGTGGGCCGTTGCCGCTCGCGTATTGCACGGATGTCTCCGCGATCCCGCCCGAGTCCTGGGGGATGTTGAAGGGTTTGGAGACACTGGTGCTGGATGCGCTGCGCGACCGGCGGCATCCGACGCATCTGACGCTGGATCAGGCGCTCTCGATCGCCGAGCGGGTGGATGCACGCCGGACGTACTTCGTCCACATGTCGCATGATCTTGGTCACGCCGAGACGATGGCGCGCCTGGAGGAGTCGGGGCACGCAGCGCGAGCCGCGCTCGCGCACGATGGGCTGACATTGAGGGCGTAAAGCTGAGAGGTCAGCGGAGGGCGATGTCGCGGACGCCGGCTCGTTCGAGCGCATCGATGGTGTCAACCACGGACTGGTAGGGGACGGTGGGTGCCGCGTCGATGATGATGGGGATGGATGCGGCCCGGAGCATGGGCGTGCGGGCCTGGATGTGAGCAATCAGGGATTCGATCGGCGCGTCCGTGAGTCCGAGCCCGGTGGCGAGTGTAGCCCGAGCGTCCGTGCGCAACCGGATCGCGAGCGAGGCCGGCGCAATGAGTGGCGCGGCGGCGGCGGGCGCATCATCCGTAGCGATACGGGCTCGGAGCACGAGTTCGGGGCCGACAAGAGCGGTCGAAGCCATGAAGAAAATCAGTATGACCATCACGACATCGACCATCGGCGTCATGTCGGGGAGTGAGTCGGGCGCGGTGCTCGCAGATCGCGAGGGGCGGCCGCCGTAGCGGGAGCCGGATGATGTCGCACGGATTGGTCTCACTGCGCGCCCTCCGTCGAAAGGCGAACGCGCGAGACACTCTCGGCGCGGCAGGATTCGATGATGGGTGCAATGCTCGCGTAGGTGAGGGAGCGATCCGCGCGGATCTGCACAATGAGGTCGGGCGTGGTCGCGAGGGCTTCGCGAAGGCGGGTCCGAAGGCCTTCGGTGGTGAGCGACTCGCCGAAGACGACGACCGAGCCATCCGCAGGGATATTGACGATGAGGATGCCGGGTTCGGGGGCGGGAGGAGACGCGACGGCGGGAGGGAGGTCGAGGTGGCTGATCTGGTCGGAGGCGAGCTTCCCGACGATGAGGAAGAAGATGATCATCACCATCACGACATCGATGAGCGGCGTCACGTTGATGTGACGCTCCTCCGCGCGAATCGTGCTGGTTGCGAGGGGTTTCAAGAGAGTCTCGGTGGCGGCGTTGGACGGGGACTCGTCAGGGTTTCGGGCCGGATGCGAGGCGATCGACGGCTTCGGCGCAGACGACGACGGCGCGCCCGACGGCGCGCTCGATGCGGGCGCGGAAGAACGCCGCGAACGCGAGCGCGGGAATAGCGAGCATCAGGCCCAGCAGCGTGTGCATCAGGGCCTTGGAGATGCCGAGCGAGAGTTCGGTGGGCGAGGCGCGTCCACCGGCGGCAGAGAGTGACGCGAACGCAAGGATCATGCCCCAGACGGTTCCGGCCAGCCCGACCAGCGGCGCGAGGTTGCCGATGATCGCGAGCGGCTCGACGCGGCGCGACCAGTGGGCGTGGGCCTCGGACGCGCCGAGGTTGGCGGCTTCGTGCATGGCGTCGCGACCCGCCTGTTTCGCGCCGAGCGCGGGGCGCAGGGTGTCGCCGATGAAGGACTTGTCGTCGGCGATGGCGTGCTCGAGTTCGGCGAGGCGACCTGTGCGGCAAAGATCGGCGATGCGGTCCAGTGATTTCTTCGGTGCGATGACCGCGGCGCGGACATCGAAGAGATTGCGGACGATGATGGCGACCGCCGCGACCGAGCCGAGGATGAGTACGATGCTGAAGAGATCAAAGGACTGGACGAAAAGGGGCCAGAGGCCCATGACGATGGAGCCGGAATCCGCGGCGGGGGACTGGGCGAGTGTGAGCGCGGGCGAGAGACCGGGTGCGATTGATGATGCGTCCATGCGCGGGTCATGGTACGGGGAATGGGGGCGAGCCGCACGGGCAAGGGTGGCGGCACGGGTGAAAGAGGGGCGGGCCGTGTCCGAACACTGGCTTTCGATGTGGTGTATGGTGCGTATCGCGGTGGTGGCGATAATCTGCCTCTTTGGCTCTGCGGGCGCGTGCGCGCAGGAGGGTGCGGGGCTTGTGGCGATGGAGGACGAGGCGGGACTTCCGGGTATTCCCTATCTGAAGCTCGCACGGCCTGAGCTGGGTGCCCTGTCGGACGACACGCGCGCGCTCGCGGCGGAGCTACGCCGCGATGTTGAGATCCTGGCGACGCACATCGGCCCTCGCGGGACGTTCGCGCCGGAGCGGTACGCGCTCGCGGCGGACTTTCTCATGGCATCGCTGACGAAGGCGGGGTATGAGCCGAAAAAGATCGAGGTCGAGTGCCACCTAGGGCCGTCCTTCAACATCGAGGCGATTTTGCCGGGTACGGAGCATCCGGAGCGGGTGATCGTGATCGGGGCGCACTACGACAGCGTGGAGGGGTGCCCGGCGGCGAACGACAACGCGAGCGGCGTGGCGGGCGTCTTGGCGATGGCCCGCGCGCTGCGCGCGACGCCTCACGCGTACACGATCCGGTTCATGCTGTATGCCAATGAGGAGCCGCCACACTTCAACTTCAACGGGATGGGGAGCCAGATCGACGCCGCGTCGTGCATGAAGGCGGGGATGAACATCCGGGCCATGTTCTGCCTGGAGACGATCGGGTGTTACAGCGCGGAGAAGAAGTCGCAGACGTGGCCGAACGATGTGCTGGCGGCGGTGCTGCCCTCGACGGGTGATTTCATCGCGTTTGTGGGGATGGAGAAGAGCAAGCCGGCGGTGAGGGCGTGCGCGGAGGCGTTTGAGCGGACGGGTGCGTTTCCGCTCTTGGCGGCGTCGGTGCCGCCGGCGATCCAGATGGCGATGTGGTCGGACCATCGCGGGTACGACGAGCATGGGTATGCGGCGTTCATGGTGACGGACACCGCGCCGCTGCGGTATCAGCACTATCACAAGGCGACCGACACGCCGGACAAGTTGGATTATGAGTCGATGGCGCGGGTGGTGGAGGGGCTGATCGGGATGATGCGGGATGGGGCACTGAGGCCGTGATAGATTGTCATTCGCGGTGCTGGCGGGGAGAAGGCGGAGGCGGTGAGGGTGCGTTAGGTATAGGGAGTGTGCCAGTCTGAAGTGCCGCGGGCAGCACTGTGCGAGCGATGAGACAGTCCCGGCGGTGTTGACGCGATCTCGTCGGTGGCACCTCGACACTGAGCGTATCGAAGTCGCCCCTGGCGGCTCGTAGGAGGCGGGCCGGGCTCGTCACGGGCGGGTTACCTACGCTTTCCGTTCGATTTCACGGCGGCACACATTCCAGCACTGGCGGGTCCGCGTATGGGCCCGCAACCACGAGGACTCTCATGCGCATCACGTTCGCAATTATTCCCGCCCTTGCTCTCTTTCTCGGGGCTCCGGCATTCGCTCAGGAGGCCCAGCCGGAGATGTCGGAGGAGCAGCTTCGCCAGTTGATCGAGGCCGCGATGGCCCAGCAGCGTCCGCAGCCGATCCCGGTGCCGGAGGGCGAGGTTGTGAATCGTCAGGAGCTTGAGGGCGGGTTGATCGTCGAGGACATCAAGATCGGCGAGGGCTTTGAGATCAAGCCGGGCGGGGTTGTGGTGGCGCACTACCACGGCACGCTGAAGGACGGCGGGAGCGTTTTCGATTCGTCGTTCGAGCGGGGGGAGCCGGTCGCGTTCCCGTTGAACGGCGTGATCCAGGGGTGGGGGAAGGGTGTTCCGGGGATGAAGGTCGGCGGCGTGCGTCGGCTGACGATTCCGTCCGCGTTGGCGTACGGGGCGCAGGGCGCGGGCTCTGATATCCCGCCGAACGCGGACCTGGTCTTCGTGATCCAGATGGTCGACGCGCTGCAGGTTGAGGATGTGGAGATCGGTGAGGGAGGGGCCGCGACGTTCGATTGCGTGCCGGTGACGACGCACGTCGTGAAGGACGCTTCGGGCGCGGTGGTCTCTCAGGCGACGATGGAGAACCCGTACATCTGGATTCCGGGCGAGTTCAACGCGTTGCAGTTCGGCGTCGATGGGATGCGCGTGGGCGGGACGCGGATCCTGAAGGTGCCGTCGCAGATGGCGTTCATTCCGGCGCAGTTCGGATCGACTATCCCCCAGAATGTGCCGCTGACGATCGAGCTGAAGCTTGTGGCCGTGCGGAACCTGGGCATGCCCGAGCAGTGATGCGCGGTGGTCGGGAGCCGGTGTTGAGTCAATCCTGCGGGCGTCGGCGTTGAATGACGGCGACGCCCGTTTCGCGTCGGTCGAGAGGAGCAGCCATGCGTCGAGTCGGGACGGGCTTTGTGGGAGTGGTTCTCGCGGCGATGCTCGCGGGGCTCTTCACGGTGTGTGCGTCGGCGCAGGTGCCGTTCAGGGTAAGGATCGATCCCGGGATCAACGGCGCGCCGTACACGGGGCGTCTGTACGTGGCGATCGCGCCGGCGGCGGTTGTAGAGCCGCGGCTTGAAGCGGGAAACTGGTTTGAGCCGCCTCGGATTCTCGCGGTTGATGTTGAAGGGCTCGCGCCGGGAGCGTGGGTGTCGATCGATGGGAGCCAGATCAACTTTCCGGGTGGGGAGATCGGCGCGGGCGCGTATGCCGCACAAGCATTCGGGCGGCTGAATCAGGATTCGCCGGATCCGGGGCGCGGCGTTGGAGATCCGTACTCCGCTGCGGTGCGATTCAAGGTGGAGGAGGACTCGGATCCGGTTGAAGCGATCGAGCTGGTGCTGGATCGTGTGGTTGAGCCAGAGCCGTTTGAGGAGACGGATCGGATTCGGTTGATCGAGATGGTCTCGCCGTCGCTGAGCGCGTTCCATGGGCGTGAGGTGGTGACGCGCGCGGGGGTGCGATTGCCTCGGGAGTGGGTGCCCGATGGGAGCCGCACATATCCGACGGTGTACTGGATCACCGGGTTCGGCGGCGATCACACGAGCATCATTGGTTTGGATCGGATGCTCTCGCGCGTGCCCGGAGCGGATGAGTGTCTGATCGTGGTGCCGGATGCGAGTTGCTACTGGGGTCACAGCGTGTTCGCGGATTCGGCGACCAACGGGCCTCGCGGACGGGCATTGGTGGAGGAACTGATCCCTGAGGTTGAGGCGCGGTTTCGTGGTGCGGGCGAGAGGGATCGGCGCGCGGTGACGGGCGGCTCTTCCGGCGGGTGGGCGGCGTTGTGGCTTCAGGTGATGTATCCGGAGTCGTTCGGGTCGTGCTGGTCGCACTGTCCGGACCCGGTTGATTTCAGGGACTTTCAGCGGATCAACCTGTACGAGCCGGGCGCGAACATGTACAGGGATCATGAGGGGAACTCGAGGCCGCTGGCGAGAAGGAATGGCGAGGTGATTCTGGAGTACGAGCCGTTTGTGAGGATGGAGGATGCGCTCGGTCCGGGCGGGCAGATCGCGTCGTTTGAGGCGGTCTTCTCGCCACGGGGAGCGGATGGTGGCCCTCGGCGTCTGTTCGACAGGGAGACGGGGGAGGTTGATCACGAGGTTGCGCGCACATGGGAGCCGTATGACATCCGGCTCTCTCTCGAGCGGAACTGGGAGCGCGTCGGCGCGGGGCTCGCGGGCAGATTGCGGGTGTACGCGGGGTCGGTCGACACGTTCTATCTTGAGGGCGCGGTGGCGTTGCTTGCCGAGTCGCTGAGCGCGCTGGGGAGCGATGCCGAGGTGAAGATCGTCGAAGGGATGGGGCACACGGTCTATCCGGACGGTGTGCGCCGGATGTTCGTGCATCTCGTCGAACAGGAACGCGAGCAGGTCCCCGCTGGCGAGGCATCGCCGGGGGCGGAGTGATCGCGGAGGAAGGGCGTTCATGGCGGACGTGGTCGTACTTGGCGCGGGCGTGATCGGGC
This sequence comes from Phycisphaeraceae bacterium, assembly GCA_019454185.1. Classification (NCBI taxonomy): domain Bacteria; kingdom Pseudomonadati; phylum Planctomycetota; class Phycisphaerae; order Phycisphaerales; family Phycisphaeraceae; species Phycisphaeraceae bacterium. Next base: position 3,565,241 of record CP075368.1, read on the forward strand.
TGACAACGGCCCTCACGCTCGAGGAGCGGGGGCATCGGGTGCGAGTGATCGCGGCCTCGACCGGCGCGTCGGTGACATCGTCGGTAGCGGGCGCGATCTGGTTCCCGTTCTGGGCCGAGCCGCGGGAACGGGTGAGTCGATGGGCTTCGGTCACGCGACGCTGGCTGACCGATCTCTCGCGGAACGATGCGAGCGCGGGCGTTGACGTGCTGCGGATGCTCGAGCTTGATGACAATGACCAGACGCCGTGGTGGGGGACTGAGATCGAGGATCTGGAGTTGGTGGAGGCAGCGCGCGCGGGGGAGGCAGCGCGGCACTGGAATGGTGCGCCGTTTGCGTGGCGGTTCACGGCGCCGCGCGTCGATCCGCGGTTTCATATGAAGTGGCTGACATCGAGGATGGAGAGACCGGTTGAGGTGGGGAGGGTTGAGTCGCTGGGGGCGTGCTTTGAGGGTGGGCCGAGGGGGCGCGGGCCGGATGTTGTGGTGAACTGCACGGGGCTTGGGGCGCGGGCGTTGTGCGCGGATCGGACGATCCGGCCGCTCTTCGGGCAGGTCGTGGTCGCGTCGTCCGAGGGGTTTGATCTGGGTCGGGCGATGGCGGACGAGCGCGATCCGAAGTCGGTGTTCTACGTGATTCCGCGGCGGGATGAGGTGATCATCGGCGGATGCACGGCGGAGTGGTCGGAGGCGTTCGCGGACGGGACGTTGCCCGGGCCGGATCCTGCGTTGACGGAGGCGATGCTGGCGCGGGCGGCGCGGTATGGGGTGGTGCCGCGAGAGGTGCTGCGCGTGGTGGCGGGTCTGCGGCCGTATCGGGACGCGGTGCGTGTGGAGCGTGATGCGGGGGATGCGCGGATCATCCACAACTATGGGCACGGGGGCTCGGGGTACACGATCGCGCGCGGGTGTGCGGAGGAAGTGGCATTGCTCGTGGATCAATCCTGACGGGAAGCGGCGTGGTCTGCATCAACCTTTCTTGCGGTCACACCACCGGAACAAACCCCATGATCCGAGCCGCGGTCATCGCCGCCTCACTCATTCCCCTCGCAGCGCCCGCGATCGCACAGAACGCTCCGCCAGCCTCGGCGAACGAGTCGTCGCCACTCTCGGCAGCTTCGCGCATCGAGATCCACGCCAGTCCGCTTCTGTCACTGCACATGCTGGTAAGGGCGGGCGCTGCGGGCGCGGACGTGCCCGCGTGCGTGGCGCCGGCCGTTGAGGCGATGAAGGCGACAGGAGACGAGGTGCAGTGGGCGGTGACGGATGCGTTGTTTGCGACGGCGGGGAGTCCCGCGGCGGCGCGGGAGGTCCTTGGCGCGATGGCCGGGCGCTTCCGTGAGGATGTCGGTCCGAAGGTGCTGGCGTATGTGGACGCGCTGGCGCAGGTGGAACCTGTGTTTCGGGGCGAGGTATGGCCGGCGCACGAGGCGAGAATCGCGGAGGCGAGGGCTGGGCTGGAAGTCGCGCTCGATGCGCATGGGCCTTCGTGCATCGCCCGGATCTGCGAGTTGCTGGGGATGAGGGATCCCGGCAAGGCGATCCCTGTGTATCTCGTCGCTGCCGCGCCCCCGCCCGGCGGGTTCACGGCCCTTTCGCCTCAGTTCGGCGCGGTGTGCATCGTGTCGATCGATGCGCATCAGGGTTCGGCGCTGGTGGAAGCGACGCTCCACGAGGCGATCCATGCTCTCGACACGCACACCCGCCAGCAGCAGCCCGCTTCCGTGCTCCAGTCGCTTCGCAAGGCGCTCGCGGACGCGGGCGTCGCCCAGACCGACCCCTTGATGCGGGATGTGCCGCACACGCTGATCTTCGCTGTCGCGGCGCACGTCACGCGCACCAGTGTTGATGCGTCGCACGTCGCGTACGGCGAGACCGGCGGGTATTACGCGAAGGTTGCCGATGCCCGCGAGGCGGTCCTCCCCGCGTTTCAACGCTACGTTGCGGGCGAGATCGACAGCACCGCCTTGGTTGCGGAGATCGTGAAGATCGCGACGAAGCCCGAGTGATTCAGGTCCCCATCGTTCTCATTGCTCGCCGGCAGATACGCTCGGTCTGGCGCGTCGGGCTTTGCTTGAGCCACGCGGCACAGACCTTCCTGACCCATGCGGGGTTGGACTTGGACGCGTCATTGAGCCAGTTGGCGACGGAGTCCTGCACGTACTTGGTGGGATCGGCGTTCAGGGGTTGCAGGATGGGGAGGCCGGGCGCGGGGTTGCGTTTGAGCGTGTCGAGGTGGGCGCACCAGACGCCGCGGGGACGGGTGATCTCACTGGCGTAGCGCCGGATGTTGGGGGACTTTGACGTGGTCCAGGGGAGGAGGAGGTCGAAGGATTCGTCGAGTGCTTCGGCGATGCGGGGGCGAAGGCCGATCCATGCCCACTCGCGGACGCCAGAGTTTGGATCATCGGCAAGGGGCTTGATGAGGGCGAGGCGTTTCTTGAGGGCGAAGCCGTCGGCGGCACCGATCGCGTAGCACGCCCAGCCGCGGACGGAATCGGAGGGGTGGGCGATGCACATGTCGATCGCGTCTTGCCCGTGCGCGTCGAGCAGCGCGTTGGCGACCATCTCCATGCGCTTGGTGATGCCGAGCCCTCCTTCGCCTCCGGCGAGCGTGCGGGGGAGGTTCCTGGCGGCTTCCGGCGAGACCACGCGGCACAACTTCGCGAAGTCAACCGACAGAATCTCCGCCAGGGTTGCTGACTCAATCTCGCCAGCGTTCAGTTCCTTCAGCGTCTTGGCGTCCACATCCGCCATGCGGCGTGCGCCCTTACGGGGCGAGAGAGGAGTGGAAGATGGGGTGGTGGGCTTTGGCATGGCAATGGAATGGGCAATGGGCAATGAGCAATGGGCAATGGGCAATGGGCAATGGAAGGGAGAGGGTATCGTCGGATCTGGAGGCACGAGTTCCTACGCTTCATCCATGCGTGAGTCCGAGTTACATGCGCACATCAGGGACCTGGCAGCGGGGATGACGGGTTCATACCCGCGCGTGCTCCTGGGTCCCGGTGATGATTGCGCGGTTGTCCGAACGGGTTCGCGCAGTGTTCTGACTGTCGATCAGGTTGTCGAGGGTCGGCACTTCGCGCCCGGCACGGCAATCGATCTGATAGCACGGAAGGCGGTTGCGCGTTCGATCTCTGATCTGGCGGCGATGGCGTGCCGCCCGGTCTGTGCGCTGGCGACGGGCCTCCTCCCCTCGGGGTATGGGCACGCGCGGGAGTTGACCGAGCGATTGCACCACTGGGCGAATCGATGGTCGTGCCCGATTGTCGGGGGCGACATTGCCACGTCGCCCGCCGGAACGCCGCTCTCGCTCACGGTCACGGCGCTCGGTGAACTGCGCGAGGATGAGCCCCCGATCACGCGTGCGGGAGCGCGACCGGGGGACGATGTCTATGTGACGGGCGCACTGGGCGGGTCGCTTGCGTCGGGGCGTCACCTTGTGTTTGAGCCGCGGGTGGAGGACGCGCTCTGGCTTCGTGCGACGCTGGGCACGGACCTGACATCGATGATAGATCTGTCGGACGGCTTGGGGCGTGATGGAGCGCGCATAGCCGTCGCCTCCGGAGTGATCGTCGAAGTCGATGCCGCGTCGCTCCCCCTTCACGCCGGAACTGGCGGATGGCAACACGCGATCGGCGACGGCGAGGACTATGAACTGCTGTTCACGGTTCGGCGATCGCTTGGATCCGTCGCCCGCTCGCCCTACGGAACTCCCCTCACACGGATCGGACGTGTGGTTGCACTGGGTTCGGACCGTTCGACCAGCGCGTGCATCGTGCACTTGCCGGATGGCACGGTGATCGACGCCTCCGAGATGGGATGGGACCACACATGATGCACGGGACTCTTTGATCCAATAATCCGGCATGAGACTCGAACGCACACTGGTGTCGCACGCGGAGACGGAGCGGGTCGCTGGTGCGCTCGCGCCGGTGTTGCGTGCTGGTGATGTGCTGGCTCTTTCGGGCGATCTTGGTTCGGGGAAGACGACGTTCGTTCGTGCCCTCGCGGGCGCGCTGGGGATCGATGCCGGGCTCGTTTCCAGCCCGACGTATGTGATTGCGAATCAGTATCCGAATTCCCGCGGGCCGCAGATGGCCCATATCGATGCGTACCGGTTGTCTGGCGCGGACGATCTTGATGCCATCGGTTGGGATCTGCTGACGGACGGTTCGTGGATCGTCGCTGTCGAGTGGCCGGATCGTGTCGGGGGGATCGGTGGCGGCGCGATCGAGCGCGACGCGATGGAGATCCGGCTTGAGTACGGCCCGATCCGAGATGGCGCGGAGTCGCGGCACATAGCGATGACTCTACCTGACGCGTGGGTCACGAGGCCGGAGTTGCCCGCGCTCGTTGGCGCGATGAGAGCGGGAACGCGATGTCCCGTGACGGGTGAGCCGGTCTCCCCGGATTCACCCTTCTTCCCATTCTCAAGCGAGCGGGCACGCATGGCGGACCTGAACGCGTGGCTGACGGGCGGGCACACGATCAGCGGGCCGCTCTCTGATGAGGGGATGGAGTAGCCGTATCCGGTGCGGCTTGTATACTCGGCGCAGCGCGCGATGGCGCGACGCATGGAGCCAGCACGATGCCACAGGTCCACGCCTTCCGCCCTTTGCAGTATGTCTCACCATCGGGCGATGTCTCGTCTTTCATCGCTCCTCCGTATGACGTGCTGGACGCGGAGGGGAAGGCGCGGTTGCTCGCTCGGGACCCCAGGAACATCGTCGCGGCGGATCTGCCCCATGTTCCGGCGAAGAAGATGGGCCCGCCGGAGGCATACGCCGCGGCGGCGGCGATGATCGACCGTTGGGTGGCCGATGGTGTGCTGACTCGGAGCGAACGTCCGGCGATCTTTGCCTATCGCCAGGTGTTCGAGTGGAACGGGCGAACGACGGATCGTTGCGGGATGATCTGCACGCTCGACGCGGTCCCCTTCGGAAAGAGGCCGGGAGGGGGCGTTCTGCCCCATGAGCAGACATTCAGCGGCCCGAAGGAGGATCGGCTCGCGTTGATGAAGGCGACGCGAGCGCAATTGTCTCCGATCTTTGGTTTGCACGCCGACGGGGCGGGTCTGGCTTCGGCGTTGGTGAGGTCGGTGATGGCGTCGCGCGGGGCTGACATGCGGGCCCGAAGCGACGACGGCGTGACGCACGAGGTCTGGCGGATCGAAGATGGCGCGACGATCGAGAAGTATCGTGGCTCACTCGCCGGCGAGGATGTTTTCATCGCGGACGGGCATCACAGATACAACACTGCGCTCAATTATCTCTCGTTGCTTGAGTCGCAGGGGGCGGTGGCTTCGGATCATCCCGCGCGGCGCTGCATGTTCGTCATGGTCGGGATGTCGGACCCCGGGCTGGTGATCGGTGCGACCCATCGTGTGCTCGGCGGCATGCGCGAGTACACGTTTGATGCCTTCCTCGCGGCTGCTTCCGACAGGTTGCGGTTCGAGCCGATCGCCGGGGATCTGAAGGCCCTTGAGCGCGCGGTTCACACGATGACGGGCATGGGGGAGAATCGCGTCGGGGTGTACGACTTTGCAACTGGGCGGTGCGCGGTCGCGATTCCGGCGACGGCGGACCCGCTCGCGAAGCGGTTTGCCGAGAAGCCCCGCGCCTGGCGTGTGCTCGATGTGGCGATCATCCAGCACCTGATCGTTGAAGAGATCTGCCAGCCCCGGCTCAACGGGGGCGAGCCGGTGACGTGGGCGTTCCCGCACACGATTCCGGAGGTTGAGCAGATCGCATCGGGGAAGGAGACGGGCGCGGGTGGGGGCGCGGGATTCACGCAGCTCGCAGTCATCGTGAGGCCCACGCCGCTCGATGCCGTGAAGGAGATCTGCCTCGCGGGAGAGTTGATGCCCCAGAAGTCGACGTTCTTCCTGCCGAAACTCGCGACGGGTCTGGCGATCAATCCGCTGGCGTAAGCATCAGCCCGCAGAGCGAGTCCTTGAGAGCGCGGCTTCGAGCCACTTCTCAAGGTTGGATGCGGAGGTGTTGCCCTCGTGGCGAGCGAGCTCTTCGCCCTTCCATACCACGATGAGGGCGGGGATCGGCCCGATGCGGAGTCGGCGTGCGGCGTCGATGGAAACCTGGTCGGGTCCGGTGACATCGGCGTAGACGGGGATGGTGCCGCCCTTGATCAGTTGTTCGACCTTGGAGGAGGCGAGTGCGTTCCGCTTGAGGGCCTGGCATGGCCCGCACCAGTCGGCGGTTGCGAAGACGAGCACCGGACGCCCTTCCTGGTCGCTTCTCTGGAGGGCGACATCGAGCGTGACTGCGGACGAGAACGCCGCGGGCTTCGGGGCTGGTCCGCCCCCTGAGCGCATGAGCCACGCGAGCATAGAGAGCGCGACGACCGCGACGAGAAGCACTGTGAATCCGGCCCGAGATGCCATGACGCCTCCGTTATTCCGCTCCGATCACGCCTCCGACGAGGGGCTCGACCAGGTCCTTGACTGTGACGATACCGACAGGCTTGCCGGCACGTTCCACGATGGCGAGAGATTGTGCCGCGGCCTGGAGCAGTCGCAGGGCTTCAACGACGCGCATCTCTTCGCGGACGATGACGGCTGGGAGGCGATGCTGCTCGATGGGCGTGCTGGGGTTCAGCAGGACATCGATGGCTCTTGCGGTGCCTTTGAGGCGTCCCGAGGCATCGACGAGCGGGAACGCGTTGTGCCCCGCGCTGACGACCGCGCGGACGGCCTGGTCCGCGGGCGTGTTGATCGCGATGACGCGGACCTTTGTCCACGGGATCATCTCGTCGCGGACGGTGACGCGTGTGAACTCGGTGGCGCGATCGATCAGGGTGGACTGTGCATCGGAGATCGCGCCGGAGACGCTTCCTTCTTTCAGGAGCATCGCCACGCGTTCGCGGGAGCTGGAGAGCTCGCCGCCGGAGGTGAGGCCGACCATGCGTCCGATTGTGCGCCCGAGCGTGACGACGAGCGGGACGACACCCAGGACGGTAAAGAGGCGTGTGAATGCTTCGAGCGGAGCGGCGAATCGGTATGTGAGACTGTCGGCGGCGCGTCGGAAGGTCTCTTTCGGCAGCGACTCGCAGAAGACGAGCACGAGGGGTGTGAGCGCGAGCGTGTTGATGAGGACGATCTGGCTGTCCGCGTAGCCGAGCCCTCCGAGGAAGGCGGTCGCGCCGAGCGCACCGAGGTAGTTCGATATGTTGTTGCCGACGAGGAGCGTGGCGAGCAGGGAGTCGGGCCTGTCGAGCGAGCGTTGCAGGCGCATCGCGGCGCGGTCGCCTCGAGAGGCGCGGATGCGCAACCGGACACGATTGAGTGTGTAGCAGCCGGTTTCGACGCCGCTCCACATGGAGGAGCCGACGAGCCCGACAACGGCGAGCGAGAGCCAGCCGATCTGTTCGAGGGTTGTCATGCGGCGTTCGGCGCGTGCGCCGCCTCGTGGAGCGTGACGAGCACGCGCTCGATGCTTCGTCCTGCCATGGACTCGACGCGGAGTGAGAGGCGTCCGATGCGCACCTGGTCGCCAACGGCAGGGAGGCGTCCGAGCCCTACGAGGACGAGCCCGGCGACGGTGCTGGCTCGACGATCGATGGCCTTCGCGCCAGCGCCCGCGCCGAAGAGCTCGGCCCAGTCGTGCACCGGCAGTCGTCCGGAGACGATCCACTGGTTGGGGCCGAGACGTTCGATGCGTTCGTGATCCTGTGCTGAGTCGCCGATGGGCGCGAAGCCGAGGGCTCGAACGATGTCGTCGAGACTGACGATGCCGGTGACGGCTCCGCCCTCGTCGACGCAGATCGCGGTGTCTGTCTTCTGGTCGCGGAGGAAGCCGAGGAGACCGTCAAGCCGGGAGCGATCGGGGACGAAAGCAGGGCGGGCCGCGAGGGATCGCACGTTGATGGGGCGTCCGGGACGCGTCGCGATGAGCCCGAGCGCTTCACGCACCTTGATGAGGCCTATCACGCCCTCATCGAGCGAGCCGGCGCAGACAGCGAGTGTCGTGCGCGTGGTGGATCGTGCCGCTTCGAGGATGGCGTCGCTATCGGCATCCTCCGTGACCCAGGCCATGTCGTTGCGGGGCGTCATGACGTCCCGCACACGGAGCTGGTTCAGCCCGACGACGTCGCCGAGCAGCCGGTGGTCGTCACGCTCGATGAGTCCTTCCGCGCTCGCGGCTTCGAGCAGGGCCTCCAGCTCTTCCGAACGCAGCGCGGGCGGGTTCTCGCTCGGAACGATGACGCGGGCGAGGGGTCCGACAAGGCCTGAGTCGAGCGCGACGCGCACAGGTCCTAACAGACGCGAGGCGCCCAGCAGGACCGGAGAGAGAACGGCCGTGAACGCGACCCGATGGGCGTTTGCGAGGAGTTTCGGGACAACCTCGCCGAAGAGGATCACGGCGAGCAGGGATGCGAGGGCGATGCCGGCGGCGGCTGCGGCGGACTCGCTACGCGCCGAGAGGAGTGAGGAGAGGACGAAAAAGGCGACGTTGACGGTGGTGTTGAGAACGAGGATCGTGATGAGTGCGCCGCGGGGGCTTGCCATCAGCGCCGTGGCAGCTCTGAACGCTCCAGGGCGATGGCGTTCGAGTGCCGTGCGATTCGCCTGGGTGAGTCCGAAGAGCGCGGTCTCTGTGGCGGAGCACGCCGCGGAGATCAGTAGGAGCGCGGCCATGATCGCGACGATGAGGAGTTCAACCACGCGGTTGCTCCTTCGTGATCAGTGTGGGCGAGGCCGTTGGATGGGCGCGGTGCGTCATTCGGCGAAGTCCGCGACCGAGGGGTCGTAGGCCGGATCGAGTTGCTCGATCAGCCGCTCGATGTAGCGCCAGGCATTGAGTTCGACCCGAATACGGCGGAGCGTCTCTGTTGACGGCTCGAGGACCGCAGTCCTGAAGAGATCCGTGACGCGGGCGATGCTGGCATCGCGGCGTGACGCGGCGTCGGCTTCAACGGCGCGGCGTTGGACTGGATCCTTCGATGCAAGGGCGGATTCGACGCCTTCGCGGAGTTCCATGATCGCCGGCAGGAAGCCGTCGGGCAGGGATCGGTCTTCTTCCTTTGTTGCGCCGCCGAGCCGCTTGAGGAGCACGTTGGCGCGTCGCTCGGGGTCTTCGAGTGTCCGCTTTGCGGCGTTCAGCGCGGCGGCGGATCTTGAGATCTCATCCTCGGTCTGAATCTGGTGGTCGCTGCCGCTCTCGTTCTGCCTCGGTTGTGAGTCGGGGTGGATGGAGGCGACGCGTGCGAGGTGGGCCCGCCGGATGGCCTGCGCATCAAGATCGAAGCGGGGCGGCAGTCCGAGGATGTCGAACGGGTCCGGCATGGCATGGATCTTAGAGCGGTTTGGATCGATTCGCGGCGTCCTGGGTCGGCCGGGTGGTGCTGAGGCGGGGCCGCTCAGAGTCGTAACTGCCAGAAGATGACGTCGTGCCAGCGGTCGAATTTCCTGCCGCACTCGGTGAAGATGCCGACGCGCTGGAATCCCACGGATTCGTGCAGCCGGATGGATGCGTCGTTGGGGAGTGTCGCGCCTGCGACGAGAAGGTGGAAGCCGGCGTCTCTGGCTCTTCGGATCAGTTCGAGGTAGAGCGATCGTCCGACGCCCCGGCCCTGTGCGTGGTGCGAAACGTAGATGCCGGTTTCAGCAGTGAGGTCGTAGGCGTCGCGTGTGCGCCACTGGGAGCACTTTGCGTAGCCGGCGAACGAGCCGTCGATTTCTGCGGCGACCCACGGGTATCGGCTTTGCCCTTCGATCCACGAAGTGCGAAACTGGTCGGCCGTCTCGGGTTGATAGGCGAAGTGGACGGCTGTCTTCTCGATGTAGTGGTTGACAAGTGCGCACGCGTGCGCGACGTCGCGATCATCGAACGCTCGAACGGTGATTGTGCTCATGTGTGGCTCATACGCGGTTCTGCCGCTCAGACCTTTCGGTCGAGCAGGCGGTAGCTCACGGCCTCGGAGACGTGATCGGGCAGGAGGGTATCGGCAGCGACGAGATCGGCGATGGTGCGAGCCACGCGCCGGATCTTGTCGTAAGCGCGGGCCGAGAGCCCGAGTTCGGTCATCGCCGTGCCGAGCAGCGTGAGTGCTTCCGGCGTCATGGGGGCGAGTTGATCGAGCATCTTTCCGCTGAGACGTGAGTTGGGTGTGAGCGGTCCTTGGCGAGCGATCTGGCGGTCTCTGGCTCGCTCGGCATGCTCGCGCATCTCAGTGGTTCCGGTTCCCTTTGGCCCTCCTCGGATTCCTCCGGAGAGTTGTTCCCACTTGACGGCTGGGGCCTCGACGTGGATGTCGATGCGGTCCATGAGCGGGCCCGAGATGCGTGCGAGGTAGCGTTCCATCTCCCAGCGGCCGACTTCGCCGACGGGCATGTCGCCCTTCGGTGTGGGATTCATCGCGGCGACCAGCATGAAGCTGGCGGGGAAGCGCATCGCGCCGTGCGAGCGCGCGATCGTGACCACGTGGTCTTCGAGGGGTTGGCGGAGCGTTTCGAGAACGGGGCGAGGAAACTCGGGGAGCTCGTCGAGGAAGAGCACGCCGCGGTGCGCGAGGGAGATCTCGCCCGGTCGTGGGATCGCGCCTCCACCGACGATCGCGGGTGAGGACGCGGTGTGGTGTGGGCAGCGGACGGGGCGGATGGAGACGAGCCCTTCCGGGCCGGACGCCTCGTGGAGTTTCCCTGCCGCAGAGTAGATGCGAGTGATCTCGAGCGCTTCTTCGGGCGTGAGCGCGGGGAGGACGCCGGGAAGGGCCTTTGCCATCATCGTCTTGCCGGTTCCGGCGGGGCCAAGCATAAGAAGGTTGTGAAGGCCGCTCGCCGCAACAACGATCGCACGCTTCACGGACTCCTGGCCTCGGACTTCAGAGAAGTCGATCGGCGCGGCGGCGGAGCGGAGGAGCGTGGAGATATCGACGCGTGGTGTGGGGTCGAGTTCGATTGCGCCCGTGATGAGGCCAACCACTTCGGCGAGTGTTCGCACGCCGTAGACGTCGATGTCCGGGACGAGCGCGGCTTCGCGTGCGTTCTCTGCGGGGACGATCACGGAGCGCATCCCCTTGGACTTGGCGAGTGCGGAGAGGGCGATTCCGCCCCGGATCGAGCGGACGCGTCCGTCGAGCGCGAGCTCACCGGCGATCAGGGTTGAGCGGAGATCGAGGCCGTCTTCGCGGTTCGGGGCGGCGGTGCGGATGACGCCTTGTGCCGCGAGAAGACCGATGGCCATGGGCAGGTCATAGACGGGTCCTTCTTTGCGGACATCGGCGGGCGCGAGGTTGATGAGCACTTTCTGGCTCTGGGTGAAGTATCCGGAGTTTGCCATCGCGGCGCGGACGCGCTCGGTGGCTTCTTTGACCGCCATGTCGGGGAGGCCGACAACGGTTGTGCGCGCTTCCTCGGCGTCTTCGACGTGGACCTCAACCTCGCACGAGAGTGCGTCGATTCCTTGCAGCAGGTACGATTGGACTCGGGCCAGCATGGCTACAGAGTACCGAACGGGATGCGAGCGGGCGCGGACGAGTGGTTCGGTTTCCAGAGTCGCGGGGCGCACCCCCCGAAAGAGCCACGGAGGGTAGAGGAATGGCGGCATCGACGCGCGGTGGATCAGCTTCCCTTGCTGCTTCAAACGCATTGCAGGACAAGCACTTGCAGCGTGTTGTCGGTCGTTCGTGGGTCGCCGGGCGACTGTCTGAGGGCGGCGCGGACGCGGATCCGTACCCCTTTGTGGCTTCCATTCCCCCGGGGGGCGATGCCATTCCGGTGGCCTTTCATCCGGCATCGGGCGAGGAGATTGACCGGGCGGCACAGGCCGCGTGGAGAGCGTTTCACGCAAGTGGAGCCCGATCGCGAGAGGACCGTGCGGCACTGCTCGACCGGATCGCCGCGAACATCGAGGTGCTCGGAGATGATCTGGTTGCATGGGCGTGCGCAGAGACCGGACTGCATGCCGCTCGCATCCGGGCGGAGCGCGATCGCACAACGTACACGCTGCGCTTGTTCGCGCAGACGGTGCGGAATGGGAGCTGGGTGCGTGCGGCGATCGACCTCGGAGAGCCGGGGCGGAAACCCCTCCCGAAGCCGGATCTGCGACGGATGCTTCGTCCGCTCGGGCCGGTAGCGGTCTTCGGCGCGGGGAACTTTCCGCTTGCGTACTCGGTCGCGGGTGGCGACACGGCTTCTGCGCTCGCATCCGGCTGTCCTGTTGTTGTGAAGGGCCACCCGGGGCATCCCGGAACGGGCGAGCTTGTGGCGGAGGAGATCACGAAGGCCGTAGCGGAAGTGGGGCTTGATCCGGGCACGTTCTCCTATCTGCACGCGGGCGGCCCGCGCGAGACGGAGATCGGCGCGACGCTTGTGAAGCACCCCTGCATCCGCGCGGTCGGGTTTACCGGCTCTGTCGAAGGGGGAACCGCGATCGCCAGGATTGCTTCCGAGCGTCCGGATCCGATTCCGGTCTTCGCGGAGATGGGCTCGACGAACCCTGTCTTTGTGCTGCCCCACGCGGCTCGCGCGGGGGCAGAGGGAATCGCGGAGAAGCTCGCGGCTTCCATCACGGGCTCGAACGGACAGATGTGCACCTGTCCCGGGCTGATGTTCATGCTCAAGGGAGAAGAGTCCGAGTCTCTGCTGCGTCATATGGCATCGCTGCTGGAGGCCACGCCTCAGCAACCGATGCTGAACCGGCGCACGATGGAGACGCTTGCGCGGCGTGTTGTTGAAGTGACTCGGACAAGGGGTGTCGAGACGCGGGTCGGCAGAGGGCTTGTGAGCGATCCGAGTTCGCGTGCGGTTGCGTCCGGGCCGGGGCTCTTCCGGGCCACGCTGGCGACTTTCCGTGCAGAGCGGACGCTGCACAAGGAGTGCTTCGGACCGGTTGCGATTGCGATCGTGTGCGAGTCGGAGCAGGAGATGCTCGAGGGAGCGTCGTTGATCCAGGGCTCGCTCACAGGGTCGATCTTTGCTTCGGCGATGGACGCGACGCTCGCGGCCAAGCTGCAGGGGATTCTCGAGCAGCGTGTGGGGCGTCTGATCTTCGGGGGCGTGCCCACAGGGGTTGAGGTCTGCCACGCGATGACGCACGGCGGGCCGTTCCCTGCGACGAATCAGCAGCACACGACGGCGGTTGGGCCGCTGGCGATCGAGCGTTGGTGCCGCCCGGTGTCGTATCAGAATGCGCCGGAGATGTTCCTGGCCCGGGAGCTGCGGAACGAGAACCCGTTGGGGATCGAGCGCACGGTGAACGGGGTACGCACGACGGAGCCGATTCGGGTCGGTGCGGTTCGTCCTGAGTCGTGATCGGTCACGCGTGGGCGTCGAGGCAGCGACGGATTCGGGCGAGGGCGGAGTTGCGGCCGAGAATCGCGAGCGTTGCGCCGAGCGGGGGCGAGACGGCGGCTCCTGTGACGGCGACGCGCAGCGGCTGGGCCACCTTGCCCATGCCAAGGCCCGTCTCCGCAGCATGGGCGTCGAGCAGCGCGTCGATCGACGCGACGTCGAAGGCGGGGAGGGCCTGGAGCTTCGGCGCTAGGGCGCGGAGCGTCGCGAGGCCGGCGCCGTCGTCGGCCCTCAGGTGCTTCTCAACGTCCTTGGCATTGAACGCGTAGGCGTCGTCGTCGACCAGGGCGAAGGAGACGAGGGAGCGGACGTCCTTCAGCGTGCGGCAGCGTCCCTTGATCGCGCCGACAATGAGTTTCAGGCGCGTGAGGCCGACGCGGTCGAGTGTCTCGCGGTCGTCGCGGCCCGCCCACGCCGCCCAGCGCGTCAGAAACTCTTCGTCGCTCAGTTGTGCGATCGCATCCTGATTGAACGCGATCAACTTGGCGCGGTCGAACTTGGACGCGCTCTTGCCGACCCGATCGAAGGAGAACTTCTCCACCAGGTAGCCGGTATCGAAGCGTTCGAGGTCCTTGCCGTCCGCGGCTTTCTCGCCGGGGTTCCAGCCGAGCAGGGCGATGTAGTTGAGCACGGCCTCCGGTAGATAGCCGCTGCGCCGGAAGTCGTCCACGGCGATCTCGGGGAGCTCGACGCCGATCACGGAGGCGAGGTCCTCAAGGGCGTGGGTCTGAAGCTGGCGCGTCTTATCGCCGAGCCATTGGTCAAAGTCGGCGGGCGGGAGGGCGTCGAAGTGGGGGAGCGGCCTCGCACCGGCCTTCACGCGGACATCGGCGGCCGACTTGATGTTGAGCTCGCGGCACTTCGCCCGTGCCGCTTTGTCGCGATCGCGCTTGGACATCTTGCTGTTGTCCTGGTTGGCGATCACGGTCAGGTGCGCGAACTTGGGGGTGCGGAAGGGCTCGTTGGTCTTCTGGTTGACGAGGACCCGCATGAGCGCGACGTGGCGGGGCGTGTTGTTCAGGTGTTCCTGGCCGCGCATGATGTGCGTCGTGCCCATCAGCTCGTCATCGATCACGACGGCGAAGTGGTAGGTGGGGAAGCCGTCGGCCTTGCGGATGACGAAATCGTCGAGCTCATCAGCGCTCACGGTGATCTCGCCGAGCACCTCGTCGGTGAAGTTGATGGGCGTGCCGGGCATCTTGAAGCGGATGGGGCAGGGCTCGCCGGACCTCATGCGGGCGAGCGCGGCGTCTCGGTCGTAGTCGGCGGCCCGCCGGTAGACGAACGTGCGTTTCTCCTTCTCGGCGAGCTGGCGCATGGCGGTGAGGGCTTCGGCGGTGTCAAAGGCGGGGTAGGCCAAGTCACGCTCGATGAGCCAGTTGATGTAGGTGTCGTAGATGTCGCGCCGGTCGGATTGGTAGAAGGAGCCGACCTCGCGCGGGTTGCCGCCGAGCGTGGTGACGGTGCCGTCGGCGTTCTCGCGCTTGAAGACGGGGCCTTCGTCCCAGTCGATGCCGAGCCACGCGAGGTCTTCGAGGATGCCCCGGCTGGCGGCTTCGCTGGAGCGTTTCTGGTCGGTGTCCTCGATGCGGAGAAGGAACGCGCCGGAGTGGCGCCGCGCGTAGGCCCAGCAGAAGAGAGCGGTGCGCGCCCCACCGATGTGGAGGTGCCCGGTGGGCGAGGGAGCGAAGCGCGTGATGACCGGGGGAGAGGGTGGCATGGGGAGGAAGGGTAGGAAGAAGGCATTACGCAAGAGGCAGGGAGTCGCGGGGTCAGTGACGCGTGGCGGCTTGTACCGGCTTGTGCTCGACGGCAGTACCGGGCATGGCAGGCGCGGCCCGATCAACATGCACGCGAAAGGGCGAATCGGGGTGCATCCACAGTTCGTCGCGGAGATGGGGCCACGAGGGCTCGTGCAGAGGGAATCGCGCGGGACGGAATCGTCGGGGCGCGATCGTGCGAAGGTCGAACGTCCACCCCTGGTATCCCGCGTGTTCGATCGCTTGGCGAGTCTGCGCGGCGTTTGTTCCGTTCATGCGGAGCGCGGCGGGGTTGATCTCGGTGACGATCAGGGGCTTGAGCTCTCTGTTGAAATCGACGAGCGAGGTCAGGATCGCGCGTTCTGCACCTTCGACATCGATCTTCAGGAAGACGCGACGGTTCGAGCCGGGCCACGAGGGGGCGTCGGCGGCTGCCGTGCGGATGGCGATCGTGTGCGTGCGTGAGACGCGATCGGCAAGGTGGGGCAGGGGTGTGCCGATCGTCCCGCTGCCGGTGTTCTTTCCGATCACACTGAGCGTGAGCGTGTCGTCGCGGGCGCCGAGGGCGTAGGGGTGGAGCGTGATGTTTCGGAACGGGCTTGAATCGACGTGGTGTTTCAGGCGCGCGAAGACATCGGGGTTGGGCTCGTAAGCGTGGACCGAGCCGCGGGTGCCAACGAGGCGTGCGGCGTGGAGCGAGACAAGGCCGAGGTTTGCACCGATGTCAACAAAGGTGTCACCGGGCTTCAGTACGCTGTTCATGAGGAGGAGGAGCGGGAGTTCGTGGTATCGACCGAGGAACCAGGCGCTGCGTTCCCAGTGCTCGGCGAGATCGAGTTCAACGTTTGCGCGGCACCAACGCAGCCGGACCGGCATGCGCGGGGCTTCATTCCAGCGGGCATCATCGAAGACGCCGGCGCGGACCATGACACGGCGCGCGCCTGGCACGCCGCGCCGGGCGAGCGCACACGCCAGGCGCTGGGTCGGGGTGAGGTTGAAAGTGCCGGCTTGCATGAATGCGGTACATGAAACGGAGTGCGTGGTCTTGCGAGGGTGCCGTCGTGGCGCGCGATGGGGAGACGCATCACGCCTTCGTCGGCGCGGGCTCCTTCGGGTCAGCGCGCATGAAGAGGGCGTCGCCCTTGGCGATCTTCTGGCCGGGCTTGAGGCCGTGCACCGGGTGTGCCCACTGGGCGAGTTCCGAGAGAGGGGCCTTGAATGCGGAGTTGCAGTCGTCAGGATCGGTGAGGGGTGAGCAGTTCCAGAGTCGCCAGAGCGACGCCATCTTCTCCGGCATGGCCGGGTACAGCATGAGCGACGCGATGCGGAGCGCTTCGGCGCAGGCGTACAGGATCGCGCCGAGCGCTTCGCGCGAGCCGGGAAGATCGTCGATGCGCTTGGCAAGCGTGAACGGGGCCGTGTGGCTGATGAATTCATCGACAAACTGGACTGCAACGATGCCATTGCGCACCGCTTCGTCGAGTTGGCCAGTGTGGAGAGACTCCGCAAAGCGATTCGACCAGTACGCGGTCTTCTCAGGGAACCGGTAGCCCTTCAATCTGTCGCTTTCCGATGCGGGTTTACCGGCATCTGCTCGCGCTTTGAGCGCGATACTCAACTCGCTGTCGAAGTTGTCCGCTGTGTAGAAGTGACTGAGGTTTCCCTCCCAGTTTGGCGCGGGCACACTCCCCTCAAAGTACTTCTCGATCATGTTCGCCACGCGGCTGGCGCAGTTGCCGATCCCGTTCGCCAGGTCCGCGTTGTAGACCTCGACGAAGCGGCCATACGCGAAGTCCGCATCCGTCGCCCCCAGCGGCCCCTGCGTCGCGAGGTACCAACGCACCGCATCCAGCGAGTAGCGATCGGCATAGGCCTTCAACTGGTCGATCTCGATGAAGTTGCCGAGGGACTTACTCATCTTCACGCCCTCGGAGACGAAGTAGGCGTGGGCGTAAACAGTCTTGGGGACCGGCTCGCCGAGGGCCATGAGCATCGCCGGCCAGATCACGGCGTGGAACCACAGGATGTCCTTGGCCATGAAGTGGACGATCGGCGCCGTCACCAGCGGCTCGCCCGTGTTCGGCTTGCCGCTTCCCTGCGGCCAGTAGGTGCGACGCTCAGGCGTATCGACAACCGTCAGATAGTTACAGAGCGCCTCGATCCACACGTACACGCGATGGTTCGGATCGCCCGGCATCTTGATGCCCCAGTCGGCATCGCCCGGTTTGATCGCGCGGCTGACCGGCACACGCTGCAGCCCGGTCTTGATGCGCCCCAGCACCTCGTTCTTCCGCTGTTCGGGAAGGATCTGGATCTCGCCGCTCTCGATCGCACGCCGCAGACGCGCCTCGTACTTCGGCAGGTCGAAGAAATAGTTCTTCTCTGTCCGGCGTTCCAGGGGCTTCTTCGTGACCGGGCTCTTGAAGTCGTTCTCTTTCGCCACGGTCTCGGTGAGGTACTCCTCCTGCGAGGCGTCCCACCACCCTTCATAGTCCCCCAGCGCGATATCCCCTGACTTGACGAGCTTCTCGATATAGGCCGAGGCGCGGGTGATGTGGCGCTCTTCGGTGGTCCGCACGAAGTCGTCGTTGGAGAAGTTCATGGCCTTGAACGCAGCGCGGAACTCCGCGGCGTTCTGGTCGGCCCACTGGATCGGCGTCAGGCCGCGCTGGGAGGCGGAGGCGACAACCTTCTCCGCATGCTCATCGGTGCCAGTCAGGAAGAAGACGTCGCGACCGATCAGGCGGGCCATGCGGGCCGCGACGTCGCCGACGAGGGTCGTGTAGCAGTGCCCGATGTGGGGGCGGTCGTTGACGTAGTAGATGGGCGTGGTGATGTAGAGGGGGCGCTTCTCGGCGGTGGGCATGTTGGGCATTGGCGTGTGTCCGGACGCGGGATTGGGCGTGTGCATCTGCGGCAATGGGCCTGTAAGTGTATTGCTTTCAGCAATTTATGCGGTATAATCAACTGTGCAAGCGTGGTCCGATAAAGGTGTGCTGGTGTGTTTGTGATCGCAAACTTGTTTGTGCTTTGGGAGCGATGTGGTATACATCATGGTGGCTGGAGGGGCGACGGAGTTGGTAGTGTCGGCCGCGTTCGAGAGTACGAGCGGGTTGTCCGGTTCGTTGTGTAGACCTTTCATTTGTTCTCGGCCGCGGCTCATGCCGAGCCGATGAACTGTACGACTCCCGGAGTGTGGACAATGCCCGAGCGATTCGCGAGTGAGAAGCGGGTATACGAGGCGCGGCGCGAGCAACTGCTTCGCGACCAGAACGAGGGCAGGTTCGCGGTGATCAAGGGCGAGACGTTCATCGGCGTTGCGCACTCGTTCCCGGAGGCGATCGAGACCGGCATCCTGAAGACCAACGGTCGCGAGTTCTTTGTCCAGCGGATCCAGCCGGCGGGAACCATCGAGTGGATGTCGCACATCGAGCGTCCGGCCTGAGAGCGGGTCCTCGCCTGGGCCTGTCACGGGCTCTCGTTTCCCGCTGCCACTTGAACCGTGAACTGCTGTACGGGGGTCGTCCATTTGAAGAACTGGATTCCTTTCGCCCGCCATGGCGTTCCTGAGCTTGACGTTGTCGTCGGTATCAGTGAGGTTGAACTCCGGCTATTGAAGAAGCTCGGGGTATCGATCCCTGAGACGACGGAGATGGCGCCCACCTCAGCCCTCTTGGACACGGGCGCGCACCGCTCGTTCGTGCCGCAGGAGTTCGTCGATCGCCTTCGCCTCATTCCCTGCGGGCAGTCAGAGATCCACACGCCGATCACAGGGGCGGTCATGGTCGACCTGTACGCGGTCTCGCTGCACGTGATGGTGCGCGGCCGCGGCGCGTCGGGTTGGCAGGGTGAGGGGCTTGCCGGAACGGTGCAGGTGGGAGTGATTCCGACCAACACGTCCGGGCGCGGCCGGGCCTTTCCGAAGCCGATCATTGGTCGAGATGTGCTGTCGACGTGCCGCTTTGAGTACGACGGCCCGGGTCAGCGGCTCGAGTTCCGCCACCACCAGATGCCGAGCCGCAGGGGCTTCATGTCACGCTTGCTCCTTCCACGGCGATGAACCAACGTCGTGCTTCGATGGAGGTTCGCGGTGCGACCGGGTGGCAGCCAGCGGCGGGGGCTGTTCTGTTCGGTCTATGATTGGATGGGGATCCGATAGACTTTGGTTGCTGCGAACTTGTCGCGGCATTTGGTACGAATAGACAGTAGAGAATCGCGGTATCGAGAGCGCGGCACCGTCACGGAGCACGATGATGAGACATAAAGCACTCTTCCTCATCGGATTATCCGGGTTGGCCCTGTCTTGGTACGCTTCCGATGCTCACGGCCAGAACGCGCTTGGTGACGGACGCAACCTTGATCGCAGTCTCAACACGCAGTCGAACTACAACAGCGGCAATTCGCGCGGCGCGTTCCATCAGCGCCTTCAGCAGGGGAACGCCGTTGTGACGGGCAACGCCGCGGGCGGCAGGTCGTTCCGGGGTGATGTCGGGTACACGGGCTCATCTGATTTTCGTGGCTCGCTGGGATCAGAGGACATTTTCACGTTCCGGCGTGATGCGAGTTTCGCGGGCGGCTTCAACAGCGGTGCCTCCAGGGGTCTCGCGGGGCTCCAGACGCAACTCAGTTCAACCACCGGCTCAGGCGCATCGCAGGGCTCTGGCGGCTTCACGCCGCGAGACCAGGGTGGCTTGCTTGTCAGGCGTGCGGGCTCGGGGTCGATGGGCACGGACATCATGGGGCTTGATTCTTCGGGTTCGCGCAGAACCTCGCCGCGTGGAATCGGGAGCTCTGATGTTGTCGATCTCCGCACGGACTTCAGCGACACGCAGAGCATGGGTTCTGCCCCGCAGTTGGGTGTCGGCTCACTGCGTTCGACATCAGCCCATTCGACCAGCCAGTCCTTCAATCCATCATTGATCGGCCAGCGGCGTGAGCAGGACGGCTCCGTGACGAGTCTCACCGCGTCGAGTCTGCGCGGGGTGCGCTCCAGCACGACGGGTCCTGACGGCCAGCCGCTTCCGGTCTTGCCGGGCTCGAACAACGCGACGCCTCGTTCGGCGACGCCGGGGTCGCCGACGACAATGGTCTCGACACAGGCGGGGCTGACGAACCCCGCATCGCCGCGCACGGCGGTTGCCCCGGCGAAGACCGCCTATGACGCGCTGATGGATCGGTACAAGGAGCAGACGGGTACGGCTTCTGCTGCGGGTCCGGCGGGCGATCTCGAAAACTGGCAGAAGCAACTCGAAGAGATCCGGTCCACGCTTGAGGGGAGCAACGATGCCGCCTCGACGCTTCTGACCAATCTCGGCGCGGAGGGTCTGCCGGTTGATCCGAGCACGCAGGACCCTGTCCGTCTCTACAGCCAGCGGACGATCGACATGATCCTCAAGCAGGCGGGTCAGACCAACGAGCTGCTTCTCACGGCGGAGGGGCGTCTTGGGGCGTTCGGCGAGCGCATGCGTCGGGGCGAGCGGGCACTTGCCGAGGGGCGGTACTTCGATGCGGAGGAGTCCTTCTCCACGTCGCTGACGCTGCGACCGGGGGATGTTGCTGCTTCGATCGGGCGGGTTCACGCCCAGCTGGGTGCGGGCATGTACCTGTCCGCTGCTTTGAATCTTCGGATGACACTCGGCGCAAACCCCGCCGCCGTCGGTGAGCGGTACGGACCCGCGCTGCTTCCGTCTGCGGCGCGTTGCGACGAGATCATCGAAGAACTGCGCACGAACGCGCGCAGCGAGGACCGGCTCGGCTACGAGTCTGCGGTGCTCCTCGCCTACATCGGCTACCAGACATCTCGACGCGATGCCATGGAAGAGGGCTTCGCGGCGATCGAGCGACTTGCCTCGACCACATCAAGGCCGATCGACTCGCGATTCGTCGAGCTCGTGCGTCGTGTCTGGAGACCGATCCTGGATCGCTCTTCCGTTGCCCCGACAGGCCCAGCCGCACCCGCCGAAGAGGCGGGGGGAGACCCGGTTGGCGGTTGATCCTTCATCGACACATCAGGTCACAATCGGACGGGCCGCGGGGCGTGCTCCCGGAGCGCGTTCTATTCGCGAGTTTCTGAGCGACGGCTCGCTCGCCAGACTCTGCGCCGAGCTCTCTCATCTGATCGGCCTGCGCATCGACCTTCGGGACGAGGCCGGCAGATCGATTGTTCCCGGCGACCTGCATCGCCCCTGGCGCGTGCTGGAGCAGCCCCCCGTCCAGGAGGAAGGTCAGGTATCGATACCGCTGCGCCTCGGCGAGCAGTCGATCGGCTCGATCGTCATGGGCGCGGGGCTGCCGCATCTCAGCACCGATGCCCGCACACAGGCAACCCACGCGCTCGAGTTCGTCGCCGCGGCCGTGTCCGAGCTCTGCAACGATGACGAGGAGCTGCGCCACAGGATCAAAGAGATCGGCGCGCTCTACCGGCTGAGCGGCCTGCTTGTTCAAGCGAGGGGCGGCATCGAGCAGATCCTTCAGATCGCGCTCGAGTCCGCGCTCGACGCGCTCGAGCTCGACTCCGGCAACGTCGTCCTTCTCCCCGACAACGCGGACGGCGTCGCGAAAGAGAGCGAGGAGGACTTGCGCCACGCCGCGGCGAGCGGACTGAGCGCGGCATGGATTCACAGCCCGCTTCCTCTGTCCAAGGCCAGAGAGTTCGATCGGCTCGCCCTGCGGGGCGAGGCCGTGACATCCGAGGATCTCCTGAAGGATGAGCGCGTCCTGATCCCAGAGCAGGTCCGCTCGGAGGGCGTGCGATCGTTCATCTGTGCCGGGCTGGTTGTGCGAGGGCGACCAATCGGCGTCATCCGCTTGTACGGAAGGAGCCCGCGCCCCTTCAGCGAGTGGGACAAGCGCCTGATCCGCTCGATCGGCAATCAGGCGGCGGCCGCGGTCGATCAGGCGCGGCTCTTCCGCATCGAGGACCACGAAAAGATCGTGCAGCGCCAGCTCGCCATCGCCAGCGATGTGCAGCGCCGCATGCTGCCGAGGTCGCTCCCCACCGCGCCGGGTCTTGATATCGCGGCTCGCTACGAGCCGTCTCTCGAACTCGGAGGCGATTTCTATGACGTCTTCGAACTGGGCAGCCAGATCGGCATGGTTGTGGGCGATGTGGTCGGCAAGGGGATCGCCGCAGCATTGCTGATGTCGCACGTGCGGGCCACCCTGCGTGCGCACGTGCAGGACGTGTATCACATCGACGAGGTGATGCGCCGAGTCAACCGGGCTCTCTGCCGCGACACGCTCGAGAGCGAGTTCGCAAGCGCGTGGTACGGCGTGGTGGATCCGCAGTCGCTGCGCCTTACGTATGTCTCGGCCGGACATGAGCCGCCGTTCCTCATCAGGCGTTCTGCGCCGGGTGCGCCTCCGGAGGTCACGGAACTGCGCGGCGGCGGGCTGGTGCTCGGCATCGATGCGTCGGAGTCGTATGAGCGGATCCCCTTCCAGCTCCAAAGGGGCGACATCGTTGTTGCCTACACCGACGGACTGATGGACGTGCGGAACTTCGCGGGCGAGAAACTGGGCCGCACGCGCCTTGAAAGCACCGTGCGGGATCTTGTCGCGAAAGAGCCGGAGGGATCGGTGACGGCGGCACGGATCCTTGAGCACCTCATGTGGACCGTCAGGCAGTTCGCGGGGCTGATGCCGCGCCCCGACGATATCACGATCGTTGTGCTGCGCGCACTCGCGTGACCGGCGACACGGGGACTTCTCACGTCTCTATGAAGTGGAAGAGACGAAGGCGATATCCGTGCGTCTTACTTCAGAAGCCGCTCCAGATAGTGGATATCCACGCCGCCCTTGCGGAAGTCAGCGTTCTCCATCAGGCGCTGGTGCAGCGGGATCGTCGTCTTGATCGGGCCGACATTGAACTCGCGGAGCGCGCGGGCCATGCGGTTCATGCACTGCTCGCGATCGTCGGCGTGGACGATCAGCTTGCCGATCATCGAGTCGTAGTTCGGCGGCACCGTGTACCCGGTGACGACATGCGTGTCCAGGCGGACTCCCGGGCCGCCCGGCGGCTCGAACGTCGTGATCCGTCCGGCGCACGGCATGAAGTTCTTGTCGGGATCCTCGGCGTTGATGCGACACTCCATCGCGTGCCCGCGGATCTCGATGTCCTTCTGCTTGTAAGGCAGCGGCTCGCCCGACGCGACGAGGATCGACATCTTGACGATGTCGACGCCCGTGATCATCTCGGTGACCGGGTGCTCGACCTGCACGCGCGTGTTCACCTCGAGCATGTAGAAGTTCTGCTTCTCGTCCATCAGGAACTCGACGGTCGCAGCCCCCGAGTACTCCGCGGCCTTGATGAGCCGCGCCGCGGCCTCGCACGCGGCATCACGCTTCTTGCGGTCGATCAGCGGGCCGGGGGCCTCTTCGATGAGTTTCTGGTGGCGGCGCTGCGTGGAGCAGTCGCGCTCAAACAGGTGGATGGCGTGCCCATGCTTGTCGCCGAGGCACTGGACCTCGACGTGGCGGGCATGCTCAAGGAACTTCTCGATGAAGACCGCGCCGTTCCCGAAGGCGGCAAGGGCTTCCTGGCTGGCGATGCGGAGGTTGGTGCGGAGGGTCGCCTCGTTGTGGCAGACCTTCATGCCGCGCCCGCCACCGCCGGCAGAGGCCTTGATGATCACCGGATACCCGATCTCGGCGGCGACATTGACGGCCTCTTCCTCGTCCTCGATCGCGCCCTCCGAGCCGGGGAAGATCGGAACCTTCGCGGCCTTGGCCGTCCGCTTGCACTCGACCTTGTCACCGAGCTTCGCCATCGCCTCGGGAGAGGGGCCGATGAACTCGATCTTGCAGTCGCGGCAGATCTGCGCAAAGTCGGCCCGCTCAGAGAGGAAGCCGTAGCCGGGATGGATGGCGTCGACGTCGGCGATCTCCGCCGCAGCGATGATCTTGGGGATGTTGATGTACGACTCGCGCGCCGGAGGCGGGCCGATGCAGATCGCGCGATCGGCGAGCTTGAGGTACGGCGCGTCCTTGTCGGCAGTGGAGTACACGCAGACGGCTTCGACGCCGAGCTCGCGGCAGGCACGGATGATGCGAAGGGCGATCTCGCCGCGGTTGGCAATGAGGATGCGTCTAAACATTCAGTGACGGAGTGACGGAGTGACACAGTGACGGAGCGAAAGGCACGCCGTCCCGGGGTCCACGTCCTTACTCTCGCTCCTTGTCTTCGAGACTGCGGATCAGTCCTTGGATGACTCGATCGGTTTCTGCAACGAGGTCAATGATGCTCTGGTGCGGCTGGGCCAAGCGAAGGCGAGATACGAGTTCGAGCTGGGTGCTGACTTCGGCAACAGATCCGCGTGCGACACGCAGAGAGCGAAGAAACTCAGCGGGCGTCCCGCGTCCGTAGCCCTCTGCGATGTTGGATGGGATTGATACCGCCGCGCGACGAAGCTGGCTCCGCAGACCAAATCGTTCACTCTCCGGCAGGGAATCAACGAAGCCGTACATCATCTCGGCGAGTTCCATTCCTCGCTGCCAGCCGATGATGTCTCGATAGCTCCGGATGCTTCCCACTCTTTCACTCCGTCACTCCGTCACTGTGTCACTGTGTCACTGTGTCACTACGGCTTGACCAAAAACAGCTTCTGCCCGAACTCGACCGCGTCGCCGTTCTTGACCAGCACGCGCTCGATCGTTCCCGAGACCTCGGACTTGATCTCGTTGAACACCTTCATCGCCTCGACGAGGCAGACGACCGAGCCGGGGCCGACCTGCGAGCCGACCTTCGCGAAGGGGGGGGAGTCCGGGTTCGAGGCGGAGTAGAACGTCCCGACCATCGGGGACTCGATCGCCACCAGGCCGGCGTCGGAGGAGGGGGCCGAGGAGCCACCCGGTGCCGCCTGTCCGGGTGCCGATGCCGGGATCGCCATCGGCATCATCATCTGAGGCGTCATCATCTGAGGCGTCATCATGTGGGGGGGGAGTTGGACGCCAGACTGGCCGCGCTTCAGAACGACGGCCTCGTTCTCATCGCGAAGTTCCAGTTCTGTGAGACCGTTGTCGGTCATCAATTGGACCAACTCGGCTAACTTCTTCATGTCGATCATGTGTAAGGGTCCGCGAGATTCGCACGGACACCGAACGGGTACGCCACGCTCGGGCCGGTCGGAAGCCGGGCATGATACGCGAAGACGCCAGCAGCGGCGAACACCTGACAACGCCCCAATCGTCGGCGGCGGTGGGTAGACTGCGCCAATGTCGGCAGATCAGGACCAACCCGATGGTGCCTCGCAGGAGCGAGCTGGCCGCGCTCCGCCTCGCTTTGCGAGCTGGTGCGCGATCGCGCTGGCGGGATCTGTCCTGCTTCTGCTCACGCCTCTGATCGTCGCGTTCTTCCCTCGGGGTGCGCCAGTCGGAACGGCACCCGGCGCGTTGGAGACGATGCTTCCCAAGACGGGTCCGCTGGTGCTCAACTCTCTGCTGGCATCGGCTGGTGTCGGTGTGTGCGCGACCGGGCTGGGCTTGGCTGTGGCGTGGACGACGCGCGGTCTTCGGGGAGCTGGCCTTCTCTCGCACATGGCGGTGCTCCTGCCTCTCATGCTCCCCGCGTATCTGTCGTACTCGGGGTGGAGCGTGCTGCGCGCGCCCGGGTCATGGCTCGGCGACTGGATCGGTTCGCTTCCCGGGACACGTGCCGGGGATGTCGGGCGCGCTGCGAACATCGGGTTTGCCATCCTGGGCATGACGCTCTGGCTCTGGCCATTGGCCGCGGTTCTGGTGACGGCGAACATTCGCAGACTCGACGCCGATCTCTTCCACATGCTGCGGCTCGAATCGGCACGCGGCCCGGCCCGCTGGTGGCTCGTGGTCCGCCTGCTTCGCCCGAGCATCCTCCTTTCTGTCGTCACGATCGGCATCCTGGTGATGGGCACGGCGATACCGCTCCACGTCGCGAATGTGCCGACGCTCGCCATCTCGGTCTGGCTTGCACTCGACCGTTCACCCCCCGGCGAGGCGTGGCGGGCACTTCTCGCGGCGTGGCCCCTATGGACGCTCGCGATTGTCGCTGGGTGGTGGCTCGGGGGGCGCGCGTCCGACTGGGCGACAGGCAACCGCGCGACATCGTCGAGCTTCAGCGTCTCGCACCGGCAGAGCATCCTGCTCTACGGCGCGACATCGCTCTCGGTGGTCATCCCGGCCGCCCTTCTTGTGAACGCGACCAGAGATTCGGCATCGCTGATGCGATTCTGGCGAATCAGTGGCGATGGCGTGCTCCACGGGCTTGGTCTCGCGACAGCAACCGGCGTGATCGTCGCCCTGATCGCCATCGCGACGGGTGTGGCGGTCGGTTCACGGGCCTGGGCGGCATCGGTCGGCAAGGGTTTCGTTCGCGTCATGCTCATGCTCGGCTTTGCCCCCGGTGTTCTCATCGGCACTGGGCTTGTCAGCGGCTGGAACCGGCTCGATTCCAGCGGGTTCGTCACCTCGGGGGTGATGATTGAGGGACTCGCCCAAGTGTGCCGCTATGGGTGGATCGGCGCGATCGCCGGGTGCGCTATGGTCCGCATGGAGCACCCGCACCTCCGGGACCTCCGACAGGCGGACGGCGCGGAGACGCTCGCGGGCTTCGCTCGCACGGGCCTGCTGCTGAACTTGCCGATTCTCGCCGCGTCGGGGCTTGCTACGGGCATGCTCTCGTTCACAGAGATCGAGGCGACGGTCGTGGTTCAGCCCCCGGGCACGGGCGATCTCGCGCGCCAGATCCTGAACTACCTCCACTATGCCCGTATGGAAGAGATGTCCGCAGCGGCGGCGTGGATCGTGGGTTCAGGGATCCTTCTCACCGCTTTCATCGGATGGTTGCTCATGCTCGTGGAGAGGGCCAAGCGAACGAGCCGCGAGGTATCGTAAGATGACGGCCATGCAGATGGGAGGCCGCGAGGATCCATCCCGGGAACCGCCCACGTGTCTGACGCGTGCGCCGTCTTCGCCGGTCGGGTTCGTTGCTGTTGTGCTGGCGGCTCTGGCTCTCTCAGGATGCGGATCGGATCCTGAAACAGACGCGCGGCCCCTCGAAGTCGTCGCGACCATCGGCTCTGTCGGGATCTGGCCCGGTCAGTTTGCGACACCTCGCGCGCTGGACACCGACGGATCGACGCTCTGGGTGATCGACAAGGCGGCACGGATCCAGCGCCTCGACGCCCAGACGGGTGCGCCGCTCTCAGAGTGGAAGACGCCGCGACATGCGAACGGAATGCCCGTCGGCGTGACCTGCGCGGTGATCGACGGCCGTCCTCTGACGTTCGTCGCAGACACGCACGAGCACCGCGTGCTCGTGTATGAGCCGGGGAGCGATCCGACCGCCGAGGCGCGCATCGTTGCGGAGTTCGGCTCGTACGGCACCGGCCAGGGGCAGTTTATTTATCTGACCGACGTGGCGGTTGTTGCCGACCCGGCTCTGGGCGTTCGGATCTATGTCTCGGAGTACGGCGGATCAGATCGGGTGAGTGTCTTCGACGAGCGCTTTGAGTTTCTGTTCTCCATCGGCGAGTTCGGCACCGGGGAGGACCCATCGCGCATCGAGTTCAACCGTCCGCAGGCGCTCGCGATCGACGAGCAGGCCAGAGAGCTCATCGTGGTCGATGCCTGCAACCACAGGATCGGCAGGTTCACGCTCGAAGGCGAGCTGATCGCGTGGATCGGTTCTCCCTCAACCGCCGGGCGCAAGCTCGGGCAGTTCAAGTACCCGTACAGCATCGCGCTCCTGGACGACGGCACCGCCCTCGTGGTTGAGTATGAAAACGCCCGCATCCAGCGGATCGACATGCGCACCGGGCGCGGGATCAAGACCTACGGCAAGCCGGGGCGCGGCACGGGCGAACTCGTCACGCCCTGGTCGATCGCGATGGTCGGGCGCACTGCGTTTGTGCTCGATGCCGGGAACAACCGCGTGCAGGCGTTCCGGGCTCCCCGCCCCGGGCAGTCGCGCGCGACCGAGGTCGCCTCTCTCGGCTCGCTGCAAGCGACCGATCAGAAGGGGGGGCGATGATGGAGAGCTCGTGGATCCATCACGCGATGGGGCTACACGCGATCGGGCGTGCAGGTGCGAGCCCGCTCGCCTCGATCACGCTCGGCCCGGTCCAGTTCGATTCTCCGGTGTTCTTGATACTGCTACCGGTGCTGATTGCGCTCGCGATCTGGATCGCGCGTCGGAATCTCTCGGGGCTGAGTTCCGCCTCTCGCAAGGTCGCCATCGGGATTCGCCTGCTCCTCATCACGCTGCTCGTGCTCGTGCTCTCGGAGCCCCAGACTCGTAGGACCAGCAAGGACGTCAGCGTGACGGCCGTGTTGGATGCAAGCCGCTCGATCCCCGCGCCGCTGGTGGCGCAGATGGACCGTTTCATCGCGGAAGCCGCACAGCTTCACAAACAATCCGGCGACCGTCTGGGCGTCATCACGGTTGCCCGCGATGCCCGCGTGCAGGATCTGCCCCGCCCGCAGGTGCAGGGTGTGGATCGCAAGGACACGGGGCCGCTGGACGGGACCGATCTCGCCTCGGCGATACGTCTGGCGATGGCAGTGATGCCGAAGGATGCCGCGAACCGGCTCTTGCTGATCTCCGACGGAAACGAGACGGCTGGTTCGCTTCTGCAGGCGGCCCAGGCAGCGCGGGCCGCGGGCGTTCCAATCGATGTCGTGCCGATCGTGTACGAGCACAAGAGCGAGGTCATCGTCGAGCGTCTCGTGGTTCCCGCCACGGCCCGGATGGGTGAGACGGTCGCGGTCAAGGTGGTGTTGACGGCGACAGCCCCCGTCGAGGGGCTTCTGTCGATCATGCAGAACGGCACGAAGATCGATCTCGATCCGGACACGCCCGATCTCTCGATGCCGGTCTCTCTCACAGCGGGCGTGAACGTCAAGGTCATCCCGCTGACGCTCTTCGCCGCAGGGCCGCAGGAGTTCGAGGCGATCTTCGAGCCGCTCGTCGGCGAGGGGGGCGAGTCGGGCGATGCGATCATGGAGAACAACCGGGCACTCGCGGTCTCCTTTGTCGCGGGGCGCGGCCGGGTCCTCCTTGTCTCCCGAAGCGAGCAGGAGTCGAGGCCGTTTGCAGAGGCGATGGCCGCGGGCCGGATCGACGCCAGCGTCATCCCGTCCGAGCAGTTCCCGGGCTCGCTCACGGAACTCAACGGCTTCGACGCCGTGGTCCTGATCAACCAGAACGCGTACGAGTACACGCTCGCGCAGCAGGTCGCGATGCGTCAGTATGTCCACGACTCGGGCGGCGGGCTCGTCATGATCGGCGGACCGGATTCCTTCGGCGCGGGCGGGTGGATCGGCTCGCCGATCGAAGAGGTCCTCCCGGTTCGCCTCGATCCTCCGCAGAAGCGTCAGATGCCGCGCGGTGCGCTGGTCCTGATCATCCACTCTGTCGAGATGCCGCAGGGCGTTTTCTACGGCAAGCAGGTCGCGAACGCGGCGGTCGACGCCCTCTCTCGCCTCGATCTCGCGGGGATCATCGAGTACTCATGGGGCAACGCGACCGACTGGGTGCATCCGCTGGTCGAGCTGGGGGACAAGAGCCAGATCAAGCAGGCGATCAACGGCTTGCAGTTCGGCGATATGCAGGACTTCTCGCCGTCATTCAATCTGGCATTGCAGGGGCTGCTGCGGGTTCAGGCAGGCCAGAAGCACGTGATCATGATCTCGG
Source organism: Phycisphaeraceae bacterium (assembly GCA_019454185.1). Taxonomy (NCBI): domain Bacteria; kingdom Pseudomonadati; phylum Planctomycetota; class Phycisphaerae; order Phycisphaerales; family Phycisphaeraceae; species Phycisphaeraceae bacterium. The sequence continues at coordinate 3,594,983 of CP075368.1, forward strand.
ACGGCGATCCGACGCTGCCGCCACGCTCGCTGCTCCAGAAGTTCGTTGACGCGAAGATCTCTGTGAGCACAGTCGGCGTCTTCCCGCACTCACCGGCGGACACGGCGCGAATGAGCACGATCGCGCGCGACACCGGCGGCCAGCACTACGAGATCACAACCCAGGCGGCGCTCGCGACACTCCCGCAGATCTTCATCAAGGAGGCGCAGACGATCCGTCGCTCGCTGATCTGGGAGGGGCAGGCATTCGCGCCGCGGATCGTCGATGCCGCCGCCGAAACGATGCGGGGTATCTCGGGCGTGCCGCCGATCTCGGGCTACGTCGTGACGGCGGATCGCGAGGGTCTGAGCGTCGTGACGATGCGAGGACAAGAGAACGACCCGATCGCTGCCCAGTGGCAGTTCGGGCTCGGGCGTTCCGTGGCCTTCACATCGGATGCCGCCACGCGCTGGAGCCCGGCGTGGGTCTCGTGGCCGGGCTTCAACCAGTTCTGGCAGCAGCACATCCGCTGGGCGATGCGCCCCTCGGGATCCGCGAACGTCCGCGTGACGACGGAGAACAGGGGCGACCAGACGCTCATCTCGATCGACGCGCTCGACCAGAACGGCGAGCGACTGAACTTTGCCCAGTTCCGAGGGCGCCTTGCCCTCCCCGATGGCGGAGGACAGGACGTCCAGGTGCAGCAGATCGGGCCCGGGCGATACGAGGCCCGTGTGCCGACCGAGCAGGCGGGGACCTACTTGCTCGGGCTGAGGTACGCCGCTCGTCCCGAAGAAAGCGGCCCGATGATCGAGGGAACCGTGCAGGCGGCGATCACCAGACCCTTCGCCGATGAGTTCCGCGCGATCCGCGACAACGCGCCGCTCCTGAGGCAGATCGCTGAGATGACCGGCGGCAAAGTCCTGTCATCCGACCCGCGTCAGGCGGAGCTTTGGAGGCGGGACGACATCAGCATGCCGGTCGCGACAACCCCGATCTGGCTGACGCTCGCCATCTGCTCGATCGCGCTCTTTCTGGCCGATGTCGGTGTGCGCCGTGTCCGCATCGATCCCCACGCGATCGCAAGGCGCATCGCAGGGCTCTTCGGTGCTTCCAAAGTGAAACAAGGTGCGCAGATCGGGTCGTTGCAGGCCGCTCGCGACAAGGCACGCGAGCGCATGAGCGAAGCGGACCGAGGAAGCAGGACAGATCGCGCCGCCGATCCGGCACCGACGCCGATCGCAGACGTCGCGGCACGCAAGTTCGAGAGCGGCCCGGGCACAAAGCCCGACGCCTCCAGCCCTCTGTCGAGCATCCGCTCATCCGACGCACCGGGCGAGAGACCGAAGCCCCGCGCGGGTGCGAGCGAGATCAAGAGCGCGGAAGAGGGAATGTCCGCCTTGATGAAGGCCAAGAAGCGAGCCCAGGAACAGATCGACGACCAGTCGCGCCCGCGCGACGACAAGAAGCAGGACTGACCAAAGACGACCCACCGGCCGGACACCGTTCGGCACACAGGACGGAGCGTGAATCATGGCGAACAGCAGCGTCCCCTCTCCAGAAACTCCCGCGGAACTCCGCGCCGAGTGCGACAAGTTCAAGGCGACCTTCCAGCAACTCCGCACCGAGATCGGCAAGGTGGTTGTCGGCCACAAGGAGGTCGTGGACGGCGTGCTGATCGCGCTCTTCGCCGGCGGCAACGTGCTGCTCGAAGGCGTGCCCGGACTCGGCAAGACCCTGCTCATCCGCACACTCTCCGAGACGCTCCACCTCTCCTTCAATCGCGTGCAGTTTACCCCAGACCTCATGCCGGCGGACGTCATCGGCACCAACATCGTCACCGAAGATGCAGACACCGGGCGCAGGGGATTCCAGTTCCAGCGCGGCCCGATCTTCGCACAGATCGTCCTCGCCGACGAGATCAACCGCGCCACGCCCAAGACCCAATCCGCGCTCCTTGAAGCGATGCAGGAGCGATCGGTGACGGTCGCCGGCCAGACCTACAAGCTCGAACTCCCCTTCTTCGTCATGGCGACGCAGAATCCGATCGAGCAGGAGGGCACATACCCGCTCCCAGAGGCCCAGCTCGACCGCTTCATCTTCAAGATCGTGGTTGGCTACTCGCAGCTCGACGAACTCATGACGATCCTCGACCGCACGACCAGCACGGAGAACCCCAAGCCCTCGCGCGTCATCGACGGGCCCGCGATCCTCGCGGCTCAGAAACTCGTTCGTGGCGTCGTCGTCGCGCCCCACGTCAAGGAGTACGCCGCGAGACTCGTGCTCGCCACGCATCCAGGCGGCAAGCACGCCGCAGGAGGCGAGGGGGGCATCACCAACCGCTATGTCCGCTGCGGCGCATCGCCCCGTGCGGCTCAGGCGCTGCTCCTGGGTGGAAAGGTCAGGGCCCTCGCCGACGGGCGGTACAACGTCTCCTACAAGGACATCCAGGAGATCGCGACACTCGCGCTCCGCCATCGTCTCCTCCTCAACTTCGAGGCCGAGGCAGACCGCGTCGATCCGGATGCGATCGTGAAAGAGATCTTGGAGAAGACAACAACCCAGCCCATGGCGGCGGTGGGGGTGTGAGGGAGCCCCGAGCGCAAGCTCGGGGAGTACAACGAGGTCGTGCGGCTCAAGATGCAGAGAACGCAGATCGAGGACCCGCTTGGGCGGGGGCCGCAGAGAAGCGCGGAGTGACGCAGAGAAAGGAAAGCTCCATGGACCGAGCAGTCATCGCAATGGGCATCGTTGGACTGGGGATCCTCGCGGGCGGCTGCAAGTCTCACCAAAGCCCGATCTTCGCGAAGTCCGAGTACGTCCGAGCATCATCCCTCGCCGGCACGTGGACATCGACCGACGGACGCACGTTCACGATCCGCGAGACGCCCGGAGGCGGGCTGGTGATCGGCGAGGGGAGCGAGTCGCACACCGGCGTGCTCGTCAACATCGGCGGCTCATCCATACTTGAGATCCCCATGAGCGATCCCTCGCGTATGTCCGTCGACGCCTCGCCCGTCTACCACTACGGACTTGTAAAGGTCAGCGGCGACACGATGGAGCACCAGGGCCTGAGCCCGGCGTGGCTGGCGAGCCAGCAGCAGCAGAGCAGCGCGATCGTTGCCGCGCCCCTCGCGAGCGGCACGGGAACCGTGACGGCGACGGACCCTGAGACGATGCGCGGGCTGCTCAAGAAAGCCGTCGCGGATCCGAACGCCTGGGGAGCGAAGGAAATCCTGACACGCAGGCCATAGTCCAGCATGGTGTGTGAGTGAGGCAAAGAGAACGCAGAGGACGCAGGGGTTCTTGAACGCGAAGATCGCGAAGGTCTCGAAGGAAGGCGATGTGAATGAGCCGCTCGACAACTCAGGGGCTTTCCGGAAGGAGTTGCCCGCCGATCTTGAGCGGATCGCGCACACACTGATTGGTGCCGCGATTGAGGTTCATCGCGAGCTTGGCCCCGGGTTGCTTGAATCCGTTTATGAGGAGGCTCTCGTGCATGAACTTTGCACACGGGGCCTGCGAGCACAGAGGCAAGTTGCGCTGGACGTTGTATACAAGGGCGCGGTGATCAAGGGGCAGCGGCTCGACCTAGTCGTGGAAGGACTGATTGTTGTGGAACTGAAGGCCATTGCAAAGCTGGCGGACTTGCACGGAGCCCAGTTGCTGTCATACCTGCGAGCGGCTCGTTTGCCACTCGGCTTGTTGTTCAACTTCAATGTGATGGTCCTTCGTGACGGTATGAGGCGAGTTCTCAATGAGCGTGCCATAGAGACTTTCTCTCCTCTTGTTGTCCCTTCGCGATCTTCGCGTTCTTCGCGTTCAGGAATGGATTGATGCTGCGTACAACCACCATCTCCCGCCCCACCTCGATCGACGACCTGCTCGACGGCCGCCTCGCCGCGCGAATCTCGCAGCTCGACCTCGCCTCCAAGAAGATCTTCGCCGGCAAGATGAAAGGCGAGCGCCGCTCCAAGAAACGAGGCGAGTCCGTCGAGTTCGCCGATCACCGCCCCTATGTCACCGGCGACGACCTCCGCCACATCGACTGGAACATCTTCGGTCGCCTCGACCGACTCTTCCTCAAGCTCTTCCTCGAAGAGGAAGACCTCTCGCTGCACGTCGTGATCGATGCGTCGGCCTCCAGCGACTGCGGCGAGCCCAACAAGTTCCTCTTCATGCAGAAGGCCGCCATGGCCCTCTCGTACCTCGGCCTCGCCAACTACAACCGCGTCGCCGCGACGGCGATCGGCGGCGGGCCGCGCGCCGAGGGCAGCATCTCGGGGAGCATCCGCGACCTGCGAGGCAAGCGCCGCGCCCTGGAGATGGGCTCATTCCTCTGTGGGCTGACGCCCGAAGGCCCGACCAACTTCGGCGAGGCCGCCAAGCGCATCTCCCTTACCCGGCGAGGCAGGGGCGTCATGGTCGTCCTCTCCGATTTCTTCATGAAAGAGGGCTACGAGACCGGCCTGCGCCTGTTGGTGGGCCGCGGCTACGACGTCTTCGCGATCCAGGTCCTCAGCCCGCAGGAGGTCGCGCCCGAGATCGCCGGCGACCTGCGCCTGAAGGATGTCGAGGATGGCGACATGGCCGAGGTCACGATCTCCGCCCCGCTCATCAAGAAGTACAAGCAGAATCTCGCCGCCTACTGCGACCAGTTCCGCCTCTTCTGTGCAAGGCGCGAGATCACCGCCATCACCGTGCAGAGCGACCTCTCCGTCGAGGCCCTGATCCTCGACTATCTCCAGACGAGGGGGCTCTTGCGATGACCTGGCTCACCCCATGGGTCGGCGCGATCGCCGCGGCTGTCGCGATCCCCGCCCTCCTCATCCTCTACTTCCTGAAGCTCCGGAGACGCGACGTCGAAGTCTCCACCACGCTCCTCTGGAAGAAAGCGATCCAGGATCTCCAGGCCAACGCGCCCTTCCAACGCCTCCGCAGGAACCTGCTCCTTCTCCTCCAGCTCATCGTCCTCGCCGCCGCGCTCTTCGCCCTCGCGCAGCCGCAGTTCAAGGGTGCGACCACCAAGGGCCAACGCCACATCATCCTGATCGATCGCTCCGCATCCATGCAATCGCTCGACGCGCCATCGCCCTCGGGCGCGCCCCGCCCGGTGCAGCGTCTGGAAGCCGCGAAGAAAGAGGCGATCGATCTGATTGAGTCGCTGCGCGAGGCCAACGCCTTCCAGCCCAACATCGCGGACGAGGCGATGGTGATCGCCTTCGACACGACCGCCGAGGTCGTCGCCAACTTCACCTCCGACAAGGGCGCGCTCAAACGCGCCGTCGAATCCATCGCCGCCACCGATGGCGGTTCGCTCCTTGAAGAGGCGATGCGCCTCGCCCAGGCCCACGCCCCGCGCCGCGTCGTTGAGGGTCAGGCCATCGAGGGCTTGATCGCCGGCGAGCCCGTCACGATGCACCTCTGGTCCGATGGCGCGATCGCCGACGCCTCGCGCATCCTTCCCGGTGTTGAGAACGAGGTCGTGTACCACGCGGTCGGGCAGGAGGTCACCGCCAACATCGGCATCACCAGCATCAGGGCCGAGCGGGACTTTGAGAACCCGACCCGCCTTGCCGTCTACATCTCGCTCCAGTCGTGCGACGACCGCGAGCGGACACTCGATGTCGAGCTCACGATCGACGGCGTTGTCGCCGGCGTGAAGACTGTCACACTCCCCGCGACCGAGCGCACGCCCGAGATCACGCCGGAGGCCGCCGAAGCCGGGAAGGCACCGGATCGCCCTGCCGCCGCGACGGGAGGCGTTGTCTTCGCGCTCGATCTCCCCCAGGGCGCGGTCATCACAGCCCGGCTGCGCACCGGCGGCGATGACGACCCTCGCGCAGACGTCCTCCGCGTGGACGACCGCGCCTCCATCATCGTGCCCCCCGCCAAGCGTCTCTCTGTAGCGATCGTGACGCGAGGCAATCTGTTCATTCAGGCCGCGCTCGGCGGGCTTCCTCTGGCGCGGCTCGTGACGTTCACCCCCGAACAGTTTCAGCAGGAGATCGACGCGCGCCGCTCGCGCGAGTTTGATGTCGTCATTCTGGACTCATGGCTTCCCCGTCTGCCGCAGGGCGAGACGCTCCCCCCGGGCAGGTGGCTGGTCTTCAACGCGGTTCCCGGCGGCACGCTGGGATTGATCGACGATGGTCCCGGCGATTCGGCCCTCTTCGTCGATTGGGCACGCGAGCACCCCGTGATGCGCGGCCTCGTCCTCGACAACGCCGTGATCGCTGAGTCACGTCGCGTGCGCATTCCCGAGGGCAATCCCGTCGCGGTCCTCGCCACCATGTCCACCGGCCCCTCGATCACGGAGATCATCACGCCCGAGGCACGCGCGATCGTCGTCCCCTTCGATATCGCGCAGACAACCTGGCCCTTCGACGTCTCATTCGTTGTCTTCAGCGCGTCCGCCGTCACGTATCTCGGTGCTGACGGCTCCGATCCCTCCACCCTCCGCATGCTCAGGCCCGGAGGCGTGCTCGCCGACGCGATTCCGCTCGGAGCCAGCGACCCGGTCCTGATCGAGCCGGACCAGCGCGAGACGCCCCTCGTCCTCGCCCCCGACAACCGGATCACCTTCGGCCCGATCCGACGCGCCGGCCTCTACCAGGTCAGATGGTCGGGCAGCGCGACCGATCCCGGCGCGGCACGCCCGCTCCGCACCTACGCAGCAAACATGACCGACGCCTTCGAGTCTGATGTCAGGGCGCACAAACGCCTCGTGCTCGCATCCCGCACCATCGCCTCGGACCAGCAGGGCAAGGTACTCGACCGTCGCCTCTGGCCGTGGCTGCTTCTTGCCGCCTTGGCCGTGCTGATGTTCGAGTGGTACGTCTACAACCGCAAGGTTTACTACTAGGCCAACCTCGAAATCACGAACTCAGGCCCGCATGACCAGGATCTCGTCAAGTGGCTTCCGCGTGATGTCCGGCACCACACAATCCTCCGATGCATAGCCGATCGGGATGAGCAGGTACGGCCGCTCATGCTCGGGCCTGCCCAGAATCTCTCCGAGAAACTTCATCGGGCTCGGCGTATGCGTCAGCGTCGCCAGCCCCGCATGGTGCGCCGCCGCGAGGAGCATCCCGACAGCGATCCCGACACTCTCGTTCACGTAATACACCTGCCCTCCCTCATCCGTCTTCATCATCTTGAAGACCACGATCAGCCAGGGCGCGATCTCCAGAAAGTCCTTGTTCTCATCCGTGCCGAAGGGTGCAAGATCGGCCAGCCATTCGGGCGGCGCGATCCGCCCGTAGAACTCCCGCTCTTCCTGCTCCGCCCCTTCGCGGATCTTCCGTTTGAGGGCCGGGTCCGACACCGCCACGAATCGCCACGGCTGCTTGTTCGCGCCCGACGGTGCGCTCCCCGCGGCACGGACAACCCACTCGATCGTCTCGGCCGAGACGCTCCGATCGCTGAACATCCGGACTGAGCGTCGGCGGCTTATCACCTCGTAGAACGAACGCGCCGCCCGCTCCGGCGTCTGATCGGGCTTGAACGGGGTGTGAGGTAGATGGTTCGGGGGAAGCGCCACGGGCATCATCTCCGGCTTCGGGGGTGCAGATCAGAATGAGCGTACCGAACACCGTCCTACGGTGCGTGCGATGCACGACCGGGCCGCAACCGGCCGATAGATGGTCTGATGCACGCCCGCTCGCCGAGTTCCGTGGTGCGACTCTTCCTGTGCCTGGTCGCACTTGGAGCCCCCTTGCAGCCGCGCGCGTTGGCGGACGGTGCCGAGCCCGAGAGCCACCCCGCTCGTCCGAAGTTGGCCGGACGCGTCGTCAAGCACTTTGACTTCGAGGAACGGCTCACGAATCCGCTCGAAGTACCGAGGCACTGGTACAGGTCACAGAACGACCCCAGCGGCACGACTCGCCCCGGCTTTCCCCCCTGGAACGCCGGCGAGCTCGACTACCAGACTGCTCGCTCCGGCGAGGGAAGTGTGCGACTGCCCGTCTCGGGCGGCTCCGCCTGCCTGCGCCTCGAACCGGGTGTCATACCGGTGCTCCCCGACGCGGACTACAGCGTCAGCGCGTACATGCGAACCGCCGGAGGCACACACGCCCGAGCCCGGCTCGCCGCACGCTTGCTCGATGCCTCTGGCGCGGTGATCCCTGGGAGTGAGCGAACGACCGATCCCGTCAGCACACGCGGCGAGTGGGTATCGAGGTCGCTTCAGATCCGGGGCACATCGCCGGATGCCGCGTTCCTGCAGATCGATATGGAGATGCTCCAGCCCAGGGAATGGCAGTCCCCGTCACTTCCCGACTTCGTCGTGTGGCCTGAAGACTTCAACGCCGAGGCGTGGTTCGATGATGTGCGTGTCACCCAGCTCCCCCGTGTGGAGCTGCGCATTGAGCATCCCGGCCGCGCACACTCGCCGGGTCAGGTCGGGATCGTCCGATCCGAGATCGCGCCGTCGATCCGAGCACACCTGCGAGACCTGACCGGACAGTCGCTCGTCGCCAGACTCTCAATCCGCGGGCTCGACGGCCATCTGATTGATTCCATCACATTCGCCGCAGATCGCGGGCCTGGGGGCACGCGCTGGTCTCCCACCCTCCCTGCCAAGGGGTGGTTCGAGGCCCAGATGGAACTCTTCGCAGACGGCGAGTTCGTCGGCTCGGCGGTTCTCCCCTTCGGTTGGCTCGATCCTCACGATCGCCCCGATCGGGATGGCGCGCGATTCCTGATTCTGGCCGATGCACTTCCCCCAGCAATGTTCGACAAGCTCGCCCCGTTCGCTCGCACCACGGGGGCGGGCTCACTCGTGCTTCCCGCCTGGCGCCCGGAGATGCGGGCCGATTCGATCGAGTCCGATCTGACTCCGATCGAGGGGGCCATCACAGAGTCGCTCGGGGCCGGGCTCGAGGTCGGCCTCGCGCTCGCCTCGATACCCACGGAACTGGCCTCTCGCGCTCGCCTGGACCCGCGCGACACCCTCCGATTGATCGCTGATCAGGGCGAGATCGCCAGGCCGTACATCGATCCTCTCATCGATCGATACGGGCAGTCCGTGCAGCGATGGTTCTTCGGAAGCCCATCGGTCGGACCGATGACGATCGGCGACGAGCTGGTGACGCAGCTCACGCGAGCGGACCGCCTCATCGGCGACCTTGTGCCCGGCCCGATTCTCTCGATCCCGTGGGATGGTGCGACAAGCGTCTCGCCCGCCATCGCCGGCTTCGCGCCGGACGGGCTCTTTGTCACGATCCCCGAGGGGATCGGTGCGGGCGGCATCGGGCCATGGATCGACGCCCTCGCAACCTCGCTGATCAACACGGATCGACGCTCGAACGACCCGATCGAACTCACGATCCTTCCACGCCTGCTCGACCACGAGCGATTCGGCCGAGAGATCTCGATCGACCAGTTCTGCAAGATGGTTGTCGAAGCGTGGAGCCGGATCGACGACCTCGACGAGGCAGGCATCAGACTCCGTTTCGGTCTGGTTGATCCCTGGCTCGCGTCTGATTCGAATGACCCTGACATGGCTCCGGCCCCCGCGATCGTGGCCATGAGCGGGCTCGCATCACACCTCGTTGATCGACGGGTGATCATGCGCCTCCCGACAAATCCCGGCATCCACGCGTATCTGCTCGGACCCGCGGGCTCATCCAAGCAGTCGAAGACCGGTGCAATCGTCGTCTGGTCCGACGGAAGAGATCCGCAGGCGACCCTCTCTCTGTACCTCGGCCCGGATCAGATCACGCTGAGCGATGTCTACGGGAACCGTTCGGCACTCGCACCGTTCAGCCCGTCCGAGGGTGACAGAATCCGCACCCACGATGTGCCGCTGACCGAGGCACCGGTGATCGTTGAGGGCGTGGACGAAAGGATCGTCGTGCTGGGCGCGGGCTTTCGGATCGAGCCGCCCTTCATCCCGGCGATCAACGAATCGCACGAACGCGAGCTGGTCATCGCAAACCCGTTCAGTTCTCCGATCGATATCCGCTACTTCATCACGCGCCCCGGCTCAGACGAGCAGGGCCGACGCGACCGCTCGTGGTCCGTGACCCCGCGATCGGGCAGCATCCAGATCGAACCCAAGGGCGAGGGACGGATCCCCATCACCGTCGTCCCCTCCGCAGTTGAAGAAGCAGGACCAAAAGAGTTCGTGCTCGATGCGCAGGTCACATCCGATCGTGCCTACGGCTGGATCCGTATGGTCACCATCGCCGAGCTCGGGCTGCCCGGCATCCGCGCCGACGTGAACGCGACACTCTCGCCGGCTCCGTCGGGTCCTGATGTCACGGCCGATGTCCTCATCGTCAACACCGGGACCGAACCGATCACACTCGAAATCGCGGCATTCGCCCCCGGATATCCCCGGCAACGCTCGGCGGTCAGCTCGATCCAGCCCGGCGCATCGGCGGTTCGTCGCTTCACGTTCCCGCGCGGCGTTTCACGCCTCCAACGCGAACGGATCGTGGTCAGCATCGTCGACACCGCGAGCGGCGGACGCCTCAACGCCGGCGTCGCAGTGCCGACAGTCCCATAAATCATGGGTTCACATCACCCTGACGCACTCCGAGTATCGCCGACAGGCCACCGGAGAGAATCTTCGCATTGACACTTGACAGCACCCGAATCGTATGGATAATACTTGGATACCATCGTCCAAACCATAGGGCATGAAAGTATCGTGCCTGATCCAGAGTTCGGTCGATGGAAAGGGTGTCGATTGTCGGGGTGCGAGCATGATCTTGGCCACGCACACACCGGGTCGTTCGAGCGAGCGTGATGTGAACGCATCGCGTATCGATCGCACGACGCGGCTCGGAAGCAGGCCCGATCCTCTCGTCACCGACCGTCACTTGTCGGAACGTTTGCGGTGGAACCGCTGCTCCGTTCGCATCGTTCGTGTCGGCGCATGCCCGGATGCCTCAGCGTCCCGGCGAGGAAGACGCGCAGGCACGAAGCCGGGGCATGCCCTTCGTGGCCTGCCATCCGGCGAGCACGCACAGGGATGGCGTCATGGTTCCTACACGACCTTTCAGTGGACGAGCTTCCAGCGGTCCTGCTTCCATCGTTCAGGGTCGCTCGGAGGCATCAGGTGGTCACTCTCCCGCCAACGAGCCGCTTGTTCGTCTCGGCCCGGGCGGCATGTTCGTTTCGGAGTACCGCTGCGCTCCGTCGCTGGGCCGCTTCGCCCGGCTCTCGCGGGTCGATGCGGATCTGCTGCCCGATGGGTGCTCCGCGTGCCGCACACGCGGAACTCAATCCCGGCAAACACCGGCGGAGCCAGATCGTGTCCTGTTGCTCGGGCGTCTCTCGCTCGCCCATGTAATGCTGGCCTCTCAGATCCAGGCCGGCCGTCGTCTGCTCATGACCGTGCGCGGCCTCAGGGCTTCGCTCGGAGAGTCTCGCACACCGATCGTTCCCGCAACCGACTTGGAGGGTTCGCGCCATGAATCTCACACCGAAGCAGCTCCGCATTCTTCAGCTCATCCGCGACTGGCGGGTTCGCCGGGGCTATTCCCCGACCATGCAGGAACTCGCGGACGAGATCGGCGTCAGCAAGGTCACGGTCTTCGAGCACGTCGAGGCGCTTATCCGCAAGGGCGCCCTGGTCCGCGAACCGAACAAGGCACGCTCTTTGTCGATCGCTGACGGCATCCCCGTCCCCGACGAGTCGCGCCCCCTCCGCTTCCCCCTTGTCGGCAAAATCGCCGCCGGCTACCCCATCGAGAAGGTCCCCGATGCCGACGAGATCGACCTGACCGAGTTCCTCTTCCCGACCGCCCGCGGCGAATCAACCTTCGCGCTCAAAGTCGATGGAGACTCCATGCGTGACGAGGGCATCTTCAGCGGCGACATCGTGCTCGTCGAGCGCACCCAAGTCGCCCAGAACGGCGATCGCGTTGTCGCTCTCCTCCCCGATGGCTCCACCACTCTCAAGACCTTCTACAAGGAAGACGACCACATCCGACTCCAGCCCGCAAACCCCGACTTCGAGCCCATCCGTGTCCGCTTCTGCCAGATCCAGGGCATCGTCAAGGGCGTCGTCCGCCGCTACGGCCGCTGACTGGACAGTGACACAGTGACACAGTGACACAGTGACACAGTGACACAGTCTGACGATATCATCTAGATCTCCGTCACTCCGTCACTCCGTCACTCCGTCACTCCGTCACTCCGTCACTCCGTCACTCCGTCTCAGAACCTCTTATGCGTCGCCCGGCTCTCCGGCTCGCGAACGCCCAGGATGTTCCTACACAGGGCTAGGTCGCTCGGTCGCGTGATCTTGATATTGCGTGCCTCTCCCGGCACAGTGATCACCCGCTCACCGAGTCGCTCAACCAGCCCCGCATCGTCCGTGCTCGAAAGATCATCCTGCGCGTACGCGCGAACGATCAGGCCCCGCTCAAAGACCTGCGGCGTCTGCACCATCACCAGACGCGTGCGATCGATCGTCTGCTCGACACGCAGATACGCCGTGCCCTGCGCCGCCGAGGCCCCCTCCGAAAGAATCACGGCGAAGGGATCCGGCTTCGGATCCGGCACGCGATCTTCGCTCACTCGCTTGATCGTGTCGCCGACTTCCATCACCGGGATCACCGCCGCAAACTTGGTTGCGCCGTCGAACACGCGATCAAGCAACTCGCGCGACACGCACGGACGGGCCCCATCGTGGATCGCAACGTGCGTCGCATCATCCGGAACATGATCGAGCGCGGCCCGAACCGTCTCCCATCGGTGGGTCACGCCGCCGCTGACGATGCGCGCTCCGAGCAACCCGAGTTTGTCGCCGTGCCGGGTACGGAACCGATCCATCTGCGCGGGGTCGTGCGGGCCGGCGACAATGATCGAGCCGATCACGACCTCTTCGTGCTCGTAGTTCACGAATGCTTCGACCGTGCGCTGGAGCACAGGCCTCCCGCCGAGATCCTCATCAAGCTTGGAGCGGGGAACCTCCATCCCCTCGACATACCGCCCGCTGAATCCTGCTGCTGGAATGATCACGGCAACGCGAATGCTCATGCCTCACGATAGGGGGCGAGCGCCGCCATCCGCACGCCGGCCGACGGGTCGTCTCGGCCTCAACAGTCCGCCCGGCTCCTCTGGTACATCACTTGAGCAGCGCGACGGCCATCGGGTCCGTCGGCCGGATACCCGCCATGATCGGCTCTGCAGGGCCACCAGTACCCCCCGCGGCGAGGGGCGGCCAATCGATCGCGGAGTACACCACCTCCGGCTCCGAATGCTCGATCGGCGAAACGGCGGACCGGTTGAGAAAGAAGGCACCCGCACAGAGCGCGATCGCGCACACACCGACACCCGCCCGCGTCACGCGCCGCACGGTCCGACGACGATGGACCCGACGCATGAACATCTCGGGCGGCTCCGTTCGCGCGCTCCCGTTCGCTCTTGCGAGCCCGTCCAGCATGGTCTCAAGATCGTGGCTCATGGCGTCACCCTCACTGTATCGCGAGCACACTCGATCACGCGGGTGCCGCCCAAAAGACGTTCGAGTTCCTCGATCGCACGCCGGTATCTCCCCGCGATGGTGCTCCGGTTCTGATCGAGCGAGAACGCGAGCTGGTCGAAGGTCAGTCCGCCGACATGGCGCAGCAGCACGACCTCTGCCAGTTCGTCGGGCAGTGATGCGATCGCCTCACTCAAGCGTTCGTCACTGCGCTCGCTGATCGTTGCACGGCCCACATCAGCGCGATGCACGCCCGCGATGCCGGCGTCGTGTCCATGGCGGGTGTGGCGGCCATTGCTTCGCACATCGTTGATCGCAAGCCGCCTGACCATGCACGCGAGGAACACGCTCACATCGCGGATCTCGCGTACTTGCCTCTCCCGCAGTTCCAGCACGCGGCACATCGCCTGCTGAACCACATCCTCCGCGCGCTGCGCGTCCCGCGTCACCGCTCTGGCCACCGCAAGCAGCGACGGGCCCACACGAGCCCAGAGCTCGCGTGCGGCCCGCTCGTCGCCCTTTCGTATCAGGCGAACAAGCTCAAGATCGCTGCCGGCGTTCGTCAAGGGTGCCTCGCTCAAGGTTTACTTGACCTGTCCAAGGCGCTCCACGATGGCCTTGAACGACTCGTTCGATCGATCGACTGATGCGCGGCTCTTCGCGAAGTTGGGCACGAACACCTGCGCGATCAGGCCGTACTCACCCGCGAGCACCGCCTCGTGGATGCGGTCGAGTTCCTCAGGTGCGTCGGGTGCGGACCACGCCGCGATCATGTCGTCATACGCGCGGCCAATGCCGTCAAACTGTGCCGCCAGGGCCGCCTCGTCGAGCAACCCGAGGCCCTTCATGGCATCGCCCCGGTCCTCCACCATCGCCTGCAGGACCTGAACAAGCTGTGCGCCGGCACGTGGGCCCGAGTATGCTGCCCGCATCCACTCGACGGTCATCCACTTCTCTGTCACGAACGCTTCCGGAAGCCGGAAGTCGCCCGCCCGCTCGATCCGTTCGATCGCTCCGAGCAACGACTCTGCGTTAGCTCGATCGATCTTGCCCAGGTCGAGCATCGTGCCGATACGCTCGATCGCGGTCTGTGTCATCGCGATCGACACGAGCGAAGAAATCATGATCCGATCCTGCGAGATGTGCTCGGCAATCGCGAAGATTGCTGCGATGCTCTCCACCGCGCCGGAAACGTCGCTGCGATCCAGAAGCTGGGCGGCCCGAGCGTCGAGCATGATCACGATGCCCCGCATCGGCCCCGCGTGATCAACGAGCGCGAGCGGCCCCTTGGAATACTGCACACCCCAGTCGCAGCGTTCGAGCCGGGTCGCCTCGATGGCGAGCGCGAGGTTTCCAGAGTTGTTCTCCAAGAGGGCGGCGATCTCGGGCATCTCTCGTATGGCCATGCCCTTCGAGCGTGCGTCGCGAACCTGTTGGATCGCATCGGCCCCGATGAGGCGCATCGCCCGTGCATAGAGCAGCGCGGCGTTCGTCGGCTCGCGCATGCCCTCGGGCAGAGCGGGAACGACTTCTGGAGTGCGGATCTCCTGGGCATGTGCGCTGCCGGCGCATGGCGAGAGACCCGTCGTACCGGCGATGACCGTCACGAGCGAGATCGACCGAGCGAACCTTGCAGACGCGAGCTTCATATGCCGCATGACCATCACACTGCCTCCAATCGGTACGACGCGCACCCCGCCGCGATGGGCGTCATTGTCTCTGATCTGACACCGCCGATGAGCGTTCATGTGCCGGCATCCAACATTTCTTTGCATCAGTCCGATCGCACACCTTCCGAACCCCTAGTGTCTGGCGCATGACCAAGACGGACCCATCCCCAACACCCACAGGACATGAGGGGGATCGCACCGACGGCCTCTACGGCCAGCCGGATCTCTACGACATCCTGCACGGGCCTGATACCGAATGGGAGGTCCGCGGCCTCTTCAAGATCGCCCGCCGATTCCTCGGCCCGCGCGATCCGGCCACCATGCGCTGGCTCGAGCCCGCCTGCGGCACGGGACGCTATCTGCGGATTGCCGCGAAGCGCGGCGTGCGCGTCGTCGGCTTCGATCGGTCGCCGGAGATGATCGCCTACGCCGAGGCACGCATGAAAGATCTCGGCGTCTCGCGTCGTGCCAACCTATTTGTCGGCGACATGGTTGGCTTCGAAGAGCACGTCAAGCCCGCCTCAATCGACCTGGCATTCAACCTCATCAACACCATCCGCCATCTTCCCAGTGATCGCGCCATGCTGGCCCACCTCGCGGGCATCCGCGCCGTCATGAAGCCGAGGGGGGTGGTTATCGTCGGCATCTCCCTCTCCGCGTACGGCAAGGAAGAAGCCCAGGAAGACATCTGGCGCGGCAAGCGCGGACGCATCGAAGTCACGCAGATCGTCAACTACGAGCCCGCCGAAGATGGACCCGGCAAGCGCAAGGAGATGGTGTACAGCCACATGCTCGCGCGCGGCCCCAAAGGTGACGCCCACTTCGACGATGCCTACGCCCTGCGGAGCTACGACCTCCCTCAGTGGCGAGAGATCACCTCCCGCGCCGGCTTGGAGTGCATCGCCGTCATCGATGAGCAGGGTCAGGACATCGAGATCCGCGAGCCCGGATACGCGATCCACGCGTTCCGAGCCAAGCCCTCGCGCTGAGAGCTACCGCCCGATCCTCTCAAAGTGCGTGCCGACGCGTCGAATCCGACGCTGGATCTCGAGCATCGTCAGACGAGATCGTAACTCATGGGTCGGCGTCTCCGTGCGGACCGCAAGCTGATCGGGCGTCAGCGGCTCATCGAGCGCGCCGAGGATCTTCGCATCCAAGGGATCGACAGGGATCGCAGAGACCTCGGGCGCGCCAGCTTCCTTCGGCCCGATCGGCCCGAGCTCGCGCAGCGCCGGCGATCGCTTCCGCTCCAGCTCAGTCGTTCCGAAGAGCCCCCCGTCTCTCCCGCTGTCCGTGGAAACTCCGTGCTCCGCTGCTCGCTCGTCCACAAGCGAGAACGTTGTCGCGTCGCGCAGGGAAGCGAGGATGTCGGCCGGCTCCGTGACCATCGCCGCGCCACCCGTCTTGATCAGATCCAGCGAGCCGGCGGAGTGTGCCGAATCGACTCGACCCGGAATCGCGAAGACCTCGCGCCCGTGGTCCTCCGCCGCCAGACGCGCCGTGATCAACGACCCCGAGCGATGCCCCGCCTCGATCACCAGCGTGCCGTGCGACATGCCGGAGATGATGCGGTTTCGCGCGGGGAAGTTCTCGGCGGTGGGGGGCGTGTGAAACGGGAGTTCGCTGAGCAGGCAGCCCCGTTCGGCGATCCGCGCGAACAGGTCCTCGTTCTCGGGTGGGTACGCCCGCGCGAGCCCGCACCCCATCACGGCGATCGTCCTTCCCCCCGCGTCGATCGCGCCCTTGTGCGCCGCCGTGTCGATGCCCCGCGCACCCCCGGAGACGATCGTCACCCCTGTCTGGGCAAGCATGCCGGCGAATCTGCGAGACTGCTCCAGACCATAGTGCGAGCACTTCCGCGACCCCACGACCGCCAGCGTCGCCCGATCGAGATCGCCGGTCCGCATCTCACCTTTGACATAGAGCACCGGCGGCGGATCGTCGATGTGCGCGAGCAGCATCGGGTACCCCGGCTCGCCCAACACCACCAGATGCACGCCCGCATCCGCGATCGCGCTCAACTCGGCATCGACCAATCGTTCGAGATCCGCGCGGGACCGATCGATCGTCTCCGCCTTTGCCTCCCCTATCCCTTTGACCGTTCGAATCTCCGCGGCAGACGCGCGGAGCACCGCGTTCGCCGAGCCGAACTTCTTCAAGAGCCGCGAGATCAACACGGGGCCGAGCCCCGGCACGAGCGTCAATCGCAGCAGGTCGATCGCGTTCGGAGAAAGGTCGGGCATATGAACAGCGTATCACGCTCCGGGCGATCAGGGGGTGCTGGAACCCAGGAACTGGTAGGTCTGCACCTTCGCCGACGTCACAAACTCGCTGGTCCGGGCGTACACATCGATCGGCACCGTAGTCTCGACCGTTGTGAGAAGTTCTTGCGTGACAATGACTTGCGGGTACATGTACGAGGGGTCCGGCTTCCTCGCCGTGACGGTGACCGTCGCCTTGTCCAGAGAGGGCGTGACGTGATCGAGCGTGAACGTCCACCCGGGCGTCGGCGCCTGCATGATCAGCCGATAGACCCGGCCGGTCCGATCGATCTGGATCGGCGGGCCGTCATACCGCGCATCGCTCAGACTCGGCTTGTTCGAGCGACACCCCGAAGCAGCCAGCACCGCAGCTGCGAGCAAAGCACCCATCACAAGCCGGGGCCTCGCGATACTCCGAATCGTTCCGATCATGTGTGCGATCATTGGGCGTACTCCGGTGGTCGAGACGATGATACTGTCGCGCACGCGGAGCCGCCGGTGGAGTCCCACGCGCCGTATCCAAAGAACGTTCACGACCGAGAAGACCATGCAAGCACGTTCCACCAGCCGATCACTTCTCTTTCGCTCCAGCACGGCGATCCTTGCGGCCCTTGTCGCCCTCGGCGTCGGCTGCGAGTCTGCCTCGAAGCCCGAGCCCCTGACCGACATCAGGCCCTTCGGCGTAGAGCCGGACATCCGCGTGCGGATCCGTGACGGTGTCGAACTGGCCGACATCGGAGCCGCCAACGCCTCGTCGCGCCTTGTCGCACGCGGGCTCGCCGGACGGACCGAGACCATGAACGCCCCCGTCAAGGCCCGGGCCGGGGTCGGCGGCATCGAACTCACCGACCTCTACGGCCGGCGCATCGTGTTCGGTGATGGCGCAGACGTGCAGATCACCATGCCCGACGCCAACGCCGGCGCGGGTCTGGTTCGTGTCGACGGGACGCCCTATGCGTCGAGCGTTGTCATCAAGCAGCGGTCTGACCTCGGAGGGGGCGCGGGAGGCCGGGGCCGCTTCGACATCATCGCCACGCTCCCCATGGAACAGTACATCGAGGGCGTCGTCTCCAAGGAACTCATCGCCTCGTGGCCCCTCGGCGCGTACGAGGCCCAGGCGATCGCCGCTCGCTCATACGCCATGCACGAGCGCACACGCGCCCGCGCCCAAGGGAAGTCGTTCGACGTGGAGTCCACCACTGCCGACCAGGTCTTCGGAGGCAGCACCACGCTCGAAGTCGCCAAGGCCGGCACTCGCAACACCCGTGGCCTTGTCCTTGTCGAGGGTGGACGCACGCTCCGGGCCTACTACTCCAGCACGTGCGGCGGGAAGCCCAACGGGGCCACCGATGTATGGCCCTTCGGTCCCGGCTATGAGTACAACCGCTCGCCCTCACTGCAGGCCCGCTCGCGGGCCTTCGGATGCCAGGGCTCGCCCCTCTTTCGCTGGCGTGTCGAGCGTGACCTCGGCCAACTCAGCCAGCGCGTCCGCGCCTGGGGACAGACAAACGGCGGCGGCGTCGGCCAGATCGGCACCATCCGTTCTATCGAGTCCCTCGAGCAGAACATCGTCGGACGTCCAACAAAGTTCCGCCTCACCGACGACAAGGGAAAGACCTACACACTGAGCGCAGAGCAGCTCCGATTCGCCGCAAACCAGAACGTGCCGGGCCTCCCCGATATCACGCGTGAAGTCCGCATGCACAGCGGCAACTTCCAGGTGCTGTTCTCCGGAAACCGCGCCGTCTTCGAGGGTGGCGGCTTCGGCCACGGCGTCGGCATGTGCCAGTACTGCGCCAAGGGGTGGGCCGATCAGGGCCTCTCCTATCGCGAGATGCTCGCGCGGTTCTATCCCGGCGCGACCGTCCAGCGTCAGTTCTGATCTTGGGTGGGTCGGCTCTCCGAGCCGACATCCAGACGCCTCAGGCGTACAGGTCGATGAACTTCGCCACCAGCGTCGGACGCGACAGGTTCAGCACGATCGCGCCCTGACGCGTCGTCCTCTGTTCACCGGCGTTCGATTCACTGCGAGCCGCATCCACTGGCCGCGCGCTCTCGGGCGATGTCAATGCGGGCGCGATCCCCGACTCTGGAGCGATTCTGCCATCCCCGCCCGACACTGCATCGCTCCCCACAGCCAGACGGGGGTGCTCGAACGCCAAGCGGCGGTTCTCGTGGTAGAGAAAGTCCGCAAACGGGACAGGACCTCGCTCGAAGCAGTCTGCGTCGCGCTCGGTAACGCACGGATCGTGACAGGCCGACGCACGCTCGCAAGCCGCGTGGCGATGCTCGATCCGGCCTGCATGCGGGGCGAAGTCAACAAAGTCCGAGGATGTCCCGATCGCGGGGCTCATCGCCAGACTGGGGTGCGAGTGTCGTGCCGCCCGTCGGACCGTTCACTCGAGGCCCATAATCTCCGGCCCTCCACCGCACGATCGCGCAGGACTCTTGTTCTGGGACGCGCGGCGTGGGGCGCGTGATGCCGGGCGTGGTTCGCACGCTTCGGGGCGTGTGGCGTCGATGCAACACCCGCCGATCCCTGAACGGGGGTCGGTCTTTCAGGAGCAGAGTCTCACGTGCGGACAAGCGAGCTGGAGTATGAGTTGCCCGAGGGCGTGATCGCCACGCGAGCCGCCGAGCCGCGCGATGCCGCTCGGCTGATGGTCGTCAGCCGCTCCGACGCTTCGCTCTTGGAACACCGCCACGTTCGTGATCTGCCTGAGTACCTTCGCGCCGGCGACATGATGGTCTTCAATCGCACTTCGGTCCTGCCCGCGCGGCTCATCGGAGCGAACCTCTCGACCGGCGGCAAGGTCGAGGGGCTCTTTCTCCACGAACTCGCCGGCAACCCACCCGGCGCCGCACGCTGGCAAGTGCTCATCAAGGCACGGCGCGCCCGACCCGGCTCCACCCTCACCCTCCTCGATCCGAACGATCAGCCCTCGGACATCGTGCTGACGCTGGTCGAGCGTGCCTCGGGCGATGAAGGCGGCTGGATTTCAGATGTCGCAGTGGGGGGGCGTCCGGTCGCTGCCGGCGAGCACCTCAGAATCCTGGCCGCGATCGGGCGCACGCCGCTGCCCCCGTACATCCTTGCGGCGCGACGCGAGAGCGCCGAGAACGTCCCCGATCCCAGCGACCGGGCCCGTTACCAGACCGTGTACGCAGACGCAGACGCTCCCGGATCTGTCGCCGCACCGACCGCCGGGCTCCACTTCACTTCCGAGTTGCTGGCGCGCCTCGAGGCCAAGGGCGTGCTGCAGGGCCGCGTCCTTCTCCATGTCGGCACGGGCACCTTCAAGCCGGTCGAGACCGAATCCCTGCTCGACCATCCCATGCACTCGGAATGGTGCTCCATGGGCGTTGATCTGGCGGCGCAGATCATGCAGAAGAGAGCCACACATGCCGGACGCATCGTCGCCGTCGGCACAACCAGCATCCGAACGCTCGAGTCCTACGGAGCCCTGATGCCCGATGCCCGGCTCCCCGATCCCTGGCCGGACCACATCGACACGCGCCTGCTGATCTCACCCGGCTATCGGCTCCGCTTGGTCGATGGGCTCATGACCAACTTCCACCTTCCTCGCTCGACGCTTCTCGCGCTCGTCGCCGCCCTCTTCGAGCGTGAAGGCCACCCCGGCTCAGGGATCGCACGGGTCCGCACCCTGTACGCCGAGGCGATCCGGTGCGGGTATCGCTTCTACTCCTACGGCGATGCGATGCTCATCCTGCCCTGAAGATCCCCTTTGGCCCCATGCGAACGGTTGCAGGTCAGGGTGCTGCCGCTCTTCTGATCTGCCGCGACTCGCGCACCCGGTGTGCAGACAATGTGGGTATCCGAGTGCTCGGGGATTGAGCGCAGGCACCACGCTCGATCCGATGATTGAGCGTGGTCTGTTCGACGTGGAGAGCGACGTGAAACTGTCCGATCTCATCGCTGGGCTAGACGTCAGGATCGCCCGGGGCGATCCCGATGCCGTCCGTATCTGCGATGTCACCGAGGACAGCCGCACCGTCATGCCAGGATCCCTCTTCGTCGCTCGATGCGGCTGGAAATCCGACGGACGCGCCTTCGTCGGCCAGGCCTGCGAGCAGGGCGCGGTCGCCATTGTCTCCGATGATCCGCGAGTCTGCGAGGGGGGTATCTGCGAGCCCGGCGCACACCACCGCGACCTCGGCAAAGACGTCGCCGTCGTTGTGACACCCAACATCCCTCGCGTCTCCGCCCTCATGGCCGAGCGCTTCTACGGCAACCCCTCCTCCAAACTCGCCATGGTCGGCGTCACCGGCACCAACGGCAAGACAACAGTCGTTCATCTCATCCACCAGATCACTAACGCATCATCCCTTCGCTGCGGGATGATCGGCACGGTCTTGATCGATGACGGGCGCGAGATCGCCCCGGCGACCATGACCACGCCCCCCGCCGTCGAGGTCAGCCGCACCCTCGCGACCATGGTCGAGTTCGGCTGCGGCGCCTGCGCGATGGAGACATCGAGCCACGCACTCGACCAGGGGCGCGTCGCCGCCATCCGCTTCAGGGTCGGCGTCTTCACCAACCTGACAGGCGACCACCTCGACTACCACAAGACCATGGAGCGGTACGCAGACGCGAAGGCCGCTCTCTTCGAGTCCATCCCGACCGACGGCTTCGCCATCGTGAACGCCGAAGACCCCGCCCACCAGCGCATGCTGCGCAACTGCAGCGCACACGTTCTATGCTGCGTCGCAAGGGGGCTGACAGAGAGCGAAAGATCATCCGGTTCCTCGTGCGGCGTCACCATCACCGCCCGCTCGACCAAGGGGATGGAACTCACGATCGAGGGGCCGTGGGGCGGCATCCACGCGACCTGCCCGCTGATCGGCGATCACAACGCCATGAACGCCCTCCAGGCCGTTGCGGTCTGCCACGTCCTCGGGCTCTCGAAAGATGCCATCGCGTCCGGTCTTTCCGGCTGCACAACACCCCGCGGCCGGCTCGATCCCGTCGTCCTTCCGGGGCTCACACGCGCGCAGCGCGCCGCACTCCCGACTGTACTTGTCGATTTCGCGCACACCGACGACGGGCTCAGGAATGCCCTCCGCGCTGTGCGGAGCGTGCTCCCCGCGCCTGTCGATGGCGAGCCGGCACCACGTCTCTGGGTCGTCTTCGGTGCGGGCGGAAACAAGGACCGCGCCAAACGCCCGCGCATGGGGCGGATCGCCGCCGAGCTTGCCGACGTCGTTGTCCTGACGAGCGACAACCCGCGGAGCGAGCGTCCATCGGACATCATCAACGAAATCATCGCGGGCATCGAAAGTCCTGAGGCAAGGTCGCGCGTCGTCGTTCACGCCGACCGGGGCGAGGCGATCGAGCACGCCATACGCAACGCCGCGCCGCTCGATATCGTGCTCATCGCGGGAAAGGGCCACGAGGCCGATCAGGAACTCCCCGATGGGCGAGGCGGCACCTACAGGGTCCCGTTTGATGACGCGGCCATCGCCGCAGCGGTCCTGGCGGCGCGGCGTGCATAACAGCGAAGAACCGCGCCGGATGATCCGGCGTGTGCGTATCGATCGGAGGACGGGTTGACCGAGCATGCAAGGTTCTGGACACCGGATGGAATCCGTGCGGCCGCGGGCGGCACATGGCTCGCCCGTCCCGATCCGGGCTCAGACCAGACGCTGACCGGCGTGGCGATCGACTCGCGCGCTGTTCAGCCCGGAAACATCTTCATCGCGATCAAGGGTGAGAACACCGACGGGCACCTCTACGTTGCAGAGGCCGCGCAAGCCGGTGCATCGCTCATCATCGTCTCCGCCGATGTGGATCTCCCGTCGCTCGGAAGCGTGAGCGTGCTCCGCGTCAGCGACACGCGGGCCGCGCTCCTCCGGCTCGGAGCCGCCTGGCGCCGACTGCTGGAAGGGACCCGCGTGATCGCGGTTGTCGGCTCCAACGGAAAGACGACGACCGTCCGTCTGATCGACGCCGCGCTCGGCTCGGCGATGCGCGGCTCCGCCTCGATCAAGAGTTTCAACAACGAGATCGGTGTTCCCCTGACGATCCTGCGCGCCAAGCGTGGCGACCAGTACCTCGTCTGCGAGGTCGGCACCAGCGCGCCCGGCGAGATCGCAACGCTCTCTCAGGTGGTCCAGCCCGATGTCGCGGTCATCACGAGCATCGGCCGCGAGCACCTTGAGTTCTTCGGCTCCGTCAAGGGCGTCGCGACCGAGGAGTCCAGCGTGCTCGATCACCTCCGGCCCGGTGGGCTGGGCGTCTTCACCGCCGAATCCGCCGAACTCGATGATGTGCTCAAGGCAAGATCGCTCCGAAGCGACGCAGGATCTGGCCCCACCATGATCAGGTTCGGCACGTCCTCGACCGCGGACATCCGCGTCGTGAGCGTCGAGCAGGACGACTCCGGCCTGGACTTCACGCTCAACGACCGTGCACGATTCCGTGTCCCGCTGATCGGTGCCCACAACGCGTGCAACGCCGCCGCCGCAGTCGCCGTCGCCCGCCGACTTCGCCTCTCGGACGATGACATCCATCGCGGGCTCGCCTCGGCTCGGGGCGAGTCGATGCGGCTCGAGAGAACGCGCATCGGCGACATCGATCTGATCAACGACGCCTACAACGCGAATCCTGACTCCGTTCTCGCCGCGCTGGAGGCCCTCGGGGCTCTGAAACCGAAGCCCGGCGCGGGACGGGTTCTGGTTCTCGGCGACATGCTCGAACTCGGGCCGGATGGTCCCTCGCTTCACGACGACGTCCTCCGTGCCGTCGCGGGCGAGGCGGGCATCGATCGCGTCGTGCTCGTGGGCCCCATGATGTCGGCCCGCGCCGATCTGCTCGCGTCACGAGGCGATCTCGCCCGCGTGCTGGCTCTCGCAGATTCCACGCCCGAGCAGGCCGCCCGCGCCGCCTCCATGGTTCGCCCCGGCGATGTCGTGCTTCTGAAGGGCTCACGCGGGATGCGCCTCGAACGCATCGCCGACGCGATCGCCGCTCGCCACGCCTCGCCCGACCAGCACACGCTCCGCTCCCACTCGGCCGAGCCGGCCCAGACACGGAGCGTAAACGCCTGATGCTCTACGTCCTGCTCTCCAACATCCGCGACTGGCTCGAGGCGAACAACCTCTACTGGACCATGGGCATCCTCGACCAGATCCAGTTCCGCGCCCTCGCCGCGCTCCTGCTCGCGTTCTTCATCGTCCTCGTCTTCGGCCGGCGCGTGATCCGTCTCCTCGTCCGTCTCAAGATCGGCGACACCGGCGCGACCGACGCCGAGGCACTCCGTGCCCACTCCCAGGGCAAGGCGAACACGCCCACCATGGGCGGCGCGCTGATCGTCGGCGCGATCGCCATCGCCACGATCCTTCTCGCCGATGTCACGAAGTTCTACGTGCAACTCGCACTGATCGTCATGCTCTGGACCGCGATCCTCGGAGGGTTCGACGATTGGCTCAAGCTCACGGCCGCACGGCGCGGCGGCAGCCGCCAGGGCCTCTACGCGTGGGAAAAACTCGTCTTCCAGCTCGGGCTCGGCCTGCTCGTCGGGTTCTTCGTCTTCAATCACGCCGACACCGCCGCAGCCCACGACCTCGGCCACGTGCTCAACCTCCCGTTGCAGAAAACCTATGAGTCTGCCCAGGGCGATGTCTCGGATCAGCTCATCTACCTCGGGCGCGGCGCGTTCATCATGCTCGCCGTGCTCATGCTGACCGGCATGAGCAACGCCGTCAACATCACCGACGGCATGGACGGCCTCGCGGGGGGCATCAGCGCGGCGGTCTCCGTCGGTCTTCTGGTCCTCGCCCTGATCGCCGGCAGCGAGCAGGCCTCTCGATACCTGCTTGTGCCGCACATCCCCTTCGCCGACGAGCTCGGCGTGGTCGCCGGCGCGATGATCGGCGCGTGCCTCGGCTTCCTGTGGTGGAACTGCTCACCGGCTCATGTCTTCATGGGCGACACCGGCTCGCTCGCGCTCGGCGCGCTCATCGGTTACATCGCGATCGTGACCCGCCAAGAGGCCGTGGTCCTGCTCATGTCCGGCATCTTCCTCCTTGAGATCGCATCCGTCACGATCCAGGTCGGTGTCTTCAAGGCCACCCGCATGGCCACCGGCACAGGCAGGCGCGTCTTCAAGATCGCGCCGTACCACCACGCCCTCCACCTGTCGGGATGGAAAGAGCAGCAGATCGTCGCCCGCGCATGGATCGTCGCCGTGCTTCTCGTCGCCGTCGCGCTCTGGACACTCAAGGTCCGCTGAACCCGCACGCCCTCAACGCGGCGTGATCCTCAGCAGCGGCGCGATCAGGGTCGGCCTGTCCTGAACAGCCCCGAACTCACCGGGATCCACGCGAACCACCATGCAACGAGGGCGATCAGCCATCTCAAGACGAACCGCGAGCGTCGGTGTGCCCGCGTTGAGTCGCCCTCTCCATCGCTCGGTCGAGCGTCCGGCATCGCCGGCAAGGATCACGACCTCGCAGTCGCCCCAGTCTCGATACGCCTCGGGAAGCACGACCTCGCACGAGAGCCCGTCCGTTCCCTCAGGCAACTCCCACTCGATCGACGACGGACCCGGCAGCAGAATATCCGGAGCACCCAGCGTCGCAGTCGCCGCATCCGCGATCGTCGGCTGATCTGTCCATGGCCTCGGTTCAACCGGTGTCACGCCGATGAGCTTCGCCGACGCGAGCGGGCTCAACCGCTTCGCATCCGGCATCCACCCGATCACGTTGTCCAGCACGATCGTCGTGCCAGATCCCGTTCCATCGCCCGGCGTGACACCCTGCTCTGATTCCGTCTCGCGCCGAATCCCGTCGATCGGCGTCAGCCGGACCAGCCCCGGCCCCGCCGCGACGGCCTCACGCACGCCGATGGCAGATCCGTCCGAGAGCCACACACGTGGCCCGCTCGCTGCGGTCTGCGGGTTCGAGATCAGCACAACCGAGACAGTCTCGAGCCCGAGCCGCCTCCGCGACCCCGTGTCCAGATCGATCAGCAGCACGGAACCGCCGGCGAACGCATCCCCCTCCGCGCTCGGCGCAAGACCGGCAACAAACCCGCGCAGCAGGTCGCCGTTGCTCAGGATCACGGTGTCATCGCCCGGCGTGAGCATCGGCGACGGTTCGCTCGCCTCGGAGATCGAACGGACGCGATCCAGCGCAACATGCAGCCGACCCAGCGTGGGATGCACGACCGCGATCGTCTCCTCGTCCCCCTCCACATGCTCGACCATGCCCACGAGCCGCTGCCCGTCCGAAGTCACCACCGCACGCAGCCCATCGACCGGCGCGACCCGCGTTCCCGAAGCGGCGTACACGGCCAGAATCTGCGAGGCGGGCGCGCTCCGCCTCACCCCCGCCCCATCGACGTACGACATACCCGAGAGTTCGAGCCGCTCGGGCGTGACGGTCTGGCGCGAGAGATCCGCGCCGACAAGCGTGCGGCTCGCCGGATCGGGTCCGGAGAAGAGCGACAACGCCGCGATGATCAGCGAAAGGTTCATTTCTGAAAGATCGGCAGATACCGCTTCGGCATCTGAAGCACAAGCAGCGCCATCGCCGTCGAATACGTCGGCCCCACGGATCGATCGTCCCACGAGCCGTTGTCCTGCTGCTGCGCGAGCAGCTCCTCGCGGGTCGCGGGCCACCACCTGGACCACCACTCCCCGCCCGCGAGGTACATCGCCTGCACCGCGTAGTAATGCCCATAGAAGTAGTGCGTGCGCGGCGCGCGGCCCGTGCCCGGCATCGCCGCCATGGTGAGATACGCCAGCCCGCGATTCAGCGACTCGTCCTCATAGATCCCCGCGTAGTACAGCGCGGCCACGCCCGCCGCAGAACGAGGCCACGCCGACGCTCCCACGTCGAGCTGATACTTGAACCCCCCGTCAGGATTCTGGCACTGGCGCACATAGGTCACGGCGCGATCGATCGTGTCGCGAGAGACCTCGATCCCCGCGTTCCGCGCCGAACGAAGACCCATCACAAGACAGATCGTGACCGACACATCCGCGTCGTACGGCACCGGGTTGTACCGCCACCCGCCCTGGTCGTTCTGCGTCGCCTCGATCAGGCGCACGGCCTTCACCAACGCCTCGTGCGTCCGCTGCGCCAGGCGAGTGTCTCCACCGCCCGCCGTCATTCCATAGACCTCGCCAAGGAACAGCGTCGCGAACCCGTGCCCGTACATCGGCCCGTTCGCGGCGTCCGACGCCAGCAAGCCATTCTCCGCAACGTTCGCCAGCACGAAGTCGAGACCTTTGGAGACGTGCTCGGCGTACGGGCCCCGTCCCGGCACACTCCCGTCGGCCATGAACGCAAGACACGCGAGCGCGGTGATCGCGATGTTCCTCTCGTATCGCAGATCCCCGAACGAACCGTCAGAATTCTGCTGCTGCGCGAGATACGCGAGCCCCCGGGTCACCGACGCATCCAACTCAGGCGTGATCTCGTTCTCGAGCACGAAGTTCTGCGCGCTGATACGCCCCTCGATCGCAATGTCGCTCAAGGGATCAGGCCGCGCTGCCGGACGCTCCGCAGTTGGTGCGGAGACTGGTGGGGCGGCCGGTGGGATGTCCTGTGCTGCCGAGTGTCGATGCGCCAGAGCGCACGCGATGAGCAGGCACACACGCGGAACACCACACCTGAACAACCTCGGCCGCACGCGGATCATCGCTTGGGCTCCTCGGCGAGCCGCCTGTAGTACTGCTCCGTCATCGTCTGGTAGATCGAACTGAAACGGTCGCTCGAGCCCTGCACCAGCGCGTCGCGCAGGCGTGCCGGCAACGCGCCCCACGCCGCGGCGTTCAACTCGACGCTGTTCATATGCCCGTCGCGCCGCCCGGGCGGGGTTCCCTCGCTCGGATCGCCCTGCGAGTTCTCCTGGCTCTGCGCCTCCTGCTGCTCGCGCTGCTGCTGGTTCGGTTGTTGCTGTTGCTCCTGCTGCGAGGACGACGAGGAAGACGACGACGAAGAACTCTGCTGGTTCTGCATCGCCG
The DNA here is from genome assembly GCA_019454185.1 of Phycisphaeraceae bacterium. Classification (NCBI taxonomy): domain Bacteria; kingdom Pseudomonadati; phylum Planctomycetota; class Phycisphaerae; order Phycisphaerales; family Phycisphaeraceae; species Phycisphaeraceae bacterium. Next base: position 3,623,325 of record CP075368.1, read on the forward strand.
CGGCGATCACCGCGTCGAGCTTCCGCACCGCGTCCTCTTGCAGACGCTGCGTGACAAGCCCGATGTCCTGCCCCGGATCGAGCCGCGCCGCTGTCTGCTCCATCAGACGCACGGCCTGCTGGAACGCCTCGGCCGCCTCTTCCGCCGACAACTTCTCATCAAGCGCGGTGCGCCCGGGCTCCTCAGGAAGGCGGACTTCCGCATCTTCAGCACCGGCTTGTCGCAGCCCCAGCAACTCGTCGAGCGACGGCAGGCGCTTCGGCGGATCGACAACGACACCGGCGTTCGCGCCGAACGCAGTGCCCGCAGCCAGCACGAGAGCAAGACGGATTCGCTTCCGATCGGTCACGACCGCCCCTCCATTCCTGTCGCTCTCCCCGAGATCCCGGGTCCGCGCTCGATGGGCCGTGTCTCGGGTGCCTCCGGACCGGTCGGCAGAGACTGTGTCGGTTGTGCCATCGATTCGAGCAGCGCGCGACCCTGCTCGGCGATCTCTCGCTGGAGCCGGCCCATCGACTCGATCTCATCCGCCGTCGCGCTCGAAGGATCGTCGTCCGCGGCGCGTGTCGCTTCGAGCACATACTGCTGCATCTCGCGCAAGAGGCGGAGTTTCGCAAGATCCGGGATCATCCGCTCGTTCCCCTGCCCTTGGCCTCCCCCTCCGCCGCCCTGCTCACCCCCCGCCTGATCCCTGAAATCACGCTCATCCTTCGGATCGGCGAGCGCGTTCAGCAGCGACTGCAGCAATCGCGCCGCGGTCTCCTGACGCCGGACCACACCCCGATCGACGCGTGCCTCGCGGAGCGACTCTGCCGCGCTGCGCATGTCCTGGTCCATGCGCTCGTGCGCAAACGCGAACACCTGCACCTCGGCGAGTTCCTCTGTCTTCTGGCGAAGCTCATCCAGCATCTGGCGAAGCCCGTCCTGCTGCTCTCCCGCCTGCCGGACGCCCGCCCTCTCGCGTCGATCCAGCTCCCGTCCGGCCAGCGGCTCACTCCGGCGGAGCAGGTCGATCTGCTGCTCAAGGGCCTCCCGGTATGCCGCCCGAAGCTCCTTGCGCTTCCGGCCCGCATCGCGTTCGGCCGCCTCCTTATCCAGACGCTCCGCCTCGGCCTTCGCATCCCGTAGCCGCGTCGCGCTCAAACGCTCCGCGCTGTCCGCGCTCTCAAGGTCAAGCGGCTCACGCAGCGAGGCGATCGCGATCCCCTGCGCAGTCGACGCCGCAAGAACCAGATTCCCCACACCCTCCATCCCCCGCCCCGCTGCGGAGATCTGATCGATCACACCCAGCGTGTTCTGGCTCAGCCGGATCATCCCCGTGTCGAGCCCTGCCGTCGGTCCGCCGCCCCTCGCGCGGGCCAGCAACGCGATCTGAACATCCTGCTGCGCGATCAGCGATTCCAGCGACTCGATGATGCTCGCCAGTTGCCGGCGAAGCGCCTGGTCACGACGCTGCTCCGCGCTGTCAAGATCGCGCAGCATCTCCTCCAGCGTCTCGATCGCCTCCTGCTGGCGCCGGGCCGCGGCATTCGCCTGATTCTGCGCGATCTGCTGCGCCGCCTCCTCAAGCTTCGGCGCAATGTTGCTCGATCGGCCGCGCTGTGTCGCGATCGCCATCGCCTGCGACTGGGCCGCGTCCGCTTCGCGCAGATCTCTGCTCCGCTCGGAGAGCTCGTCGAGCGCGCCCGTGGCCGCGTCCGCCGCGTCCTGCTGGCGATCTGCGATCCGCTCCAGCTCGGTTCGCTCGTCGGGGGTCAGCGCCGAGACATCCCGGCCCGTGGTCCGTGAGGCGATGTCCAGCGTCTGCTGGAGCAGGCGCCGCTGCTCGGAGAGCAGCCGCTCGACCGAACGCCTCGCAACCCACGCGTCCTGCCCGTTGTCCAGCAGCCGAACCAGTTGGCCAAGCTCGTCCCGCACCTGCTCCTGGTCGCTCGCGATGCGTTCCTGCATCGCGGGATCTTCTTCGGACGCCTCCAGCTCCTGCGAACGCTCGAGCCCGGCCGCCCGCTCCTGGATTCCCTCGGTCGCGCGCTGCGACGCAGCCGCAGCGCCCTCGACGAACGACCTCGCATCGCCGAGAATGCTCTCGAGCGCGGTATCCCGCAAATTGTTCCGCTCCGTGCGCTGCGCCAGCCGCTCGATCGTCTCACGCTGCGCCGCGATCCGTTCGCCGAGGGCCGCCTGACGCTCGGCCAGATCGCGAGGCGGCGGCACCCGCTCACCCGCGCGCGTGATCTCCGACTGTTCCGCATCCAGGCGAATCGCCGCCTGACGCACGGACTGAAGCTCCGCCCGAACCTGCTCGATCAGGCGCGGCTCAGAGATCACCCTGAGGCGTCTCGTCGTCGATCGCACCGCCCCGTGCGATGCACCGTCGAGCGCATACCCGTCGGTCGCGATCGCGTGCAACCACACCTCGTCGCCCTCGCGAAGATCCAGCGACGCCAACTCGAGCACCGTCCGCGCGCTCTGCGTCCGAGTTGCAGACTCCGGAGCAAGTGGTCCCGCCGCCACTCGCGGCTCACCGACACCTTCCGGCCCGACGCCCGAACTCGGAGCGGGCGGGCGCGCAACCTGAAGATCAAGCGCGACGCTCGCGACCGCGATATCGTCGCGCGCCTCCGCGGTCGCGGGGATCACGGCCGTCGCGAGCACCGCCTCATCCTGCGCCGGCTCCGTGACCGCAGCGGTCGGCGCCGCATCATCGATCGCATCAAACGCCAGCGTCACCTCGTCCGCAGACCTCAGCCCGTGCCGATCGACAACCATGACACGAAGCGTCATCGGGTCGCGAAGCGTCCACTCGAACGACCAACGGTCCGGCTCCAGTTTCGCACGCAGATCATCCGGTAAAGATTCGAGGCCGAGCGCCTGCCGGAGGAACCCCGAATGCCCCGCCTCACCCTGCAGCGTCGCCGGCACGGGCTTGCTGTGCTCGATCGTCAACGCGACCCGAGAGCCCTTGAGCGCGGGCGCGATCGCACCGCTCCGGTCTCTCTCAGGATCGACGATGGTCGTCGCCGTCACGCGCTCCGGCTCCAACGCCGCGAGCGCATCGCGAGCATACGCCGGAGCGTCCACCACGATCGACGCACGCCTCACGCTCGGAGGCCGGACCACAAGCACCCGCACCGGCTCCGTGCGGCTGTCCTCAGACTGAAACCAGTATTCAACCTCGAACTCATCACGCGATGCCGCCACGTCGGCCGAGTGCCCCATCGCGAGCGAGCCCGGCTCGATCAGACGCTCGAACAGCTCCCCGCTCGTCGGGTCTCCTCGACGCTCCACCTCAGGCACTTCGACCACACGATTCTGCGACGTGAGCACGACCGTCTGCGTCTGCCCCGGTTTGGCACCGTCGATCACGCGGAACTGCGCCGTCACACGCGTCTGCCCTTCGCGTCTATTCGTCCGGGTCAGCACCGCCCGCAACGCGAGTGCCTGATTCGCCGGATGGACCTGAACGTTCGTTCCGTCAGCGACCAGCGTCCGGGTCGGCCAATTCACGCTCGACCACGGCGTCAGCACCCGCCGCGCCGCCGTCGTCACCAGTTCAGGCCAGACAAACACCGGAGCAACCGCGATGAACACCGCAGCAAGCAGCATCCCGCCCGCGACCGCAGCGGATCTCGGCGCGAGCATCGCCCCGACCAGACGGGGCGACCACAGCCGCGACGAACGATCCGCAACCTGCTCGGCCAGCGCACGCTCGATCGGCGTCTGTCCCTTTGAATCCGCGAACTCAAGGCCCGACGCCAGGACACCCTCAAGCCCCGCTTCGCGACCCGCCCTGCTGCGCTCGACGCGCAACGCGACCTCGTGCAACGGGGGCCGGAACCGAACGCCCGGGAGCACGAACCGAACGAACCCCCACGCGAGGAAGACCCCCAGCCCGATCAGGAAGACAACACGGAATCCGCGCGGGAAGCGCAGCACAAAGTCGAGCATCCCGACCGTCACCATCGCGACGATGACAGCCGCGAGCACGATCGCCACGCCACGCCCGATCAGCATGAAGCGGGCCGTCGTGCGCAGACGCCTCAGCCCGCGCTCGATCTGACTCGCGATGCCGCGGGCGTCCGTTCCCATCCCTGTTCCTCTCATGGCCTGCGAACCGTTCAACCCCACCCGACCCCTATCAAACATTCGACGGTGGAGAAGGTTGAGATCATTGAATCTCCAACGATCCGAAATCTCGCCGAACCCAGACCCCATCATCTTACCGAACGGATCGGGATCAAGGTTCACCCACTCGTATCCTCCGACGACAAACTGAAAGGGGCTTCCCCGAATCGGGAAGCCCCTGAGCATCCAATGACATTCCTGCCCGCCGCTCAGGCCGCGCCCTGGTTCCGACGCTGGTCCGGACGGATCACCCGAGGGTCCGGCGGCTCATCGTCCCCCTCCTCGCCCTCTTCGTCGATCTCCTCGGTCATCTCGGCGACATTGCCTTCATCATCCGACTCGTCCTCGTTCTCATCGGTCTCATCATCAAAGGAAGTCTCCGATTGCTCGTCGTCTTCCCACGGTGCCTCCTCCGAAGCCGGCGCAACGCTCCTGCCTGAGCCATCTCCCTCGTTCTCGCCCGCAAAGAGCGTCCCCGCGCTCTGCTCACGCTTCTCGTCTTCCGCCGCCAGACGCTTCATCGCCTCCCACTGCTCGATCGTGATGAGCACGTCCCGCGCCACCGATCCCTTGTGGTCGGAGATGATCCCCGCGATGCCCATCAGATCAATCAGGCGGCTCGAGCGTGTGTACCCGATCGCGAGCCGTCGCTGCAAGAGCGACACCGATCCGCGTCCGGACTCCAGCACGATCTCCACCGCGCGGTCGAACATCGGGTCTTCCTGCGCCGCCGCGAGCGATGCCGACGAGTTGTTCTCGCTCTCGATGAGCCGCTCCTCGTCCGTGCCGCCCGAACGAATCTGCATGAGCTGGCGCTCGAAGGTCGGCCCCGCGATGTCGCGCATGAACCGGACGACCCGCCGGATCTCCTTGTCGTCGACCAGCGTCCCCTGCGAACGCACCAGCTTGCTCGTCCGTGGCGACAGGTACAGCATGTCGCCCTGACCCAGCAGCAACTCGCCCCCCTTCTGATCGAGCACGATCCGCGAGTCCATCCCGCTCGCCACCTTGAACGAGATGCGGCACGGCATGTTCGACTTGATCAGTCCCGTCACCACGTTCGCCTGCGGCCGCTGCGTCGCCAGGATCAGGTGAATCCCGACCGCGCGGGCCTTCTGCGCGATGCGGATGATCGAACCCTCGACCTCCTTGTTCGTCATCATCAGGTCGGCCAGCTCGTCGATGATGAACACCATGTAGGGCAGGCGACGCGGGATGCGCGCCTCCTCCTCGGGTGACGCAGGGTTCAACGCCGCCTTCAGATCCTCCCACTCCAACTCGTTGTACGACGCGATGTCGCGGCAGCCCGCCTCCGCCAGCAGCTCGTACCGCTCGTCCATCTTCTTGCACGCCCACTCAAGGATCGCCGCCGCCTTCGCCATCTCCGTCACCACCGGGCACATCAGGTGCGGAATGTCTTTGAACTGGCTCATCTCCACCATCTTCGGATCGACGAGGACGAGCTTGAGCTCGTTGGGCTTCTTCGTATAGAGGAAGCTCATGATGATCGTGTTCATGCACACCGACTTGCCGGAACCCGTGGTTCCCGCGATCAGCATGTGAGGCATCTGCGTCAGGTCCGCGATCAGCGGATCTCCCGCCGCGTCCTTCCCCAGGAACATCGGCAGCTTCATCTTCGCGAACGCCTCGGAGTTGCTCATCAACTCCTTCAGCCGCACGCGCTCCTTCGTCGGGTTCGGCACCTCGATGCCCACCGTGTCCCGCCCCGCCTGGTTCGGCACGATACGGATGTTCACGGCTTTCAGCGAGCGGGCGATGTCCGAATCGATCGCATTCAACTGCGCGACCTTCGTCCCGGGCGCAAGCCGCACGTCGTACAGCGTGATCACCGGGCCGGACTCGATCCCCACCACCTCGCCGTCGATCTTGTACTGGCGGAGCGCGCCCTCCAGCGCCTGGGCCTGCTCCCGCACCATCTCCTCGAGCACCTGCGAGAAGTTCTCCTCCGGGGCCTCGAGCAGGTCGAGCCCGGGGAACTGGTACCCCTCCATCTCAGAGACGCCCTGCAGGTCACGCAGGTCATCCTCGGTCGCGACCTTGCGCGTATCACGCCCGAAGCGCACCGGCAGCTTCGCGATCTTCTCGCGCAGCTCGTCCTCTGAATACACCTGCGGAGCGCCCGGCGCATCCTCGTCGTCCTCCTCATCCCGATCGTCATCCACGGGCACGAGCTTCCCGGCCTCCAGCGTCGGCCTCGGGCCGCTCTGCTCCTCCTCGTCCCTCTCGACGCGCTGCTTGCGCTTCTTGGGCTCGATCTCGATCGGCTGTGTGCCGCCGAGCCCGCCCGCATCCTCATCGATCGGTGCCGCCGCGCCAGCGATGATCGCCTTGGTCCCCTTCGCTCGCCCGTTCGCGCGGGCCCCGCCCCGCTGGGCCACCGGCTCATCATCCAGATCGTGCTCGCGGATGCGCGTCCCGCGCTGCTTCCTGAACAGCGCAACGATCGCCGCCAGGATCCCCCCCGATGCCTTCGCGCCGACGCGAACCGTCGTCTCTCCCACGCCCACCGCCGTCGCGCCCGCGACCTCCGCCGTCCGCTTCGCCGCCGGACGCAGCGACTCGAACACCAACGCGGGAATCGCCAGCACCCAGCGATCAAACACCACGATCAATCCGATCACCATGAACAGCAGCAGCCACAGCATGCTGCCCAGCTGCTTGAACCGCGCGAACAACTCCTCCGCGACGACCGCCCCGATCGTTCCGCCCGCAAGACCCTCGATCGGCCCCAGCCGCGGCGCGACCAACGCAACGATCCCGCTCACCGAGCAGGCGATAATCACGACTCCCGCGGCTCGCACCATCATGTGCGTCACCGCCCGCCCCAGCATCGGCATCACCATCGCCAACCCGCTGAACCCGATCAGCAGCCACGCCCCCCAACCCATCAACTTGAAAAGGTGGTACGAGGCCATCGCCCCCACCGGACCGCACAGATTCGCGACCGGGTCGTTCTGAGGCCACACCGCGTGTGACGGAGGGTCCGCAGGATCGAACGAGACCGCGGCCAGCGCAATGAACGCCCACGCCGTGATCCCCACAAGCCACGCGACACGCCTGCCGAGCGGCGACGAATCGGCGTCCCCCTTCGAGGCCCTCTGTGCGCGCGGAGTCTTCCCGTTCTTCTTCTTGGTGTGTCCAGACATACCAAACAGGTATCGGTCAACATGGCCAGAAAGCGGCAATCTTCGCGCGTCCACCTCGATCTCTCGCGCCACCCGCCGCAGACTCTCTTTGGAGGGGCACCACCCGGAGGCATGTCCCTCTCAAAGACCTGACACTGGCAGCGGCGATACAACACCGAATGACGATCCGGCGACCAGTTCAGGGCTTCGTGCCCGGCGTCGAGAGTGCCCTGGTGAACGCGTCACTGACCAGCATCGGACGCAGCATCCGCCCCCCGCGTCCGCCGATCTCCGAACCCGAAGGCGGCGTTGGATAACGCAAACGGAAATGAACGTGGGCCCCGCCCGCTCAACCGCTCTGAGGCAGATCCGTGCCGCGCGAAGTTCCGCGTTCCGCGCCGCCTCCCCCGCCCGAAGCCGTCCCCAGCGTTGTTCCCGACGCCGTGCCCGGTGCAACGTTCCGTGTCTCGCTCGTGGTCGTGTGCGTTCCCATGTTTCGGGCGATCTGCTCGGTGCTCGCGTAACTGATGCGTCCGTGATAGATCGACGCCAGCGTCTTCGAAACCGATTCCACGATCAACTGCAACTCACGCAGCGTCAGGTCACACTCATCGAACTGCCCGTCCGTCAATCGCTTGGTCGCGATCGCACGCACCAGCGCGTCGATGCGGCTCGGCGTCGGCTCCACCAGCGTCCGCGTCGCACTCTCCACAGCATCCGCGACCATCAGGATCGCGACCTCTTTCGTCCGGGGCCGCGGGCCCGGGTACCGATACTCGAACTCGCTCGGCGAGTCCTTGTCGTCCGAGCCGGGACGCTCCGCCTGCTTCTTCGCGCGATTGAAGAAATACTCCACAAGCGTCGTGCCGTGGTGGGCCTCGATGAAGTGCATCAACTTCCGGGGAAGCCCGTACTCACGGGCCATCTCCATCCCGTCCTTCACGTGCCCGACAATCACAAGCAGCGACATCGCCGGGCTCAGTTTGTCGTGCTTGTTCGGACCGCCGAACTGGTTCTCGACGAAGTACTCCGGCTTGTTGATCTTTCCGATATCGTGGTAGAGCGCGCCGACGTATGTCAGCAGCCCATCCGCGCCGATCGCGTCCGCCGCCGCTTCAGCGATCGTCGCCACGTTCAGCGAGTGGTTGTACGTCCCCGGCGCGCGCTGCTGCAACTCGCGAAGCAGCGGCTGCTTCGGGTCGCGCAACTCGATCAGCGTCATCCCCGTCGTGATGTCAAAGAGACGCTCGATCGTCGGCAAGAGCCCGAGCGAGACAAAGCCGACGGCAAGCCCGCCCACCGCGGCCCATCCCGCGTCGAACCCCGCGTGCACCAGCGTCGTCTCCGTGATCGGCCGATCGATCAGACTCACCACCACCATCCCCACGGCCATCGCCGCCGCGTCGAGCACCGCCGTCGCCACCAGCGAGTTGCGATGCCGGATCTCTTTCAACCTCCACACCATCACCCCGACGCCCACGATGATCAGCGCCATCACGCCGATCGGCTGGTTGAGCGCGATGCACACCAGGATCCCGTGCAGCACGCCGAACGCCAGCGCGACCCGCTGGTCATACGCGATCACCACAATCACCGCGAAGAACACCGTCGGCGCAGTGACCGTCAATCCGAACAGACGCGGATCCGACACGGTCCCCACGCACGCCAACGCCAGCATCCCGACCGCCAGTGCCGCGAGCGCCGCCATCCGCAGCGGATTCCGCCTCACCGCAGGGCAGAAGAGTACCGCGTACCCGGCCATCGCCAGCCCGATCGCCGACACCGCGCCCAGCAGACTGATGTTCCGAACCCGCAGACGCCACGGCTCCGCGAGTTCCTTCCACGCCTCCGCCTCGGCCCGAACCAGATCGAGCTGCGCTTGCGTCAGCACCTCGCCGCGCCGGAAGAGAATCTGACCCGCCGCGATCGTCCGCACCTCCTGCTCGACCGACTCCGCCGCGATCGCCTGAGCCGCCGCCGTCGCGCCCGTGTCGAGCGAGTACGTCGGCCTTCCCAACGACCTCACGCGGTTCATCACAAGATCGGCGAGCACGCCCGAGAGACCCGCCTGCGTCGCCATCGCGCGCACATCTTCTGAGAAGTGAACCGGGTCCTCCAGGTTCAGCACCGCGCGCCGATTCACGTCCTGCACCAGACGCGATCCGACCCTGAGCAGGATCGTCGCGTGCAGACCCTCCTGCGACTCCTTCTGGTACGTCGACTTGTCAAGAATCGGACGCCGCTTCAGCGACTCCACCAGACGCAGCACCCGATCCGACCAGGTCGGCGTGGTCTCCGGCGTGATCGCGCGGATCGCCGCCAGCATCTCGGGCGTAAGCCCGAAAGCCGTCCGGATCGACGCGTCCACACCATCCAGCGACTCAACCCCCGCCAGCGTCGCCGGCAGGTTCGTCAGAGACTTCGTCAGTTCCTCGAACAGCACATCATCCGCAACATACACCCGCGGCGTGCGCTCCCTCGCCTCATCGCGTTTCCGGCGCGTCGTCTCCGGGTCCTCCACCTTGAACTCGACCCGAGACACGTGCGTCCAATTCATCACCCGCCCGGATGCGACCAGCGGGTGTGCCCGCGTCCACACCGTCAGGGACCAGCACGCCGCCACAAACAGCAGCGTGATCGCCGCGCCCCACCCAAGACGAGGCGATTGCAGCATCGTCCCGATTCGTTCCCGCATGGAACGCCCGCGCAACCGCGACACCCGCCGCGGCCGCGCCGAGCGCCGCGTTCCCTTCGCCAGCGACTTTGAAGGCAGTCCGCTCATGCGCCGCCCGCCCCCCCCGGCACGCCGCCATCCGCGCGCCCCTCGGCTTCCGCTGCATACGCGTCCACGATCTTCTGCACCAATGGGTGCCGCACCACATCCTCACGCGTCAGATTCACAAGCCCGATCCCCTGCACCCGGCGAAGCCGACGGACCGCATCGATCAGCCCCGACTCACGCGGGTCCGGCAGATCGATCTGCGTCGTGTCCCCCGTGATGATCATCTTTGAGCCGTGGCCCATCCGCGTCAGGAACATCTGCATCTGCCCGCGGGTCGTGTTCTGCGCCTCATCCAGGATGATCGCCGCGTTGTTCAGCGTTCTGCCTCGCATGAACGCCAGAGGCACAAGCTCCACCACATCGCTCTCCATGAAGCGACGAATCTGCGCATACTCCATCATGTCGTGCAGCGCATCAAGCAGCGGCCGCAGATACGGGTTCACCTTCGCCTCGATGTCCCCCGGCAGGAATCCGAGCTTCTCGCCCGCCTCGACCGCCGGTCTTGCAAGCACAACCTTCCGCACCTGCTCCGTCCGCAGCAGATGCACCGCCGCCGCTACCGCGAGATACGTCTTGCCCGTCCCCGCCGGCCCGGTCGCGATCACGAGGTCGTTGCTGTTGATCGCATCGATATAGACCCGCTGGTTCTCCGACCTCGCGGTGATCTGGCGACCGCCCGCATACGCCGAAAGCCGGAACCCCGATCCGTTCTCCGAGTCCCTTCGCCCCGACTCCGTCGCGATCAGGTCCAGCACCTGCTCGCGCGACAGGGGCTCACCCTGACGCGAAGCCCGCCCGATCCGGTCGATCACCGCCCTGGCCACAGAAACCGCCGCGTGATCTCCGCTCACTCGGATGGTATCGTCACGTGCCGTAACACTGACCCCGAGTGTCTCGCGCAGCATCTTCAGGTTCCGCTCCGCAGACCCAAGCAGGCCCACACGCTCAGGACCAGCAGGAACGTGTATCGTGAGTTCCAAGTGTCGATTGCTCCGGTGTCCGGCTGCCCCGGACCAGACTCAATGATCCTGACCCAATGAACCAGTGTATGGAGAGATCGGTTCGATCGAGACCGATCAAAGACCGTTCAAGCCACATGACACCTGTACAAGGGACATCATCACACCCCATCGGCCCGCCGCCGCAGAGCCAACCCATGACACCCCGTAAGCCCCTCGCACTGCTTGCCGCTCTGTATATAGGTGGCATCACCGGGGCGATGGGGGGGTGCGAGGGCGTCCCCGCCACCATCGACCGCAAAGAAGGCAGCTCGGCCCAGGATAGCGGCCTCAGCGATGCCGACGACATCAACGTCTCCATCGATGCCGCACTCGCACGTGCCGGGATTGCCCCCGTCGCCGTCGAGAACAGGCCCGATGGCTCACGCGTCTGGGAACTCCGTAACGCCCGTGACGAACCCGGCGAACTCATCGTCAGGGTCGGGTCTGCCCAGACCGAAGGCGGGCCGATCCCTGTCCACATGACGTGCCGCATCGGTCGCTTCGGCGACCCAGAGACCGAACGCCTCATCCTCGAATCCGCCGCCAAGCGGATGGAGCAACTCCGGGGCCGCGGCGTCTACCGCATCACGTGGTAAGCCGGGCATCGCTGCCCGCCGACCCTGTCTCAACCGCATCCGGCAGCTCGACGCGCATCGTCGTTCCCTGCTTCCACACCGAGTCCACCGAGATCCGCCCACCCAGCGCACGCACCGCGTGCTTCACGATCGCCAGACCCAGCCCGGTGCCGCGCTTCCCGTTCCCCGCTCGCGCGGGATCCGCCTGAAAGAACCGCTCGAAGATCCGCGCCTGCAGCCCGATCGGGATGCCGATGCCCAGGTCGATCACTTCGACGACCAGATCCGCTCGCTCCGTCAGGTCGCTCTGCTGCGCTCCCGGCGTCAGACGCACGCGCACCGTCGATCCGGCATACGCGAATTTCGTCGAGTTCTCGATCAGATTCCGCAGAATCAGCCCGAACAGCCGCTGATCCGTCCGAATCACGCGCGTGCTCGGATCGATCTCAAAGCTCAGCGTCAGCTTCCTCTCAGCGCACGCAGACTCGAAGTGCCCTGAGAGCTCGTCCGCCACCGCGTCCATCGACACCGGCACACGCTCAACCGAAGTCTCGATCGTCTCTACTTTCGAGAGATCCATCAGATCGCGGCAGAGATCCTCAAGCCGCGTCGTCGCGCCCGCGATCGTCCGCAGAAACCTCGCCCTCGCCTCAGGGTCATCGTCCGCCGCGTCCTGGATCGTCTCGACAGACGCCCGAATAGCCGCCAGCGGCGTGCGCAACTCGTGCGACGCGTTCGCCACGAAGTCCGTCTTCAACTGCACCGCCGTCGCCAGTTCCGTCACATCCCGAAAGGTCATCGCAACCGCGCAGCGGCGCGGCCGTCGCACCCCGTCCTCCTCAATCGCCGGCACCACACCCGGGGCCAAGCCCTCCTCCCGATCCGCCCGGCTCCCGAGAGGCATCGCCGAGACATCCAGAATCAGTGCGCCGCCCGGGCGGGCCAGACGCACGCGCGCCTGACGCGCTGAGCCGCGCCGCGCCCCAGATGCCAGCGCAACCACGACCGGCTGCGTGAAGATCTCTTCGACGTGGCGTCCCTCGAGCGAAGGACCGAACAACGCGTGCGCCGCGTCGTTCGCGATCCACGCGACCCCCGAAGGGTCGAGCCCGATGATCGCCACATCAATCTCGACCACGAGCGCCTCGAGCGCGTCCCGCCTCTCGCGGATCCCTTGACCCGATCGATCAATACGCTCCGCCAACTCACTCGTCGTCTCAGGCCCAGCGACTGGCGAGTCGCCCACTCGCTCCCACACCTCACGCACCAACTCGCGCCGCGCCCACTCGCGCTCGGCACTTAAGAGATCGTTCGCACGCAGCAGCGCGACCGTCCCGACCACGCCCAGCAGGATCAGCAGCGGAGCCGCAACCCAGCTCGCCAACCCGACAGAGAGGCCGATCCCAACGCACACCAACAGCGCGGCCATCGCAATGGCGACGAATCTCGCGCGGGCGACCGCGGCCGAACTCTGGTTCCTCTCACGATCCGCACTCATGGCATGCCGATTGTCGCACCATCACCCGCACAACGCGAACCAGACCCGCCGCCCTCGCTCACTCATCCCCCTCGTCCGGCTCGTCCGCGATGCGGTACCCGACGCCCCGCACCGTCTTCACGAGGTGCGACCAGCGCCCAAGCTTCTTCCGGATCGCCGTCACATGCACGTCGATGGTCCGCTCCGTGACCGTGATCCCCGGCCCCATCGCTCGCGCCATCAACGCCGAGCGGCTCAACACGCGACCGTTCGCCTGCAGCAGCGAGACCAACAGGCGAAACTCCGTCACGGTCAGTTTCACCGGCTCGCCGTCGACCGTGGCCTCATGCGTCCCAAGATCCAACTGAACGCCCTGGATCTCCAGCGTCTGTCGATCCTGCGTCGGTCCCCTCGACCGACGAAGCAGCGACTCGACCCTCGCCATCAGCACCTTCACCGAGAACGGCTTGGTCACATAATCATCCGCGCCCACGGTCAGGCCGACGACCTGATCGACCTCCTCGCTCTTGGCCGTCAGCATGATCACAGGCAACTTTGCCGTCGCCGCCTCCGAACGCAAGCGCGTCAGCACCTCAGTTCCAGACAGCCCCGGCATCATCACATCCAGGATCACAAGATCCGGATGCACCTTGGCGACCTGCTGCAACGCCTGCCTCCCGTCAGTGGCGATAGAGGTCTCATAACCACTTTTCTTCAAGTTGTATGACACCAGATCAACAAGATCGCTCTCGTCATCGACGACCAGGATGTGGGCCGCGGCAGGCATGTGTAAACCGCCTATTCGCAATGGATTACGGTCATTCGATCAAAAACCGATTCGATTGTGAAGAGCGTAGACGCACCCCCCCGGCCTCTGCCAGCCCTTTCCCGTTTGGATTGCGCGAAGTGTGGCGAGCATCGCACTCACCCGGTAAAAATCCCTTTCCTCTGTCCTGGCAAGCACTTGCGCCAGAATAGGGGGGCTGGGGCCTGCTGTCGGGGGTCTGAGCGCACATCCTGCGACTGGACAGCAAAGAGAGTAAGTACTAGCATATTTCTCCGAGATTGTGTTGAACTCTCGGACGTTCGGACCGATGGACCCTGTGGACCAACCCGGCGATGCCTCCTCGTGGGGCGCACCAATCGGCGGGACACGCGGCGTCAAACCCGCAGTTTGAAAAGCGTAGTCAGGACTAGCATTGGAACTTGCGGCTGCTAACATGCAGCCCACCCTTCGAAGGAGTTAAGCATGAAGAAGACGACTGCACTGTTTCTCGTGGCGGGCCTGGCGACCATCGCCAGCGCTCAGGACCCCACCCTTGACCAGTCTCGCGCTGAGCTGGCCAACATGAAGGCCGACGCCGCCAATCGCACCTCGCTCCTCGCCGCTGGCGCTGACGCCGGCCACGATGGCAAGGGCTTCTACATGGCGGACGGCGACAACTTCCGCCTCAACGTCGGCGGACAGGTCCAGTTCCGCTACAACATGAACTTCCGCGATCGTGACTCCGCTCCCGATCAGAACGACGAGTTCACCCACGGCTTCCAGACTCGCCGCACCAAGCTCGAGTTCACCGGCAACGTCCTCAACCCCAACCTCCACTTCATGGTTGTCGGTGCCTTCAACGCCGGCGACAAGACCACCGAGGTCGGTGAGGAGTCCTTCAGCAGCGGCGGCGGCAACTTCGTCCTCGAGGACGCCTGGGTCGCTTACGACTTCAACGAGAACCTGACCATGTCCTGGGGTCAGTTCAAGGTCCCCTTCAACCGCGAGGAGATGGTCTCCAGCAAGTACCAGCTCGCGGCTGATCGTTCCACCATGAACGAGACCTTCAACGCCGACCGCACCCAGGGCCTCGCCCTTGAGTGGCACAACGACAACTTCCGCATCATCGGCGCCTTCACCGATGGCTACCGCGCTGCCAACAGCGACTTCACCAGCAGCGCTGAGGCCGACTACGCCCTCACCGCACGCATCGAGTACAACACCGTCGGTTCCTGGAGCCGCTTCAAGGACTTCACCTCGTGGCGCTCCGCTGAGAACGTCGGCCTCCTCTTCGGTGGTGCGGTCCACTGGCAGGACGGCGGCGAGACCGGCGGCACCATCGACTCCGAGCTCTTCGGCCTCACCGCCGACGTCAGCGTCGAGGGCAAGGGCTGGAACCTCTTCGGCGCGGTCATCTGGACCAACACCGAGCCCGCCAGCTCTTCCGATCGCGATGACTGGGGCTTCGTCGTTCAGGGCGGCGTCTTCGTCACCAACAAGGACGAGCTCTTCGCCCGCTGGGACATGCTCTTCCCGGATAGCGACGCTGCCGGCGACGATGACTTCACGACCCTCACCTTCGGCTGGAACCACTACTTCGTCGAAGAGTCCCACGCCGCCAAGCTGACGGTTGACGTCCTCTGGTACCTCGATCGCACTGACGAGACCGACATCGTTTCCCCCAGCACCGGCTACAACCTCCTCCCCTCCTCCGATGACGATCAGTGGGGCATCCGGGCCCAGTTCCAGCTCCTGTTCTGATCCTGGCTCTACTTGGGATCCAGGGCTGAAACACACACCCAGGCCCTCAAGGCCAGTTCTCCGGGTGTGAAAACGCGACTACACCGGGCGGGCCGCAAGGTCCGCCCGGTTGCTTTTTGCTTCCTGCATGCCGCGGTGGACGGCTCAGCGATCGCCTGACTGAGCCCGGCAACACGCCAGTTCGTAGGCAAGTCTTGCACTCATCGTGCATCAGCTCGATGACCGCCCCCTTTGCCCCCTCCGCCCCTTCCTGCCTCCGCGGCTCCTGCCTTATGCCTTCCCCACTCTGTCACTGCGTCACTTCGTCACTCCGTCACTTTTTTCCTCCCTCCCCTATCCCCTTCTCTCCCAACGACTTCCAATATCTGTTCCAACAGACACTGACAGACGTCTGTCAGTGACGCACCCACCCCGCGCTTGCATCCACGCGGCCGCGTCGTACATTCCAGGCATGATCGCCTCACCCGACCTCACACACGACGCGCCCCACCACGCCACCCCCGCCGACCCCATTTCCCCGCGCCAGCGCTGGGCCCACCTCCTCGTCCTCGACATGCTCAGGGCCAACCTCCCCCTCGACCGCCTCGCGGCACACCTCAACATCCCCTTCCTCACACTCATCGACTACATCAACACGCCCGAGGTCCAGGCCGAGATCGACGCCTACGACCAGCTCCTCACCATCCGCGCCCGCCTCCTCGGCCAGACCGCGCGTCCCATCTCACTCCGCAAACTCCTCGACGTCCTTGAGAGCCCCGCGCCGCAGCCCACCGGCCGCGACCCCGAGTCCGACCAGCGCACCCTCCACCGCCACGCCGAACTCATCCGCCGCACCGCCACCACCATCGCCCGCGAATCGCGAGCTTTAGCACCGAAACCCGCTCCAGATCAACGCGCGCAAAAGGGAGCCCCGAGCGCGAGAGCATTTTGCGCCATGTGTTCCAAGTGTTTCCATTGTGGAGACTTGCGCGATCTGATGGCTCATGCCATGCTCGGTCCCACTGGTGGAGCTGCCAGACAGGAGACCGAGCATGGACAACGCGAGTTGGAGGGTGTTGGCGGCGAGCGTGCGGAAGCTGGATCGGAGCCCGCGTGGCGGTCGCTTCACCTTCACCGATGCGGACATCGTGCTGACCTTTCTCTGGGCCGTCTTGCACCGACGACCCACCTCCTGGGCGTGCCGACGCGATGCATGGCCGTTGTGGCGGCGTGGTCGATTGCCCTCGCCAAGCAGGATGAGCCGGCGGCTGAGAACCACCAGCGTCCAGGCGTTACTTGCCGCGGCGGAGGCGGAGAATCTGGTCTCTGCATCGGGAGCGTTGGTGCTGGCTCTTGACGGCAAGGCCCTGCGCGTCGCCTCGCACTCCGGAGACCGGACCGCGACCTTCGGCGCATGGGGACTGCGCGGCTACAAGCTCCATGCGATCTGCGATCTCGCGGGCTCGATCGTCTCCTGGCGTCTCACGCCCATGCACTGCCATGAAGCAGTGATGGCCAAGCGGATGATGCGAGACATGGAGTTGAACGGGTATGTGCTGGCCGACTCGAACTACGACAGCGTGAAGCTCTATGAACTCTGCGCGTGCAAGGGCGGACAACTGGTGGTTCCGCGGAAGGACTGCCGCGTGGGTCGCGGCGTGCGGCGGTCCGGAACGCATCCGGACCGCCGTCGAGCCATCGACATGCTGGAGCAGAGCATGACGGGCTTCGGCAGGGGCCTGCTGTCACTCCGGCGCGTGATCGAGCGTGTGTTTGCACGCCTGGAAATGACCCACCATGTGGGGCTTATCCCGCCGCACGTGCGCGGCATCGAGCGGGTCCGTCGATGGATCCAAGCCATCATCATCCTTGATCGACACACACAGGCAATGAAGCGATGACGCAAAAAGCTCGCGAGCTCGGGGTCTTCTTGCTCCTCTTCCCACGCGCCCGACACACCAACCCAGCCAGCCAAACTGAATCGTGGAACCGCGAACGTGACTGAGCGGACCTCGTCTCCCGCTTCTGCACCCGCCGCGGCTCCCGAAACACGCGCCGATCAACGCGCGCAAAAGGGAGCCCCGAGCGCGAGCTCGGGGTCTTCTTCCAACTTATCGCGAGCACCCGACTCCCACACAATCACCCCCGATCGTGCACGCCGCGGCTCTGTTTCACCCGTCGTCGCGCCCAGCCCGCCCTCCCTCCGCGCCGCCGCGGGCTCCACACGCGCCGCGCACGACCCTTCACACCGCGCCCGCGCCCGCGACCGACCCGCGGCGTAACCACAAACCAACCACTCACCATTCCGCCCATCTGGCCCGCCCACCCGCCCGCTCAGCCGGGCCCGCTGTCACGCGCTCACATCAACCCATGCGCCGGCTTCGCCAGATCCTCGCCCACTTT
This sequence comes from Phycisphaeraceae bacterium, assembly GCA_019454185.1. Lineage (NCBI taxonomy): Bacteria > Pseudomonadati > Planctomycetota > Phycisphaerae > Phycisphaerales > Phycisphaeraceae > Phycisphaeraceae bacterium. The sequence continues at coordinate 3,641,340 of CP075368.1, forward strand.
CTCCCGCTTCGGCTCCCCATGCAACTCCACCGCCGAGTACAGCCAGTTGTCCTCATTGACGCGGATCATCAGGTGCACGGGCCTTCCCCATATGGCGCGGAGCGACTTCAGCGCCTGCGTCGCCTTCGAAGCATCAATCTCCAGCCCGACGAACTGGTGCGAGAGGAAGAGCTCGCCCCGGTTCATGTAGTTGCCATCGACGACATACAGGAACGGCTGCCCCATGTTGGTCATCTGGAAGAGCAGCGTCTGCTTGATGCGGTCAAAGTCGCGCGTCACGATGCGCACCTCGCCCGTCTGCGGGTCCTTCCTGAACTGGTACATCTGGTAGCGATCAACAAACTCCGGCGTCAGGAACTCATCGATGAACGACACATCGTTGTAGATCCGGCGCACCTCAAAGATCTTCTCCCGCCCCTTCATCGACTTGTCGTCGAACGCCTCTTTCTGGCCGATGGAATCCAGCGACTCCCACGCCGCGCCGTGCTGGCCGCGGTTCCACCGCCGCTCGATCTCCTTCCAGAGTTCCACGCCGATCTTGTACGGGTTGAACCCGCCCGGCGGCATGTGCACCACGCCCGAGTGCTGCTCGGCGTAGTCGATGATCTCTTTGGCTTCGAGGAAGTGCTGGGTCATGAGCTTGGAGTGCCAGTAGGTGGCCCACCCCTCGTTCATGATCTTCGTCATGCCCTGCGGCGCGTAGTAGTACGCCTCGTCGCGGATGATCGAGAGGATGTCCTGCTGCCACTCGTCCAGTCTCGCGTGCCGCAGAAGAAACAGCAGCACGTCACGCGTCGGCCGCTCGGGGATCCGTCCCTTCCCCGACTTCAGCTCCGCGGCGTGCGCGTCCCGCTGCCGCTGCATCTCCTGCTCGGGATTGATGAAGGGATCCATGTACCCCTTGGCGGGGAGCTTGTGGGGCTCGAAGCCGCCCGCGTCATCAGAGCCCGCCCCACGGTGCGGCTCTTCGCGGGCCATGAACATCGAGTGCGGATCGATCAGGTGCTCAAGCGCAAGGCAGTGATCGATGAACCGTTCGACGGTCTCGAGTCCCTGGCGTTCGATGTGACGGCGCACACGCGTGGCGTGGTTGGCCATCTCGTTCATCATCTTGCGGTTGGTCTTGCTGAACCAAAGGTTGTTCTTGAAGAAGTCGGAGTGCCCGTAGACGTGGGCCATCACCAGCTTCTGATCGGTGACGCTGTTGGATTCCTGGAGGTAGGCGTAGCAGGGGTCGTTGTTGATGACCATCTCGTAGATGCGCCCGAGCCCGTAGGCGTCGCGCTTGGAGAGCTTCTCATACTCCATCCCCCAGCGCCAGTGCGGGTAGCGGACGGGGAAGCCGCCGAAGGCCGCGATCTGGTTCATGGTCTCGAAGTCGAGAACCTCGTAAACGACCTCGAAGAAGTCCAGCCCGTACTCGCTGGCCTTGGCCTTGATGGCCTGCATGTGGGCGAGGAGTTCGGGGCTCAGTTCGGTGTGCGGCGTTCCTGCCATGGTCCCCCTCTTATCGGCTCGATTCCCTATGGTCCATACGCGAGAAACGGAGCGGAAGATCGAGGGAATGAGCGTGGGGTTTGCGTTCTTTCGGGAGAATCGGGACCATGTGGCGATGGGTATCTCCAAGAAACTGCTGGCCTTTCTCGGCATGCCGGTCGGCCATCAGGAGTGGCGTCGGTTCAAGGTGCCGGCTGTTCCGGAACTCGACAACCTGCCAAGCATGGCGGACGCGATCGTGGAAGCGACCTTGCGCATCGAGGGCGTGACCCTCGACCACACGCCCGAGAGTCTCAGGGAAGTCGATCGGCTGCTCCTGACGCTACGCGAAGACGGGCTGCGCGTGCGGCACCTGGTCGATCCCATCTTCTGCTTCGGCTGTTATGTCGGCGAGGTCATGCGCCGCCACCTCGGGGCGGAGTGGGCCGCCCCGCCAAGCCCCATGCTCGGCATGTTCCCCGTGGTGCGAATCGGGAGCGACAACTACTCAGCGCCCATCGCGAAGGCCTACAAGCGCGTCCAGCTCGGCCCGGAAGAGAGCGTCTACGACTTCTATCGCTCCGTGGAGCTCGATGTGCCGCGGAAAGTAGATGAGAGTCTGCCGTCCACACACGAAGGTATTTGACTCACTGGTGCGGGAGGCGAACAACTCCGGATGAGCACTGAGAGCCAGCATTCTCACAGTTCGGCACGGCATCACGCAGCCGACGGCTCGCGCTGCGCGTATTCCATGTGGGGCGAGATCGGCGAGGACTTCGACAAGCCCGCATTCGATCAACTGCACGCGGCGTGCGGCTTGCCGGTTGCCGCGGCGGGCGCGCTCATGCCCGATGCGCACGTCGGATACGGCCTGCCGATCGGGGGCGTGCTGGCCACTCGCAACGCGGTGGTGCCGTATGCCGTGGGGGTTGACATCGCCTGCCGCATGAAGATGACGGTGCTCGATCTGCCCGCGTCGACGCTGGCGACGGAGCACGGTCGCAAGCGCCTGACGGACGCGATCGAGACGGAGACGTGCTTCGGCGTCGGCGGGGCGTTCAAGAAGCGGAAGCTGCACCCGGTGCTGGACATGGACTGGAACGTCTCACCGGTGACAGCGCGGAACAAGGACAAGGCGTGGGGCCAACTCGGCACCAGCGGCAGCGGCAATCACTTCGTCGAGTTCGGGGTGCTGACGGTGCGCGAGGATGCGCCGCACGGGGCGAGCGCGGTGAACCAGTCGAGCGAGGGGGGCTCGCACGCGCGATTCGATCTCGCGCCCGGGACATATCTTGCCCTCTTGTCGCACTCGGGGTCGCGCGGCACGGGCGCGGCGGTGTGCGATCACTACTCCAAGCTCGCGATGTCAATGCGCCCGGACCTGCCGAAGGACCAGAGGTTCCTGGCGTGGCTGGACATGGATACGGAGGAGGGGCGGGCGTATTGGGGTGCGATGAACCTGATGGGGGAGTATGCCGCGGCGAATCACGCGTGTATCCACGACGCGATCGCGAAGAACCTCGGGGCGGAGGTCATCGCGGACGTCGAGAACCACCACAACTTCGCGTGGAAGGAGACGCACACGATCAATGGGAAGTCGGAAGAGGTCTATGTCCACCGAAAGGGGGCGACGCCGGCGGGGGCGGGCGTGATGGGCGTGATCCCGGGTTCGATGGCGCAGCCGGGGTTCGTGGTGATGGGATTGGGGAGCGATGCGTCCTTGCACTCGGCGAGCCACGGGGCGGGACGCGTGATGTCACGCACGAAGGCGCGGGAGTCGATCGCGTGGGGGAACGTGAAGAAGAAGCTGAGGGAGCTGGAGATCACGGTGCTGTCCGCGGGCGTGGATGAGGCGCCGGATGTCTACAAGGACATCCACACGGTGATGGCGCGGCAGCGGGATCTGGTGCGGGTTGTGGCGCAGTTTGATCCGAAGCTGGTGAAGATGGCGCCGGAGGGGGAGAAGGCGGAAGACTGAAAGCCAAGGCAAAGACAGGACTCACCACTGAGGCACAGAGGACACAGAGAGGAAAGCGGAATCAGGGAAGCTGGAGTAATTCACAACAGATGTTCCCGACACATTCACTCCGCCAGTTGATCGGCGACCCACAAGCAAAGAAGCCCCTTTCGATTCTCATTCCCCGAGTCTTTCTCTGTGCCCTCTGTGCCTCTGTGGTGAGTCCTACTTCTTTGTTCACCCATTGAGCTTGCGTGCGACCTCGGCGACGCGCTTGCCGATGCTCTCGACGGCGGCGCGCTGCTTCTCGTCCTTGATGATGCCCTTGTCGTCGAACTGCTCGTGGGCCTTGATGAGTGCGATCTGGTCGGGGATGACAAGGGTCTGGATGTTGCCGAGGATGGCGCGGAGGTGGACGAGGCCGCGCAGGCCGCCGAGATTGCCGGGGGACGCGCCCATGATGCCCGCGACCTTGTAGGCGAAGCACTCCAGGGGCTTCTCGCCGGGGGCGGGGCGCGAGGCCCAGTCGATGGCGTTCTTCAGGGCGGCGGTGACGGAGGAGTTGTACTCCGGCGAGGCGATCAGAAGTCCGTGGTGCGACTTCATGAGTTCCTTCAGGCGCTTGGCCCCGTCGGGCGTGCCTTTGGCTTCGAGGTCTTCATCGAACAAAGGCAGGTTGAAGTCGGCGAGACGGATGATGGTGACCTCCGCGCCCGCGGCCTTCGCGCCGTTGGCGGCGTTCTGGACCATCAGGTGGTTGTAGGAGCCGGTGCGGAGAGAGCCGGAGAAGGCGAGGATGCGGATGGACATGTCAGACCTCGTGTGTGTTCAAGAGGAATGGAAAGACCGGAGTCGGGGGCGTCCGCCCCGCTCCACCAAGGATGCGACCTTCGGTCGCGGGAGAGCCGCTGCGCGGCACCTTGACCAGATGCTGCGGCGACCCCGTTGGGGTGCGCCTTGCATCTGGCAACCATCGCACGCCCGCTTCGCGGGCGGGAGAAGGAAGACGCACGGTCATGCGCGAGGTTGGTTGGTGTGCGTACATCGTGGTGAGGAAGAGCACTGGCTGGCAAGCAGCCAGTGGCGCAAAGCCAGTGGCACGGTCGATTCGTTTACTCTTTGACGCCGATCATGTCGAGAAGTTTCGCGCGGACCTGGGCGGCGTCGGCCGTGCCGCCCGAGAGCTTCATGACGTTGCCGACGAGGCGGCCGATGGCCTGGAGTTTACCGGATTTGATCTGCTCGACGATGGGGGCGTTCTCGGCGAGAACCTGAGCACACCACTTCTCCATCGCGGCGTCGTCGCGGACGATGATGAGATTCCGCTCGAGGGCGAGGGTTTCGGGATCGGCGCCGGCGTGGGTGGGTTCGCAGAGGAGGCCGAAGAGTTCATCGAGTGCGTTCGCGCTGATGGCGCCACGCTCGCGGAGCGCGGCGAGGGCGCCGACGGCGGCGGCGGAGATGCCGAGGTCCGCGATGGTCAGGTTGGACGATTCCGTGTCGTCGGGGGAGGTCTCGGCACGGTTGCCGCCTCGCTCGCTGGCGCGTTCGTTCACACGCTTGGCGCCGTTCTGGAGCAGGAGGTTGGCGACGAGACGTCCGGCCCGATCGCCGGGGACACCCGCGTCGGAAGCATGCGTGACGGCTGCGTCGTAGAACTCGGCGACGGAGCGTTCCTCGACGAGGGCGAGGGCCTCGCGGGCATCGAGGCCGAACCTCTCGCGGCAGCGCCACAGGCGCGAGATCGGGAGTTCGGGGATGGAGGCGCGGACGCGCTCGCGCCAGGGTTCGTCGATGGTGAGAACGGGGAGGTCGGGGTCGGGGAAGTAGCGGTAGTCGTGGGCGTCTTCCTTGGAGCGTTGGAGGAAGGTCTCGTTGCGAGCGTCGTTCCAGCCCCGCGTGGACTTGGTGCCGGGCCCGAACTCGACGCCGTCCTCAAGCCAGCGCCGTGGCTGCTCGCGCAGCTCGTGCTCGATCGCGCCCTTGAGGGATCGGAAGGAGTTGAGGTTCTTCACCTCGGTGATGGGCGTGGTGGCGGTGCGCCCGTTCTTCAGGTAGATGATGCAGTTGATGTTGGGCTCGAAGCGCATGTGACCGTTCTGCATGATCCCCTCGGTAACGCCGAGGAAGCGGCAGGTCATGCGGAGGAGGCGGGCGAAGGCGACGGCCTGATCGGAGCTGGTGAAGTCGGGCTGGGTGACGATCTCGAGGAGCGGAGCGCCGGCGCGGTTGAGATCGACGATGGAGTGGTCGATGCGGGTGGCGCCCCGCGCGTCTGCGCTCGGGAGCTCGTGCAGGAGCTTGCCCGCGTCTTCTTCGAGGTGGGCGCGGATGATGCCGATGCGTGTAAAGCCCTTGAGCGGGTCGGGCTCGCCGCGCTCGTCGCAGTTGGGGATGTCGATCGCGCCGTCGAAGCAGAGGGGCATGTCGTACTGGCTGATCTGGTAGGCCTTGGGGAGGTCGGGGTAGAAGTAGGACTTTCGGTCCCACTTGGTGCGCTCGGCGAGTGTGCAGCCGAGGGCCTGGCCGACCATCATCGACATCTCAACGGCCTCGCGGTTGAGGATGGGGAGCGAGCCGGGGAGGGCGAGGACGACGGGTTCGATGAGGGTGTTGGGGGATGCTCGTTCGCCGGAGCTGTTCCGGGCCGCTGGATTCGCCGCATGGCTGAAGACCTTGGAGCGGGTCGAGAGCTCGACGTGGACCTCCATGCCGAGGACGAGCGTGACGCGCTCGATGTCGGCGGGGGTGTAGGCGTGGGGGGCGTGGGGGGCGTGGGCGGCGGGCATGGTGGATGGTAGGGGAGACCAAAATGGCCATAGAGCAGATTGCAAATGGCCACACAGTCTCGTTGGGAGCGTGAAGCCGTTCGCTCGTCACACCTGAGCGATCGCGCGGGCGACGACATCGGGGCTGAGCCAGGACATGTCGGGTGTTGGTTTCGCCGGGGCGAGGACGAGCACGAGGGGGCCGATGGGTGACCAGCGGTTGGGGTCGGTGGGACCGAAGAGGGCAAGAGTGGGGAGGCCGAGTTGCGCGGCGAGGTGTGTGGGTCCGGTGTCGAAGCCGACGAAGGCGCGGGCATGCACGAGTTCGGAGGCGAGTTCGTCGAGGGAGTTGATGAGAGCCCAGCCGCATTGGGAGGTCTGCGGGGACCACTTGCACGACGCGATCACATCGGCCTCTGCCTCGCCCGCGATGAAGAGCAGTTCATGTGTGGTGACGAGTTGTCTGTCGATCTCGCGCCAGATTTCGAGCGGCCATCGCTTCATGGGTGAGCCGGCGCCGACGTGGATGATGGTCGGACCGTACCGGTCGCCGAATGTAGTGCGCGAGGATGCAGAGGAAGAAGAGTCGGGGGCGTCCGCCCCGCTCCACCAAGGAAGCCGCTGCGCGGCAGACTTTCCAGACCCTGCGGCGACCCCTCCGGGGTGCGCCTTGGGTCTGGCAACCATCGCTCGCTGCTCCGCAGCGTCGGAAGCGGTGTTCGTTGCTCGCTGGTTCGCAGCGTCGGATGCGGCAAGCGTTGATCTCGGGTCCGTAGTGTCGGAGGAAGGTGCCGATCGAGTGGCTGCATCGTTGTTCGTCAGCGCGGCATGAAAGAGATGATCCGGCGCCATGCGCCTCGCGAGGATCGCATCGGGTCGCTCGTAGACCATGTCGATCACGGCACCGGGGAACATCGCCGTGGCGTTGTGTTCCCATGCGCGGGAAGATTCGCTCGGCTCGCCGAAGAGGAAGCAGAGAACGCGGGAGGCGTGCACCGGTCGGAAGTCGCGAGCCGGGTTCGGGCTCGGGGCGAACATGGCGTTGAAGCGCGGCTGCTCGGCATCGACGGGTTCGACGCCGGGGTTGAAGCGTGCCGCGAGACGGGCCTTGGAGGCGTCGGTGACGAACGCGACGCGCCCGTGTGCTGCAACCAGCGAGCGCAGGAGGGGCCAGAGGAGGACGGAGTCGCCGAGCGCGCCGCGATGGAAGATGAAGGCGGAGCTTTGCGAGCGTGAATCGCCAGATGAGGCGGGTTCTGTGTGCGCGTTCATCGCGGGCTATCCGACGCGTTCGCCCTTGAGTTCGCGGCTCATCAACTGGCCGATCGCGCTCAAGGGGTCGAGTCCTTCGAAGAGGACGGCGTGGACGGCGGCGGTGATGGGCATCTCGACGCGGTACTTCCGCGCGAGGTCCATCACCGAGCGCGTCGTCGGCACGCCTTCGACAACGTAGGGGCTTTTCTTCAGGTAGTCATCGAGTTTCTGGCCCTTGCCGAGCGCCTCGCCGAGCGAGCGATTGCGTCCCTCGGGGCTGAAGCAGGAGGTGGCCAGGTCGCCGACGCCTGCGATGCCGAAGAAGGTCTCGGGCGAGGCGCCCATGGCGGCTCCGAGCCGCGCGATCTCGGCGAGGCCGCGGGCGAGGAGGGCGGACTTGGCGTTGTACCCTCCCTTGAGCCCGTCGAGCACACCCGCGGCGATGGCGATGACGTTCTTGACCGCGCCGGCGATCTCTGCTCCGAGCATGTCGTTGTTCGTGTAGACGCGCAGCCACGAGGAGCTGAACATGCGTTGGATCTGCTCGGCGAACGGGGGATGGTCGCTCGCGGCGATCATCGTGGCGGGGAGGCAGCGTGCCAGTTCGGCGGCGATGGTGGGGCCGGTGAGGACGCCGATCGGACGGGGAGCCGCGTCCGGGTTGTCGCCGAGGAGTTCGGAGAGGATCTGGCTCGGGCGCAGCAGCGTCTCGTTCTCGATCCCCTTCGCGACTGAGACAACACCGACACGCGTGTCGCGCGGGACGTGCGGCTTGAGGCGGCCCCATCCCTCACGCATGAATTGAACAGGGATCGCCGAGACGATGAGATCCGCGTCCTTCAGGTCGCTGTCTTTGATCGAGATGCGGATCCCATCGGGGAGAAGGAAGCCGGGGAGTCGGGAGCTGCGGCGTGTCTGGGCGAGTTCGCCGACCTCGTCGGCGTTGCGTCCCCAGATCAGGACTTCCGGGCGATCCGGCTTGCCCGCGCCGGCCGCGACGAGCATGGAGGCGCAGACGAGCCCCATCTGTCCGACGCCGAGAACGACCACGCGTGGTCCTGTCGGACGACTGGCGGGGCGTTGCTGTCGCTTCGGCGTGGGCATACATCAGGGTACCGCGGAACGGCACCTCCCGCGCGATAGGCATGGCGTCAGGGGGTGGGCACGTTCTCGGCGTACTCGAAGACCTCTTCGAGTCGCTTCCCGAGCACGCGAGCGATGCGGAACGCGACCTCGAGCGAGGGGGCGTACTTGCCCTGCTCAATGGCGTTCAGGGTCTGCCGGCTGACGCCGACGCGCTCGGCGAGGTGTTGTTGCGTGATCTCGCCCGAGGCAAACCGCAGGGCTCGGATGTGGTTTCGGACGGAGGTGGTGGGGGTGCCGCTGCCTCGTCCCATGTCACGTGCCCCCGTGGGATGAGCCGCCGAAGCCACGCCGGTAGTAGATCAGTTGCAGAGCGAGCTTGAGGATCTCGCTTGCGAAGAGCGAGCCAAGCAAGAGGTGGGCGATCCAGACGGCCTCGATGTTGAAGCACATCGCTGTGATAGCGCAGAAGACGCCCGCGCCCAGGATCCAGGAAGCGTTGCTCTCGGCACGCCAGCCGATCTGGCGGTCACGCTCGTCGGTCTTCTCCGGCTTGCCGAGGAGGAGGGCTGCCATGTGCCCGGCGATGAGGAGGACGACGAGCAGGATCGTGGCTGACATAAAGACGGCGATGTAAGGCCCGAAGTGGAGGATGCCGCGGGACATCATGCTGATGGAGATCGCCATGTACGCGGCGAACACGACGCAGAGACTGGCGAGTGTGATCCAGACGCTTCGTTCCTCATATGACGGCAGCATGTTGGGTCTCCTGGCTGGTTCTCGTGCGATCGGTCGCGTTTGTTTGACACAGTGTCAAATATAAACGACATGCGACCTAGAGTCAACTATGCTTGACATTGAACAAGAGATTTGCCGCGTGGCCGACTGTTGAACACAACGCCGTCCTGGGTCGTATGAGCCGGGCACGAGCAGCGAGAAGCCGGGCGGGGGAATCCCCTGCGCCTGGCTATTGGCGTTTGTTTGGATGCTAAGATTCGCCCCTTCAACACGAGCCGCCTTCCGCGGCTCTTCGGGAGCATCGACGCGATGGCCCACAACCACGGTGACCACGACCACTCGCACGAGCATTCACACGACCACGGTCAGCGCAAGGGCGCGGACCGCATCACGGCCGCGGGGACGAAGGTCTCCGAGAGCGGCGTGGAATGTTGTGCGCACCATGAGATCGAGATCGAGCGGTACATCTTTCTGTACCTGATCGGCGGGGTGCTGCTGGTGACGACGCGCGTCGCCAAGATGCTCTCGGTGACCGACGGCGTCGTCGCGGAGATTCCCGCCGTGATCGGTGCCGTGCTGCTGTCGATCCCGCTGCTGCGTGCGGCGTGGACGGAGATCACGCAGCGTCGCCCATCATCTTCCACGCTTGCGGCGCTCGCGATTCTTGCGGCTCTTGCCGTGAACAAATACGAGGTCGCGGGGTGGCTGGCGTTCATCCTGCTGGTCGCGGATCAGATTTTGCGCCGGACGGCGTGGGGCGCGCGGCGGGCGATTGAGGAACTGGTGCAGTTGACGCCGGACACGGCGCGGCTGGTGATGGACGGGGGCGTGGAGCGCGAGGTTTCGATCGCGGAGGTGAAGGTCGGGCAGACCGTTCGGGTGCGTCCCGGCGAAAACCTGCCGGTGGACGGTCGCATCATCACGGGTCGCTCGACGATCAACCAGGCCTCGCTGACGGGCGAGGCCGCGCCCGCCGAGGTGCAGCCGGGTGATCCGGTCTACGCCGGCACGACGAACCTGACGGGCGGTCTTGATATCACGGTCACGCAGGTCGGTGCAGACACGACGATCGGCAAGGTGACGCAGTTGATCGCCGAGGCCGAGCGATCCAAGAGCCCGAGGCAACTTTTGATCGAGCAGGTGGCGGGCTTCTTCGTGCCTGTCGCGCTGAGCGTCGCTGCGATTGTGTGGTTCCTCTACAGCCAGGACGAGGCAACGAAGGACACCGCCGCGTTGACCGCGGTGACGGTGCTCGTTGTTGCCTGTCCGTCGGCGCTGCTGCTGGCGAGCCCTTCGGCGATGGTGGCGGCGTTCGCTGCTGCGGCGCGTCTGGGCGTGCTCATCAAGCAGACGCACTATCTCGAGGCGGCGAGCAACGTGGACGCGGTCGTCTTTGACAAGACGGGCACGATCACCACCGGCAAGTTCGCGGTCTCGCGCTTGGCCCCCGCGCCGGGTGTTGAGGGTGCGGACCTCTTGAAGGCCGCGGCGAACGGTGAGCAGAACTCGAACCATCCGTTGGCGCTCTCGATTCTCGCGACGGCGAAGGCGGCGCGTGTGCAGGTGGACGGGTCGACGGATTACCACGAGACGCACGGCCGCGGAGCCCGGGCCCGGACGGGCATGGGAGAGATCCACGTCGGCCGCGCGTCGTGGCTGGTTGAATTGAATCCGTCGATCAAGCCCGAGGTGGAGCAGGTCGAGCAGCGGATCGAGGGCATGACGGGCGTGCACGTCATGCTGAATGGAAAGTACATGGGCGCGGTGGGTCTTGAGGACAAGGTCCGTCCGAATGTCCGTGGCGTGATCGCGCGTCTCCGCGAGCTGGGCGTGCGGCAGGTCTGCATCTTCACGGGCGATCGCCTGAGCGTTGCGAAGCGCGTCGGCGTTGCGGTCGGTGCGGACGCCATCGAGGCCGAGTGCCTTCCCGAAGAGAAGCACGAGCAGATCCAGCAACTGGTCAGGGCGGGCGCCCGCACCATGATGATCGGCGATGGCATCAACGACGGGCCGTCGCTCGCCGCGGCCGATGTCGGCGTTGCGATGGGGCTGGGCGGCTCGGACATCGCGGCGAACTCGGCGGGCGTCGCGCTCATGACCGACGAGCTCAACCGCATCCCCTTCATGATCGAGCTGGCGCGGAAGACCCGGGCGATCGTTGCTCAGAACATCGCGGCGTCGCTGGTCATCGTGCTGATCGGGCTCGGGCTCGCGGCGACGGGCAACCTGGCGGTGTGGGGCGCGGGCCTGTATCACTTCGCGGGCGACGTCTTCGTTATCGCCAACAGCTTCCGGCTCTTCCGGTTCGGAGAGAACATTCTCGCTGCGGAAGCCGCGAACGAGCCCCAGGCCAAGCGCCGTGAGGCCAGTATCCGCGGCCTCTCGAACGCTCGCGTCGAGCCGGCCTGAGCGGCTTTGTGTTGCGTCTGGATTGATCCATGAGAGGCCCCCGGCGTCGGGGGCCTCTTTGCGTCTGACCGGGATCCGGCGGTGAGAACGCATATCGTTCTCACCTATGTCAGAACCCAGTGATCGCCCTCGCCATTTCATCCAGCAGATCATCGATGCGGACAACGCCTCTGGGAAGTGGGGCGTGTGGACCGAGCGTGACGCGGGGGATCCCGATGCGCCGGGAGCAGTGGGGGAGCAGGCGCGGGCGCGGCTGGGCAAGCCGCGGGTCCACACGCGGTTTCCGCCGGAGCCCAACGGCTATCTGCACATCGGTCATGCCAAGTCGATCCTGCTGAACTACGGGCTCGCGAAGGAGTTCGGCGGCAGGTTCAATCTCCGCTTCGACGACACCAACCCGGCGAAGGAAGAGCAGGAGTTTGTCGATGCGATCATCCGCGATGTGAGGTGGCTGGGCGCGGACTTTGATCCGAAGACCGGGCCTTACGGGGGCGGACTGTTCTTTGCATCAAACTACTTCGACACGATGTATGCCTACGCGATCGAATTGATCCGGAAGGGAAAGGCGTATGTCTGCGAGCTGTCGCCGGAGGAGGTGAGCAAGCGGCGCGGCACGCCGACGACTCCGGGGACGAGTCCGTTCCGGGATCGCCCCGCTTCGGAGAGCGAACGACTCATCGCGGAGATGAATGAGGGGAAGCACCCGAACGGCGCGATGAGCGTGCGGGCGCGGATCGACATGGGCAGCCCGAACTTCAACCTGCGCGATCCGGTGCTGTATCGGATTGTGCATGAGGAGCACCACAACACGGGGACAAAGTGGTGCATCTATCCGATGTACGACTGGGCCCATGGGTTCGAGGACTCGCTGGAAGGGATCACGCACTCGATCTGCACGCTGGAGTTCGAGAATCACAGGCCGCTGTATGACTGGTTCATCAACTCGGTGAACGAGGGGCGGACGGAGGATGGCAGTGGTCCGTGGGGGAAGAGGATCCATCATCCGCAGCAGATCGAGTTCGCGAAGCTGCTGTTCACGTACATCATCCTGAGCAAGCGGAACCTCCGCCGGATGGTGGAGGAAGGGATGGTGACGGGGTGGGACGATCCGCGGATGCCGACGCTGAGCGGGATCCGACGCCGGGGATACACGCGCGAGTCGTTGCAGGCGTTGACGGAGGATGTGGGCGTCACGAAGTTCGACAGCGTGATCGATGTGCTGCGCCTGGAGAACGCGTGCCGCGAGCATCTGAATAAGGTCGCGCCGCGTCGGATGGCCGTGCTGGATCCGGTGAAGCTGGTCATTACCAACTGGGGCGATGGGGGTGCGAGCGATCGCGTCGAGTGGATGGACGCGGTGAACAACCCGGAGGATGAATCGAAGGGGACGCGCAAGATTCCGTTCACGCGCGAGTTATTCATCGAGCGTGAGGACTTCATGGAAGAGCCGCCGAAGAAGTTCTTCCGGCTCGCGCCCGGCGCGGAGGTGCGCCTGCGGTATGGATATTGGGTGCGGTGTACGGCGGTGAAGAAGGATGCGGCGGGGAAGATCGAGGAGATCCACTGCACGTACGACCCGCTGACGCGGGGCGGGGACAATCCGCCCCCCGGGCCGGACGGCACGGTGCGGAAGGTGAAGGGAACGATCCACTGGGTTTCGGCATCGCCGGAGCACTCGGTGCGAGCGGAGGTTCGGATGTTCGATCGGCTCTTCTCGGCCGAGGAGCCGGGAAAGCGGACGGGCAACTTCGTCGATGACCTCAACCCGAACTCGCTGACCGTGTTGAACGCGGTGCTGGAGCCAGCCCTCGGACGTGTGGGCGATGATGAGCCCGAGTGGGAAGATGGGATCCGGCGTTTCCAGTTCGAGCGTCACGGGTATTTCTGTCTGGACAAGGACTCGGGGGGCACCTCGGGCGGGCTTCTCTTCAACCGGACGGTGCCGCTGAAGGACAGCTGGGGCAAAGAGGCGAAGGGCTGAGCGAGGGCCTGTCGGGGTGTATGCTCTGGCATGGCGCGATTCCTGGGACGCGAACGGATCGACAGCGCGGACCGCGCGATCGCACGCGCGCTGATGCACGCTGGCCATCCGTTCCATCGCATCACGCTGGGGTTGTTCTTCGTCTGGCTGGGCGTGCTGAAGCAGTTCGGCGTGAAGACCGGCTCGTCGCTGCTCGCGCACACGATCTGGATCGGCTCGCCGGAGTTCTGGGTTCCCGCCCTCGGATGGTGGGAGGTGGCGATCGGCTTGTCGCTTATCGTGCGGCCTCTCAACAGGGTCGCGATCCTCCTGCTTCTCATCCGGCTGCCCGGGATCATGCTCGCGTTGGTGCTGAAGCACGATGTCTGTTTCGGGGGGTCGGTGCTCGCGCCAACGCTGGAGGGGCAGTACCTGATCAAGGATCTGATGCTGTTCGGAGCCGCGATGGTGATCGGCGGCGAGGTGCGGAAAGAGACGGATCGGTGACCCCGCCTCACACTCACACCGGCTTGGGGTTCCGCTCCTGGAAGCCGCGCTGGTGCCGGCGGCTGACACGTTGGGGCGGTTAGCGAATCCGGCGCGAGAGATCTCGCGGAGGTGATGCCATCCTGCCCCGGACCGATCGTTCCCTTGTGGTGTCGTCGCGGGCCAATCCTCGTGTACAGCTACTCTTCGGCACGATCTGATTGGCTGCGGTATCCTTACTGCAATGCCTGTCAGGGATCACAACTTCCTCTTCGAGGACTCCTTTCGCCTCACACAGAAGGATCGGGGGGCCTTTTACACGCCAGATGCGGTCGTTCGATCCCTCGTTCGTTGGGCGGTGCGCAGTCCGGCGGATCGGATGCTTGACCCCTCATGCGGAGACGGACGATTCCTCGTTGCTCACCCGAACAGTGTTGGAGTAGAGCAGAACGCAGAGGCATGCGAGTTGATTCACGAACGGGCTCCGGGAAGCCTTATCCATCAAGGCGATTTTTTCGCTTGGGCGAGTGAGACGCGAGAGCGGTTCGATTGCGCTGCGGGAAACCCACCATTCATCCGTTATCAGAAGTTCGCCGGCTCTGTTCGTGACGCGGCCCTTCGGCTCTGTGCGCGGCACGGAGCAAACTTTTCATCGCTCTCCTCATCGTGGGCACCGTTCCTCGTAGCTACGGCCACTCTGCTGCGGCCCGGTGGACGAATGGCTTTCGTACTCCCCGCAGAGGTCGGGCACGCCTCATACTCCCTCCCCGTGCTCGAATACATGCTCGGAAACTTCGAGCGAGTTCAGGTGGTCGCCGTCCGAGACAAGCTTTTTCCTGAACTCTCCGAAGATTGTTGGCTTATCTGCGCAGAGGGCTTTGGAGGCCGAACCGACGAACTGCACCTCACTGCCATGGATCGGTTCCGGTTCATGACAAGACCCCCGCGAGAGTCGCTCCGAATCTCTCGCGAGGAACTCGCAGCATGGTCGGGGCGAATCCGACCGTTCCTAGCCTCCGCCGCAGTTCGGGAGGTCTATCGCCGGCACGTCATCGCGCCCGATTCTCTTCGCTTCGGAAGTGTGGCAAGGGTGGGGATCGGATATGTCACCGGCGCGAATGATTTTTTCCATCTCCGCCCGTCGCGTGCGGAGAGTCTCCGTATCCCTCGCCGCCTGCTTCACCCAGCTGTGCGCAATGGTCGTTCTCTGGCCCCCGGAGACATAACCGAGAAGCGGGTTCAGGAGTGGATCGAAGCCGATGATCCCGTGTACCTCCTCCGAATCCGGCGTGAAGACGAACTCACGCGAGAGGTGAGAAGATACCTCGATTCAGATGAAGCACACGCTGCTCGCGACACTTACAAGTGTCGGAACCGCGATCCGTGGTACGTAGTCCCCGACGTCAAAGTGCCCGATGGATTCCTGTCGTACATGAGCGGTGAGGGACCAACACTTGTGCGAAACCCTGCGGGGTGCGTATGTACGAACTCGGTTCACGCGGTCCACCTCACTGACAGAATCGGCGCAAAGACGCTCGCCCGGCGGTGGCGTTCCCCCCTTACCGCGTTGAGTTGTGAACTTGAAGGGCACCCGCTCGGAGGCGGAATGCTCAAACTCGAACCGGGTGAGGCATCGCGGGTTCTTCTCACGGAACCCGACGCGATCACCCAAGATGAGTCAGAGGTCATCGTGGATGGAATCGCAGAGTTGAAGCACTGGAGGCATTATGGCGGAGCAACGACACTGCGAATGGATCACGTTTAGGGAGGCGCTCCGCGCGTTTGTTCTCAATACTTCCGGCCATCAAGGGCAGTCGCATATCCGCCCGCTCCACCACTACGTCGCGTGCCGACTGGTGGTAGAAGGCGGATTCAACCCTGAAGACATCACGCCCCGACCACCGTTCACTGTTCGCCTCCAACAAGGACGACGCATACTCATCCATGATCCCGCAAGTGCCGGCTCCGGCGAGAGGACGGTCCTCGGAGGTTTGAAGACGAAGGCCGTTGACGTGGTGGTGACAAAGCCCGGCATCGGACCGGTCATGGCGGTGTCGATGAAAGGCACGCTCGGAGCATTCCGCAATCTGACGAACCGCATGGAAGAAGCAATCGGCGATTGCACGAATCTCCATATCTCCTACCCGGCTCTCGTCTACGGCTTCCTGCAGATACTACGAGCGACAAAGCCCGGCGAACGCGTCCCGGCGAATGACGTGTGCCTGACTCCCGAAGGCATGCCGACGGAGTCCATCGTGCGGTATCACGATGTGATTGCTCGGCTGGATGGGCGCGAGGACCTTCGGGAAGAGTCTACGAAGTATGAGGCGGTGGGCCTTGCTCTCGTCATACCCACAGGATCCGATCAAGGATTGGTGCTGCCCACCTTCCCAAGTCTTGATTCGCCGCTCTCCATCGCGTCGTTCTTCCCGCGTCTCTACCGGGCATATGACCTCCGGTTCGTCTTCGCGGCTCCGCAGTTGAAATCCGTGACCGCCAGGCACGTCTGGGCGGAAGACTCGCCCGCGTTTGCTGGGCGTACGTTTGATGAATACCAACCCCGTGTCGGAGACGAACCCGAGCCGGAAGCCGAATCGGACGAGTGATTTCTCGCCGACCGAAAGAAACTTCGCGGCTCCCTCCTACGCCGCCAAGTCTCGAACTCTCTTTCGAACTCTTTGTTCGTGGACTACTCGCGAGAGTCGTCGAGATGGTTCGATAGGCGTGGCTGCTTGGTTCACACCGGCTTCGGGTTCCGCTCCTGGAAGCCGCGCTGGTGCCAGTAGGGGTACGCGGGGATCCGCTCGCTCGCGGCGTCGAGCGTCGCTACCTGCGCGGGCGTCAGGTTCCAGCCGACCGAGCCGAGATTGTCCTTGAGCTGCTTCTCGTTCCGCGCGCCGAGGATGATGTTCGCGACGGTCGGGCGCTGCACGAGCCAGTTGATGGCGACCTGCGGCACGGTCTTGCCGACTTCCTTCGCGACAGACTCGAGCGCATCGACGACTGTGTAGAGGTACTCCTGATCGGGCTGAGGGCCGTTGTCGACGACGAGCTTGCTGTTGAGGCGGCTGTCGGCGGGGAGGGGCGAGCCGCGGCGGATCTTGCCGGTGAGGCGGCCCCAGCCGAGGGGGCTCCAGACGACGCAGCCGACGCCCTGGTCGAGGGCGAGAGGCATCAGCTCCCACTCGTAGTCGCGCCCGATGAGGGAGTAGTACGCCTGGTGGGCGACGTAGCGGGCGAGGCCGTGCTTCTCGGAGTAGGCGAGGGATTTCATGAGGTGCCAGCCGCTGAAGTTCGAGCAGCCGATGTAGCGGATCTTGCCGGCGCGGACGAAATCGTCGAGCGTGCCGAGGACCTCGTCGATCGGGGTCATGGCGTCGAAGCCGTGGAGCTGGTAGAGATCGATGTAGTCGGTGCCGAGTCGCTTGAGACTCGCGTGGACCGCGTTGGTGAGGTGGAAGCGTGAGGAGCCGACGCTGTTGGGCCCGGCCTCTTCGCCACCCATGCGGAAGGTGCCCTTGGTGGAGATGATGGTCTTGTCACGCCGACCCTTGAGCGCAGCGCCGAGGATCTCCTCTGACTGGCCCTGGGAGTAGATGTCGGCGGTGTCGAACATGTTGACGCCGGCCTCGAGGCAGATGTCGACGAGGCGGGTGGCCTCGGCGACATCGGAGGAGCCCCAGGCCTTGAAGAACTCGGTGCCGCCACCGAAGGTGCCGGTGCCGAAGGAGAGAACGGGGACCTTGAGGCCGGAAGAGCCGAGGCGGCGGTATTCCATGGGGGGGCTCCGGGGTGGGGGCATTGGACACTGGGCAGAGGGCAATGGGGAACAGCGTATGGGCGGGGAAGTTATGATGCGGGACGCCACGCAACGTCACGCGGCCGGCCGGGGGCACATCCGATTCGGGGATTGCACGGATGAATCAGATGCGAGTCATGCTGCGTGAAGCACGGCGCGAGGACGTGCCCCGGTTCTTCGAGCACCAGACCGATCCCGAGGGCATGCGCATGGTCGGCTCCGTGCGGACAAACCACCTGGACCGCGACGAGTTCATGGCACGCTGGGATGGGATTCTGGCGAATGACAAGATCATCAAGCGTTCGATCGTGCTGAGGCCCGTGGTGAGCGGGCGCGGTGCGGGCGAGGATGGCGCGGAGGTCGTCGTCGGCAGCATCAACTGCTTCGAGCGTCTGCCCGATCCCGCCCGTCCGTGCACGATCTTTCCCGGTCCGGAGATCGGCTACTGGCTCGGGCGCGAGCACCGGGGGAAGGGGATCGCGAGCGAGGCGGTGCGGCAGTTTGTGGCGGAGGTGCCGCGGCGCCCGCTGTACGCGCGAGCCGCGAGCGACAACGTGGCGTCGATCCGCGTGCTCCAGAACGCGGGGTTCAGGGAGATCGGGCGCGAGATGTTCTTCGCGAACATGCGGGGGCAGGAGATTGAGGAGACGCTGATGGTGGTGGGGGAGGAGCAGTGACGGAGTGGCAGAGGCAAGAAGAGGACTCACCACAGAGGCAAAGAGGGCACGGAGAAGACAAATTGCGAACTCTGTTTGCTGATGTCTTGGTCGGCTCTTTGGAACCCGTCGGCGTCGAGGGCTATGGCTACCGGTGCAGCGACCCGGTTCTAATTGTTGTGGAACCCGCGGAAGGCCTGACGGAGTAGCAGATCGCTCCGAGAGAGGCGGAGGCGATTACCATCTGACATATGCAGGTCTACCCCGACATGAACATCCGATTCCCCGCAGGCAAAGAGAAAGAGTTGGTAGCAGCGATGAGGGTGCTGTGCGGTGCCCTATGGCAGTGGCAAGACAAAGACACGCACGGCAAACCCGTGGAAAGTGGTAGCTTGTACTTTCACCGAGACGCGACGACCGGTCACGTGCCTTGCACTCTGCGCATCTGCAGGCGCGATGCAAATCTGTTTGTCGTCGTCAACATCATCCCTGACAAAACGGGCGACCACATTTCAAAGAGCCAGTATGTAGAGTTGCTCAGAGAGTTCGATGAGCGGATTGCCTGTCCCGCAACCGAGGGCGTCGGCGGAATGACATCGATTGACGCAGAGAAGGAAACGCTCACAGACCATTTTTCCTCAGAAGAGCTACGCTTGCTGAAGCTGTTTTGCAGCTCGTCAAACGCAAGTGATCTCGGAAGCCATCCGAGCGATCAGGAGAAGTGGATGGCATTCCTCATCGCCGTTCATCGCAACGGAAAGAATGTCCACTGCGACACATTTGGGGCGTGTTTGCGATCAGAGCGTTGTTGGCCAGAGCATGGCATTGACCGGCTGGTAAGCGAGTACGACTTTGCAATGCGGTTGTTGCGGCAGAACAAGATGGCTTTGTGAGCGAATTCGGCGTCACAGGGTCAGGATCGCGAAGCTCCCCGCGCTCCATGCTTCTCCGCCGTGTCAATCCGAGCACTACGGCGCAGGGGCTCCGCCCCGCACCCCATTAAGCCATGACGAATCGAACCGAGTCGCGACGTGGTGAGCGGCTGATTCGCGAGCGACTTATGGATTCGGCAGACTCATGTGGAGTTCGTTGTAGGATCTGCCCCCGACGCGGATGGCGTCGGGCTCGGTGCCCCAGTGGACGAAGCCGAGGGAGCGGTAGAGGGCGGCCGCGGCGGTGGAGTTCTCGCTGCACGCGAGCTGGATCGTCGTGACACCGTTCATCGCACGGGCGACCTCGACGGCGCGGGAGACGACGGTGCGGCCGGTGCCGCGGCCTCGGGCGCGGGGCGTGACATAGACACCCCAGATGAGCGCGACGTGGGCACGCTTGGCGCGCTGGTCGTGCACGATGCCGGCAGACGCGACCAGTGCACCCGCGTCATCGAACGCGCCCACGACGTAGCTTCGCGGCGGGTTGATTGAGCCGCGAACGAGGTCGGCGTCTCGCTGCTCACCCGGGCTGCCTGTGAAGGCCCACGGCGAATCGAGCAGCGCCTCGGCGCGTAGAGCAACCAGAGCTTCGATGTCGGGACTCGTCAACGATCGGACCGTGTTCATCCGCGCATCTTATTTCAACGACGCCATGTCGATCACGAAGCGGTACCGCACATCGCTCTTGAGCATGCGCTCGTAGGCGGTGTTGATGTAGTCCATCGGGATCTTCTCGATGTCACTGACGATGTTGTGCGTGCCGCAGAAGTCGAGCATTTCCTGGGTCTCGGCGATTCCGCCGATGAGGGAGCCGGCGATCTTCTTGCGGGGCATGATGAGCCCGAATGCGCCGATCGCCATAGGTGCCGGAGGAACGCCGACGAGTGCGAGCGTGCCGTCGAGCGTGAGCTGGCCGAGCAGGGCGTTGATGTCATGGTCGGCGGAGACGGTGTCGAGGATGATGTCGAAGGAGCCGGCGTGCTTCTGCATCTCGGCCGCGTCCTTCGAGATGATGACCTCGTCTGCGCCGAGACGCTTGCCGTCCTCGATCTTCGAGGGCGATGTGGTAAAGAGCACGGTGTGTGCACCGAAGGCCTTCGCGAACTTCACGCCCATGTGACCCAGACCGCCGAGACCGACGATGCCGACCTTCTTTCCTTTCGCCGCGCCCCATTGACGGAGGGGCGAATAGGTCGTGATGCCGGCGCACAGGAGGGGTGCGGCGGCGGCGGGGTCGAGGTTCTTCGGAACGTGCAGCGTGAACTTCTCATCGACGACGATGTGCTTGGAATAGCCGCCGTGCGTGAACCCGCCCAGGTGCTTGTCCTCACCACCGTATGTGAAGGTTGCGCCCTTTTGGCAGAACTGCTCGAGGTTCTTCTTGCAGCACTCGCACGTGCGGCACGAATCGACGAGACACCCGACGGAGGCGATGTCGCCGGGCTTGAAGCCCTTCACGTTTGAACCGACCTTCGTCACGCGACCGACGATCTCGTGACCGGGGACGACGGGGTAGTTCGCCGTGCCCCATTCGTTCTTGACCCAGTGCAGATCGGAGTGGCAGACGCCGCAGAAAATGATCTCCATGGCGACATCGGTGGGGCCGGGTTCGCGACGGTCAATAGTGAAGGGGGCGAGGGGGCTGGTGGCGGACTGGGCGGCGTAGGCAGCGGACTTGGTGGTGGCGGGCATGGTGGGCTCCGTTGGATCTGTTGTGAGGCGCGCGGATCGGGGCATTCAGCCGGACGGGCATTGTTGGAGGGCTCAGGGTATGAGATGCCGTCACCCCCAACTCGGTGTCGGTGCCGGTTCAGCGTGGTCGAAGCTCGAGCGCATCGCACATCTCTGCGTCGAGCGTGCGTGCACCGGGGGCACCCTCGGCGATGGCGAACCCTCCGACATAGTCCCACATCGCCCAGCCGATGGAGCGTCTGTTGAGCGATTCGGCGAGCGCGCGGGTCCATGCGAGGCGTGAATCGCGCGGGGCGGTGGGCTTGTGGGCTCCGAATTCGCCGCAGTAGATCGGGCGCTTGTGCGTGAGAGCCCATTGGTGGGCACGCTCGATGCACGCGTCGAGGCGATCGGGCGTCCACGGGTCGGAGGTGCCGTCGCGAGCGGACCACCGGAGCGCATCGCGCGAGTCTTTGGGGAACGGCTCGGAGATGCGCTCGAGTTCGGCTCGTCCGGCGGGCCAGGGGATGTCCTTCATCCCCCTCCACGGCGGGAAGCCCCATGTTGCGCCCTGATGCGTGAAGTTGTGCGGCTCGTAGAAGTGGAAGGAGTAGACGATGTTCGGGTCATCGAGGGGCTCAATCGCGAGCAGGCCGTCGATCGAGCCCCAGGATGCGCCGGTGGCGATGATGGTGTGGTCGGGCGCGGCGTCGCGGATCGCGCGGGCGATGTTCGCCTGCGACTCGGCCCAGGCGGCGACCGTGATGTCGTGCGGCTCGTTGACGATCTCTAGGAACGTTCGCTCGGGGTCAAGATCGCGGCACGCCGCGCCGAGCGAGGACCACATCCGTTCGAGCTCACCCATGCGGGCCTCGTGAGTCGGCTCGCCGGGCTTGATCCAGGGCGTGCGGCTCCAGTGGGCGTCGATGATGATGGCAAGCCCCGCGCCGTGGCAGCGCCGGACCGCGTCGAGATACTCGCGGAGTGAGGCGTCGTTCAGTCGATGCTCGGCGCTGTTCCAGAGCCAATCGGGCTCGAAGGGGAATCGCGCGTGCGTGAAGCCGGACGCGACGAGCTGGGCGAGGTCGGCATCGGTGATGAAGGCACGCCGCGCGGCCTCGCCCTGCGCGTGCGGGAACCAGACCCAGTGCGAGAGATTGATGCCTCTCGCAAGGGTGGTGAGGCGAGCGGGGGGAGCGCCGGGCGGACGCGCCGGGGAGTCCATGCGATGGGCGGAGGTCCCGCCTCGGGCAAGCGCGTGAACCCCGACGAGTGAGCCGATGGAAGAGGCGATGAACGTGCGGCGGTCGAGCGTGTAGGCAGCGGTGTGGCACGAACGATCGGAATGCATGCGTGGGAGCGTACCACAGCGTCATAGCAGAGGTGGGATCGGATTCTGTGAGCATTCAACGATCTCTCGTCCTGCCTGTATCAGAGAGGTGGGGGTGCGGGTGAGTGGGCGGAGTATCATGATCGCCCCGGCGATGCAGCCGCGGATCAGGGAGTATCCATCATGTCGCGTTCTCGTTCTCGTGGTCTGGTCGGCATTGTCTGGGGCTTTGTGGCGGTTGCTGGCCTGGGCCTACCCCTCGGCTCGGCGGGCGCGGCCTCCGGCGTGATGGAAGAGCCGGCCCGCGTGCTCGAACCCGGGATGATGGACTTTGAAGAGCGTGTGCTCCGGAATGGGCTGCGCGTGATCACGCTCGAAGACCGCTCCTGCCCCGTCGTGTCGGTGCAGGTCTGGTATCGCGTCGGCTCGAAGGACGAGAACCCCGAGCGGCAGGGCTTCGCCCACATGTTCGAGCACATGATGTTCCGCGGCACCGATCGCCTCGGACCGACGTCTCACTTCGATCTGCTGCGAAAGGTCGGGGGCAACGCCAACGCGTACACCTCGTTCGATCAGACCGTGTACCACCAGACGCTGCCGAGCAACCAGTTGGAACTCGCGCTCTATCTCGAGGCGGAGCGGATGAGCTTCCTCAAGATCGATCAGGACTCGTTCGACACGGAGCGCAAGGTCGTCGAAGAAGAGCGGCGCATGGGGACGAACCAGCCCTACGGGACAGCCCTTGAGCAGGCGCTCCCCGCGCTCTTTGGTGAGCATCCTTACAAGTGGTCGCCGATCGGGCAGATCCCGCACCTGCGGGCCGCGACAGTGCAGGAACTGCGTGACTTCTGGAATCGGTACTACGTTCCCAACAACGCGGTGCTGGTGATCGCCGGCGATATCGAGCACGAGCGTGCGCAGCGGCTGGCTGCGGACTACTTCGGATGGATCCCGAAGGGTGAGGATCCCGCGCGGGTGACGTACAGGGAGCCCCTGCCGACGCAGCCCAGGACGGTGGTGATCCGCGAGGAGAACGCGCCCGCGCCCGTGCTCGGCCTCGCGTACCGGACGGTGCCGATGGGGCACGTGGACTCATGGGCTCTCCAGATGCTGGCGACGATCGTGGGGGGCGGCGAGTCGTCGCGCCTCTATCAGAAGCTCGTCACCGAGCAGAAGAGCGCGGTCTTCGCCGCGGGCGGCGCGCTGTCGCTCGAGCAGGACGGGTTGATCGCGTTCGGCGCGGTGATGGCGCCGTTCGGCGCGAACCCGAAGCGTGTGCGAGACGCCATCGAGGCGGAACTCGCGCGTGTGCGTGAGGAGCTGGTCTCTGAGGATGAGCTGGAGAAGGCCCGCAACCAGATGCTCAAGGGGATGGTGGCCGAGTCGCTGACGGTTGATAGCAAGGCGACCGCGCTCGGCTCCGCTGCGGCGTTGGAGGGGCGGGCCTCGAATGTCAACGATCGGCTCCGGTCGGTGCGCGCGGTGACGCGTGAGGATCTTCGGCGTGTGGCGAACGAGTACATGGATCCGGGCAAGCAGATCACGCTGCAGATCAACCGCAACCTGCTCGGCGCGATCTTCAGCAAGATGAAGAAGGAAGACGAGGCCGAGATCACGGGCGAGCGCGAGGTGGGAGAGCCGATCGTCGGCAGGCCCGGCGTCGTGCGCCCGGAGACGTTCCCGGCTGAGCCGCCCCTTGCGCCGCTGCCCTCGTTCGATCCGACGCCCGTCTATGCGGAGCGTTCGCTCGAGAACGGGCTGCGCCTCTTGATCGTTGAGAATCACGAGGTGCCGTATGTGTCGGTGCAGCTCGGGCTGCACGCCGGCGCGTGGACCGAGACAAAGCCGGGCACGGCCAGCATGGCGACGGGTATGCTGACGAAGGGCACGAAGACACGCGGGCAGAGCCAGATCGCGTCGGAGCTTGAGACCTACGGCATCACGCTCGCGGGCGCGGCGGGGCTCGACAACGCGAACGTGGTCGCGGACTGCATGCCCGAGCATCTCGAACGCGCGATGATGCTCATGGCGGATGTCGTCATGAACCCGACATTCCCCGAGGATGAGTTCGACAAAGCCCGGACGCAGATGATCACCGGGCTCAATATTTCGAGCAACACCCCTGCGTACATCGCGGATCGCGAGTTCCGGAAGCGGCTGTACGGGGCGCATCCCTACGCACGCACCGCGACCGGCGAGGTGTCGGACGTGAACGCCCTGACACGAGCGGATCTTGCCGAATGGTGGGGCACCTTCGCTCGCCCCGATATGGCTGTCCTGATCTTCGCGGGAGACGTGACGCCGGATCGGGCCCAGGCGCTCGCTGCGGGGGCGTTCGGCAACTGGCGGGCGCAGGGCGAGAAGCCCGCGATCACGCTCCCGGAGATTCCTGAGGCGGCCCCGATGAAGATCGTGATCGTCGATCGGCCGGGCTCGGTGCAGTCGGAGATCCGCATCGGGCGTGTCGGGTTCACGAGGCACGATCCGAGATACGCGACGAGCCGCGTCGCGAGTGGTTACTTCGGCGGCGCGTTCAACGCGCGTCTGAACGAGACGATCCGCGTGAAGAAGGGCCTGACCTATGGCGCGCGGGGCGGGTTCAGCTCGTCGCGCTTTGCCGGAGAGTTCTCGGCATCCACGTTCACGAAGACACCCTCAACGGCCGAGACGGTGCAGACGATCTTCGATGAGATCGAGCGGCTGCGGTACGAGGCGCCGAGCGAGAAGGAACTGAACGACACGAAGGCGTACATCACGGGCTCGTTCGTGGGCGCGCGGGAGACGCAGCAGGCCGTTGCGGGGGATCTCTGGCTGATGGAGTCGTCCGGGCTTGGTCGTGACTACTTCAAGAGCATGCTCGGGGGCGTGGCCGGGACGAGCGCGGAGGACTGCACGAGACTGGCGCAGGAGATGATCGACCCGGCCCGGCTTGTCGTGGTCGTGACCGGCGATGCATCGCAGATCAAAGAATCGCTTGAGAAGATCGGCCCGGTCGAGGTGGTGAAGGCGAGGGAGTAAGACCGAGACGAGAGCCGCAAACCCATGCCGAAAGCAACGGCCCCCGCATGACGCGAGGGCCGTTGGTCTTTCGTGCGCTCACACAACACGAAGTTCTGGATGCTCCAGCCGCGGCGGGTTCGGTCTCGCGGGATCAGCGACGGCGACGGGTTGCCATGAGCCCCATGCCGGCCAGGGCGAGCACCGCCGTGCCCGGCGCAGGAATCTCACCGTTGAAGCCGCCGCTCGGGTTCCAGTTCACCTGTCCGCCGCCCGTCAGCGAGCCGACGATCAGGTTGCCGGTCACGAGGCCGGAGGAGAAGTGCGTCGCGGCGTTCGGGGCGAGGATGCTGACCTTGTGGTCACCGCCCGATAGGTTGAATGTGGTCGCCTCGTTCAGGTTCAGCAGTGTCGATGAGCCGGACGCGCCATCGGCGTAGGTCCAGGTCTTCGAGCCGAAGGAGACGGTTTCACCGAGCAGGTTGATGACGACCGTGCCAGCGCCGGAGATCTTGATGCCCCATGCGGACGCGAGGTCCGCAGCGGCGATGTCAACAACCGTCAGCGGGCCGGACGCTGTGATCTGCAACTCGCCCCACAGGTTGGTCGCCGTGGCGCTCGGCGCGAGAGATGCGGCGTAGTTCGAGATGCTCAGGAACTGGTCGGAGACATCGAAGACGTTGATGGTGGGGGTGTAGGGTGCGTTCTCGCTCAGCGTGCCGAGGACAGTGACGGCGGGGCCGACGGTCTTGATACCTCCGAGGGAGACGGGCCCGTTGAGGGAGCCGCCCAGGCCGGAGAGATTGCCACCCGCGAAGACGGGTCCGTTGATCGACGCGTGGTTCATGACGACGTTGCCGGCGACCTCGATGCCGTGGTTGGTGACCGCGCCGGAGAGGGTGAAGTTGCCGCCGCCGTAGTACGCGCGGGCGAGCGAGGGGGACGCGCTCGGCACATCCTTGAGACTGAAGCCGCTGAACCACGCTGAACCCACCGAGCCGGCGGAGCCCTGGAAGTCAGAGCCGTAGCCGGAGCCGGCGGTGCCGATCGTTGAGCGGCTGAAGACGTTGAAGTCCCAGATGTTGATGGGATCGGCGTTGGCGATGCCGGCGCCGGCGAACAACACGGCCGCGGCAGAGGCGGCTTGAACGAACGAATTGGAACGCATTGTCTTGTCTCTCCCGACTCAAAGTGGACCTATGTGACCTCGTGAGGCGGTCTCTCTACGCATCACGAACGAAAGGGACTGTTCCAATTGAGTACGCGAGAAGCAAGCGATACGCCGCAAAGAGGCGCGACATCCATGGAATCGCCCTGATCGCAGCGGAACTTATTGGACGTTGAAGGTCCGATCACGAGGTCTCCGGCCATGCGCGTGCGATGGCGGGCTACTCCGGAGGTCTGCCGGAGAGATCCAGATACAGGTTGACCGCAACACGAGTTCGTTCGTGATCGGGTCCATAGTGCAACGTGAGGTGCTCGGACGCGAGCCGCGCATGGGGCAGGGCCTCTTCCGGGCGTCCTGCATCCTTGAGTGCGAGCGCGAGCGATTGTCTGACCTGCGCAGTGAACCAGTGTGTGTCGCCGTGAACGCGGATCGAGTCTGGGAGAAGGGCGGCGTGCGCCGCGACCGCTGCTTCGAGCTGCCCGCTGAGGTAGAGGGAGTTGGCGATGCCGTACCTGCTGGAGTGGGTGTCGAGCGTGTCCGCGCCGAGCACGCGTTGCTGGGCGTCGAATGTCGTGCGGTAGAGCTCGAGCGCGCGGTCGTGGTTGCCGAGCTTGTTCTCAAGACCCGCGAGGTTTCCTCGGATCGAGAGCACACCGTGGCTCTCGGCGGGAAGATGGATCGTCGCGAGCCGCTCAGCGCGACGCAGGTACACCACTGCCTCGGACTCGCGCCTCAGGTCGAGCAGCGTCGCGCCGATATTGTTGCTCAACCCGAGCGGGATGATCGGTGCCACACTCGGCAGCGCCTCGGCGATATCCAGGGCCTCGATCAGCATCGACAGCGAACGCTCGGTGTCCCCGACCCGGTCGTATGCGAGCGCGAGGTTCGCTGCGGTCACCAGGACGTAGTCGTCGGTCTCGCCGAGGAGGCGCTTTCGCCCTTCCAATGACCGCGTCAATGCCGCGACGGATTCGCGACCCATGTCCAGCGACTCGTACGCGACGCCGAGGTCGTTCAGCATGCGATACAACCACGGGTCATCCGGTCCGAGCTCCCGCTCTGCGATGGGGAGCAACTCCTCAAGATCCGCCCTGCAACGCCTGAAGTCCTGCGCCTTGCACGCGAGAGAGGCGATGACGATCCTGCTGCGCAGCAGGTTCTTTCGGTCGTGGTTCGGAATAGCCGCGCTGAGTTCGAGCGAGCGCTCGAGGTGGACCCGCGCCTTGTCGAGCGCGTCGAGTTCCGAGTACGACATCCCGAGCGTCGCGTGGATCGCAGCGGCGATATCCGGGCGGCTGCCGAGACGCTGGTCGATCTTCGACGCGGCCTTGTCGAGCGACTCGAGCACCGTGATGCTCGCGCCCTCCTTGAACGGAGAGGCCTGAGCAAGGATGTCGTCGTTGAGAAACCGATTCACCTCGGCGAGGGCCTCGGTCTGTCTGACCGCTTCGGTGCGTTGGCGATCGGCCTCGAGAAATCCGAGCCAGAGACCGAGAAAGCCGAGTGTGATCGCCGCGCAGGCCACACCGAGTGAGAGCACGAGGCCCTTGCGTCGGCGGGCGAATGAAACGGCTCGGTATCTGATCGTCGGCGGTCTCGCTTCGATCGGTTCGGATCGAAGAATGCGAGACAGGTCCTGCGCAAAGTCGGAAACCGTCGCGTAGCGTCGCTCGGCGCTCTTCTCAAGCGACCGCGCCAGCACGCAGTCGAGATCATCGAGCAGCCACCGCGGCGGGTGATCGGAGCCGAAGCGATCCTGATCGCGGGCTCTCACGCGGCTGACCGGTTCCGGCACCTCGTCCTGGATCCGCCGAAGCACATCGAGCATCGCGCCCCCCGTCGGGACCGGTGGACGGCCGCAGGCGAGTTCATACAGAACCGCTCCCAATGCGTACACATCGGCCCTCGTGTCGATGGGCCCTCCCGATGCCTGCTCAGGAGCCATGTACGCAGGTGTGCCGATCGGAAGTCCGAGTGTCTGGGGCGTTGATTCGCCGAAGAGCTCGGGGATCGGCTTGGCGATGCCGAAATCGAGCACCCGCGGCGTGTTGCGCCCGCCCGACCTCGCGACGAGGATGTTCGCCGGCTTGAGATCGCGATGGATCACACCTCGCTGGTGCGCGTGCTGAACGGCGTCGGCCACCGCCAGCATCAGATCGATTCGCTCGCGAAGGTCGAGGGCGTGTCTCCGGCAGTGCTCGGTGATCGCCACACCCTCGACATAATCCATGACAAGATACGGCAGGCCCTCGGCGGTTCGCCCCGCGTCGAGGATCCGCGCGATGTTCGGATGATCGGTCTTCTCCAGGGCGCGACGCTCGAACTCAAAGCGTGCCGCAAGCTCCTGGCTGATTGCCGCGTGCGGCACGATCTTGATCGCCACGCGCCGCCGCACCGGCTCGTGCTGCTCGGCGAGGAGCACGAGCCCGCTCCCACCCGAGCCGATGCGGTCGAGGATGCGATAAGGCCCGATGCTCTCGGGCAACCCGGCGGGGCGAGGAGAGCCCCCGTTGGACGAGCCGACGGTCTCGGAATCCGCTGGATCGACGGTCGGCGCATCCGTGCCGCACGCGTGCGAGGTGTCGTCATGCGCAAGCAGCGAGCGAACCTCGTCGGCGAGTGCTTTGTTCTCTTGTGCCAGCATGTCGAGCTCGCCGGGGCGTGCCTCGCGCCTTAGCGCGCGGATGCGGACGAACTCGTCGGAGACACGCTGGTGGAACTCGCGAACGTTCATGGAGAAGTCGCTCCCGGAGACGAGCGCGCGGGTCCGGCGTCGTCGCCGCCGAGTTCGCGACGCAGCCACGCGCGGGCGACCGTCCAGTCTGCTTCGACGGTGCGCTTGGAGACACCGAGCGTCGAAGCGATCTGGTCCATCGTCATCCCGCCGAGGATTCGCAGCGTCACCACCTCCGCCTGTCTCTCGCTCAGGTCGCGGAGGCGATCCAGCGCGGCACGCACCCTCTCGAACTCGATTGGCGCGGGCGGCTTCGAGGTGAGGTCCGCTGCGATATCCGAACTCAACTCCAGATGCAGAGCCCCGCCGCCACGCTTGTCCGCGTTGTGGGCTCTGGCATGATCGATGAGCACCTGCTTCAGGACGCGTGCCGCGATCGCGATGCGTTGCGTCTGAGGGATTCCTTCTAGCCCACCGGCCATCAGGCGCACGCACGCCTCGTTCACCAGGGCTGTCGGTTGGAGGGTGTGGTCGCGCCTCTCTCGCGCGAACATTCGTTCCGCGGCGTTCCGCAGCTCCGCGTAGAGCGTCTCGGTCACTGCATTCTTCTTCGACGCTGGCGGCGAGCCATCGGTGCCCTGCTGGGGTTGCTCGGCCCTCATCTCGGCTCCGTTCTCCCCACCGGGCTCGCGAATCGACTGCGGATCCGCCGCTCGGCTCCGCATATTAGGGTGCGAAAGCAGTGTACCTCCGGTTCTGGCAGGAGGACGCTGTGCTCTTGCCAACCCTGTACGAGGGCCGGATGCTGTGCGGCCCTCGCTGGGTGCGGTGCCGTGTGAATCGGACCCGGGCCGCGTGTGTTTCCCCGAGGACCCCTCTGCGAATCCCTCCTCTCTTGAGGGGCCGCGGCTCGGGACCGGTCACGATCATCAATCGGGCTACGCTCCGTGTTCTGGCGGCTCTTCCGCGCCGCACAGCCCGGAGTCAATGACGTGCTTCTGAGCGCCCGCGACATCTCAAGAACCCACGGCCTGCAAACGCTCTTCCGTGGCGTTTCGATGAGTGTCGCATCCGGTGATCGAGTCGGACTTATCGGCCCCAACGGCGCGGGGAAGAGCACCCTCCTGAAACTCCTGGCGGGAGAGGATCAGCCGGATGAGGGCACCATCACCCGGGCCAAGGGGCTGCGGGCGGTCACGATCGCGCAGCAGGATGTGTTCCCCGATGGGTGGACCGCGATGCGCGTGGTTGTTGATGCAGCGGAACATGGCGTGAATGTCGCCGCGATGGACCATCACGAGGCCGAGATCCTGGCCGAGACGATCCTCGATCGCGTCGGATTCGATGCCGCCCATGCCGGCACGGCGGCGATGGACCTCTCCGGTGGGTGGAAGAAGCGGCTCTCGATCGCGCGCGGGCTGGCGCGTGCGGCGGGCGAGCCCGATCTGCTCTTGCTCGACGAGCCGACGAACCACCTCGACCTTGCGGGCATCGCGTGGCTCGAAGATCTGCTGCTCTCTCCCGGACCGAGCGGCGCGCGATTCGCGTCGATCTTCGTCACGCATGACCGCTCGTTCCTCGAGCGCGTCGCCACACGCGTCGTCGAGCTCAGCGCGGCGTACCCGCTCGGCACGCTCTCCGTGGACGGAAACTACACGTCATTCCTCCGTCGGAAGGAGGAGTTTCTTGAGGGGCAGGCCGCGGCGGAGCGGTCGATGGCCAACCAGGTCCGGCAGGATCTCGCGTGGCTCCATCGCGGGGCCAAGGCGCGACGCACGAAGGCCAAGAGCAGGATCGAGTCCAGCCATCAGCGGATCGACGAGCTGGCGGAGATCAAGTCGCGCAACACCGCGGCGGCTGGCGCGGCGGCACGCGTCGACTTCAACGCGACGGATCGCAAGACCCGCAAGCTGATCTCGGCCCGAGGCGTCGCGAAGTCGCTCGGCGGACGCAGACTCTTCCAGAACCTCGACGTCGATCTCGGCGCGGGTGATTGCCTCGGGCTGCTCGGCCCGAACGGCAGCGGCAAGACAACACTGATCCGCGTGCTCACCGGCGAACTCGCGCCCGATGCCGGAAGCGTCGTGCGAGCGGAGCCCCCGCCTCGCGTTGTTGTATTCAGCCAGCATCGCAGAGACTTCGAGCCGACAACGCTCTTGCGCGACGCCATCTGCCCTGTGAGCGATCAGGTTCGCTTCAGAGGCCAGGCGATGCACATCACCGCGTGGTCGAGGCGATTTCTGTTCAAGGACTCTCAGCTCGCCCAGCCGGTCAGCACGCTGAGCGGCGGCGAACTCGCCCGCATCCACATCGCGAGGATCATGCTCGAACCTGCGGACGTGCTCGTGCTCGACGAGCCGACGAACGATCTTGATATTCCGACACTCGAAGCACTCGAAGAAGCGCTCGAAGACTTCCCCGGCGCGCTCCTGCTCGTCACCCACGATCGCGCGATGCTCGATCGACTGGCGTCCGAGGTCCTCGCGCTCGACGGACGCGGCGGACACGCGATCGTCGCCAGCGTCGATCAGGCCGTCGCGCTCGAGCGCAAGGCGGCTGCAACCTCGGTCACATCGCCCGAGCCGGCGCGATCGTCGTCGCCGCAGGCGCAGCAGAACGCCGAGGACGCGCCACAGTCGTCCCGACAGGCGCAGAGTCCACGCAAGAAACTGAGTTACAACGAGCAGCGCGAGTACGACACCATGGAAGAGCGGATCGGCCAAGCCGAGGCGCGGGTGTCACGCGCGGAAGCGGCAGTGAATGATCCGGTGATCGCGAGCGACCACGCCCGGATGGCCGCGGCATGCGACGAACTGGGCGCGGCGCAGCAGGCCGTCGCGGCTCTCTACACCCGATGGGAAGAGCTGGAATCGAAACAGGCCTGAGCGTGTGATCGAGCGACGCGGGGGCCGCCTGAAGCGCTTACTTCGAGCCGCCCTCTTTCTTGACGAGCACGTACTTGGACTTCCACTTGCGGCTGCTGCCCTTGCGCTTCTTGGTCGCCCAGCGGATCTTCTTCTTCACCATCTCAGCCATTGGAACTGCTCCAGCGTGATCGTTCAAGAGTCGGCACCGGCCGAACCACGTGTTCTGCGTGCCGCTCGCGTGCGCTATACCAGGGGTGGATGGTATCGCTCTTCGCGTCGCCGATCGAGATGATGGTCTGCTGATCAAAGAAACAGAGCCGGGGCCCGCAAAGGCCCCGGCTCGTTGAGTGCTATGCGAGTGTCCGGGTTGGATCACCAGCGGCCGCGACCGCCGCCGCCGCCACCACCACCGCCGAAGCCGCCCCGTCCGCCGCCACCACCGCCGAAACCACCACGACCGCCGCCGCCACCCTCGCGGGGCTTGGCCTCGTTCACGGTGAGATCGCGGCCATCGACGCTGCTGCCGTTGAGGGCGTTCATCGCGGCCCGGGCCTGATCGTCATCGCTCATCTCGACGAAGCCGAAACCGCGCGGGCGGCCGGTCTCGCGATCCATGACGAGCGACGCCGAGGTCACGGAGCCGTGCGCCTCGAAAAGCTGACGAAGCTGAGACTCGGATGTATTGAAAGAGAGATTGCCGACATAGATCTTCATGCGTTTCTACCTTGCCCGAAAGTGTGGATGACCGGTGCTTGAACTCGGGCAAGAGAAGCGTCGGAGACCCCGGCTCCTCGCCCACGAGTTGGGCGAGACCGATGCCGATTGTCGGAGTATAGGAACCATGCCCCGCTCGGGGCGAGAGAATCCACAGGATTATCAGCGACCGCCTTCCGGGCTCCATTTTGGTCAGAAGAGCGAGATCTGCCCCTGGGCGTCCATCTGTGGGGGACGGAACGCACCCTGATTGTGAGGTGGAGACGGGCGGTCGAGCCCGTACCGACGCGCAAAGAGCCGGAACGACTGCCGGATCTGGTCCGCGACAGGACCGGTGCCGACAAAGCGCTCACCGAACTCGCTGCTGGACATCTC
Source organism: Phycisphaeraceae bacterium (assembly GCA_019454185.1). NCBI lineage: Bacteria > Pseudomonadati > Planctomycetota > Phycisphaerae > Phycisphaerales > Phycisphaeraceae > Phycisphaeraceae bacterium. The sequence continues at coordinate 3,674,654 of CP075368.1, forward strand.
CCCGTCGCGGCACTGACGCAACAGCGACTCGGCCTTCGCGGCACGATCAGGAAAGTGCGCCTGCAGCCATGCCGTATAGATCGACTTGTTCTGATGGGGCAGTCTCAGCAGGATGTACGCCGCGTTGTGGGCCCCGGCTTCCGCCGCGGCTTCGAGAATCTGGGCCACCTCGTGGTCGTTGATCGCCGGGATGATCGGGGCGACCATCACTGTGACAGGAATGCCGAGACCGGCGATCGTCCGGATCGTGTCGAGTCTCGATCGCGGGCTTGAGGCACGCGGCTCCATCACCGAGGCCAGCCGGTTGTCCAGCGTAGTCAGACTCACCGCGACGTGCACCGAACCCGTCGCGTGCAGCTCACGAAGCAGGTCCAGATCCCTGAGAATCAGCGAACTCTTGGTGATGATCGAGACCGGGTGGCAGCACTCGGCAAGCACCTCGAGCACACCCCGCGTGATCCCGAGATCACGCTCGATCGGCTGGTATGGGTCCGTCACGCCCGAGAGGACGATGGTCTCGGGTCTCCACTTGGGGTCTGACAACTCACGCCTGAGCAGGCGCGCCGCGTCATGCTTCGCGAACAGGATGGACTCAAAGTCGATGCCGGGTGAGAGCCCGAGGTACTCGTGCCCGGGTCTGGCGTAGCAGTAGAAGCACCCGTGCTCGCACCCGCGATACGGATTGATCGTCCAGTTGAAGTGGATGTCGGGCGAGTCGACGCGATTGATGATCGTCTTGGCGCGGTCGGCTCGGATCGTCGTTGAGAGCCGCTTGCCCTGCCCGCGCTCCCTGAGTTCGGCATCCAGCGCGTCGCCATCGATGGTCAGTGTGACACGCTCGTAGCGGCCCGTCGGATTGATCGTCGCGCCCCGTCCGAGCGCGTGATGCGGAGCAACCATGCCATCGGGATGGTCGTCGGTATCGCGTGGATTGCGGGAACTGCCATGCACGACGGGCGATTGTATTCGGATTTCGTTTGGTTTCAAGGCCAGGGGAAACGAAGCACGGCCCACGCCGCGGAGCGTGAGCCGTGCAGGAGAGATGAAGGCGTGATGATGCGCGTCGTGTCAGTTGACCTCTTCGCAGTTCACGATGGTGCCGAATCCGAAGGCGCGGTCATACCCGGCCCCTCCGTCGATGAAGGGTGTGGCGAGGCGCGGCCCGTCGACAACGAGCTTCAGGTAGTCATCTCCACCCGCGCCGAGCAGGCGGGGACGGCCGGTCACGGAGCCCTTGGCAAAGAAGTCGACCGTGTCGTTGCCGAGCGCGCCGTTGAAGGTCATGAGCACGCGCCCGTTGCTCTCGCTGCTGAACTTGATCGTGTCGGCGTCGGCTCCGCCGTTGACGCTGCCGGAGAAGTTCGCCGGCCCGCCGCGCGAGACGTTGGTGAGTTCGAAGACATCGATCCCCGCCCCGAGCGAGGCGAGCGTCGCGAGATTGAGCGTGCCGGTTCCGAGCGTGTCGATCGCGATGATCGCGGAGTCATTCCCCGCACCAGTGTTCGGGCTCGCGTTGACGTTGATGGAAGCGGCGTTTGACTTGACGCTCAGGTCGTACGTGTCCTTGCCGCCTGTGCCGGTCGATGAGAGCGACACGGACATCAGCTGAGACGCCTCGGGGGAGTCGATGCTGGCGACGGTCTCGTTCGTCCCCGCGCCCTGATTGGTGACCCAGTTGGCAGCGAAGGCCCGCGCGAAGGAGACGACCTCGAAGAGCACCTTGTCCTCGCCCGTGCCGCCCGTGACAGACACGGACGAGCTGGCGTCCATGATGCTCGAGCCCAGGTTGTAGATGACCTTGACGTCCGAGTTGCCCGCGCCGGTGTTGGCGGTGATCGCCGGAGCATCGCCCGTGAAGATCCGGAACTCGACGTAGTCGTTCCTGGGCCCGGCCGTCAGGTCGATCGATGTGATGCCGAAGTACTGCGTCGCCGGCGCGCCGATCACGCCCGAGAGGCGGACCTCGCCAGGAACGGGGCCGACCTCGATCTCCATCTGCTGGTCGGTCGCGAACGCGCTGGTGTTGATCGTCATGGCACCGCCCGAGACCGTGACGGTCTGGGCCATGGACGTGCCGGCGAGCGAGGCGAGGAGTGCCGCGGAGACGATGCCTGCGATGCCGTGTGAACGCTTCATATCGATGCTCCAGTCTTTGATGCTCTCACGAGTGGTCCGCGACTGCCGCGGCCCATGCACCAAATCTAGAGACATCGTAGTTACTGACAAGCGCGCGCAGATAATAAAAACGCATATTACATGCGGCCAGCATGAACGTCTGGCCACTGCTGCAATCAACAGGCGGCACATCTGGCCGATGGCGAGCAGATCAAGCCGCGCCGGCGCTCGCTGGCCACGATTGGCCCTATGGCCAGAACTGTGCCGACGGGTCTCGATCAGTGCCCGTTGCCAGCGCGGGCGTGAGTCTCGCTCTTGCTCGACGGCTTGCTCTGCGTGTCGGCGGACTTCGACCCTGCAGCATCCGGCTTCGACGAACCGGCGACTGTCGTTCCGGCGCGTGCCTTCGCGATGATCTCGGTTTCATTCGGGTGGCCACCCAGCCATTCCACCGTGCCGCTCTCCAGGTTGTAGACAGCACCGACGATCCGGAGCGTGCCGTTCTCTGCGCCACGCGCGATCGTCGGACTCGAGCGAAGCAGGTCCGAGATCGAACGCATCACGTTCGCGCGAATCGCGAGTCTGACAAGGTCCGCGTCGGAGGCATCAGGGTGGTTCCGCTTCGTCTCCTCTGTGGCAGGAACGATGGGTGCGAGGATCGCGCCGATGTTCCCGGGGGCATCGCCTCCGGCAGACGCCGCCTTCACAGCGCCGCACGAAGAATGGCCCAGCACCACGAGGAGCGATGAGCCGAGATGCTCGACGGCGTACTCGATCGAGCCCGCCTGGAAGGGGCCGCTCGTGTTACCCGCGACGCGAACAGTGAAGATGTCCCCGATCCCGCGATCGAAGACAAGCTCCACGGGAACCCGGGAGTCGGCACACGAGAGCACGATCGCAAACGGGCTCTGCGACCCGGCGGTCTCTCTCGCCCGCTCCGTGTCGGCGTGGCGATGCTCGCACAGGCCGCTCGAGAATCTCACATTCCCCGCCATCAGCATCTCGAGCGCAGCCGCCGGCGTCTGTTTCAACTCAGACGATGGAGGTGCGGCCGAGGCACTGGCGTGAAGGCAGCTCAACGCGGACAGGGCAAGCAACGTGCGACGCAGCATGGGATACTCCAGGAATAAGGGCCGTGGGTTTCCAGTAGACGCTCGAATCCACTGGAACACCGAGTTCGACCACATCCGGGGTGTCGGTGCTGGTCCCCCCGTGGTTATGCATGGAATTCGTGCGTCCGAAGCCGATTGGGCTCAAGGCGGATGCGGGTTTCCACGCAGGCCGCGCACCATACATCCATCCTGACCAAATACGCGCCTCCCAAACGCCGATCGGACCCTGACGTGAGGGATGCTCCTTGCGGGAGGCGATGATGCTGGACACGCCGCAGATCGTGGAACTGACCAACTCCGATGCGTGCGGCGGCGGCGCGTCAACCACCGATGCGGTCGGCTTCGTTGCTGGCATCGGCACAAGCCGCTCAACAGGCAACGCCTTCATCGACTACTTCACAAACGGCGGCACCTACATGCCGCGCATCGAGTGCATCCAGAACGCCTCGGGCCGCCCCGACTGGCCGTGGATCATCGCGCTCGTGCTGCTCACGGGGGGCGTGATCGCTGCATATCTGCGCATCTTCATCTTCTGGCTGAAGGGATACCTCAGCGAGGCGCCCGCCGACCGCAACCGCAAGCTCATGGATCTTGCGAACATTTTCCTCTGGTGCGCCATCTGCGGCTACGCGATGTCGCTCCTGATGTTCGTCTGGCCCGCATACCGGCTGCTGGCGGCCTTCCTGCTGATCCTCAACATCTGGTGCCTGAGATTCATCAGGAATCTGGGGGACCTGAGCGTCTCCTTCTCCGCCCGGCGCCTCCAGCGACAGCTCGCAGAGGCGATCGAAGAGCGGAACAAATAGCTGGAACGACAAGTCGTCGAGCGGACCCACGAGCTCGAACAGGCGCGGCAGACGGCCATCGCCGCGAACGAGGCGAAAACCCGCTTCCTCGCGATGATCAGCCACGAGATCCGGACGCCCATGACGGCGATCCTGGGCTTTGCGGAGCTCCTGGGATCTCCGGATGCGTCCCCTGCGCAGCGGACCGAGTGTGTCCGCACAATCAATCGACACGGCGAGCACCTGGTCGCCGTCATCAACGACATCCTCGACCTCTCGAAGCTCGAAGCCGGAAAGATGACGGTCGAGCGCGTCGAGTGCTCGCCCCTCGACTGCATCATGGACGTGGTGGGTCTCTACAAGCCCCGCGCCAGAGAGCGGGGCATCACCGTTGAGCACGTGCAGGAAACCGCGCTCCCGGATCGCATCTCCACGGATCCCACCCGCCTTCGCCAAGCCATCATCAACCTCGTCTCGAACGCCGTGAAGTTCACCGAGCGGGGCGGCGTCACCGTCCGCGTCAGCATGGAGCAGCGCGACGCTCAGCAACAGCTTGTCGTGCGCGTCACAGACACCGGCATCGGACTCACCCGCGAGCAGGTCGATCGACTCTTCGCACCCTTCGTTCAGGCCGACGATTCAACGACCCGACGCTTCGGAGGCACAGGGCTCGGGCTCTCGATCACGAGGCGCATCGCCGAACTGCTCGGCGGGGGCGTCGAAGTCGAGAGCAAGCCCGGCGAGGGCAGCACCTTCACCCTGCGGATCAACCCGGGTGATGTCGCGATGTCCTCGCTGGTCGAGCCCGACAGCCCCAGCATGACCGACTCCGGCACGCCGGATCCCTCCATCCCGCGCAAGCCAACGCTGAGCGGCCGCCTCCTTCTCGCGGACGATGCGCCGGACAATCGCAGACTCTTCGGACACCACCTGACCAAGGCGGGCGCTGTGGTGGAGGTCGTCGCCGACGGCCAGGCCGCGCTCGAGCGCGCCCTCGACGCGTGGCGCAGGCACCGAGCGTTCGACGCCGTGATCCTCGACGTGCAGATGCCCGAGATGGACGGGATCGAAGCCGTCAAGCACCTCAGGGCCGCAGGGTATGAGGGGCTGGTCATCGCGCTCAGTGCGGATGCCATGACCGAGGCGCGCCAGCGAGGGATCGACGCCGGATTCGACGACTATCTCACAAAGCCCATCGCAGGAAGCGTGCTCATCGACTCGCTCAGAGCCATCATGGAACGGCGCGGCATCGAGGTCTAACCCGCCCCGCGTCGCCCGCCCAGTTCACACCGTCCCGTACATACGGTCGCCCGCATCGCCGAGCCCGGGCAGGATGAACCCGCGTTCATTGAGCTGCCGGTCCAGCGCGGCCGAATAGATCCGAACATCAGGGTGGGCGTTGGCGAGGTGAGCGACACCCTCCGGTGCCGCGACGAGACAGATCATCCGCAGGTCCGTCGCCCCCGCCTCTTTGAGTATCGTCAGCGCCTGGATCGCGCTCCCGCCCGTTGCCAGCATCGGATCCACAAGCACCACAGGACCCGCGTTCAGGTCGTGGGGGAGTTTCCGAAGATACACAACCGGGCGCAGCGTCTCTTCATCGCGGCTCAGCCCCAGGTGCCCGACCCGCGCCTCGGGCATCATCTCCAGAATCCCCTCCGCCATGCACAGCCCCGCGCGGAGCACGGGCACAACCGTGATCTTCGCCGTGATCCTGCGCGCGTCGATCACCTCCAGAGGAGTCTGCACGCGCGCCACACTCGTCGGGAATGAGCGCGTGACCTCGAACACCATCAGACCCGCGATCTGGTAGAGCAACGCGCGGAACGGCCGATGGCTCGTCGACACATCACGCAGATACGCCATCTTGTGCTGGATCAGCGGGTGATCGAAGACGACGAGGTTCGGGTGGGTCTCAGGAGACAAGGGGGATGTCTCAGCCGCCGGCTTTGGGCCGTCCGGACTTTGCCGCACGCGTCGCCGCCGTCACACGAGAGAGCGGGCCCTTCACCTTCGCCGGAATAACCGGTGCGGGGGGCTCGATTCCGTCCAGGTGCTCGATCAGCTCTTCAATCGACGCACACGCCAGAGCCGCGGGCACCCGATCGCAGGCGAGATCCACCACATCCTGCTTCCCGCCGAGGAAGAAGAGCTTGACGTTCATCAACTTCTTCGTCGTCGCGAAATAGTCGGCGATCTCCCGCCCGTGGGAGGGAAGCCGCTCGAGCGAAACGATCAGGGCCTCGGGTATCGCGGCAAAGTCCAGCTTCGCCTTCGAGTCCGCGTGGATACGGACCGTGTGCCCGTTCTTCCGAAGCGCCTCCGCAGCGGGAAGCGCCTCTTCCTCGTGCCAGTGGATGTAGACGATGCTCGCCATGTCGCACCTCGGGGCCAACATGATAGAGCGTCCATCGCCCCGATTCGACCGTACCGGGCAGACAGCATGCAACACCAGCCGCACCGAGCGATCGTGGAACCATTCCAAGCAAAGGGAGACAGCAGGAAATCAGGCAGAAACTGGGGATCTAGGATTCGAACCTAGACTAACTGAGCCAGAGTCAGTCGTGCTACCGTTACACCAATCCCCAATCCGCGGCACGCCGCGTCGGTGAAGTGTACGCCTCGCACGCTTCGCGGCAAACCGGCTCCCATGGCCTCTCCGACCCGCCCCCGCAACCCCCTCTACAGAGCCAGCGTCGGGCCACTGCGGTCGCCCTCTCGCACCATGAATGGCTCAAAGCCGTGCCCGTCGCCTGCCGTTCTGGTCCGCGCGGCGTTACACCGATCACACATCCGCAGCCAAGAGCATTGTGCATGCTGGACTTACGCGCGCTGCTTGCGGGTCCGTGTTTGTTATCGAGTTGCCCGTTCTCTGCCGCTCAACCCTCGCGCTCAACGCGTTCAATCGCCTTGAGCACATCCGTGCAGATCGGGAAGAGGCGATCGAGCTGCGTCAGTTTGAAAAGGAACTGAACGTTTCGGTGCGTGTTGACGAGCGCGATTCGTCCACCTGACTTGTGCAGTTGCGTGAGCAGCGAGACCAGCGAGCCGATGGCCCCCGAGTCCATGTACTCCACGTTCTGGAGGTCGAGCACAAGATGCCTCGGGCGTGACGCGCCCGCGGGCGTGCCACCAGGTCCGACAACATCGCCCCGGAAGCGTGCCGCGACCTCTTCAACGAGGCGTTCGGCATCAGGGCCGGAGAGCGTCTGAATGACCACGATCGCGATCAGCGCCTGCCCGAGCGTGTCGTAGCGAGCCAGCTCGCAGTTCGGGGCAAGATGGCCGAGATCATCGGCCTTGCGCAGGGCGCGCAGCGTCTCATCCGACAGCACAGGCGAGTTGTGCATGTCGCGCGCCTTGGACTTGGATCTCAGGAACTTTCCAAGCACGTAGACCCCTCCTTCGGATCACCGCGCATCCGGAACATTCCTCCGCCATGCAGCGCGGCGTTCTCACGTCCCCCAGCGGCGTGCGCTGTTATCGGGCGATGTCGGCCGAGCCAGTGGCTTCGCTCTTCCATAACCGCTCTTGGATGGCTCGGGCGATGCCGCGGGGCTCGGGGTTGCGATCGTCATCGGGGGCGTCGGCGAGGCGCCGATCAGCGTCGAGCCGCTCGAGCCGACGCGCTGCTCATGTGCAGAGGACGGAGCATGAACCACGCTCGAAGCCGGCTGGCCGGCCCCGATCAGCGGCCCATCCGTGTGGGACTTGCCCAGCCGCTTGTCGCGTGCCTCCTCGATCGAACGGTCCATCCGATTGAGAAGACTCTTGACCTTGTTGAACGCCTGCCCGTCGGTTGCCATGCGGTGTCTCCTGCGTCGAGTCCATCGGCACGGTTTGCGGGCCTCTTCGGGTCGCGATCATTCCTGCGTGGGAAGGGTGGGAAGGCGTGCCGATCGTGCGGGCTGGGGCGAGAACCGCACGTCCGCATTGGGGATAAACACCGACCCGGCATGGGTTTGCGAGCCAGGTCCGGATCCGGCTCTCATGGCCGCACGCCCCCTTGAATACGATCAGAACATGAAGCGACCAGCACAGGGTGGTTCAGAGAGGCCCACATCCGACGCGGCCCATCGTGCCTTCGAAGGCATGCGCGGCGCCATCGACGCCCGCGAGCTCTTCTGGAATAACGTGATCCGGGACATCCTCATGTCCCTCTCCGTCATGAAACTCCAGCACGACGAGGCGATCCGCCTCGCCAAGGACGAAGCCGCCGTCCGCGCCCAGACCGCCGTCGATCAATCCGGAGCGACCATCACAGGCCCGCTCGGCGCAGATGCCGCACGATCCGTCATCATCGGCGCGGCCGACCACGAGTTGGAAGATGAAGAGGCCGAAGGCGACGAGACCGACGATGAGGCCCGCATCTCAGCATCCGAAGACCGCATCGAGGCCCAGGCCGAAGAAGAGGGGATCCACCTCTCCGGCGTTCCCCCGTTCGACGGACGCATGGCCGTCATCACGCAACTCGGCGTCCGCATCGCCATCGCGGATGTCTACCCCCTCTTCGCGTGCAGCGTCGGAGAGACTTCGCTCGAACGCGCACTCTCCGAAGATGTCCAGTGCTCCGTCTTCCAGATCCGCACACCCCAAGGAGAGGTCCACACACTCCCCGTCCACGAGATCCGATCATTCCACTCACTCTCCGAGCAGTTGATGCGCCAGATCGCCGCGGCGTCCTCCCGCGAGGACCAGTCCGGCGTCAAGACGACGGTCCCCTTCGGCTTCGGCGCGTACACCTCGCTCGCCAAGTCCGCGACAACCGCCGAAAGACCCGGCACGTCGAGCGTTTGAAGAAGTGCTCTTGAAGGCCCAATACTGACGGATGTTGCAGCGAACAGTCGGGTCTGAAGGGCAAACCCGAGTGTCAGGCGGTGGTTTCTCGCACACTCAACGTCGAGCGGCGCACTCTCGCTCGCGGCGGCGTGTGCCGATCAGCACGCCGGCACCCAGCAGACCGAGTGCCGCGGGGGCTGGCACAAGGTTCGTGACCGTCACCGGCTCGTCGATGCCACCATACGCGTACCCGATCAAGCGCCAGTTGTCGGGCGCGATATAGGCGTACTGGACATACCCGAACTGGCGTCTGTCCGAGCGGCAATAGGCCACATACGCGAACTCACCATTGCCGAATTGATCGAGCCGATAGTCGCCGAAAGTTCCATGAGCGATCTGCGCAGGGCTGACAGTGCCGAACTCATCGTCATAGCCGGGCATGCGGAAGTTGCCGGATGCGCTCAGAATCACATTCTCAATCTTCAGTCCACCATCAAGGTAGATCCCGGGAGACGCGATCGGCGGCGGTGGGAAGCTGTCCAGATTGTTTCCGCTGATCGAGGACTCAAGCAGGCCCGGCGATGTGTATTCCGCATAGAACGCCAGTGAATTCGGCTGCTCGTCACCGGCTCCGCCCGACGCGGGCAGCGGCGTCACCGTCAGCACGGGCGTGAAGATGCCGAGCTGGCGCGTGCCGTCGGCGAAGTTGGCCTCAGCGTACTCCGGTGTCACATAGACCTTGGTGATGTCGGCCATGGCGGTTCCTCCGAAGTTGAGCGCGGCGAGCATTGCGGGGAGCAGTGCGACGACGACTCGCGGGTGGATGATGCTCTTCATGGGCTTTCTCCTTCTTTCTCCGAGCGGCGTTGAGCCGTAGGCGCGTGCGAGCGACCCGGGCTCAACATCGATCGCATGTGTGACCAGGTTGTGTTGGAGAGAAGACACCGCTCTGGAGAGCGGTGCCACCAAAGACATCTACCAGAAAGGAGGACACCATCTCAACCCGTCCTCCAGTTGAGACTGATCTGGTTGCCGCTGAACTCGTCGGATCGCCTCAGTTCCGCGACGATGCGGCGGAAACCCATCGAGTCAAACGCCGGCACCTCACCCATCGCACACACTCCCCGCATCAGCAGCCCGCCATCTTCCCACGGAACAGCACGGCCGCGCGGCATCGCCGGAGGATCGTGAAGGATCAGAGCCCGGCAGCATCAGCAGCCACCCGCCCCCGGAGACAGTCACCCCGGAGGCCAACAGGCCCTCACCCCTCCCGAACCTCTGATGGAAGCATGCCACACGATTCCCGGTCGTGCCAGTGAATTACCGGATTCTCGGATGAAGATTGGGGTGGGAGTGTGGCTCGGGGAGTGAGTGGGGGGGTGGTGGGAGGCGGGGGCGAGTGCTTGCATCGGGCAGCCGCGGCGGCGAAACAAAGAACCCCGGGCTTGCGAGCTTTTTGCGTCATCGCTTCATTGCCTGTGTGTGTCGATCAAGGATGATGATGGCTTGGATCCATCGACGGACCCGCTCGATGCCGCGCACGTGCGGCGGGATAAGCCCCACATGGTGGGTCATTTCCAGGCGTGCAAACACACGCTCGATCACGCGCCGGAGTGACAGCAGGCCCCTGCCGAAGCCCGTCATGCTCTGCTCCAGCATGTCGATGGCTCGACGGCGGTCCGGATGCGTTCCGGACCGCCGCACGCCGCGACCCACGCGGCAGTCCTTCCGCGGAACCACCAGTTGTCCGCCCTTGCACGCGCAGAGTTCATAGAGCTTCACGCTGTCGTAGTTCGAGTCGGCCAGCACATACCCGTTCAACTCCATGTCTCGCATCATCCGCTTGGCCATCACTGCTTCATGGCAGTGCATGGGCGTGAGACGCCAGGAGACGATCGAGCCCGCGAGATCGCAGATCGCATGGAGCTTGTAGCCGCGCAGTCCCCATGCGCCGAAGGTCGCGGTCCGGTCTCCGGAGTGCGAGGCGACGCGCAGGGCCTTGCCGTCAAGAGCCAGCACCAACGCTCCCGATGCAGAGACCAGATTCTCCGCCTCCGCCGCGGCAAGTAACGCCTGGACGCTGGTGGTTCTCAGCCGCCGGCTCATCCTGCTTGGCGAGGGCAATCGACCACGCCGCCACAACGGCCATGCATCGCGTCGGCACGCCCAGGAGGTGGGTCGTCGGTGCAAGACGGCCCAGAGAAAGGTCAGCACGATGTCCGCATCGGTGAAGGTGAAGCGACCGCCACGCGGGCTCCGATCCAGCTTCCGCACGCTCGCCGCCAACACCCTCCAACTCGCGTTGTCCATGCTCGGTCTCCTGTCTGGCAGCTCCACCAGTGGGACCGAGCATGGCATGAGCCATCAGATCGCGCAAGTCTCCACAATGGAAACACTTGGAACACATGGCGCAAAATGCTCTTGCGCCCGCTGCTCCCCTTTGTCGGATGAGACTTTCTGCGCGGATGGTTCACTGCGCGTGATGCGAGCCGTCGCCGGACGCCCGTCCGAACACAGCCGCCACGAACCCCCACGCCCCGAAGATCGCGATGGCACCGATCGGCACGAGCGGCTGCCACGCATGCCACGCGCCGAAGTCGGTCAGAACCGGTGTCTGCCTCGCGACATTCTCTGTGACGATGAACGCGATCGCCGCCAGCACGCCGACTCGGATGTAGAGCAGCGTGAGCGTGAGACACGCGACAAAGCTCGCGCCCATCGCCACCACCATCCGTCCCGCGCTGCTCATGCCCGCGTTCGATCCCGTGCCGTACACGCGGCTCTCGTCGAACAGCACCAGCACCATCGTCATCAGGAGCACCACGATCCACTCTCGCCTCGTGATCCGCCGGATCCCCACTAAGACGAGCACGAAGAGAAGCCCCATCATCGCCTGCACCGAGACCGCAACCGCGACTCCGCCCACGTAGACCCAGGGGCGCATCGCCGAGAATCCGAGCGTGCCCTTCGCCGCGGCATCGCTCCCGAGAGGCAGCAGATAGCCGAGCCGGTAGAGCGCAGCGCCCACCACGCCGAGCGTCACACCCATGAGCACGCTCCGACCCACCAGCGGGTCCATGATTCGTCCGCTGAGAAGCCGCGTCCATGCGATCAGTGCCGTCGGCCAACGCCGACGCACGACCGGCTCGATCGCGAGATACGCAGACCACGAACCGACCGCGACCAGCACCGACCAGGCGAACACGTCGAGCACATCAAACCGCGTCCGCGGCACCAGCTCCTCGGCCATAAACCATCGGGCCAGCAGCATCGACACCCCTCCGAACCACGCGAAGCGGAGCGCGCCGCGCGTGTCCGCACGCCCCGAACGCAGGTTCCGGCGCGCGATGTAAGCCCCGGTCGCGATCAGCGCGAGCACGATCGTGAACAAGGACTGGCCGAGAATCGCCCCTAATACCCGCACGCCCCGCGCCGAGGCGGTCGCAACGGCATCGCCCGCCTCTTCTCTTGCAAGCCGGGTCTCCTCGTTCGTGACGAACCACTCCAACTCCCACGGCGAGAGCGACATCAGGTACACAAGCCGCCCGTCCGCGACGCCCGCCTCGACCCGCACCGCGATCTCGGGGCGATCCGGCCAGACCCCTTCCCACGCCAGGTGCCTGTCGGCACGCAACCCGGATCGCATGATCGGTCCAGTCTCCCTCATCGACGCCGGCTCCAGCCCGCACGCTCTCAACAGGTCCTCGTCCTTCCACGCCTGCGAACGAGGAGGCCCGATCGCGATCTCGGGCGGCACCGTGAACAGCCGCCTCACGCGCCCCTGCAGATCCAGCGAGACGTACACCTCGCCGGGTATGCCCCGCGCCGGTTGGTTCGAGGTCACCAACCCGCGATAGAACCCGCTCGATGCGGGCTCGGGCCACGGCGAAGGCGTCGCGCGATACCAGAAGAACACGAAAGGGGGCGTCGACTCGCGAAGCACGCGCTCGGAGATCGTCTCATCACCCCGTTCCAGAGCCCACCTCAGTTGCGCATTCGTGTCGTACCCGCTCGCAACCTGCGACCACGTCCGCTCGAGCCCGAACGCGCGGATCACCTCCGTCGCCTTATATCTCATCACCACCGGCGGCGTCGAGAGATCCTGACGCGATGCCACCGAGTATCTCGCAGAGAACATCGCAACAGCCAGCGGCAGCGCGAGCACCACCACGAGCATCAGCATGGCGAGAGCCGGGCGCATCCGACCTATCCCGCCCGCGCCCGCGACCATGTCAGGAGACGGAGTCTCTCCCGCAGCGAGCGCCGCCGCCAGCGGATCGCCACCCGGCAAGGCGGACGCAACCGCCAGCGCGGTCGCGGGCCGTCGCGCAGGGTCAGGATCAAGACAGCGTGCCACGACTCGCGCCACGATCGGATCGAGGTCGGGATGCTCCAGCACGCGCTCCGTCGAGGTTGCAGCATCAGACCGGATCGCCCTGAACTCATCGTGCGAAGCCCCCGCGTGGGGCCTCGCGCCGGTCAGCAACTCAAAGATGATCAGACCCAGCGCGTAGATATCAGAACGCGGGGTCGCCTCCTCGCCACGCAACTGCTCCGGAGCCATGTAGAGCGGCGTGCCCGCCGCCGCCGCACCGCCCGACACACGCGTGCCGAGCGCCGCCAGCCCGAAATCGCTGATGCGAGCGCTCCCTCGCCCGTCCAGCATGATGTTTGCCGGCTTCAGATCGCGATGGAGCACGCCCCGCTCGTGCGCCGCCGCGAGCCCGGCGCACACCTGACGCACGATCTGCATCGCCTTCTCGCGGGGCAACGCCCCGATCCGACGCAGCAGCGAGGAGAGGTCCTCACCATCGATGTACTCCATCGTCAGGAATGTCTCGACGCCACGCTCGCCGTGGTGCTCGCCGATGTCGTACACGCGGCAGACCGCCGGGTGCGACACCTCGCGCCCGACACGCACCTCCTGCCGGAGCCGAGCCACCCTCACCGGATCGCCCGTGACCTCGCGAGGAAGAAACTTCAGCGCCACCACCTGCCCGAGCGACAGATCCTCCGCCCGATAGACCGCGCCCATCCCGCCCGCGCCCAGGCGCGCCACGATCCGGTACCGCCCAGCGAGCATAGTCCCCGGCGGGAAACGATCCTCAAATGACGACGAGAGACCGCTCTCCCCCGACGCGTCGATCCGCTCCGTCGGGGTGCCGGGATTGACGCCGCCGACGCGATCGCTTCCACTCGCACCACCCTCGGGCACGCTCCGCGTCGGCATGTCGTCCTGTCCGTCTCGCGTCATGCACCCATGGTAACGACCTTGCACAGCCCGCATCGTGTATGGATCGTGCAGGACCTCTCCAGCACTTCCGCATACAAGCAGCACCGCACATCGCCAACAGTCTCACGCCGGTTTCCATGCCTAACGCGGATCATGCAGGAGCGGGGGTGCTCTCGCGGGCTCGGCGACGGTGCTCCAAGCCGCGCCGAATACACCAAGACCGAAGATCCGCCCTTCAAGGTGCGCAGCCATCGCCTCACGGGTGGACATGAAGATCGAGCGTCGTCGTGAAGCGTTTGGACCAGATACCCGAGGAACTGGCCCTGCCGGGTGCAGGTCCCATGATCGGCGCGGCAACACCATCCGACACGGACCATGTCAGATCGCCCGGCTGGCCATCAGTCACGAAGAGCCAGTACGCGAGCGTGGCTCGTTTCCGACCGGGGGTCGCAGGTGTGAATGTCGTCACAATCGCATACTGAGGAAACATGGGACTGTCGATCAGGTTCGGATACTGCGTCGACGCAGCCGGACCGAGCAGCGTCTGGCCCGCGCCGAACTCCCCGTCATGCTCCTCTTCGAGCGTGAGCGACTCGATGGCGACAACGACTTTGTGTCGCTGACCACTGAAACGCGAGACGCAGGCGACTTCGATTGTGACCGGCATCCCCGTCCGCGCCCTCGCCCCCCCACCGCGCCCCCCCCCTGCGCCGCCCCCTGCGCCGCCCGACAGCCGGAGCGACAACTCCGCGCTCTCTCGCGCGTACCGCTCAATCATCGCATCGTCGATCGCGCCGGCGAGCCACTGCGAGACCACCCAGTCCATTGCCGCTTGGGATGCAACGCCATTCATGCTTCTCGCTCGAACTCGCAGGATCCGTTCCGAAGCACGTTGCGCCTCATCTGCCGGAATCTCCATCGTCGCCAGCCGCGCCACGACCAGGTCACTGTCAAGACTGTTCGTGTGGATCAGATGCGAGAGCAGCGCGCCGCGCGGCATGACATCAAGAATCTCCGCCCGGAAACGCGACGATGCCCACAGCAGCGCCACCCCGGCCGCCAGCACCAGCACACCCGCCGCAATCCCGGGAATGCTGGCAACCCGCTCGCCCCGTATCGTCGCGCCCGGCTTGTGCCATCGCGTGCCGCACTCCGGGCATCGCTCGCCCGCGCCCTCACCCTTCTCATACACGCACGCGGCACAGAACTCCTTCGCACCTCGCCGCCGCAACACAGAACCGATCACGACGATCCCACCCGCCACCGCTACCAGCAGCGGCAAGGTGCCCGTCAGAAACCCGATCAACGTCGGCTTACTCGACGACACCATGACGACGCCGGGTACAACGCCAAAGGCCATCCCCAAGCGATTCGGCCACGGATTCCCGGGTTGCCTCACTCGCCATAAAGAGAGGGCCACAACGAACGCGTACAGCGACGCCGCTCCAAGGCAGATCAACACCACACGCTCGGTGTCGCCCCGCATCATGAAGACGAGCAAGGCGCATAGACATGCCAACATGCACGCCCCGCCGATTATTAAAGAATGGCGGAACTGCCGATACCGCTGCTCGTCAAAATAGTCGCGTTCCTCCCGCGTCATACGGGTAGTCTACAAACAACGTGGCCCCGATCCAACCGGACCGGGGCCATCGTGTATTCACATGGATGAAGAGCGTGTTCAGGTCGTCCCAGGGTCAACAGCCCGAACGTCTTAACCCAGGCCGCCCTTGAAGCCCTTCTTGCCGAACTTCTCGCGCAAGCGCCGGAGTTCCGGAGTCTCTTTCAGGATCTCTTCCGCGGTGCGTCCCGGCGTCTTGTCGCGCCCGCCCTTGCCTCCGCGTCCGCCAGGCCCGCCACCCCCACCAGAGCCCGCCGGCGCTTCCGGCGCGGCCTTGAGCGCCTTGATCGAGAGCGAGATCTTCCGCGTCCCCGGATCGATCTTCAGCACCTTGACCTTGACGATCTCATCCTGCTTCAGCACATCGCTGGCGTGCCCGATGCGGCGATGCTCGATCTCGGAGATGTGGACCAGCCCCTCGACACCCTTGGCGACTTCGACGAACGCGCCGAACTCCGCGAAGCGGACGACACGCCCGCTCAGTTCCGCGCCCTCGACGATCTCGTTGAGGGCGGCCTGGAAGGGATCTTCCGACAGTTGCTTCAGGCCGAGCGAGATGCGATCGTTCTCAAGATCGACCTTGAGGATCTGCACGCGGATCGGCTGACCCTCGGTGATGTGCTTGGCGATCGCCTTCTCGCCCATGAGCATGCCGCGCTCGTGCGTGATGTCGCTGGCGTGCAGCAACCCGTCGAGCCCGCCCAGATCGACGAATGCGCCGTAGGGCATGATCTTGCGGACGACCCCGTCCACGACCTGTCCCTCGGTGATGGTCTGCTTGAGCTTGGCGGCTTTTTCCTTGCGTTCGACAGCGAGCAGGTCGCGGCGCGAGAGGACAACATTGCCCTTGCCGCGCCGGTCGATGCGCTGCACCTGGCACGTGAACTTCTGGCCGATGTAGACCGAGAGATCCTCGACGCGATCGAGCGAGACCTGCGACGCGGGCATGAAGGCCTCGTGCCCGCCCGTGAGCTCAAGCTCAAGCCCGCCCTTGTTGACACCAGTGACGCGGGCCTCGACGGTCTGGCCGATCTCCATCTCTTCCCACGCGGCTTTCTGCACCGCGCCGGGCTTCGAGCAGATCAGGATCCCATCCTTCGGGTCGCGACGGGTGACGATCACCTCGATCTCATCGCCGACCTTCGGCAGCTCCGCCTCGACATACTGCGTGCGCTCGACGAGGCCGATCAGCTTCGGACCGAACTCGATGAAGATGTCCGTCGGACCGACGGAGACGACCTTCCCCGAGCGATGCTCGCGCCCGGCCGAGACCACGCGCGGCCCTCGGATCGGCGCGGGGCTCGCGCCGCCCACCGGACGAGGAGTCGGCTTCGGCGCGCCGGGTCGATCGGACTCGACGCCCAGATCGGCCATCGCCGCGTCGAGTTCCGCCTGGATCTCCGGAGAGAGATCAGCCGCCTCGCGACCGGTCGGCTTGGAAGGAGCGGATGTCACGTCTTCGTTGGTGGGGGCCATAAGTATCGGTGGGTGAAGGTGATCGATCGTCTGGGGCATCAGCGGCTGCCGCGCCGGCACGCGCCGACGGGCAAGAGTTTACACGGGCCGGTCGTCCGAGCCAACGGTTCCCCAGCCATTCGCAGAATCAACCCGGATCGGGCGTTCTAGGACCCGCCGAAGGGCCCTGATCGTCGATCGGACGCCCGAAGAGCAACTCGATGAATGGGCGGTCCGCCGATTTGCACAAGACATACACATGGTCGCCATCGTGCAGCCGGGTATCCCCGCGCGGCGCGATCATCTGCTCACCCCGCACCACCAGCACCACCGCCGCGTGCCGCGGGAACGCGATCTGCGACAACGCGGCATCACAGACCGCGAGCGAGCGATCGATGTGGAACGCCAGCAATTCGCTGTCCAGCGACTTGCGGGCATTGATCTCCAGCACCGCCTCCGGCACCGGCTTGTCCGGCACATCAAGGCCCAGCTTCCGCGTCACGAGACGCACCGTCGAGCCCGGGATGATCGCGTTGACCACCACAATGAAGAACACGATGTTGAAGACGCGCCCCGCGCCCGGCACACCCTCCAGCATCGGGTACGTCGCCAGCACGATCGGCACCGCTCCGCGCAGACCGACCCATCCGATGTACCCGATCTCCTTCGCCGGCATCCGCAGCGGCCCGAGACAGACCGCCACCGCGATCGGACGCGCCACAAACGCCAGAAACAGCCCCAGCGCCAAGCCCTCGCCCCACACCGAGGCAAGTGACGAGGGATACACCAGCAGGCCCAGCATCCCGAACATACCGATCTGGCTCAGCCAGGCGATCGCATCGTGAACCCGCGCCAACCCGGACTTGTAAGGCAACGGACCGTTCCCCAGCACCACGCCCGCGGCATACACCGCCAGGAAACCCGATCCATAGCAGAGCGTCGCCCCGCCGAACGCGAGCAATGCCAGCGCCAGCGTCACCACGGGATACAGGCCGACCGTTCCGAGTCGCACCCTTGCCAGAAACCAACGCCCCGCAAGCCCGAACATCACGCCGAACGCGAGCCCGATCAGCAACTGCACCGGCACATCGATGGCCAGCCGCCACCACGAGACCGGGCCGGAACCGCCCGACGCAAGGATCGCCTGAACGAGCATGGCAGTGAGCAGCACGGCCATCGGATCGTTCACGCCCGACTCCAGTTCGAGCGTCGAGCCCACACGGTCCTTCAATCGCAGCCGCCCGCCTCTGAGGACGGCAAAGACCGTTGCCGCGTCCGTTGAGGAAACGACCGCGCCGAGGAGGAGCGACTCCGGCCACGGGAGCCCGATCATCCTGGCGCACATCGCGACGAGGCCCGCCGTCAACGCCACGCCGACCGTCGCGAGTATGCCCGCCGGCAGCGACGCCCGGCGAACCACCGAGAGCGAGGTGTTCAGGCCGCCGTCAAAGAGGATCAACGCCAGCGCGAGCGTGCCCAGCCGGTAGGCAAGCCCGTAATCATCGAAGGGGATCCCGCCCAGCCCCTCCGATCCGGCCAGGATCCCGAGCAGCAGGAAGAGCAGCACGACGGGAATGCCGAGCCGATCGAGCGGCCGCCCGAACACAACGCTGAAGACCAGGATCGCTCCGAACGCAACCATGACGATCGCGGAGGCCGTTGGCTCCGAGGTCGCGAGAATCAGCGTCGGGCTGTACGCAGAAAGATCGATCACGTCGCGTGGACCATAACCCCTCCACCGAGCCCCGTCCAACGCCGCGAGTACGATGCCGCCACACGCCGACCCTCGGAGCCCCGCGATGCAGAGTCTGTACGTCGAGAGCATCCCGTCTCACGCGACGCCCCAGCACCCAGAGCGACTCCCCGTCGCCGTCTTCCAGACCAGCGCGGGCGTGAATCGCGCCGTCGCCGGAGAGATCGCCTCGCTGATCCGCAGCCGCGCCGGATCGGGCCGACCGGCGGTGCTCGGGCTTGCCACCGGCTCAACCCCAGTCGGCGTCTACGACGAACTCGTCCGCCTCCACAAGGAAGAAGGCCTCTCGTTCAAGAACGTCATCACGTTCAATCTGGACGAGTACTGGCCGATGAAGCGCGATGAGCTCCAGAGCTACCACCGCTTCATGCGCGAACACCTCTTCGACCACATCGACATCCCGTCCGGCAACTGGAACCTGCCCGACGGCGAGAAACCCCTCGCTGATGTCGAGCGATTCTGCCAGGACTACGAGAAGAAAATCGCCGACGCCGGCGGCATCGATATCCAGCTCCTCGGCATCGGACGCACCGGCCACATCGGCTTCAACGAACCCGGTTCCGCGCGCGACAGCCGCACCCGCCTCATCTGGCTCGACCACGTCACCCGCATGGACGCCTCCAGCGACTTCTTCGGTGAATGGAACGTCCCGCGTCGCGCCGTCACCATGGGTGTCGGGACCATCCTCGACGCACGCCGCGTCCTCCTGCTCGCGTTCGGCGAGCACAAAGCCAAGATCGTGAAGCGAGCCGTTGAGGGCGACATATCCCAGAGTGTCTCCGCGTCGTTCCTGCAGCAGCATCCGAGCGCGCAGTTCGTCCTCGACCCCGCCGCCGCCGCCGACCTCACCCGCTTCCGTGCGCCCTGGTTGCTTGGGCCGATCGAGCGGTACGGACTGACGTGGGACGAGCGGATGACCCGCAAGGCGACGATCTGGCTCGCACGCGAACTCAAGAAACCGATCTTGAAACTCACCAACGAGGACTACAACGAGCACGGGCTCCAGGAGCTGCTGGCCAATCGCGTCGGGTCCATGCCCGGCGCATCACCAACTCCCGCCGCCTCGCAACGCGCCACCAGTGGGGGGGCGAGCGCGGGAATGAGCGGCGGGGCATATGCCATCAACCTCGATGTCTTCCGCTCACTTCAGAAAACCATCACCGGCTGGCCGGGAGGAAAGCCCAACCAGCGCGCCGGCGAAGGCCCCGGCGACTTTCCCAAGCGCGTCATCGTCTTCAGCCCACACCCCGACGACGATGTCATCAGCATGGGCGGCACGTTCATTCGCTTGTGCGAGCAGGGACACGAGGTCCACGTCGCCTACCAGACCAGCGGCAACATCGCCGTCTGGGACGAGTCCGCCCTCCGCCACGCCGACTTCGTCTCTGAGTTCGCCCGCGCCTTCCCACAACTTGGCACGGATGTCGCTGAACGGATCGAGCAATCCGTTGAGACCTTCATCCGCTCCAAGCAGCCCGGCGCGATTGACACGCCCGAGCTCCAGAGGATCAAGGGACTCATCCGCCGCACCGAGGCCCGCGCCGGCGCACGATACTCCGGCGTCCGCGAGGAGAACATCCACTTCCTCGACCTTCCGTTCTACGAGACAGGCCGCGTGAAGAAGATGCCGATCGGTGAGGATGACCTGCGGATCACGATGGATCTGCTGAAGCGCGTGAAGCCGCAGCAGGTGTACGCCGCCGGCGACCTCTCCGATCCGCACGGCACGCACCGCGTCTGCTTGGATGCGATCCTGAAGTCGATCGTGCGACTCCGCGCCGATCCGACGGAATCTGCATGGGCACGCGACTGCGTCGTCTGGCTTTACCGGGGCGCGTGGCAGGAGTGGGAGCCCGAAGAGATCGAGATGGCCGTGCCGCTGAGCCCCGACGAGGTGGTGAGGAAGCGCATGGCGATCTTCAAGCACGAGAGCCAGAAGGACCGCGCCCTCTTCCCCGGCCCGAGCGACCCGCGCGAGTTCTGGCAACGCGCCGAGGACCGCAATCGCGCCACCGCCAAGCTCTACGACATGCTCGGGCTCGCCGAGTACGAGGCGATCGAGGGCTTTGTGAGGTGGAAGGGTTGAGTGCGCATCGCATCGCTTATTTCGCCAGATCGGTGATGTTCTCGAAGCCCCAGTGGGTGTTGAGACTGAAGAGCGACGTGAACCGGGTCGTCTCATTGCCGGGGTTGATGGCGAAGACGCTGATGAGGCCCGTCGCGTCGATCTGCACGTCCAGCACGCTTACCACTCTGCGCTCGATCGGGACGCCGAAGCCCGACACCGTGACCCACGGTGTCGTGGGAGGCGGCAGGAGCAGCGAGACAGTGTGAAGGATGAGAGCGCCGGTGTCGAGGCGGGCGGTCGCGATGTAGAGCGAACCGGTGCGGGGATCGAAGACGATCGACATCTCGTCATGCTTCATGGCGGGAGATGCGTCGAGCGTCATCGCGTTCCAGTACGCGTCGCCCGGCTTCCATGAGACCATGGTGATCTTGCCTGAGGCGTTGATGGCGCTGAAGTGGATGCCGCGTGCGCCCGCGGCGGCGACGTCGAGGCCTGTCAGGGGACTCTCGACTCCGGCGTACTCGCTGAGATTGCTGATGTACCAGCGTCCGGCGGTGAGCGAGGTCCAGACGGTGACAAGGTCTCCGTCGGGGTTGATCCCGGCGATGTTGAGGCCACCCCATGACGTGGCGGTCGCGACGATGCGCCCGATGTACTGCGGGGTGGCCAGGCCGCGCCACTGCAGTTGGTTCTCGCTGATGTTCCACTCACGCCACGCAGCGGAACGACCGGGCGGGAGCACATAGCGGACCAGGTCCCCGTCGTCGTTGAGACCGACGATGTTGCGGCTTCCCCCTGGCCCGACGGTCATCGCAACCTCGGGACGCAGCACCGTCCCTGTGCCGAGTGTCTCGCCGAGAACCTCATATGTCCACGCGCCGTTCGCCAGCTCGCTGTAGATCGCAAGCCCGCGATCCGTCGCTCCCGCAGCACGCGCGAGGCCGGACTGCGGATCGAACCATGTCAGCAGGGAGCCGATCGCCTCCGGCCCTCCCGAGGCGTCTGCGACGTTCGTCACTTTCCACGGCGCGTTCGTGCGATCGATGAAGACGAGCCCCTCGCCGCTCGCGCCGATGGAGGGGACGCCGAGAACCGGGTCGCTGCGAGATGGGGCGATCGTGGCACGCGTGCCGAATGCGAGGCGCGGCGGGCTCACGGATGCGCCGATATGGAGAAGCCCGGCGCCCGAAGTGGAGACGACGTAGCGAGACTCGGGGCTTCCGCTGTCGGAGCGGAGAACGATCTCCGAGTTATTATAGACAAACCACGTGCCATGATCGCTCGAGACGTACTCGCCGTCCGACTCAAACGTTCCGTCCCCGTTCAGCGTGAGCGACCACGAGATGGATTCCTGGCTGTACCTCAGACGCTGCAGGAAGTGATAGGTTCCCGCGACTTCCTCGGCAGCGGCCGCGCTGTCGACACGCACCGCCACGCCGGCGTGGATGGAGCGGTCGCCGCTCGCGACGTCGGCGAAGATGAGCGTCGAGCCGTCCGCAGAGAGGAAGAACTGCTGGCCGGCGGACGTCGTGAAGCGGGAGCCCCCTGTGGAGCTGGTGACGCTCGTCTGAAAGAGCAGACGATCGGTGGCGGCCTCGTAGAACGTGACGTTCCGCTCATCACCTCCGCGTTGGATAGAGATGCGACCGGTTCGGATGGTCTCGATCCCCGTGTGCGTGTCGCGCTCGATCATGGAGAAGCGGTAGTTTCCGAGTGCGGCGGCGAAGGGCGTGGTGGGAGCCCCAACCGCGACAATGAACTGCTCCTCGGAGTGCGCGACATACGGCGTGTCGCCGACGATGTCGTCCTTCATCTTGTGGCCGCGCCACCAGCCGACGGTGTAGCCGTCCTCGGGGAGGAACTGGGCACCCGTGTTGCTCCCGCTCGTCCAGTAGGGCGTCTGGTACCTGAACGCTCCGTTGTCGGTGAGTGACAACTGGGCGTTGCGGACGGGCGAGGCGGGGCCGGCACCGGCTGCGCCGTCCCAGCGCATCTGATACCGCAGCACGTTCTCGTCCGAAACGCTTCCGAGCAGGGTGTAGCTGCGGTACGTCGGTTGGATTTCGGGTTCGTACTGCGAGAAGTCGTACGACAGCCCCACGGCGGCGATCTCTGTCGCCGCAAGCACCATGCGGGATTCGAGGGACTCGAGTGCGGCGGGTGCGAGGGCGGTTGCGGGCGGTGCGCGGTCGGGCGTGCGGGAGCGCGGCATCAGAGGCCTCCTGTGGCGCGACGATCGTGAGTGCGGGCGGTGGTGCCCTGTTGTCATGCAGTGGCGATCGTGTGTCCTGTCGGCGACCGCTCATCGTCTGCATATCGGCGGGTGCGACGTTCGGTGCCGCGACCCGCAATCCGGCGTGCCTGAGCCGCTGGCTCGGCGACCTGGACCCCCCGGTCCGTGCAGAAGCAATATATCGGGTTGAGACGGCGGATGCCAGCGGGGTTGGAAGTTTGTCGACGAAAGCGGCAATGGGTAGCAGAATCGGCGAGGAATCGAGCCACGCATGGTGATGCGGCACGAACTCACCGACGACCCTTGGCGATGAGTGCCTTGATGCGGAGTCCATTGAGACAGTTCCCAGCGGCGAGGCGGCGCATCTCTTCAATCGCGGCGCGTCGTTCCTCGGGAGTTGTGTGCCGCTTCACGGGCAGGCGGCGTGTGTCGTGCGCGCCGCCTCGATGATTGTCCTCGTTCATCGCGACTCTCCGAATCTGACCGGAGTTATTTGCTGTGTACCAGTCACCGAGTGGGGAAGGCGAGTCGCTCAGTCGTTTCCATCGTCGCCGTCCGCTGCCTTCGGTGGGAGGTCGGTGGCGTCGCTCGTTTTCTTAGATGACCGCAGCGACCGTGCAATACCGCCGATCAGAGCTCGCATATCGTCCCACCCATCTAGGATGCGCGACGTCTGCTTCTCGGTTTCCGGCATCCGCTTCAGTATGGTCGCGAGTTCGGGATCCATGGAATCGCCATCCCACAGCGACACCGCGTGGTTCGGATCGGTCGGATTCTGTGCGAACTGTCCCATGTGATTCCCCGGGAGATTATACGAAGATCATCGGCAAAAGGATCGCTTGGACATAGACAAGGATCGCGACCACGACCCCGATAATACCGCGGGCGAGGTCCCGTTCCGCTGTACGGATCCGCTGGCGCTCGTTGAGGTTCTGTTCCCGCAAGCGCATCGCTGCTTTGTAGATCCCGAAGAAGAGTCCCTTCTGGGGGTTCCCGAGCACTCGCGCGAGCCGATCGAGATGCTGCTTACGGATGTCGAGCTCTTGGCTCGCGAATCGAGAGAGCATCTCGCGGCGCCATCCCCCGCACGCCAATTCGATGAGCATGAACGCCGTGTCGGTCGCGAGAAGTGGGAGCGTGGCAAGATTCATGACAACGAGGATGGATCGCTGGCTCCCCATCGCTCCTCTGACCGCGAAGAGCAGCCGGAGCACCGACCGCGAGAGGTACATCACACCGAGAACGACCGCGCCGAGAAATGCGATCTTGGCGGCCTTCCCGGTTGAGGCGTACTGGCCGTCAAAGACGTTGAGCACCTCGGTCTTCAGCGTTGCAGCGAGCAGCAAGGCCAGAACTGCGGTGCAAAGGGGCACGACCATCCGAACGCGTGCCGCGAATCGCTCGGCGTTCTCACGCTCTGCGGCCCACAAACGATCCGCGTGTGCGAGCATCACGGCCTCGAGTGCTCCGGCTACTGATCGGGCGTTTCCCGGCGGTGGTGGACCGTTGTCGGTGGTCTGTGCGGGCATTGATCCTCCTCAGCAGAGAAAGATGGTACCAGCGATCACTATGTGATGCACACTCGTGTCAGGCAAACACTTACATCAGAACGAATCCGCATCCCGATACGCCTGGATGACGGCGAGTTCGCCCTCTTTGCCGCCCTTGGAGTTGCCGTGCTCCATGCCGAGGATGAACTCGCGCTTGGACTCCGTGGCCTTGCGTGCGATGTGCCCGAAGACGTTGCGGTAGTTGACCTCGCCTGTGCCGGGCTCGCAGCGGCCGGGGTTGTCGCCGATCTGGAAGAACCCGATCTCGTCCCACGTCCTGTTGATGTTGTCGATGAGGTTGCCCTCGGTGACCTGCTGGTGGTACATATCGAAGAGGATCTTGCAGCAGGGGTGGTTCACGGCCTTCATGATCGCGTAGGCCTGATCGCTGTAGCGCAGGAAGAGGCGCGGGTGGTCGCGCCAGTTGAGTGGCTCGTTGACCATGACGAGGCCATAGTCGGCGCAGACATCGCAGGCGCGCTTCAGCGCCTCGACGACGTTGGCCATCTGGATCCCTTCAGGAATGTTCTCTGCGACGGTGCCGGGGACGATGGTGCAGAACTTGGTGTTGATGCGCTTGGCGACCTCGACCGACTCCTTCACCTGTTCCACGAACTTGTCGCGGTGGTCCTTCCGTCCTGTGGTCAGCGTGGGGTTTCGCCAGTCGATGTCCGCGCCGACGAAGATGCCCATCTTGATGCCGCGTTCGGACATGACTTCCGCGGCCTTCTCCTGGAACTCCGGGCCGCGGCCTTTCATGCCGTTGTCTTCCCACGCCCAGAAGCCCTGGTCGGCGGCGAAGCGGAGCTGGTCGAGGTCGTCGGGCGCGTGGTTCGCGAACATGCCGAAGTGCGGCGCGTACGCCAACCGGAACCTGGCCCCATTCGACGGCTCTTGTGCGTGTGACACGTGCGTGGCTCCGACGGCGCTCGACGCGACCGAACCTGTGGCAGCGGCGGCGATGGATGTCCCGATGAACTCGCGGCGGTTGATCATGCGGGCAGCATAGCGGAAGTCGGGGAGTCACGAAGTCATGGAGCCAGATACCCTTGTGCATGGGATACACAGGCGATGACGGGCTGGTTCTGATCGGCGGGGGCGGGCATGCGCTGGTGGTGGCGGAGGCCGCGGCGATGTCGGGGCGGCCGATCCGCGGGTTTCTCGATGATGACCCGGGCGCGCCGCTCGGGTCTCTCGACGGGGTGCTCTCGGCGTCCGGTGCGCCGCCCGTGCAGATCAAGCGGCTCGGCGGGCTCGCGGCGGTCGTCTCGCTCGACGAACTCGGGCGATGCGAGATCATCCTGGCGATCGGCGACCTGAAGGCCCGGCGGCGGATGATCGAGACGTTGGGAGCGTCCGGGATCGCGCGGGGCGTGAAGATCGCCACGATCATCCATCCGCGCGCGATCGTCTCGCCGAGCGCGATCATCGAGCAGGGGGTCTTCATCGGGCCGGGGGCGGTGGTTCATTCGCGGGCGCGGATCGGGGCGCACGCGATCATCAACTCGGGGGCGATCGTCGAGCACGAGTGCGTGATCGGTGAGAATGCGCACATCGCGCCGGGGGCGGCGATGGGCGGGCGCGTGACGATCGGCGAGGATGCGCTGCTCGGGATCGGGTCGAGGGTCCTTCCGAACCTTGAGGTCGGGAGCGGATCAACGGTCGGGGCGGGCGCGGTCGTCATTCGGCGTGTCAGCGGGCTTCAGACTGTCATCGGGTGTCCCAGCCGCGCCAGCGGGATCGACTGAATCTGGATTCTCGGTTGCGGGTTTCTCGGTTGCGGGCGATGTCTCGGGCGTCGGGGCGGGGCCGAGCTGCTCACGGAGCGCGCGGGCCCGTTCGATCAGGTCGCTCTCGAACTGCTCACGCGGCATCGCGGCGGCGAGTGTCGGCGTCAGCGTGTAGTGCCAGCGGATGGTCTTCTTCGCGTTGGGGATGGCCTCGGCGATGAGGTCGGGGCCGGGGTAGTCCCACCAGGGTGTGCTCGCTTCGCCGATGGTCTGGAGCGTGTCGTAGCCGTCGAGTTCGAGCCGGACATCGTACTTGCCGTAGTGCTTGTAGTTGAGTTCGGTCGGGGTGCGGCCGACCTCGACGTCGTTGACCCAGACGAGTGCGCCGGCGGGCTCGGAGGTGATGGAGATGCGGCGCTCGACGCAGCCGGTTAAGAGAGGCACGAAGGCACAAAGGCACAAAGGCACGAAGCGAAGAAGGGACTTACCACAGTGGGACTCACCACAGAGACACAGAGAGCACAGAGAAGAAAGGAAAGAACGGGAAGAAGTGGATTGAGAAGTGCGTGTCATGTGTTGCTCAGTTAGATGATCCCATTGCCCATTGCCCCTTCATTCGACCGCGACGGGGGACGTGTTCTGATCGACGGGGTCATCGAACTCATCGCCTCGGAAGAGGGATCCGAGGTAGACGCGTTTGACCAGCTCGTTGTTGATGAGGTCGCGTGGGGAGCCCTCGGCGAATTTCTTGCCGCTGTCGATGATGTAGGCCCGATCGCAGACGCGGAGTGTCTGCTGGACGTTGTGGTCGGTGATGAGGAAGGCGATGCCGGTGGAGGCGAGGCGGCGGATCTCGGCCTGGAGGTCTTCGACGGCGATGGGGTCCACGCCGCTGAAGGGCTCGTCGAGCAGGATGAGGCGTGGTTTGGTGACGAGGGCGCGGGCGATCTCGAGCTTGCGTCGCTCGCCGCCGGAGCAGGTGCGAGCGGCGTGCTTGGCCTTGTGTGACAGGCCGAACTGGGCGAGGAGTTCGGCGGCCCGCTGCTTGCGGGCAGCGCGGCCCATGGGAAGGGTTTCGAGGATGGCGAGCAGATTCTGCTCGCAGGTGAGCCGCTGGAAGACGGAGGGTTCCTGTGAGAGGTAGCCCATGCCGAGCCGCGCGCGCTTGTACATGGGGAGGTAGGTGATCTCCTTGCCGTCGAACCAGACCTGGCCATCGTCGGCATCGATCATGCCGATGGTCATGCGGAAGGAGGTGGTCTTGCCCGCGCCGTTGCGCCCGAGGAGGCCGACGATCTCGGCCTTGCCGACGTGGAAAGAGACACCGGCGACAACCTCGCGGCCGGCGTAGGACTTGCGGAGATTCTGGACGTCGAGGAGGGGCATCGGGGCATGATGGTAGGGTGGGCTGAACTACTTGTGACTCGGTCGCCGAGCGCGGTGTTCCTCCAGTCGCTTACCACCAGTAGCGAACAGCTGCGTCGCGCTTCCGATCGAGAAACCCCAGCATGGGATCTACGCGTGGTGGGTGGGAAAAATCTATGTCTGAGAACGCAACCCTGTACCCGAGCCACCAGGTCTGCCTGATCTCCGTGGGCAGGAGGGCACCATGGATCTGGTCCGCGCCGGGGGGCGCTTTGAGCCGGTAGCGATTCAGCAGTTCGCCCGATTCGAGGCGCGTGTAGACGGGAACGCGATGCTCGAAGAGCGCGGGGAATCCCTGCGACAGCACGCCATCCCGCTTTGTCACGACCCTGGCCGTGCCATCCGGCAGGCATTCGACATGGACGGGGAGGTATCTGGGCACTGTCATCAGCAAGCCCGGGACCACGATCGCGACGGTGACTGCGGCGGTTGCCGCCCAGAGCAGCCACTTTCGCCAACCGCGAGAGGGTTGAACTGTTGTTGGGTCTCTTGCCATCGAGATCATCCACTCGACACCGTCGCAGCGTACCACATCTGTCGCGAATGCGCGACGAGAACGTGTCCCGAGGTGGCACTTGTCTGTAGCGTCGAGTGAGGGTCTCTTCGTCGGTTTCTTGTGTTGGCAGGGTGCGCCGTGCGGGAGCTAGGTGGAGTCGGGCGGGGCGACTCCGGCAAGGGCGGGGATGGGAGGGGAGCGGTGTTCGGCTGGCGCGTCGAGTTCGAGTGTGGGATCGAAGCGGGGATCAAAGTTGGGATCTTCGAGGTCGGAGAGGTCGATGCCGAGGGTGGCCGCGAGAGCGGTGAGATGTGTCAGCAGCGCGCCCATGTCGGGGGGCGGGTCTTGAGCCTGTTGTGCGACTTGCGTGGGTGTGGACCGAGTATTGGTCCAGAGCACTGGTTCCGATTCGTGACGCCGCGCGTCCGAATCGGGAACCAGTGGCACCCCGGACGTGGGGCGGGCAGCGGCGAGGTCGTGGTGCTGTGTGGCGTCGGGTGCGGGGACGGCCTGGCGCGTGCTGGTCGTTGGTGCCGGCTGTTCGTGCACGCGTGTTGCTTGAGCGTTGGTCGAGCGCATTGGTTCGGATTCGTGACGCCTCGCGTGAGCGTTGGGAATCAGCGGCGCCCTGAGTGTGCGGCGGGCAGCGGCGAGGTTGTCATCGGTGAGCGGGGTGAGACGTGAGAAGCGGTAGAGGAGCCACGCGGCCTTGCGGGCGTGGATCGCGGCGCGGAGGTATGTGGGGTCGAGGGGATCGGCGGGAGGGGGCGTTGCGTTGAAGGTTTCGAGGGTTTTGACGGTGGTGTGGACGGCGTGTGAGAGGTTGACGGAGGCGACGAGGCGGAGGTGGGAGTACGCCGCGGATTCGCGGAGGGAGATGGCTTCGCGGGTTTCGGGAAGGGCGAGCCAGAGGAGGAGGTCGTCGAGTGTGAGGTTGTGTTTTTCGGCGACGGAGGCGAGTGAGTGGTGTGGGGAGGTGAGGTCGGAAAGAAGTGACACAGTGACGGAGTGACTGAGTGACGGAGTGGGAGGGCAAGAGGTGGAGGCAAGGGAGGGGCCGCAAGAGAGGCCCTCACCGCTCTGGGGAGCGGGGGCGGAGGGAGAAGTTGTCGCGGAGGGAGCGACCATGCGACGACGGTACAGGATGCCGCGTGGGAATCAAGCGTGATGTTGGCGGGGAGGGGGTTGTCACTGACAACAGTCTGTCAGTGGGTGGGAGTCAAGGGGGGAAATAGCACATCGCAAAGGGTTAGGCAGACTGGTGAATGGGGTCGGGAGGGTGTGGCGAGGAGTGAGAGGAGAGAGTCGGGGGCGTCCGCCCCGCTGAGATTCGCGATCACCATGAGGGTGATCGCGATGGGGAGGAACAGGAGAGCGTCCGCCGGGTAAACCGGCGGCCTTGGGAGGAAAGAGAGAGTCGGGGGCGTCCGCCCCGCTCCACCAAGGATGCGCTGCGCGGGTGAGTGTTCCGGTGGCTGGCTCACGCCTGCGGCGTTCGCTGCGCCACCGGCAACGATCGTGCGCCCGAAGCGGGCGAGGTTCGCCCAAGGGGCGAGGAACAGAAAGGCAATGGGCGTGTGGAGTGTGGGTCGCTCTCCACGGGTTGAAACCCGTGGCAACGATCCGTGCGCCGAAGCGGCGAAGAGGTTGTCGCCTTTGGCGACTGAAAGGCGTTTTAAGGATGTGTTGTGCGGCGAACTTCACCGAGGGTGTCGCTGCGGGGCCCCCACACGCCTTGCTTCACTTCGTGGCCAGGTATGTGCAGGGCTTCGCCCTGCTCAGAGGCGCGTGAGAGAAGGTGAGTGCCGAGGTGGATGCGCGTTGGGGTGCGGAGATGCAACACCCCGGGCTCGCGCCCGGGGCTCCCTTTTGAGTGCGTTGCTTTTGCTGTGTGGAAGGGGGTTGAAGGCATCTGGTGGCAACATATGTGCGGCCCGTTGGGCCGCGGGGAGAGGAGAGGAGCATTGACCCGAGGCGGGTCAATGGCACGGAGGATGTGGCCGCGCGTGCGCATGGGGCTTCCCTCAGAATGCAGCGACAAGGCACACCGCTCTGGAGAGCGGTGCCACCAAAGAGGTGCCACCAAAGAGGTGCCACCAAAGAGCGGAGTCACTCGTGTCGGAGGGCGTCGATGGGGTCGAGTCGAGCGGCCTTGATGGCGGGGAACATGCCGAAGATGACGCCGGTTGCGCCGGAGAAGGCGACGGCGACGATGACGGCCCAGGGCGGCACGGTGGCGCGTTCCATGGCTTCGGGGTTTGAGAGGCGGAGGCCGAGGGTTGCGGCTTGTCCGAGGAGGACGCCGACGAGACCTCCGACGAGGCAGAGGACGACTGCCTCGACGAGGAACTGGTTGAGGATGATGGCGGGGCGTGCGCCGACGGCTTTCCTGAGGCCGATCTCGCGGGTGCGTTCGGAGACGGAGACGAGCATGATGTTCATGATGCCGATGCCGCCGACGAGAAGGGCGATGGAGACGACGCCTCCTGCGATGGCGGTGATTCCGGCGGCCATTTTGTTGAACTGATCGATGATGCTCTGGAGGACTTCGATGCGGAAGGTGTCTTGTTCTTCGGGTCCGAGGCCGCGGGCCTTTCTGAGGACGAATCGGACTTCTTCGCGTCCTTCTTCGGCGAGTTTGGGATCGCGGAGCTGGGCGATGCAGTCGATCCAGTTATAGGGGTTCATCTGGTATGAGGTTTCGAAGGGGATGTAGACCTCTGACTGGGAGTCGCCGCCGCCGAACATCGGGGAGGTTTCTTTGGTCTCGACGATGCCGATGATGAGGAAGCGTCGTCCCTTGATGTCGATGAAGCGTCCGACGGGGTCTCTTGGGAGTTCGAGTTCTTCGATGGCTTTGTCGTTGACGAGGCAGACCTGTCGGCGTTCGTCCATGTCGATGCGGAAGAAGGGGCGTCCTCTGGTGACGGAGCGGTTCTCGATCTCGTGCCACTCGGGCCAGATGCCTGTGACGAGTGCGCCGCGCTGGGTGACGCGTCCGGCGGTGACGTCGTAGCGTGCGTTGGCTGTGGGCGTGATGAGGTCGATGGCGTAGGCGTGGTTCTGGAGCATCTCGACTTCGTCGAGCGAGATGCGGACATCGCTCCATGACATGGTGGTGCGGAGTTCGCGCGGGACCCAGCCCCAGATGTACATTTTCTTTGCGCCGAAGGTCTCGAACTCTTTGAGGACGAAGCCCCTGAGGCCGGACATGGCGCCGACGACGGCGATCACGGCGGCGACGCCGATGATGATGCCGAGCGTGGTGAGGATGGCGCGCATCTTGTTGGCCCAGATCTGTCCGAGCGCGAGGACGACGGTCTGGAAGAGAACGCGGAAGAAGATCATCGCGCGGCCTCCTCGGCGACGGACTCGGCGGGCGGGGCGTCTGCGGTGAGCTCGCCCATGGCGGCGGCGGCGGTCTTCATCCATTCGCGATGGATGGGGTCTTGATCGGTCGGGTGGTCGGACATGATGCGTCCGTCGCGGAGCCGGACGATGCGGTGGGCGTGGCCGGCGACGTCTTCCTCGTGGGTGACGATGACGATGGTTTGTCCCTCGTCGTGGAGTTGCTTGAAGAGGGCGATGATCTCGGCGGTGGTTGCGGAGTCGAGGTTTCCGGTGGGCTCGTCGGCGAGGAGGATGGAGGGCTCGTTGACGAGTGCGCGGGCGATGGCGACGCGCTGGCGCTGGCCGCCGGAGAGCTGGTTTGGCTTGTGCTTCATGCGTTCGGCGAGCCCGACGCGTTCGAGGGCGCGTTTGGCGAGGCGGCGCGCGGAGAGCCAGTTGCGGGAGGAGTAGACGAGGGGGAGCATGACGTTTTTGAGGGCTGTCTGGCGCGGGAGGAGCTCGAAGGACTGGAAGACGAAGCCGATCTCGCGGTTGCGGACGGAGGCGAGCTGGCCGGCGTTCATTTTGTGTGTGGGCTTGCCGTTGAGGATGTACGCGCCCTTGGTGGGACGGTCGAGGCATCCGAGGATGTTCATGAGGGTGCTCTTGCCGGAGCCGGAGGTGCCCATGATGGCGACGAACTCGTTTTTGTTGATGGTGAGATCTACGCCGCGGAGCGCGTGGACGCGCTCGACGCCGATCTTGTAGATCTTCTGGAGTTGTTTGATCTGGATGGTCATGCGGGTGGTCGGGTGGGAGGGCTCAGCCGCCTTGCGAGCCGGAGGTGGTGGAGGCGGTGGCCGGCGTGTCTGATGCGGCTTCGGCGGGGGCGGGTGTTGCGGGCTTCTTTGCGCCCTGCTTGGCGAGGCGTTCGGCCTCGCGTTTGGCGGCGGCTTCGGCCTCGTCGATGATGAGGACATCGTTCTTGAGGGAGGTGAGTTCTCTGAAGGGGCCTGCGACGACGCGATCGGTCTGGTCCAGCCCGGCGAGGATGACGGTGTGGGTGAGGTCGCTGGGTCCGATGGAGACGGGCTTTGCGAGGGCCTTGCCGCCTCGCTCGACGAAGACGATGCGTGCGTAGGTTTTGGTTCTGTCGATGATCGCGCTGGCGTCGGCGATGTCTTTGGGGAGTTCGTCGACGCGTCGGTCGAGCACGGCCTGGCTGGGGATTTTGAGGACGCCGTCGAAGATCTCGACCTCGATCTCGGTGTTGGCGGTGAGGCCGGAGAGCAGGCGTGTTCCTTCGGGAACGTCGACGCGGATCTCGACCTCGAAGTAACCGGTGCCGTCGGCCTGGTTAACCTCGCGTTTGAGGTTGATGCGTCCGACGGTGCCGGTGAGCTCGCCTTCCGGGTCGTATGGGGTGTAGATGCGGGCGCGCTGGCCGGGCTTCACGGGTTTGATGTTGGTCTCATCGACCTGGGCCTTGAGCAGCATGCGTGAGAGGTCGGCGATCTCCATGATGACCGAGCCGGGCGTGTTGAGCGTGCCGACGACGACGAGCTCTCCGACCTCGGCGTTGAGGGTTGTGAGGACGCCGTCTATGGGAGAGGAGATGACGGTGTTGTCGAGATCTTTCTGGGTCGCGACGACGTCGGCCTCTGCGCTGAGGATCTCGGCCTCGAGGGCGTCGCGCGATGAGAGGGCCTGGAGGTAGATGGCCTCGGCGCGTTCGAGGTCGCTCTTTGGGGTGTCGCCCGCGTCGAAGAGCTCGCGCGCGCGTCCGAACTCGGATTGCGCCCGCATCAGCTCGGCCTTGACGCCACCGACCCTCGCTCTTGTCGCCATCAGACGCGCTTGCGCGGCATCGACGCGGGCCTTGAGGTCTACGGCGTCGAGGCGGCAGACCACGTCACCGGCGCGCACCTGGTCGCCGGCGCGGAAGGGGAGCGCGATGATGCGTGCGGAGACTTGCGCGCTGATCTTGACGTTGGTTTCGGGCTCAATGACGCCGGGCGCGCTGACGGTCTTGATCAGCAGGCCGCGCTCCACATCGACGAGTCGGACTTCTTTGGGCTTCGACCCCGGGCGGAAGGAGAGCATCATCTCCTTGCCCTTGGCGGAGTTGAGGAAGAAGTATCCCCCGATAGACAAGCCGGCGACGAGGAGCACGAACGCCACGCCGAGCCCGATCAACCACTTCAGCACTTGGACCTCCGGCCCTTGAATCCACGGGGTTCAGACCCGCGTTGTCATCTGCGCACTGTCACGTGTGGACCTTTGTCCGATTTACCGACCCGACCTTTCACCTGCCGCGGCTGAACCCTATGCCATGTCCCTTCGATTGCACGCCGTGCTCCATCGCGGCATACCGGCTCGCCCGGGCTTTGGTGCAATGGGGTTTCGTTGCTGCGACATGCTTGGAGATTGGAGCACGAGCGGCTCGCACCCGCCGCGTGTTTGCCGCTGGTGGGCTCGGCTCTTCGTGTCTGGCCGATGGAGGCGAGGCCGGGATAGATGGGTCTGCGGCGCACTAGCTGACAGAACATGAACAAACTCTCTTCATCGAGGGGGGCCCCATTTGTTTGGGCCTCCCTCCTTCATTTTTATGCACTGGAGAGAGGTAGGGCTTGACAGTTGATTGAACAATCAGTCAAATATTGAACGTTCAATCAACTGGTCAGTGGGTTCGTGGGAGGGCGTTGAGAGGAAGGTTTCGCATGGCACCGGCAGAAACACGCCGCAGGATTCTGGAGGTGGCGTTCCGGCTCTTTCACGAGCAGGGGTATCACGCGACGGGGATCGCGACGATCCTGCGCGAGGCGAATGTGAATAGCGGGTCGCTTTACCACTACTTCGCGAGCAAGGAGGATTTGCTGGTGGGGGTCTTGGAGTTTGCGCTGGAAGAGTTGGATCCGCAGGTGATGGCGCGGGTGCGGGCGCGGACGAGCGATCCGATTGAGCGGATCTTTGCGCTGTTGGAGCAGTATCGCGCGATGATGGTGTTTCTCGGGTGTCGGATGGGATGCCCGATGGGAAACCTTGCGCTCGAGGTGGCGGATGACCACCCTGAGGCGAGGCGGTTGATCCATCAGAACTTCGTGAACTGGACGCGGCACATCAAGGGGTGGCTTGATGAGGCGGGGGATCGGCTGCCGTCGACGCTTGATCGCGAGCAGCTCGCGAACTTCGTGCTGACGGTGATGGAGGGGGGCATCATGCAGGCGCGGGCGTCGGGGACCCTCGCGCCGTATGACGACTCGGTGGCGCAGTTCAGGAACTACTTCGACTCGCTGCTGACGCTGGCGGACCTGGAGCACGGGCGGCCGGTGGGGACGAACAGGGTGCCGGTGGAAATGGCACATGGCACATTGCCAGATGGCACATGAAGAGAAGAGGACTCACCACGGAAAGCGGTGCCACCAAAGGCAGAATGCAAGAGGACTCACCACAGAGGCACAGAGGACACAGAGAAGAGACAGAAGGGTGGAGGAGAGGTTGGACGCGGAGGGCTTGCGGTGGTGAAGGCGGAAAGAGAGAAGAGCCGTGATCTTGAGCGAGGGTTGTGGCACGGGTGACAGGGACACCGCTCTGGAGAGCGGTGCCACCAAAGGCAGAATGCAAGAGGATTCACCACAGAGGCACAGTGGACACAGAAAAGAGACAGAAGGGTGGAGGAGAGGTTGGACGCGGAGGGCCGCGGAGGGCTTGCGGTGGTGAAGGCAGAAAGTGAGAAAGGCGCTGACCTCGAAGCCAGGTCAGTGGCACGGGTATTTGGGTCAATCTCTTGGGAGGTCTCATGAACATCGACTTGGGTTCGATCAATTGGCTGGCGGTGGGGGTGGCGGCGTTCGCGACGTTCATGCTCGGGGGCGTCTGGTACACGGCGCTCTTTGGGAAGGTGTGGCAGCGGCTGAACGGGTACTCGGATGAGAAATTGGTTGAGATGCGCAGGCATCGACCGCCGCCCGTGTTCTTCGGGACGATGATCGCGTGCTATGTGGTGGTGTCGTTGTTGATGGCGATGATGGTGGGTGCGTTCGGGATCACACACTATCTGACGGGTGCGGCGTTCGGGCTGTTTGTCTTCGGCGTGGCGGCGGCGGTGCAGGTGACGGGTCAGATCGCGAGCGACAAGCCGATGAAGGCACTGCTGATCGATCTGGCGTATCAGGGGATTTACATGCCGCTGACGGGGGCGATTCTGGCGTCGTGGCGGTGAAGGCAGAAGAGAAGAAGGACTCACCACAGAGGCACAGAGGACACAGAGAAGAGAAGATGGGTTGTAGAAGAGTCTCAACGCGGCAGCGGGGGAATGGTCAGATGGCAGATGAAGAGAGGGGCGGTTGCGGAGTCACAAAGTCACGGAGAAGAGCGCTCACCTTGAGCGAGGCCAGTGGCACGGGTGACAGGAACACCGCTCTGGAGAGCGGTGCCACCAAAGGCAGAAAGCAAGAAGACTCATCGCAGAGCCACAGAGGACACAGAGAAGAGAAGATGGGTTGGAGAAGAGTTTCAACGCGGAGGGCCGCGGAGTGATGACTGTGGTGAAGGCAGAAAGCGAGTCGGATGAAACATGAATCGGAGACGCACAGATGCCGGCACCCGTGGTTCACTGTGAGATCGGTGTGAAGGACATCACGGAGGCGAAGGAGTTCTGCGGTCAGCGGTTCGGGTGGGAGTTTCAGGAGTACGGGCCGGCGGCGATGGTGCTGTTCGCGGTTTCGGCGGTGGTTGAGGGGCGTGCGGCGATGGTTGCGGCGGGTTCCAAGGAGTGAGCCATGAATCGTTCTGTGTGCGCGGCGGCGGTTCTTTCTCTGATGTCGTTCGGCGCGTGGCCTGGCATGATGTCGGCGCGCGCGCAGGATGGGGCACAGGAGGGAGGAGTGGTTGCGGCGGCATCGATCGGTGGGCGGACACTGACACACTCAGCGATCATCCACATGCCGGCGGATGAGTTGTTCGCGCACTTCACGACGGCGGAGGGGATTGTGAAGGCGTGGAGCGTGGCGAAGGCGAGGGTGGACTTTCGCGTGGGCGGGCAGATTCGCACGGCGTATGCCGCGGACGCGGATCTGGATGCGCCGACGTCGATCGTGAACACGATTCTGGCATTTGAACCGGGTCGGATGGTGACGATCAAGGCGACGGCTCCGGCGGGTGCGCCGGAGTGGTTGCAGTTGGTGTGCCGCGAGGCGTTCAGCGTGATCACGTTCGAGCCGGTCTCGCCGCGGGCGACGCGGCTGACGATCACGGGCGTTGGGTATGGCGAGGGGGAGATGTGGGACCAGGCGTACACGTTCTTTGACAAGGGGAACCAGTGGACGCTGGATCAGATGAAGCGGAAGCTGGGGCCGGGGGATG
This sequence comes from Phycisphaeraceae bacterium, assembly GCA_019454185.1. Taxonomy (NCBI): domain Bacteria; kingdom Pseudomonadati; phylum Planctomycetota; class Phycisphaerae; order Phycisphaerales; family Phycisphaeraceae; species Phycisphaeraceae bacterium. The sequence continues at coordinate 3,711,703 of CP075368.1, forward strand.
AGGATGGCGCGGCGGCAGCGATGAATCTGTTACGCACATTCGAGGGTGATTGGGTCTTTGAGACGACGGGGCCGGATGGGAAGGTGTTTCTGGGGCACACGAGGTTCTATGGGCTGGTGGATGGGAGCTGGGTGGGCGCGGATGGGTGGCTGGGTGGTGAGGAGGGGATGTCGCCTCACGCGCACTGGGTGGCGGGTGTGAATCCGGCGACGGGGATGGTGGAGTACGCGAACTACTTTGAGAAGGGGCACATCGGAACGGGGCATATTTCGATCGTCGCGCCGAACACGCTGGGGTTTGAGATGGTGGTGCACACGGCGGGCGGGGCTCGGGAGGTAGAGGCGGGGGAGGGTGTCGCGTCGGCACCGGCTTCGCCTCAGAAGATGTATGTTGAGTTTGAGAAGAAGTCGGATGATGCGTTTGTGTCGCGGATGTACATGGGGATCGATCGGCGGACGGAGGGGGCGAAGCCGATGATGGAGTTGCCGTATACGCGGGTGGCGTCGGTGCCGGAGAGGTACCTGAAGATGAAGGGCGAGTAGGGGATGTCAATGGTTGATGCCGCACTAGCGCCGGTGGTGGCAAGGGCGGTGGGGTGGTTTGTGGAGCACTTTGCGCGTGAGTGAGGCACTCCGTTGGATTGATATCGGAGAGGGAGCCGCAGCGTGAACAGGCCGGATGTATCTGCTGGCTTTGGAGGGAAGTGAGAGCCGGGGCCTTCGGCCCGCTGAGAGTTCGCGATCACCTTGAGGGTGATCGCGAGGTGTAGGAGATTGGAGTTCGCCCGTCGAGTGAATCGCCGGGCGGGGTAGAGAGAGTCGGGGCCTTCGGCCCGCTCCACCAAGGAAGCGCCCTTCGGGCGTGCTTTCCGTGGGTTACGCTCGGCTTCGCCTCGCTCACCCACGGCTCTCAACCGCTAGGCCTGCGGCCTGAAGGAATCGGCGTCGGAAACTCGAGATGATCGAAGGGCACTGACCTTGGCCGAGACGGTCAAGGTCAGTGGAAGGTGCGGTAGCGGGAGCTTTTGAGTGACTCACCCCATCCGGACCGACGCGACGGTGACGTCGTCGGCGAGGGATGCGCCGGCGGCGAAGGAGACGACGGAGGAGAAGAGGGACTCGACATCACGCGAGGGGCCATCGGTCTCGGCGAGTGCGGCGACGATGCGGTCGAGGCCGAACTGTTCGCCCTGCGGGTCGGTCTGTTCGAAGACGCCGTCGCTGTAGAGGATGAGGCGCGAGCCGGGGGGGAGTTCGAGGACTTCGTTCTCGTAGACGGCTTCTTCGTCGATGCCCAGGAGCATGCCGCCCTTGGCCTCGACGGAGCAGGGGGGGCCGTCGGAGGGGCGGACGAGCCAATGGCCGTGTCCGGCATCGACGAAGGTGACGGTGCCGGCTTTGGCATCGATGACGCCGACCCAGAGGGAGATGAAGCGGCCCTCGCCGGAGCGTGCGGCGATGTGCGGATTGGTGAGGCGCACGGCCATGGCGGGGTCGCCGGTCTGCTGGAGCGCGAGGCGGAGGTGGGTCTGCGCAGAGGTCATGAGGATCGCAGCGCCGACGCCTTTGCCGGAGACATCGCCGAGGAAGACACCGACGCGTCCATCCTTGAGCGGCACGACGTCGTAGAGATCGCCTGCGACGTAGCGGCCGGGACGCATGACGACGGCGTAGGAGACATCGCCGATGGTGCCGGAGGAGGGCGGCATCAGGAGTTGCTGGGCCTTGCGTGCGGCGTTGAGGTCGGACTCCAGCGTCTGTTGGCGCTTTTCGAGGTCGAGGCGCTTGAGATTGGAGAGGGCGAGCCCCGTGAGACGCGCGACGGCTTGGGCGAAGGCGGCGGCATCGGAGGAGACGCCCTGTTCCTGGCGGCGGGCGTCGAGGTAGAGGTATGCGGCGACGGTGGGGCCGACGAGGACGGGGGCGCAGAGGGCCGAGTGGATGCCCAGGTCCATGATGCTCTGGCCGTAGTTGGCGACGGACTCGCCGGAGAGACGGACGATCTGTCCGGCGGCGGCGGCGCGGATGAGGGACTGGCTGAACATCATGGCGCCGGCGGTGTCGCCGCCTGAGATGTGGGCGATGACTTCGACTTCGTCTGAGGGCATCTGCCGGATCATGGCGGCGCGGCCGAAGCCGGTGCCCCGCGTGACGACGTCGATGACGGTGCGGGCGAGGGATTTTTCGTCCTGCGCGGTGTTGATGGAGGCGGCACACTCGATCAAGAGTTCGAGGCGTTGCTGCGCGAGGGAGCGGAGTTCCTGCTGTGGGACCGCCTGCACGCGCATGGAGGTGGAGGCGATGTCGTTGGTGGTGTGGATGCCGGTGCTGAGGGGCTCGCCCATGCGGACGCGGAAGGTCCAGGGGCCGAGGCGGAGGAGGTCGCCCTCCTGCACGCTGGTTGGTTGCTCGGCGACGAGGGCGATGCCGTTCAGGTAGGTGCCGTGGCGGCTGGAGAGATCGGTGATGAGCCAGGTGCCGGCGCGGACGCTGAGGAGGCAGTGGCGTCGCGAGATGGTCTGGTCTGTCAGTTGCACGTCGGACTGCGACGAGCGGCCGAGGACGGTGGCGCGATCGATGGGCGCGACGATAGTCGGTGCCTGGGGGCCGGCGAGCGGCTCGAGGCGGAGCGGGGGGAGGAACGAATTCTGCGAGTGGTCGGCCATGAGGACGGAGGGAGGGGTGCACCAGCGCGGTCCATCCCTCGCCGGGAAGGGCCGCGCTGGGACAAGGATAGTGCAATCGCCCTCCGCGTGCGCGGCGCCGGCGGATCAGACGATGCCGTCGAAGTGGTGGACTTTGTAGCGGTTGTCGGTCGGGTCGTGCTGCACGCCGTAGCGGAACCTCGCGGGGCCGCGTTTCTTGGCCTTGGATCGGTCCGAACTCTCCATGTACATGTAGTGGTCGGAGGTGTCGAAGATGCCGGCGGCGTTATTGGCGTATGTGCCGTCGCGGTTGCGTCCGAAGACCTCGCCCCAGAGGAGTTTCATGTACTCGCCGTCGATGTAGACCATCGTGCTGACGCCGACGTCGCGTTGATGGGCCTTCACGTTGGCGCGTTTGGATGCGCCGGCGCCCGACGACTCGTGGACGTAGACGTGGTCCTTGATGAACTTGTCCGTGCAGAACTGGCGGAGTGTTGCCGGCTTCATGCTGACCTCCCGTTGTGGCTCGGCTGCGCGACGGATGATCGCGGATCACTGCTTCCTGGTCATGACGAACTCGATCGAGCCCTTCTCTTCGGACCCGACGTATGAGGTCCACCTGGCGATGAGAGTCTCGGGGTCGCGGCGCGTGAGCGTGAGCCCGCCCATGTAGTACTGCTCGGCGGAGGTCAGGTTCGTCACGCTGTCCGGTTCGAAGGTGATCACGGCCGGATCGCTGCCGGCCTTGGCGCGCATCCTGGGTTGGTTGCCGACGGCGCAGTAGTGGGTGACGACGAGGGTCGGGCCGTCCATGTGGTAGACGTTGGTCATCTCGTGGGGCTGTCCGGGGAACATGACCTCGCGGACGACGGAGCCGCTGGAGGAGACGGTGAAGACGGAGGCGGTGATGGTCTGGCCCTTGTCGTCGACCATGGTCCAGGTCCCTTCGAGGGACTTGACGGTGTCGAGGAGGGCGGCGCGCTGGGCGTCGGTGGCGGGCTTGACGACCTGGTGCGAGCGGGACGCGCAGGACGCGAGGGCGAGCACGGGAACCAGGACGAGTGCGGCGCGGGTGCGGTTCATGATCGAGGCCTCCGGAGTGGATTACAGGATACTGGAATGGAGGTATGGGCGGGAGGTGTGTGGGGGCGGGGTGCCGGATTGGGGCTGTCAGGCGGGGTCGCACTCGTTGATGCGGTCGATGAGCTTTCGGACGAGGCCGAAGTTGTGGCGGGTGTGGACGAAGCAGAGGCGCGGGAGGTCGCGGTGGTCCTCCTCCTGGTCGAGGGCGGCGCGCTGCTCGATGGTGCCGGACTTGATGAGCTTGGCGAACTCGGTGCTGAGGCGTGCGACGTCGGCGTCCTTGAGACGCCGGTGGAGGCGGATGACGAGGGTGTCCCTGACGTAGCGGGAGGAGTGGTAGTTGCGGTAGAAGCGGAGGATGTGGTCGACGGCTTCCTGCGGGTCCTTGGCGAGGTAGTAGAGGTTCTCGTCCTCGGGGCTGATGAGCTTCTTCGGGATGAGGGTCTCGCGGACGAAGCGGAGGAAGGAGGGCCAGTAGTCGTTGCCCGCGCCCTCGACGAGGACGATGGGGATCATGGAGGCCTTGCCGGTCTGGACGAGGGTGAGGGTCTCGTAGGCCTCGTCCATCGTGCCGAACCCGCCGGGGAAGCAGGCGACGGCCTCGGCCTGCGAGAGGAACATGAGCTTGCGTGTGAAGAAGTAGCGGAAGTGGATGAGTTTCTCATCGCCGGCGATGACGGTGTTGGCTGTGGTCTCGAAGGGGAGGCGGATGGCGACGCCGAAGGAGGCCTCGCGCCCGGGGCCCTCGTGGCCGGCTTTCATGATGCCGTCGCCCGCGCCGGTGATCGCCATCCATCCCGCCTCGGCCATGAGTTTGCCGAAGTCGCGTGCGGCGGCGTAATCCGGGTGGTCCGGGGGCGTTCGGGCGGAGCCGAAGATGGTGACCTTGTGCGGTGCGGCGTACTGCGCGAAGATGCGATAGGCGTAGCGGAGTTCCTTGAGCGCGGCGGTCATGAGCTTGAGTTCGCCCGTGTCGCGCTTGTCTGGGATGAGCTTCAAGCCGGTGGTGAGGAGGTCCTTGACGAGGCGGCCGTTCATGGTCGCGGGGTTGCCCCCGACGGCGGCGATCAGATCGTCGAGTTTTGAGGCGATCTCCGGGGAGTCGGCCCGCTTGTGGGCGGGCTGCTCAGGGAGGAGGCCCTCGCCCGGGGGCGTGGTGGTGAGTGTGGGGTCGAGTTCGACGCGGTTGGGTTCTGATGCCATAAGGCCCCAAGCATATCGCGCACGACGCTTGCACTCACGCGGCCCGAACCCGATCATGGGAATTCCAGAGGTCATTCCTGCCGCGCTGCGCGAACTTTCTGTTATGCTCTCGATTGGTCTCGGACAGGGGGCCGCTGGATGGGTGCGTCCGCACGAGAGTCGAACGCGATTTCTTTTTTCGCGCCGCCGGGCGTCCGGGGTGATTGAGTGGGCGCACGCTGTCTCTCACGACACGACCTTGAGCGTTACGCCAAGGGCGAGCACGCCGCGGGGGCGGCACGTGACCACATCGAGGCGTGCTCCGAGTGTGCCGAGGCGATCGCGGAGATCCGTGAGAACGAGCGGTTTCTCGGTGCGGCCCGCACCGCCCTCATGGGTGCGGTCGGCCATGCGTTGCCCCGGGTCACGCTTCCCGCGGATGCGGTGCGCGGGTTCGAGTTGGGAGAGGAGATCAGCCGCGGCGGGCAGGGCGTGGTGTATCGCGCGGTGCAGACATCGACGAAGCGTTCCGCTGCGATCAAGGTGCTCTTGGGCGGGGCGTTCGCGTCGGAGCGGCAGCGTCACCGGTTCGAGCGCGAGGTGGAGATCGCGGCGCGGCTGCGGCATCCGAACATTGTGTCGGTGTTCGAGTCGGGGCAGACCACGGACGGGACGCCCTATGTCGCGATGGAGTTTGTCGAGGGTGTGCCGCTGGACGCGTTTGTCGAGCAGCGATTCGGCGCGTTGAAGCGGTCGGATCGCGAGCGGATCAACGGGGTTGTCGCGCTGATGGCGATGATCGCGGCGGGTGTGGGGCACGCGCACACGGCGGGCGTGATGCATCGGGATCTGAAGCCGTCGAATATTCTGGTTGACCGCGAGGGGAAGCCGCGGGTGCTGGATTTCGGGCTTGCGCGGGCATCGGAGCCGTCGCGGGATCTCTCGACGACGCGTGAGTTCGTGGGGACGCCGGCGTACGCGTCGCCGGAGCAACTGGGCGGCGATCCTGCTTCGGTGAACGCGCGGACGGATGTGTACGCGCTGGGGCTGATCCTGTACGCGCTGCTCACCGGGCGTCATCCGTATCCTGTGGTCGGGTCTATCGCGGAGGTGGCGCGGCACGCGATGGGGACCGAGCCGACGCCCCCTTCGAGGATCATCAAGCGTCTGCCCTCGGACGTTGAGACGATCGTGCTGAAGTGTCTGTCGAAGGACCCGGAGCGCCGGTACGCGAACGGCGCGGCCCTGGCGTCGGATCTGGATGACTACTTGCAGGGGCGGCCGATCTCGGCGCGGCGTGACAGCACGGCGTATGTGCTGCGGAAGCTGGCGATGCGCCATCGCGTTCCGGCGATCGCTGCGTTGCTTGTTATGGTCACGGTTGTTGCTGCCGCGATCGGGCTTGCGCTGCTGGCGAGCGACCTTGATCTTGCGCGTCGCGATGCGGAGCGTGCGCTGGCGGATAGCAACGTGCAGCGGGCGCGCATGATCGCCCGCACGGGCAACCCGACCCAAGCGGAGGAATTGATCTGGTCGCGGGCTGTGGGTCACGCGTTTGGCGGCGGCTTCGGCGCGCTGACGCGTGCGAGGGGCGAGACGCTCCGGGACGCTTGGGCACTGGCGGAGCTGTACGCGGCCTCGCCGTGCATCCTTCGGCTTGAGCCGGGAGTGCGGTTCCTCGCGCTGGGCTTCGGCGACGATGGCACGTCTATCTGGGCTATCGATGAGACTGGAGCAAGGTGGACATGGACGCTCGATGGACGCATGATGGACCGGACCGCGTCGAGCATTCCGGCGCTGGGATGGAACGATTCCGGTCACACCATCGACGGGCGCACGATCGTGATTGATCGGGATCTAGACCTTCTTGTGTTCGAGGCCGGTGCTTCGGATGTGCGTTCCTGCGCGACGGGCGAGTCGGTGCAGTACTCGTCGACAATCAGTCCGGACGGGAAGTATGTCGTGAGTCTGAACCGGGGCGGGGCGAACGGATTGACGGTCCGTGAGACTGCGGACCTGAACACTGTGTTCAGACTTGATCACGGCTATGCGAGTGCCATCTGGGTGGATTCCGGCACTGGTCTGATCCTTGCAACGAGCACGATGGCCGATGACAATCGGCGCGTCGAGTTTCGTAAGCCCCCGGATTGGAGCGTCACGCGTGTCGTTCCTGTCACGATGGAGTTCCGCGCGGGATACGCGGGTGTGCGCCATCCCCGCATCAGCCCGGACGGATCGCTGCTGGCGTGCTCGATAGGCGAGAATGTCATGCTGCACGACCTCTCGGACCCGGAGGCGTCCTTGGTCGCGACGATGCACCGCGCCGCGACGGTGAACGACATCCAGTTAGCACCGTCAGGAAAGCGCATGGTGGTGTCATCGATCGACGGGTCGATCGCTTCGCTGCGCCTGCCGGACCTTTCGGTGGAGCGGGCCATCCACACGGGCACGGACATGCGCCGCTTCGCCTATTCGGAGCGCGACAACCTGGTCGCCACCATCAACCTCAGTGGCGGCCTTGCGCTGCACAGTCTCGCGGATCGCCCCTGGATGCAGCGCATCCCCTCGGTCGAGGCGACCAAGGCATGCGTCGATGTCGCGCCCGGCGGCACGATCGCGTGGGGCGACGAGGACGGGATGGTCCACGTCCTCCCGGAGGGCGAGCCGGCGCGGGCGTTCTCGTTCGCGGCGCACGGTTCAGAAGTCGGCGTCGCGACCGCCGTCAACTCGATCTGCTTCTCTCCTGATGGTCGGGCGTTCGTCACGGCAGGCATGGACGGGGTGGTCGCAGAATGGGCGTCCGACGGCACGCTCATCCGCACGATCTCTCGCGTCCGCGCCAGCGCGTGGTCGGCGCAGTACTCGCCCAGGGGAGACGCGATCGCCGCGGGATTCTCCGACGGGACATTCCGCATCTGGCGTGAGGGCATCGAGGATCCGGTCGTGGTCCACTTGGCGCAGGTGAACCGCATCCCATCACTGAGATTCAGCCCGGACGGAGACAGGATTGTCGCGGCGACCGTCGGCGGGGGAGTCATCGTCGCCGATGCGCAGACAGGGAAGACGATCGTCGAGCTGCCGATCCAGCACACGTTCTCGCGCGCGGTCGAGTGGTCTCCCGATGGCTCGCGAATCTACACCGCGAGCGACGACAACAAGGTCCGAGTGTGGGACGGGCGGACGTACGCGCTGCTGCGCGTCATCTCCGGTCTGCCATGGGGGCCGTTCTCCATCCGGCTGCACCCCGACGGGAACATCCTGTTTGTTGTCGGGCGCGGCGGCGAGCTCTTCGTGCTGGATCCGGAACGTGGCATGGAGATCGCACGGCTCGATGTCGCGACAAGGCACATTTTCTCCATTGCTTTCTCGCCCGGAGGAGAGCGGGTGATCCTCTCGGGACAGGACACGCCGCTCTACGTCGTCGATCTTGCGCGTCTCGGCGAGCCGGTCGTTGCCCAGCAGTCCTGGTGGCGATCGGTTCTGGTGAGAAAGCCGCTGGATCGCCCGGGCCCTGTAGATCCGCCGCCCCCGATTGAGCGTGCATCCAGCCAAGGCCCGGGCAAATGATCAGCGAAGAGGCGGCGAGCGTGGGTTGATTCTCTTGTTGCCCTCTCAGCGAGGCATCGGGTTCCCGTTGTCGGCGCGAGCATCGTTTCTCGCGAGAATCGCCCGTGCAGCAAGCAAGACCAGGAGGGCGGAGTCTGCCGCGAAGGCGGCCACAAGCCACCAGCTGGTTCGGTCACCCGCGATGCTGATCATGAGTGCGATCGCGATCGCAGCCAGCACCACGAGTGCCGTCGCTGTAGCCGCGATAACGAGGAACTGTCGCATCGTTCACCTCCTCCGTCGCCCGGCGGCGAGCCCGGCGAGGGCGAGCAGCCCGGTTGTGCCAGGTGAGGGGACCACCTCGATCGTCGCGCTGAAGATGATGCCACCGGCACCATAGCCGATATCACGCTGATAGAAGTACAGGTAGTTCAGCCCCGGGCTCACCATTGTGGTGATGCTCTGCGTGTGAGTCGTCGCGTATGCGAAGTTGAAGCCCTGGTACTGGTAGCCGGTCAGGAAGCCGTTGACATACAGACCGTCGGGGTTCGGGCCGCCCGAGTACCAGTCGCCGAGTACGTCGTCAACGCCGCCCTCCATCGTCAGCGTGGCACTTGTGATGGAGGTGGTGTTGATCCAGAACGGCACCGCGTAGAGCACGGAGCCGGATGGTCCGTACCCGCCGCTCTCGGCATAGTTGATCCAACGCGCGAGTGGATCGCTCAGCGGCGCAACCGCCCCGCCCATCCACGCGCCCTGTGGATTGACGACCCTCGCTGCGGCACCCGAAGCGGTCGCAGCAAAGTCCGTTGCTGTGAACGCTGCGGCAGAGACCCCGACGCCCGAAGGGTTACCCCACGGGTTGAATCTGACGGTGTCGTCCGCAGCTCCTGCGATGCCGGGTACGCCTCCCGACTGCCCGCTCCGTACTGTGATGATCTCCAAGCCGAGGGCGGTGCCGGCGTGGCATCCGATCGCCAGGGCCGTGCCGCATGCCGCCGCGAGCCAACGCGTTCCATTCAGTTTGCTGATCATGACGTTCTCCTTTTCTTTGGTTCTGGCGCACCCGCGCCTGTGGAGACTTGTCGTGTGGAGCACGGACCTCTCACGTTGCTCCGAGTATTTCGCGCGAGATTGTGAGGCGGCGAGCATGCGTACCAAAGAAACCGCCCCGACACCCCCCACGTGTGGAGGGATGCCGGGGCGGTCAGAGGGTGAGAGAGAGTCACGAAGTCGCGAAGTCGCGAAGTCGCGAAGTCACGAAGTCACGAAGTCACGAAGTCACGAAGTCACGAGATCAGCGGCGGCGACGGGTTGCGAGGAGGCCGCCGAGGCCGAGGAGGGAGAGAGAGGCGGGGGAGGGGATTGTGGCGTACCAGACGGTCGTGTATCCCTCGGGCGCGATGCCCACGCCGGATATCGCCAGGCCGTCGGGCGAGATGCCGTTGACGCGCGAGAGGTGCCACCCTTCGAGTCCGCTGACGCCCAGGCCGGTGAGGTATGCCGCGGCGTCCATGGGCTCGTACCCGCCCGACCCGTTCAGCCAGACCATGGCGGTCTCGATCCCGCCCATGGTGATCGAACCTCCGGCGAGGGACGAATCGAGCGAGAGCGCGGCGACCATCGAATCGTGGTCGTCCATGAGATCGACCTGCCCGTCGCCGTTGACATCGCCACCGTCGAGCTGCGTAAAGCCGCCTGTGCTGATGCGATAGAGGCCGCCCTTTGTGATAGAACGGGTGGTGCTGATCGTGGCGAAGCAGGCGTCGTTGTCGCCGGCGAGACCGTCGAACGCCAGGCCCACGGAGTCGGGGCCTGCGACGGAGGGATCGACGACTGTCAAGCCGCCGGGGGACCAGATGATCCCCTTCACGCCCTCTTCTCTGATTGCCTTGGGTTGCGGGCGCGGGCTGTAGTTGTTGGAGATCGTGCCGACGCGGATCGCCCCGTCTGACGAGATCCCCGTGACCTCCGAGGCGAGCGTGCCCGCAGGCGTCGGGAGGAGCGTGGGGGCTGTGTCAAAGCCGCTGAACATGTCGAAGATGACGGCGTGGGGCGTCTCCGGCCCGCCTCCGGCCGATCCGTAGACTGCGCCGCCGATGAGTCGGCCTGAGGCGTCGATCTACGTGGCCCAACTGGCGCCGAAGCCCAGGTCGTTGAGCAGGTGCATCGTGCCCTCGCCGCCTTCCTCGGTGTTCCACGCGAACGCCGCGGGGCGCGGCTTCTTGACAAGGCCGACGTCGATCCCCTTGATTGGATCGCCCGGGCCGCGGGTCTGGGCGAAGGCGTAGGACTCGGCGAAGACCCTATCGGGAAAGACGAGCTCAATAATGATGCTGTTCTGAACATCCCAGAGACCCAGGATGGAGCTTTCGTCGCTTCGCGTGCCGTGGAAGGGGACCATGGCCCGATTGGAGGTGTTGGACCGACTTTCGTTGTAGTTCTTCGATGGGCAGTTGATGAACTGGAAGGACTGCGCGGAGGCGCTGCCGCTCCAGACAAGCCCGATGGCGAGTCCCGCGGCGAGGGTGGTTCGCGTTGCGTGCCGGTTCATGGTGCGAGTGGACTGTCCGTTGTGATTCGTGCCGTGCATGATGATGCTCCTCTGTTGATGTCCCGTTCGCCTCAGTGGCGCGGGGGTTGTTGTTCAACAGGGACTTGGAGCGTGGCAGCAGGGCCTATCACATGCGCATGAGAAAGATGCCCCCAGCCACCGTGGTCACGGCTGGTCTGCGGCGATGGGCTTCATTGTCGAGCGATTCGCGATCGCCTCAATCCACCTTCGCCATGGGCGCGGAGAGGGAGAGCATGCGGTCGACCGCCGCGAGCGCGGCGGAGCGTACCTCGGGGTGGACGCGCACGGCGTTGACGACCTTCGGTTGGCCTTGCGTTGCGCCGTCTTTGGTTGAGTAGCCCGCGAGTTGATCGAGCACCCAGAGCAGGTGCGGCTGGTCGATCCTGAACATGGTGGTGCAGAGGCACTGGCAGTCGGAGAGGATGCTGGCGTGCACACCTCGTGCGGCGGCTTCACGGGCCAGGCGTCCGACGAGGTGGACCTCGGTGCCGATCGCCCAGCGCGAGCCGGGCTTGGCGGCGCGGATGGTCTTGATGATGAACTCGGTGGAGCCCGCGAGGTCGGCCTTGTCGACGACCTCTTTGCAGCACTCGGGGTGGACGAGGATCTTCATCGGCTCTTCGCCGGGGGCGAGGGCGTCGTTGGCCTTCCTGATCTCGTCGCAGTGCTCAGGGCGGAAGAGCTTGTGGACGGAGCAGTGACCGGCCCAGAGGATGACCTTGGCGCGGGCGATCTGGTCGGCGGTCGAGCCGCCGAGGGGGTCTCCGCGGCGGACGAGGCGCGGGTCGTAGAGGCAGGTCTCGGTGGCGACATCGAGGCCGTAGGCGGCGGCGGTGTTGCGGCCGAGGTGTTGGTCGGGGAGGAAGAGGACTTTGATCTGTTCGGCTTGTCCATTGTGATCGGCTGCTGCGGGGATCGTGCCGCCTGCCATGGCCCAGTCGAAGACCTGGCGTGCGTTGCTGCTTGTGCAGCACGCGCCGCCGTTGGCGCCGACGAAGGCCTTTACGGCTGCGGTGGAGTTGACGTAGGTGATGGGGATGATGCGGCCGGGCCACTCACCTTTGCCGCCCGAAGCGAGGTGCTGCTCGTTGAGCGTCTTGTGGAGGGTCTCCCAGCAATCGACGGCGTCTTCGTAGGCGGCCATGTCGGCCATGGAGCAGCCGGCGGACATGTCGGGGAGGATGACGTCGACGTGCTCGGGAGTGAGCATGTCGGCGGTTTCGGCCATGAAGTGGACGCCGCAGAAGATGACCCACTTGACGGGGCGTTCGGTGGCGACCTTGGCGGCGAGTTGCGAGAGTTTGAGGGAGTCGCCGGTGTAGTCGGCGTGGCGGATGATGTCGTCGGTCTGGTAGTGGTGACCGAGGATGACGAGAGACTCGCCGAGTTCGGCCCGGCGCTCCGTGATGAGGCGGGCGGCCTCATCGGGGTTCATCTTGATGTATCGCTCGGGGAGCGAGGGTTGCCAGAGCACGCGCGTTCTCCGCCTTCGGGATCGGTCCAGATCCCGGCATCGGCCGTGATGCCGAATCGTAGGAGGAGGCAACGGGCATGCCCGTCGAGGGTCGGGTTACGCGGCGGCACGGGCGGGCATCGGCACTTCGGCGATCCGCTGGATCGCGACGGTCTGCTGCCCGTTGAAGGGGGGGAAGACGCGTGTGACGCGGGCATCGCTCATCGACAGTTCGTCGATGACGGCCTGTCCGCGCCACGCGACCCCGATGCGGATCGTGTCGCCGGCGTGCAGTTCTTGGGGCGTGCGGAGCGCGACGAGGAGGCCGCCGAGCGAGACGTCACGGGTGATGCCGGGGATGGCCCTGCCGGTCTTGGCCTCGATGATCTTGCAGGGGGCCTCGACCTTGTGGCGGACGTAGCGCCGGCGATCCTGATTCTGGGTGATCGAGCGTGTCATCGTGGTGCTCCTGGTCGGGCCGTGGCCCTGATGGTGCATGGAATGCCTGCTCTGTCTCGCCTCCGGACGGTCGGACGATCGAGTTATCGGGGTCCATGGGGGCGGACTTTGGTCAAACCCCGAAAGTGCCGATAACAGACCTGCGGGTGTCGGTGGGGCTTGCCCCCAGCACACCCGGCTTCTGGCACCCATGCCCGAACCCGGAGCCATATATGTCCGAGCGAACGCGTCCGGAACTCTCGATCCTCATCCCGACGTGCGGGCGTCCTGAGAAACTCAGGGCGTGCATCGGGGGCCTGGTCTCTCAGGATGCGCCCCCGGGCACGTTCGAGATTCTGGTCGGGGTCGACGGCCCCACATCGGGAGAGGCCGAGGCCGTGGATGAGGCGATCCGTCTCAACGCGTCGAGCCGGTCGGCACCGCGGGTGGCGTGCCGCGTCTTTGAACTCCCTCGTGCCGGTCCGGCCGCGACGCGCAACGCCTTGCTTGGCCACGCGCGAGGTGGGCACGTACTGCTCCTGAACGACGATGTGATCCCTGACCCCGCGTGCGTTCGCACTCACCTTGAGGCGCAGCGCGAACTCGCTGCATCCGGCCGGACGGCGATGGTGCTCGGGGCTGCTCCGTGGAAGATCCACGAGCCGGATCGCCTGTTTGACCGGATGCTCCGCGAGACATCGATGGTGTTTTTCTACGACCAGATGACGGGTGCCGCGGCGGCGGATCCCGGCCATGACTGGGGTTTCCGGCACGCGTGGACGCTGAACCTCTCGATGCCTGCCGGTGCGCTTCCGGATGCGGGCGGGTTCGATGCCTCGTTTCCCTCGGCCTGCTACGAGGACCTTGAGTGCGCCTGGCGGATCTGTCGCCGGTTCCGTGCGCCGGTTCTCTACAGGCCCGGCGCGGTGGTGGTCCACGACCATCGTTATGAGCCGCTTGACTATCTTGCGCGCGAGCTTCGTCTGGGCTACGACGCGCTTCTGCTGGCGCACTGCGCTGCCGAGTGCGCGATGGAGATCTTTCGGCGTGATGTCGCTTCGACGGAGGAGATCGCCCGCTGTGCTGCCGAGGTGGAGCGGGACGCCCCGCACGCCCGGGGGCTGGCCCGGTCGTTCCTCGCGCTGGCCGATGCCCCGGCGGGGTTGGTTCGCGAGCGTTCCACGCCGACGAGCGGGGTCGGGGCTGTGTATCAGCACCATCTGCCGCTCAAGCGGTGGCTCTGGAAGGTGGGGCTGCTCTCTGCCGCGGAGGAGCGGCCGTTCGAGACGCTGGACGCCGGGGAGCTGTTGGGCATCCGGCGGGTGACGATGGCTGCGTGAGCGGTTTCGATGGCGTCGGCGCGTCGGCGGATCTACGCTTGGTGCCTATGTCACTCTCACTCGACACGTTCCAGCAAGGCCAGCGCGTCCGCGTGACGCAGCAGGTTCCGCGTCAACTCGGCACGCACACGATCACGGTCGAGGGGGTCGTGCAGCGTTTCGGCCAGGCGACGACCGGCTCGTGGTTTGCGCACAGCAAGGACAAGAAGCTCTGGCTCGACCGGCTTGAACTGAAGAAGGACGACGGTGAGATCGTGGTCGTGAACCTCGATCGGTACAGCCGCGTCGAGATCGTGGGCTGAGCCGGTTCGGCTTTCCCAGGTTCGACTTCGCGAATTCGGGTTGCCCGGTTCGGCTTTCCCGGTTCGGCGGGTGTGATGTCGTTCTGCGGAATGGGCCAGATCAGACCGAAGCGGCCTTGGCGCCTTTGGACGACATCGACTTGCCGGCGGCGGTGACTTCGACCATCGGGGGTTCTCCCTCGAGCCGGTCGCGCATGAGCCGCCCGCCCTTGAACTTGACGCTCCGCTTCGGGGGAACGCTGACGCGTTGAAGGGTCTTGGGGTTCTGGGCCGTGCGTGCGGCACGGGACTTGACCTCGAAGACGCCGAAGTCACGGAACTCGAGGCGATTGCCCGCCGCCAGCTCGTCCGTGATCTGGTCGAGGAACATCTGCACGACGTCCTTGACGGTGGAGCGGCGAACGCCGGACTTCTCGGAGATCCGGTCGATGAGATCTTTTTTCGTGATCGTGGCCATGCCAGAGGATCCCGTGACAGGGGGTGCAAGGAGCCCGACGATTCGATCGGTCGGCGACGATGTTGCTCCGCTGGACCCAACTCTGGATCCAACCGGGGCTGGCGGCGATCCGTGCCTGCCCATCAACCCGACCGAGTGGTGAGAACGACCCACGCGGGTCCGGCGCGTCCTCCGCTGCCGGACCGAGCAAGTATCGCACACTTGCAAGTGCCGGTCAACGCCAAACTTGGGACTGATCGACCTGTAGAAAAACCGTGCATATCCGGCGAGACGGGCTTGACACAGGGGTGCATGGCCGGTCCGAAAATAAGGTCAAGCGGGTGGAGCGGGCCGGTGCGGAGGCGTGTGGGGGCGGAGGTTCAGAAGCGGATGAGGACGCCGCCGAAGAGTCCGGCCATGCCGCCTTTCCAGCGGAATTTCTCTTCATCGTCTCCGTCTTCGAGCGTGAAGGCGAGTTGCTGGTATCCGATCTGGACGCCGACATTCTCGATGGGTCTCCAGTGGAATCCCGCGACGATGTCCCACGAGAACGAGGTGTTGTCGCCGGGCATGTAGCCGAAGGCGGTTGTGACGTCGAAGCCGAAGCGCTCCCAGATCGCGAACTCGACGCGTGCGCCGAGCACGGGCTGTGCCCAGAGGTTGTCTTCGCTCTGCGAGTCGGTGGGCGTGGAGACCTTGAGATCGACATCGAAGAGCCGGATGCCGCCGAGGATGTCGATGCCGACCGCGCCGCCGATCACGCCCTTGGAGTTGCGATCGGTCTGATCCTGGAAGACGCGGTACGAGCCCACTGCTTCGAGCGTCCAAAAATCGAGCGACGATTCGATGCGGTCTCCCGAGGCGATCGAGAGGTCTCCGAACTGGAACGAGGTGTCGGCGATGGCGGAGCGATCGTCGATCGAATAGGCGAAGCCGGAGAGCGAGATACGCCACTTGTCGCGCTGGAAGTGGATCTCCGCGTAGGGCGCGAGGCGGGTGTCGTCGAGGTTGATGTCATCGACCTTGACCTCTTTCGAGCTCATGTTGGAGCGATTGGGGAGCTTGAGGTCGCCGGCGGGGGCGATGTAGTGGACCGACGGTTCGAACTGCAGGGTCCAGCCGCTCATCAGCGGGGCCTCGGCGGTTGACATGGGCGGGACTGCGCCGGAGGTCTCTTGCGCCAGCGCGAGCGGGGCGAAGGCGACGGATGAGATCAGAGCGAGAAGGGCTGAGCGAGGGGGACGGGCGTGCATGCGATGCTCCAGCAGCGGACACTTTCGGGCCGAAGGAAAGATCGGATCGGGCGAGCGGGACGGCCGACGCGCCGACAGCCGCAAGGATAAGGTCTCTGAGGAGCCCGCGTGTGAACGAGCGAGCGGCACAATCCGGCAATGGCCCAGGTTCAGCAGCACGTGGGCCGGGCGAGGCGAGCCACCGCGAGGATGGAGCGGTGGCCGGGCGCGTTTCCGGGGCGATGCGGATCGGGGGCGTGGATGTGGCGCCGAGCGCGCTGCGGTTCAGCTTTGTGGCCAGTTCCGGGCCGGGTGGGCAGAACGTCAACAAGCGCAGGACGCGGGCGGAGCTGCGGGTGTGGGTGCGGGATCTGGGGCTGGATCCGGCGGCGGCCGAGCGGCTCAGGGCGATGTCGGGTCCGATGGGGGCGGGGCTTGTGACGGAGGCGGGTGAACTGATCATCGAGTGCGATGAGCATCGCTCGCAGGGACGGAATAAGGACGAGGCGGTGGAGCGGCTGGAGCGGCTGATCCGGGCGGCGGTCGCAAGGCCGAAGGTGCGGAAGCCGACCAAGCCGAGCAAGGGGGCCAAGCGGAGGCGCCTGGAAGACAAGAAGCAGCGGGGGGCGATCAAGAAGAGACGGAGTGGGGGCGGGGAGGAGTGAGGCCGAGTGTTTGAACGCGAGGGCGAAGAGAACGCAGAGGCCGCGGAGGGAGCGGAGTTTCGCAGAGGGGGAGAAGAGTCTGAACGCGAAGATCGCGAAGAAGAGTTGAACGCGGAGGAACGCGGAGAAGAGGGGACAGAGGGACAATGGGACGGAGGCGTGGAGATCAGCGCCGCGGGAGGAGTGTGGGAGATCGAGAGGGAGGCAGGACCTTGCTTGGCTTGGCGCACGACGAGGGAAGATGTACATTCCACGTTGCTTGAAGGGAGGCCAGCGTGGATATTCAAGATCTCTTATCGCGTTTCCGTTCCAAGGATGAGCCGACTCATGATGCCGCACGCAAAGAGATGATGGATGCGGCACGCGCGGGCCTGCTCGACAGCCGGGCGCTGCTGGCGGTGCTCCAGGCGATCGACGGCCCGATGCCACCCTCGAAGTACGAGTGGATGGACCCGGCGTCGAATCTGGTTTGGGTTGTGCGCGATGGCTCTCTCGCAAGATCGGAGGCCGCGCCGCCGATTGCGGCGGTTGTCGAGACCTTCAAGCGAGCCAAACCCGAGACGCGCGAGAACATCTTGCAACTGTTTGCCACGCGACCGAGTGCCGAGTCAGCCAAAGCGTATGTTGAGGCGATCACCGGTCGATTGACGGGCGGCTATCCCTTCAAGTCGGAGGGGTATGTGTCGATCATGGGCTTTGGTGCGAAGCAGTTGCATCCCGGCGCGCCGCCTGCCGCTACGCTGGAGGTTACTGCGGCGCTCTTTCCTGCGGTCCTCGAGGCGACGAAGTGGGAGCCGCTGCGCAACCCGATCTATCTGATGCTGCTGGAGTTTCTGAAGTACAAGTTGATCGGTCCGGAGTCAATCGCGCCGTGCGAGCGCGAGTTTGTTGCGGCGCTCCATGAGTCAAACCAGAAAGCACTCTCGCTGCAGGAGGAGAACAAGCCGGGCCACTTCAACTGGAAGTATGACGGGCCGTACGCCGAGGTGCGCGATCTGACGGGCATTCTGCTCGATCTGGCGGGCCATTGGAACTCGGCTGGTGTGATCGAAGCGATGAAGCGCGTGCCGGCTTTCACGGATCCACGCCTTCAGATGTTCCATGCGTTCTCACGGCTGAGTCTTGGGATTCCGGTCGATCCGGCGGAACTGGTGCGTATCGCGGAGTCGCCACGCGAGTGCTACACGCTGCGCATGTTCACGGAAGGAACGGAGTGGGAGCGATTCCTGCCTCCGGCGTGCTTTGATCAAAAGCAACTCGCGCGTGGCCACATGGTCGACTGGCTCACATTCGGCACCGAGTTGAATCGCGAGCCGGACGAGATTGAACTGATTCACGTCGAAACACGGCGCGAGGGGAAGCTCTTCAAACGCGGGCCACACGTCGACTACTACTTCTACAAGTACCGTGTGACAGAAGAGTTCTGGGCAAAGGAGAAGGGCTGGATGGTCGGCATGGCTGGCGGCTACCAGCGCACGCTGCGCGGCACGACGATGCACGACGGGGGCACCTTTAGCCAGTTCGCGTCGTTCGAAGAGAAGTCCATCAAGGAGCACGTGAAGGATTACTTGGACTGAGCGTGCGTGCTTCCCGTGCGGTCCGTCACTTCCGCTTGTACTCCGCCGCGCCGGAGGTGAGTGTGATGAGGGCGTCGGATTCGAGGTAGGTCTTGGCCACGTGGGAGACGGCCTCGTCATCGGCTCTGAGGTAGCAATCGAAGAAGGCGGTTGTGCCGCTGGAGACGGCGGCTGTGATCACTTCGATGTCGGTGGTCGGGTTCTCGCGGAGCATGGTGGTGAGCGACTTGCCTTGGTATGAGCCGTGGGTTGCGCCGTCGATGTAGATGAGATACTTGTCGCCGGGCTTGGCGTATTCGAAGGGCTCGCGGCGGGACTCGGGGGTCTCGTTTGAGATCGGCGAGGTGTCGAGGGATCCGGCGATGACCATCAGGGGTCCGGCGATGTCGGACCAGGAGTCTTTGGCGAGGGAGCGGTTGGTGGTGCCCTGGCCGCTGATGAGGATCGCGGCGGTGATGCGCGGGTCCGCGTGGGACTTCAACCGAAGGGAGCCCCAGCGCGGGCCTCGGACTTTCGCGCCGAAGGCGATCTGCGTGGTGTACGCGCCGGCGGAGTGGCCGGCCATGCCGATGCGGGTGGCGTCGATGGTGAGGCGCGACGCTTCGGGGAGGTTGTTGTTCAGCGCATCGGTGATCGCGGGGATGGCGTCGATGATGAAGGAGCAGTCGGCAAGCCGGTCGGGGCCATCGACATCGAGAAGGAGTCGTTGTGGGTTCTCGCGCAGCCCGGAGAGATCCTGGCCGTTTCGGCGGCGGAGGGCGATGGAGTCTGAGTGCGTGGGGTGAACGACGATGTAGCCGCGTGAGGCCCAGTGGGTGGAGAGTTCTGGGAACGCATCCTTCGCGCCGCCCGCGCCGTGGGAGAAGATGATGAGGGGGAGGGGCGCGTGGGTCGCGCCGGGCGCGGATGCCGGCAGTTTGGGCGCACGGATGCGGAGATCGAGGTCTTTGGCTCGGGGCTCATCGTGGAGCGTGAGGTCGAGTGTGACGACTTCGAGGGCTGGCGCGTTGGTGGCGTACGCGTGCTCAGGTTGCAGCGTGAATGCGGGCTTGGCCGGTGCGGGTTGAAGGAACAACCCGAGCGACGCGACGAGCGGCAGGATGAATGAGAGAGGCATGCGAGTACCCCCGTGATGCGTGTGCCCAGTTCAACGCCGCGGGGAGAAGTAGATTGCCGGGTGTGCGAGCCCTTCGGTTTCAGTCGTCCATGAGGGGCTTGCGCGGCTTCGGGGCGGGAGCGGGTTTGGGAGCGGAGGTGGGGCCGCCGAAGATGGCGGCATCGAGACTCGCGGGCCCCGCACCGAGGAAGAAGAGGGAGACTGCGGATGCGAAGAGGGAGAACTGGAGCATGAGGTGCTGCCATGCGGGGTCCATCATGGCGTAGTTGGGTAGGAAGCCGAACTGGGCGGTGCCGCCTTGGATGGCGGGGCCGATCTCGGTGAGCCACATGGCGACGGCCATGATGGAGGCGAGTCCGAGGGCGGAGAGGCGTGTGAAGAGGCCGATGACGAGGAGTGCTGCGGCGATGATCTCTGTGAGTATCGCGGCCCATGCGAGGAGGGCGGGCCAGGGTCTTTGTGCGAGGCGCTCGGGGGCGAGGGGCATGGGTGTGGAGCCATCGGGGCCGGGCGCGGGGTGTGCCGCGGCGTGGATGCTGAGTGCGATCATGAGCCCTGGCTTGACCTTTGCACCGTCGGGGAAGTCGGCGGCGGTGTAGGTGGGCTCGGGCTTTGTGGGTGTGGTGGTTGGGGCGGGTGTTTGAGGTGCTGGCTCTGTGGGTTGGAGGCGAGTGAGGTGTGGGATGTGAAGGGGAGAGCCGGCGTCGGCGCGGGTGGAATCGGGCGGCGCGGATTCGGGGGTGCCGGTGGGGGTGCCTGTGGGGGGTGGCGTGGGCGCGTCGGTTGGCGGCACGATGGGTGTGGGGGCGGTGGGATCGGGGAGTGGGGGGACGCGCGAGTCGGGCGAGGGGCTGGAGGGAGAGGGGGGTGGGGAGATTGCGCCGAGGTTGGCGAGTTGGGCGGCTTGTTCGGGCGAGGCGTCGATGGTGTGGATGACTTTGTTGAGCCCTGCGAAGAGGAAGATCGCGGCGAGCATGAGTCGGAGTGAGAGGGGTGCGAGTGCGAGGGCGATGGTGTCGCGGGTGCGCATGTCGGGCTCCGGTGTGGTCGAGCGGCGGGCGGGCGCGGGGGCGCGCGAGCCGCGGGGGATCATAGATGATCGGTCGATGTTCCCCGGACTGATCGGGTTTCGCTGTTGATCGGGAATGGGGGGCTGCGGTTGCGGGGGCGCGTGAGTATGTGGAGGCGGTTGGTGGGTTGGCGTTGGGGGCGAGTAGGATTGTGGACACCGAGCGGGTGTGGCGGAACTGGCAGACGCGCGGGATTTAGGTTCCCGTGGCCGAAAGGTCGTGCAGGTTCGATTCCTGTCACCCGCATTGAGTCGGGCCAACCCTTGAGGGGTTGGACCGGGGGTAGGTCAGGCAGAGTTAGGGTGGCATGCCTGCTCGCAGAGCAGGCATGTTCTGGGGTTTGAAAGGCATGCCTGCCCTTCGGGCCGGGCAAGCATGCCACCCGGGTACGTTACACTGCTTGGTGTGGTTGATCCCATTGAATACAAGCGTCTGAAGCGTCGGGAGGTGACAGGTCAGGCCCGAGCGCTGAACTTCTCGTGCTTCAACTCACGCCCTTTTCTCCAATCGGAACGCGCGTGTCTGTGGCTGGCTGAGGCGATCAGGGTGAATCTCGACAGGCACGTTTGCCATCTGTGGGCATACTGCTTCATGCCCACACACGTCCACTTGCTGGTGTATCCGCAGGCCGATCCGCCGCGCGTGGGTTGGTTTCTCGAATCGGTGAAGAAGTCGGTCGCGCTACGAGCGAAGCACTGGACGCAGACGCACGCACCGCATCGGCTCGCGGCGATGGCGGACGTTCGCCCGGACGGAAGGATCGTGCATCGGTTCTGGGAGCGAGGTGGCGGCTACGACCGGAATCTCTTCAAGGCGAGGGCGATCTGGTCCATGATCGACTACATCCACAGGAATCCGGTTTCTGACGGATTGTGCGAGAGAACCAGTGAATGGCGATGGTCCAGCGCGGGGTGGTATAGGGACAAGTCGCAGGGCGTGTTAACTCTGGATGTTTCCATGCGTCCCGCGAGGCCTGATAGACCGTAGAAATGCGCATGCTTGCTCTACGAGCAAGCATGCCACCCGAACTTTCTTTCTCTCACGCAAGAAGACATGCCTGCTCTACGAGCAGGCATGCCACGCAGCACATGGGATGTGTGTCGGTAACGATGTTTACACCCGGATCTTCTCGCGTACCGGATGCTGGAGCGAGATGGGATCTGGATAGCGGAAGATCTTGCCCTCGTAGTTGCGGAGGAGGAGCTCATCGCCTTCGCGTCCGACGACGTACTCGGGGGCGAGGGGGATTTTGCCGCCGCCGCCGGGGCCGTCGATGACGTATTGCGGCACGGCGTATCCGGTGGTGTGGCCTCGGAGGGCCTCGATGATCTTGAGTCCTGCCTCGACGGGTGTTCTGAAGTGCGAGGAGCCGGGGATGGGGTCGCACTGGTAGATGTAGTAGGGGCGGACGCGGATCTTCAGAAGGTTGTGCATCAGCGACTTCATGGTCTCCGGGTTGTCGTTGGTGCCCTTCAAGAGGACGGTCTGGCTGCCGAGCGGGATGCCGGCGTTGACGAGGCGGCCGCAGGACTGGGCGACTTCGGGCGTGACCTCGCGCGGGTGCATGAAGTGGACGGACATCCAGAAGGGGTGGCACTTCTGGAGGATGGAGACGAGGTTGGGGGTGATGCGCTGGGGAAGGACGGCGGGGATCTTGCTGCCGATGCGGATGAACTCGACGTGGGGGATGGCGCGGAGGCGCGTCAGGAGCCAGTCGATCTTGTCATCGTTCATCGTGAGCGGGTCGCCGCCGGAGATGAGGACGTCGCGGATCTCGGGGGTGGCCTCGATGTAGGCGAGGGCCCGCTCGAACTGCTTGGTGTTGAAGTGGTACTCGCCGGTCTTGCCGACGAGGCGAGAGCGGGTGCAGTAGCGGCAGTAGGTGGCGCAGAACGAGGTGACGAGGAAGAGCACGCGATCGGGGTAGCGGTGAACGAGGCCTTCGACGGGCATGTCGCCGTCTTCGTTGAGGGGGTCTTCGGCTTCCTGCTCGGAGTGGATGAGCTCGCCGCCGGTGGGGACCATGGTGCGGCGGATGGGGTCGTCGGCATCCTCGGGATCGATGAGTGAGGCGTAGTAGGGGGTGATGCCGACGGGGAGCTGCCCGCCGAGGTGGGTGACGGTGTCGCGTTCATCCTTGGAGAGGGTGAAGGCGCGCTGGAGGGTGTCCAGATCACGGATGCGCATGCGGAGCTGCCACTTCCAGTCGTTCCACTGGGCGTCGGTGGCGTCGGGGAAGACGCGGGCGCGGAAACGGCGCGTGCGTTCGGATTGCACAAAGCCGTCTGCGCGTGAGGCCTCCGCGGCTTCGCGGGCAGTCATCTGCTCGCTGAAGATTCGTGGAGCGGCCTGATTGGGAACGGGGGGCGGCGGAGTGAGCCGCGGGATACTTGGGGGCTCGTCGTCGTCTGAGCCGGTCTCTCGCGAGTTGTCGCAGGAGGCGGCATCGCTCATCGTCTCTTCAAGGACGAGGAGCTTGACGTGCTTGGCGGTGAGGTTTGAGGGAGAGGACGCGAGGCGAGCACCCGGGAGCGGGTCCACGATGTCCATGTGTTCCACTCGAGAGTGGAGGTCGTTACGTGTGAGTCGGACGCCCCGTAGTTCCATGCGTCCGACGGATCCGCGGCGCGACCAACCCAGCGCGGATCAAGAATGGTGAAGAGCGTATCGACTTGGCGCACCACGTCAACACCCACTCACCTGAAGGTGACAACAGATTCGGAACGCGGCGTTCCCGGTTCCGATCCGCAGCCGGGTCCGGTCATTCCTGACCGGGGTATGAGGGGAGCATCGGCAGGGCGCGAGGGTGCGCTCAGCGAAAGGCCCGGCTCTCGGATGGTCGAGCGCAATTGACAGGGCTCATCGGGTCACGGGAGGGTGAGAGGCGGATGTTATGAAGTGCAGTCGCAGCCACAGCCGCCCGGGGCGTCGGGTTCGCCGGGGTCTTTGGCGGGATGGCCGGCTTTCATGGCGGCCATGATGGCCTTGATGAGCGCCTCGGGGGGCGGGTTCTTTGCGGCCTGTTCTTCCATCGCGCGCTGACCGAGGCGGATGGTCGCCTGGTATTGCTGGAGGTAGCGATGGCAGGGGGGGCAGAGTTCGAGATGGAGCTCGAATTCGGTTCTTTTGGCGGCGGGGAGTGTGCCGTCGAGGTAGTCGATGAGGAAGTCGATGCACTCCTGGCACGTGTTGACGGCGATGGAGCCGTTGTGCTCGGCATCGTCGCTGGGCTTGTTGGAGCGGGAGCAACTCATCGGGTGTGTGTGGTCAACTGTGCGAGGTCAGGAAGGGTGGGAGTCGGATGATTCGGATTGTTCGGGGCGGAAGTGCGGGTCGAGGAGGGTGCGGAGGGCCTGGCGTGCGCGATGGAGGCGGGTTTTGACGGCGTTGGGCGTGATGCCGAGGGCGGCGGCGGTTGATTCGGTGTCGAGTTGCTCCACATCGCGCAGGATGAGGACGGTTCGGTAAGCGTCAGGAAGAGACTCGATCGCCTCTCGGACGAGGCGCCTGGTCTCATCGGCTTGGATGGGGTCCGGGCCCGGAAGGTTCCAGGGCTGGGCGGGATTCTCCGCGTGGCCGGTGGAGTCGAACTTGGGCAGCAGGTCCTCGATCGCGACCTCGTGACGCCGGTTTCGGGACCTGAGTTTCATCAGGGCGGCGTTGATGAGGATGCGGTGGATCCAGGTTCCGACCTGGCTTCCTTCCTGGAACTTGTCGAGGTTCTTGAAGGCGGAGAGGAAGGCCTCTTGGACGGCGTCTTCGGCGTCGGCCTCGCTGCCGAGGAAGCGTTTGGCGGTGGCGAGCATGCGGGGGGTGAGGTCGCGGACGATCTGCTCGTACGCGCCGGCATCACCGGAACGCAGACGCTCGACCAGATTGGTCTGGTCGGGTGGTTCGACGGGGATACGCGGAACGGTGGTCACGTTCCCATGGTATGGGGAGAGCGGGAAAAAGTTGAGCTGGTGGTCGAGCCGGGAGCGGGGTGAGTCACGCGGCGTGCTGGAAGACGTACCAGACGCTTCCGGGGTAGCGGTCTTCGAGGGCGTCCAAGACTCTGCCGACGATGTTTGCGCCCTCGCGAGAGACGAGGCGGATGGTGCCGCGTGAGGAGGCGAGTTCGACGCGACCGAATGCGACGGGCGCGGGGTCGGGAGCGTGGTGTTCGAGATGTGTTTCGAAGAGTGCCTGGGGGAGGGGCTTGGTGTCGCGCTGCTCTTCGTGGACGTTACCGTGGTGGTCGACCCACCAGAGGGCGACCGGTCCGGTCGCGGGCGGGTGTCCGATGTCGTTGTATTGCAGCGTGGTCATGCGATCTCTCCCCGGGCGGCGTTCGTCGGCCTTGTGTGTTGCGGCCTTCGCTGTGGGGATTGGATCGGGTGCAAGGGGGGCGCGGGTCAGCGTAGGGTTGCCGAATGTGTGGACGAGGGACGGGCTCAGCCGTCACAACCGTCAAGGTTGAAGGTCCGAATGCGCGATAAGCGTTGATGGGCGGTTATTGCGGGGATGAGGTGGGGGTCAGGCCTGCGGGCGCGGCGGGGAGGGCCCGGGGGGGCGACTGGGTGTCGTTGCGGCTAAACTGCCGCATGGATGATCACGATTCCACCCCGCATCGCTTTGAGTTCGATCTTGATCTTGGAATTCGAGATCAGGTTGTCCGTCACCTGGAAGAGAGCCCCTCACTACAGCTGCACTCGGGTGTCGGGCCAACAGAGAGTGGTGTGTACGCTCTGTATCACAAGGGCGAACTTGTCTACATTGGAAAGGCATCAAAAGGTACAACCAAGAGTAAGCGAACGCTTCGTGCCCGGCTGAACGAGCACGTTGCAAAGATCAAGTCCAGACAGAACATCGCGATCGAAGACGTCGCTTGCAAGTACTTGGTATTCGAGAGCGAGTGGTGGGTGTTCGCCGCAGAGTTCGCTCTGATTTCTCATCACAATCCCAAATGGAACGCAACGGGTTTTGGAAGCAAAACCCCCGGAAAGGGACGTCCGGGTACCGACATTGTGAGCGAATGGGATAGGCAATACCCCAAACGGTGAATCACCTGTGAACCTTTGACCGGCTGCAACCGGAAGCACGAGTTCGGGCGCGCATCTGAATAACGCGGGCTACGCCGCTGTTGACTTCAATAGTCTTTCTGAGCGTAGCGGCAACCGATTCTGCCATTTTTACAGGTACTGCATTCCCAAGTTGACGCATAGATTCGGTCCAAGATCCTTCAAGCACCCACTGATCCGGGAACGTCTGAAGCCGAGCACACTCGCGCACGGAGAAGTACCTGACACTTCCGTTGGCAAGCCGGACCATATTCTCTCCGCCGGGCACGCCGTGGTCCCCGGCTTTGAGTGTCTTAGCGGGCTCGTCCATAGGGCTTCCATTGTGCCCTGCGTACGCACGAGCACCGGGATTGAGGAAGTGATTTGGGAACTTCTCACACGTCTGGCCAGGTGCAATGCGGGGCAAGTCAGCGATCGCGTCTCTAACCGTTCGCCAGGGCAAGAGCATCGCGGACGACCAGAGCGTTGAAAGCTGCTCTACTTTCGCACGAAGACGCGACGGCATCTGTGGCCGATCCTTTTTCGATACTCTGTGCCGCTCCCAGTACTCGCCCGTGACCCATTGATCGAATACGAGGGCGTCAGCTTCGTGCGTGGCGTGTGGGAACGCAAAATGCACACCCAAGTCGGCTCGGATTCCCACGATGAGTACACGCTCGCGTCGTTGGGGAACCCCGTAATCGGCTGCATTCAGGAGCTGGCTCACGACGTTGTATCGTAATGCACTCTTTGGCTGCCCACTTGTGACTGCTTTTTCCAAC
This sequence comes from Phycisphaeraceae bacterium, assembly GCA_019454185.1. NCBI lineage: Bacteria > Pseudomonadati > Planctomycetota > Phycisphaerae > Phycisphaerales > Phycisphaeraceae > Phycisphaeraceae bacterium. The sequence continues at coordinate 3,738,184 of CP075368.1, forward strand.
CGGGAGAGGTGGTCCGTCCACTCTTCATCGCCCCGTCGGACAATCTCTGGGTACTCCAACTGGTGAATGATGTACGCGAAATAGTTGGCGAAAGATTTTCGAGTTAATCCCTTCACATTCTCGAAGAGGAACGCCTTGGGTCGTATCTCGCGAACAGCACGCACAGCATGGGGGAACATGTTGCGGGTATCGTCCATGCCTCGATGTTTGCCGCCGATGCTGAAGGGCTGGCAAGGTGGGCCTCCAGACACAAACTCGACAGATCCAGCGTGTTGCTTGAAGTTGTACGTTGCGACATCGCCTTCGATGACATTCCAGTGACACACATGTGGTAAGCCAGCGGATTTGTTTCGTCGGATCGTCGCACACGCATTGGCGTTCCATTCGAGTACCGCCTCGTGCTGGAAACCGGCGTTTGCAGTAGCGATCGCTAGGCCACCGGCTCCGGCGAATAGCTCAATCGACTTCATTTTCAGGACTCCGTGGTCATATTGTACCGGTTTCGTTAGGATGTCAAGTTTGAGGGTATTCGTGTGGAAAACTCGCCGAATGAAGCTGTTGGGCTGTCTCTGCGAGATTTCGGGAAGGGAGGCATAAACTCCCAGCCATTTCAGTATCAGAGAGGACCACATGGCCTGGATCACGAAACCGTCGGGGACCATGAAGATCGAGCGGCGCGCGGAGCCGTATCTGACGGCGGAGATGCGTCGCGACCTGAGCGAGCGGTATCTGCCCCGGTATGAGCGGAAGATGGGCGCACTCCTGCCTGCGCTGCACATGGTGCAGCATGAGTATGGGTGGGTGCCGTTCCAGGCGATGGAGGAGATCGCGGCGATGCTGGAGATCTCGGCGGCGGAGGTGTACGACACCGCGTCGTTCTATGAGGAATACTGGCTGAAGCCCAAGGGGCAGCACCTGGTGTCGGTCTGCCGCTCGATCGCGTGCGAGTTCTGCGGCCAGACGGAGATCACGGAGGCGGTGAAGGCCGCACTCGGGATCGATGTCGGCGAGACCACGGACGATGGGGTGTTCACGCTCATCGAGTTGGAGTGTCTGGGATCGTGCGGCGGGGCACCGGCGATTCTGATTGATGAGGTGCTGCACGAGAGTGTGACGCCGGGACAGATTCCGGAACTGCTTGCCAAGGCGCGGGCCCAGTCCAACGGGCACGGGCATGGGCACGGGCATCACTGATCGGAGCGGCCGAACCAATGAGCGGGCAGAAGAAGAAACCCCTGATGCGGTTGCTCGGGGAGTTTGTGGGTCATGTTGCGCACGGGGTGAAGGCGGACCCGACGAAGGGCTCGCAGGCGCATGAGGTGCGTCGTGAGACCACCGAAGAGGTGAAAGAGACGGCGCAGGGGCAGGTGGTGCTGCGAAGGACGACGATTGAGGAGGTTGTGCTGCCGCGGGAGCCGGGGGAGGGTTGAACGCGAAGGTCGCGAAGAGCGCGAAGAAGAGAAGCGTTTGAACGCGGAGGACGCGGAGGGGGAGTCCGGGTGGCATGCCTGCACGAAGAGCAGGCATGGGACACGGCATCAAGTCAGGCGAAGAGGCACTGGTTCCGTTTCGCACGCTGGGCGTGCTCAACGGGAACTAGTGGCACCCGGCGAGGCCGAGAGTGCTTAGGGTGGAGGAGTGCCGGGTTCGGCGAGTGGTGCGGGGGATGTATCCGGTACTACGGGCGCGATTGGGACTTCTTCGCGATAGCGTGCGCCCGGCATGGTGATGAGGTTGGATCGGCCTTCGGCGAGTACACCGAGCGTGCGGGTGTGCGGGTCGAGAACGCAGATCTGTCGATCACCGAGGTCGAATACGATGAGGTTGTCGGGCAGAATGCTGACGCGCGAGACGCGCCACGCCGCGAGTGGGGTTTCGTAGGCGACGGACCATGAGTCTTTCCACAGGTCTTGCTCTGTGCCGCGTGGGTAGATGCTGAGTCCATCAAACGCCCAGAATCCGTTGGTGACTTTCGGAAGCGCACGATCCGGAGGGCGTGTATCGAAGATGTCCCGATGGGGAATCTGTAACGAGCGCGGGCCGAGAGAGTCGCGCAGATCTTCGATGAGCGTCTGCGACTGTTGTTCGCGGCCGAGATCTCGCACTGCGACGAGATCTTCGCCTCCGTCGGGGTTCGCCGCGACGGTGAGGATCTCGTGGTAATAGGGGTCGAACTTGCCGTACGAGGTGTAGTCGTCGGGAACGGGCGTTGAGAAGAGGGGGATCGGTCCGATGCGTTCGCGGCCGGCTCCGTTGAGACCGACGCGCCAGAGGTCGCCATCGCTGTGGTTTATGTAGTAGACGGCCGCGGCATGGTCGCGCGGCACGAAGGCCATGGTGTGATCGCGTGTCACGCGGGTGGCGGATGCGTTGGATGCGCCGTTGTAAATCCACAGCAGCGCGGCGTAAGTGGCGAGCTGGGCGAGAAGGAACGCGGCGACGAGTCGGCGGGGGCGGGCACGCTTGCGCGCGATCAGGAAGAAGATGGGGCCTTCGACGACGAGGGTTGCGAGGAAGGCGAGGAGGATGAAGCGGAGCATGTGGGCATTCGCGGCATCGATGGGAATGCCCGAAACTCGTTCGAGCGATTGGCTTGCATACGGAACCAAGAGGAGGAGCCCAACAAGCGCGGAGGCGTAGTTGGCGATGAGGGAGGCGGCGAGGGCGCGGCCGAACGGGACTCGGGCGATGAGCTTGAGGATGTAGGCTTCGACGCCGGCGATGATGAGATTGATCGCGGTGAGGTGGAGGAGGCCGAGCCACATGAGGGGCGTGCCTGCGTTGGCTTGCGCGAGAGCCGCAATGAGGCAGCACGGGGCGAATGCGACGGCGATGTGGATCGAGCGCACGCCCGAGGGGCGAGGCGTTCTGAACGCGGAGCATCGGATTGGGCCGGTCGGTCGCATGCGAGAATCTCCGGAAGAGGATTCGATGCTACCAGACGCCGGTTCCGGGTGCCTTGCAGGATGCATCACGTCCGCCGCGTTGTAACCGTTGTATTTGGGCATTCCGAGCGGCTGGCGTTGATGCGGGCACCGGAATGGCCGATAAGGGCCGATTCATCGTGCGCAAGGTGGTGTCGCACAGCGATCAGCGCTTTCCAACGGCCTCTGTTGGAGGTTGATCGATCCGTCGGAAGCGGTTCCGCGTAGAGCGTGGTGAGTGGCGATGGAGAGCGATCGGACGAATCTGGCGGCACGGATCGCGCAGGAGGCGGCGGGGATGTCCCCGGAGCGGCGCGAGGCGTTTGTGCGCGAATCGTGCGGGGGTGATGCGGCGTTGTTGAGCGCGGTGCAGCGTGCGCTGGCGATGACGGAGTCTGCGACGATCGCGCCGGAGGATCGGGGGGATGGGCGTCCGAGCGTGCTGGACTCGATGCTGATGCACAGGACGATCGCGGCTCCGGGAGGTGCGGAGTCGCCGGGGCGTCGTCGGATTCCGGGGTTTGTGATCGAGCGGGTGCTGGGCGAGGGCGGGATGGGGACGGTGTATCTGGCGGAGCAGGAGCGGCCGCGGCGGATTGTGGCGCTCAAGGTGGTGAAGGCGGGGCGGATGTCGGCGGCGATGCTGCGCCGTTTCGAGCACGAGGCGGAGATCCTTGGGCGGTTGCAGCATCCCGGGATCGCGCAGATCTATCAGGCGGGGACGTTTCAGGAATCGATCGGCGAGCAGGGGGCGGAGAGCGGGCGCGTGCCGTTCTATGCGATGGAGCTGGTGGAGGGGACGGGGCTGGATGTGTGGGCGAGGAGCGCGACGCAGAGGGAGAAGCTGGGGTTGTTCGTGCGGGTGTGCGATGCGGTGCAGCACGCGCACCAGAAGGGCGTGATCCATCGCGATCTGAAGCCGTCGAACATCCTCGTGACGCGCGAGGGGCGGCCGAAGGTGCTGGACTTCGGCGTGGCGCGCCTGGCGGATGCCGAGCAGAGCGAGATGACGTATCACACGGCCGCGGGGCAGCTGGTGGGGACGCTGCCTTACATGTCGCCGGAGCAGGTGGGGGGGGATCCGAACGATCTTGACACGCGGAGCGATGTGTACGCGCTGGGCGTGATTCTGTATGAGATGCTGAGCGGGCGTTTGCCCCACGAGTTCTCATCGCCGTCGCTGGCGGATGCGTTGAAGACGATCACGGAGTCGCGGATCACGCCGCTCTCGACGGCGGGGAGCACGATCGACGCTGACATTGAGACGATCGTCGGGAAGGCGCTCGAGAAGGACCGTGAGCGACGGTACGACTCTGCGGCGGAGTTGGGCGCGGACATCGAGCGGTATCTGCGGCACGAGCCGATTCTGGCGCGGAGGCCGACGCGTGCGTATCTGACGAGGAAGTTTGTCGCGAGGAATAAGCCGCTGGTCGGGCTCGGGTGTGTGGCGGCGGCGGCGTTGCTCGCGGGCGTGGCGGGAACGGTGTGGCAGGCGGTGCGTGCGACGGAGGGTCAGCGGCTGGCGGAGGAGCGGCGTTCGGAGGCGGAGCGATTGAGGTATGAGGCGCAGGCCGCGCTTGCTGACTCGCAGGCGGTGACGGAGTTTCTGACGGGGATGCTGGGGGCGGTGGATCCGGAACTCGCGCGTGGAGAGGAGATCACGGTCCGGCGGGTGTTGGACCAGACATCGGAGACGATTCCGGCGTTGCGTGAGAGGCCTCGGGTTGCGCTGGCGGTGAGGACGACACTGGGGAACACGTACCGCGCGCTGGGGCTGTGGTCGGAGGCGATGCCCCACCTTGTGGCGGCGCGGGATCTTGCGGCTCTGGTGCATGGCGAGGAGAGCGTGCAGGCGTTGACGTTGCGTCGTTCGATCGCGATCACCACGAGCGATCTGAATGATCCGACGGGCGCGTTGGAGCAGATGGTCGGGGTCGTGGCGGCGATGGAGCGGGTTGCGGGGCCGAGGTCGGCTGAGACCGCGCTGGCGGTGGGTGACCTCGGGCGGCTCTATGTAGAGACGGGCATGATCGAGGATGCGGAGCGGACGCTGCGGCGCGCGATCGAGTTGACGCGTGATTCGCTCGGGGCCCGGCATCCGGAGATTCTGACGCAGCGTGATCATCTTGGTGCGTTGATGACGGACATGGGGCGATTCGCCGAGGGCGAGGCGATTCTGCGTGAGTTGCTGGAGGATCGACGGGCCGTGTTCGGCGCGGAGAGCCCGACGGTCGCGTACACGATCACGACGCTCGCGAACGTGGTGCAGAAGCAGGGGAAGCACGAGGAGGCGATCGCGCTCTTGAGGGAGTCGCTGGCGATCCGTCGCGCGTGCCTGCCACCGGATCACCCGTCGCTGCTGGTCAATCTGGCGAACCTTGCGACCGCGCTGATCGGTTCGGGGAGAACCGAGGAGGCGCTGCCGCTGCTGCGAGAGACGGTGGCGAAGCAGCTTGAGGTGCTCGGGGAGGAGAGCCCGAAGGTGCTGGTCTCGATGGGGACGCTGGCCTTTGCGCTTGAGAACATGGATGAGTTGGATGAGGCGGAGTCGATCCTGCGACGGATTGTTGAGATCGGCAGGCGGCTGCCCCCGGCGCGTGAGGCGGAGACCCTGAGCAACTTCAATAACCTGGCGATGCTGCTCTGGAAGCGCGGGAACATGGAGGAGGCCGGGGTGGTGTTTGAGGAGACGGTTGCGAGGGCGCTCGCGGCCCTGCCCCCGGAGCACTACATCTGTGCGATCTTCCGGAATAACTACGGGGAGTACCTGGTCGAGGTCGGGCGGGCATCGGATGGGGAATCGCACCTGGTTGAGAGCCACGAGGCGATCGAGAAGTTCTTCGGGGCCGAGCATCCGAGGACGGTGAAGTCTCGAGGTCGTTTGGAGAAGTTGCGGGCGGCTCTGGAGGCGGAGGGTGTGAGCGCGTCGCGGGGTGGGTGAGAATCGGCAGGGCGGTCGGATTGGTTTGTGGTATACTGGGCGGAGTGTGCCAGACTGGGGGTTTGTGCACGGTGCCGCGTTCTCAGCAATCCATGTTCGCTACACGCACGACGACGCGTCTGTTGGACGCGCTGCGGGAGGGTGACAACCAGCCGGCGTGGGCGCAGATCGACTCGCGATACCGGCCGGTGATCGCTGGGTTGTCGCGTCGGCTGGGGCTGAGCGATGCGGACGCGGAGGAGGCGGCGCAGCGGACGCTCGCGGAGTTTGTGCGTGTGTACCGGGATGGGCGTTATGACCGGAGCAAGGGGCGGTTGAGTTCGTGGATCCTGGGGATCGCGCATCGGACCGCGCTGCGTGTGCGTCGGGAGGGGCGTCGGGCGGTTCATGCCGAGATGGATGCTGTCGAGGATCCGGGCGAAGAGGGTCACGACGAGGGGGCGTTGCGTTCGATCTGGACGGATGAGCGCGATCGGGCGATCCTGGCGCGGGCGTTCGATCTGCTGCGGGAGGATTCGGCGGTCGATCCGCGGACGATCTTGGCGTTCGAGCTGGTGGCGATGCGCGGGGTGCCGGCGGCCGAGGTTGCGGCGCAGTGCGCGATGTCCGTCGATCAGGTGTATGTGGCGAAGACGCGCATGACGAGGCGCCTGAAGTCGCTCGTTGAGGAGTTGACAGAGGCCTTTGAGGAGGATGTCTGAGTGGTTCCGGAGCGTGGAGGGTCGGCGGGTCGTTGCCCGAGCGCGGCGGAGATCGACCGCCTCGCTTCCGGCGATGATTCGGACGGGTCGATCCGGACGCACGTGGATGGGTGTGAGATCTGCCTGGAGCGGCTGCGTGCGGCGGAGGAGGACGCGTCGTTCATCCGCAGGGCCCGCGAGTTGTCTGAGCTTGATTCCGGTCCGGAGGGCGCGCCGCGGATCCGAGGGTATCGGATCCAGTCGGTGATCAGTTCGGGGTCGCAGGGAGTGGTGTACCGGGCGGTGCAGGAGGCGACGTCGCGCGTGGTTGCGATCAAGGCGTTGTCGACGGGCGGGGATGTATCGGCACGTCAGCGGCATCGGGCGGAGCGCGAGGCGGAGATCACGGCGCGATTGCGGCATCCCAATCTGGTAACGGTCTTTGAGTCGCGGGCTCTGGCGGACGGGCGGATCGCGGTGATCATGGAGTATGTGGACGGTGTGCCGCTGGATGCGTGGGCTCCGCCGGGCGACAGCGCGTCGGCGCGTCAGCGTGGGATGCTGGAGGTGTTTGTCGCGGTGTGCAACGGGATCCACAACGCGCACCTGAACGGCGTGATCCATCGCGACCTGAAGCCGGACAACATTCTGGTGACGCCCGAGGGGCGTGCGGTGGTGATCGACTTCGGCATCGCGCGTGCGGGGACGCTGCGTCTCACGCTGACGGGCGAGTTCGCGGGTACTCCGGCGTATGTGTCTCCGGAGCAGGCATCGGGAAAGTCCGACCAGATCGACGCGCTGACGGACGTGTACTCGCTGGGTGTGATCCTGTACCAACTGGTGTGCGGGGCGATGCCGTACGACGTCGGGGGATCGCTGTACGAGGTGATCCGGGCGGTGGAGACGGCGGAGCCGATCGAGCCGCGGCGGGTTGTGCCGTCATTGTCGCAGGATCTTGAGGCGATCATCCTGAAGGCGATGCGCAAGGACAAGGCCCTGAGGTATCAGTCGGCGGCGAGTCTTGCGAGGGATATCGAGCGATACCTTGCGGGGATCCCGGTTGATGCGCGGAGCGGTTCGGGGTGGTATCTGCTGCGGAAGGCGATCGTTGTGAACCGCTCGCGGATCGCGATGGCGGGGTTCCTGCTTCTGCTTGTTGCGGCGGCGGGGGCGGTGGTGGTGATCAGCACGGCGGGGGCTGCTGCTGCGGCGCGTCGGGCTCGTCTTGACCGGGAGATCGCGAGGCAGGAGCAGGTGCGTGCGCAGGCGGTGACGGAGTTGCTGCGAGAGGTGTTGCCGACGGACGATCCGACTCGGCCGGAGTTGGCGCAGGAACTGGGCGCGGGATTGGATCGGTTGTACACGCGTCTGGAGACGGGGTCGTTCGCGTCGGATCCGGACGTGGATCAGGCGTTGCGGCGGCTGTGGAGCCGCGTGTACACGGATATTTCCGGCGGTCGTGCGGTGGCGCAGGTGGCGTACGCGGAGGTGGCGTTGCGGACGGGGCTCGAGCGTCTGCGTGCGGAGCACGGGACGGTGCATCCGGAGATCGCGGAGACGTTGCACGAGTTGGGCGCGGTCTTGCTCTTGCGGAAGCGGTATGCCGAGGCGGAGCGGGCGGTGCGTGACGCGATCGAGATGCGAACGCGCCTGATGCAAGCGGGGAACGAGTTGGCGCGTGCGGGGGTGGAGCTGTCCCGGTCGCTGCACGCGAGCGTGCTGATGGCGATGCATCAGGAGTCGGAGGCGGAGACCGAGGCGCGTGTTGCCCTTGAGGGCCTTCGCGGGATCGAGAGCGACGAGGCGCGTGTTGCGGCGGCGCGGATGGCATCGCTGATTGCGCGAGCGCGCCTCATGGCGGGCGCGCCGGCGGAGGCCGAGCCGCTGCTGCGGGAGGCGCTGAAGCTGCGGATGCGCGTGCTTGTGCCCGCATCGCCGGATGTGGTTGCCACACTCGGGGAGGCGGCTGCGCTCCTGGAGCGTGCGCCTGAGTGCGATCTGGCTCGTGACTTTGCGATGGCGTGGGGTGTGCCGACATCGCGGGTTGCGGAGGCGATCAGAGCGGATCTGCCCGTCCTTGAGTCGTCGCGGACGGTAAGGAAGGGTGAGAGCGGGCCGAAGGGTCGAGCGGCGGCGTTCGGGCGGCTTGCGGCTCTGCACCAGCGGCTGCTTGGTGAGCGTGATCCGTCGGTCGCGCAGGTGTACATGCTGCGGATGCGAGCGGCGGAGGCGGAAGGGTTGAAGTCCGAGATGATCGATTCGGCTCTGCTGGCGGCGGATGTGCTGTCGTCTCTGTATGGCCAGGACCATCGCTCGCTGCTGCCTTGCTATGAGACGGCTTCCGTCGAGTTGGCGCGTGCGGGACGAACGGCAGAGGCGGTTGAGTTGGCACGGGCGGTTGTGCGGATCCGGTCGATGCTCCCGCCCGAGGCGCGGGACGCGCTGCTCCTCGGGAACAGCCGGCGGTATCTCGCGTGGTTTCTCGGGCTGCACGGCGCACACGAGGAGGCGGTTCGTGAGGGGCTGGAAGCGAGGGCGTTGCTGTCGGATGTGCTCGGGCCTGAGCACCACATCATCGCGACGGTTGATGCCTTTATGGCGATCTCGCTCGTACAGATGAGCGGGTCGGCGGTGTCGGTCGGCTTTCCGTTCGACGATCCGTTGGCGGAAGCGGACGCGCGGTCTGCCGGTGCGATGCGGATCGCGTTGTCGTCGGCCTCGATGCCGTTCGATCAGGTGATGGCAACCAAGATCGCCAGGGCGCACGTGCTGTGCGCGACCGATCGCGCGGCAGAGGCGGCGCAGTTGGTCAGAGAGGGGTGGAACAACGCCATTGACGTAGACCTGGCGTACACGTATCGGGATCTTCACTTTCGGGATGCGATCGCGGCGTTCGACGCGGCAGGAGATGCGGCGGCCGCTGAGGATTTCAGGCGTCGGCTTGCGCGAGGCGTGCCGCGTCGGGGTGAGTGAAGCGAGACGGGCCGGCGTGGCGTTGTGCCGGGTGCCGGCCCGCGTCCCAGCGGGGGTGGAGAGACGAGATCGACAGCGGCGGATCAGAGCCGACGGCGGCGCAGCGCGATGAGTCCGCCGACACCGACGAGCGCGGCGGCTCCGGGTGCGGGAATGACTGTGATGCGTGCGCTGAAGATGAGACCGCTGACGGAGACGCCGATGTCGCGCTGGTAGAAGTAGAGATAGTTCAGTCCCGGATTGACGAAGGAGGTGATGTTCTGGAAGTGGAAGGTAGAGGAGACGAAGGTGCCGCCGTCGTAGCCGGTGGACATGCCGTTGATGTAGAGCCCTGCCTGGTTGCCGCCGCCGTAGAAGGGGTGATCCCCGAGATAGTCATCGACGGCGAACTCGAGTGCGAGCGTCGCGTTCGTGATGCTGGAGAGGGAGATGTTGAAGGGGACGGCGTAGAGGCATGAGCCGGGGGCGCCCCATCCGACGCCGGGTGTGCCGTCGGGGTTGGTGAAGAAGCCGTCGAAGTTGATCCAGCGTGCGAGGGGATCGCTGATTCCGGGCGTCCAGGCCCACACGGGGTTGATAACGGAGGCGGAGGGACCGGATGCCGCGCCGGCGAAGTCGCCCGCCGTGAAGGGTGATGCGCTGATGGCGGCACCGGGCGGGTTGTTGGGGAGGAAGGTGACGATGTCGTCCTGCTGCCCGGCGAGTCCGGGGAGTCCGCCGACCTGCCCGCTGCGGAGGTTGATGATCTGCGGCGCGGCGGATGCGGCTCCGGCGAGTGCCGCGAGCGCGAGAGAGGCGGCGATCGGCTTCGAGCGATCAAGGATGCTGGTTGTGCGATGCATGGTTTCGTCTCCTGTGTGTGTTGAGGTCGAGGGTTGGTGTGGGGACTGCGGAGCTTGCGAGCACATGAGTTGCCGCCACGGGGCTCGATCTTGCACGACGCGGGAGGAATTTTGGATGTCGATATGGGCGGCACGCGCGCGGAATGGGCGCGCGTCCCGATGGGCGTCGCGTCGGCGGGAGGGGATGGGGGCTTTCAGGGTGTGTGGCGCGACGGTTTCAGTGGGCGAGCATGTCGGCGGGGACGGATTGCCATGAGCCGTCGGGCGCACGCCACTTCAGGGAGAGGGCCGCACCGCCGGTGCGATTGAACCAGTCGATCGTGATGCGGTGGTAGCCGGCTTCGAGGGGTGCGCTGGCGCGGACCTCGCGGGCCGCGTGGAGGCCGTCGTTGTCGATGACGAGGTTGTCGTCGATCAAGAGGCGCGAGCCATCGTCGGAGGTGAGGGCGAAGTGGTACATCCCGGTCGCGGGGACGCTGATGACGCCGGTGTAACGGCGTGCGACATGCTCCGGCGGCGGATTCTCGGGGGGGAGCGCGACGGTGGGTGAGATGGTCTCGGATTCGGGGGCGAGAGAGAGGAAGTCGGCGCAGCGCTGGAAGTCGCCGGAGAAGGTCTGGACCTTCAGCCCGGGATCCGGGGCGCGGACGAAGAGGGTCGCGCCCCAGGGCTCGACGCGCGTGAGGGAGCGGGTGGCAAGATCGGAGACGCGTCGGTCGCCGACGAAGACGGCGGCGGAGATGGTGGCGGATTCGGTGAGCGTGATCGGGCCGGATGGAACGGGAGAGGTCGCCGATGGGGCGGAACCGTCGAGCGTGTAACGGATGGTTGCGCCGGGCGCGGTGTTGAGCGTCGGCGAGGTGAGCGTGATGGTGGTTGATGCGACAAAGTTCTCGCTGTCGGCGTTGATGGTGACCGGGTGGTAGATCACGGGTTCTCCATCGAAGACGAGTTTGATGACAGTGGCATCGGGGTCGGGCGTGAGTGTGGAGGAGGATGGGAGGGTGATGTCGAGTCCGCCGGAGGCGAGCGAGGCGCGGAGCGTCGAACTCCGGCGGCCGAGGATCTGTGCATCGCGCGGTGCGGAGCCGATCCCATCGACGAAGAGGCGGCCGTCGGTCGGCCAGTCGAAGACGTGGAGGTAGAGGGTTGTGCGCTTTCCGTCGCGTTTGATCGTGCAGCGGCCCCAGGGCGTTGAGGGGAGGATACTGGCGCCGGTGCCGTGGATGGCTTCGCCATTGACCTCCATCCAGCGGCCGATGTGCGCGAGGCGATCGGCCTCGGAGGGCTCGATCCGACCGTTGGCCATGGGGCCGATGTTGAGGAGGAAGTTGCCGCCCTTGCTGGCGACATCGATGAGCGTGCGGACGAGCATCTGGCCGGACTTTGGATTGGTGTCGGCTTTGTTGTGCCCCCAGTGGGTGTGGATGGTCATGCAGGTCTCCCAGTCGACACCGGGGAGGCCCTGGGCGGGGACTTCCTGCTCGGGTGTGCCGAAGTCGCCGACGGCATCGTCGCTCTGGCTGAAACCGGCCATGCCGCTGCGGTGGACATCGACGCGGTTGTTGATGATGACATCGGGCTGGAGCGAGCGGCAGAGGTTGTAGAGGGCGACGCCGCGTTCGTGGGTCCACGTGGACTCCCACTCGCCGTCGAACCACATGACGCCGATGGGTCCGTAGTTGGTGAGGAGTTCGGTGACTTGTGCGTTGAGATAGGCATTGAAGCGGTCGTAGTCCGCGCCGGCGGTGGGGCGGTCGGTCTCCCATGTGCGACGAGGGAGGTAGTCCGGGTGGTGCCAATCCATGATGGAGTGGTACCAGCAGATCATGAGGCCGTGCTTGCGGCAGGCGTCGGCCATCTCCTTCATGATGTCGCGCTTGAAGGGCGTCGACATGACGTCGAAGTCGGAGACTTGGGAGTTGAAGAGGGCGAAGCCGTCGTGGTGCTTGGTGGTGATGACGATGTACTTCATGCCGGCGTCCTTCGCGGCGAGCACGATGGCGTCGGCGTCGAAGTCAACGGGGTTGAACTGCGAGGCGAAGGTGTCGTAGGTTTCCAGGGGGATCTGGGCGGTGGTGCGGATCCACTCGCCGTAGGTGTTGACGCCGTTCCATTCACCGGCTGGTATGGAATAAAGCCCCCAGTGGATGAAGAGGCCGAAGCGTGCATCGCGCCACCACTCCATGCGCGGGTCGTCGCGGAGGGCGGGGTCGTTGAGGCGTGAGGAGGCGTTGTCCACGCGGTGATCGTTGGCCGCGCACGCGGCGAGGAGGGCGAGGGGGATGCAGGCGAGGAGGGGGAGGAGGCGATGGTGCATGGGGGTGAGTGTACAGGAATGCGTGTGAATGTGGTGGGTGCGGCAGGGGGCACCTGTTGCGAGCGGAACGGAAGACGCGGTGCAAGGGGCGATGCCCCCTGCAACCCCCGAAAGCCGGAAGAGCTCGAGTTGTGTCGCCTCCGGCGACAAGGGAATAAGGAAGCGCGGCGCCGCGCAAGTCCGACTCATCTCTGCATTGAGAATGCAACACCCCGAGCTTGCGAGCATTTTGCGCCATGTGTTCCAAGTGTTTCCATTGTGGAGACTTGCGCGATCTGATGGCTCATGCCATGCTCGGTCCCACTGGTGGAGCTGCCAGACAGGAGACCGAGCATGGACAACGCGAGTTGGAGGGTGTTGGCGGCGAGCGTGCGGAAGCTGGATCGGAGCCCGCGTGGCGGTCGCTTCACCTTCACCGATGCGGACATCGTGCTGACCTTTCTCTGGGCCGTCTTGCACCGACGACCCACCTCCTGGGCGTGCCGACGCGATGCATGGCCGTTGTGGCGGCGTGGTCGATTGCCCTCGCCAAGCAGGATGAGCCGGCGGCTGAGAACCACCAGCGTCCAGGCGTTACTTGCCGCGGCGGAGGCGGAGAATCTGGTCTCTGCATCGGGAGCGTTGGTGCTGGCTCTTGACGGCAAGGCCCTGCGCGTCGCCTCGCACTCCGGAGACCGGACCGCGACCTTCGGCGCATGGGGACTGCGCGGCTACAAGCTCCATGCGATCTGCGATCTCGCGGGCTCGATCGTCTCCTGGCGTCTCACGCCCATGCACTGCCATGAAGCAGTGATGGCCAAGCGGATGATGCGAGACATGGAGTTGAACGGGTATGTGCTGGCCGACTCGAACTACGACAGCGTGAAGCTCTATGAACTCTGCGCGTGCAAGGGCGGACAACTGGTGGTTCCGCGGAAGGACTGCCGCGTGGGTCGCGGCGTGCGGCGGTCCGGAACGCATCCGGACCGCCGTCGAGCCATCGACATGCTGGAGCAGAGCATGACGGGCTTCGGCAGGGGCCTGCTGTCACTCCGGCGCGTGATCGAGCGTGTGTTTGCACGCCTGGAAATGACCCACCATGTGGGGCTTATCCCGCCGCACGTGCGCGGCATCGAGCGGGTCCGTCGATGGATCCAAGCCATCATCATCCTTGATCGACACACACAGGCAATGAAGCGATGACGCAAAAAGCTCTTGCGCTCGGGGCTCCCTTTTGGGTGAGCGTGGATTCATCGGTTCTCTTTGATCGCCTCGACGATGCGCTCGGCGACGCGGACGTTGATGGAGCCCGCGCTCGCGTCGATGGTGGGGCGGCGGCCGTCGCGGACCGCGCCCAGGAACTCCCGGATCTCCATGACGATCGGCTCGCCATCGTCGATCGCGAGGTTCTCGACGTTGACCAGTTCGTGCCACTTGAGCATGGTGAGGTCCGAGCCGTTGCGGATCTGCTCACGCACTTCGTTCATCTGGATCTCGTTGGCCAGACGCCGAATGATGACGCCGTTCTTGTTTCCGTAGTCGATCTTGATGTAGGCGTCCTCGCCGGTGATGCGTGTGACGCGCTCGGTCTTGAGGGCCAGGCGGCTGCCGGTGATGTTGGCGACGCAGTTGCCGCTGGGCCGGCGCCAGACGAGACGGGCGTTGCAGATGTCCTCATGCTCTGTGATGACCGCGACGCCGGAGGCCTGGATCTCGTCGGGTTCCTGGCCACCCATGAGCATGAGGACGACGTCGAGGTCGTGGATCATCATGTCCATGACGACGCCGACGTCGACGGAGCGGAAGGACATGGGGCTGACGCGGTGGACCTCGATGAAGCGGGGCGTGATCTGGCTGGCTTCGGCGGTCGCCCGCTGCATGGCCCGCATGATGGGGTTGAAGCGCTCGATATGGCCGACCATGAGGCATGCGCCGGCGGACTCGGCAAGGTCCTTGAGCGCGTTGGCGGTTTTCGCGTCAGCGGCGAGAGGCTTCTCGATGAGGCAGGCGACGCGGTTCTTCAGGAAGGGCTCGGCGGACTTGTAGTGCGCGGTTGTGGGGACGGCGATGGAAACGGCGTCGACGCCGGCATCGAGGAGGGCCTGTTCGGTTGGGAAGGCGCGGCAGTTGAATTTCTTGGCGATCTCCGCCGCACGGTCGGGGCTGGAATCGACGACGCCGACGAGTTGGCACCCTGGCTCGGTCGCGTAGACGCGTGCGTGGTGCTGGCCCATGCGACCGACGCCGACGGCTCCGCAACGCAGCGTCCGGCCGTTCGTTCCTACGGATGAGGCGTTCGTCCCGTTGGTCGAATCGGGCATCACGGATCTTTCGTGCGCATCGGCGCGGAGCGTAGTGCGGGTGGAGGGGCGGCCCTTGCCGGCCTGGCTCGTGGCGATCCGGTGTGATCAGCCGGCGGCGCGCTCGAGTGCCTGGGCGAGACGGGCCTTGTCCGTCAGGCCGACGAACTTCTCGACGGGTTGGCCATCCTTGAAGATGATGACGGTGGGGATGGCCTGGATGCCGTAGCGGACACCGACGGCGCGGTTGTTGTCGGTGTCGATCTTGCCGATCTTTGCCTTCTCGCCGAGTTCGTCGGCGAGCTGATCGATGAACGGAGCGAGCATCTTGCAGGGCATGCACCACTCGGCCCAGAAGTCTACAAGAACGGGGACCTTGGACTGGAGAACTTCCTGATCGAAGTTGTCGTCGGTGAACGTCTTGGTGTTTGCGCCTGCCATGATTTCGGTCCTTGCATCTCGCGCCCCGGCACGCAAACAGGCGGACCCGGACGCGTCATTCACTTGGATGGCGAAGCATAGGCGAACGTGACATTGTTCGGGATGGAAATGGACGGAGGGTGGTCGGCGCGTTTGGGGGGAGCGTTTGGTCAGGAATTGGGCTGGGCGAGGTGCCGGGCAACGCGGAGGGCTTGTGCGTGTGCCGCCACGTCGTGGACGCGGAAGAGGCGTGCCCCGGCGTGGAAGTGCGCGATGGAGCAGGCGAGCGTGGCCGGGAGTCGTTGATCGAGCGGGAGCGGGGGCTCTGCTGCGAACGCGCCGACGAAACTTTTGCGGCTGAGGGCGGAGAGGATGGGGCGTCCGAGCGTGAGAAGTTCCTGGGTTCTGCGGATGAGCATCGCGTTCTGCTCGACGGTCTTGCCGAAGCCGAGCCCGGGGTCGAGGACGATGCGTTCCGGATCGACGCCGGCTTCGACCGCTTGTTGCATAAGGGCGTGCAGGGCGAGTCGGACGTGCTCGACGGCGTCGCCTTGGATGGGTGCTTCTGAGGGTGCGTAGGACGTGGAGTATCTGTCCTGATCCGGCGCGAGGGCGCGGTGCATGAGGATGAGCCCGGCCCCGCTTGAAGCGGCGATGGAGAGGATGGCGGGGTCTTCTGTCGCGCCTGAGACATCGTTGATGATCTGTGCGCCCGCATCGAGGGCGGCGCGTGCGACCTCGGCGAGCGTGGTGTCGATGCTGATGGGGATGGTGCCGAGGATGCCCCCTTCGGCCCTGATCGCCTTGATCGCGGGGACGACGCGGGCGATCTGTTCTTGTGCGCTGACGCGACCGGCGCCGGGGCGTGTGGATTCACCCCCGATGTCGAGCGCGTCCGCTCCGGCGAGGGCCGCGTGGTGTGCGGCACGGACGGCGTCGGCGGGCGTGTGGAGGAGTCCGCCGTCGTAGAAGGAATCGGGCGTGAGGTTGAGGATGGCGATGAGGCGTGGGTGGGTGAGGGAGATGGCGAGGCCCGAAGAGAGCGGCCAGGTATCCGGGGGGGTGGACGTTCGTTCCGGCATGTGTGCGAGAGCGTATGCGTCGCCATGCGCGGTTCGGGCGTATCTTCTCTGCATGCTGACGCTGGTGGTCATCCATGGTCCGGACAAGGGGCGCCGGTTCGAGTTGCCGGGGAATGTCCCGCAGCTGATCGGGCGATCCAGCGAGGCCCTTCCCATCTCGGACACGACGGTCTCTCGGCGGCACGCGGAGCTGACGCCCGATCGCGGGACGTGGTGGATCCGCGATCTTGACTCGCACAACGGGACGCTCGTGAACGGGGCGCGGATCGAGGAGCGCCGGCGGCTCTCCGAGGGGGATCAGATCCGCGTCGGTGAGACGGTCTTCAGGGTGGGTGATCGTCTGACGCGGGAGCACGCGGACGCCGTGCGCCTCATGCTGCCCCATGAGATGGACGCGAGCGTGCAGCGGACGCTCGAATCGAGCGAGGACTCGATGATCCTTCCCTCGGAGGATCCATCGGCGGCGGCTCGCGAGCATCTGCGCCTGATCTATCGCCTGACCTCGTTGACGACGCAGATCACGGATCGTCTGAAGCTGCTCGAGTCGGTGATGGATCTTGCGTTCTCGGAGCTTCGGCCCGAGCGCGGGTTCATCATGCTGAAGGATGACGACGCCGAGGGGACGTTGCGCCCCCTGGTGGTGAGGCACCGGACCGCGCCGGGGCGGGGGGAGGATCCGCGGATCCAGGTGAGCCGCACGATCCTGCAGCACTGTGTGCGCCGGGGTGAGGGGCTCTTAACGAGCAACGCGATGGCGGACCCGAGATTCAGCGGCGTGCCCGGGGGGGCAGGGGGCGGGGACAGCATCCAGCGTTTCCATATTCGGTCCGCGCTCTGCTCGCCGATCAGGTTCAAGGATCGGACGTTCGGGGCGGTGTATCTGGACTCGTCCGCCGCGGCGGGCACGTTCACGCCGGCGCACCTCGCGCTGCTGAACGCGATCGCGCTGCACACGGGGCTGGCGCTTGCGCACCTTGAGTCGTACCAGCAGCGTCTGCACACGGAGCGTCTCGCGGCGATGGGGGAGACGATGGCGACGCTGTCGCACTCGATCAAGAACATCATGCAGGGGATGCGGGGCGGGGCGGATGTGGTGGAGATGGGGCTGAAGAAGGACGACCTGAAGATCGCGAAGGGTGGATGGACGATCCTCCGCAGGAACATCGACAGGATCGGGCGGCTGACGCTGAACATGCTGACGTACAGCAAGCAGCGGATGCTGGAGATCGAACTGACGCCGCTCGGGGCCGTGATCGAGGACTGCGCGATGCTGCTTGAGGGCCAGTGCAAGCAGCGTCGGATCGGGATGATGCTGGATCTGGACCAGGAGATGCCGCCGCTGCACATCGATCCGCACCTGATGCATCAGGCGATTCTGAATCTGGTGACGAACGCGGTCGAGGCGGTGGTGGATGGGACGGGGATCGTGACGATCCGCACGACGTACCGTCAGCCGGACGCGGGCGCGCCGGGGCTCGGTCCTTCGACGGAGATCCTGGTAATGGACAACGGGCCGGGGATTTCGACGGATCGGCTGCAGTGGATCTTCGAGCCGTTCAACTCGGGCAAGGGGTCACGCGGCACCGGGCTGGGGCTGGCCGTGACCAAGCGGATCGTCGAGGAGCACGGCGGGCGCATCACCGTTGAGTCCGAGCCGGGGAAGGGCACCACGTTTCGGATCTATCTTCCGAACGATCCGAACAAGGCGTTCGATCCCGCGGCGACGACCGAGACGGGGCCGATCGTGGATGACCTGCTGAGGAAACTGTGAGCGTCTGGCCGCTGCGAATCAGGCCATTTCGATCAGGATGAACTCTGCGCCGGCATCGCCTGCGGTGATGGCCACCTCGGTCTCATCGCCGATGAAGACGCCGTCGCCTTCGGACAGATCGTGTCCGTTGAGGGTGATGCTGCCCTTGGCGAGGTGGAGGAAGGCGTGGCGGTCTGGATGGAGCGGGTGTGCCGCGGCTTTGCCCGCGCTCAGGCGCGATGCGTAGAAGAAGGCGTCCTGGTGGATGAGTGTCGGAGCGCCTGAGCCGTCGGGGCCGGCGAGGAGCGCGAGGCGATCGCGCAGGTCGGCATCCTTGAACTCGCGGTCCTCGTAGGAAGGTCGGATGTTCTTGCGGTCGGGCGTGATCCAGATCTGCAGAAGACGGAGCGGATCGGTCGGCGAGGGGTTGAACTCTGAGTGTCGGATGCCGCTGCCCGCGCTCATCCGCTGGATCCACCCCGGCGCGAGCGACTTGGCGTTGCCGGTCGAGTCCTTGTGAGCGAGTTGCCCGTCGAGGACGTAGGTGATGATCTCCATGTTGTCGTGGGGGTGCTCGCTGAAGCCCATGCCGGGGCGGACGCGATCGTCGTTGACGACGAGGAGCGAGCGGAAGCCGTCGGCGTATGGCACATCGTTCGAGAGGATCGAGCGTCCGAAGGAGAAGGTGTGGCGACCGTCGAGCCAGCCGATGCGAGTCATGGCCCTGTCATCCGCTTTGCGAACAGTGATCATCTGAAGCTCCTTCTGGTGGTCTGGACGGGCTCGCCCGTGCCATTGCTTGTTCCAACAGATAATACGATGCCGGCGGGTCGCGGATGGTGACGGCGTCACGGGACTGGTGCGAGCCCGCGCAGAGCGGGCGTGGCGGGCTGGGGGGCGAACGCCGCGAGGCCTGCGGGGTATGGATGCGAAGGGGCAAAAATGACACCCCGCCGCTGGAGGTCTCAGAGTTGCGGCGGGGCGTCTGGGAGGTCTCGGGATGTCTCAGCGCCCGGTCCCGGGCTCGGGTACGGGCCGGACCGGCTGGTCCTGCCCGGAGCGAGATGAAGAGCGGGCAACCGATCACACTATCTGATGCCGCTGATCGGATTGCGTTTCGCAGTCCCCGCGGCTTTCCACTGTGGGTGCCGGTTCGTGTCCGTGTGTCACACGTTGACCGGCCCCGCACATTCCACTACGCGAGAGAGAGTTCGATCGTCCGCATCGCTTGGTTTCAGAATGCTCGGACCGGACACATCTCTTCTGGGTTTCTATACGCAGCCGGCGCGTGTGAGTTCTGGCGTTTCGAGGCGCGGATGCGCCTCGGTTCTGGGACTGTTGGTGCGTTGGGTGGATTCTCACAAGGTCGGGGTCGGGGCCCGCTTCACGGCTCAGAGCGAGCGCGGCGGATCTTGGCGAGCAGGACGAGGAGTTGTCCGAGATCGCGCTGCGAGACGTGGCCGAGCTGTTCCTTGTGGGCCCGGAGCACCGGCTTATCCAGTGCGGCGAGGATGTCGAGTCCCGCTCGTGTGATCTTCACGCGTGTGATGCGGCGGTCGTTTCCATCGCGGGCGCGTCTGACCAAGCCCTGGTCCTCCAGGCGATCGATCAGGCGTGTGACATCGGGAACGGGCGTGACCATGTGCTCGCCGATCTCCGAGCATGTGCGGGTGCCGTCTTCGGCGATTGCCCCGCGGAGGATCCTGAGCACGTTGTATGTGGCTTCGGAGAGCCCGTGGGGCTTGAGAAGCCGCTGGAAGTCGGCGGAGAGGATGCCCGAGGTGCGCTGGAGGGCGATGTACGCCTCCTGGGAGATGCTGGCGAACGGCGACTTCTTGTGGAGTTCGCGTTGCAGCGAGGCACGCGCATCGACGGCGGCGCGGCCGCGGGAGTTCTTGGCGGGGCGTGTTCCGCGACCGCGGGCATTGGTTGTTGCTTTCTTGCGTGATCGGCTGGGCATTGTCGCGCCCTCCGGGACGCGGAGGATGGTAGGGTTCGAATCCATCCCGAATGCCCTCGGAACGGGTCGCCATGGCGGGACGGGCGTGCCTTCAATAGGTCGAGGGCTCGCCCGCGACAGAGGCGGGGGACCCGCAACGGAGTTCCACATGTCCATCCGATCTCGTGCGTTGTCACTGGTCGTCCTGTGTGCCGGGCTCTGGGGCGGTTCCGGGGGTGCGGCCGCGCAGGGTGCGGAGCCGGCTTCTGACATCGTGCAGGAACTCTCGCGCCAGTCGTGGATGATCTCGCCGGCGGTGCATTCGGATCTTGCGCTGGAGTTCCTGCGTGGCGTGCCGAATCTGCCGGTGCCCGAGCCCAGGACGCTGTGGCGCAGCCGCGAGAGGCGCGTGGCGTACACCGCTGCGCAGTATGAGTCGCTGGATGAGCAGGAGCGGGCGGATCTTTCGGCCCGGGA
Source organism: Phycisphaeraceae bacterium (assembly GCA_019454185.1). Classification (NCBI taxonomy): domain Bacteria; kingdom Pseudomonadati; phylum Planctomycetota; class Phycisphaerae; order Phycisphaerales; family Phycisphaeraceae; species Phycisphaeraceae bacterium. The sequence goes on from CP075368.1 coordinate 3,758,811, forward strand.
GTTTCCGCCGGCGTTTACCTATATGACGGCGTACGGGTCGCCGCTGGTATATGCGAGGGTGCTGGATGTGGCGTCGGCGCACGGTGTGAAGTCGTTGAGCGGGAAGCGCGTGCTGGACTTCGGGTATGGCTCGATCGGTCAGATACGGCTGATGGCGCTGATGGGGGCGGATGCGCACGGTGTGGACGTCGAGGTCGCGCTCGCGGCTTTGTATGGGCACGAGGGTGACACGGGGCGGCTCGGTCCGGGCAAGGTCTCGCTGCACCACGGGCGGTGGCCGGCCGAGCCCGCGATCGTCGAGGCGATCGGAGGCGGGTACGACCTGATCACGAGCAAGAACACGCTGAAGGCGGGATACATCCACCCCGCGCGCGAGGTGGATCCCGCGCAGCTCGTGCACCTCGGCGTGGATGATGCGGCGTTCTTGAAGAGCGTTCACGATGCACTGAAGCCGGGCGGGCTGTTTGTCATCTACAACATCTGCCCGCCGCAGAATCCCGCGCCGGGCACAGCGGGTGCGACGGGCGATACCGCGTACATCCCGTGGGCGGACGGGTGGAGCCCGTTCACGAAGGAGCAGTTTGCCTCTGCGGGGCTTGAGGTGCTCGCCTTCGATGAGCGTGATGAAGCGGTGCTGCACCCGATTTTCCTCGCACTCGGGTATGACGAGGGAAAGGGGCTCGAGGGGCTTCAGAAGTCGATTTTCGTGTGGTACACCGTCGCCAAGAGGCCCGAGAATCCGTCCGAAGCGGGGCGGGAGTGATCGGACGTGAAGCCGGGAATGGGGTGGGGGATGTCCGAGGGCGTTCTCGTGGAGAAGGGCGGGATTCCGCGGTTTGGCGGCGCATCGGGGCCGTTGTGCTGTAAGATTGGGTAGATGAATGCGGGCTCTGAGAGGGGCTCCGGCGGGCCTCAGGGTCGCCGGAAGGTTCGGTGTGTTCTCTGGACTGCCAGGGGCGCGATGCCACCTTCGGAGTTGGACGTCGAACTCGGGAAGAAGGGGATCGAGTGGCGTGCCGCGGACGATGCGCACGGCGCGATGGCTCTGCTGGTTTCGTGGGCGAAACCCGCGGAGGAGCAGGGTGTCGTTCGCGTGCTGATTCTGGTGGAGCCCTCCGGGCTTGGGAACGGGTCCGATGGTGTTCGGGCTCTGCTCGATGCCGCGGATCTGTATGCGCCGGATGCGGCGAGGTGGGTTTATGTCCGCGGCGCGAACCCCGCGTTGCGTGCGCTCGTTGAAAGCGATGTGAAAGGCGCGGCTTCGCAGGGAACACGGTTTGGTGAGCCATCTCGTCCGGCACGTGGATCGGGTGCCGGAGCGCGGATCGGTACGCCGCGGCCTGAGGCAAGGCCCCTGCCGCTGCGGATCGCGCCGGGATCGATCGGCGACACGCCGGTTGTTCGGCCAGGAACCCCGGTACCCGACGGGCTGGATGAGCAGATGGAGGATGAGATCGTCTCCGGTTCGCACCTGACTGATGAAGAGCTGGCGATGCTTCTCTCCGATGATCCGCTGGATGAGGACGACCGTCCTCGGCGCGGTTCAGGGGGTGGGCGGCCATGATGGGTGGCACTCACGAGAACGGCGCGGATGGCGCATCGCGAGTGATCCTGGTCGGTCGGACCGGGCTGGATCAGTCCTTGCGATCGCGACCCGAGGTCGAGCTGCTCCGCGTGAAGTCGACGCTGGAGGCGATCGGCGAGCTGGCGATGCCGATCGATGAGCTGTCGCCAACGCGGACGGCGATCGTGGTCGGTGCGGATGCGATCTCCGATGAGCGAGCGGCATCTGAGTTTGCGAGGGCAGCGAGGTCGGTCGCGCCGGGTGTTGTGCTGATCTCTTCGGGCGATCGGGCGGGGGCCGAGTTTGATGGCGGGGCCTCGACGGATGAGGACGTGGTCCGGATGCTGCGATTCGGCTCGGGCAAGCGGGTTGCACCGGTGGCGCGAGGCGGGAGCGAGGATCGTGCGTCCTTCGCACAGCGCGACGCGGGCAAGCCCGGGGGCGTGGAATCGCTGATTGCTTCGATTCTGAATGGCGGGCCGGAGCGGATGCAGTCAGAGAACCGGCGTGACAGATCGGTTGCGATGCAGGGGCCGCGTGGGCAGCCGGTGCAGGGTCCGCACGATGTTCGCATGGTTGAATGCCTGCTTCGGGGGCAGGACGTGCTCGAAGTGGGGCTCGAGTTGCTGAGGAACCGGCTCGGGACGAGCACGCTCTCGTTCATCCCCGTGTCGGCCGCGACGAACGGCGGCGCGGAAGCGCCCGGCGGTGCTGCTCCGGTTGCGTATGGGCGAGCACTCATGGGGTTCCTGGTTGCGCCCGGCATCGAGACCGATGCGCTGAGCCCGCACGCTGCGTGGCTGGCGACGTGGCTTCGGCTGCGGGATCAGCAATCGGAGCTGCGTCACGCGGCGTTCACCGATCCGACTTCCGGCGCATGGAACCGGCGTTACTTCGATCGCTTCCTGGCGTCGGCGATCGAGGACTGCCGCGCGTCGAGGCGCACACTGACGCTGATGGTCTTTGATATCGACGACTTCAAGCAGTACAACGACAACCACGGGCACGGCGCGGGGGACGAGATCCTCTCGGAGATCGTGCGACTGATGAAGAGCGTGGTGAGGCCGACCGACCGAGTTTGTCGGATCGGCGGCGACGAGTTCGGCGTGATCTTCCACGAGCCGGAGGGGCCTCGGGAGGCGAACAGCCGGCATCCGGACTCGGTGTGCAAGATCGCGCAGCGATTCCAGCAGCAGGTGGGGCGTCACCGCTTCCCGAAGCTTGGTTCTCAGGCGCCGGGTTCGCTCTCGATTTCGGGCGGATTGGCGACGTTCCCGTGGGACGGCTCGACGGCCGAGCAGTTGCTCGAGCGCGCCGATGCCCGCGCCCTTGAGAGCAAGCGCACGGGGAAGAACGCGCTGACGCTCGGTCCGAGCGCGATCCGGCGCGAGGAGTGAGTGTTCAGCGATCGAGTTCCGCGGCGACGATGTTCAGCGAGCCGAGGATCGCGGGCACGTCGGCGAGCTGGTGCCCCTCGGTGAGCTTGGCCATGATCGCGTAGTTGATGAAGGAGGGTGGGCGGGTCTTGACGCGCCAGGGGCGCGGGCCGCCGTCGGAGACGATGAAGTAGCCGAGTTCGCCGTTGGCGGTCTCGTGTGCGCCGTAGCACTCGGCGACGGGGGGCTGCCAGCCGCGGTTGGTCATGATGAGCTCGAAGTGCTGGATCAGGCCCTCGATGGAGCCGTAGACCTCGGACTTCTTGGGCTTGACCATCTTGGAGTCTGCGAAGGTATCGATCGGTCCCTGCGGGATGTTGTCGATGAGCTGCTCGATGATCGACATGGACTGCTTCACTTCCTCGCAGCGGACCTGGTAGCGTGCGAAGACGTCGCCGTCGGTGCTGATGGGGACCTTGAACTTGACGGCCTCGGCACCCTGGCCGTCCCAGTTGTCGGCGTAGCAGAGGTATGGAGCATCCTTGCGGAGGTCGCGCCGGATGCCGGTGGAGCGGGCCAGCGGCCCGGTGATCGACCAGGCGTTGGCCTCTTCCATGGTCATCTTGCCGATGCCGACGGTGCGATCGAGGAAGATGCGGTTGCGGTTGAGGAGGTTCTCGATGTCCCTGATGGCGACGGAGAGGTCGTTCCTGAGGAAGTTCTTGACCATCCGCTTGAAGGTCTCTTCATCGGGAAGGTCTTTCATCAGGCCGCCGACGCGGGTCCAGTCGGGGTGGAAGCGCTGGCCGGAGATGTAGTCGACGATGTCGTAGATGGTCTCGCGCGGGTTGAAGCCGTAGAGGAAGCCGGTGAACGCGCCCATGTCGAGTGCCGCGGCACCGATGCAGAGTAGGTGGTCCTGGATGCGGCCCATCTCTGCCATGATCGTCCGCAGCACCTTGCAGCGGGGCGTGATGTCGATGCCGAAGAGTTTCTCGACGCAGTGGTGCCAGCAGATGTCGTTGGACACCGGCGAGAGGTAGTTCATGCGGCTGACGATGGTGACGTACTGGTTGTAGTCCATCACCTCGGCGAGCTTCTCAAAGCCGGAGTGGAGGTAGCCGATGTGGGGCGTGCAGCGTGCGACGCGCTCGCCGTCCAGCTCGAGGACGAGGCGGAGGGTCGTGTGCGTCGCGGGGTGCTGGGGGCCGAAGTTGAGGACCCAGCGGTCGCCGGTGTCCACGTGCTCGGCCAGGTAGCCGGTGGACTCGACATCAACGCCGAAGGTCTCGTCGGGGCGAAGGGTGTAGGACAAGGGGCGAACTCCTGAGCCGGCACGGTCGACCGGGCCGCAAGTATAGGAAGGGCTGTTCCTGAGGCGGCTTTCCACGAAAGACCTTGGAGCCGCCGGATCAGTCTGCTACGCTGCGTTGCGGGGACGAGACTCGGACCAGACATCGGAGGCCAGTGCCATGCGACCTTCTCTTGCTACAGGACGGGCTTTCGGACGGGCGTTGGGCCGGCCTTGCTGCCTGGCTCTCGGCCTCTGCGCCGCCTTCGCGGCATCCTCCGTGGCCGGCCCGCTGGTGCTCTCCGGCACGGGGCGCACGATCGATGTGTGGCCCCATCTCCCGGGCGGGGACCAGTACCCCTTCGTCGGGCTCGAGTGGGAAGTAGAAGCGCAGCTTGCGTTCGAGTTCCACTACGACAGCGATACGCCGCCGACGACACTGACGGATACCTTCGCGCGGTATGTCTTCCCGGGCGGCGGCTCGACATTCGCCATCGATGGGCGCGTGGTGGAGGCCTCATTGCTGGAGATCGTGGTCTGGCATGACGCCGGTAACCACATATCGGTGGACTTCATGATGCACAGCACGGTGCACCAGATGTACGCGAGCATCGGCTTGATCGGCATCGGCCTGCCTCCGCTCGTCGTTCCCAGTTCGCTCGACTCGTTCTCGTTTCCTGTAGAGTTGGGGGCGAACTCGTACCTGAATGACTATCTGCTGCCGATTCTCATGGGACGAGCGGACACGATCGTCATCACGCCCGCTCCGGGCTCATTCGTCGCGATCGGTTTCGGCGTACTCGCGGTGAACCGGCGTAGACGCTGATCGCTCAGGGGCACTGCCGGGAACGTTGATCCCGGCGGCCACCCCCAACGACGGCCGTCAGAACTCAGTACGCTTGCGCCATGCGAATCTGCCTCGTCAGCCGCGAGATGGCCCCGTTCTGGGGCGCGGGGATCGGGACCTATGTCTCGTCTATGGCTCGCGCGTGGGTGCAGGCGGGGCACGAGGTTCACGTGCTCGGGGTGAACGACCCCGAGGCCCTCTCAAAGGGGGCAAGACTCTTTCCGGGCGTTCGGTTCCACGATGTTGATCCGTTGGCGGAGTCGGACGATCGCGTGCTCTGGCGGTCGGATGTGGCGAAGCGGTCTCAGCAGGTGAGGCGTGCGTTGATTCGATTGCATGCCGCCCACCGGTTCGATTTCATCGAGTTTCCGGAGTACTTCGCCGAAGGGGCATTCTCGATCCGGGGTGCGCGTTCCTTGGGCGAGTTGGCGGGCGCGACGCTGGGCGTGCGATTGCACTCGCCGGATCGGCTCTGTCGCGAGCTCAATGCGGACCCTCTGCTCGGGTTCAATCGGCTGCTGACGGATCGGCTTGAGATGGAGTCGGTGGCGCACGCCGACGCGGTTGTCTCCCCAACGTCGGCGTTGCTCGAATGGTGCCGCACCGAACTGCGAGCCATGGGCCTTTCGATGCACGGGCCGAGCGGCGTTGTGCCGTACCCGTTTGATGCGTCGGAGTTCGCGGGCGCGAGAGCGGGCTGGTCGGACCCGGCCTCGGGTCGCGCGGGTCACCGCGTGCCGGAGATCCTGTACTTCGGGCGGCTGGAGCGTCGCAAGGGCGTTGATCTGCTGGTCGATGCGTTCAACGGGCTGATCGGGCGCGGCATGGATTGCACGCTGCGAATGATCGGCGGCGATACCAGGACCGGTCCCGGCGGGGGATCGATGCGGGAGCATCTGGTGCTGCGGCTTGCGGACGAGGCGCGCGATCGCGTGATCTTTGAGGATCGGCTGCCTCGTGATCAGATCGTCGGGGCTGTGCTGGCTGCGTCGGCATCGGGCGGCGTCTGCTGCTTCCCTTCGCGATGGGAGAACTTTCCGAATGTGCTCCTCGAAGCGATGTCCCTGGGCGCGCCGGTGGTGTGCGCGGATTCGAGCGGGATGTCCGAGATCGTGCAGCACGGACACTCGGGGTTGTTGTTTCGATCGGGTGACGTGCCGGCTCTCGCGGACGCCCTGTTTCTGACGCTCGCAGACAGATCGCTGCGCGAACGCATGGCGTCGAACGCGCCGGCCCAGATCCGGGCGCTCTGCGATGCGGCTTCCATCGCGGCACAGGCGTCTTCCATAGCGGATCAGGGGCGATCGCATCGGGCTTCGCGTGCGCTTCCCAGCATCGAGGCCGATGGCGCCCCGTTGCAGGAGATTGTGCTGAGTGCGCCAGGGGCCTGGCGTGAGATCGAGCGGGCCGCACGGCGCACAGACGCCTCGGCGATCCTCGTGCGGAGCGTTGATGCGAGTGTCGATCCGCGGCTCGTATCCGCATCGGCGCGGATCCTGGCGGCCGAGCCGGATGTGGCCGTTGTGTCGGCGTTCGTGCATGGCCACTCGCCTCGTGAATCGTGGGTGCCGCTGGGGCTGGATCCTGGCGGGCTCGCAGCACTCGATCTCTCTGGGATCGGGGCCGGGGCAGTCATCCGCACCGAGGCGTTGCGTGCAGCGATCCTCCGGATCGAGGAGGGGCTGAGCGCGCTCGGCCCGGGGGCGGGTGTCGAGGGGCTCTCGTGGGTCATCGCGGCGGGGTTGGCATCGCTCGCGTGGAAGGGCGTGGTCATCCCGGAGCCGTGGGTGGGTGTGCGGGGTATGCAGCACCCTTATGCGATCGTCCCCCAGCAGCATCGCACGCGGGTCGTCGTGGCGTCGATGCTGGAGCATGCTGGTTCGACGGGTCACGACGCGACGCGGCTGCTGGCGAGCGTGTTGGGCAGCTTCGCCGGGAGTGGATGAAACGGGCGGCGGAGAAAGAACAACCGCCCGGCCGTGTGGCCGAGCGGTTGTGGTTGCGTCCGCTATGGGACTATGGACCGGATCGATCCGGCCGTTCGCTGGTATCAGCGGCGACGGCGGGCGGCGAGACCGGCGAGGCCGAGGAGGGCCAGAGAGCCGGGAGCCGGGATCGGGGTGTAGTTGATGGTGATGCGACCGCTGTTGACGATCGCGTCCTGAACGGAGACGCCGCCGTCGTCAAACGTCTCGAAGACGGTGACGAAGAGGTTGCCCGTGGTGAGAACGAAGGGACCACCACCCCAAGCGCCGGGGAGCGAGCCGAAGTTGCCGGAGCCGATGAAGTTGCCGCCGGAGCCGAGCGTGGAGGGAGCGTGATCAAAGAACGCGCCGACGGGGCCGTCGTTCAGCGAGAGAACGAGCTCGGAGCGCCAAGAGCCGTTCATGGTGGTGAAGTTGATCTCGTAAGAGGCCGAGTCGATGGTTGAGCCGGCAGGGAGCGGGATGGTGACGCCGCTGTTGTTGGGGTGGCCGTACCCAGCGAAAGAGCGCCAGCCGGTGATGTCAACGACGAGCACATCGGCCGAAGCCGCGAGTGCCATACCTGAAGCCGCAAGAATCGCAAGAGTCTTCTTCATGTCTTTGCCTCCCGATCCATCCCCGAGCGTGTGGGGAAATGTGGATCGAAACTACGCCCCGCAAGTACGACACCGCACGGCTCGCAGGGCACGAGCACGACGGCAAACGGAACGCTCGATGGAGGGGAGGGTGTGCCGAGCTCTCCAACTCGGCACCAGACTTGTCTCTCTCCAGACTTGTCTCTCTCACCTGCACCAAAGCGAGTGGTACGAACCACCAAGAGTGTTTATACCTGACACGCCCACGACGATCAATGCTGACCAAACCAAATCTTCAGGATTTTCAAGTTGATACGTCCGAAATCGTTGCAAAACAGCAGTTTATACGGACCTTGCGGGCAAAATTGGTCCCATAACATGTCAGAGATTCAACAAGTATGGTCTTTGCATGGTATTTCCGCGGCGTCCAGCTGCCGGCGTCTTTGGCAGGTGCGTCCACACGCGCCCAGAGGGAGAACTAGTCCCGGTTCATCGAGCGGATCAGGTGTGCGAGGAGCCGGGTTCCCCACCCGGTCGGGCCGTCGATGTACATCCCGGCGTTCTTCTCGGCGACATGGACGCCCGCGATGTCGAGGTGGCACCAGGGGACATCCTTTTGCACGAAGTTCGCCAGGAACGCCGCACCCTGGGTCGCATGGGCCTTGCGATTCGGGTTGCTGTTCAGGATGTCGGCAACCGGCGACTTCATCATGTCGCGATAGTCCGCGTGCGCGTACGGGAGACGCCAGACCAGTTCGCCCGAACCGGCGGCGGCACACTCCACAGCCCCGCGAAGCTGGTCGTTGTCGCAGAAGAGCCCCGCGTATGTGGAGCCGAGGGCGGTGATGACGCCGCCCGTGAGCGTGGCCAGATCGATGATCGCCCTCGGCTTCTCGACTTCGCACGCCCAGATCAGGGCATCTGCCAGCACGAGGCGTCCCTCGGCATCGGTGTTGGTGACTTCGACCGTGACGCCGTTGCGGTAGCGGATGACATCGTCGGGGCGATAGGCCTCATCGCTGATGGAGTTCTCAGCCGCGGCGAGCAGCGCGACGACGGGAAAGTCCGGCTTGATGACGGTGGCGATCGCGTGCATTGCGCCGAGAACGGCGCAGCCGCCATCCTTGTCGCGTTTCATGCCGACCATCATGTTGTTGATCTTCAGCGAGAGCCCGCCGGTGTCGTAAGTGATGGTCTTTCCGACGAGAACCAGCGGCTTTGCGGCACGGGCCTTCGCGCTCTTGGGTGTGTACTCGAGGCGGATCAGGCAGGGCTTGTTCTCTGACGCCTTGCCGACGTTGATCAGGCCTGTCATGCGCTCGGATTCGAGCTCGTCTCCTTCGACGATGCGGGCCTTGAGGCCGGTTGCGCGTGCGAGCTTTCGCGCCTGGGCCGCCATCCACGAGGGTGTCGCGATGTTGGGGGGGGTCTGGCTCAACGTGCGAGCGAGGTTCACTCCCTGTGCGATCTGGAGCCCGGTTTTCATTCCCGAGGTCATGGCGCGATCGTCGGAGCGGATCGCGAGATCGGTGCGCTCGGCTTTGGGCGTGGCGGATCCCCGGAACTCATCGCAGGACCAGGAGAGAAGGCCGATCGCCTCGCCGATCGCCTCGCCTGCGATCGCGGCGTCGATGCCCGCCTGGGCAGCGGGCCCGGAGAATGCGAGCGTTGCGGCGTCGTCCTTGGAGGCGGCCAGGCGTCTGCCGACGGCGGCGGCGGCGTCCCTGAGCGTCTGCGGCGTGCAGGCCGATTTCTCACCAAGACCGACGATCATCACGCGTGAGCGGGGGTTGATCCAGGCCTCGACGATCCGTCCGACATCGCCCGTTGCTTCCTTTCGTTTCAGCGCGCCGGCGACACCCGCCTGCGGCGCGGCACGCTTCGAGAGCCGGTCGAGACCCTGGCCCTTGAAGTGACCGACGACGACGACGCCCTTGCCTTTTTCTGACACGGTCACGCTGTTGAACACTGGTGGACTCCTTGCGCCAAGGTATGGCGATGGGTTTTTCTCATGGGTCGTGCGGCGTTTGGATCGTTGCACGAGGAAGAGGGCGCAATCGTAATCGACTCGGGGGCGATCGTCAGTCTCTCGTCACACCCCTTTTGCCGGACGCCCTTCGCGTGTACGCTGGGTGCATGGGAAGGACACCCGTCGTTGCTGCAATCTGGTTCCTGGTTATCTGCTGCGCGGGCGGCGCGACGGCGCAACCAGTACCGGCTCTCGGAGATGAACCGCCTCCTGTGCCAGTGCCCAAGTCGCCCGTGGCGTATCCGCACCCGTTGATCACGGAGATTCTGTACGCCGTGCCGACGAAGAACGGGGACGCGAACCGCGACGGGGAGCGCCAGACAACGGGAGACGAGTTCGTCGAGTTGATCAATCCCCATGATCGAGCGATCCGGATCAGCGGCTACACGCTGCACGACTCGGCGAAGCCGGGGCGGACGCAGTTCCGCTTCACGTTTCCGCAGCTCACGCTCCAGCCGGGGCAGGTGGTGGTCGTTTTCAACGGCCATGACTCGAAATTGAGCGGCGAGTCCGACGGCACGGTCGGCGATGGCGCGACACCCCCGAAGAAGCAGCATCCGGATTTCGGAAACGCGTGGGTCTTCACGGCCCGCGCGCCCTCGACACGCGCGGGCTTTGCGAACGGGGGTGACTGGGTGATGCTGCTCGATCCGCGCGGCGAGCCCGTGCAGTGCGCGATCTGGGGCGATGCGGAGAAGCCGGTGCTTCCGGATGGAAGCGTGTGCGTAGTGGAGTTGGTGACCGATTCGAACGGTGTCAGCGCGCAGCGGCGCGGGCTCGATGGTCCCTTCGAGCCCCATCCGCCGTACAGGGCGAGCGGGCTGGGAGCCGACGCGCCTCTGATGCCGTTCAGCCCGGGCGTCTTTGTGGTGCCGGGCCTGACGCGGCTTGAGGACATGCCCCCCTACAAGGGCGAGCGATAAACGCCGCTTTCGTCTCTGCGAGCAACAGGCGGTCTTTCGGCGTGCCACGCCCCGGGTGACGGGCTGTATGCTCTTGACCCCGAGAGCGTGCGGGCGCGAGCGTGCCGCGGCGTCGGGTTCAGGAGTCGATGATGTACCTGGCTAAGTCGATCTGGCTCACGCGTTGGGTGTGTGGTGTGGTCTCTCTCTCATGCGTCTTTGCGCTCGGCTGCCAGTCGGGCGGCGGGGCCCGCGAGACGGGGCCGGTGGTCTCTGAGGCCGGCACGAGCACCGTTGCGGATCGTTACGGACGGGATATCTTCGCTCCGCTCGATCTTCCTCCGGGCAATGAGGTGCGGAGTGCGAGCGGCAGGCCGGGGCACGCCTATTGGCAACAGCGGGTCGATTACACGATCAACGCGACACTGGATGCCGAGAAGCGGCGGCTCACGGGCGTTGTGCGCGTGCGATATGTGAACAACTCGCCGGAGCCCTTGCCTTTTCTCTGGATGACGCTCGAACAGAATCTCTTCGACAAGGAGAGCACCGGCGCGCTGATGCTGGGCAAGGGAGGGCGATTCGGTAACCGCGACGGTTTCGAGGGCGGGTACCAGATCTCGCGCGTGACGCTGCTCGGTCCGCAAGGGGATGCGCAGCGAGCCCTGAATCTCGACGTCTACGACACGGTCGGGAGGATCGATCTTCCCACGCCGGTCGGTCCGCGCGGGGGCGAGGTGCGATTCGAGGTGGAGTACGCGTTCGACGTGCCCCCGTATGGATCGGATCGCATGGGCGTCGAGAAGGTCTCTCAGGGGACGATCTTCCAGTTTGCGCAGTGGTTCCCCGCGGTGTGCGCGTTCGACGATGTCCACGGGTGGAACACGCTGCCGTATCTCGGCGCGGGTGAGTTCCACACGAACTTCGGGGACTATGAGCTCGCGCTCACGCTGCCTCGGGGTCACATCGTGGGGGCAACGGGCGAGCTTGTGAACGCGCCGGAGGTGCTGACGGCGACGCAGATGGAGCGACTGGAGAGGGCGCGTCGGACACGTGAGACGGTGATGATCCGCACGCCGGAAGAAGTGGGGGATCCCGCGAGCCGTCCTGCGGGGGATGGACCACTGACCTGGAAGTTCGCCGCCAAGAACGTGCGCACGGTGGCGTGGACGAGTTCGGAGGCGTTTATCTGGGATGCGTCGGCGGTCGATGGCGATGCGTCGCGCGTCTGGGTGGGAAGCGGCGCGGGCAACGGCGCGGGCACCCTCTGCATGTCGTTGTATCCGAAGGAGGGGATCGGCCAGTGGTCGAAGAGCACGGACATGCTGCGCTTCTCGATCGAGCATTACAACAGGATGTGGTTCAGGTATCCGTACCCGACGGCGATCAACGTGAACGGAATCGTCGGCGGGATGGAGTATCCCATGATCATCTTCTGCCGCGAGCGGAACAACGAGCGCGGCCTCTTCGGCGTGACCACGCACGAGATCGGCCACAACTGGTTCCCCATGATCGTCTCCAACGATGAGCGCCGGCACGCCTGGATGGACGAGGGGTTCAACACGTTCATCAACTACTACTGCAATCTGGAGCGGTATCCAGGGGATGCGCCGAGGCGTGGAGACCCGAGGACGTTCGCGGCCGAGATGCGCCGGGGCGACGACCAGCCGATGATGACGTTCCCCGACCGGCTCGCGGGCGGTCGGCTGGGGCGGATGATGTACGCCAAGCCCGCCGCGGCTCTTGTGCTGCTGCGTGAGCGTGTGCTCGGCCCGGAGCGTTTCGATCGCGCGTTCAGGGCGTACATCGATCAGTGGGCGTTCAAGCATCCGCAACCGGCCGACTTCTTCCGCATCATGGAGAACGAGGCGGGGATGGATCTCGCATGGTTCTGGCGCGGGTGGTTCTATGAGAACGGCACCCTCGATCTCGCCGTAATGGGCTTCGATCAGGAGGGTGCGTCCAACGCGACCGCGAAGTTCCGGTCACTCCGTCGCATGGTCATGCCTGCGGAGTATCGCGTGGACTACACGGACGGCTCGTCTGAAGTCAGGCGGCTGCCTGTCGAGGCGTGGTACACGAGCGATGCGCACACCGCGGCCTGGAACACGCAGGGACGACGCGTCAAGCGGGTCACGATCGATCCGGAGAGCCGCCTGCCCGATCAGGAGCCGTCGAACAACTCGTGGCCGAGATAGAGATTCGTCCTCGCCCGAGGGCGAAGTCAAGAGGTGGGCATGTCGGCACCGCTTGGCGCGGGTTACGGCAGGAGCCAGATGAAGACGTTGACGGCGATCGCGGCGTACACGCCCGCGACGAGATCGTCGATCAGGATCCCCCAGCCGCCGGGGATTCGCTGAAGCCCGCGCGCCGGCGGGGGCTTCATGATGTCCATGATGCGGAACGCGACGAAGCAGAAAGCGAGCGTCGCGAGCGTGCGGGGCCAATCGACGAGCCCGGCCCACGGGATCGCAAGCAGCGGGATGCACTGGCCAGCGGTCTCGTCGGCGACGACCTCGGATGGGTCCTTCTCGCCGAAGCGGACCTCGGCGAGGTCGCCGTGCGCGATACACGCCCAGCAGAAGAGGACAAGCACGAATGCAAGCACGCCGAAGTAGACCAGAGGATTCTCGCGCGGGCCGAAGCCCGTCAGCATCAGAAGGAGCGCGAGCGCGACAGGAGGAACCGAGCCCCACGTGCCGGAGGCAGGGCGTCGGAAGCCGAGGCCGAACGTAGTGATGAGGTGGAAGGTGGGCGGTGTTCGCGTCATGTGGCTGGCTTTCGAGTGGCGGAGATCGCGCGCGTGATGTAGGGGATGCCGCTGAGAATTGTGGCGACCACGGTTGCCCAGACAGCGATGTCGATGGTCCACGCGCCGGCTGAGCCGCGTGCGGGCGCGCCCCATGCGAGTAGCATGAGGATCAGCGGCACAACGACCGACTGCAGGACCATCTTTGCCTTGCCGGCCCATCCGGCGGAGAAGTCGATCCCATCTCCTTCGAGTGCGGCCCGGATGGAGGTGACGAGCAGCTCACGTGCGAGGATCACCACAACCATCCAGGGTGCGACGCCCGAGACCAGATCGCCCGACGCGCTGGTGAAGGCCGGTCCTGCGAGCATGATGAAAGCGCCCAGCACCAGAACCTTGTCGGCGAACGGGTCCATCACGCGACCGAACTTCGAGACGACGCGCCACTTCCGGGCGAGGTATCCGTCGAGGGCATCGGTCAACGCGGCGAGCACAAAGAGCGCAGCGGCAAGCAAGAGCCCGATGTCCGGGGTATCGCCAGCGATCGAGGCGCCAGTGGGGAAGGGGCGCGATCGGAACGCGATCAGCCCGACGAAGAGGGCGGTCATCGCCACCCGCAGCAGTGTCAGGGCGTTCGGTAGGTGGACCTGCCAGGGGGCGGGCGCGGGTCGGGTGGCTGGATGTGCCGCATTGGGGGCCGGCTCGGGCATGGCAGCCGATGGTAGCGTGAGGGGTGGTGTCGTCCGGAACTCCGGGTCACGACCGGTTGCAAGGGTTGGTTGAAGGATGGGTGAGTCCCATCTATCCTCTGGACCCGTTCAAGGCGGCGGACTGTCCGCTTCGCTGCGCGCGGGTTGTTCGCCGGTATTCGACCTCGAGAAGGGCCGCCGTTGGACCATCTCATACATCCGATCGCGCTGTATCTCGGTTTGGCGCTCGTGGGGCTCGGGCTATGTGTCGCGCTGCCGCGCGCGCGGGTCAGCCCTCAGGTCATCGGGGCGTTGCTCGCTGCGGGCGGCCTCGGCGTGATCCTGGTGCTCATGGGCCTCAAGGCCAAGGGCGAGCTGCCGAATCTCTACTTTTATGTGTTCTCGCTGGTCGCCCTCGGCGGTTCTCTCCGGGTGGTCACACACCCGAGGCCGGTGTACTCGGCGATCTACTTCATCCTGACGATTCTGGCCTCTTGTGGTTTGTATCTGCTTCTCTCGGCAGAGTTTATGGCGTTCGCACTGGTGATCGTCTATGCCGGTGCGATCCTGATTACCTATCTCTTCGTCATCATGCTCGCGACGCAGGCGCCGACCGAGGATCGGACGGAAGGGCTGAAGTCGTACGACATTGCAGCCCGGGAGCCCATGTTGGCAACAGTCGCCAGTATGGCGCTGGTTGCGGTGCTGACCGGGATGCTCTTTGCTGGCGTCTCCGGGCTAGAGCCCCGGCGCGCGGGGGCATCCCACGACGCGCTGCTTGCGCAACTCCCTCGCCGCGTTGAAGATGCGATGAAGGACGCGAGCGTGATCTCGTTCAAGGATCGCATTGTTGAGCGGGACGGGGCGTTCCAGATCGACATCGAGAATCGGCGGGCGCTGGTCACCGGCCCGGGTGGTGAGCGCTGGGTTGATTTCCCTGCCAAACTCGCCCCCCGGAACGTGGAGGCCCTCGGTTTCAATCTTCTGAACACCCATCCCGGCTCGATCGAGATCGCGGGCGTGATCCTGCTGATGGCGATGCTGGGCGCGGTCGTTCTCTCTCGCCGGCAGGTCGAGATCGACGAGGAGGCGAAGGTCCGTCAGGCCCGCAACCTCATGGAAGGACGCGGCGCGGAGGGACAGGCGTGATGGGCACCGACCTCTTCATGCTGGCGCAGGCGGGCTTTCCCGAGCCGATGGGCGGGGCCACGCTCGCGCACTATCTCCTGATCTCCGTGCTGATGTTTGCCATCGGGCTCATCGGGTTTCTCACCCGGCGGAACCTGATCGTGATGTTCCTCTGCACCGAGCTGATGTTCCAGGCCGCCGGTATCGCGCTCATCGCGTTCAGCCGGTTCCACCTCGAGCACAGCGGTCAGACGTTCGTGATCTTTGTGCTGACGGTCGCCGCCGCGGAGGCGGCGATGGCGCTCGCTCTGGTTGTGCTCCTCTTCCGCAAGCGTGAGTCGCTCGATGCGGATGAGTGGACGGAAATGAAGGGTTGATCCCGCAGTGCCCCCGCCCTGCTCCGGCAGTGGGGGTGAGAGGTTCGGAACGTGACGATCGCCTCGGACATCATGGGTTCGATCCTGCACGCGGCTGTCGGTGCGCCCGGCGCCTCCGGAGCCGCCCTTCCCGCGATCGAGACCGGTCCGTGGTGGGTCTCGCTCATTCCCGCGCTCCCGCTGCTTGCCTGCATCCTGTGCGGCGTCTCCGCCGCGATGCGCATCAAGAGCAAGCTCCCGGCGTGGATCACGGTCGGGTGTCTCGGTGTTTCCTTCGCGTTGACCGCAGCGATGTTCCAGCAACTCGCGGGCGGCCGTTCGGTGACGATCGCGTGGGAGTGGATCAATGTCGCCTGGACCGATTCGAGCGGGCACGAACGCTCGCTCATCGCCAACTTCGGGTTCTATGTCGATTCGCTGACGTGCCTCTGGATGCTCTTCGTCACGGGGCTCGCGACGCTGATCGCCCTCTACGCCAGCGAGTACATGAGCCACGACGTGGGAGCGGGGTATTGCCGCTTCTTCGCGGCGTTCGGCCTGTTCGTCTTCTCGATGGCCTGCCTCGTGATGGGCGACAACCTGATTCTGCTTTATCTGGGTTGGGAGGGTGTGGGCCTCTGTTCGTACCTTCTGATCGGATACTTCTACAAGAAGCCCTCCGCGGTCGCCGCCGCGAAGAAGGCGTTCATCATGAACCGCATCGGCGACCTCGGGCTGGCGCTCGGCATCTTCCTTGCGTTCGTGCAGTTCGGGTCGGTCGAGTACAAGGTGATCCTTGAGGCGGCGCAGCCGTGGCTCGCCGCGGCCCAGGCCGGTCACTTCGAAGAGATCCCCGCGACGGTGCAGCTCATCCCGATCCTGCTCATGATCGGTGCTTTCGGCAAGTCGGCGCAGCTGCCCCTGTACGTGTGGTTGCCGGATGCGATGGAAGGCCCGACGCCGGTGTCGGCCCTGATCCACGCGGCGACGATGGTGACGGCGGGCGTCTACCTGATCGCCAGGACGTACCCGTTGTTCCTCGTGTCGGAGTACGCCCTGCCGATCGTGGCATGGGTGGGGGCCCTGACAGCACTGGTCGCCGCGACGATCGGCATGGCCCAGTTCGACATCAAGCGGATCATGGCGTACTCGACGGTGTCGCAGCTCGGGTACATGTTCGCGGGCTTGGGTGTTCTGACGAGCACGGGTGCGGCGTTCCACGTCTTCACCCACGCATTCTTCAAGGCATCGCTCTTCCTCTCATGCGGCGCGGTGATGCACGGTTTCGCGGGCCAGTTGGATCTGCGGAAGCTCTCGGGTGTCGGCAAGATGAAGGGGTGGCTGGTTGTCACGGTCGCGATGTTTGTCGGGTGTCTGAACCTTGCGGGCTTCCCATTCACGGCGGGCTTCTTCTCGAAGGACATGATCCTCGCCGAGGCCTTCGTGACGCCCCACATGGCACCGATCGGCTGGATCCTGCTGCTCACGGCGGGTCTGACCGCGTACTACACCTTCCGCGTCTTCTTCCGCGTCTTTGTCGGGCCGAAGTATTACGAGCCGGGCGATGAGGTGCACGCCCACTCGGATCATGGCAATGGTGATCACGATCACGGCGAACACGGCCACAGCGGCCATGGGCATGATGCGCATGGTCACGACCACGCTGGAGATCATGGGCACGCCCACGGCCATGCTCCCGGCGAGTTCCATCCGCACGCGCCGGGCTGGGCGATCAACTTTGTCCTTGCTGCGCTGACGATCCTGTCCATCGCTGCCGCGGGCCTCTATTTCATGGGCGACCACGGCGGCTGGGTCGCGAAGATGGTCCACGCGTCGAGCGCGAACTATCCGCCCGTGGTCGATCTGGCGGCTCACGCCGGCGAAGCACACGGACACGCTCACGACGGGCACGCCGCCCACGGCATATTCCTCGGCATGGACCCGCACAAGGTCATGTACTACGTCTCGGGGATCGTGGGGGCGATCGGCATCGCGATCGCATTCGGCCTGCACTATGTGGGTCGGAAGACCGCCGCGACCGCCAACGCCGACAAGCTGCTCCCCGCGCTCGGCCCGATCCCGAAGCTGGCGCAGGGCAAGTGGTTCGTGGACGAGGTGTACGACCTGCTGATCGTCAAGCCGCTGCACCTGATCTCGATTGTGTTTGCCTACATCGACAAGCTGCTTGTCGATGGGCTCGTCAACGCGTTCGGGTGGGTGCCGCGCGGCATGGGCTCCGGCCTGCGTCCGCTGCAGTCCGGCAACCTCCACGGCTACGCCGTGCAGATGGCCGGGGGCGTGGCGGTGCTCTTGCTCATTGTGTTCCTGGCGTCGATCGCGGGTCTGTAGTCGTTCTTCGCGTCGGGCGACCCGACGCGTGAAGGAGTGTTGAGTGGAGTTGGTCCTTCTGATTCTCGTGCCCCTGGCCTTCGCGATTCTGATCGCGCTGCGCCCCGCGCAGGAGGCGAAGTTCCACGCCGTCATCGGCACCCTCCTGGCCGCGGGCATCGGCGTGAACGCGCTCGGACGCTTCGACTGGGGAACACCGGCGACGATGCAGCTCTCCGGTGCGTGGGACTGGCTGCCGACGCTCGGGCTGCGTCTCTCGGTCGGCGTTGATTCTGTCTCGCTCATGCTGATCGCGCTCACGCTCCTGCTCGGGCCGATCTGCGTCTTCTGCTCGTTCACCGCGATCCAGCAGAAAGAGCGTACCTACTACGGCTGGTTGCTGGTGCTGCAAGCCGCGATGACGGGCGTCTTCGCGTCGCGTGACATCGTCCTGTTCTACACATGCTTCGAGTTCACGCTCGTGCCGATGTACGTGCTGATCTCGCTCTTCGGCTCCTCCAACCGCAAGGCCGCGGCGACCAAGTTCTTTCTATACACCTTCACCGGCTCGGTGATCACGCTCGCGGGCCTGGTCTACATCGCCTGGTTCAACGCGACACAACTCGATTCGATCGGGATCCAGACCGCCGGCCGCTGGACATTCGACATCGCCGCGCTCGAGGCCGCGGCTCAGGCGATGCCCGCCAATGTGCAGGGGTGGCTGCTGCTCGCGATGATGTGCGGGTTCGCGATCAAGATCCCGCTCTTCCCGGTGCACACGTGGCTCCCACTGGCGCACACCGAAGCACCCACGGCCGGCTCGGTCGTGCTGGCCGGCGTGCTGCTCAAGCTCGGCACGTACGGGATGTTCAGGTTTGTGCTTCCGTTCCTGCCCGCGGCGGTCCTTGAGTACGCGCCGATCATCGCCACGCTCTCCATCATCGGCATCCTGTACGGCGGGCTCATCTGCTGGGTGCAGACCGACGTCAAGAAGCTCGTCGCCTACTCCTCCGTCGCGCACCTCGGATTCTGCATCCTCGGGCTCGCGGCTCTCAACACCGTGGGGATCACCGGCTCGATCCTCTACATGATCAACCACGGACTCTCGACCGGCGCCCTCTTCCTCCTCATCGGCATGGTCTACGAGCGATACCACACGCGCTCCATGAAGGAACTCGGTGGTCTCGCGGCCAAGATGCCCGTGTGGGCCACATTCATGGTCTTCTTCACCATGGCATCTGTGGGATTGCCCGGCCTCAACGGCTTCATCAGCGAGTTCATGTGCCTCATGGGCGCGTTCCAGGCAGGGGACAAGTGGGGTTCGCTCCCGGGCGGCACGGGCGGCGATCTCGGCTTCTGGTACGCATTGATCGCGGGACTCGGCATGATCATCGCCGCGATGTACCTGCTTTATATGGTCGGCCGCGTCGTGTGGGGGCCGCTGGTGCTACCCGCGGGGCATGATGATCACGGCCACGATGGTGGGGGATCGCACGGCCCGCTCCCGACCGATCTCTGCCAGCGTGAGATTTTCGTGCTTCTGCCGCTCGCGTTCCTTTGCATCGCGCTGGGACTGTTCCCCAAGCCCGTGATCAAGGCGCTGGAGCCGGCGGTGAACAACGTCGTTGAGACGATCAACGCAACCGGCAAGCGTCCTGTCGCTGAATCCGGCGTGAAGGCCATGAACGACCTGCCGGGCTTGCCCGCCTCGGCTGACGAGCCGCCCGTCACCGATGCCGGCGTCTCCGTCGCATCGAGCTCACCGTCCGTCCAGTGGAATGGTGCTCTGTCGGGGGGTGACAAGTGAGCGAGAAACTGGCCCTCCTGGTGCCCGAGATCATCGTCTTCCTGACGACATGCATCGTCATGGTCGTCGGTCTCTCGCCCAACCTCGCGGTGCGGCGCTCGTGCGGGCTACTCAGCGCGAGCGGCTTGTTCATCGCGGCGATCCTCGCCATCAACGGCCCCGCGGGCGACGGGCTGCTTCCGGGCCTCACGCCCTACATCAAGGCGGTCATCGCGCTGATCGGCGTCCTGCTTGTGATGCTCGTCGCGGGCACCGTCGATCGCGAGGAGGACGCCCGCGTCTCTCGGGGCGGGGCGTTCAACGCGCTTCGCACAAACCGGGCGGAGTTCTATTCCTTTATCCTCTTCTCGCTCACAGGCGCGATGCTCTGCGCATCGGCGTCGGATCTCATCTGGCTCTTCCTCGCCCTCGAGCTCACGTCGCTGCCGACATACGTGCTCGTCACGATGTCAACACGCGGCACTCGCTCGCAAGAGGCCGGCGTCAAGTACTTCTTCCTCGGTGCGCTCGGCGCTGCCGTCTTCCTCTACGGTTTCGCGCTGATCTACGGCGGCACCGGCTCCACCAAGTTCGTTGATATCGCCTCCATCATCTCCCAGCAGGGGATCAACCAGATCACGCTCGCGGGCATGATCCTTGCGATCATCGGCGTCTCATTCAAGATCGCCGCGGTGCCCATGCACTTCTACACCGCCGACGTCTACCAGGGCGCCGCCTCCCCCGTGACGGCCTTCCTGGCGTTTGTCCCCAAGACCGCCGGTTTCGTCAGTCTCATCCTCCTGCTCGCGCTCGTCGGCTGGGACCACGGGGCCGACAAGGTCTCCGTCGGTCACACTCTCCCCTCGCAACTCCGACTCCTGCTGTGGGTCATGGCCGCGCTGACCATGACGATCGGCAACGTGCTGGCCGTCGTGCAGACCAGTCCCAAGCGAGTGCTCGCGTACTCATCGATCGCCCACTCCGGCTACATGCTCGTCGGCCTCATCGCGGGCCCGGGCGATTATGGCGCGGGCTTCGCTCACAACGGCATCGCGGCGGTGCTCTTCTACCTCGCGGCATACGGGCTGATGAATGTCGGCGCGTTCGCCGCGCTCGCAGGGCTCGAACGCCGCGGGCGCGACGGCAGGCCGGTCGAGATCGACTCGTTCGATGATCTTCGTGGCCTTTGCGCCGGTCGCCCCCTGCTCGGCTGGACGCTCGTCGTCTGCTCGCTCTCGCTGCTCGGACTCCCGCCGCTCCTCGGGTTCTTCAGCAAGCTTCCCTTGTTCACTTCGGGCATCGCGTCCGGTGAGATCGTCCTTGTCATCGTCATGGGCATCAACTCGGCGATCGCGGCGTTCTACTACCTCCGCTTCGCTGCCGTCGCCATGCTCGAAGATCCCAGCGATGGTCCCAAGCCGCTGGCGGCGCCCTTCCCCGCACGTGCGATGTCCGGCCTCGTTGCTCTCGTCCTCGTGATCTCGCTCTCGTTCTTCGGCGATGCGCTGATGAAGGCGAGCCGGAACGCGGCCGTCGTCGAGGGGAGCGGTGTCCGCGCGGTTCCCGCCAGCCCGGCGCCCGGACACAAGGCCGGCGGGCGTCACGATGCCGCGACGCACCCTCCAGCCCCCGCCCGGCGCGTCGGCGCGTAAGCCCACTCGCATGCAAGCATGTTGAGCGCCTTCATCACGATCGGCACGCGCCGTTCAGGTTGTTGCTTTCGCGCCGCCCGCTCGCTTGTTGGTTAGCGTGAGCTGAATCGCCATCCCTACAAGCGTCGCGACGCCGAGAACGAGCGCGATCGCCTTGGGCGGCTGGTCCATCAGCGCGGCACCCGAGATCTCCATCGCGCCGGCGAGCCAGACCGTTGAAACGGCCACGATCGATGCCCCGAAGAGCGCGGTCACCAGTGCGCCCGATCGCTTGGGCATCGCAATCCCGAACAAGACGCCGAGCACCGCGCCCGCGATGCCGCCGCCGCACAACGCAAGACGCTCATTCGTCCCGATCGCGTTCCACCCCGAAGAGACGCGCCCTCCGAACTCGTTCGCGAAGGCCCGGGCCGCTTCGGCATGCTTCTGAACAGCCGGCAGCGCGTTCTCAACGAGCGCCGCGGCCGCTTCCGACCGTTGTGCCATCATGGCCGACTCGACCCCCTGGCCGTCCCTCGTCACGAGATACGACTTCGCTTCCGAGTCCTTCGATTGATTGGTCTCCGGGCGTTCGGCCGGCGCGCCCAAGAGCAATCGTGACGGCGGCTGGATCGAGCCCGGTGTGCGATGATCGACATAGGCCGCGGCAACCAGCACGCCCACAGCGGCGAACACGATGCCCGAGGCAACAATCAAGGCGAACCGAAAGAGCAGGCAAGCCCCGATAAGTCCAGCTATGGCTCCGGCCGCGAGTCCTACATACACAGAGGGGAACGAGCCGACCTGCATCACGCCAAGCAGCGGCAAGGCGATCGCGCCCAGAATCGAGCCCAGAGCAATGCCCACCAGCGCAAAGACCGGCTTGAGCGCCTTCACGCCGAAGAGCCACACAGATATGCCCGCCAACAGCGCAAGAAATGCGCCCCCGTGGACGCCGATCGGGAGATTGCTCAATGTCGCGAGGAGACGCTCGAGCGTCTCCAGGCCGAAGGTTGGAAGGGTTGAGCGCAAGTCCTCCACGCTCCTTTGCTTCGGGTCTCTCCGACCCTGGTTTCGAGCCCATGCAAGGGGCAAGGGCTGGCCGCGACGTCGGTCCTGACCGATACTCCGAGCGCGACACGTGCGC
The DNA here is from genome assembly GCA_019454185.1 of Phycisphaeraceae bacterium. NCBI lineage: Bacteria > Pseudomonadati > Planctomycetota > Phycisphaerae > Phycisphaerales > Phycisphaeraceae > Phycisphaeraceae bacterium. The sequence goes on from CP075368.1 coordinate 3,781,191, forward strand.
GGGTCCGGATCTACCGTCCGGCTCAGGTTATTGTGCCTTACGGCCGGGAGAATGCATGTCTCTTTCAGGAAAATCACGCGGCGTCTCCAAAAAGGGGAAGGGACCCTCCCGACGCACGAGCGCAACGCCCCCCGCAAGCCCCCACGTTTCACGCAAGGGCGGAAGCGCGAAGCAATCCAAGACCAAGCGAAGCAAGAAGAGCGCGAGACCCGGCGAACGCGCGAGCACCGGCACGCCTCCCGCGCTTGAGGATCTGCGCATCGGGATCAGCGAGCTCGACGAGCAGATCGTCGAGCTCCTGAACAAGCGGGCGAAGCTGGCGGTGCAGGTCGGCAAGGTCAAGCGGAAGCACAACGTGCCGATCTACACGCCCCACCGAGAGCAGGAGGTGCTCTCGCGTGTGCTCAAGCAGAACGCCGGGCCGCTCCCGGACCGGACGATCGAGGGTGTCTACAAAGAGATCATGTCCGGCTCATTCGCTCTCGAAAGGCCTCTGCGGATCGGGTACCTCGGGCCCGCCGGCTCGTACTCCCACCTCGCGGCGGTGCGACAGTTCGGCTCGTCGGTGGACTACGAGAACCTGCACGAGATCCGCGGCGTCTTCACCGAGGTGATCCGCGGGCATGTCGATTACGGGCTGGTCCCGATCGAGAACTCGACCGGAGGCGGCATCGTCGAGACGCTCGACGCTTTCATCGAGAACAAGGGGCAGATCAACATCTACGCCGAGGTGCAGATCGAGATCCACCACGCGCTCCTGGCCAACTGCAAGCCGAGCAACGTGAGGCGGATCCACTCCAAGCCCGAAGTGTTCACGCAGTGCCGCACGTGGCTCGCGACGCAGTACCCGCAGGCGGAGCTTGTGCCCGCGCCGAGCAGCAGCCGCGCCGCCCAGATCGCGGCGGAAGAGTACAAGCAGGCCGAGGCGATCGGGGCCGAGGGGAGAACCGCCGCGATCGGCAGCGTTCTCGCCGGGCAGATCTACGGGCTGCGGACGCTCTTTGAGAAGATCGAGGACAACCCCAACAACATCACGCGCTTCTTCGTGATCTCGCGCCAGAAGACGCAGCGCTCCGGGGACGACAAGACGTCGATGATGTTCACCACGCTCAATAAGCCGGGCGCGCTGGTGGACGTGCTGGCCGTCCTCCGCGACGCGGGGATCAACCTAACGCACATCGACAAGCGACCCGCGGGACGCAGCAACTGGACCTACGCGTTCTTTATCGACGCTCAGGGGCATCGCGACGACAAGACGATGACCCAGGCGATTGCCGAAGCGGAGAAGCACTGCAAGGAACTGGTCGTGCTCGGGAGCTACCCGCGGGCCGCACGAATCCTCTGATGCATGCGTAGGTCCAAGCCGATCGAATCAACGATTCGGTATGTGAATGGGTAGTGGCGGCTCCTGACCCTGCTCCGGGACAACACCCCATTCTGCGTTCGGTATGTGGATGAACGTCTGGGAACCTTGCTTTCCAGACGACGTATGGGTAGATTGTCCGAACGGGGACGCGCCGGGTGCGCGACCCCAGCCCTTGGGCGACCCCCGCTTGTCGCCATCGGGCCTGAGCAGTTGCTCCGAGAGCGTTCTGAACGCTGAGGGAGCGACGCTCAAACCCAGGTGCCGCGTCCCTGCTTGATGCAGGCGTCGCTCCGACCGGGTCCACCAGCCAGACAGGGTTCCGGCTCGCTCGAAAGGCAAGCCGAAGCCCCGAATCGTTCAGGGACTACACGTTGCAGACGTTGTCGCTACCATCCACGCCCCAGTCGGACCCCGCCCCGCGGGCGTTGTCCTTCTGTGGGCGGGCGCGGCTGCACGACGCATTCGTGTCCGCGAGTGTTGAAGTATGTCTCAGCAGCGGGTCCGGCCTGCCGGAGCCGCATCAGTTTGTTTCTCAGGAGCAGCCATGAAGGGTTCCCGTCGCTCCCCTCGTCCCTACACGCGTCCCGCGGCCTCCCGTCGGAGCGCAGACCGCGATGTGTCGCGTCTCTCCGGCATCGCCGGGCTCGCGTCGCTCGAACGGCTGGAGCCGCGTCAGCTCCTCTTCTCCATGACGATCACGCCCAGCGATCTGGTGAGCGGCGATATCGGTGAGGTCCGTGCCCAGTTCGGGTACACCATCCCGATCCTGCAGACCGGAGAAGAACTGCAGATCAACCCGCCGGATGACTTCGACGAGGACTTCAACGACGAACGCGGCGACGGCGTCGCGGTACAGCCCATCGCCAGCGGCACGATCTTCAACGGCAGCGGCCTCCGCGTCACGCACAACATCTCAGTCGGTGCTCGCTTTGCCGTGCGCGAGCGCCTCGGGTACATCGCCCAGGGCCCGGCACCCGCCTTTACCCAGCCCATCCAGGAGATCGCGCTCGAAGCCAACATGGTCGCGGGCGAGCAGTTCACATACACCTTCCGTGGCCAGGGCACCAACACGACCAACATCGGTGTCCAGTCGATGACCATGGAGGTCTACGGCGTCGGCAACAACGTCGGCCTCGACTCGGCTCGCATGCGTGTCGATCTTTTCTTCCGTGGGCAGGTCGTTGCCTCTTACACCGGCGCGCAATTGCGAGCCCTGAACCAGACCAATCCCGCACTTCCCGGTGTCGGCACCTTCAGATTCACAACGCAGAACAGCGCGACCCCCGTGTTCGACTCGATCCGCTTCAACGCGTCGGGCCCGGTTCTGTTCGCGATGGACAACGTGAACTACACGATTCCGGCCGGCAACTTCTCTGACATCGTGTCGAGCCGCATCTTTGGCGCGGAGGTTGTCTTCAGCGGCCCCATCGGATCGACCGTTCGCTTCCTTGACCTCTATGGAAGAGACATTGTCCAGACGATCCAGCTCGGCGCGCCCCAGGGTCTTACGGTGCCGCTCGTCGATCTGGATGACAACGGCATCCCGAACTTCAACGATGGTATCGGAAGGATCGAGTTGTCCGGCGGAGATGTTCGCACCTCCCTCACGATTGTTGGGTTCAGAATCCAACAGGGCGTCGTCTCTTTGCTCGAGAACCGAGCCGGCTACTTCAGCGAGTTCGAGGATGCGGGTTTCGGCTTCGCCTTCACGCCAGACGGAGTCATCGGCCTGCCCGATGCGCCGGGCTCGGTCATCATCGGCAGTCCCTGGGTAAGGCCCCTGAACAACTACAACCCGGTCGGGCTCCCGCCGGGCACGGGTGGTTTTGTCAATTCCGGTTTCACCAATCCTGAGCAGGGGATCTTCGTCACCGACGGCTCTTCGATGGGCTCTGTCGCAATCCACGGCGTTGTCTTCGGCTCCAGCCAGTTCACGGGCGCGCTGGACACGCTCGCGATCACGTACCCCCTCGGCACGTTCAGCGTGCAGGGCGATCTCGGCCGGTTCGTCGCCGCGACCGATGCTGGTCTCTGGGTACCCGACCCCGGTGCCGATCTCTCCGGCTTCAACGATCTCGACCTGATCACGAAGACCAACGGCAGTCTGATTGTCGGGCGCACGCTCGGCGAGTTCACGGTTGCCGGTCGCTCCCTGATGGAGGTTTCGGTGCTGGGCGACCTCTCGTCGCCCCAGACGCGCCCCATGATCGACTCGCTCCGCTATCGCGAGCTCGAAGTCGCGCAGGGCATCCTCATTGCCGCGACAGAGGCCGCGTCGATCCGCGCGCACGTCAACCGCACCAGTGTCAATGCCATCACCGGCGGCACCGGACAAGCTCTGTTCTACGGCAACGGCTTCTACCGCAACGACACCATCATCGGCGCCGAGATCGTCAATCGTCAGGGCACATCCGTCATCATCAGCGGCAACGTCGGGCTCATGGACCCGATCAACTCCAACGAGGATGCCGCGGACGTCTACGGCTTCCTGGTTGACGGCAGGAACGATGTTCGTGTCGAAATCTCGAACGTCGGCGGCGAGTATGTCCGCATCGTCGATGTCGATGGCAGGATGCTCGCCGCGAACTCCATCAGCACCCGCACGTCTAAGCAGTCGATCTTTACGTTCTCGCCGAACGCGCCCGGGCTTTATTACCTCGTGGTGCTCAGCCCCGGGGTTGTTGACGGAACAGAAACCACCGGTGTCAACTACGAGGTCACGCTCAGCGGCCTCGCGCCTGTCACGTTCGGCGGTCTCCGCACCGGCGGCTCACTCGGGCAGGACAACGTCCGCAACGGGCTCGGCAACGACGTGAACATCCAGGTCCTGAACGGCTCGCTCGGCGCGATCCGCGTCGGCACCGGTATCCGAACATCTGCGGGTGCGGATGCCGACCCAACAGACTATATCAACTCGGACGTGACCGATGTCCAAGCCCTGATGACATGGGGAGGCGGCACCGTCTCCGTCCAGGGCAACCTCTACAACATCACCACCGGCTCAGACCTGAACATCGAGTTCGAGGGGCTCCGCCAGGACGTCATCAACGTCTTCATCGGGGGCGATTTCGGCAACCTCGTCACGGGCATCGCCACAGCGGCGGGTGCCGGCGCTAACGACGGGCTCGAGGGCGACCTCGGCAACCTGAACATGACGGTCGGCGGCCGCGTCGGCGTCATCGACGTCCGCGGCTCGATCGGTATCGATCGCGATTCTGCGCCCTCCGCAACCACCGGCTCGCAGTTCGTTCTACGCACCGGCGTCAACGGCGGCGATGGCTCCATCGGTATGATCCGCGTCGGCGGCCACATCTATGGCCCGTCTATCTCCGTTCGCACCCCCGCTGGTTCGATCATCGGCGGCATCCTCGTCTCGCAGGATGTTCAGGACACGCCCAACACCTTCTACGGCATCTGGGGTGGCTTCGGTGGCGGCTTCAGCTCGCTCAACACCGGCTTCGGGTCCGATGTCCGCTTCGTCGATTCGCCCCAGGTCTCGGTCAACTCCGTCAACACCACGCTGCCGATTATCGGCGGGCAGGTGCTCGAACTCGTCGATGATGGCGGTGCGAAGGTCACGTTCAGTGTCGCGGGCGCGCCGAACGGCGTCCCTGTCGGCCTTGTCCGTTTCCTGCCTGTTGACGGCTCGCAAGGCGTTGCGATCGCTGAGGTCCAGGTCGATCTCAGCGGACCCGGGCAGCGTCTCGACATCCAGAGCGATGGACGCACCGGCACGCCGGTCTCGATCGGACGCATCACCCTCACGAACACCGTCGCCACCTCCAGCATCCGCATCGTCGGCTCCGGCGAGGTCGACATCTGGCGCATCGTGCAGACAGGCGGCGATGCCTTCGAGCGCATCATCAACGACACCCCGAACGGCGACATCGTCGCGATGGATGTGCTCGGGATCAGCTTCGTCGAGTTCGGCTCGGGCGACATCGGACGCACCGAGGTTGTCGAGTTCGGCCCCAAGCTCATCGGGCCGTTCCTCGGGCTCGCCTCAGGCCTCAACCAGACCGTCGGCGGCCCGCTCGGTATCGTTCGCGAGACCATGGCCGGCGATTGGGGCGGCGGGATCTTCCGTCCGACCCAGAACGCCAGCAACGCGGCCGGCGCGGCGTTCCTCGACGATGTCGGTTCTCCCTTTGACGGCTATCTCAACGGCATCGTCGTCCGCGATGGCAACGTCACCGAGATCCGCACCAACGGCGCGGTCGGCGATGTGATCCTCCAGGGAGCAACCTCGGAACTCGTCCGTCTCGTGGCGAATCTGGACGGTGTCACGCCGATCGGCCGCTTCGAGGGCATCGTCGGGACCGTCTTCGCGAACATCATCTCCCGCGTCGAGATCGGCGACGGTCTCCTCCAGCGGGCCGACTCGCCCCTCTCAACGACAGGCATCTTCGCGACCAACGAGGTCCGCACCGTCATCGGCGACCGCATCGCGGGCTCGATCATCTCCAGCACGATCACGGCGTCGAATCAGACCGTGGGCGAACCCGGAGAGGTCGGCGGCATCTCGCTCGTTGAGCTCACCAACGGCGGGCGGATCATCGATGCCTACATCTCCGTCTCGAACATGGACAACTTCTGGACCTCCATCCTGTATGGAGCGGACAACATCGCCAGAGGACAGGCCCAGGACATCCTCACACGCAACGCCGACATTTTCCGCACGGAGATGTTCTTCGGCGATCTGAATCGCCTCCAGGTTCTCGGCGGCGTGTTCGACGCCGTCTTCATCCAGGCCAACGGCAACATCAACCTCATCACCGCGGACGAGTACCGCAACTCGACGCTCTCCGGCACCGCGCTCGAGCTCTTCCCGAACGCGGTCATCGTTGACGGCAACCTCAACGAGTTCCGCGTCAACGGCAGCACCACCAACGCCACCACCCTGCTCGGCACGGTGAAGGACATCACGATCGATGTCGTGGGCAATCTGAACCTCTACTCCGCATCCGACACCGTCCGTGTCATCCTCGACGTCGATGGCATCGTGCGCGACTTCCAGACCGCGCGCATGCGGGCCAGCAACATCAACGCCGGTGAACTCACCCGACTCGCGGCCACAGAGACCATCGTCTCGTCCAGCATCGCCATCTCGGGCCCGATCGTCTCGCTCACCGCTGGCGACAGCATCATCAACACGACGATCAGCGTCACCGGTCCGCGTGGACGCATGGACCTGGTCTCCGCCGTCAACCTCATCTCGGGTCAGATCTCCTCCGCCGGCCCGATCGGCACGATTCGCACCACCGTCGGCGACATCAAGTCCCGCATCACCACCATCACCGCCTTCGGCAGCATCTCACTGCTGAGCGCGGGACGCGACCTCGACATCACAGGCGATGTCAGCGCGGGCGTGACCACCCTCGTCGCCGGACGCCACATCGGAAACATCTCCAAGCCCGGCGTCGTTCTGATCCGAGGGAACCTCGGCAGCGCGACCGCGGGCGGCACGCTCTACAACGACATCCGCGTCGGACAGAGCATCACCGGCACGGTCACCACGGGCGCGGTCTCTGCCAAGCCCGGCGCGAACCTCGTCGGAAACGGCTCCATCATCGCCTTCGGACGCATCAATTCCGTCGTCGCCAACGGCGACTTCGGAGGCAGCATCGTCTCCTGGTCGGGCGGCATCGGCACCGTCACCATCTCGAACGGGTCGTTCTACAAGGGACGCACGATCGCCTCGTACGACGGCAGCATCGACTCCCTCGTGATCAACAGCGGCCACCTCCTCGGCAATGTCCACGCCGACTGGAACATCACGTCGCTGCGCGTCGTCGCCAGCGCGGACGGCATCTTCGGCGATGTCGGCATCAACCCCGCCAACTCCGCCTTCCGCAGCTACGACGCACGCCGCAACGAACTGCCCCCGGGCGTCGCCGCGACAACCGGCGTCGATGGGCCACGCATCACGGCCGGGCACAACATCGTCTCCTTCGAGGTCACCAACGGCTCCATCTTTGAGGCATTCATCCACGCGGGCAGGTCGATCCTCGCCATGCAGGTCAATGGCGGTGTCGCCAACAACGGCGGCACCACCGAACGAGCCACCGTCATCGCCGCGGGAGATCAGATCGGCAACATCACCTTCACGGGCGGCGTGAACCGCGCCTTCTTCGGCGCGGGCATCGTCTCCTTCGGTGCCGACAACCTTCCCGGAGGCACCGGCGCGAACGCCGATGTCGTCCGGTCCGGCACGATCAACGGCATCAGCGCTGGCGCACTCGACACCGTCGACTTTGTCGCGGGTGTGAACGCCGGGGCCGACGGGCTCTACATCGGCGGCGACGACCGCACGGCCGTCGGACTCTCCAGTGCGAGCAACATCATCGTCTCCGGCCCCGTCACCAATGCCCGGCTCACGGCCGACTCGCTCGCCGGTGGCATCGACGGCCGCATCTTCCGCGCCAGCACAACTCGCCCGACGACCGATCCGGACATCCTCGCACCGGGCGAGGCACAGCCCGGCGTTGTGGTCCCCGGCTCGGGCCTCACGGTCAACATCGGGGGCGTCTCCACACGCATCTCGTTCAGCGGTCCAGGCTCAGTCCGCTGGGACGCCTCGACACGCACCGTCACCTTCTCCGGTACGACGTCGGCCACAATCCTCCGCGTTGACCCCGCGGGCGGCGGATCTGTCGCCAACCTGAACATCGTCGGGCGCGACGACATCAGCATCGGCTCGATCGTCGTCACCGGCTCTCTCACAGGCAACAGCAACATCAAGGTCGACGGCAACGCAGGCGTCATCAACGTCGCCACCTTCAACAGCACGGGCCGCATCATCGTCGGCGGCACGCTCTCCTCGCTCATCTCCGGCGACTTCTTCGGCGGCCACGTCGAGGCCCGCACCATCACCGCAACCAACATCTCCGGCTTCTTCGGCAACACCTCACCGGGCATCGTCGGAGAGGCCTCGATCATCGCCCTCGACATCGGCACCGTGAACGTCGGCAAGACCTTCCTCGGCCTGCTCTCCTCCGATCGGTCCATCACGTCCATCGTGATCGGCGGCTCCATCAATGTCGGCTTCGTCCGCGCCGGCGACACGATCGGATCGCTCACCGCGGCATCCCTCAGCCGCGCTTGGATCTCCGCTCGCGACGCCATCAACTCGGTCACCATCGCCGGCGACATGTTCGACTCCTCGATCATGTCCGGCATCGATCTCGGCGCCGACGGACGCTTCGGAGGCACAGGCGTCAACGCCGACCTCATCACCACAGGGCGCATCGGCACGATCACCATCGGCGGCAACTTCGCAGAGTCCGACATCGTCGCCGGCATCTATCGCGGCAACGACGGCTTCTTCGGCAACAACGACGACCTCGTCGCCGAGGGACGCTCGACCATCGGCTCGATCACCATCGGCGGCTCTCAGGTCGGCTCCAACGTCAACTCCGAGTCCTACGCCATCTCCTCGACCGGTACCATCGGCACGGTCCGCATCGCTGGCCAGAACGCCCGCAACCAGGGCAACTTCAGGTTCGGACCCATCACGCTCAACCCCGAGCCCATCCAGGTCACCGATCTCCGCGTCGACGAGGCCTCGCGCGTCTACTCCGCGAACCTCACGTTCAACATGCCGCTCGACGTCTCGACACTCTCCCGAGCACTCTCGGTCTCCGAAGTCCGCGGCACGGGCAGCGTGACGATCCGTCTCATCGAGGGCCTTGACTACACCCTCACGTACAACCCGACTACGCGCGTCGCGACGGTTACCTTCGCCCGCGCCGTCACGGAGCGCAACCTCCCGCAGGTTGTCGGTGTGCCCGGAGCTGGTGCCTATCGCTTCGAGCTGGATCAGAACATCCTCCGCGCCTCGCTTGTCAATGCTCGTCTCGACGGCGATGGCAACGGCTTCGCAGAGGCCGGCGACAACTACTCAGAGGACGACTTCGTCGGCGATGCGGGCGACAAGCTCACGTCGCAGCGGAGCACGATCGTAAATACATTCGGCAACTCAATCCTCGACATCGATTTCTACGGGCCGTTCAACCTCGACATCGTCATGGACAACAACCGCGCGTCGGACGGCCTTGCCGACGCGAACCGCAAGTACACGGTCCGCGGCTCCATCGGCGATCACCCCGACACCAACATCAACTTCTTCAAGCCCGCTGGTGATGTCGATCTCTACCGCGTCTCCCTCCAGGCAGGACAGATCCTCCGCCTCGGTCAGATGCAGGGCTCCGCTCTCCTCGCGGGTCGCTCCATCGTCGATCCCAACGGAGCGATCCTCGGCGAGGGCCAGACCTCTGCCGCGCTCCTCGCCTTGCCGGTCAACGGCCGGACAGAGTTCGATTTCGTCGGCGAGTTCGCGTACCTCGTGAAGCAGACCGGCGTCTACGTCATCGCCATCGGCAACACCAACGCCTTCTCGAACGCCACGGTCCCCAACATCGACTCGATCCCCGGCGCAGTCGGCACCTATCGATTCGACATCGAGATATTCGACGACGGAGACTCCGGCTTCAATGCCTCGACCAACGCCGGCGACGGCAACGCCGTGGTCTACGCACCGTCAGCGCTCGACTTTGCAGGACCCGACCGCATCTTCGGCACCGCCGACGACCTCACGACCCGCATCATCGGTTCTTACACCTTTGTCTACAACGCCGGACCCGACGGCATCAAGGGCACCGCTGACGACTTTGTCCTCGGCACGAGCCCCGACGGCATCACCTCGAACTTCACCACCGCCGTCATCAACGGCGTCAACACCGCCGTCCGCACCGTCACCATCTCCTCCGCCATCGGCCCCACCGGCCACAGCGGCGTCCCCAGCGATGTCTGGGCCGATGTTGACATCTACCACCTCAACAACCGCCAGGCCATCGCACCCGGAACCCGACTCAAGATCACCGTCAAGCTCGCCGACCTCGGCGCAGATCTCGGGTCCAGAAACCAGCGCTCCATCTCCGACATCTTCCTTCTCTCCACCTTCTTCGACTACCGCGGCTTCGTCCAGTTCGGTGTCTTCGACACCACCAACTCCGTCGGCATCGACGACGGCGTCCTCCTCTTCTCGCCCACCGACTTCACCGGGCGTGAGGGCCGCACCGGCGTCATCGCCGACAACGGCACCAACTCCTACGGCTTCGACGCCAACGGCGACTTCTACATCGACTTCGTCACGCCCGGCGCGCTTGGCTCCGACGGCACAGTCCCCGCCAAGTACGCCGTCTATCTCCAGGGCGCCTTCAACACCGACTACCAGATCGAGATCGTCCAGTTCGGCGGAACAGTCGCCGCCGCGCCACGTCTTGTTCAGAACATCCTGCTCGAAACCAGGGGCGGCTCCGTCAACTGGCTCGAGGCGGGCGGCCTGACCACGACGCTCACCGGCTTCGATTCCCGCGTGCTCGGATACGCCGGCAACGTGGCAGACGGGCGCACGATCGACAAGTTCCTCCTCGACTCCATCATCTCGCAGCTCACCGGCGCGTACGCCGCCGTGGGCGTCGATATCCGCATCTCGGCCAATCCCGCCGACTTCGAGTTCCAGGACTTCTCCACAGTCTTCCTCACGAGCGACTTCGACAGTCTCAACTTCGTGAACAGCGGATTCTCCTTCTTCGGCATCGGCACCATCACCAACCAGCCCTTCGGATACAGCCAGCGTTCCGACGCGCTGAACATCAGCGCACGCGACGAGTCGGTCGTCTTCATCCCCTCCGCCAGCTCGCTCGGCTACACCCAGAGCCAGGCCGAACTCGAGCAGCTCAGCCAGTCCCTCACCGCCGCCGTCGGCCGGCGCGTCGGCGAGATGCTCGGCCTCCGCATTTCCAACAACTTCACGACCTCGGCTGATGCCGACATCATGGCTTCCAACAGCGTCCAGAACATCCCAGGTCTCGCCCAGCCCTACCGCTACTCCAACGCCAACCGCCTGCTCTCAAGCAGCATCGACCCCATCGACAACACCAACTTCTTCCTCGGCCGCCAGCGGGCCGTCTCTCTCCTCGACCGCATCCTGGCCTCCGACTGATCAGCCCCCCACACCGTGCTCGGGCGGCGTACGTCCGAGCGCGGACCCCCTGCGGACCCGCGTCCTGCTTACCCAGGGCGCGGGTCATTTCTTTGGGAGACCGCGTGCCGTTCCCGAGCCGCGCGCATCACTCCCAGTCGCGCGGCCGTCTCGCCCACGACGCACGCTCACCCAGACGCCTGTCAACCATTCGTCTTCATTTCTACTACCTCGCGGCTCCAGATCGCGGAGCCGCGCCTTGCCCCACGCCCTCGGCGCGTCGCACCACGGCCTCAAGCGCCGCGCCCGTCTGCTGCGCGTGAGCCAGCGCCTGGGCCAGCCACGCGCCGAGCCGCTCGGCGTGCGCCGACGCGGCATGGAGCCGCTCCTCGGTCGATGCGATCAGCGCTCTCGATCGAGCTTCCAGATCGCGGAGCGCATCCTCTCCAAGCGACCGGGATGCGTCGGTCTCGCTCGCGCTTGCCGAGTGCTCCTCGGTCCGCGCCCGGCTCACCACATCCTCGATGCGTTCCCTGTCCGCCTCGGCCCTTGCGAGCAATTCCGACAGCGAGCCCCGCACACGCTCTGCGTTGTCGATCCCGAGTCCCAGCTCGCGCACGAGCGTGCGGATCGGTTCGAGTGTCTCCGGCCGTGAGAGCGACTCGGCCCGCTCGACCAGTGCTCCAAGCGTCGCACTCGCTTCCTGCGACGCCTCGATCCCGGCACGCGCAGAGCCCTCAACCTCCGTGACGCCCTTCGTCGTCGCGTCATCGATCTTCGCAACGCCCGCACCAACAGCCCGCTCGATCGCGTCGGTCGCGCCGGTGGCCTGCTCGAGCAACGCCCGCCGGATCGCAGCCGCACGCTCGTCGAGTCTCGCCTCGAAGCGCGACACGATCCCCTCCGCGGCCGAAGCCGCGGCGCGGTGGGCCGCTTCCGTCGCGCCCGCCGCGGCCCTAGCTCCGCCGTCGCGGATCAGCGCCTCGATCACGGCGATCCCCTCGTCGGATCCTGCCCGCAGACGCGACGACTCGCGCTGCGATGCCGCTTCGACTCGTTCGATCGCAGCACGCTCGGCCTCGGCCAGCCGTGCCGCCGCCTCACCGACATCCGCAGCCGCCAACCGCTCCACACGCGCGGTCGCTTCCAACGCGGCGTGAACCTGCTCCGACGCCCGCGTGAGCTGCGACTCTCCGCGCGCCAGCCGCTGATCGATCAGGGCGACGCTCCGCCCGAGCGACTCGGTCCTCGACCGAAGCTCTTCGAGCGTCCGCCCGGCGATCGCCTGCGCGACACGCAGCTCCTCCGCCGCCGCCCCCATCGCGCTGGTCTGCGTAGCCGCAGCCCTCACGAGCGAGCCGAGCTCCTCGATCATCGCCGCGTAGCGCTCGGTGTTGAGCACGCGCGGGGTGATCAGGATCTCTTCAACCGCCGAGGCCGCTTCCGCCCGAGTCAGTTTCTCTGCCATGGCCGTCCTCCGTGACGAACCCGTCTGCCGACTGCCCCCCGCACCTCGTACACAATACACCGGATTCCCCGCTCCGTGCGCTACACTCCGCCGTGCAACACCCGCTCCGATCCACAAAGTCTCCCCATGCTCGCCCCGAAGACGAGTACCGCGACGCGTCGCGGGGTGAGCGTCTCCAGCGTGTGCTCGCCGAGGCAGGGGTCGCCTCCCGCCGCGCGTGCGAGCAACTCATCAAAGACGGCAAGGTCCGGGTCAACGGACGCGTGCTCACCGATCTGCCGATATGGGTGGATCCCGCCGCCGATCGCATCATCGTCGATGGCAAGCCCCTGAAGCCCGCCTCTCCGCCCGTCTACATCATGCTCAACAAGCCCCCGCGCACGCTCTGTGCCGCGTCGGACGAGCCGGGCGCAGACCGCTTGACCGTCCTCGATCTCGTCCGCCACCACTCCGGCGCACGCCTGTTTCCGGTCGGGCGGCTCGATTACGACGCCATGGGGCTCCTCCTGCTGACCAACGACGGAGACCTCGCCCACAGGCTGACCCACCCGAAGTTCGGAGGCCGGCGCGTCTACGAGGTCGCGGTCGCCGGCGTCGTTCCTCCCCGCACGCTGGCGGAACTCAACCGACGGCTCCGCTCGCGCAGGACGACGACAGACACCGGCGAGCCGGTCTCCATCATCGGGTTCGACGACGGCAAGACCATCCTGCGCATCAATCTGCTCGAATCCCGCGGCACGCTCGTGCAGGACCTGCTCGCCAAGACCGGACACCACGTCAAACGCCTGGAACGCATCGCCTTCGGGCCTCTACTCCTCAGGGGGATCGCACGAGGAGAGTGGAGGGAACTCGAACGTCGAGAGGTCCTCGCCCTCAAGCGGGATGTCAGCGAGGCCGCACCCCTCCCCGATCGCCCCAGGTCGGCATCAAAGGCAGGCAAACGCAAGCCCCGCCGCGCCTCGCGCGCCGCAAGCAGCCCCAAACCCCGAAACGCGAAGCCCGATCCCACCAAGCGAGCCCCGAGGCCGACCGGGAACGCAGGGGGCAGAGCAGATGCCTCAGGACGCTCAGAATCGCCCGCAAAAGCAGCCAGGCCCTCAACTGGCCCGCGAACCCGGAACGCCGCTTTTCAGCCCAAGAATCGAACTGGAGCGAACCGGCGACGCTCGGAGAGGGAATAACATCCTTCCCATGCTGCACGGCTTACGGACCAGACCCTTCCACATGTTTCTCACGCTCTCCGCGTGTGCGACCCTCTTTGCCGCTTTAGCTTCAACGAGCGGTTGCTACAAGCGGGTCGTCAAGGCAGAGGGCATCGGCGCAGAAGGCGTCGCCGTCCAGCCCTCGAACCGTTCCAACAGTCTTGTAGATCGGGCTGTGTTCGGTACAGAAACGAAATCGAACCCGCGTCGTCCGTCGGGGTACACGCCGCGCGATTGAGAGCCGCGGCTTCCCACCCTCCAACCGGCCACAACGGCCAGAGGGTCTTCGTCCCTTCACAACGCTTCAGAGGCCCTGATGCACGCCGAACGACACACCGAATTCTCCATCTACCTCGATCAACGTCCCGGTGAACTGGCGGGTGTGCTGGGCGCGCTCGGAGAACACGGGGTCCAGCTCGCGGCTGTAAATGTGGCCGAACACAACAGCCGGGCCGTTGTGCGACTTCTCGGCCGCGAGACCGAAACCCTGCGACACGCCTGCGAATCGCTCGTTGACTCCGGCGTCAGCCCGATCGTGGAGACCGAGGTCGTCGTGGTGGATATGTCCGACCGCCCCAACGCCCTCCGAGAGATCGCGGTCGCACTGGCCGCTGCCCGCGTCAACATCCGATACGCCTACCTCGCCCAGCGTGGCCCGGGGCTCGGCCCGCGCTGCATCCTGAAGGTCTCCGACATCGAACCCGCGATGGCAACGATCGAGCCCCTGCCCTAGCCGGCGCCGAATGCCGAATGCCGAATGCCGAATGCCGAATGCCGAATGCCGAATGCCGAATGCCGAATGCCCCTAGACTTCTCTCTCTGGAGTTCCCCCCATGGGCATCGAAGCCGCACTTCCCACTGACGCCATCCTGACCACGCAGCTCAAGCGTGTGATCAACTGGGCTCGCCGCTCCTCTATCTGGCCGATGCCCTTCGCCACCGCGTGCTGCGGCATCGAACTCATGGCCACCGCCTGCTCCCGCTACGACCTGGCCCGCTTCGGCGCAGAGGTCATGCGCTTCAGCCCCCGCCAGTCCGACCTGCTCATCGTCGCCGGTCGCATCAGCGTCAAGATGATGCCCGTCCTCCAGCGTATCTATGAGCAGATGACCGAGCCCAAGTGGGTCATCTCCATGGGCGCCTGCGCCTCCACCGGCGGCGTCTTCGACACCTACGCCGTCGTGCAGGGGTGCGATCAGTACATCCCGGTCGATGTCTACGTCCCCGGCTGCCCGCCCCGCCCCGAGATGCTCATCGAGGGCATCATGGCCATCCAGCGCCACATCGACAACGAGGGCATCCCGCCCAAGGGCCCCGACGGCAAGCGCATCCCGCTCAACATCGCGGTGCAGCCGACCCACGTCGTCCGCCCTCAGCCGCTGCCTATCGGCGTGCGGTGAGCGCGTGACGAACGGGCTGCAGCCGACTCAGTCATCGTTGAATGAGCCGCCGCTCCCGATGCCGAAGGCAACGCCAATCGCCACCATGATGAAGATCCCGTCGATGAGATCGAAGGAATCCATAAAGACGTTTTCCTTCAAGTACTCCTTCGCGCCCTGATTGAAGCGGTCCTGTTGGACACGGACATACGCGGCTCTTTCCGCAGATGATTTCGCTGTCCAACGACGCATCGTCTCCGTTTGGATCTCCTTCGGAAAATCCTCGAGCTTCTCCGCATCCTCACGGGACACATTCGAGATCCAGTTCTTCAGCTGCCCCGATGCCTCCCACTCTGAGGTGACTTCGCGAGCAAGGAAATAGGGGGCATCTTCCTCTTGGATCCTCATCTCGGTTCTGGACATCTTTCCGACGAACTCATCCGCGATCATCGAGATCGCCCAGTATCGTCCGCCCATCACCGCTGCTACGGCGATCACGGCCGCGATGATCCCTGTCGTCATTCCTCTGTAGTTGCCGGCGATCACCGCGACACCACCACCCGCCAACATGCCCACAAGCGCGGCGATGTACCCGATCTCAACCTGGAGGGACTTTGCGATCATGGCCCAGATGCACGCGCCGATCCCGCCTCCTACCGCGCCGCCTACGACACTGAATCCAACCGCAGCAGGGCCCTGCAACGCGCCTCCGAGACCACCCAGCAGACTCGGCCCCTTGCTGGCCTTCGGCGCCTTCTCTTTCGGCGCCATCACCACCCGCGTCCCCATCGCCTTCCCCGTCTCGCTGTTGTGACCGCACGATGTGCAGATCACTCCCTCCTTCGGCATCGGCGCGGAGCACGCCGTGCATCGCTTGCCCTCTACAGCCAGACTCCCCGCCAGCCATGCCGGCGTCGCCGCGCCGGAAGCCGCATCCGGCTTGCCCTGTGATGCTCCACCCTTCGCCTCAGCCGCGGCTTTCGCGAAGCACGGCTCGCACCAGTACCGTCCCTTG
Organism: Phycisphaeraceae bacterium; assembly: GCA_019454185.1. Classification (NCBI taxonomy): domain Bacteria; kingdom Pseudomonadati; phylum Planctomycetota; class Phycisphaerae; order Phycisphaerales; family Phycisphaeraceae; species Phycisphaeraceae bacterium. The sequence continues at coordinate 3,797,606 of CP075368.1, forward strand.
GCGTCCTTGTGGCGCTTCGCCTGAGAGACATCGACCTCGCACTTGCAGCACACCTTGTTGACGCTTTCGCCCGGCATGGTCGTCCTCAGCAATGGCAGAGAAGGGGTGGAATCGGCCCACGAGAGTATCAGATTGTGCCTCGCCAGTCATCGGGTATCGTCCTCAGCGTCTCCCGATACCCCACCCGCCCCGGTTCATCGGTATCACCCGCCCGGATAGCATCTCGCCCCATCCACCCAAGCCATCCGAAGGAGAGCACATGGACCTCGGGCTCACCGGCAAAGTCGCGATCGTCGCCGCCTCATCCAAGGGGCTCGGATACGCCGTCGCCCGAGCCCTCGCCTCGGAAGGGTGCCGGGTCTGTGTAAGTTCACGGTCGGCCGATGCCGCTGAAGCCGCGGCCAGAGCCATCGCCACGGAGACGGGCTCCCAGACCCTCGGCCTGGCGTGCGATGTCACCCGTGCCGCCGATTGCGAACGCCTCGTCGCCGAGGTCGCGAGCCGGTGGGGGGGCACGGACATCCTCATCAACAACTCCGGCGGCCCTGCTCCCGGTCCGTTCGACGCAGCCGACGAGAACGCCTGGCAGGCCGCGATCGACTCGACGCTCATGAACGTCGTCCGCCTCTCGCGGCTCTGCATCCCGCACATGAAGAAGCAGAAGTGGGGGAGGATCATCACGATCACCAGCACCTCCGCCGTGCAGCCGATCGACAACCTGATGCTCTCGAACGCCCTCCGTGGCGCGGTCCACGGGCTGTCCAAGACCCTCGCCACAGAGCTCGCGCCGCACGGCATCCTCGTCAACTGCGTCCTTCCCGGCATGCACGCGACCGATCGCCTGACCCACCTCTCCGAGGCCCGCGCCAAGGTCTCCGGCCTCACACCCGCCGAGGAGTACGCCATGCTCTCACAGGCGATCCCGCTCGGGCGGCTCGGCGATCCCAACGAACTCGCTTCTGCGGTCGCGTTCCTCGCCAGCGAACGCGCATCGTTCATCACCGGCACGAGTCTCCTCGTCGACGGCGGCGCGACTCGCGGGCTCACGTGAAAAACAAAGACGCCCCGGCGTCTGCCGAGGCGTGAATGAACTTTCAGTTGTGTCGCCAGAGGGAGCGAATCACTTATCAGCGACGTTCAGCGAGCGGCCCGCGGCACGCTTGCGGTTCATCATCTTGCGCCCGTTGGTGGTCTTCATCCGTGCGCGAAAGCCGATCGAGCGCTTCCTCTTCAGACGGCTGACACGGTGTGGATAATGCATAGCCGGCTCCTGGATCGACATGGGCGACATCGCCCACGCCCGCCCGATGGGGGGCAGAGACAATAGCCCGCCAGACGCCCGTTTGCTACTTTCCATGCCAGATCAGGCGGACGATCCATCCGGTGCTTTCCCTTGAACTGGCCAGTAGACCACATAGTTATCGGACATTCATGACTGAATCTCACTTTCCTTCGTCCATGTACGGTGTACGAAACGCCGATGCGTGGTATGTTCAGAGGGTCGGGTCGGCTTCGCCGACCGCAGACGCGTCCGCTCCTCTGCCGTCGTCCGTTCGGTGTTCGCACGGACGGCAAATGAGCGCCCGCGTCCGCTCTTGAGCCGCATGGCGCCGCTCAAGCACATCGTCGGTCACCGGACCGACAGGCGGATGGAATGGACCACTCATCGTTGCGCGCCGCAGAAGCGGCAATCGGGTACACGTTCAAGCGCATCGAGCTCCTCGACCTCGCGCTGACGCACGCCTCGGTCTCCGAAGACCGGCTCAACTCGAACGAGCGTCTGGAGTTCCTCGGCGATGCCGTGCTCGGCCTCGTTGTCTGCGAGATGCTCTACGAGCGATTCCCCAATCTCCTCGAAGGGGAGATGACCAAGATCAAATCCACCATCGTCTCCCGGCGCACCTGCGCCCAGATCTCGACCCAGCTCGGGCTCGACTCCCTGCTGATGCTCGGCAAGGGGATGCAGACAGCCCGGGGCGACGCCCTCCCGTCCTCGCTCGCCGCCGCGGTCTTCGAGTCTGTCATCGCTGCGGTTTATCTCGACGGCGGCTGCGATATGACACGCGCGTTCCTGCGCCCGCTCCTGATCGGGCTCGTTGATCGTGCCGCGGAGAGCGGGCATCAGCACAACTACAAGTCCGTGCTCCAGCAGCACGCGCAGCAGGTGTTCAACGAGACCCCGACGTACAAGGTGCTCGACGAGAAGGGACCGGACCACGCCAAGTGCTTCAAGGTCTGCGTCGAGATCGCCGGCCGCAGGTTCGAGCCCTGCTGGGGTCAGTCCAAGAAGCAGGCCGAGCAGGAGGCCGCCCTCATCGCGCTGCACGACCTCGGCATCGTCGCCCACGCCGCCGATGGCGAGGTGCGAGTGGTCAAGTCGTAGCCGCGAACGCACAAAGCTATATAATATTATTTCCCTCTGCCCCTCTGCCCCTCTGCCCCTCTGCCCCTCTGCCCCTCTGCCCCTCTGCCCCTCTG